>NZ_JACJVO010000065.1 GCF_014212055.1 Cohnella zeiphila | reverse complement strand
CATTTTCTCAGAAGATTGACAGCGGCCGCGACGGAACGGCGCTCCGTTCCGCGCCCCGCTTGCGGTAAATCGATGGCATCTCGCAGTGAAAAGAACCGGAACTTCTCGGACTAAGCGTCTCCGTCGGGCCGATCACCAGGTACCCCCCCTCCGCCGTCGCCGCGTGCAGCAGGCGGACGAGCCGTTCGCGGTCCATGCATTCGCTCAGCATGTTGCGGCAGAGGACGATGTCGAACGGAAGGCTGCCGGGCACCGCCTCCATATGCAGCGGGCAGGCCGCGAACCGGACGTCCGCCTTGACCGGGTCCGTTACGGCCGATTCGAACGCGGATACCGGCCGGAAATACCGGCCTATCCACTGCGGCGGCAGCAGCACCAAATTCTCGTTGGCATATACGCCCCGCTCGGCTTCGCCCAGTGCGAGACCCGACGATTCCGTCGCCGTGATCCGGATGCGCCACGACGGTTTGTCTTCTGCGAAATAATCGGCGATCAGCATCGCCAGCGTATAAGGATCAGCCCCCGCTCCGCCGTCCGCGCACCAGATTCGGAGTTCGTTCGGCCGGGTTCTCTCCAAATAAGGAAGCACCCAATCCCGCAAATATTGAAATTGCGCCTGTCCTCTCATGAAGATGGGCGGGTTTGTTTGCTTCGGAAGTTTCATGGCCCTCAGTCGTTTCATGGAATTTGGTTCATTTCGTGCAAGGAAGATTCTATATAATCGGCTTTGAGATCGGTCTAAGCATGTTATAATTCGATTCAAACCAAGGAAATCATTCCCTTGCAAAATTCCATTATATACGTATTTTCGTGCAAATTCAATCATTATTAATCGAAAATTCGATTATCGCACTGCCCATCGGAGGTCTCGCCATGCATACGATCAAGCAACGGCTCAAACATATCCGCCAAGCATCCAACTTATCCATGGCAGAATTCGGAGAAAAAATCGGCGTTTCCGCCGGCAATGTCGGGGATTGGGAAAGCGAAAGGCGCCCCACGGTTCCCGGAGCCCGCGCGCTGGTCTCCATCGCCGAGACATTCTCCGTTTCCTTGGACTGGCTGCTGCTCGGTAAATTCGAGCAAACGGCTTCCGGATGGGAAGCGGTCGCCGGGCAAACGACGGAGAAGACGCGCCTTAACCTGCTTGAAGATCTGGCAGGCTGCCTGCCCGGACTGGAAGAGGAGGATCTGCAGCTGCTCGTGGCGATTGCCCGCCGGCTGCAAAGTTTGTCCCGCAGGAAAAAACGGGGAAGCCACTGACGGGCGGCGCGAATCGGAACTTCTTTTGCCGAATGAGAGGCACCTTTGTCGCCCCGGCAGGGAATCCTCTCCGAGCCTCGAATTCGTACCGATAGAATCGGGCAAGGAGTGAGGAGCATGAGCCTGGGAACGAAAGAAATCGCCGAGCGGCTGGGGATCAGCCAGTCGACGCTCAAGCGATGGGTCGCCTGCTTTCCGAATGTTTTCCCGAAAGACCGGCTGGGACATTATCTGTTCACGGAGCAAGAATTCAAGCTGCTGGAAAAAATCAAAGAGGAAGTTCGCCGCGGCGTTCAGCTGGACAAAATCGTACTGCCCGGAAAGCAAGCGACGCCAGCGGGCAGAACGGAAAGCGCCGCGCTCCCGCCCGACATGGACATGCTTCATCTTCGCGTCGATCACCTCGAACGCGCGGTCGCCCAAAAAGCGGACGAGGTCGTCACCGCCCAGCTCTACCAGCAGCGGCAAGAGCTGGAGGAGCTGCGGCGGATGGTCGTTCTGTTATCCGACGCCGTAGAGGGAATGCGGCAGTCCGCCGTTTCCCGGGATGCGGATTCGAAGCCGGCCGTGCCGGAGCCTGCGCGACCGGAAGCCGGAACCGCCTCCCGGTCGAAAAAGCGCAAGAAATTCAGGCTGTTCGGCGGCTGAATTTATTTTCGCCCGTAGTCGGCTTTGATCTCGCCCCACTCTTCCGTCTGCCATTTGAGCACTTTATTCGGGTAGGTATTCGTCCGCAGCCAATGAAGCGCTCGGTCGACCAGCTCCCAGATCTCCTTCGTCGACTCGTCCCGCGCCAGCGTCGTGACCACCTGCTTGTCCCTCAGCCATTTGAGCGCGGTGCGGGAATCGCTGTACACCGTTTTGGCGCTGCCGTTCTTCTTCAAGTAAGCCAGCGCGTGCACGATGGCGAGAAATTCGCCGAGATTGTTCGTGCCTTTGCGAATCGGCCCGCAGGAGAACAGCACGTCTCCCGTCTGCGTATCGACGCCCTTGTACTCCACCGGACCGGGATTCCCCCGCGTTCCGACGTCGACCGAGATGCTGTCGTAGTCGATCTCCCGCGAAGCCGACCCGCCGGCCCCGGATCGGGACGCCGCCGTTCCGCTTGCCCGCGCGGCTCCCGACGCGCTTTTCGCACCGGCGGAGCCGCCCGGTTTGCCGCTGCCCCAATGCTTCTTCCAGCCTTCCCGGTACGCCCGTTCGGCTTCCGCCCGCGAGGGATAGGACTTGTACTTGGCGCCGACGACGCCGTTCACCTGCGCCTGGCATTCGGGCCAGCTCGCATAGACGCCGGGGGTCGCGCCTTCCCAGACGACGTAAAATTTGCCTGCCATGGACGCTCTCCTTTATCGCTTCGAATCTTCGGCTATCATTCTACCACAGACCGGAAGCCGCCGCCCGGGCGAAAAGGGCCGTCTTCAGGAAGAGGCGTTCTTCAGCCGCTTCGGCTTCACGTTGACGAGAAGGATGCTGGCGACGATAAGCACGATGCCCAGCACCAGGTTCAAGGTGATCCGCTCGTTCAGGAACATCACGCTGCAGGCGATGGAGACGACAGGGATCAGGAACGTGAACGAGCCGACCTTCGTCGCTTCGCCGGAGCCGATCAGCTTGAAGTAGACGAGCCAGCCGAGCGCGATGACGAAGACGGAGATGAACAGCGTGTCGGCGATAAAGGAACCGGTCCAGCGGATGCCGGGCCATGGTTCGGTGGCGGAGCCGTATCCGAGCATCACGACGCCGCCGATCGAGATTTGCATGGCGGTCATCCACAGCGGGTCGGCCTTCGCCGTCGAACGTTTGGCGTACACGGTGCCCAGCGCCCAGCTCAAGGCGGAAGCGAGCGCCAGCACGATGCCTATGCCGGACACGCCCCCCTCCAGTCCGCCGACGCTCATCGCGGCCACGCCGGCGAAGCCGAGCAGCAGGCCGACGACCTTAAGCCCGTACATCCGCTCGCCCAGCCACAGCCAGGCGAACAGGCCGAGCAGCACCGGCTGCAGGAAGACGATGGCGGAGAACAGCCCGGCGGGCATATACTTGAGGCCGACCGTCTGGAACCCGTAATAAAACACGATGCTCAGAAAAGCCGACATTACGTAGATGCGCCACGTCTCTCTCCAGCGGAGTATCCTCCGACGCGGCAGAGCGACGGCGATCAGAAGCAGGCCGCCGACGAGCGTGCGCAGGCCCGCGAACAACAGCGGCGGCGTGAAACGAAGCGCGTATTTGGATAGGGGCCAGTTGACGCCCCACATGATGACAAGGAAAAGCAAGCCGAGGATCGTTTGCTTGCGGGACAACGGGGCGGGAGTCATATTGCGGTCTCTCCTTAACGAGTGTTACCCGAATGATACACGATTTCCGCGCGGCCGGGCGATGAAATTTTGGCATTACATTCATTCCTTCGGGCTATGACGTGCAACCCTTCCCCCAAAAGCAAACGAAGCCGATTCTCCGGCTTCCTTCCGCGCCGGAGAATCGGCTTCGCGCTTCCGCCCCGCTAATGGGGCCACATCGTGATCAAGGCGAACAATATCGTGGCGAACCCGACATACAAGACGGCCCTGCGAACATCCAGACATTCTCTCACCGGATCACTCCCCTTCTATCTTCTGCCTTCGACTATACCAGCCTTTTTTGAACGGAATATGAACAAACCGAGGATTTCGTTGCCGTGCCGTTACGACCGCGCCGATTCGAAAGCCGCCCGCGCGAACCGGATCCACTCCCGCGCCGCCAGCGAGATATAACCGTCCCTTCGCCATGCCATCGCGGGCCGCCAGGGAATGATCGGATGAACGAGCTCTGCCGTGCGCGCTTTCGCCGGATCGATCGAACGGCAGATCGTCTCGGGCAGCAGCGTGACGCCGAGCCCGGCCGCCGCCGATTCGACGAGGAAGTCCCATTGCGAGCTCTCGAAGGCGACGTGCGGCTCGAATCCGGCTGCGCGGCACTCGCGGGGAATGAGCTCGTGAAGCGCGAAATGGTCGTTGAACAGCAGGAACGGCTCGTCCGCCAGCTCCGCAAGCTCGATCCGCTTGCGACCGGCCAGCTTGTGGTCCGGATGAAGCACGACCCGGAGCCGGTCGTCCACGATCGGGAACGAATCGTACAGCTCTTCGTCCAGCGGCAGCAGCACGACGCCCACGTCCAGCATCCCTTCCGCGATCCCCTCCTCGACTTTCCGCGCTCCGTCTTCCGTCACCTTGATGGCGATGCCCGGGTAGCGCTCCTGGAAGCTTTTGATTACGGCCGGAAAGAAGCCGGAGCCTGTCATCGGCGGCAGCCCGATCCGGATGCTTCCCTTGTTCAGATAGGTCAAATCGTGCAGCTCGGTCAGCAGATCGTCGAAGGACTGCAGGATCGGACCGGCGTGCCGAAGCATCGCTTCCCCGGCGTCGGTCAGCTTGATCCGCTTGCCGTCGCGCGCGAAAATATCGATGCGCAGCTCGCTTTCCAGGTTTTTGATCATCTTGCTGACGGTCGGTTGGGTGACGTGAAGCGCCTCCGCCGCTTTCGTGAAGCTGTTCAGGCGGACGATCTCGGATACGCATTGCAAATGACGGATGTCCATAAGATTCCCCTATCATAGATAAAGAGAATGTAAATCATTCAATATATTCATTTTACGCATAATGAACCGAGCCGTATACTGGTTCTGTCTAGGAAAGGGGATGTTGAACATGAGGCAGGCGCTCCATTGGGGCAAAACGGCGGCGCAGATCGCGCTGCTCGTCGCGTTCGCGAAGGCTGCCGACCTTCTCGTCGCCTGGCTGCATGCGCCGGTCCCGGGCAGCGTGGCGGGCATCGCCCTGCTGTTCGCTCTGCTCAAGCTGCGCATCCTGCGCCTGGAATGGGTCGAGCTCGGCGCCAAGTGGCTGCTCGCGGAGATGCTGCTGTTCTTCGTTCCCGCCGCGGTCGGCATCGTCGATTACGGCAGCCTGATCGCCGCCAGCGGCTGGCGGATCGTCCTGACGATCGCGGCCAGCACGGCGATCGTGATGATCGTCTCCGGTTGGGTCGGCGGCCGCGTCGCCGCCGGACGCGAAAGGAAGATGCAAGGATGAACGCCTTCTTCTGGCTGGCGGTTACCGTTGCCGTCTACCTGTTGGCGAAGCGGCTCTACCGCGTTTTCGGCAAAATTTACTTGACCCCGCTGCTCGTGACGCCGGCCGTTCTGATCGCGATTCTCTTATGCAGCGGCGTCAGCTTCGATAACTACGACAAGGGAGCCGGCTGGCTCAGCGATCTCGTCGAGCCGGCCACCGTCGCGCTCGCCGTGACGCTCTACAAGCATATCGACGTGCTGCGCAAGCATGCGCCCGCCATCGCGGCCGGCGCCGGCTGCGGCGCCGTCTCGGCCATCGTCACGTCCGTCGGGCTGGCCCGACTGTTCGATCTCCAGCCGAACGTGACCGACAGCCTCGCCCCTCGCTCCGCGACGACGCCGATCGCGGTCGGCGTCTCGCAGCTGGTCGGCGGCATCCCGACGGTCACCGCCGTCGCCACGCTGATTACCGGCCTGTTCGGCCTGCTGATGGGACCGCCGATCGTCCGGGCGCTGCGCATGCGCACGCCGGTCGCCCGCGGCATTCTGCTGGGCACGAGCGCCCATTCGGCCGGCATCAGCAAGGCGCTCGAATATGACGCAGCGACCGGTTCGATCGCGACGATCGCCATGATGCTCACCGCGTTCGTGACGCTTGCCGCGACTCCCTGGATTTTATCGCTGCTCGGATAGTCCGCCGGTTACTTTTCCGGGAAAAAGAAGGCCAGCGCCTTCTGAATGTGCTCGTCCCAGTATTCCCACGAATGACCGCCCGGACCTTCCTCGTAAAGATAGTTCGGATAGCCGGCGTTCTGGCAGGCCAGGCGGAACGAGACGTTCTCGCGGTAAAGAAAGTCCTCGGTGCCGCAAGCCTGGTACAATCCCGGAAGCGGGACGCCGGAGGCGACGGCTTGCTCCATCAGCCAGATCGGGTCGTCCGCCGTTCCCCGAACCGGACGGTCGCCGAACACCAGCCTGGCCACTTGCCCGATCGGGCTGTCCGGAGGGGCGTCCTCGAGATGGCCGGCGATGTCCGTCACGCCCGACAGGCTGGCCGCTTTCGCGAACCGATCCGGATGGCGAAGCGCCCATTTGAACGCACCGTATCCTCCCATCGACAAACCGGCGACAAAGTTGTCCTCCCTTGCTTCCGACAGCGGAAAAAACGAGCGCGCGACGGCCGGCAGCTCTTCGGACAGAAACGTCCAGTAGCGCCCTCCGTACTCCATATCGGTATAGAAGCTCCGATGGACGTTCGGCATGACGACCGCGAGCCCCAGGCCGGCGACATAGCGTTCGATCGACGTGCGCCGCAGCCAGATCGAGTCGTCGTCCGACAGACCGTGCAGCAAATACAGCGTCGGATGCTTGTCTCCCCGGGCCGTTCCGCTCATTCCGATCTGCCCGAGCGTCTGCTGAGGAAGAATGACGGTCATCGAGGTGCTGAGCCCGAGAACCTCCGAGAAAAAGCGGCATTGAATCAGAGCCATGTTGCCATAGTCCTCCTCTGCGGCGAATAAAATGAATTCTATTCCAGTATGCGCCTAGATCGCGGAATTGCAAGCGGCCGAAAGTCTTCGATTTTGTTTGGCGGCGCATTTTCTGCTACGCTACTAAAGAACGTTTGAAGCTCACGCCAGAGGAGGGGAAGCCGACGTGTCGTGGATCGGGCCGGCGCTCGTCATTATCGTTCTGATTTTTCTCTATTATGCGTATGCGGTCGAGCCCCGCCGGCGGGTCGTGACCCGCCATGA
This sequence comes from Cohnella zeiphila, assembly GCF_014212055.1. Taxonomy (GTDB): domain Bacteria; phylum Bacillota; class Bacilli; order Paenibacillales; family Paenibacillaceae; genus Cohnella; species Cohnella zeiphila. Next base: position 22,799 of record NZ_JACJVO010000065.1, on the reverse strand, counting down.
AATCCGCTCGCCGTTCGTTCCCGCCGGCTTCGACGGCGTACGGATCGTCCAGGTGAGCGACACGCATATCAGCCCTTTCCATCCATTGCGGGAATTCGAAAGCCTCGTTGATCTCGTGAACGGGCTTTCGCCCGATATCCTCGTGTTCACCGGCGATCTGTACGATGCGCGGCGCAAAGGGTGGGAAGGCGACCCTTCGGTCGTTCCGCATCTGTCGCGCATGGAAGCTCCGCTCGGCAAGTTCGCCGTGTACGGCAACCACGACTTCGGCATCAGCCGCGTCACGCGAAAATCGGGTCCGCTGCTGGAGCAGGGCGGATTTCGCGTGCTGGTGAACGAGACGTGCCGGATCGCGCAGCCGAACGGCGACGCCATCACGGTGTCGGGCTTGGACGACTACGTTCGCGGGCGCCCGAATCCGAAGCGGACGCTGTCCGGACTGCCGGAGAAGGCGTTCCACCTGCTGCTCGTTCACGAGCCCGATGCCGCCGACGAGCTGACCGCCTACCCGATCGACCTTCAACTGTCCGGACACAGCCACGGCGGTCAAGTATCGCTCCCGCTGCTCGGCGCGATCATCCGCACCGGATACGGCCGGAAGTATCTCGCCGGCAGCTACGAGATCGCGTCCCGGCGGCGCGACTCCCGGCCGTACCGGCTTTATGTCCACCGCGGCCTTGGCACGACCCGGCTCCGGCTGCGCTTCGGCGTCAAGCCGGAGATCGCGGTGTTCACGCTGCGGCGGGAGCCATGAATCGGCAACGGCGCAAAAAAGCCCGAGGCGGCAAGGCAGCCGCTCTCGGGCTTGCTTCTGGTTACGGCGTCTCCGCGGAAGAATCCGGGCCGGAGCCGGTGCCGGACAGCACCACCAGCACGTGAAGCGGGCTTTGCGGCGGGAGACTCTTCGTCATGATCGGACCGTAATAAGCTCTTACCTTCGTGCCGGGAGCGAGGTCTTCCCATTTGACCGGCTGCCTTTCGGAGTCGAGCAGGACGGTCTCTTTGCCGGCGTTCAGCGTCAACGCGCCTTCGGAAGCTCCGTCTGCCGTCCGTTCGCCGAACTGGACCTGCCAGCCGCCGTCTTTCTTCTCGACCGCCTTCACGACGTCCTCGCGAATCAGCGTTTGCATACCGACCGTAATCGAAGCGGCGTGCGATTGGCCGGGATAGCTCATCGCGACGACCGGGCCGTATTCCGCCGTCAGCTGCATTCCCGCCTTGAGATCGCCGGCGGCGAAGGCGTTGCCTTCGGAATCCTTGATAACCGTATCCTTGTCGGCGGTCAGAATGATCCAGTGGGCGTTGCCGTTGCCGATCGCATCGATTCGGACCGCGCCGCCATCCGCCGCCTCGACTTTCTGAATGACGCCGGAGATCCGGGCGTATTCGGCCGCTTCCTCGCCGCCGGCCTTATGAAGCTCCAACTGCTTGTCCTTTGCGTTGTAGCTCGCTTCGTAGCCCAGCGCCTCCGCTTCGTCGCGGACCGGCAAATAAGCTTGCCCGTTGATAAATACCGGCTTCATGCCGGTCGACCCGCCGTCGACCGTCACCGTGACGTCGTTGCGAATGACGCCCGACACTTTCTCGATCAAGCCGGTGGCGCTCGCGGCGGCCGTCGTGCCGAGCAGACCGGCCGCGGTCACCGCCAAAATCCATCGTTTTTTCATCTGAAAAACTCCTTTCCGTTCCGTCCTGCCGGCTCTACATCGCCGACATCCTCCTAAACGGCGCGATGCCGGAAAAGGTTGCGGCGCTATGCCTTCTTGTGCCCCTTTGCTCCGCCCGTCATTCGGGTCAACGCATAAAAAAACAACCAGGCCGCTTGCGCCTGGTTGGTTGCCTGACTCTTGACTATCTCCGGTATGGGAACGCGTTCAATGGGGCAGCCGGGATCCGAGCCTGTTGCGGATCGCCTGCGGGATCTCGATCGTCTCGGCGGAACGGGACGAACGGTCCTTCAAAGCGGCCAGCTTGCCCGTGAGTTCCCGGAACCACGTCTCGTCGCGGGTCTGCAGCGCCAGCTCGATCAACTCGTTCAGTCCGTTCTCGTCTTCGGCCGTATAATCCGGCAGCTTGCGAACCGCCGCGTTCCGGACCGGAACCCCTCGACCGACCGCGGCTTCGCGATCCGACTGGATCACGCGGACGACCACGCTCCCCTGAAGGGGCTGCAGAGCTTCGATGTACCCGTGTACCAGCTCGCCCCGGCCCGTCCGGCCGGTTACCCAATCTCCTACTTCAAAGTTCATGATCTTCCACCGCCTTCGTCGGAATTTAAGCAACTGCCGTTTGCAAAACGGAAACTGTTTCCGTCTGTACTGTAATAATAGTAGTTACAGTAGCGGATGTCAAGAGGCTCCCGCCATTCCGACCGCCGGACGATTAACCGTTCAGAAATTGCATGACTCGCCGCAGATGGTCACCGCTCGTATAGTGGCCGTTGAACGGATAGACCTGCAGTTCCTTCGGCGCGGCGATCCGGTTGTAGACGGCGAAGATCGTCTCCGGCAGGCAGACGGTGTCCTTCAAGCCGAGCGAGACGAACACCGGGCGGCTCAGCCGGCAGCACAAGTTCAGCATGTCGAAGTAGCTGAGCGTCTGCAGCACCTGCTCCAGCTTATCGGGATGCATAGAGACGAACGCGGCCGCTTCCGTCAGCGAGCCCGTCGAATTCAGGATGCCGTAATCCATATGGCACATGTTCGGGATGTCCGCGACCGTCTTGCAAGGGATTCCGCTTAGCGCGGACGAGATCAGGGCAAGTCCTCCGCCCTGGCTGGCGCCCGCCGCCACGATCCGCGCCGGGTCGATCTCCGGCTGCTGCGCCGCCCACTCCAACGCCCGCACGGCGTCGACCGTGATCGCCTTGTAGTAGCTCGTCTCCGGATCGAGCAATCCCTGGGAGATCCAGCCCTTGGTCATGCCGAACGATTGCGGCAGCAGATTGCCCGTTTCCCCGCCTTGGCCGCGCACGTCGATGGCGAACACCGCGTAGCCCATCAGGAGCAGATCCGCATACTGCTCGGGGTAGCCTTTGCTTCCGCTATATCCGTGAAAAAGCACGATGCACGGCAAATCCCGCTCGCCCGCAAACGCGGGAAGCACGTACCAGCCGCGAATCGGCGTCTCGTCATACCCTTCGTATTCGACCCGATAGACCGTCATATACGGGGAGAGACTTGCCGTTTGCGTCCTCGTGCCCTGCGGAGGCTTGGCCGCCGACGCCCGAAGCGTACGCTCCCAGAACGCGTCCAAATCGCCTGGAGCGGTCGGATCCGGACGATAGCGGTTCAGCTCGTCCAGTCTTTTCTCGATGAAGTTCATATCGAATCTCCTCCCGTTCATTCGCGGTTTTGCCGCGGGAATTCCCGTTTTTCTGCCGGCCGTTCGACAAGGGCGGCCCCGCAGCCCTGCTAAAAACGAGTCTCCGGGACCACTGCGCGGCGATACGATTAGACAGACTTTTCCGGTTACGTTACGTATCCTTTTCTTAAACCAAATTGCCCACCGGAAAAGGAGCTGCAGCGATGCTATCGAACCCTGCTCGTCCCGTCCACCTGAACGTGCTTTATACGGATCCGGCAGCTTCCTCTCAATTGTCCGAGCGTCTCGGCGGCTACTTCCGTTCGCTGCTTCCCGGGCAGCGGCTGGTCGTCGTCTGTCTCGGCACCGACCGTTCCACCGGAGATTCTCTCGGACCGCTCACCGGCACTGCGCTAAGCAAATACCGCAGCGGCGCCTTCGAGCTGTTCGGCACGCTGGCGGACCCCGTTCACGCGCTCAACCTGGAGTCTACGCTCGAGCGCGTGCGGCGCGAGGTTCCCCACCCTTTTATTATCGGAATCGACGCCTGTCTCGGCAAGTCCTCCAGCGTCGGATATATTCAAGCCGGAGACGGACCGATCCATCCGGGCGCCGGCGTACAGAAGAAGCTCGCCCCGGTCGGAGACATCCACCTGTCCGGAGTCGTCAACATCGGCGGCTTCCTGGACCATTACGTGCTGCAGAGCACCCGGCTTCACGTCGTCATGGGCATGTCCGAGGTCATCGCCCGCAGCCTGCACAGCGCCGTTCGATCGCTGATCATCCATTGACGGATCGTCTATGCGGATGTTTCTGACGATGTTGTTGTCGCTTCTGATCGCTTTTCCCGCCGGCGCGATATCGGAACGTTTCCGCAGTCCCGCATCGGTCGCCGATTCGATGTCGGAGGAGGCGATGGCCGGCACGGCCGCCTCCGATTCCGATGAAGAACCGGAGGTTCCGGTTACGGTAAACCTTGTCGGCGATATGCTGCTGGCAAGCACGGTCGACACCAACATCCGCAAATACGGCGTCGGCTATCCTTTCGCGAAGACCGCCGAGACATTGGCCGACGCGGACGTCACGTTCGGCAACCTGGAGACGTCCGTCTCGGAACGGGGAACGCCGCAGGACAAGCAGTTCACGTTCCGGTCGCGGCCGGAGTCGCTGCAAGGGCTCGTCGACGCCGGCTTCGACGGAGTGACCGTCGCCAACAACCATACGATGGATTACGGCACCGCCGCTCTTCAGGACACGCTCGCGAACCTCGACGCTTATAGGCTGGGGCATACGGGAGCCGGCAACAATACGGAGCAAGCGTTCCAGCCGTTCGTGAAGGAAGTTCGCGGCCGGAAAGTCGCCATTCTCGGAATCAGCCGGGTTCTTCCGGATGGAAGCTGGTATGCGGGGGCGAACAAGCCGGGCATCGCCCAAGGCTATTCCATGGAGCCGATGTTGAGCTATCTTAAGAAAACGGAGGAAGCGTCGGACGTTACGATCGTATACATCCATTGGAACAAGGAGCGCAAGGAGTACCCGGAAGCTTATGCGAGGGAATACGCGAAAGCGTTCATCAACGCGGGGGCCGACGCGGTAATCGGCGCTCACAGCCACTGTCTGCAGGGGATCGAATGGTATAAGGGAAAACCGATCTTCTATTCGCTCGGCAACTTCGTCTTTACCGCCGGAAGCGCTTTGACGAACACGACGATGATCGCGAAGCTGTCGTTCGCGCCGGACGGCCAAGTAGAGGCCCAAGTGACGCCCGCCCTGATCCGGAATACGCAGCCGAGCCTGATGGACGCGAAATTCAATGCGGCGACCTACGCGAAGCTGAACAAGATCTCCTTCAACGCCACGATCGGACCCGACGGCACCGTGACGGAGAAACAGGAGACATCCAAAACAAGTTGACCATCGAACGAGGCTCCGGTCGCAATCCCGTTCGTTCAATCATGAGCTCCGCCGATTGATGAACGCCGAATGCTGCTTGCGCTCTCATCCCCCTCTATCTCCTTCGATTAGCTCTTTTCTTCGAAATCCCCCTCGCTCAGGAACCCGGGTACTAACCCGATTCTGAGCGAAGGGAATTTCGGCGGAAAGCAGGCAAATAAGGCCAAATGGCATCCAAACGACGGGATTCGGCAGCAAGCCCGTCAGCAAAGCCCGCTGCTTCGGCGCAGCGGGCTTTGACTTGAAGATCGGGCAAGCCTCTTTCGCCGGATTAGCCCAACACAGGAGCGAGCACGTCGCGCTTGAATTGACGGATCGCTTCGTCGGTATCGATGGTGTAGCCGCATTCGAGACCGACAAAACCGCCGAAGCCGGTGTCCTTGATCGCCTTCAGGATGTTGACGTAGTTCAGCTCGCCCGTGCCCGGCTGCTTGCGGCCCGGGTTGTCGGCGATGTGGTAGTGGTTGATCCGGTCCAGATAGCCGATCGCGTTGCGGATGACGTTCCCTTCGGTGATCTGCTGATGGTACACGTCGAACACCAGCTTCACGTTCGGGCTGCCGACCCGGTCGACGACTTCGACCGATTCGTCCGAGCGCTGCAGGAAATGGCCCGGGTGGTCGACCAGGCCGTTCAACGGCTCGACCTCCAGGGTGATGCCGGCTTGTTCAAGCAGCGGCGCGGCCCGCTTCAGCGTCTCGATCATCGTCTCGCGCTGCCGGTCGCGGGGGACGCCGTCCTGCACGTTGCCGGTCTGGGAGATGACGGACGTCACGCCGAGAATTCGGCAAGCCTCGATCGTATCGCGGACGCCTTGCAGGTAATCGTCGCGCAGCGATTCGTCCACCAGGCTGATGAATTTCGTGCAGGTGGCGCTGATGCCGACGCCGATCCGCTCCTGCTCGCGCGCCGTCGCCTTCAGGTCCTTCAGATTCCACCAGGCGTAATACTCGAGGCCGTGGAAGCCGTGCTCCTTGATCTTCTCGAGGTGATATACCTCGTCCTTGCCGCTGTATGCTCCGATGCAAAGAGAAAACTTCATGCGCCCGCACCTTCCTTTGCGCCGGACGAGATGGCCACCGGCTTGCCGCCGGCCGCGGATTCGTTCGCGGCAACGGTCACTTCATGCGTGAGCAGGGCGTCCGCATAGTCGGACAGAATGCGCGAGGAGTCTCCCGTCCGCAGGGCATGGACGAACGCCTCGTCTTCGACATAGTAGGGGTTGGAGACGTTCCGCACGGATCTCGTCTCCGTCTTCGTAATGTCCTTCAGTTCGTTGCCGCGCACCTCCAGAACGCCGCGATCGGTATACACGTCGAGACCGACATGATGACCGACCGGCAGCAGGCAAGTGTTCGAGACCGTGGCCACCGCTCCGCTCGCCAGTTTGAAGGTGACGGTGCCGACGTCGGGAACGTCGGTGCCGGGCACTTGCCGGTCCATGTCCCGAAGCGCGTACGCCGCGTACACTTCCGTCACTTCGCCGCACAGGAAGCGAAGCAGGTCGACGATATGCGTCGTCTGCTCGACGAATTGGCCGCCCGAGCCTTTCATCACCCGCCACCAAGGAACCATCGGCATGCCGCCCATCCAGTAGCCGAGCGCCATGCCCGTCCGGCTCTCCGCGAGCAATCTCTTCGCTTCCGCCATCGTATCGTTATAGCGCCAATGATAGCCGACCGCGGTGAGCAGCTTCTTCTCCGCGACGCGGCGCGCGATCTCTTCCGGAACGCCGCGGTCCAGGCCGAGCGGCTTCTCGACGAGAAACGGCAGCCCGCGTTCGATCGCTTTGGATTCCGCCTCGCCGTGCGCCATCGGGGGGACGCAGATATACAAGCCGTCCAGCTTCGAGCCGTCGAGCATCTCGTCCAAATTCGAGAACGCTTTCGCGCCCGCATGCTCGGACGCCGCCTTCTGCGCGCGCTGCGCATCCGTGTCGAAGAAGGCCGCAAGCTCGACCCCTTCCATCTGGACCAGGTTCTTGATATGGAAACTCGCGATGCCTCCGGTGCCGACAAATCCTAGTTTGACCGTCAATCCGTTCACGCTCCAATCGCCGTATTATAGGAGAAAAACCAATTTACGCTCTCATTGTAGCGGAACGAAAATACGATTAATATATAAGATAACTCAAATTCAATAGGGGAAAATGAAAGCGAGGATTCGCATGCCAGAGGCGTATTCCAGGCACTTCGTTACGACCGGATGGAGCGAGCAGCTGCCGCTTCATCTGACCTCCGTAGGCTGTACGAAGCACCAGACGGCGATCGCCCGCGAGTCGGGGTTCGACGGCTTTCATTGGCTGCATACGATCGAAGGCGCCGGCGAGTTCACGGTGCTCGGCCGGACGTATCGGCTGGGGCCGCGTCAAGGCGTGCTGCTGCGGCCGGACGTGCCGCACCGCTATCATCCGCTGACGGAATTCTGGTCGACGTGGTATCTGACGTTCGACGGGGCGCTGGCGAACCCGATCACGGCTTCGCTGGAGCTGCATCGCATGGAGGCGCTGAGCTGGGACGAGCAATGCCCGCTGTCCCAAATTCATGATCAATACGAGGAGAAATGCCGGTACAGCTTCGATTTCGCGGGGCTGAACGGAGCGCTCGAGGTGTATACGTTCCTGACGCTGCTCAAGCAGCACGGGCAAGCGAGCGGCCAGCTCTCGCTGTCCCGCGAGCATGAGCGGCTCACGCCCGTATATCTAATGATCGAAGAGAGATTTTCCGACCCCGATCTGGGACTTCCGCTGATGGCGGATACGCTGGGAGTCAGCCCCCAGCGCCTGCATACGCTTTTCCGCAAAAGCCTGGGCATCAGCCCTTACCAATATTTGCTGAGATTCCGAATCCAGAAAGCGAAGGAGCTGCTGCTTCACCGTCGCGAACGCGCGGTCAAGGACATCGCGGCGGACGTCGGCTTTCAGGATTTCAGCCACTTCGTCGGCACGTTCCGCCGCGTGGCCGGCATGACGCCGACCGTCTTCCGCCAGCATTACGGCGACTGACGGCGCTTGCCCCGCCCGGCAGAAGGTGCCTCATTCTCCGTCCGGCATCGCGCCTTCCCCAGCCAGATAATAATGCCGGAGCGGACGGAGCTCCTCGTCTAGCTCGTACACGAGAGGAACGCCGGTCGGAATGTTCAGGTCGACGACGCCGTCTTCCGGAAGCCGGTCCAAGTATCGAACGAGCGCCCGCAGCGTGTTCCCGTGCGCGGATACGATCAGCTTCCGGCCCTGGCGAAGCTCGGGAGAGATCGTCTCCTGCCAATAGCGAAGAACGCGCTCGCCCGTATCGTCCAGGTTTTCCGTCAGCGGCACGGAGCTCTCGATTCCCCGATATCTCGGATCAAGCCGCTCGCAGCGGGGGTCATCCGGAGAGAGCGCCGGAGGACGCACGCTCACCGACCTTCTCCACAGCTTTACCTGCTCGTCGCCGAACTTCCGCGCCGTTTCCGCCTTGTTCAATCCTTGCAGCGCTCCGTAGTGCCGCTCGTTCAGCATCCACGATTTGGAGACGGGAATCCAGAGCTGTCCCATCTCGTCCAGAACGATCCACAGCGTTCGGATCGCGCGGGTGAGCAAGGAGCAATGGGACGAATCGAACGCGTAACCGTTCGACCTCAGAATTTCTCCCGCGCGGCGGGCTTCCTGCTTGCCCTGCTCGGACAAGTCGGCGTCGGTCCAGCCGGTGAACCGGTTTTCCAAATTATAGACGCTCTGTCCATGCCTCAGGAACACGATCTTGATCATGGCCGCTCTCCTTGTCAGCTTCGTTTAGGTTCAGGATACAGGAAAAAAGAGGAGGGCCGCAAACTTTTGGGATACAGACGAACGTACAAGCGCCGTCACGCCTTTTGGCATATCCTGTACATCATGGAAAGCGAGGTGAACGGTAATGGCGGTCAAATCGAAAAGCAGAGCGCCGAAGAAACCCGCCGCGCCTACCGGGGGTCCCGTGTGCGTCGTTCTTCGGGACGGACGCTATTACGTCGGTTGGGTCCGCGGCGTCCGCGACGGGCAGCTTGTGCTCTCCGGCTTGCCCGGCAGCGGCAGAATGCCCGCATCCGGCCCTTCCCGCCGGCAGCTTGCCCGCATATCCGCGCTGGTTGAAGAAGCCGAAGCCGCTGCGGCAGGAGGAGCGGCGGCGGGAGGAGCGGCTGCAGGAGGACTTTTCGGAGGCTTGGGCAGCTTGACGGATTTGATGGGGTTTATGTCGAAGGCGCTGCCGGTGATTCAGATGGGGATGAATATGGTCAAAACGATTATGCCGCTGCTCGGCGGACTTAAAGCGTGACCTGGCCTGGACGATAAGCGACTCCCTCGGCGGCTGCCGGTTGCGCTGCCGGCCGGGGGAGTTTTTGCTTTAAGCCCGATGGAGGACAAGCTCGTCCAGGCGCCAGGGATCAAGCGGCGAAGGGCGAACGTACCGGAACGTCAGCCCGGAGCTCCGCTTGCCACCTCCCTCCTGCTGCCAGTCCGCCTCCGCTTCGCCCAGCGCCGTCAGCGGCCCCGACTCCTTTTCGGAAATATGCAGCCGAACGAGCCGAATCGCGACCAGCCGGCTTGCCAACCGTTCCGCCTGCTCGGCTTCGGTGCGATCCACCCCTTCGAGCAGGAGACGGACCCACTCCCCGTCGTGCTGGTTCATCGCCTCGACCAGACTTTGCGCGAGCTGAGCCGGTTCGGCGGTCTGCAGGAAGGCGCGCGGCTGGCCCGCCGCCTTGTAGATCATCATCCGGTGAGCCGGATCGGGCTCTTCCGACCGATGCGTCGAGCTTCCATCGAAGTGAATGCAGAAGTGGCCGGAAAAGCCGTTGCCCGGAATGCCGTCGCCGCCGTGCGGCATCCCGTTCATCGAAGCCGCCCATCGTCCTCCCCCGGCTTCGACGACGATCGCCCGGCGCCGCCAGCTCCACGCGCCGCCGTAAATTTCCTTCATCACGGCGGTATCCTGCTTCGACACCGGTTGAACGTCCGCATGGTCCCTTCCGGCCCGGTGCTGGACCCGGAAGAAAAGACCGCTCTCGATGTCGCGGACGGTCAGAAAGCTTTTGCGCGGCATGATTTGCTTCGCCCGCGTCCAGGAGATTCGTTCCCCGTACAGCTTGCCGCGCAGCGCCTTCGCTTCCTTCCCCAGCTTTGCCCGCTGGTCCGGAGGCAGGACAAGCCTTCTGCCGGTTTGTTCTTCCCACAGATCGCCCGACGTCTCCGCCCGGAACTCGCGGTTGTTCCAGCGAACGTACAGATCCGTCAGCTCCGGCCTGCTCGCGGTGCCGGCCGTCTCCGCCTTCGCGAGTGCCCGCCCGAAGCCGGCATCGTTCCAGGCTTCGCCTGCTTCGTAGACTGCGCGGGGACTGGCGCGAACGGACAGCCAGACCGGTTCGGATGCGGAAGTCTTCGCCGGCAGTGCCATCCCTCCCGCAAGCAATAGCGCGGCGACGGCAAAATTTACGAAACGCATGGGATGCTTCCTCCGTCCTGATAAGTTGGCGCCGGTCCGGACATGCTATGATCTTGAAATCCGGACGCCATCGCCGCGGTAAAGAAGGTGCGAACTTATGAAATGGATCGTGATGGCCGGCCTTGCCTTCTGGCTTCAGCATACCTCGGGAGCGAACGCTCCGATCCCGGACGTTCTCCTGTCGGTGACCCACGAGGGAAAAACGGTCGCTCAGGCCAAACGCTCTGATTATACGTTGCCCGCAGTTCCGCTGGTTGATGCCCGGCAGCTGGAGGCGTTCGCCGGCCGTGTCGACAAAGCCGTCCGGACCTCGCCGGTGGACGCCGTCATCGGGCCCGACGGGCGCATCGTGCCGGAACGGACGGGACATCGGCTGAACCGGGACGCGTTCATGGAACAATTCGAAGCTTTCTATTACGGCGGAGAGCCCGCGTCCGTCGAAGCGCCCCTTCTGCCCGATTACGCCAAAGTCGATACCGAATTGATCGCTTCCATCCGCGAGAAAGCGATCGGCGGGTACGCCACCTACTTCAACCCAAGCAACCGGAACCGCGCCCACAACATCGGCCTGGCCGCCAAGGCGATCGACAGCAAGGTCGTGTTTCCGGGCGAGAAATTCTCCTTCAATCAAGTAGTCGGCATCCGCAGCGCTGCCAAAGGCTACTTGCGGGCGCCCGTCATCGTCCGCGGCGAACTGTCCGAAGACATCGGCGGCGGCATCTGCCAGGTGTCCTCCACTCTGTACAACGCCGTCGACCGTGCCGGACTGAAGATCGTCCAACGCTATTCGCACAGCCGGAACGTCCCGTACGTGCTGCCCGGTCGGGACGCGACCGTCAGCTGGGGCGGGCCGGATTTCGTTTTCCTCAACCCATACCCGCTTCCCGTGCTGATCCGCGCCTACGCTTCCGGGGGGCAGATGTTCGTCTCCGTCTATTCCGACGAGCAGCTGGAGTTCACGCCGCGCAGCGTGCCGCACGTCACCCGCCGGCTGCCTCAGGAGATTCGCGAACCCGCCAGCGCGAAAAACCCCGTTCGCCCCGAAGATCAAAATCGGGACGAACGGGGCCGAGAGACGCGCGAAGAGGATAAACGCAAACGTTAGCGAGCGATTGGAACGATTGAGGCCCTGCAGCCGCGGACGGTCATTGCCGGCGTATTTTTTGCCGTCGGCCGGCGCCTTTTCGGCGCTTAACTTCGAAATCCCGTTCCCTCAGAAAACTTATGCTTGAACCCACTTTCCTTCGAAATCCCCTTCACTCAGGAACGAATGCTTGAATCCACTTTCCTCCGAAATCCCCTTCACTTTGGAAACCTGCTCTTCTCCAGCCCATCAGCGGAATGGCCAAAACGGAGCGACGCTACGGCCATCTGCCTGAGCGGCGGGGATTTCGGCCGAAAGGCCAAAACGGAGCGACGCTACGGCCATCTGCCTGAGCGACGGGGATTTCGGCCGAAAGGCCAAAACGGAGCGACGCGGCGGCCATCTGCCTGAGCGATGGGGATTTCGGCCGAAGGCCAAAATGCAGCGCTCTCGGCGGCCAGTCGCCTGAGCGACGGGGATTTCGGCCGAAAGGCCAAAACGGAGCGACGCGGCGGCCATCTGCCTGAGCGAAGGGGATTACGGCCGAAAGGACACCCGCCTTCAATCGGCTTGCTCCAGCCTCGCTTCAAAGCCGTCGAGGAGTACGTCAAGACCGAAAGCGAACTCCCGGTCCAGGTCGGGAGATACGGTCATCGCGCTGAGCCGGATGAGGGTCGGATACCGATCCGCAGGCAGCTCCTCGAACGCTTCCCGGTTTTTCCGTTCCCGGTCCGCCGCGTCCATCTCCGACCTCTGCGCCCGATCGGCCAGACGGCTCTCCTCGTCCGCGAAGCCGACGACGTAGTTCCGCAGCATGGAGGCCAGCCATGGAATTTGTTCGTCGCCGAAACCTGTATCCGCCAGCAGCCGAAACAGGAACTCGATGTGAGCGAGCCGTGCCGGCGTCGCCGCAATCGTCGCGCCCATGATAAAGGCGGCGTCCCGATAACGGTTCAGCGCCTGGCGGAAGTCCGCCGCCCATTGACCGATCTGTTCCCGCCACGGCAGCGCGGCGTCCGGCAAAGGGGCTTCGGAGCCGATCCTTTCCGCCAGCAAACGATGCAATTCATCCTTGTCTCTCACATGATAGTAGAGCGAAGCCGCCTTAACGCCGAGCTCGTCGGCGATCTTCCGCATGCTGATGTTCGCCAGCCCTTCCCGCTGCAGCACCTCCACCGCCGCCGCTTCGATCCGGGACCGATCGAGCGGCGTATGGAGCGGTCCGGAGCTGTCCGCGCCTTCCGCCGGCCGAATCGTTCTTCTTCTCGCCATCCGCGTCCCCTCCGATTTTTGTCTTGACAATTATAACATGAGATTTTATTCTAACATCATTAGATTATTAATCTAACATCATTAAATTATTATTCGATCAAGGAGTTGAAATTTGAGTTGAATGATCTGTCATCCCCTTTCCCGAGGCTCGTACGCGAGGCCGGCCGGCTACTGTCCCTCTCCTGGAAAGAAATCTATGAAGCAAAAAAAGAAGAGCTGCTCCGAATCTTTGCCGAGCACGGCGACCGCGCCTACGGCGTATGGATTCAGCAGTTTATGGCGCCGGTCTGCGCTTTCTTGCAAGAGAAAGGGTATCGGGTCAAAGACGGCTTCAACCGGAACGATTCCATCGAAAGGTGGGGACCGCCGGAGGAACGGGAACGCGTTGCCTGGTACGTCGTGCGCGACGCGAACGATACTCCGGCAGGCACCATGCTGCTCCAGGTATACCACTCCCACGCTTCGTTCTGCATTCCCCGGGCGCCGCGCCTGCTTGCGCTGGAAGCGACCGATCGGGAAACGATTTTGTCCGCCCTGGCCGTCTCCGCGAACCGGGTCCGATGGGATCTGCCTCAGGAGCGGCCGGTCGGCGACGAGCCGGACCGTACCGATCGGTGGGAATACGCGACCGATGTCTCCCTCGGAGATGCGCTCCGGGCCGAAGACTCGGGCGGTCTGAGCAGCTGGATGCTGGACGAGGCGCTGTCCAGCTGGGGACGCTACGGCTGGGAACTGGTCGGCGTTGCGCCGTCCGGCAGCGAGACGATCGCTTTCTTTAAACGGCCGATTCGACAACTTTAACTGTTCCGATGCTCCAATAGATTCGGGCCGTGCTATAATTCCAGACAGCAACCCATGGAAGGATGAAGGCGTTGAAACGGAGCGATCGATTGAAGACGTTGGCTTTGTCGGAAGTCCCGCATTTGAAAGTGCATGGAAGAACGACGGACTCCCTTTCTCCGCTCACGTTGTTTTGGACAGGCAGCGCTCTCGAATTCAATGCCAGGGGCTCCGAGCTGTGGGTGGAAGTCGAAGCGGATTACGATGCGTACGAGCCTTGGGTCAGCATCGTGATCGACTCGGTGCCGGTAAGCAGGCAGATGGTGACGGCCGGAACGCATTGGCTCTGCGTCTTTCGCGGGATGAACGGGAACGTCGTCAAGAACGTCCGGATCGTCAAGGATACGCAGGCGATGAGCGGGGACCCGAACGGCTTCCTGCAATTCCGCGCCGTCCGATTCGACGGGCAGTTTCTGCCGGTCGAGGACAATTCTCGCAAAATCGAATTTATCGGCGACAGCATTACGTCCGGCGAGGGTGCGATCGGGGCGAGATCGGAGGAAGATTGGATCCCGATGTGGTTCAGCGCCATCCGCAACTACGCGGCGATGACGGCGGAAGCATTGGATGCGGACTATCGGATCGTCTCTCAGAGCGGCTGGGGCGTGCTGACCGGCTGGGACAACAACCCCCGCTGCAATCTGCCGCAATACTATGAGCAGGTGTGCGGCCTATTGTCGGGGGAGAAAAACGAAGCGATGGGCGTCCATAGGCGGAATGATTTCGCTTCCTGGCCGCCCGATGCCGTGGTCGTCAATCTGGGAACGAACGACGGGAGCGCTTTTCGCACGCCGGAATGGAGAGATCCGGTCACCGGCGAGACTCGCAAGCAGCGCATGAACGAGGATGGGACTTATCATCAAGAAGATTTGAACGTTTTGGAACAGGCGATTCAAAGCTTTCTGCACAAGCTTCGGGCGTGCAACCCCCGAGCCCACCTCGTTTGGGCCTACGGCATGCTGGGCGATCCGATGATGCCGGCGATCCGCCGCGCGGTCGAGTCCTACGCGGAGCAATCCGGGGACCGGAATGTCTCCGTTTACCCGCTTCCTCCGATGACGGAGGAAACGACGGGCGCCCGAAGCCATCCCGGCGCGAAGGCCCATGAACTTGCGGCCGAACGGCTCGCCGGGCATCTCGAACCGATTCTGTCGCAAATGCAAGCGCTGCGCTGATCCGCGGACGATCGCGAGAAAAGTTACATTCCCTTGATGACGAGGGCGTTGCTGATCGGGCGGCCCGGCTTCGTGACGTATCGGCCGTTATAATAGAGCCCGCTGGACGCGCCGCCGTCCAAGTTCATCGCCTGCACGGCGCCGGCTTGCTTCATCATTTCCGCCAGCTGGGGGATGGTCGCTCCCGGCACCGTCGCGAGGAGGAGTCTGTGGTCGCGCGTGACTCCGATGGCGCTCCGCGCGCCGCCCCCGGTCAATATTTTCGGATCCTTGAAGCCCTCGGCCACCACGTTCAGCGCTACCTTGCCGTCGCGAAGGAGCCGCGGCCCGGCCTGCAAAGCCCCCTCCACATCTCCCCGGTCGAATCGTTCGAGGAAATCCGCTCCGTCCACGAACTCGACGTTGTTGCTCTTATCGAACACGAAAATCGTCCGCTTGTCGCCGGCCGCCCGCCAGGCGATCTGGCCGTCGCTGACGATGTAGCCGTAAGGGTTCTTCTTGGCTGCATCCGTGTACGCGTCGAAAAAAGTGCCGTTCATCGCGGCGGTCGCGCCCGTCCGGGCGGCGATGTTCTTCAGCTCCTCCGTTTCGCCGGCCTTGCCGCCCGCAAGGGCGACGGATAAGTCGACGCCGGGGGCCAGCAGCGAAACGGCAAGCAGCTCCGCTTCGATCGTTCGCGAACCGATGCGGAACGAACGAGTCTCGCGCGAGAAGGCTGCTTCTTCCTCCGGCCGAGCTCCCCGGTCGATGACCGGGAGCGTCACTTCCCCGTCCGTCAATTGAAGCTTGACCGATGCCAGCGAAGAATCCCACTCGGCGTTTAGCCTGAGCGCATCGGTGATGAACCGGAGAGGCACGTAGGTGACGCCTCCGTCCGTGAAGGGAGCTGCGGCCAGCTCTGCCTGTTCCCCGTTTACCTCCGCCGTTCTGCTGCCCACGTTCAACGTTACGCTTACGTCCTTTTTCGTGATGGAGACTCTCTTCCGCTCGCTGTTCCAGTCAACGGAAGCCCCGCTCCTCTCGCTGAAAAACCGGATCGGCACGAAAGTCAGGCCCGTTGCCGAATCCGCGTAACCGTACATCTTTCCGCTGCCCGCCGCCCCGGCTGAGGGCGCGGCCGCCAGAAGCAGCGCCGCCGCCCATGCGGCCGCGCGCAAGGTCGTTCTCTTCTTCATTCGCGATGAATCCCCTTTGGCTATCTATTTGTATCTATATCGACAGCCGGCGCGATTTTCTTGAAGACGATGATTTGCATCCCGCCTATTGACATTTCGCCATTTCGGCATATATTTGTATTTATACATTATTTGTATTAGTACAAATACAAAGGAGGCATCGCCTATGAATTTCGTCCCCGTTCAAACGAAAGCCGAAGTGCCCCGTCAAAGCGCCGGCAAGTGGCTCGTGCTGGCCGCGCTAATGGCCGCCCAGTTCATGATCGTGATCGACCTTGCCGGCGTCAACGTCGCGCTTCCGTCCATCCAGCGCGATCTGCGCTTTTCGGAGACCAGCCTGCAATGGGTAAGCGGCATCTATCAGCTGATATTCGGGAGCTTTCTGCTGCTTGGCGGCCGCATCGCCGACCGGCAGGGACGGTCGCGAATGTTTCGGATCGGCGTCATCCTGTTCTCGGGAGCCTCGCTCCTGTGCGGACTCGCCTGGTCTTCCGGGTCTCTCCTGGCGTTTCGCGGCGTTCAGGGCATGGCGGCGGCCTTGCTCTCTCCGACCGCGCTGTCGACGGTGATGAGGCTGTTCCCGGAAGGACGCGACCGCCACATCGCGCTCGGCGTCTGGGGCGCGGTATTCGGCGCCGGCGGCGCGCTTGGCAGCTTGTTCGGCGGCATCATCACGTCAGCCTGGGGCTGGAACTGGTTCTTCTTCCTGAACGTGCCGCTGGGCCTCTATGCGCTGCTCGCCGGAGCGCGCCTGCTCCCCCGAGATGTTCCAGGCGAAGCCAAAGGCAAATTCGACGCACCCGGAGCCATTGCCGTCTCGGCGGGAACGATCGTGCTGCTGTACGGCTTGACGACCGCTCCGAACGCCGGTTGGACGGCGCCCGTCACGCTGGCCTCGTTCGCGGCGGCCGCTCTTCTGCTGGCTTCGTTCGTCCGCATCCAGGCGCGCTCCCCGTCGCCGCTCATTCCCAAGCCGCTGATTCGCATGCCCACCCTGCGGGCCGGACTCGGCATCGGCGTCTGGATCGGCGTCTGCCATTTCTCGATGTTCTTCGTGCTGACGCAGTACATGCAGAACGTGCTCGGCCTTACGGCGATCCAGACCGCCGGAGGGTATATGGCCGCGGCGGCGCTCACGATCCTGTTCGCGAACCTGACCTCGCGGCTCGTCAAGCCGTTCGGCGTAAAATCGATTCTGATCGCCGGTCAGATCTGCGTCACGCTGGCTTTCGCCTATTTCTCCCGCCTGCCTGCGGACGGCCATTACGCCGTCGATCTTCTGCCGGCGCTGCTGGTCTGCGGAATCGGCTGGGGGCTGCTGTTCCCTTCCGTCAACCTGTTAAGCTTCACCGGCTTGGAAAAGATGAACACCGGCATCGCCTCCGGTCTGGTCAATATGAGCGAGCAGTTCGGCGGAGCGGCCGGCACGACGGTGTCCGCCGTCGTCGCGGCCGCTTGGGCCGGCGCGAGCGCCTCTTCGTCCTCGGCTGCGGGCCTTCTCGCCGATGGTTCCTCGCTCGCTTCGGGCTTCCGGGCCGCGTTTCTGATGCTGACCGGGCTGTCGATTGTTTGCCTGGTCCTGACCGCGCTGTTCGTCCGTCCCCCTCGCTCGGCGAACGCGCAAGCGATGCCGAAGATGTCCCATTAACGGCAAACGCCGCTTGCGCCCGGTTGGCGAAGCGGCGTTTTTTTTAATAACCGATCCGAATTCCGTATCCGCTGCCCAGCTTGCGCCCGGAGACCAGATAGGCCTTGGCGTTCCGCTGCAGCGACGTGCGCTCCTCGTAAGCCGCCGGATCGTCGAGCGCCCGGCCGAAGATGCGCTGCTCCGCCTGCCGATCCGTTTCGTCCCGTTCGAAGACGTCGAACAGCCGCTGAAAACGCAAAATGTTGGACTCCGGCGACAGGACGGCGGACAAGCCCGGATAAAGAAGCCAGGAATGGCAGACGAAGACCGGAGAGATGCCGCGGAAAAAGACGGAAGCCTTGTCAAAGGAAGCCTCGGCCTCGCGCGGATCGAGCGGCTCTCCTTCCGGAATATGCACGTTCAGCACGATCTGCCTCGCCTGTACCTTGCGGCCGCCGATCGCGACGTTCCGGTCGAAAGCGTAAGGCTGGAACTGAAGTCTGCCCAGCCGGAACAACCGGAGCTGGACATGTTCCTGCAGCCAATGAAACTCCTCGATGCCGTATTCGCCGTGGTCCCGCGCGCAGGTCAGGCACCAGATCCGGATATCGGAGAACGTATCTTCGTAAACGTCGTCCCCGATTCCAAGCGCCCGGTATTCCTCATAGGAGTCCACGGCCAGCCGGCAGATCAGGTAGAGCAGCAGTCGGCGATAGCCGCTCTCCCCTTTGACGCTCTCCCAGAACGAATCGCGGTCGTCCAAAAATCGCCGCTTGTACGAAGCGTATTCGGCTTCCTCCATCGAAAGATACGGTTCCATCGCGGCGAGTGCCTCGGCCGGAAGCCGTATCCGATCGCAGAACGTGCGCAAATCCAAACCTTTCTCCTCCTCCATGACTGCTCTTCGCTTGCGAACGGGGGGCTTGCGTCCCGGCTGCTTACGGATCGAACCGGTTGTTGCGCAGGATGTCGAGAAGCGTTCGGACGCTGCGTTCCACCTCGGCCAACTGCTCTTTCGGCACCTGTCCCAGGATAGCGGACGCGATCTGCTCCATCTTCCCGTTCGCCGTCTCCAGAACGGACAGCCCGGCTTCGGTCAGACGAATGAGCACCTCCCGCCGGTTATCCGGGTTTAAGCTCCGGTCCGCGAGACCGCCCTGCACGAGCGGATTCAGCGTGCGGGTCAGCGTCGAAGGCTCGACGCCGAGCCGCACCGCCAGATCGCCGTGGCGGAAAGTCCTCGTTCCGATCTCCATGACGATGTGCAGCTGCTTCGGCGTCAAGCCTTGAACGAACGACTTCTCGGAACCCAGAATCGTCGATTTGACGAGAATCTCGTTGATGAGCGCGGCCAGAACCTCGGGATGCAAATCGAATCACCTGTCCCCCCGTTTTTCCTTATTGTAGGCCGGTTCGGGAGGCGTTGGCAACTCTTACCGTTTTGACTTCGAACGGCCGGAAAGAAAGATCGAGCCGATCGCCGTTCGGATGAAGCTCTCGCTTCGGATGTTCCAGCATATCCGTCTCATAGACGCGTTCCAGCGGGAAGCCCGCTTGCAAATGGCAATCCGTCCCGGCTCCCTTGCATTCGTAGAGTCGGATCACCACATCCTCCGACCGGTCTTCGGCCGGTTTGACCGTCTCGATTACGATATTGGGCGCGCTTGCCCGCAATAGCGAGAATCCCGCAAGCCCGCTGCCCTTCGGCTGCACCAGTACGGGAACGTTCAACTCATAAGCTTCCCGGACGACGGGACTTTCGAAGAAAGAGCCGTTCCATACCAGGAAAGCGTACGTAAACTCGTGCGTTCCCTGATCCGAGACTTCGTCGGGAAAAGCGGGCGAACGCAGGAGCGTCAGACTCATCACGTTGCCGGTCACGCTGATGCCGTATTTGCAGTCGTTGAGCAGAGCGAAGCCGCGGTTCGGTTCGGCCAGCGCCGCCCACTTGTGATGGCAAACTTCGAAACGGTCGGCGTCGTGCGGCCGGGACGCATGATTGGGCCGTTTGACGTAACCGAATTGAATCTCCTGCAGCGATTCGTTCGCATGGAGGTTGACGGGGAAGTCCACTTTGAGCAGCTTGTTCTTCTCCCGCCAGTCCACCGTCGTATGGAACTCGACGCGCCGGCTGCCTTTGCGAAGACGAATATTTTGAATCAGCGTAGATTCGTTTAACCGCTTCTCCACGCGGATGTTGGCGAACAGCGGGCCTTCCGCCGTGACGCTGACGTTCGCTTCCGCCACCATGTCCGCCTTCGACTCCCGATATCGGCGGTCGATCTCCCAGGCGTCGAAGGCGGACGGATCGTCGCGGTACAGGCTCAACGCGTTGCCCCTTCCGGCCGCCCATTCGATTCCGCTCTCTTTATCGAAGATGCTTATGATTTCGCCGCCGGCGTTCAGCCGAACCGCCACGTATTCATTCTCGAGATGCGTCGGCGACACCGACAAGCAAGGATGATCGCAGGCATCCGTTCCCGCGCGATCGAACGAGCAAACCTCCCATCCCATCGACGGAACGCCGACTTCCGCGTACGTTCTGCCTTCGTATCGCTGCAGGTTCGAACGGCTTCCCGCCAATCCTGCCGCCAGCCCGTCAGGCAGGGCGACGATGTCCGTGCGGTCCCACGAGAGCGAGTTGAAGAAAGTCGCTTCCTCCGCGTCTCCGTCGGCCAACGCCGCTTGCGTCCCAGCGACGCTCTTATCGATAGATTCATGGATTCGCAGCAGCTCGGCCCTCGCTTCTTCGTTCACGCGATGAATCGAAGTCCCCGGCAAAATATCGTGGAACTGATGCAGCAGCAGCCCTTTCCACAAGCGGTCCGCTTCGTCGTAGGCGTACTCCCGCTTCCGCAGCAGCAGCGCGGCCGTTCCCCACAGCTCCGCCTCGCGCAGGCCGATCTCCGATTTGCGGTTCAGCCGTTTGAGCGCCGCTTGCGTCGTATACGTTCCCCGATGAGCCGGATAATACAGCTCGCCCACGTATTTCGCATCGGGCAGCCCCCTGCTTGCTTGGTCCTCGAAATATTCGATGGGCGAGCCGTGCTTCGTTCGCGGGACCCCCTCCAGATTTTCCAGCCGCTTCAGGAACTCCAGGTCGTCGCGGTTCGCTCCGCCGCCCCCGTCTCCGTGGCCGAACTGCACGAGCCGCGTGGCGATGCCGTCCTTCTGCACGCGCTCGTTCCATTGCTTGATCAGGAAAGACGGATTGACCCGGATCGGAAAATCTCCGTAATCGAGCAGATGGGTCAGCACCTGCGTGCCGTCGATTCCCTCCCACATGAACGTATTGTAGGGGAACGGATCGACTATGTTCTCGTAGGTCTGAAACATCTTGACCGAAGCGAAGTAGGTCAGGCCGCAGCCCTGCATGATTTGCGGCAGGTTGCCGGAGTAGCCGAACACGTCGGGCAGCCAGAGCATCCGGTTGTCGACCCCGAACTCTTCCTTGAAAAAGCGCTGGCCGTGCATCGCCTGGCGGATCAGGCTCTCTCCGCCGGGAAGGTTCGTATCCGGCTCGACCCACATGCCGCCTTCGGGGATGATGCGGCCTTCCCGGACCGCCTGCCGGATCCGCTCGTACAGCTCGGGGTAGTAAGTTTTCGCCAATTGGAACAAATAAGGCTGGCTTTGAACGTAGCGATAATCCGGATATTCCTCCATCAGCGCCAATTGGTTGGACATCGTTCGCGCGATCTTCCGCTTCGTCTCCTCGATCGGCCACAGCCACGCGATGTCCAGATGCGATTGTCCCATCAGATAGAGCAAGGGAGAAGTCGAGCCGTTCACGCAGGCCAGAACCGGCGCCATTATCTGACGGCACCGAGCCGCGCTAACCGCTCGTTCGGCCGGCGTTCCTCCCAGATCGATCGCGGACGTTACTTCTCTCAGGCAGCGGTCGATATCGGCCGTCCGCAGAGAGTCTGCGTCGACGTGGTTGCGGACTTGATACAGGCATTCGAGATCGATATAGAATTGGTAGACTTCTTCTTCCACCGCGCACAGGAAGGCGTCTCCGAGAAGCGGACGGCGCCCGGAATGGCCGGCGTACGCTTCCGCGAGAACATGATAGGAATCGCCGGCCGCCGCGTTCCGGCTGAGCAGCGCGTCGTCGTGCTGGAGGTCGAACGCCCCGGCCGCGCTTCCGTTCACGAACAAGGTCGCTTCCGACCCGAGATCGGCCCGGACGACGGCCCGCTTGCCCGCCGCCTCTTCGGGAATCGTCACGGTCGCGCGGAACCAGGCATACTGCCAATCCCGCCCCCACGGATCGCCGGAACGGATGGGTTCGAACGGAAGCGCAGCCGCCTCCTCGCAGCTCAAATGGTCGTCGGTCGCAACAAACGCAAGCTCAACCGGCATGACTTTCGTGTAGACATATTCGTTCCTGGACTTCAGCAGCTTCTCCACCCGGTACAGCCATTCTTTTCTCATCTGCAAGTTGTTGCCTCCATCATGGTTGGGAATCTTTCTTGCCGGACAGCTCGTGCAGCCGGACCGTTGCCAGGCCGAACGGACGCAATGTCAGCTCAATGCTGCAGCGATGCTCCCGGCTGCCGCGCTTCCTCTTCAGCTCGCCGATCGGACGGCCGTCCAGCTCGACGGCCGATGCTTGGGTCAGCTCCCCGTCGACGATCAGGTGGAAGAACTTGGCCTCCGGCGCGGAGTTGAACAGCCGGACGTACCCGTCCCGCCCGCCCCGCTGGAACGACGCGATCTCGACGGACGGATCGGTGACGAACATCAGGGAATTCGACTCCCCGGGTTCGGACCACTGCCCGAATACCGGCACGAGCGGCTCGTTCCAGCTCGCGCTTTCCTGCTGCACGCCCGCCCGGTCCCAGCGGTCGCCGTGCGGCAGAACGGAGTAACGGATTTCCTGAACGCCTTTCAGCGGGCACTTCCCCC
>NZ_JACJVO010000064.1 GCF_014212055.1 Cohnella zeiphila | reverse complement strand
TTTGTCCGTAGCTTTTTTCATCGCCTTGTTCATTTCTTGGTTAACCGATTCTTGGTAGATGTCGGCGTACGTTTTGGAATCTTTGATGAGATCGTCGCAAAAAGCCGCTACGTCCCTGCCCGTCACGTCGAGCACGCCTTTCCCCACGGCCGCGCCCTCTTCAAAAAGATCGACAATCCCCGAGAGCAAACCCGTACCTTCGGTCAGTTCAACGGGGCCGACCTTAAAGAGATATTTTTGAATCTCCTTATACACAATCTGATAATCCTGCGGGAGCGCTTTGACGCGCGCCACGTGTGCTCGCCACTCTCTTTTGCCTTGGATGATGTCTTGTATGCTCATTTGTTTATCCTCCTATGTGCCTTCATTTTATTTGCCTAATTTTTTAGCGACATTGTTGTTGAGCTGCTCGCGCCACTTGTCGCGGAATGACTTTGCCCCTTCTTCGCCGGCCAGCGCCGCACAGAAGCCTTTGATATCGTCGCCCAATACTTCTTGGACACGCTGACCGTCCGCCGCCGCTTCTTCGAGCAGGCCCAGCACGCCGTCGAGAATGGGCATGAGGTTGCGACCGGAGAAATTGGTGTACATCCAAATATTTCCGTTCACTTCTTTCCATGCCGCTTGATAACCGGCCGGCAGCTTTTGGGCTCGCGATTCAAAAGCTCTCATTTCTTTCGTCATGTCGCTGCCGGTGATTTTTTCCCAAAAATTCATGGATTTCTCTCCTTTAACTCGTTCATTTTTGACGATACGAACTCCCATTTTTCCCAGAACCTCCGCAGCTCCTCGCGCCCCGCGTCGTTGATCGCGAAAAACTTTCGCGGCGGTCCCATGTCGGAGGGCTTCTTAGTGATCTCCACCAGCTTGTTTTTTTCAAGCCGGATCAGGATGGTGTACACCGTTCCCTCCACAACATCCGTGAAGCCGAGGGCGTTCAGCCGCCGCGTGATTTCGTAGCCGTAGGTTTCGTTGCGGCTTATAATTTCAAGGACGCAGCCCTCCAGCACCCCTTTGAGCATTTCCGTTAGGTTTTCCAGCACCATCACCCCTTGCTATTCTGTATGACCGGTATGCAGCGTTACTGACTACTGCTATAAAGTAACACGCAGTAGCTGGATTGTCAATAGCTTTTGTTCTGATCATGAATTTCAGCTACAACGCAAGATGCAGGTGAGTTTTTGTTATCGCTCCTACCGTTACTTCCATGTCTGAATAATACGACACACTACTTTGTCTGTCAAGGTAATATTTTTATTTTAATACCTTGTCTGAAAATTGCACATGGTGATTTGCTGGGCCTTACGCTTTCTCTTCCAAGGATCCGCCCTCACCGCGCCGCCGGGCACCCGAAGCGCAGCGGAGAAAAAACGCTCAATGGACCCGGCTTGCCGGGTCGCTTGGGCGTTTAGTAGGTGGCGGGGTTCCGCGGCATATTTTTTGCAAAAGAAAAAGCCTTGGAGGATAGTCCAAGGCTCTTTCTGCAAAGCTGTCACTCTTAGATCAAATCGGATTTTTGCAGCAGTCTTTGAATCATGGCGGCGATTTCCGCCCGGGTCATATCCGCTTGCGGGTCAAGCTCGCTTCCGGTTCGGCCGGTCACGATTCCGGCTTGCAGGCTATCGTCTACCGCTTCCTTCGCCCAGGAAGACACCTTCGCTGCATCCACGAAAGAGCTGAGCGACGCATCCGCGTCATGTTGCGGTAATTTGGCTTGCAATCCGGTCACGGTCATCGCTTTGTCGATGATCGCCATGGCCTGCTCACGGGTGATCTCTTCCTGAGGGCGGAAGAGACCGTCGCCAAAGCCGTTGATCAGCTTGTAATCGTAAGCGGTCTGCACCGCGCCGGCATACCATGCAGATGAGTTTACATCGGTAAACGTCGATGAGCCGCTCTCTACTTTCAACCCCAGTGCTCTTACGATAATCGCCGCAAGCTCCGCCCGCGTGATATTCCGATTGGGACTGTACAATCCATCTCCCGTGCCGTCGACAATCATGCGCGAACCCATGTCGTTCACCGCGTCTTTCGCCCAATGGTTCTGGACGTCGCTGAATTCGATCGGATGCCAGACGACCGAGTACAAGCTGTTGGTCAAGCTATTGATGACCGCGAAGTGTTTCCCGTCGACCGTCGTGATCTTGGTCGGCACGTGGCGCACGGTTCCGTCCGGATCGATGACGATGCCGGTCGTGATTTGGTTCGGATCGCCCCCGTCGGGAATCGCGATGGTCCGCTCCACGTAGGAGTTGAACCGGCTGACTTCGACGGTCTGACCGTTGTACGTTCCTTTGACCGTGAATTCAACCGGAGCTGCTACAGGCGTAAAGCCGCCTACCGAAGCCGCATCCTCGGCCGCCTTCGCCGCTTCCGCTGACGGAGCGGCGATCTGAATCTGGATTTTGATATCTTCCAGGTTCGCCGTCTGCCCGAGTTGGTTGGATATGGAGTCGATATCGATTTGACCGGCAGGCAGAGAATAAGTCGCCTGCTGCGTCTTAATCTCCACGACCGCTTGCTTCTGCTCCATGTTTTTGACCATTTGGCCGTTGAGCTCGCCGATCACCACGTCCGATCCGGTGTTGACCGGGATGGTTACCACGGCGTTATTGCCTTCCGCCGCAAGCTTCTCGTTCAGCTTGTCCGGATCAACGGTGACAGTCGTGACCGTTTGATTGTTCACGGTCGTCGTCGTTGCTTTTCCTGCATTCTCTACTTTGCCGTTAACGAGCACTTCTACGTCCGATTCCTGCGTGTTGCCCGGCGTGGCAACGACAGGGGTGCCGCCGCCGCCGCTCGATGGGGTTACAGGCGTCACGGCCGGGGACGCCGCCGAGACTGCACCGCCTCCGGCGAGATTGAACGCCTTCACCGTAAATGTGTAGGTTGTCCCGTTCGTCAAGCCGGTCACGACGATCGGACTGCTCGTTCCGGTCGCCGTTTGGCCTCCCGGCGTCGCGGTCACCACATAACGGGTAATCGTGCTTCCTCCGTTATCGTCTGGAGCCATGAACGTCACCGTCGCCTGTCCATTGCCAGCCGTTGCCGTAACGTTCATCGGAGCTCCCGGAACCGTCACCGGCGCCGATGCCGGGCTCACTGTTAAGGTACTGCTCGCCGTGTAGCCGCCGTCTTGCGTCGTGACCGTAATCGTCGCCGTTCCGGCGCTTACCGGCGTCACGACACCGTTCGCTACCGTCGCCACGTTGGCGTCACTTGAACTCCATGTGACGTTCTTATTCGTCGCATTTTCAGGCGCTACCGTAGCAGTCAACGATTCAGTGGCCCCGCCTGCGATCAGCGTCATTGTCGATAGATCAAGCAGGGAATTACAGATCAACAAAAGACAAACGAATCGTTGACACATAAACGTGATAAAGGCATCGCAGCGTCAAGAAGGTCAACGATTCGTTGATATATATCAACTGACTCACGATTGTTTCCTGCCTATTCAGATAATATAATTCGGTTATAAAGCAATTAATAATGGAGGAATGATTGTGAATATCAAGATCGGGGCGCGGATAAAAGAACTGCGCAAACTTCAAAATGTCACGCAGGAAAAGCTTGCCGAAGCGCTGGGGGTGACGAACCAGGCAATATCCCGATGGGAAAGCGAAACCGGCTATCCAGACATCGAGTACATCATGCCAATAGCCAATTATTTCAAGGTAACGGCGAATTATTTATTAGAAGACGGCAGCGGCGAAAGCCTGTTGAAAATGGAAAATGACGAAGATAACGGCGGCAATAGTCAAATTAAGTGTTCATTTTGCGGGAAAAGTAAGTCGCAGGTTAAAAAATTACTAGTTGGACCTGACAAAATTTCTATTTGTAACGATTGCGTTTCAAGGAGCGCTAGTATTATGTTAGGGCACTGATGAGTGAACGTCAAATAGCCCCCACCTAGCGGAGGGAGCAAGGTTTAACTATAAATCGAGCTAGTTGTTCATGCGACAGCTAACTGGGAGTGCGTAAGATAGATGACTGCACTCGCTTTCGCTCCTCGCGGCGTGTTGGCAAACAACCAGTTTTTGCGTCCAATAACGAACGGCTTGATCGAGCGCTCGCTGCGATTGTTATCGATCTCCAATCGTCCATCTGCCAAATAGGCCGTCAGCTTCTCCCACTGATCAGACTATAAGTCCGAACGCCTCCACCATCGGAATCAATTCACGTTCGGCGTCCCGATAGAGCTTCGAATCGATTACTCCTACCGTAGAAATCGACGGGCAGATACTTCGGGTAACCTCAAGTTTATAGCTTGGCTGAAGCGACGGCTGTCCATCAAGTTTTAAATGAGCCATCGTGAGTTAATTTTCCAATCAATGATTTCATTTGATCCCAGATTTCAGGAAAGCTCCGTTCACAAGCCGCATCTATCTTGCTGGCAACCTGGCAGACAGAGTACGCATCGTCCCAAAACAATGCGTCAGGCTTATATTCTGCTCCCCCTAAATCCCTCAAGAGGTCGACTCGCGGGGTCAAAAAGCCAAGTTCCGGCCAAGGATTCGAGCCCTTCCTAATGGAGAACGCGAAATCAAACAGAACCATCCTCCACTTTTCTTCGAGCATATCAATCATGATATTGGCGGGGCGAATGTCCCGATGAATGATTTCCGAATGATGAAGTGCTTTCAAAATAGAAACCAATTGCCGTAGTAGATTTTCCTTTTGTGCGTTCGTTAATTGGGTTCGGTGTTTTAGAATCGTCTCCAACGGGATCCCTTCAATCCACTCCAATAAGACGAAAGACAGAGGCCCGTTGGCTTCATAAGCAATGAGGTTCGGGAAATGGCGGTTATCGAACTGGCCGATTAGGCTTGCTTCACGAGAAGCCGATTCACCATAGGTTCCATCTACCTTAATAAATACTCTTCTTCCGTCCACAACGGAATTTCCTTCGAAATAGCAAAAGCCGAGGTGGGCCTGAGATTCCAAATAGGGCTTGAGGTTGACAATTTGATAATGCCGCTCTAGATGAGCGCGGATTAAGGCCTCCTGTTGCATTGAAAGAAATCAGCTCGCTTCAAAAAAACGTTGATTAATATAAACGGAAAGATCGCGAGGAGCGGTATATTGATACTTCTGGCTTTTCAGGTATTCATCTATAAAGTTTTTAAGGCGATGAAGGTCGATCATTACGGTTGGGGAAAAGTCCGGGATCTTCAGTTGTTCTGCCATACTGGATAAACGGGCGAAGTAATCTGGGGCAATGGACGGTTTATGAACGGCTGCATGATAAAGTAAACTAAAAAAATGATCGCTCGGCCGTGGAACGAAAAAACTTTTGGGAGAGAAAATTTTGTTTTTCAACAGGCTTCTTTCCCAATCCTCATCCATATACTCATCGCCCACATGCCGGAAATCGAAAAATACGGACTGTCCTCCAACGGGAACCCGATAGTGAACGCGAAAGGGTTCCGAATACACTTTTTCGCCGTTTAAAAGGAAAGCGACATCCACAGGATCCCGTACCAATAGATCGATATCACCGTGAAGCTCCGACAAGTAATTATCCGGCAGGTATTCGAAATTACGCAAGACCATATAGTCCGCGACGGAATTGAGAAACGAAAAAAGCTGCGTCAAACTCTGCCAACCGTATGTTCCCATAAGATCTTGATGCATCACCGGGCAATTTCCATCCCAGCTTTGCGGATACTCTCGAAGGAAGGTGTCCGGATCGCAGCCTAGTAATAGGTTCAAGTCCCGGGCGCATTCCATCGGGGTGTTCGTCGCATGGATCAGGTGACCTCCTCCGGTCCATTGCCGGTATAAAGTTTTGGCGTCGAATACATTGGTATTCACAAGAAGGGTGCCCTTTGATGTTTGGCGCGGGCCGTAAACGGGGCGCTCGTCCAAAACGATGATGCAAAAAAAGGGGCCTCTTCCGCAATGGAGTTCTTTTTCGGACCCTGAAGGCAACTGTTGACCGTAGAAGCGGCTCAGATTATGGGAGAAATACTCGGGTGACCAATAAATTTGAAAAGCCTTTTTTACCGTAAATTTGGAGAGTATGTCCAGCCAACTCCTTCCATTTTGGTATCACAATATATGATGAAGGTCTCATTTAGAGTTTGTACAAACATCCAGGTTGTACAGAATTGTACGGTACATTTTCTCCAGTCAAGCTAGCGACCTTACGGAGAAGTCGTCTGCGGTAGCAGGTCATGGAATTTCAGATGAAAGCCCATCGAAAAATTGCATGGCATTAACCATGATCCAAATACACCAGCCAATCCCGCCGATCATCGTCCAGATCGCAACCGAAATCCCGAAGCAAAAACACGTCCACCGATCCGTTCGACAGGACCAGTCCGGCCATTCCGATTGGCCCGCACTCCAAAGCAAAGGTTTCCTCGTCAATCAGCGGCTCATGCGGATCCCGAACCTCAATCCATTCCAATCGATTTGCGTGGCGGAATATACAAGTAAACCCGATTCTGTTTTAGAATCGGGTTTTGTTGGAAAATCGATTGCGCTAACTCAGTACGATTTGATTTTCTAGCGAATACTCGCTTATTCGCAGGATTTCATCCCTTTTGCAATAGGATGAAAGATGTGACGAGGCCAGAACCTATAGATTCAACTGTTAGAAGGTAGGCGGGAACAAAGACGAGGTGAACATCGCCTAAATAGTCCCTTTTGAGCATTGCTTCCGGTACCCCGTGATTTCTTTATGAGATCCTGCGAATAAGCCAACAATCGAATTACATGAACGCTGTCAACATCGTTTTATTCAGCCTTTCCCATGACTTTTCACCCATTCGTTGTGTCGGGCAGCGTCCCTGGTCCATTTGTTGTATCTTGTGGATCAGCGATCCAGATGGCGCTCGAGATAACATTGAAGAGATGATCGGTCCGTGGCGCGAATGAAGGTTGGCCGACAAGCCAGCCAAGTGCCGATATCAGGGCGAACAAGTCGTCCCCATTCATATCGGCGCGCGCCGTTCCCTCGGTCTGAGCACGGAGCAATAGTCGCGCGCCCGCCGAGTGCACCGCTGCGCATGTAGCGTAAAGCGCGGAGTCCGGGTCCGCGTGGGCGTTCGCCATCAAGGCGACAACGCCGCTATAGCTTTGGACGAATGCCACCTGTTCGCGAACCCAGGACACGAGCGCTTCGTCAGGTGGTTTCGACGTTTCGAGTTCGCCTGCCTTCTGCGTCAGTGCCTCCAGATTCGTACGCAGCAACGCTTCGAACAAGGCTTCCCGCGTCGGGAAATGACGAAGCAGTGTGGCCAGCCCTACACCGGCCCGGCGGGCAATATCTCGCATAGACGCATCGACACCATGCTCGGCGACGACGTCACGCGCGACTGCAAGTAGATGACTGTAATTTTTTCTGGCGTCGGCTCGCATCATGTTTTCACCCGCCTAGTTATAACTTGATTTGTAAAAACCGCAAAAGGATTTGTTTTTGGGACATTCCATCGAAAGCTAATACGTTCAGTATCAAAGGGAATGGAGCTCAACTGTTCTTCTAATCGAGACGTTACTGTATGCGCTCTTGGGCGTGGGTAGTGTAGGAAAAATTGTAATGCACAATTTATCGATTTTCAACCTCTCGCCGGATGCGACCTCTCATTTCTTCCCATCCAAGCGAAATTGAAACGTTAGTATTGCTTGAATCGAGGGCAGGCCGAATCCCTAAGGACCCAGCCATGATTCAATATCAACTCCAATTTGCTGCATGATCATCATATCAAATTTAATCTTCCTCGTCAGTTCTCCATCATCTCTTCCTTGTCCACACATCATTTCGCACTTGTTCACGGATTGCGGTTTTCCGTCGATTCTACGACCTGCTTGAATTTTTTGATTTCATACCATCGGGCCAGCCGCAAGCGCGACGGGTGCAGGTCACGACCGAAGCTTCATCGTCTCGGCGTTCAAACCGTCCATGCGCGAGCTGCGCAGCGCCTTCGCCATCGCGCAGCGGCAAACGCTGGCGAAGGAGGCGAGGGCCGAGCTCCTTAGCCCGACCCCCACGTCCGACCAGGTGCGCAAGCAGTAGTGCCAAGCCCGTCAGCTCCCCGAGCTGGGAGGCGTCAGACAGACCCACAAGCGCCCACACGCCAGATGATCGGCAAGCGTCTGTCTACCGGCGTCGCCCTCGCTTCAATCAAACTGCGGCTGCCCTTTGTCCACGAGGCAGGATCGCATCGAAATTTGCGATCACGATTCATCAGTCGAACTTGACCAAATCCTTAAAGATCAGTTGACCCCAGCTATTTCCGCGTGCCTGCACAAGCAGTCCGCCTTCCGAAAGCCCGCCAAGTTTGATCGGCGCGAAACCGAGATTTTCCGCAAGCATACCAATCTCCGCTGCTGCGCCGTCATCGTCGCTCGCCAGGAACACGACTCTCCTGCCACCATGAACGGCCGGATCTTGGTCAAGGACCGCAGCGACCAAATGGTTGAAGCCCTTGACCAGTCGTCCACCAGTGAAGGCCTGCGCGACGAACTTGGAAGAAGGCTGTCCTCCCAGTTTCTCAGGGGGCACGCCATAGGCATTGGTCACATCGACGATGGTCTTCCCCTGCCAGGTGGGGAGCGCCTTCGCGACATCCGGGTGCGACTCGAAACGGACAGCCAAAAAGATGATGTCCGCCTTGACGGCGTCCGCCAATTTTTTGGGAATGATCCCTGGTCCGATCGCGGCGGCAGCGGATGCAAAGCTGTCCGGGTCGCGAGTGGTTGCAACGGATACTTCGATGCCGCTTCGGGCAAACGCCTTAGCAAGAGCCTGGCCGATCTTGCCGAAGCCAATAATTGCGTAGCTCATATATTCTTCTCCTTCGGTTTGCCACGCCCTACGGGCTCCGAATAGCGAATGGAGTGACCGGCCGGGCGTAGCGCGTCAGATTTGCGCTAGGCCGCCGTCGACGGCGACCTCGCTGGCGGTCATGAAGCTGCTGTCCGATGATGCGAGAAAGGCGGCCACTGCCCCGATCTCCGCCGGATCGGCCATGCGCTGGAGCGGAGTCATCGAGGCGAAGACTTTTTGGCCCTCCTCGCCTAGCGATTCCTTCGCGAGTTCGGTTGCCGTCGCTCCGGGCGACAGCACGTTTACCCGGATGCCGGTGCCCTTCAGGTCCTCCGCCCAGGTCCGCGCGAGGTTGCGAACTGCCGCCTTGCTCGCGCTGTAGGCGCTCATTGCCGGGGCGCCCGTGGTGCCGGCGCTCGATCCCGTTAGGATGATCGAACCGCCCTGGCCCATCAGCGGTAGCGCCTTCTGGACCGTGAAGATCGAACCCTTCACATTGGTGTCGAAGATTTCGTCAATGTGCTCAGCGGTGATCTCGCCGAGCGGAAGCTGGCTTCCCGCCCCGGCGTTGGCGAAGACGATGTCGAGGGTTCCGCGCTCGGACTTCACCGCCGCGTAGAGTCGGTCGAGGTCGGCCGGATCGGAGACCGAGCCCTTCACCGCGCGGGCATTGGGCCCAAGGTCGGCCACAGCGGCGTCGAGCGCTTCCTGCCGGCGGCCGAAGATGTAGACCAGGGCGCCCTCCTCGATGAAGCGCTTTGCTGCGGCGCGGCCGATGCCGGTGGCGCCACCCGTGATGACTGCAACCTTACCTTCAAGCTTTCCCATGAATTTTCACCCTTTCGTTGTATTGGACAGCGTCTCTGGCCCATCTGCGCAGGTTGCTACCCTATGGATGTCACTGATCCAGTTACCGGTTACCGAAAACGGATCAGTGATCCAATTGTAGTGGATCACTGATCCGTTTGTCAAGACAACCAAACGAGCCGATGCCAGAAAAAATTACAGTCATCTACTTGCAGTCGCGCGTGACGTCGTCGCCGAACATGGTGTCGAATCCACCTGACGAAGCGCTCGTGTCCTGGTTTCGCGAAGGGGTGGCTTTCGTCCAAAGCTATAGCGGCGTTGTCGTCTTGATGGCGAGCGCCCACGCGGACCCGAACTCCGCGCTGAAGCAGGCTTGCGGCTTCAACGCGGAACTGCGATACAAGAGCATACTAAATTCTCGATGAAGCCAGCAGGCCGCTTCCGGTCGGACCACATTCCTGCTGAATCAACTGCTGCGCAAACAACTAGCAGCGGTCCCCGACAATTCAATAGCTTGTCATCGACGATGAGAATCAAGACCGCGACTTTTCAACCCGACAGGCCAACGACACCACCAAGCTGGAAAGAGCTGAACCGCCTAAAATCCAATATGAAAAGCCACCTTCGATTTTAATTTCAAAGGTGGCTTTTCGTGCCAAGACCAAATCTCCGTCGATTCACTGGCCTGCGGGACTACACTATGATGCTTTTATTGCTGGATACCAGTATTCGACTCACATTGCCCGGGGAAAAGGCAACAAAAACCGGTTTCGTCCCCATGCAAAAACCTTGCGCCGCGGCACTCCGTTCATATCTGCGATTGCGCGACGGACAGCTGGATGATGCTTTATGGATCTCAAGCAAAGGAAGACCCCTTCAGCCAGACACGATCAAGCAGTTGATTATCAAGTACTGCCATGGCGCTGGTGTACGAAGTTCCGCCCATGCCTCCCGACGGACGATGGCCAAATCTTTCCTGATGAATGGTGGTAATGCCTACGCTTTGCAAGCCCTTTTAGGTCACGGCGACATCACCATGACCCATTAATATGTCGCTCCTGCCCGCCGATGTGCACTTTCGGCACAAAACATGTAGCTCAGTCGATTCGCTTTTGCTTAACGGGTTTATCGGCGAAAAATAGGGCTCCATGGCCATTGTTTCCGACACTATGTGAGCGAAGTGAAGTGGCATTGATGGAATGCCACCTGCTTAAAGGGTGGTTTTCAGACCCTTTTATTGCAGTTAGTTATGATCACTACGATTTTGCAACGTTTTAGCTTGTGATTTTATTAACTGTACTCAATTGAATGCATTATTTCGAAGACTTTTTGTTAGTTAAAAACAAAGCAGGAACGAGCATTACCAAGCTAAGGACTAAGGCTAACAGGAACCCATCGTGGTAAGCAGCGGTCATAAAGGGCACCGTTGGCATGTGGCCTGCAAGTGAAAGACTGACAACTGTTGCAAGTACTGCCGAACCAAATGCGGCGCCAATATTTTGAACAAGGCGCGTTCCGACACTAGCTTGCGCGATTTCTTGCTTAACCATACCCGTGTATGAGTCAGTCATCATGGGAATGGTGGCGCCGCTGATACCAATACCGCGTACAAACAAGACGACACTCATAACAATGAGTGAAGATGCCTCATTGAAAAAGACAAAAGGAATCGTACCAACAATGGCGAGCGCCAAGCTTACCAAGACAACATTACGCGCACCCAATTTATCGGTCAGCCTGCCAATCAACGGACGGGCAACCAATGTACCTATACCTTGCGGAATCAAAATCAATCCGGCACTCAAAACCGAGAAGCCTTTGACATTTTGGAAAAACAAAGGTAATAACAACATAGGGCCATTGGTGGCAATTCCCGCAAGGAACAAACCAACCATGGCGGCGCTGAAATTTTTCGACTTGAATAAATGTAACGGGAGAATCGTTTGTTCCTTTTTGATTGCGGCATAAATCATGTAAATGCCTATCATTGCGACTCCAGCAACAACAAACCCAATAGTCGTACGGTTGTTAGACGCAGCAATCCCGTAAATCAACGAGGCTGAAGCGGCGCCCAATAAAGCAATCCCAATAAAGTCGAATTTGGCTTTCCTATTAACCGGAGTGAAATTGGGCAGCTTCATAATCATGAAAGTGATGGCAAGAATGCCAACGGGAATGTTGACAAAGAAAATGTAACGCCACGATAAGAACTCAACAATCACAGCCCCGATAACTGGACCAAGGATTGGACCTAAGACCATTGGGGTAGCGACGGTGGACATTATACGTCCCATTCGTTCCCTTCCAGCGAATTCAACAACCAAGGTAGTCAGCAATGTCATGATAAATCCGGCGCCTACACCTTGAAATATCCGAAAAATAATCAATCCATAAATACCGCCGCTGAATCCCAAAGCAATCGAAGCCGCTAAGAATAAGATATTTGCGCCAATCATTAACCATTTGCCGTTGAAACGCTGAACCATCCAACCGACAAGCGGTACTGAAATTGCCATAGCTAACGCGAAACCCGTAATTGCCCATTGAATGAAGTCAAGTCCGACCTTGAAATCGACACTTAAATCCTGGATGGCGATATTGACCATTGTGGAGTCGAGCAGCGGCATAATGGCTCCAAGCACTAAAATCCAAGCAACATTCATGATGCTTTTGGGAATCGGCTCAAGTGCCGGGGCTTGTTCTTTCTTGCTCAAAATAAATCCCCCTTTTTTTGATTAGTTTCTATACTATATAGAGACTAAACAATATGGTCAAATAAAATGCTGTCGTAAAGACAGCGCTTTTCGTTAATAAAGGCTCATGTTTCTTTCAGATTTTTATCTATTGTCTTTTCCATTTCAGAAAAAAACTCAATCATGACTGTGTAGGAGGCTTCTGGCATATCTCTTAGCACCTTTAACGATTCATCAATCGCTTGATTATGGTATTCAATGTGCCCAGCGTAATTTTTCTGCCCCTCTTCCGTAAGATTCAAAACGACCTCCGTGTCTGAATCGGGAGATACTTTTTTTTCAACCATACTCTTTTCCACCAATTTGTAAATCATTTGTGAAGCAGCACCTTTGGTAATGCCTAAAATATCAGCCAGTACGGTAATATTGATTCCCGGATTATCCCCCACAGCTGCTATTGTATGAATTTCCGCTCTGGACAATAAGGCGTCTGTCCCATAGGAGCGCTGCTTATTTTCCATCCGATTGTATTTACTAATCACCCGTTCGAAAAGGGTGATAAACTTCGTATAATCGTTTATTTCGATTACCCCCCTCATTAAGTTCAAGAGCTATACGGTATAGCATCTATACAATAGGATAATATATTAGTATCATCCAGGAAATCTTTTGTCAACTGTTTTTGATAAACCAAATCCGGTGACGATGCCGTCACAAGTGACCCTTTGTCGAAGTCCCGCCAAAGATGCGATCGCTACGTTTTCCCAAAACGAACTTGTGCGGTTACCAGTTATTTCACCAGAGCAAGCAGTTGAGAAGTTTAATCTTTGGCACCGTCGAGATCAAACAGAATTCGGTGTGTATGTTTCGATTATTTTCAACTCAAAAACCGAAGAGTTGCAATCGATACAATTTAACGAAACGGATAGATGATCATGTACAAATGGTTAGCCTGAGAGTAGATTAAGTAAACGGGAAACCGTAGTTTAAATTACACAGCCTGCCGACATGATCCGGCAGGCTGTCAATCCCATCGCATGGGCCGCGCTCTTCTTGCCTTTGGTTATTCAAGGATTGCCATGCAATTTCTTCCCTGCCGCAATGGTGTTTGCCGTATTGGCCACGCGCTTTCCTAGGGTTTCTCCTAGCCTGAGACCCTTCGCGAACAGCGATTGGATCAGCTCATCGTGGGTATCTTCGACTGGAGACGTCACTCCGACTCCATAATAACTGCCGTACAGCGCATTCTCCGGAGTAGTAGCCGGCAAGCCGACAACCATCATGCCTTGATGCAGCATCGGCGTAATCAGGTTAAGCAAGGTCGCTTCGATACCGCCATGAATGGTTGCCGTCGTACAAAATACCGCGCCGATTTTATCCACTAACGTCCCATTTGCCCACAAATACCCAAGCTTATCGATCCATTCCTTTAAGCCGGAGCTAATCGTGCCGAAGTGTCCGGGACATCCCCAGATAATCACATCCATATCGGCAAGATCTTTGACGTTCGCCTTATTAACGTGATTGATGAACACCTCGGTGCCATCCACGCTTTGGGCTCCTTTGGCAATGGAACGGGCCAGCTGTTCCGTATGCCCTGCTTCGCTATCATACACAATATAGATTTTCATCGATTGATCTCCTCTCATGATGGTTGTTCAAACGCGCTTCCTTACTCGTTTTCCTTTTGCAGCCCGGTCAATTTCTTGAGCGTTTCCCGGTAGGCTTTATCGGGGGACATTTCTTCATTCCGATCCGCTTCCTTGTTTGTGACATCCTTCAGCTTCAGCAGCGCCTTCCGGTATTCTTTATCGGTGAAATGGCCATCGTCCTTCTCGGGCCGAGACGGGGTTAAAAACCCTCGAATGGCATTGCGGAATTCGCTATCCTTGCTTGGCAAGTCCGCGCGACCCGTTATCTCCGCGAGCGCCGGTTGGGCCGCCAACTCGCTCGCATCCGACGCTTTAACCGGTTCCTGCACCGTATCCTCTTGCGGCTTCGTCTTCTGAATGAAGAAAGACAGCGCCAATGCGGCGACCGTCAGCCAGAACGCATACTGGAAGGCTTGATTGATACCCGAAACGGTCGCATGCTGCGTAATATCGAACACTTTCGCCTTGTCGTTCGGATCGACTTTGCCCGCGATCATGAGATCGGCGGCTACGCTCTTCGTCTTGTTCGACATAACGGAGACG
>NZ_JACJVO010000063.1 GCF_014212055.1 Cohnella zeiphila | reverse complement strand
GCCTTCGGGTACCAACAACTTTTCTAGCGAAAAAGAGCGCGTATATGATAGACTTATACCTATAGTCAGACGCGTTCTCAACAAGAATGGAGGAACTACCGATGGCCGCCAAAAAAATGCGTTCCGATATGATCAAGAAAGGGTTCGACCGCGCACCGCACCGCAGCTTGCTGCGCGCGGCGGGCGTGAAGGAAGAAGATTTCGGCAAGCCGTTCATCGCGGTCTGCAACTCTTACCTCGACATCGTGCCGGGGCACGTTCACCTGCAGGAATTCGGCAAGCTCGTGAAGGAAGCGATCCGCGAAGCGGGCGGCGTCCCGTTCGAATTCAACACGATCGGCGTCGACGACGGCATCGCCATGGGCCACATCGGCATGCGCTACTCGCTTGCCAGCCGCGAGATCATCGCCGACTCGGTCGAGACGATGGTGAACGCGCACTGGTTCGACGGCATGGTCTGCATCCCGAACTGCGACAAAATCACTCCGGGGATGATGATGGCCGCCCTGCGCATCNNATCTTCGTCAGCGGCGGCCCGATGAAAGCCGGCCGCACGAAGGACGGCCGCGCGATCTCGCTCACCTCGGTGTTCGAAGGCGTCGGCGCGTACATGACCGGCAAGATCGACGAGCAAAGCCTGACCGAGCTCGAACAGTACGGCTGTCCGACGTGCGGCTCCTGCTCCGGCATGTTCACGGCCAACTCGATGAACTGCCTCGCCGAAGTGCTCGGCCTGGCGCTTCCGGGCAACGGCACGATTCTGGCGGTCGCTCCCGAACGCCGCGAATTCGTCAAGCAGTCCGCCCGCCAGCTGATGGAGCTGATCAAGCTCGATCTGAAGCCGCGCGACATCGTCACGAAGGATTCGATCGACAACGCGTTCGCGCTCGACATGGCGATGGGCGGCTCCACGAACACCGTGCTGCACACGCTCGCGCTCGCGCACGAAGCGGATAT
>NZ_JACJVO010000062.1 GCF_014212055.1 Cohnella zeiphila | reverse complement strand
AGATTTTCAAAACGGAGTTTGTGAGCCAACGACAGTTCCAAAGCCTGAAGCAGTTGTCGGTGGAGCTCCGTGATTATGTCCACTGGTTTAATGAGCATCGGATTCATGGGACGTTGGGTTATCGAACGCCCGCTGAAGTCAGACGGTTGCCCTCATAATCGTTGTCCAGTTTTGTGTTGACAATCCACCCAGCTCCCGCTAACGCCGCCCCAACTTCACTCCGTGCACTTACAGCCCGCTCAGCTCCTGCAAACGCCGCTCCAACTTCACTCCGTGCACTTGCAGCCCGCTCAGCTCCCTCTTACGCCGCTGCAACTTCACTCCGTGCACTTACAGCCCGCTCGGCTCCCGCCTACGCCGCTCTAAGTTCACTTCATGCCCTTACAGCCCGCTCAGCTCCTGCAAACGCCGCTCCAACTTCACTCCGTGCACTTGCAGCCCGCTCAGCTCCCTCTTACGCCGCTGCAACTTCACTCCGTGCACTTACAGCCCGCTCGGCTCCCGCCTACGCCGCTCTAAGTTCACTTCATGCCCTTGCAGCCCGCCCAGCTCCCGCTAACGCCGCTGCAACTTCACTCCGTGCACTTACAGCCCGCTCAGCTCCCGTCTAAGCCGCTCTAAGTTCACTTCGTGTACTTACAGCCCGCTCGGCTCATGCTCTATACCCGCCATTGCCGCTCCAAACTCCAACCGTGCACCTTCGGCAGCTCGCTCCGGCGGCTTCAGTGCCCCTGTTCCGCAAGCGCCCGTCGCCGCCCCGACGCCTTACCCTTTCACCGAGCCGGCCGTCAGGCCGTCGATGATATAGCGCTGCAGCAGCAGGTACACGATCAGCACCGGCGATACGACGATGACCATGAAGGCGAACACGATGCCCCAGTTCGTGCTGTACATCGTGACGAAGTTGAAGATCTGCAGCACGATCGTCCATTTCCGGCTGTCCGTCACCAGATAGAACGGCCCGAAAAAGTCGTTCCACACCGAGACGACGACCACGATCGTCACCGTGACGAGCACCGTCATGAGCAGCGGCAGCACGATTCGCCAATACAGCCGGAAATAGCCGCAGCCTTCCAGCAGCGCCGCTTCGTCGAGCTCGCGCGGAATGGCTCTCATGAAGCCGACGAGCAGGAACACCGAGAACGGCAGCAGCACCGCCGTGTAGTACAGAATGATGCTGGCGTACGTCCCCTGAAGGTGCAGCAAGCTCATCAGCTTGATCGTCGGAATGATCGACACGGGCACGATCAGTCCGACGATAAAGGCGTAGAACATCGCCTTCATGAACCGGTCGTTGCGGCGCTGAATGACGAAGGCCGCCATGGAAGCGCACAGGTTGACGCAGACGACGACCAGTCCGGAGATCAGAAAACTGTTTTTGAACCCGCGCAGAATGTTGGCCTGCTCATAAACGTCCTTGTAGTTGCTGAATTGCCATTTGCCGGTCGGCAGCGTCAATCCGAACAGCGCCGATTCCCGAATCCCCTTGAAGGAGTTCACGAGAATCATGAAGAACGGGACGAGAATGAACAGCGCGCAGACGATTGCGACCAGCTCCAGCGCCAGAAGACGCGCCCGGCTTCGCCGATTCATCACATGTCCACCTCCCGTTTCTTCATCGCCATCAGAACCGGCACCCCGATCGCCGTCACCAGGACGAACAGCACCAGGTTAATCGCCGTCGAGTACCCCATCTGCCCCATGCTGAACGTGCTGCGGATGTACGTGTAGAATACTTCCGTCGTGTAGCCCGGCCCCCCTTCGGTGAGCACCATGACCATTTCGAACACTTTCATCGAGCCGATCAGCGACAGAAGCACGTTCACCGTGAACGACGGAGCGAGCAGCGGGAACACGATGTGCCGGAACCTGCTCCAGTAGCTCGCGCCGTCGATCGACGCGCTCTCCAGCAGGTCCTTCGGGATGAATTGCAGCCCCGCCAGATAGACGACCATCGCGAAGCCCGACACCCGCCACAGATCGGTCATGATGATCGAGAACAGCGCCCATTTCGGATCGTTCAGCCAGTCCTGGGCGAGCGCTCCGAGGCCGAATTCGCGCAGCGCGCGGTTGACGATGCCGTGGTCGGGGTGGTAGATCGCCCGGAACACGTAGCCGATGACGACCGGCGCGATGACGTACGGCATGAAGAAAATGAGCCGCAGCACGTTGCGGAGCTTCAGCTTCTCGTTCAGGACGAGCGCGAGCGCGATGCCGATGACGTTCTGCAGCACCGTGACCGCCGCGGCGAACACGAGCGTATTGACCAAGGCCGTTTTCAAGCGGGGCTCTTGGAAAAGTGCCCTGTAATTGTCCAGGCCGATAAAATGCACCGTTTGCGCGTGAATGTTCCAGTCCGTAAAGCTGTAATAGACGCCGACGAACGTCGGAGCGATGAAGAACAGCAGAAAGACCAGCAGCGCGGGAAACGAGAAATAAAGCGGATATTTGCGACTTTCCATCCGATTCCCTCCTTCCTTGCAGCCCCGGCGGCCGACCGGCCGAATCCGGTGAAAAGAGGGCGCTTCGCGAGCGGATCGTTCTTCGGGAGGGCCTTATCCCGTCCGAAACAACGATTCCGCTCCTCGCGCCTGATTTCACCCGATCCTTAAAATCCGGGAAGCAGCTTGGCCTTTCCGTCCTTCTGGTAGTTGGTGCTGAATTCGTTCAGCGCTTTGTCGACGTCGCCGTCGATGAAGAAGTTCTGCAGCGTCTTGGCGAAATCCACGAACGAAGCCGTCAGGCGGTTCTGGATGTTGATCTGCGACTTGCCTTCGTCGATAAACTTCTTGACGTCTTCCTGCGCCGGATAAAGCGTGCTGGTCGCGCCTTTGAAGATCGGAATGCCCGGATGCTCGGCATAGAACGAGTTGACGTTGTCCGGCTGCAGCATGAACTTGACCAGATCGATCGCCGCATCCCGGTGCTTCGCCTTCTCCGGCACCATCAGTTGGTTCGGCGGCGTAATCATCGCGGTTCCGGCGTCCGTATCGGACGGGAACGGGAAGTAGCCGAGGCTGTTCTGCACGAAGTCCTTGCCGAACTTCTTCTCCATCTGCGAGAGGATGCCGTCCAGCATGAACGCCATGGCGACCTTGCCTTCGCCCATCTCGTTCTGCAGCTCGTCGTAGGTGCCGGCGAGCACGCTTTTCTGCAGCAGGCCCTTATCCTTCAATTCCTTCTGTTTGACGAACAAGTCCTTCACCTGCGGGATGTCGGCCAGCTTCAGCTGGTTGGCGTTCAGCTTCTCCGCGCCGTCCGGGCCGATCGCCGGATCGACTTCGGTCACCCAGCCGGAAAGGTAGAACACCTGCGCCGGCCAGCCGTCCTTGACGCCTTCATAGAACGGTGTGATGCCCGCCGCCTTGATCTTTTCCGCAATGTCGAGCAGATCCTGATAGTTCTTGGGCGGCTGCACGCCGACCTTCGCGAACACGTCTTTGTTGTAGAAAACGCCGTACATACCGGTGGAGCCGTAAGGAACGCCGTAAATTTTGCCGTCCTGCACCTGCGCTTGCTTAATCGTGTCGATCACGTTGTCCCATACGCCCGACTCGCCGGACCATTCATGCAGCGTCTCGTCCGCGCGCAGCTTGACGTACTGCTTCGTGCCCGGCTGCATCAGGAACAAATCGGGAAGATCGCCGGTGGAAAAGCGCGTCATGAGCAGATTGTCGTAATCGCCGCCCGGCAGCGACTGCAGCTCGACCTTGTTGCCCGTCTGCTTCTCGTAAGCGTCGAAGATCTTCGTGAACGGAGCCGTATCCTCCGTGTTGGAGATCAGAAACGTCAACGTTACCGGATCCTTCGCCTTGGTGCTTGCCGAGGCGCTCGCGGAAGCGCTTGCCGGCGGCGCCGCGCTTGACGAAGCCCCCGCGTTCGCTCCGTCGTTTCCGTTACCGCCGCCGCATGCCGCCAGACTCGTCGCCGCCAGGCCCAGCGCGGCCGCCAGCGAAATTTTGCTTGTCTTCTTCATTCTTTTCAACCCTCCCGCAGTAATCGCTTACAAGTCCAGTATACGGAAGCGCTTGCAGTTGCCCTATTCACGATCCCGACCCCGAATGTAGAAGATTCTTACCTCCATCCGGAAGCGCTCTCTCGTCGGGCAGAAGCAGCGACGCGCGCGTTCCGAAGCCTTTGCGGCTGTCGATACTCATCTCCATCCGATCCCCGTAGCGGATCGCGTAGCGGGCGTACACGTTGCGGAAGCCGATGCCTCCCTCGGACACGTCGGACGGGAACGATTCCTGCAGCAGCGGCGCGCGAAGCTTCGCGCGGACTTCCTCCAGCCGGCGTTCGGACAGACCGACGCCGTCGTCCTCCACCGCCAGTTCAACGCGACCGTCCGGGACGCGGCGGGCGACGATGCGGATCGTTCCTTTGCCCCGCTTGCGCTCGATGCCGTGAAACACCGCGTTCTCGACAAGCGGCTGCAGCGTCATTTTCAGAACCGGGAAGTTGTACAGTTCCTCTTCGATGTCCAGCTCGTACGCGATCTTGTCCTCGAAGCGGATTCCCTGGATCTTCATATAGGCGTCGATCTGCACCGCTTCCTCCTGCAGCGTCACCACTTCGTCCTTGTTGCGGGTGTTGTAGCGGAACATGTCGGCCAGCGCCTGGGCCATATCGCCGATGTCGGACACCCGGTAGTAGTCGGCCATGGCGCGAATGCTGTCCAGCGTGTTGTACAGAAAATGGGGATTGATCTGCGAATACAGCATCGCGAGCTCGACTTCCTGCAGCTTGATCTGGTTCACGTACTTCGTCTCGATCAGCGTCTGCAATTCGTCCTGCATGGCATTGAAGTTCATTGCGATCCGGCCGATCTCGTCGTTGCGGG
The DNA here is from genome assembly GCF_014212055.1 of Cohnella zeiphila. Classification (GTDB taxonomy): domain Bacteria; phylum Bacillota; class Bacilli; order Paenibacillales; family Paenibacillaceae; genus Cohnella; species Cohnella zeiphila. The sequence goes on along the minus strand of NZ_JACJVO010000062.1, from coordinate 22,098 downwards.
TCACCTCGACGCGCTCCGAGAAGTCGCCGCGCTTCACCCGGTTCACCGTCTTGTACAAGTTCAGAATGGGACGGGTGATGGAGCGGCCGAACAAGACAGAGATGAGGAAAGTGACGATAAAGACGATCAGCGCCGTCCAGACGACGGTCGTCTTGATCCGGTTCAGCGGGCCGAAGATGTCGCTTCGCGGCATGATCAGCACCGTCTTCCAGCCGGAATAAGAAGAACGGACGTAGGAGACCAGCTCGTCGTCCCCGCCGCTGCGGAACCAGAACTTGCCGCTGTCGCCGCCGAGGCGGGCGAGCATGTCGGCATTCGCGCTGTAGGCCTCGCGATCCCCGGAGGCGTAGACGAGCTTGTTGCGGTCGTCCAAAATAACGATGCGGCTGTTCGCCGACAAATTGTCTTTTTTCCCGATGTCGCGGAACAGGTCGTCGCCGTATTCGACCCGTACGACGATGAATCGCTCCGGGCTGGCGAACATGCGGATGAGCATCGACGACGAATAGGCGGTATCCTTCGTATCGGTGTGCCCGTCCCCGTCGTTCGGCCCGCTGAACAGCACGATGCCGTCCTTGGCGACCGTGCGCAAGTACCAATCGGCGCTCCGCACCTGGGAGGCGCTCCACGGCTTGTAATCGTCGGAGGCGCCGAGCATCGAGCCGTCGCTGAAATAAATCTGGAACCGGATGAAGTCCTGGATCGGCGTAATGTTGAAGCTCTTGAGGAACAGGTTGACCAGCTTCTGGCGGAACAGAAACTTCTGCTGGTCGGTCATTTCCGGGTACGCGCTGATGCCGTCCGTATATTCCGCCTCGTAATAAGGCGCCAGCAGCATGTTGCGCTTGCTGTGGAAGTCGTTGTCCATATTGTTCTGGATCTGCTGAACGATCTGGGAGCCGGCCGACTCGACCCGTTCGGACATGGAACGGTAGGAGATGAAGAACGAGACGGCGCCGACGATCGTGATGCATAGGAGGATGATGACGAAATAGCTGAGGAACAGCACGGTGCGGATCTGGGCGAAAAAACCGCGAATCCGTCCTGCCGCCCGGCGGACAAGCGACTTGTTCATGCGCGCCAGCCTCCCATAATGTCGGTACTTTCTGCAAGCGCATTCAATTCGTCCGATTGACGCCTCTTGCCGCGCGAACGGCGATGACTTCGCGGTTTTTGCAGCCGATCGGTTCGGTTCACGGGCAATTTCATTGTAGTCAACGGCAGCCTCGGCGTCATGTTCCTTATTTAGGCAGGCAGGCCGGCCCCGCGGCTTGAAAAACCGCCGGGAGCCGGCCTGCAGCCAATCTGCGAGAAACGGACATAGGGACCGGCTGGCCCGCTAACGCGGATTTTCCGCTTTACTAGGGCCGTATGGCCACTGCCAGGTCCGCTAACGCGGATTTTCCGCGTTACTCGGGCCGTTTGGCCGTCATCGGGACCGCTAACGCGGATTTTCCGCGTTATTCGGTCCGTATGGCCACTGCCGGGTCTGCTAACGCGGATTTTCCGCGTTACTCGGTCGGTATGGCCGTCGGCGGGACCGCTAACGCGGATTTTTCGCGTTACTCGGCCCGAGTGGCCACCGGCCTGCTCTCCCCTCCGGTCTGCCTGCGGCCGTTACGCCAGCTCGCTCTCGAACACGTACCGGCCCGAGCCGACGGAGAGGACGTAAGCGTTGTCCCGCCGCCCGTGCAGCGTCCAGCCGTCGCCCGAGGCCCCTTCGGCCGCCGCTGCTCCGTCGACGCGAATGCTCTCGCCCGGCACGTACACGTCGGCCGTCGCGCCCGCCGGCACCTGGACCGCCAGCCATAACCGGCCTTCCGGCCGAAGCTCCCATTCGACGGCGATCTCGCCCTGCAGCGAGTCGTATCGCGCCCGGGCCGAGGTCAAGCGGCCGCCGGGACGCGGCCGGACGATCGCGTGCCGGAAGCCCGGGCGCGCCGGATCGGCCTCGATGCCTCCCATATAGCGGAACATCCACTCCCCGACCGAGCCGAGCGAGTAATGGTTGAACGAGTTCATCGACGGCGTCTGGAAGCCGTTGTGCTCGGTCCAGCCGTCCCAGCGCTCCCAGATCGTCGTCGCCCCGTGCTTGATCGAGTACAGCCAGGATGGGAACTCTTCCTGCGTCAGCAGCTCGTATGCGACGTCCAGCCGGCCGCTGTCCGTCAGCGCGGGCAGCAAGTAACCGACGCCGAGGAATCCGGTCGACAGCCGGTTGCCCTTGGCGCGGATATCCGCCGTCAGCCGGTCGATCGCCCGCTCCTTGAGTTCATCCGTAAGCAAGCCGAATTGAAGCGCCAGCACGTACACCGTCTGCGTCTCGCCGCGAATCCGGCCTTCCCCGTCCACGAACGCGCCGCGGAACGCGGCCGCGATCGCCTCGAACAGCTCCCCGTACCGCGCTTCGTCGGCGGTGCGCCCAAGCACGCCTGCGATCCGGCCCATCAGCTTGGTGCTGTAGGCAAAGTAAGCCGTCGCCAGCACCTCGTTCGGCGTATCCGCGTCGATGGACAGCCAATCGCCGTAATTGGCATAGTCCGGTCTCACGAGACCGGTGCTGTTGACGCGCAAATATTCAACCCAGCGCGCCATCGCGTCGTAGTTCTTTTCCAGAATCCGGGTATCCCCGTACATCAGGTACAGCGTCCACGGAATGACGACTCCCGCGTCTCCCCAGCCGGCATTGTCCGGCGCGAACCAGTTGAGCCTCGTGTTCCACATCTTGTGGCGAATCCAGCCCGCGTCCGGCGCCACGTCGGTGAACGCGCCCGTCGGCTGCTGGCAATCGATCATATCCTGCACGAACTTGGCGAAAAACCGCGACACGTCCATATTGTACGAAGCCGTCCGGGCGAAAATCTGCGCGTCCCCCGTCCAGCCCAGCCGTTCGTCCCGCTGCGGGCAGTCCGTCGGCACGGAGAGAAAGTTGCCGCGCTGACCCCAGGTGATATTGGAATACAGCCGGTTCACCTGCTCGTCCGAGGTCGTCAGGCTTCCCGTGCGCGGAGTGTCGGAATGCACGACTTTGCCGACGATCGTCGTCAGATCCGCTTCGCCGGGATAACCGATCAGCTCGACATAGCGGAAGCCGTGGAACGTAAAGTGCGGCTCGTACCGCTCCTCGCCCTCGCCCCGCAAAATGTAATGATCCTGCTGAACGGCCAGCCGCAGATTGTCGAGGTACAGCGAGCCGTCGGGATTCAGCATCTCGGCGTGGCTCAGCGTAACCTTCGCCCCTCTTGCGCCGCGGGCTTTCACTTCCGTCCAGCCGACCATGTTCTGCCCCATGTCGTAAATGTAAGTGCCCCGCTCCGTACGCCGCACCGAGATCGGCTCGATCGTCTGCGTAATCCGGATCGGCGGTTCGATCGCGGCCGTCAGCAGCCCGTTATAGCCCGCGCGGACGTCCGGTCTCTCCCAGCCCGAATCGTCGAAGCCCGGACGGTCCCAGCCGTCCAGCTCCAGCCGCGCGTCGTACGTCTCGCCCTTGATGAGATCGGAGTAGACGATCGGCCCTTTCGCCGTCCGCCACCCGCCGTCCGTCAGCACCTGCTCGCGGCTTCCGTCTTCGTATTCAAGATGCAGCTGCATGAGGAAAAAAGGCCGTTCTCCATACACGTGATCGCCGAGAAAACCGACCGTTCCCGAATACCAGCCGTCGCCGAGTATGGCGCCGACCGCGTTGGCGCCCTCCGCCAGCAGGCCGGTCACGTCATACGTTTGCGTCTGCACGCGTTTGTCGTAATCGGTGAAGCCCGGCGCGAACCAATCCCCGATCCGGCTGCCGTTGACGTGCAGTTCGTACAGGCCGAGCGCCGTCGCATAAACGGTCGCCCGCTTCGGCTTGGCGCGCAGGCGAAATTCCTTGCGTACGTAAGGCGACGGCTGCATCATGACGTTCGGCTCCGTCTTGCGGCCGATCCACGCTCCCCGCCTCTCTTCGCGGGACAGCAGCCCCACCGTCCAGAAGGCGGTCTCGCTCCAGTCGGATTCGTTCCCGTCCCGGTCCCAGACGCGAACTTTCCAATAGTAGCGCCCTTCCGACTTCAGCGGCTTGCCTTCGTACACGATGTGCGTCGACCGGCCTCCCGTCACCTTGCCGCTGTCCCAGCAATCCCCTTCTTCCCGGTCCAGCGCTTCCGGCGCGGAAGCGACCAGGACGCGGTAAGCCGATTGGGCCGCCCCTCTTTTCTCCGATTCCAGGCGCCAGAACAAGCGCGGCTTCCGTTCGTCCAGGCCGAGCGGGTTGCGCATATATTCCGTTTTCAAATCCGTAATTCGCAGCGTCATGCCGTAACCCTCCCGATTGTTTGCGCTCCGAGTTCAATGTTATCGCGCGACTAAACAGTTTAGTTGTTTTATCTAAAATTCCACTTTACTTCACCATCCTAACACTGCCTTTTTTCAATCGTCAATACAAAAATACGGATAAACTAGGTCTTTTCCTAGGATTTCATCAACTAAACGGAACTAAACAAAACAAAAATATTTGTTTATAAAAAAAGCAGCCTCTTGGACCGTCCCCCGGCCAAAAAGGCTGCTTTCCTTCTTTTAACGTCCGCCCATCCGTTCATGCAGAAAATCGACCACGTGCGCCACCTGCATTTTCCCCGGGTCTCCATGCCGTTGTACGCCCAGCTTCATCTGCAGGAGGCAGCCCGGGTTGCTCGTCAGCAGCACCCGCGCTCCCGTCGCGTTCGCATGCTCCATCTTATGCTCCAAAATTTGGCCGGCCATCTCCGGCTGCGTCAAGTTGTAGATGCCCGCCGAGCCGCAGCAGCGGTCGGCTTCCGCCATCTCCACGAATTCCGCGCCGGGCACCTGCCGCATCAGCCTGCGAGGCGCATCCGAGGAACGCATGACGTTGCGAAGGTGGCACGAATCCTGATAAGTGATGCGGACCGGTTCCCCATCCGCCTTCCGGTCGAATGCCGGCACGCGTCCGAACTTCACGAGCAAGTCGCTGATGTCGAACACCCGTCCCGCGAACCAGGCCGCGTCCTCGCGCCATTCGCCGTCCTCGTGCAGCAGATGGTCGTACTCCTTCAGTATCGCCCCGCAGCCGCCCGCGTTCGAGACGATGTAATCGACGCCCGCCTCGCGAAAAGCGCGGACGTTGCTGCGTGCCAGCTTCCGCGCGCCTTCCGCCTCGCCGCTATGGGCGTGCAGCGCGCCGCAGCACGTCTGGGAATCGGGAATGAACACCTCGAAGCCGGCTTCCGTCAGCAGGTCGACCGTGTGCACGTTCGTATCCGTGAACAGGACGTCCATGAGGCAGCCGCGGAACAATCCGACCTTGGCGATCGGCTGTCCCTTGGCCGGATGCCGGTCGCCGATGCGCCGAATGACGCCTTGGCCCGAAGAGTCCGGGAGAATGCGTTCCATGTCGCGCAGATGCTCGGGGAACAGCTTCATGACGCCCGTCTTGCGCGCCGCCGTCTGCAGGCCCGAGCGCTGGTACAGCTTCAAGGCGCCGCCAAGCAGCCGCATCCGCTTCGGATGGGGGAACAGCGACTTGAACACCGTCCGGCGAATCGGCTTGATCCACCACCGATGGGTGTCCGTATGGTCCTCGATCGCGTCTCGCGCCTGCTCGATCAGCTGCCCGTACTTCACGTCCGCCGGGCAAGCCGGCTCGCAGGCCCGGCAGCCGAGGCAATGGTTCATCTGCTGCTCGAACGCTTCGTCCGGCGGCATCAGCCCGTCGGCCACCGCCTTCATCAGGGCGATCCGGCCGCGGGGCGATTCCGCCTCGATGCCGGTCTCGCGGAACGTCGGGCAGGCGGGCAGGCAGAAGCCGCAGCGCATGCAGTTCGTCAGCTGGTCCTCGTCGAGGCGGATTTTAAGCTTCCGCGCGAGCGGGTTCCGTCTCTCGAACGGCGTCTCCAATGTTCCGGTTCCGTTAGCCACGATCGATAACCACCCTTCTGCGCGCCGATTTCGCGAACATTTTCCCCGGATTCAGGAGTCCCTGAGGATCGAACGCCCGCTTGATTCCCCTCATCATCTCGATGCCCGCCGGCCCGACCTTCCATTCGAGGAAAGGCGCCTTCACCATGCCGACGCCGTGCTCTCCCGTAATCGTGCCTCCGAGCGCGATCGCCGCTTCGAAAATTTCCTCGAACGCGGCCTCCACCCGGTGAACCTCCTCCGGATCGCGCGCATCGGTCGTCGCTGTCGGATGCAGGTTCCCGTCGCCCGCATGGCCGAACGTGCAAATGTTGACGCGATGCTTCTCCGCGATCCGGTTGATCGCCAGCACCATGTCGGCGATCTTCGAGCGCGGCACGGTCGCGTCCTCGAGAATCGTTGTCGGCCGGAGCCGCGCCAGCGCCGTGAACGCGCTGCGCCGCGCCGTCAGCAGCTTCAGTGCCTCCTCCTCGCTCGCCGCGACCTCGACGCGCTCCGCGTTCTCGCCGCGGCACACCCGTTCGATGACCGCGATATCGCGCTCGACAGTCTCCGGGTCGCCGTCCTGCTCGATCAGCAGAATCGCCTCCATGTCGAGCGGCAGCCCCAGCTTGGCGAAATCGTCCACGACGCGGATCGTCGGATTGTCGAGAAATTCGAGCGTCGCCGGAATGATCCGGTGCTCGATGATCTTCGAGACGGTGCGCGCCGCTCCATAGATGTCCTTGTACATGGCCAGCAGCGTCTTCTTGAACTTCGGCGGCGGAATGAGCTTCAGCGTCGCTTCCGTTATGACCGCGAGCGTCCCTTCCGAGCCGACGAGCAGCTTCGTCAGGTCGTAGCCGGCCACGTCCTTCATCAGCTTGCCGCCGGTGCGGATCACTTCCCCGCTCGCCAGCACGGCGGTCAGGCCCAGCACGTAGTCCTTGGTCGTGCCGTATTTGAGTCCGCGCAGGCCCCCCGAGCATTCCGCGATGTTGCCGCCGATCGTCGACACCGCCATGCTGCTCGGGTCCGGCGGATAGAACAGGCCGAGGCTCTCCACGTGCGCGATAAATTGCTTCGTATTGAGGCCGGGCTGTACGGTCGCCGTCAAATTTTCCAGATCGACTTCAACGATCTTGTTCATCCGGTGCATGACCATGACGATGCCCCCCTGCACGGGCACCGTGCCTCCGCACAGGTTCGTCCCCGAACCCCGGCTGACCAGCGGAATGCGATGCCGGCTTAGAATGCGCATGACGCCGGCCACTTCCTCCGTAGAGCCTGGATAAACGACGCCGTCCGGCAGCGCTTGCAGCATCGGCGTGCCGTCGTAGGAATGCGTCACCCTCGTCTGCATGTCGTCCTTGAAGTGGTTGTCCCCGACCACGGCCCGCAGCTCGCGCTTGACCGGCTCCGTCAACGAGCCGTAATCGGAAGGCAATCCCGCTCCGTCCGCTCTTTCCGCTTCCATCGTTTTTCTCCCCTTCGGCCTAATAAGTAATCAGGTCATCTGATGACTTTTCCTGAAGATCAGTATACACTAAGATAGAAGGACTGGAAATACCGTTTCGGAAAATGAACGCGACAGGAGGAACCGACTTTGAGCATGGCGGACAGCAGACCGATGAAAAGTTCCGAATGGGTACTGAGCGATCTCCGCAAGCGGATCGAAGACGGCGTTCTCTCTCCCGGGGAGAAGCTCGCGTCGGTCGTCGAGCTGTCGGCCCAGTTCGGCGTCGGCCGCTCGACCGTCCGCGAAGCGCTCAGCGCGCTCAAAGCGATGGGCATGCTGACGATCCGGCAGGGCGGCGGCACGTTCGTCAGCGCCGCTCCGCTGGCGGGAGTATCGGCGGCGTCGACGGCCCACCCCGGAGCGGCCGAACCCGCTTCGTGGGTCGCGCGGGCGCAGACGCTGCGCCACATTCTGGACGTGCGCCGCATTCTCGAGACCGGCTGCGCGGCGCTGGCGGCCAAGCGCCGGACTGATGAAGACCTGGCCCGGCTCGCCGAGTCGCTGTCCGTCATGGAGCGCTGCCTGGACGATGAGAGCGCAAGCGAGCAGGCGGACGTCCGCTTCCACGAGCAAATCGCGGCGGCCGCCAGCAATCCGGTGCTCGGCGACTGGATGAGCTCCCTGTCGCAGCAGCTGCACGAGAGCATGCGCGATACGCGCGCTCTGTGGTTTTACGCGGAGCGCGCCGATGCCGAGCGGCTGCTCGCCGAGCACCGCTCGATCTACGAAGCGATCGCCGCCGGCGACCCGCAGCTCGCCTCGGATCGCATGGCCGCTCATATCGATAAAGTCGAGCAGGTGCTGGAGCGCCGCGACGCCCGACTGTGAATGCGCAGCTCAACATCCGAGCGCCCTTCTTCTTTCTCCGCACACAAGCTGCTCGGCGCGCATTGAACCGGAAATTCTCCCTTTATCGGGAGCGATAGCGGCATTTTGAGCGATGATAAGGGAAAACCTCCGTATATTAAGCCAGCTTTTTCCCATATCTTTTCCAAGCAGCCGAATGAGAGGAGTTTTTCCCTTCCACTGGGCCTACCCGAACCGTCCCCCATCGAATAAGAGGAGAATTTCCGGTTCGCAGCGTAAAATGCGAAAGAAGCTCCGTCCGGCTTTCCTGCCGGGCGGAGCTTCTTTTTATCCGATGGCCGACATCGCTTGTTTCGACTGCCGCCATTCCAACGAGCAATAAGGGAACTGATTGCGCTTGACCGTAAAACCGAGCCGCCGGTAGAACGTCTCCGAAGGATCCCCCTGCACCATCTGCAGCCGCAGCGGCTTGTCCAAGTCGCTCGCCGCCGATTGCAGGCTGCGGACCAATGCCGTTCCGATGCCGCGGTTCCGATAAGAAGGCAGCAGCGCGATATCCGCGAGCACGATCTCGTCGCTCGTCAGCGCCGTCGTGATTTTGCCCGCGTACCGGTCCTCCACCCGAATCAGCAGCGTGTCGGACATCGGATAACGCTCGGAATTCGCACGCTCCCGCACCTCGTATTGCATCCGGATAAACGTCTCGATCTGCTGCTCGGGCCAGCCGAGCGCCTCCAGCTCCGGCCTTTTTGTCTCGGCGTACACCTCGTACATAAACGAGGCGTCCTCTTCCCCCGGAACCTGCAGTCCCACCGTGTCCACCATTGAAGAAACCTCCCCGAACGGAACCCGCAAGGTCCGTCCACCCGAATCGTTCGACCTTTTCCTCCAGCATAACAGCCCGATCTGAAAAATTTCTGAAAAACCGGGCCGCTCTTTGCCTTATAATGTCTTTATCCGTTGGAATGGGAGGAAAGGCGTCGATGATCGCGAAATGCGTCCGTTACGATTCGTTCGGAGATCCATGCGTCGTTCTCCAAGTGACCGATAAAAAGGTAGACCGGCCCAGCGATGGCGAGCTTCTCGTCCGGGTGACGGCCCGTCCGGTCAATCCGTCGGACCTTATCCCCGTTCGCGGCGCTTACGCGCACCGGATTTCGCTGCCCGGTGTTCCCGGGTACGAGGGGGTCGGCATCGTGGAGGACGTCGGCGAAGCCGTCTCTCCGGCCTGGCTCGGCAAGCGGGTGCTCCCTTTGCGGGGAGAAGGGACCTGGCAGCAGTATGCCCGCATCCCCGCCCGGTTGGCCGTCCCCGTACCGGACGGCGTGGACGATTGGGCCGCCGCGCAGCTGTACGTCAATCCGCTCACCGCCTGGCTGACCTGCACCGAGACGCTCGGCCCGATGCGGACGGACGACGTGCTCGTCCTGAACGCCGCCGGCTCGTCGCTCGGGACGCTGTACGCCCAGCTCGCCGGCATCCTCGGCTTTCGCCTGCTCGCCTTGGCGCGCGGCGAGGAGCATCGCGAAGAGCTTTTGCGCCTTGGCGCCGAGCGGGTCGAACAGGATTCGGACCCCTCATGGCCGCGCGCGGTCGCCGAGATGACGAACGGACGGGGAGCCGCGGCCGCCGTCGACTGCATCGGAGGCCCGGGCGCTCTGCAGCTCGCGGCCTGTGTCCGGCCCGGAGGCGCTCTGTTGTCCCTCGGGCTGCTGTCCGGTCTGCCGATCGATACGGCCCGGATCGTCCGGGACACGGGCGCCGTCCCGAAGCTGTTCCACCTTCGGCACTGGAACGAGCGGGCGACGTCGGAAGTCTGGCACGCGGCGTTCGCCCGCCTCCTCTCGCTTGCCGGAAGCGGACGGCTCGCGCTTCGGGAGCCGTCCGCCTTCTTCGGCCTCGCCGACGTGCGAAACGCCGTTCTTGCCGCCGAAGAGGCCTCCCGCCGTCGCGGCAAGGTCATGCTGATCGGCTGATCTTCGTTTCGATCCCGGTCTACACGTCGAATTTGACGACGTAATCGTGCAATTCCGTATGGTAATGGCCGACGCTGTATTCCATGACGCGGCCTTCCGTGTCGTAGGATTGCCGTATTCGCCGCAGCAGCGGGCTCCCTTCCGGAACTTCCAGCCACATCGCGATGTCGGCAGAGACGATGCCGACCGAGAAGCGGTCGCGGAAGTTTTCCAGATAGACCTGGTTCTCCTCCAGAAAATCGTACAGCGATCGGATCTCCGGCTCTTCCGCCGCCGTATTCGCCACCATCGGGGGCAAGTAGTGAACGAAGTGGATATAAGGCCGCTCGTCGAGCAAATACAGGCGTTCGACCCTGTAGCAGCTCTCGCCGAACAGTCGGCGCAGTTCCGTATCCGGTTCGGGGGTCACCAGTCCGGAGCCGAGCGGCCGCTTGCGGATTTGACGGCCTTCCTCGACCAGAATTTCGGTGAATCGTTTGCCCTTGGAAAGTTTGGAAAAGGAGGTGTTGCGAACGACGGTCGTCCCCACTCCGCTCCGTTTGTCCACGTATCCCTCTTGGGCCAACTCTCCGATCGCATTGCGAACCGTCATCTTGCTGACTTGAAACTCCTCTTCCAGCTGCGGTTCGGACGGAATGAGCGAGCCGAGCGGATATTCGCCATGCAGAATCCGGTCCTTGATGATTTTCTTGATCTGCAGGTACAGAGGTCCTTGCTTGCGCGTGATCGGCAACTCCTTCTCCTACCTTTCCACATCCATGCCCTGATCATCCAAAGCCCGGAACACTTCCGGCACCGTCGCGATCGGCGAATCGCCGGCCGTCGTATGGGCGAGCATCGCCGAAGCCGCGGCGAAGGCGACCGTCCGCTCGGCGGAGAATCCTTCGGCTTCGCCGTGAATCACCCCGGCGGCGAACGCATCCCCGGCGCCGATGCGATCGTATACGGGGAACGTTAACGCCTTCGAAAAGGCGAACCGGCCGTCCTTGTATACGTATCCCCGCAAGGTGTGCGTGCCGTCGCTCCCAACGGATCGGCGCGTGCCCGCGATGACCCGGATGCCGTACTGATTCGCCGCCTTCGGGATCAACTCCTGCAGCTGCGCGTCCGGATCGGCCTCGGCGGTCGCCATTCCGAGCGTAAGACGGGCGTCTTTCTCGTTCATCATCGCCACATCGCAAAGCGTCAGCATGTCTTCGTAATGGCGTCTGGCCGCGGCGTGCCCATCCGCTCCCCACAGCGACGGACGGTAATTGCAGTCGAATACGACGGCAGCGCCCGCTCGCTTCGCTTCCTGCGCCAATGCCTTCACATGGCCGCGGACGGTATCGTTCATGGCAAGCGCGATGCCGCACAGATGAACGAAATCCATGTCCGATACCGCCGACCGGTAATCGTATGTATTCTCTCCGGCCGTGTTGAAGCTGCTCCCGAGCCGGTCGCTGTAGGTGACGCGGCTGGGCCTGGGACCGAACCCGTTCTCCAGAAAATACATGCCGATATGCTTGCCGCCGCGGCGAATACGGTCCGTCCGGATGCCCAGCTTGCGCAAATATGCGATCGCCGCCTCTCCGAGCGAATGTTCCGGCAGCGTCGTAACCAGATAACCGTCATGGCCGAACCGGGACAAAGCCGCCGCAAGGTTGACCCCCGTTCCCGAAAACGTATAGCGAAGCGTGTCCGATTGGGCCAGCGTCTCGAAGCCCGGTACCTGAAGGCGCATCATGACTTCCCCGAAAGCCGCGATTCGCTTAGGCATAGCGGTCCACCAGGGCCGCGAGCATCCCGTGCAGCCTCCGCACTTCCGCCGTGATCGTGTCGCCGGTCGCCGGATCGACGATCGAGGAATAGACATGCGGGATCACCTGCGGAACGCCGGCTTCCAGCGCGATCCTCACGATCGCCTCGAAGTTGTCCGGATCGATGCCGCCGGTCGGTTCCAGCGCGAAGCCCTCTTCGGCGCACGCCATGGCGACGGCGCGATACTCGTCCTCCAGCTTCAACCCCTGCATGGGGAAAAATTTCAGCGCGTTGCCGCCCATGTCGCGAACGAGGCTGATCGCCGCCCTGACCGGCACGATCGCCTTCTCCGGACACGCCGCGCTGGCCGGTCCCGTCGACAGATTGACGAGTCCCGGGGTGCCGATCGGAGAGACGAGGCTGTTGATCCAGCCGTCTCTCCCTTGCAGGTTCGCCCGGGTTGCTCCTACCGCCGGAAATACCTGGTTGATGTGCGCGCCGGGGTTGGTCTTGACGATCTCCGCGACGACGGCCGCCTGCCGATTATCCCCCGAGCCCAGGCCGATGGATACGGCGCCGTCGATCGCTTCGCCATACTTCCTCATCGCCTCGGCGGCGGTTTCGGCGTCCGGATAGTTTTTGGACAGCACGCCGACCAGCACGTGCCCCTGCGCCGCCTCGAAGACGGCGCGGGCGTTATCGACGCTTCCGGCAAGCACGTTGAGAGCCGCACGGCCGCGGTACAGCCTTTTATCCATGTTCGACATGTCCGTTTCCTCCCGTCGCGATCGCGCGAATGGCCGCGGCGATCACCTGCATGTCGTCCCCCTGCAGCGAGCGGGGATCGATGTCGAAGTAGCCCATCATGACTCCGTAGTCGCGCGTATAAATCGCAATGTCGCCCTCGCGCAGCCGATCCGCCGCCTCCCGGGCCGATACCCCCGCCCGCGCGGCGTCGAACCGGATGCGGCCGCGGCTGATCTCCCGCCCGGCTTCGTCCCGGACGATCGACACCTCGATGCCGGGCAGCTCGGCGAGCGGCAGCAGCTCCTGCAGCGCCTGCTTTTCCCGTTCGTGGGTGCTTGGCTTGTCCGCATACTCGTCCAGCGCCTGCAGCAGGCCGAACGTCGCTTCCTTGCCGACCTTCATGCTCCGTCCGATGCCGTGGAGCTGTGTCTTGACCCACTCGATATACGGGCGCTTGCCGGCGACGATGCCCGACGTCGGGCCTTCGATCGCTTTCGACCCGCTGTAAATCGCCAGATCCGACACCCGCACGTACTTCTGCAAATCCTCCTCGGCCGCCGCATCGACGATCAGGGGTACGCAGCGCCGCTGAGCGACTTCCCAAGCATCTTCGACGGAAATCATATTCTTCTGCACGCAATGATGCGACTTCACGTACAGAATGGCCGCCGTCCGCTCGCCGATCGCTTCCTCGATATGCTCCTTGCGTCCTTCGTTGGCGTAGCCGGCTTCGACGAGTTCGCCGCCGCCCAGATAGATCATCGTCTCGACCGGCGCCCCGTATTGCACGTTGTGCCCTTTGAGCATGACGATCTCATTGCGCTCGATCGGATCGCGATGAAGCCGCTCGCTCCGCCTTCGATCCCCGCGAGTGACGATGCCGGCGACCGACAGCGCGATGCCGCTGGAGGCGGAATTGACCACGACGGCCGCCTCCGCGCCGAGCGCGCCGGCGATATGGTCGCCGGCCTTGTCGACCAGATCCGCGATCTCTACGTAACGCTGACCTCCTTCCTTCATCGCCGCCATCACCGTGTCGGTCGGGGCGGATACTCCCAGAATGCTCATCCGGCCGCTGGCGTTGACGACTCTCTTCAACCCGTATTTAGCAAGCAGCGAACTGCCCATTCGCAAAAACCCCTTTCGCTTCGATGATCCGATCCGCCACCCGCGTCTCGCCCTCGGAATCCGTCAACTCGTACCGTCCCGGCGTCACGGCGAAAAGCGTCAAATGGGCCGCTTCCCCGACCCGGATGCGGCCCAGCTCCGGTCGGCCCAGCCATTCGGCCGGCCGGACCGTCACCGCGTCCACGATCTCAGCAAGCTCCCAGCCGAGCAGCAAAAACTTGGACAGCACACGGGACATGCCGTACACCGGACCGCCCGTCCGGTTGCCTCGGTAGATATCGGTGCTGATCGTGTCCGGCCGGATGCCCGCCTTCTTGGCGAGCTCCGCGGTCTTGAAAGAGAAGCTGGCGGTTCCGTGCCCGACGTCCAGCCGAACTCCCCGTTCGAGCGCGGCCAGCAGCTCCGGCAGCGGCTCGCCGTTCTCGCCGAACAGATTGTTCGGCTTGCCGTGAAGGCAGTGAGTGACGATGTCCCCCGACTCCAGCAGGCCGAGAATGTCCCGGACATCCGGCGGCGCCGATCCGATATGCACCATAAGCGGGAGCGACAAGCGGTCCGCCAGCCTCCGCGCCAGCCGCAGCGGCTCGAGTCCGCTGTCCTTCACGACGCTGCGGCTCATTCTCGCCTTGAGGCCGACGATAAAATCCGGATTCGCCGCCGCAGCCGCAGCCGCCCGTTCCGGATCGATCCATTCGAGCCGCGACAGCTCGTCGACCCGCTGCAGTCCGATCCGCGAAACGTTGAGAAACGCGAGCAGCCTTGTCGCCGCCGTTCGGCCGCTCGCCCTCAATTCGGCAATCCGGTCCGCGCCGCAGCTGCCGGCATCGACGACGGTCGTCACGCCCTGGCGAACTCCGATCTCGTCAAGCTCGTCGCCGTACGGCGTAAGCTCGGGAAAAGCGTGGGCGTGCAGGTCGATCCAGCCGCCGGACACGTACATTCCCTTTCCGTCGAACCCTTCGTCTCCATGGACCGTGGCGATCGTGCCGGCTTCGGCCACTTCCGCGACGATTCCTTCTTCGATGGCGATATCGATCGCCCGCTCGTCGGTCCGTTTCACATTGCGCAGTACGAATCGCTTGCTCATTACCTCATCCCTTTTTGCGGTCGGCCCGTTTCCTTTTTTTCTTTGAGAACCGTCGGACTAAGCATAACAGAATGACACGCTAAAGTAAACATAACGTTATAATGTTTAAGCGCGCGGCCCGACCCGCTTTATCCTTTGACCGCGCCGGCCACCATGCCCTTCATGATCTGCTCCTGAAAAAACAAATAGATGACGATCGTCGGGAGGACCGCAATGGCCATCGCCGCCATCGTCAGGCCGTAATCGGTACCGAAGCCGTCGGAGAACAAGGTCAGGCTGAGCGGCAGCGTCTTGAGCGACTTCGAGTTGATAAACACGAGCGCGAACGAGAATTCGTTCCAGTAGCGGAGGAAAGCCAGAATCGCGACGGTCGCCAGCGCCGGCGCCGACAACGGAAGCATCAGCCGCAGCAGTACGCCCCAGTACCCCATGCCGTCGATCAACGCGGCTTCCTCGATCTCCTTCGGAATCGAAGACATGTAGGCGGCGATCAGAAATATCGCGAGAGACAGCTCGAAGGCGGTATACGGAAAAATAAGCGCCGCATACGAATCGAGCATGCCGATGCGGTTGAGCATGATGAACAGAGGCACCAGCGTGCTGTGGATCGGAATCAGCATGCCCAGCAGCAAAAAGGCCATGATCGGCCCCCTTAGACGAAAGCGGTACCGGGACAGCACGAACGCCGGCAGCGACGCCAACAGCAGCGTCAATGCGAGCGCGAGCGCCGCGACGATGGCCGAATTCGCCATCGCCCGGCCCATGCCCCCGAGTTCCCAGGCGCGGGTCAGATTCGCCAGCACCGGCTCGCGCGGCAGCGCATAAGGATGCCGAAAAAATTCCTGGTTCGACTTGAACGCGCTGACGAACAGCCAATACAGCGGATATAAGGTCAACAGGGCGTATACGGCCAGCAGCAGGCTGCGGATGTGCGCCCCGACGGACATTCGCTTCATTCCTTTCGCCTCCTAAGACGAGCTTCTGCGATTCATGAGCAGTTGGCTGAACAGGATCAGCGCGGCGCTGACGAGCACGATCAGGGTGGAGATGGCCGAACCGTATCCGTAGCGGTAAACGGCGAACGTGCTGTTGTACATATAGGTAGCCAACAGCTCGGTCGTATGGGCCGGGCCGCCGTGCGTCATGACGAACACAAGGTCGAACGCCTTCAAGCTGCCGGCGATGCACATGATGACGGTCACTTTGATCGTGTCCCACATCATCGGCAGCGTCACGGAGAAGAGCTTGCGGCCTCCGACGGCTCCGTCCAGCTTCGCCGCCTCGTCGACTTCCGACGGCAAGTTCTGAATCGCGGAGACGAAAATGATCAGGTACGGCCCGACATTGGCCCAGATGATCGGAACCGAGAGGGCGTACATGTTGACGCTCGGATCGGATAGCCACGGCATCGTCCACGATTCCAGGCCGACCAGCTTCAGCGCGTAATTGAGCACGCCGATCTGCGGATGATAAATGTATTTCCAGATCAGCGCGACGACGACGGTCGACATGACCATCGGCATGAATACCGCCGACCGCACCGTCCGGCTGAACCACGTGTTGCGATTCAGCAGCAGCGCCAGCGCCAGCGCGATCGGAAGCTGTCCGAGAATGGAGGCGCCGACGACGATGATGTTGTTTTTCAAAGCGCGCCAGAACAGCGGTTCGCGAACGACGGACGCGTAGTTGTCCCAGCCCGCGTACTTGGGTTCCCCGATGCCGCTCCAGTCGAAAAAGCCGTAATAGGCCGACCAGACGATCGGAACGATAGCAAACAACCCGTACACCAGAAGTCCCGGGGCCAAGCACGAGATCATAAACAGTTTCAAACGGCCGGCATTTGTCATAGACGGCTCCTTTCGTTCGAATACGGACGGCGTAAATCTTAAGGAACATCCGCTCCGGCGGGGAGCGGATGTTCCTTGCAGCCGACGCTTAGTTGCCCGTCCCCGCCTGCGCCGCCTGAATCTGGGCCGCGACGGTTTCCGGTTTGCCTCCGAGCATCAGGTCCTGCAGGCCGTTGTTGACGGCTTCGCCGCCGGCGGCCGACATGTACAGATCGTAAACCGGGCTGAACGACAGCGTCTTGACGAGGTTGAACGCTTCGTTGAACAGCGGCGTGACTTTGGAGGAATCGATGTCGACATTGTACATCACCATCGAATTGCTCTCCGCCACCGCCTTCTGCGCGTCCGCGCTGCTCAGCTTGTAGATCAGCTCCATCGCCAGCTCGCGCTTGCGCCCTTCCGCCTCCGCGTTCAGCACGAAGCCTCCGCCGGGACCGCCCGTAATCGTGTTCGCCTTGCCCTTGCCGTCCGGCAGCGTCGGGAATACGGCGACGCCGACCTTGTCCATCTGATCTTGCGTCGCCGAAGCCGCCCAGTCGCTGATCGACCAGGAGCCGTTCATGATCATGGCGGCGTTGCCTTGAATGAAGGTCTGCTCCGCCTGCGTATTGTCCAGGCTGTTCGCGCCTTCCTGGAACGCCCCGGCGTCCGACAGCTGCTTGAAGTAGCCCAGCGCCTTAACGAAGATCGGGTCGGTGAAGGAGGCTCCTTGGCCGTGAATCGCGTTCATGAACCAGTCGGTGCCGGTCAGCCGGTCCGCCATGACGCCGAACATCGTCGATTGGGCCACCCACGGCGCCTGGTTCCCCAGCGCGATCGGCGTAATGCCCTTCTCCTTGAACGCCTTAACGTCCGCAAGCAGCTCGTCCCACGTCTTCGGAACGCTCAGACCGTTCTTTTCGAACAGCTCCTTGTTGTAGAAAAGGAAGGAAGTCGCCGACATCGCCACCGGCACCGAATAGACTTCGCCGTCGTACGTGAAGATGTCCATAGCGCCAGGCAGGAAGCCGTCCGCCCACTCCTTGTTGCCTTCGAGCAGCTCCGAGATCGGCTGAATCAGGCCCGCCTTCTGGAATTCGTCGGTGAAGCTTCCCGAATAAGACATGAACACGTCCGGCAGCTCGCGGGCCGCCGCAACCGTCTGGATCCGCTGCCGGTAAGCGTCCGTCGGAATCGGCTGCGAGTCCAGCTCGACTTCGGGGTGCTCCTTCCGGAATTGTTCGATCAGACCGCGCACCGTCTTGGCGCGCAAGTCGTCGCCCGAATAGTTGTGCCAGACGGACAGCTTGATTTTCTCCCCGTTTCCTTGACTGGCGGAGCCGGATGCCGCCCCCTGGCTCGAATTCGAAGTCGAGCCCGAATCGCCGCAGCCGGCCAGAACGGCCGCCAGAACGGGCAACGCGATCATGCCTTTGTACATCCTTGTCATGTTTCCTAACCTCCCCATGTTGGCTTTCCTCTTTTATTATAAAAAACTGTGCGGCGCCGATAAGGAGAGAGAGTTCAGTGCCGGGGGAGAGAATATTCAGAAAAGGAGAAGATTCAATAATGGCTGCGGTATTCGGATGGAGTCAGTCCGGTGTGCCGCTTGAACAGCCCGGTGAAGTATTTGATATCCTCGTAGCCGACGCTGCGGGCGATCTCCTTGATTTTGGCGCCCGTGCCGGCGAGCATGGCCTTCGCCTTCTCCATCCGTTCCTTCGTGACGAATTCAAGGTACGTGGAGCCGGTCTCCCGCCGGAACAAGTCGCTCAAGTAATTAGGGTTGGTGTGAATATGCGAAGCGACCTGCTGAAGGGTCACGTTCCGGCCGAGGTTCTCCTTCACATAGGCGACCGCCTCGGCAATGTACGGATGCTCTTCCGATCCGAGCTCCAGGTATTCGTTCATGATCGCTTCGAGCCGCTCCGTCAGCGTCCGTTCGGGACCCGCAAGCAGCTCCTCCGGCGCGGGAAGCCTCATTCTGCCGCGAGGGGCCTGCCTCCCGGTCCGGCTTGCCGTATTCTCCAGCCAACGATACCCTGCGGTTAAAAGCGCCTGCACGTAGGCGTGCAGCGATTCCGGCGTCGCCTCCGGATCGCTCCGGATCCGTTCGCACAACCGGTTCGCCATTTCCCGCAGCTCCGCGGCGTTCCCGCTTTTCAGCACTTGAACGAGCGCCAGTTCCTCCTCCTTGGAGCATGCCGGATCGATGCCCCTCCGTTCGCGCACCTCTTCATACGCCGCAAACCCGGACTCCGCCATCAGCCACTCGTAGCGCGAAGCCGCCTCCGCCTCCCGCAACGAATCGGCCAGCGCCTCCGGCCGATCCACCGCGCAGCCGGCCGCTACGAACAGGCGGCAGCCCAACTGCGCTTCCAGCTCCGCGAGCGTCTCCCGCAGCGCGCGCGCCGCTTCTTCGCCGCGCCCGTTGAGCACGGCCAGCGTGCGCTTGCCGTAACGGAGCGTCACGGCCGCGAAGCGTTCCCTCAACCGGCTGCGGATCGTAAAATGCGAGAAGCCGGCCGACATCCGCACGCCGGGCTGCCTCAAGGAGACGATCACGACCTGAAGCCGCCTGCCGCCGCTTCCGGGAAGCGAATCCTCTTCCGGAAACAGCTTCTCCAGCTCTTCCTTCGCGATACGTTCCGGCGAGAGGCCATGGAACAGCAGGTCTTCCAGCGCGCCGCTGCGCAGGAGCTGCTCCGGCCCCGCAGAGCTCGCTCCCGGCCCTTCCTTGCCAAGCAGCCGACGCCTGGCGTTCAGCGCGACGCGGACGATCTCATCCGGTCCGCTCGTTTTTAGAATATAATCGCTCACGCCTTCGCGAATCGCGCGCTGCATATAGGCGAACTGATCGTACCCGGACAGCACGACGATCTCCGTCCGCGGATAGCCGCGCTTGATTCGGGAAGCCATCTCGAGCCCGGTCATGCCGGTCATCTCGATATCGGTCAGCACGATGTCCGGACGCTCCTCCGCGAACCGGGCGAGCGCTTCCTCGGCCGAAGCGGCCGGGGGAAGAAGCGTCAGCCCGTGTTTTTTCCATTCGATCGCCTTCGCCAGACCATCGCGAATGCGGGCGTCGTCGTCAACGATCAGCAGCCTCATCTTCCGTCCCCTCCTTCAAAGGAATCGCAAACGATATTCGGGTCCCGAGCCCTTCGCGGCTTTCGGTCCGCAATCCCGGATTTCCGGGATAGTGCAGCTTCAGGCGGCTGTTGACGTTGCGCAAGCCGTACCCGCCGCCCCTTCTGCCGGCTGCCGCAGCCGGTTGTTCGCTTCGCTCCGGCGCTTCGCGCTCCAGCAAGCCCTTCAGCCGCTCCAGCGCCGTCTCGCTCATTCCCGCACCGTTGTCCTGCACGATCGCCTGCAATTGGTCCCCGTCACGGGTCAAGACGACCTCGATCGCTCCTCTTCCTCCTTTCGGCAGCACGCCGTGCCGGATCGCGTTCTCGATCAGCGGCTGGAGCAGCAGCTTCAGCATCACCCCGGACTCGCAATCGGGATCGATCTCGAATCGAACCTCCAGCTCGCCCGGATACCGCTCGGCTTGAATCTGCACATAGCTTCGCGCGTGCGCCGCCTCCTGGCGGACGGTGCAGAATTCCTCGCCGTCGTTCAGGCTGAACCGCAGAAACTCGCTGAGCGCCCCCACCATCCGCGCGATGCCCTCCTGATGGTTCGCCAGAGCCGTCCAATGGACCGAAGAGAGGGTGTTATACAGAAAATGCGGATGAATCTGCGCCTGCAGCGCCTGCAAATCCGCTTCTTTTTTGCGCGCCTCGTCCTGCTTGACCCGTTCGGTGAGCCGACGGATCCTTCCGCTCAGCCGGTTATAGCTCATCATCAGCTGCCCCACCTCGTCGACCGTTTGCACCGGAAGCGCCGGCAGCTCCTCCTCCGGATTCCCGTTTTTCAAAAAAAGCGCCAGCCGGTGCAGCGGCCGCGTAATTCTGGCGATAAGGAACAGAATCATGCCGGCCAAGATGACGGCTTCAAAAATAACCGCAACGGCGGTCAGCCTCAGCAAATGCTGATTTTCGCTGCTGTACTGCTTGAACGGGATCACTCCCAGCAGCGTCCAGCCGACGCCCGGCATTCGATACGTCATCAACGTCATCTTGCCGCTGCCGGTGCCGTAATTCCGGAATCCGCCGGACGCGCCTGCCAAGTCCAGGCCCGGAAACCGCCGCCCGATCGGCTCCCCCAAGTCCGAGCCGTCCCCCCCGGCGATGATCCGTCCTTGCTCGTCCAGCAGCAGTACGTAGCCGTCTCCTTCCATTCCGGACTGCCGCAGATTCGCCGTCAGCACCTCCTGATTCAAGCTGATCTCCAGCGTCCCGATCGTCGTGTAATGGTTGGTGCTGCGAATCGGACGGATCAGCGTAACCGCGTGCGCCCGGGAATCGCTGCCGGTCGTTTGCCGTTCCAATATCCATCTTTTGTTCTCCCGGTCCGCGGCCGCGTCGGCGGAATCATCCGCTGCGCTTGGGAGTCGGGCGTTCCCCGGAGGCTGAACGTACGAAATCGCTTCCTTGTCGTCGTTCGGAAGGATACGGATGTTGGCGATGTAATCCTTGGAAAAAACGAGGTTGGTCAGAAACACGATAATCGAGGTCCGCAGCACGACGTTGCGTTGCGGCGCGCTCAAATATCGTTGCACGTCGTTGTCGCCGATCAGGAAAACGGACATATTTTCCGCATCTTTGATCATGAGCTGGAACTGGGTATCGAGCTGATGCAGAATGTTCATCCCGGTTATTTTGGCTTTCTCTTCCGAGACCGTGGAAGCGGTATGGTAGGAAAAATACCCGAGCAGCACGACCGGCCCCATCATGGAGACAATCAGCATAAACGCCAGCTTTCTTTGGAGCGACCGCCCAAGCCACGTCTTCAACCGCCCATCCCCTTTTCGCCCTGTAAAGATTATTACATCATAATGTTAATAGGTTTAAGACGTTATGGGAATGCTGTCCGTTCAAGAATAGGAGTTGTTCATAAGCGGGCGGCAAAACTGCGCGGGGATTTTCTATGAGAAGCTGCCAAACCTAGAGTCCGGCCGGGCTAGCGAGGTCGGTTACATTCTTCAGCGGGTCAACGCTCGAAAGCATCGCAACGAGTCTCGGCTGCCTGCTAAATGAACAAATCCCTCAAAAGTGAAGAGATGACCTGAAGTTAAATCCGATTACTTTTGGGGGAGCCCCCGGTTATCCACAGGAAATTTAATCGCATAATTTTCCTAAACAACAAAAAAGGCACCTCCGTTATTGGAGATGCTTCTTTCTGTTGCCGACTCGGCGGCGTTCGACTGTCGCGGGGCTCGGCTCGCGTCGATCCAACTTTGTTAAGCTCGGTTTTCTTAAGGGCTTTCCC
>NZ_JACJVO010000061.1 GCF_014212055.1 Cohnella zeiphila | reverse complement strand
GACCTAATAATACGAAAAGCCACCCGCGATCAGCCGCGCCAAATACGGCCCGGTCCTCTCGCAAGCGGCTTGCCGCGCCGTATCCGTTACGGCAGCTTTTTCAGCCGGATCAGCAAGCTCTTGTAGTCGCCGCGCAGCCCGATCGGGACGCCCAAGTGCAAGAGCGTGGAGCCGCTGCGGACCGCCGGCTCGCCTTCGTTCACGCGCACCTCGTACGCCGCCTGCGGATCGAGTCCGCGCAGCGGCAGATGGAGCAATTCGCTGCCGAAATGCTGCGATTGCAAGAAAACGAACGCCACCGCCTCCTCCCCGTCCGGGCCGACGTATTCATATACCGCCAGATTGGAACGCTCCTGCCCATTCCCGGGCCCCAGCGGCTCCAGCCGGTACAGATCGCCCTCCAGCACGATCGGCCGGATCCGCTTATACAGCTCGACGTAAGCGGCCGCTTCCGCGATCTCGTCATCCGGCCACTTGCCGATGTCGGCGCCGATGCCGAGGCCGCCCATCATCGAGCTGTGGAAGCGATACGACAGCGGAAGGGAGCGCCCGTTGAAGCCGTGCGGCGATTCCGTCACCCAGCACATCATGACCGCGGGCGCGTAGGCGTAGGAGAAGCCCTCCTGGATCGCCAGCCGGTCGCGCGCGTCCGTGTTGTCGCTGATCCACGCCTGATCGGCATATCGCAGAATGCCGAGGTCGATCCGGGAGCCGCCGCCCGCGCACGTCTCGAATTCCACGTCGGGGAACCGGGCCCGCAGCTCCGCCCATATCTCGTACAGATGCTCGGCGTGCCTCAGCCAGACCGATCCTCCCGAATGCTCGATGCCCTCCATACCGGCCGATCCAGTCCATGGCTCCGCTCCCCCCAGACTGACCGCCCCTTCCGGGTGCCCGTCATACTCCGGTCGTCCCGATTCCTCGAAATGCTCCCGCAGCGGGACGACGCCGGGCTCCGTAACCGTCCGGTTCATGTCCCACTTGATAAACCGAATATCATACGTCGACAGCAGGTCCGTCATGAAGCCGAGGACGAACGATTTCACTTCGGGCAAGCCCAGGTTGAGCAGAAGCTGGTTGCGAAGCTGGGTGCCGGTCCGGGTCGGGAACTGGTACGTCCACTCCGGGTGCTTCCGGTACAGCTCGCTGTCCGGATTGACCGATTCCGGCTCGACCCACAGCCCGAACTCCATGCCGAGGCTCTTCACCTCGTCGATCAGCTCCTGCAAGCCGTTCGGGAACTTCTCGGGATTGACGTACCAATCGCCGAGCCCCGCCCGGTCGCTGTGCCGCTGTCCGAACCAGCCGTCGTCGACGACGAACCGCTCGACGCCGAGCCGGGCCGCCTGTCGGGCCAGCGCCTTCTGCCCTTCGGCGGTCACCGCGAACTCGGTCGCTTCCCAGGAGTTGTACAGCACCTTGCGCAGCTTGCGCGTCGGCAGCACGCACTCCCGCTCGTACCGGTGAAGGCTGCGGCTCATCCCGCCGAAGCCGCCGGCCGTGAAGCCGCCCACGAAGACGGGCGACGTATAACTGGCGCCCGGCGCCAACGAGAATGCGCCGTCGAAGTCGTTCACCCCGCCGGCGATGCGGACGTGACCGAACGTCGTCTTCTCGGCGACGATCTTCCAGTTCCCGCTCCAGCCGAGCGCGCCGAACCAGACGCTGCCCGTCTCCTCGCCGGCGCTCCCGTCGTCGATCGCCAGCCACGGATTGGCGTGCGGCCCGGTAAAGCCCCGGCGGGACTCGATCGTTTTCTTGCCTTCGGACAGGAAGGTTCGCCGCAGCTGGTACTCGCCGGCCCAGCGGCCGGCCACATGCGTCATCCGGTACGCCGGCAGCCGCTGCACCGACCAGATCGCGGCCATGACCTGCTCGATCCGGACCGGCTGCGCTTCGCCGTTGCTCACCTGTACGTACCGTTCGATCAGGTCGTGCTCGGGCACCGCCTTGTAGCGAACGTCGACCCTCAGCTCGTAATGCTCATCTTTCAGCCGCAAAACCAGCTCGTTGTCTCCCCAAATCTCGTACCCTTCGTAATTCAGCCTTACATCCCGAACGCCGTCCGCGAACGTTGCTTTCAGGCCGGGCTCGGCATAGCCGCAGCCGCCCCAGCCCCCGTACTCTTCCGTCTCGCGGTCTACGTCCGCATCGAAGGAGCTGTGATGCCGCCCGCGCAGCAGCCCGGCGCAATCCGCGGCTTCGACCGGGGCTCCCCAATACAGGTGCTGGACCGTCCCTTTCTCGTTCACGCCGAACAGATACGACGTACGGGCGGTGCGAATCTCGAACAGGCGGTGCTTTTCCAAGTATACGATCGACAATGAGGCCACTCCTTCGTTCCGCTAGTTTCGCTTCTAGCCCTTGACGGCGCCGGCGGCGATCCCTTTGATGATGAACCTCTGCATGAACAGGAAAAACGCAATGATCGGGAGCATACCCATGACCGCATAAGCAAACGCGAGGTTCAAATCGCTGCTGTACTGGCCGAAGAAGAAGTATTGCTGCAGCGGAATCGTACGGTAGTGCTTATCCTGCAAGTAAAGCAAGGGCAGCAGGAAGTCGTTCCAGATGTACAGCGCGTTCAGCACGAGCACCGTCGCCGTTACCGGCTTCAGCAGGGGCAGCACGATCCGGGCGAAGATGCCGGGCGTCGAGCAGCCGTCTATGCGGGCTGCCTCCTCGATCTCTCGGGAGATGCCCTTGACGAAACCCGTGTAGAACAGGACGCCCATCTGCACGCCCATTCCGCCGTAAATGAGCGAAAGCCCCCAGTGGGTGTTGATCAGATGAAGCGACTTTCCCAACTTGTACAGCGGCAGCATCGTCACCTGAAACGGCACCATCATGCCCGACAGGAACAGCACGAAGATAAAGTTGTAAAAAGGCTTGTTCCGCCGGGCGATCGCGTAGCCGGCGAGCGCGGAGGCGACGATGATAAGCGCGACGGAGATGGCCGTGACGAGCAGGCTGTTCAGGATGGCCGTCGGGTATTGCGACGTTTTCCAGGCGTTCACGAAATTGGACAAGTTTAGGCTCGGAGGCAGAGCGTAGAACGATTGGAACGTCTGCTGCGCCGTCTTCAGCGACATGAGCAGGGCGACGTACAGCGGGAACAGGAACACGAGCGCCAGCAGCGCGACGAGCGCGAACGTGAGGATGCGGGTCAGCCTCATCTTACATCTCCACCTCCCGTCTGCGGAAAATGGCCAGCTGCACGATCGTGACGATGACCAGGATGAGGAAGAAGATCATCGACAGCGCCATGCCGTAACCGGCCTTATAGTTGGCGAACGACGTCTTGTAGATGAACGTCGAGATGACTTCGGTCGCGAAGCCGGGGCCGCCGTTCGTCGTCACGTAGACGAGATCGAATACTTTGAGCGAGCCGGTCAGCACGAGCAGCAGATTGATCGTGATCGAAGGCGCGAGCAGCGGCAGCTTGACGCTCTGGAAAATCCGGAAAACGCCGGCTCCGTCGATCCGGGCGCTCTCGATCAGCTCGCCGGGGACGCCTTGCAGGCCGGCGATATAGATGATCATCGGCGAGCCGACGCCCTGCCAGACGGCGACGAGGATCAGGCCGAGCATCGCGTAGTCGGGATTGCCGAGCGGGCTTGTGATATCGAGACCGAAATAGCGGAGCAGATTCGGGAAGCCCTGGCTGTAGTTGTAGCTCCAGACGAAGCCGGAGAGAACGATGGAGATGACGTTCGGCAGAAAAAAAATCGTCCGGAAGCCGTTCCGGAACTTCAAGTACGTGTCCAGTAGCAGCGCCAGCAAAAGCGACAGGATATTGACGAGAATCGTGACGATGATCGCGAATTTGAACGTATTGCCGAGCGTGTCCCACAGATCGGAATCGCGGAACGCGTTCGCGTAATTTTCCCAGCCGGTGTAGTGCAGCTTCGGAGAGACGCCGTCCCAGTCCGTGAACGAATACCGGGCTCCCGTGACGAGCGGGACGAGTACCGCCAGCACGAACAGGAGGATGCCCGGCAGGAGGAACAGCAAATACCACATCTCCCCACGAAGGTTACGTTTCCATTGCGCCATGATGCTTCCATTCCTTCCCGACAGCGGACGGCACAGGCTTAGGCCCATGCCGTCCGAATCGTACTGTCCCGTTTTAGTTGTGATTCTTGGCGACCCAATCGTCCATGTTCCGGATAACCTGGTCTTCCGTCTCCTTGCCGAAGAACATCTTCTCCAGCTCCTGGCTGAGCGGGGTACCCCAGTCGATCGTCGTATGGCTCATGTAAGACTGCGAATCGTACGTCTGTCCGTTGTCCAGATACGGCTTCAGATCGGCCATCGCAGGCGCGATATCCGTGGACGTCCCCTTGACGTAGCTCAGGGAGTTGACGTTCTTTACCCACAGGTCGCCGCCTTCCTTGCTCGCCATGAACGCCAGGAACTTCATCGCCGCGTCCTTATGCTGCGACTTGCTGTTGACCGCGAGCGAGGCGTCCGGGTTGAATTCCAGCTTGTTCAGGCTTTCGTCGTTGCTGAACGGGTAAGGGAATACGCCCATGCCGACGTTGTACAAGTCGGGATTTTTCTTCTGGATGTCCGCCAGCGGCCAGGTGCCCGAGTACAGCATCGCGGCGTCTCCCCGGGCGAACAAATCCACGCTGCCGTTGTAATCGACGCCCAGTTGATCCTTGTTGCCATACTTGAACAGCTGCATCGCATGATCCAGCGTCGTCTTCATCGCCGGATTGTCCGCGAACTTCGCCTGGCCCTTCTCCAGCTTGTCGAAAAAGTCCGTCTGCTTCGCGACCAGCACGGTGTTGCTGGGCAGATCGCGCGTGGACCACATGCCGAGCGTCCAGATGTCCTTCCAGCCGAGCGCGAACGGCGTCTTGCCGGCGTCCTTGATCTTCTGGGCGGCCGCCATCAGCGCATCGTACGTTCTCGGCACCTCGATGCCGAGATCTCCGAAGATCTTCTTGTTGTAATACACGGCGATCGGTCCGGCGTTCACCGGCATGATGTAGTTGCGGCCGTCCGTCGCCTGGGCCTGCAGGACGCCCGGATCGAAGCTTGTCATGAACGGCTGGTCCGTCAAATCTTCGAGATAGCCGCCGTCCTTGAACAGCTTCGCCTGGGCGCCGGCATTCAGCGTGAACACGTCGACGACGTCCCCTCCGGCCATCTTCGTCTTCAGCAGCGTGTAATAGTCGTCGTATTTGACCGGCTGCACGTCCACCTTGATGTTCGGATTCTCGCTTTCGAACTGCTCGACGATCTTGTTGACGCCGTCCGTTACGTCGCTTTTGAAATGCATGAACGTAATCGTCACCGGCTTGTCGTCCGCGGGAGCGGAGGCCGATGCGGAGGGAGAGGCGGATTCGGACGCGGAAGCCGTTCCCGCCGGCTCGGATGCGCCGGACGGGCTGGCGGAGCCGCCGCTGGCGTTATTGGCGCTATTCCCGTCGTTGCTTCCGCCGCAAGCCGAGAGAGCAACGGTGAGCAGGAACGAGCTGAGGATGATGCCGGCACTTCTTTTCATCTGGTTACCCCTTCACTTGATAATGTAGTCCGGAAGCGAATGCCGCTTCGTTCTGCTGTTCATCTTACTCCCCCGGCAAGGAACGGCGGAATCCAATAATTTGGGGATTCGATGTTCAAGATTTTGCCTCGCGATATTCCGACGGCGTTTGTCCCGTGAACTTCTTGAACACTTGGCTGAAGTAGCGCTGGTTCTCGTACCCGACCAGCTCGGCGATCTCGTTGATTTTGCGGTCGGATGCGCGCAGCAGCTCGCACGCCTTCTCCATTCGCCTGCGCGTAACGTATTCGATGAAGTTCTCGTCCGTCACCGACTTGAACAGCTTGCTTAAGTGGCTCGGGTCCAGGTGGAACCGGGTGGCGACGTCGATCAGGCTGACGTCCTCGAAGTAGTGGGCGTCGAGGTAGCGAACGATCTCCTCGACGGAGCGGGACGCATCGGTCGGGCCTCGGGAGGGGCCGCCGCCGATCGCTTCCGCCGCAAGCGCCAGGAACGCCCGCAGCTGCCCGATGTCCAGCAGGGCATCGAGCGCTCCGGCGCCGAACAGTGCCGGATAAGAGGAAGCGATGCCCGGCCGCTCGGAGGCCGCCGTCTCCAACACGCTCCGCAGCGCCCGATGAGCCTCGCGGATCGTGAGGTCCGCGCGGCTTTCCGCCTTGCGGGCGAGCTCCTCCGCCAGCCGGCGGAAGGCGTCTCCGTTGCCGGTTGCGAGCGCCTGGCCGAACGCTTTCAGGTCGAAGGAAGACAGCAGGCCCGTCTCGCCCGATTCGGCTGCCGAGAGCTCGGCCCAGCGAATCGACAGTCCGTCGGCGCCGAGCGGATTGACCAGAAGCGCGCCGTCCGCGGACCGGAACGCCTCCAGCAGCTTGTCCGGCTGCATGCAGATCGGGCTGATGCCGGCGATGACATCCGCGTCCAGCATCGTCTTCATGGCGGCATGGAAATTGGAGAGCAATCCGTGAATGCGATCGCGGTCGAACGGCGTTTCCGGCAGAAGCAGACAAAGCCGCAGCCGGTCGTCCGATTTGTAAGGGACCGGAGCGTTGTTCGCCGGAACGGCTTCGCGAAGCACTTCGCCGAGAATGTTCTCGACGCTGAATAGGAACAGGTCGGCGTTGCCGTGGAACTTCCGCTCCGTAATGTCGCGGAACTGACGGATCATGCACACCGCCAGCCGGCAGGGCGATTCAGGCTCCGGCAGTTGGAGCTCCTTCGCCTGCCGGCGGATATCCGACCGGTTCGAGATGCGGCCGCTCGTCACATTCTGGAGGAACACTTCTCTCCGAAGCTTGAGCATGTCCTGCGAGAACCTTCGCTCCTGCTGGCGGCTGGAGTATTCGCGGACCGCCCCGACGGCTTTGAGCATCGCGTTCCGCAAATCCGGCAGAGATACCGGCTTAAGCACGTATTCGCATGCGTCGTATGTCAGGGCCGCCTTCAAAAATTCAAATTGCGAGTAGCCGCTGATGACGATGACTTTGATCTCGCCGTACTGCTCGTAGAGCTTCTCCAGAAACTCCCGGCCGTTCATGACCGGCATGTTCATGTCGGTGACAACGATGTGCGGCTTGTTGATGCGGATAAGCGCCAGCGCCTCCTCCCCGTGCCTCGCCGTGGCGATGACCTCCAGGTCCAGCGCCAGCTCGTTGATCATCTTGCTGACCGACATCCGCCCCAAGGATTCGTCGTCCACGACCATCACTTTATACAAACTCGGTCCCTCGTTTCTTATAGGGAATTCGTATCGCCACTCTCGTTCCCGCGCCGGCTTCGCTGTCGACGGTCAACCCGTAAGCCGGGCCGTACGCCAGCCGAATGCGCTCGTGAACGTTCTTCAATCCGATGGAGACGCCGGAGAACACCTCGTAGGACCGGCGCTCCAGCCCCGATTGCAGGGCCGCCAACCGGGCCGGCTCGATGCCGGGGCCGTCGTCCTTCAGTTCGATGACGACGTCGTCCTGCTCCCGGAAGGCGCCGACGTTCAGCTTCAGCTGCCGCTCCCGCTTGCCCAGCCCGTGGATGACGACATTCTCGATCATCGGCTGAAGCACGAAGCGGATGACGGAGCAATCCATCAAAGAGGCGTCGACGTCGAATTCCGTCAGCAGCAAATCCTCGAACCGAAGCTGCTGAAGGTACAAATAATTGTTGACGTGCGCCAGCTCCTGGCCGATCGTCGATTCGAGATTGCCCTCGTAGAAGCTGTAGCGGAACATGTCGCCGAGCGCCCGGCACATCTCGTGAATCTCGTAATCGCCGGCCAGCACCGCCTTGCCGCCGATCGTCTGCAGCGTATTGTACAGAAAATGCGGATTGATCTGCATCTGCAGCGCCAAAATTTGCGCTTCCTTGTTGCGAAGCTGCGCCTGATACTCCGTCTCGATCAGCTCGCGGATCTTGTCCGTCATGAAGTTGAAGTTGCGCGTCAGCTCCGACAGGTCGTCCCGATGCTTCGGCGTCTTCAGCGTCATGTGAAAATTGCCGCTGCGTACCGCCTTCATCGCCCTGCCGAGCCGTTGAATCGGGCGGGTGACATACTGCTGGGCGAGCAGGGAGAAAAGCGAGATCACCGCCATGACGAACAAGAGCGCCCCGATCGTGATCAGCAGCGTGTTGCGGCGGTTGCGAGCCAATTCCGTGTTCGGATAAACGATCGTCAGCGCGATGTTGGCGTCGTCGAGATAGGACGTTCCGACGAGCAGATCCTTGTTCTTCGCGAACGTGATATTCCTTGGATCCGGGCTGACCGCTTGGTCGGAGCGCACGTACTTCTGCACGATGCCTTCATACTTGCCGTTCGTCCGGTAGAACGCGTCGCCCCGCCCGTTCTGCAGCACGATCACGTTCGGCGGCCGGTTGTTCGACTCCACGATCTTCGCCAAGGCCGTACTCTTGATGTAGAAGACGAGAGTACCGAACTTTTCCCGGTAAAAGGGGTCGTAAATCGTGATCGTATAGACGAAAAAATCCTGGTGCAGCGCGTCGTCCGAGTAGGTGAACATCATCGTATGCTGAAAAGGCAAATCGAGCATTTCCTTATAGTTCGGAACGCTCTGTTCGAAGCGGATCGCGTCGTAGCTGGATGCGCGGGACCAGGAATCCTCCAGCTTGTTGTCCTTGCCGTAGATCATGATTTTGATGATGTCCAGATTCTTGTTCTGGACGAGCAGATAATAGTTCTTCAGGGATTCGTTCAAGTTGAGAACGTCCGGATCGTTGTAGCTGACTCCGTGCTTCATCATGTTCGTGATCCGTTCGAACCCGTACACCTGCAGGGCGGAAGTCGAGATGTTGTGAAAGTATTGATTCAGGTAGCCCGATAAGTACTCCGCGTTCTGGTCCGAGCTGCGGATCATCGTCTGCTCCAGCGAGCGGGCGCTCGTCCGGTAGAAAAGGAAGGACAGGATGAGGAGCGGCAGAAGCGAGATCAGAACGGTGCTCCAGACGATCTTGGCGCGTATGCTTCGGGGAACGAACAGCCGCTTGATCATGTTGACGTCTTTCCCTCCATGCGCTTCGCTTCGTTCCCATCATTTTATCTCACCCCGGCGTCGCCGAACAATTTAACTTTTTGGGATTCGGATGTTCAAAATTTTGGCTCTTGGGGCGGGATAAAAAAAGATCGCTCTCCGCCGGCCCGGAAGGCCAAGCAAGAGAGCGATCGCCAAGGATCAAGCGTTATGAGGCTCGAACCGCGCCGGCGCCTTCAGGCGCCGCTTCGCCTCATCTCTTCCGGAAGCTCGAGTCCGTTGCCGGTCATCTCTTCCCGCAGCAGCGTCCACTGCTCCCGCGATGCCCGGATCATCGAAGCGTCCGTGATGCTCTTGTCGTGAATCACCCGGCTGAACCAGCGAACCGCTTCATGGGGCTTGCCAAGCCGCCGGTTGAGCTCCCCGATCAAGTATAGAAGGCGGGCGTTGTTCACCGCGCCCATCTCCGTCTGGTACACCTGGACGTAAGCGTCCAGCGCGAAGGCGAGGAACTTGTCCTCCATCTCCTTGTTGCCCTCGTACCGGTAAAGCCAGGCGATGTGATGAAGCAGCCCGGCCACGATGCGAACGGCCTCTTTGACGGTCTGCGCCGTCAACAAGGCCAGCTTGTAGCATTCCATCGCTTCCTGGGCGGTTCTCTCGCCGCCGTAGTCCCGATGCTTCCACAGCTTCCCCATCTTCTCCAGATACAGTTCGATATGCGGCTGGGGCAGCTGTTCGCGGAAGCTCTCCGTCGAGGCGAAGCCGCAGTAAGGGCAGACCCGGACCACGTAGAAGTCCGGATTGATCAGGTCGAAATAGGCGCAGAAGTCCGAATCCGTCCTCGTCGCCTTCTTGAAGCTGGATCTTACGCGCGAGGTCCGGAAAACGGAGCGGCAGCACGGGCAAGTAATCTTGGTCTCATATAAAGGATCCACATCGGTCTCCCCCGGAGCCTGTCCGAAGCGAAGCGGACGGGCGGCTCATCGTATTGGCTTCAGCTGTTGACGAAATGGTGCGCGGGACCGGACAGCCGTTCCAGCATTAACGCCTGCAGGTCTTCCGGCAGGGACGTCTCGGCGAGCGCGCGCCTCATGCAGTCCAGCCAGGCCTCCGCCCTCTCCTCGGTAATCGGAAAGCGCAAATGCCGGCCGCGCATCATCGGATGGCCGTGCTCGTCGGAATAAAGCGTAGGCCCGCCGAAAAACTGGCTCAAAAACTGGTACTGCTTTTCCATGACCGGCGTGATATCTTCCGGGAAGAGAGGAGCGAGCAGCGGATGCTCCTGCACCTTCGGGTAGAATCTCTCCACAAGATCACGGATGGCCGGAGCGCCGCCGGCAGCTTCATAAATCGTTGAGTAGGCCAAAAGAATCAGCCCCCTTTCCGCTATTGCCGGTAAACCAGGACTTTCCTTCTACCGAAACGCCTTCATTATAACACAAACGAACCGGTGCGAATCTCCCAAAAAACAAAAAATCGCCCGGAGGAGGGCGATGAAACCGGTGATGGTCCGACGATTTACCATTCTTCCTCAGGAGATGCCAAAGATTCCCGAATGACGTAAACGAAAGCGCATACAAGCAAGCCTGCCACAATTGCCGCCATGCCGATCCCTCCGTCCTCTTCTGTTCGCGGTTCGTCCGGAAGACGTTTTCTATATCCGCTTCGCTTCTGATTCTATTGTACCATAAAGGCCGAAATTTGATCACATCATTTTTGCAACCGGTTACAAAAAATGTTGGCGGAAAGAAACGGAGGCCAGTCTCATATAGTGGGACGAGAGTTCTCTTACGGATTGGGGTGCGTTCGCGATGCGGCTGTCGGCGAAATCCCCCGGACGGTCAAGCCCCTCCTCGGCCGGAAGCTGGCTTCCGGCGATCGGAATCGGGCTGGCGGTGGCGATGATCGGCGGTCTGGCGCTCGCCATGCCGCAAGTCGCGCTGTCGGCCTCTTTGAAAGGGCTGGCCGTCTGGTGGGACGTATTGTTTCCCGCGCTTTTCCCGTTTTTCGTGCTGTCCGATATGCTGCTGGGCTTCGGCGTCGTCCACTTGACCGGCAAGCTGCTCGACCCGTTCATGCGTCCGCTGTTCCGCGTGCCCGGCGCGGGCGGGTTCGTCGTCGCGATGGGCTTCGCTTCCGGCTATCCGGTCGGTGCCAAGCTGACTTCCCGCCTCATGGAGGAGAACCTGGTGGACCGCGACGAAGGAGAGCGGCTCGTGGCCATGACGACGTCGTCCGATCCGATCTTCCTGATCGGCGCCGTTTGCATCGGTTTTTTCGGCCGGGCGGACATCGTCCCGGTGCTGGCTGCCGCCCACTACGGCGGCGCCATCCTGATGGGCCTGCTGCTGCGCGGGAAGGGCGGCGCGAAGCCGGGCGAGGCGGCAGCCGGCCACGCAGCCGCCAAGCGAAAGGGCGGCCGGCTGCGCGAAGCGGTCGCCGCCATGCATCGCGCCCGCCTGGCGGACGGGCGGCCGTTCGGGCTGATGCTGCAGCAATCGCTGGAATCTTCGATTCGGCTGATGATCGTCGTCGGCGGACTGGTCGTTTTTTTCTCCGCCGCGCTGGAACTGCTGCTTCAGAGCGGGCTGCTTGAAGCGATGCGGGATCTGCTCGCCGCGCTGCTGCGGCTCGCGGGCGTCGCGCCGGGACTCGCGGACTCGCTCGTGCGGGGCGCGTTCGAGGTGACGCTCGGCGCCCGCGCCGCCGCGCAAGGAGGAGCGTCCGGCATGGCCGTCCCCTTGCTCGAGCGCGTGGCCGCCGCCGCCTTCGTCCTCTCCTGGGGCGGCCTGTCCGTTCACGCGCAGGTCGCCGGTCTGATGAGCGGGACGAAATGGCGCTACGGCCCGTTCCTCAAAGCCAGGCTTCTGCATTCCGCGCTGGCCGTCGCTCTCGTCTTCGCGCTCTGGCCGGTGCTCGCTCCTTCTTCCCCGTAACGGCGGCGTTCCCGGGTTCCGGCATTGTTTTCCCCACCGTTATTGTTTATGATCGTATCTAAAGGAACGAACCGAGAGGAACGGAAGGAGAACCCCCTTGAAATATTCGCTGCTCGACCGGGGAGACCGGTTGTCCCGCGATTTGGCGGAGCAATTCCATCAGATGGCCCAGGAGAAAGAATTGACCCGGGACGACGAGTCCCCCGACATCGTGCTGTCGATCGGAGGAGACGGCACGCTGCTGCAGGCGTTTCATCGCTTCCGCGACCGCGTCGGAACCGTGGCGTTCGTCGGCGTGCATACGGGACATCTCGGCTTCTACGCCGATTGGAAGAAGGACGAGCTTCCCGAGCTGCTTGAGCGGATGGCGACGCTGAAGCCGACGACCGTCAGCTACCCGCTGCTCAAAGTCGAGATCGTGACGGACGCCGGACGGACGGTCTACCTTGCGCTGAACGAATTTACGCTCAAGAGCGTGGACGGGACGCTCGTCGCCCAGCTCAACATCAACGACGAGCCGTTCGAGATGTTCCGGGGCGACGGCATCGTCGTCTCCACCCCGACGGGAAGCACCGGCTACAACAAGAGCGTCAACGGCGCGATCATCCATCCGCACCTCGAAGCGCTGCAGATCGCCGAGATCGCCTCGATCAACAACCGGGTCTACCGGACGCTGGGCTCTTCGATCATTCTGCCGAAGCACCACCATTGCGACATCGTCACCGATCCGGACGAGCCGCTGGCGGTCGGCATCGACCATCTCGTCTTTCAGTTCCAGGAAGTCCGATCCATCATCTGCTCCGTTGCGCCCGAGAAAGTCCATTTCGCCCGCTATCGGCCGTTCCCGTTCTGGAACCGCGTCCGCGAAGCGTTCATCGGCTGGGACGAGAACCAAGGCTTTACGAAAAAGTGGCCGCGCTAGCGAAAGCGCGGCCCTTTTTTTGCGTATATTCAAGTTTTCACGCTCTTATCCGTTGACCAGGAAATTCAACAGGCGTACCGCGTGGCCCTCGCTGAGCGCATGCCTGCTCTCCGAGATCCGGATGTCGAGCGAATGCGCGCCGGGAGCGAGGCTGTCCGCCAGCAGCACGATCTTCGGCCGATAGAAGTCGGCGCACTTCTCGTCGAACAGCTCCGCCGTTTGAAAAGGCCCGCCGTCGATGGAATAGTCGACGTTGCCGAGGTCGATTCCGGCGAGCATCGAGAAGCCGACGGCCGTCCCGTAAAAGTCGAACCGGAAGCTCGCGCCGATCCGGTTCCCAAACAAGATTCGGCCTGGAAGCTTCCAATAACAGACATGCTCGAACGTCCAATCTTCGAGTTTCTCCCAGCCTTCCGCCTGCCCGATCTCGTGCGGCGAGCGCAGGTCGGCGACGGCGTAAGACAGCGGATGCAACGGAGCAGGATCAGGCGTCTCCTTACCCGGCTCCGGCGCTCCTCCGTCTTCCGTCCGCAGCGCCGTATCCAGAAAGTCCCGCAAGAATTCGGCGTACAGCGCATAGCCGAAGTCGTTCGGATGCACGTTGTCCCCGCTGATTCGTTCCCAGCCGATCTCGCCGGCCGCGACGCGGCGGTAGATTTCGCGGGCGATATGCACCGAAGGAAGCCGGTAACGTTCGGCGACTTCCTCGTGGTGGTCGACGTTCGCCTGCTCCTTGCCCTCCGTCCGGAAAAGCTCGACGTCTTCTTTTCGTGCGGTGTAGAGAAAACAGATATCGATGTCCGGACAAGCGCGCCGGGCCTGGCGAACGATGCCTTCCATCGCCCGGACCGACGCATCCCGGTCTCCGGCGTCGTTCACCGCGAACTCCACGAACAACAGATCGATGGGCAGCCCTTGCCGCAGTACGTGCTCTTTCAGACGGAAAGCGCCGTAGACCGAATCGGTTCCTCCGATCGCGGCGTTGACGAACTTGGGGCTGGAGAGAGGATACCGCTCCGTCAGGTACCGGCACGTCAGCGCCCGGTAGCTCGTTCGTTCCCCGTCCGAAGCTCCGGCTCCTTCCGTGACGGAGCCCCCGAGGAAGGCCACGGTTACCCCGCGGCCTTCCTTCAACTTGCGCGCGAACCGCCGCAAGCCGTCCCTCATCGCGTAATCGGAGAACGGGCTTTGCCTTTCCTGAAGCTTCATTCGTTTCATCCTTTCGATATCTCAGCCAGGCCGCGCCAACGATTCCTCTATGCTGACGATTTGAAAGCCGCCGGGCCGAACGCCCGGCGAATGCCCGCTTCGCGTCGTCCCTTACTGCTTGCCGTTCTTCGTCGCCCAGGCGGCCAGCTGCTTGTTCTGCTCTTCCGTGATCTTGTCGATGCCGGCCTTCTTCAAGGCGCTCAAAAATTTGGGGAGCTGAACCGCCGGATCGACGGTTCCCGTCTCCAGAGGAATGGCATACTCCGCCCGGACCGCGCTTACCGCCGCGACTTCGGTCTTCAAGCTCGAATCGTCGAAGTGGAAGTCGTTGAGCACCGGAATTTCGGCCTCCTCGTTCAGCTTCTTCGTCTGCTCGAACACGTCCGCCGGCTGCCCGGGCCGCACGAGTCCGTTGAACTGGTTGCCAAACACCCAGTCGATGGAAGGAGCGTACGTCGAACCGTCGACCGGCTGGTACAAGCCGTCGGAAGTCAGCGTGTAGTGCTTGCCTTCGATGCCGTAGCTGAGCAAACCGTACAGCTCCTTGTCGGTATTGACCCGCTCGAGCAGCATGAGCGCGCGTTCGGGGTTTTTGGACGTGATGCTGATCGCGTTCATGGACGTGGTCACGCCGGTGAACGTCGGCTCGGTAATCCGCTGCCGTACGACCTCGTTGCCGCCGTTCTTGGGCGGATAAGACGCCTCGCCGCCCGGCTTGAACGTGACGTCGGTCATGACGGCGATATTGCCTTGGGCCGTCAATTGGTTGAAATCCTTGACCGTAGCCAGATCCGAATAGATGTAGCCTTTCTTGTACCAATCGTGCATCAGGTCCAAATAGGCCTTATATTGCGGAGTCTCCTCCCGGACAAGAGATTGGTACGGGTCGCTCGCTTCGTACGTGATGCCGGAAGCGTTCTTGAGATCGGAGTCGGTCGGCCCGTTATTGCCCGGTTGGAAGGCGAACGGAATGACGCCGGGCTCGTTTTTCTTGAGCGTCTCCAGGAACGGCTCCAGGTCTTCCGGCTTCTTGACGGTCGTGATATCGAAATTGTACTTGTCGACGAACCGCTTCTGGAACACGTACCCGAACGCCGTGGCGGCGACCTGGTAGCTGGGAATGGCATAAATTTTCCCGTCGGTATCCGCTTTCACGTTCTCCCAGAACCGTTCCGGCATCAT
The DNA here is from genome assembly GCF_014212055.1 of Cohnella zeiphila. Classification (GTDB taxonomy): domain Bacteria; phylum Bacillota; class Bacilli; order Paenibacillales; family Paenibacillaceae; genus Cohnella; species Cohnella zeiphila. The sequence goes on along the minus strand of NZ_JACJVO010000061.1, from coordinate 15,371 downwards.
CTCCGTGAAGGTTTGGGGAGCATACTTGGGCAGCAGGTCGTCGAGGGCGAGGAAGGCGCCCTTCTTCACATTCTCGTTATACTTCAGCAGCCAGGATGCCGTCGTCCAGACGATGTCCATCGGCTCGCCCGACGAGATGGCCACGTTCATTTTCTGATCGTAGCTGCCGAAATCGACCGGCTTCAGATGAAGCGTGACGTTCAAATCCGTATGTTCTTTCAAATATTGATTGACCGCGTCCTCCACATCCTGCTGACCCGGCTGCTGCTGGCTGGTGCCGTAATACCACGTCAGATCGACCGGCGGAAGCTCGGCGCCGGTCTGGCTTGCGCCGCCGGATGCCGAAGGACTGCCGGAAGCCGACGGGCTGCCGGCCGAGCCGGCGGACGGCGAAGCGGCCGGCGCATTCGAGTTGTCGTTCTGGCTGCATCCCGTCGCGAGCAGCATTGCCGCCGCGGCCGCGGCCATCCATTTCATCGTTGTCGTCTTTCTCGTTCTCAACGGTTAAACCTCCCCAAGATTCCTTCTATCAGAATATAATAAAACGGAACCCGCGCGGTACCCCTCTTCCCCTCTCCCTCCTCTCGCGCGCGATTCCGGCATTGCCCGCGATTGTTCATCCTTTCAGCGAACCGACCGTCAACCCTTGGACGAAATAACGCTGGAAGAACGGAAACACCACCATCATCGGCCCCGCCGCCAGCACGACCATCGCCATGCGGACGGACATCGTCGGGAACTTCGACACGTCGAGCCCGCCGATGCCGAATTTGTCCAGGTTTTGCGTAATGACCTCCATGCTGCTCAGCATCCTTACGAGAAGCAGCTGAAGCGGGACCAGCTTCTGGCTGTCGATGAACAGGAGGGCGTTCAGCCAGTCGTTCCAGTGCCAGAACGCGATGAGCAGCCCCATCGTCGCAAGCGCCGGCGTGGACAGCGGAATGACAACCGTAAAGAAGATCCGCCACTCCCCCGCCCCGTCCATTTTCGCCGACTCGATGATCTCCATCGGGATTTTCGCCAGAAAGCCCTTCAGCACCATGACGTTCCAGGCGCTCAGCATGCCCGGCAGAATCATCGCCCAGATCGTGTCCTTCAGATGGAGATATTGCGTCATCAGAATGTAATAGGGGATAAGTCCCCCGCTGAACAGCATCGTAAAAAAGACATAGAAGCTCGTAACCCTGCGATAGCCGTAGTCCGGTCGGGAGATGGCGTACGCGATCATCGCGGTAACCAGAAGGCCCGAGACGGTGCCGATGACGGTGACCGCCGCCGTGACGCCGTAGGATCGCACGATAATGGAAGGCACTTTGAAAATGTACTCGTAAGCCGTAAAGACGAGCCGGTCCGGAACGAACCGGTATCCGTTCTGGATCAGGTCGGCTTCTCCGGTCAGAGAGATGATGACGACGAGCGCGAACGGCGCCAGCATGAGCAGGCTCAGCAGGATAAAGATGAGGTTGACGACTCGCGTCTCGGTTGGATTCGAATTCATGGCTTCACTCCTAGAACAATGCGTTGTCTTCGTTGAATTTGCGCACGGCGTAATTGGCGAGCAGCACGAGAACGAACCCGACCGTCGACTGGTAGAAGCCGGCCGCGGACGACATCCCGAAGTCGCCCAATTCCCTCAGCGCGCGGAATACGTAGGTGTCGATGATGTCCGTCGTCGGAATCGCGAACGAAGAGTCGTTCGGCACGAAATAGTGCAAGCCGAAATCCCCCCGGAACATGTTGCCGACGGACAGAATGAGCATGATCGTGACCAGCGGCATGAGCAGCGGAATCGTAATTTTCCTGGCCATCTGGAAGCCCGTCGCCCCGTCGATGCGCGCCGCCTCGTAATAATCCTGGTTGATCCCCATGATGCCTGCGAAATAAATGAGCGTTCCGAAGCCGATGCTCTTCCATTCATGGGCTACGACCAGCACGTAAGGCCAGGGCGCCTTCTCGAAGTACCAATTGCGGCCCGGCAGGCCGACGGACTCGAGCGCCCGGTTCAGGAACCCCGCCGAGTTGTCGAGGAAAGCCAAGGCGATGTAGCCGGCGACGACCCACGATACGAAGTACGGCAGGAACAGCACCGTCTGGTGCACTTTGACCCAATGGCGGCCAAGCCGGCTCATCAGAATGGCCAGCGCCAGTCCGACCGCCGTGCCGATCACGATGAAGGAAAGGTTGTATAGCACGGTGTTCCGCGTAATTCTCCAGGCGTTGTCCGAAGCGAACAGAAATTCGAAATTTTTCAGGCCGATCCATTCGCTTCCCAGAATGCCTTTGTCGTAGCGATAGTTTTTGAACGCGATCACGATGCCGAACATCGGAACGTACGCGAACACGAGCAGGTAAAGCACCCCCGGCAGCGACAGCCCGAACAGCCCCGCGTTCCGTTTGAAGCGGCCCCTTCTTCGCCCGAACGTCCGCTTCTCCGTCCGGACGTCCGTGCGGGACGGAGCCGTCTTGTCGAACATGCCGTTCTCTTTCATCTCGTCCACCCTCCCGATTGAAGCTCTTGCGGCTCCTACCCGTATTGTGGTTCGGAACGGGAAGCGGCGGAAGTCCAAAATCCCGGTTCGATTCCGATCTCGAGTCCAAAATCCCGGAATCGGTCTCAAATCCGTCCTAGCGCCCTGCATGAACGGAACAAATTCCCCGAAAGCGACGCAAAGCTCTGCAGCTGATTCCGATTCCTTTTGGGGGAGCCCCCGGTCATCCCTAGGAAACGGTGTTGCACAATTTCCCAAACAACAAAAAAGACAGCTCTTCCGAGAGGGAAGGGCTGTCTTCTCCGACTTGGGCGACGAGAGCTACGGAGCCAGACTTCTCTTGATCCGGTATTCCTTTGGGGTCGTCCCGTATTTGTTTTTAAACAGCCGGAAAAAGTTGCTCCGCGTGCCGAACCCGACTTTCTCGATCAGCGCGTTGACGGTGTAGTCGTCGTTCTCCAAAAAACGGACAGCGTGCCGAAGCCTGACCTCGTTCAAATATTCCGCGACCGCGATCCCTTGATGCTTCTTGAACAGCCTGCCGATGAAATCCGGCGACAGCTTCATCATATCCCCGATCCTCTGCAGGCTCAGGTTCGTATCGGGGTAATGCTGCTCGATGATTTCCCGGATCGCGTCGACGAGCACTTCGGCGCGCTCCTGCTCGGGGCTCCCCTTGTTCTCGCCGAGCTCGTCGTAAACGCCGAGCAGGACGGTCTTCATCCGTTCGAGCGAGCCGCTGCCGAGCAGCTTCTGGTGAATGTCCGACAATCCGGCCGGCAGCGGCACGAGACGGACGTCGTTCATCTCCTTGATCGCGTTCTTGACGAGCAGGAACACGTGCAGCACCATGTACACGATATGATCGTGGTGAAGGGTCGCGATGTGGGCGAAAATTTTGTCCAATGCCTGCGCGAACGCCTCTCGCTGGCCCGACTTCACGCACTCGGCCAGCTTCTTCTCCCATTCGGGCGGAAGAGCGGCTTCGGCGTTGGCCATATTCGGCGCAATGGTCGCGGAATCGACGATCGACTGCGGGCCGAAGACGAGCGTGTAACGCATATATTGCTGGACGAGCCGGTAATGCTCGGACAAGCCGCGGCTTCCGGATATCTCGTCGCTGATCGCGGCGGACACCGTCACCCGATAAAGTCCGCCCATCGCCTTCTGAACGATTCGGACGGCTTCCGGCAGCTCCGCGAGCGCGATGCCCTTCGCGGAATCCGGGCTGACCGCCGCCGCCAGCTCGTTTCTCCATTCGAACGTCTCGCAGCCGTAGCGTTCGGAGAGCAATTCTTGCGCGATGTTCGCAAGCGCAAACTGCAGCAGGCGGCGTTCCTTGTCCGGCTCCCCGTCGCGCTCGAGCGCGTCCAGCTTCAGGACGCAGAGACGGTACGGGCCTTCGGGGGCCAGAGCCAATCCGTGCTGCCGGATCAGTTCCGCCGCCTGGTCTTCCGTCATGGAGCCGTCCGTCACGAGCTTGCGGACGGAGTACGAGCGGACGATGCTCCGGGTCGACCGCTGCTCATTCCGGACGGTCTCGAGGCGGCGAAGCGTGTGCTCGTAGACGCTCGACATGTAGACGAGTTCGTCGCCGCTCTCCAGGCGAGGCTCGGCCTCTCCGCCGGCGTCGCGCCGGAAGAAGCCGACGAGCTTCTCGATCGGCCGGTAGAGGCGATGAGATAAACCCAACGTAGCAAACAGGGCGAACACGATGAAAACGGCGGTCAGCAAAATCATCGTATCTTGGAGCGAAGCCGCCCGCTTGGCCAGCGTCTCGTACGGCAGCACGCTGATGAGCGTCCAATCGTTAACGCCGGTGTCCAAATAGTTGACGACCTTCTTGCCCCCGTCGATCGTAGACGTGAACGAGCCTTCCCCCGCTTCCGCCGATCGGCTCAATCGCTGCATCACGGCGTCTTTTACTTGGCCGGGGAGCGGAGCGGCCGCGCCGTCCGGCGTCAGGATGCGCCCTCCCTTCTCCATCAGGAACAGGCTCTCGTTCTCCTGCCAGGCCAGCCGGTTGATCGACTGAATGTTGTCGAACAGCCATTGCGGCTTGATGTTCAGAATGAAGACATTTTCTCCCGGCCGGTAGTTAATCGCTTCATAATTGAAGATCGTGAACAAATCCGCGCGGTCCGAATTCGTCCCCAGGCTCATCGGCATCATCTTGAGCTTCGGCACCGGCCCGTCTCCGCCAAATATCGCCCGCAGGTTCGCGTAGATCGGCGCGTTCCGGTCCTGCACGGACGGGTCGCCGCCCCAAATAAAGCTGTCGGTCTTCGCGTTGTAAATCAGGATGGAATGGATGAAAGACGTATAGTCGGCGAACTTGTCGATGCGGGACCTCTTGACGAGAGTGTCGAACAGGTCGGTATCGTCCGCCGCCGTCATGAGGGGGACGACGTCGTTGTCGTAGTACAGCGACGTCGCGAGCTTCTGGACGACATCGTTCATGTAGCCGATATTGAACTTCATCTGCGACAGCACTTTCCGGTCCGCTTCCTTCTGCATGCCGCGCACGATCTTCTCCGAGTTGTAGTACAGCGCGGCGGAGAATACGATCAGCAGGAGCAGCACCAGCAGGGAAAAGCTGAGCGCAAGCCGCTGGAGGTACTTCTTCGATCGATAAGGCAGAATCCAATTCATCCGGTTATCCCTCGCTTTATTCGGCCGCAAGCCTCCTTTCTATTCTATTGGAATTACGGGCAAAAGAAAACGCTTCATCCGCCGGACCGGGCCCGGAATTTGCCCGCGCTGACGTCGGCGTACTCCTTGAACCGCTTGTAGCACATTTTTCACCCCTCAAAAAAACGAAACCCATCAAGAGGCTGCAGCGTTTTCATCCTGGAGGCGTATCCTCCATGCTCTCTGCGACTCTTTGCTCTTCCGATATCCCGCTCGCTCTGGGCTGTGCCGTCTCCATGCACCTTTTTCCGCCTTTCTATCGCAATCCCGTTCGCTCAGGCGATGTGGCCTTGTGCTCCGCTAATCCTGCACATCTTCGATATCCCACTCGCTCAGGAAAAATCATTTCGTACCTGTATGCTGCAGGACTGATGCCGATTCTGCAGGAAAACGAGAAAGAGAGAGCGCAAGAAACCTGAGCAAACGGGATTGCGGCATAATCAGATTGAGAATTCCAACACAGAGAGAAATGGGGCGGCAAATCGTCCCTGAGCGAGAGGGATTCCGAATGTAAGGAACGAATGACGACCATAGAAATAGAAAAAACCAGGCATCTCCCGCAGCCGAAGCTTTTGGAAATGCCTGGTTAAATTAGCACTGCTTATGAGGCGCTACGGTTAGGGCCGATCTCCGCCGGAGCTGCCGGTATCCGGCCGGCGGGCGGCGCCTTCGAAGCGCTGCCCGTCTTCGGGGCGCGGCCGATTCGGCTTGCCGCCGTGAAAGCTGCCGCCGCGCCGCCGGTTCTTGCCGGCCCAACGGCCGCCGCCGGCACCGCCGCCGCCCGCGCTCCCGCCGCCGCGAGAAGCGTGACCGCCCTCGCCGGCATAGGACGGCGAAGGCTGCGGCGCTTGCGCCGGCGAGGAGCCGCCGGACTGCTGCGCCTGGCGGCCCTGCCGCTCTCCGTACCCGTCACGTGCCGCCGGATACGGAGACGAACCGCCGCGCGGCGAGTCTCCGCCGCCGCCCGGCCCGCGATCCTGGCGGCCGCCGTTCCGCGGCCCGGGGCCGCCGCTATGGTGCGGCCGACGGTCGCGCCCTTGGGCGCTTCCGTCGCCGCGCGAGCGCCCTCCGCCGAAGCCGTGCCCGCCGGCTTCATGCGAAGACCGTCCGCCCGGCGAATCCGGCCGGACGGTCGCTCCCCCTTGCGCCGCGGCGGCTGCGGCGCGGCGTTCCGCGCCCTCCGACACCGCGCGCGCCACCGCGGAAGGGCTTGTCCCGGGCACGCGCCCGCCCGGGCGTTCCTTGAGCGGCCACCGCAGCAGCATGCCCGTCGGGCTTGCCGCCATCGCGGCCGCGACGGCTTCGGCCATCGAGAGCGCCGCCGGAGCCGCTTCGTCGTCGTCCGCCGGCTCGTCGCCTTCCTTCCGAGCTCCGATCGCCGCGTCCTCCGCCACGATCTTCGTTCCTTCCGGCACCGAGCCCAGATCGGTTTTCTCCAGGACGAAGTAAGCGCACCCGAAATTGCAGTATTCGTTGATATATTCGCTCAAGCTCGAAATGACCGAGTCCTTGGCCGCCTTCGGCTGCTGATTGCGAAAAAAACCGCGAAGCCGCAGCTGGTTATAACCCCAATCGCCGACGATATAATCGTAGCGTTCCAACACCTCGCTGAAGCGTTCCCGAAACGCTTCGGGATTCCAACCGTTCTTATGTTCGTGCACCAGCGAGTATGCATTGCCTCCTGCCATGTAGATCACGAATGGTTTCTCCTCCCGAATGTCGCTTCGATATCCGCCTTCCGCGCAGAAAGCGCCGGCCGCTTGATCTCCGCGGATCACGGCGCCGCCCGAGCCGGCCGGCTCACACCGTGGCCGTTGCGTGCGCTGCGGCGGACTGCACCTGCTCGTGCGCATGGTACGAGCTGCGGACGAGGGGCGCCGACTCCACGTGGGAGAAGCCCTTCGCCAGCCCGTCCTTCTTGAGCTGCGCGAATTCGTCCGGATGGACGTAACGCACCACGTTCAGGTGAGACGAAGTCGGCTGCAAATATTGGCCGAGCGTTAAAATATTGACATCCTCTTCCCGCAAATCGTCCATCGTCCGATGAATCTCTTCCATCGTCTCGCCGAGTCCCAGCATTATGCTCGACTTGGTCGGGATGTCGGGCGCCATTTCTTTCGCCCTGCGCAGCAGTTCCATGGTCCGGCGATACTTCGCCTTGGCGCGAACCCGGTCGGACAGCCGCTCGACCGTCTCGACGTTGTGGTTCAGAATGTCCGGTTTCGCGTCCATCACCGTCTTGAGCGCATCCCAATTGCCCATAAAATCCGGAATGAGCACTTCCACGCTGCAAAGCGGCAGTTTGGCGCGGATCGCCTTGATCGTGGCGGCAAAAATCGAAGCGCCGCCGTCCTTCAGATCGTCCCGGGCGACCGAAGTGACGACGCAGTGGCGCAAATTCATCTGCACCGCCGCGTCCGCCACGCGCTCCGGTTCCTGCAGGTCGAGCTCCGTCGGCAAGCCGGTCTTGACCGCGCAGAAGCGGCAAGCCCGCGTGCAGATGTCGCCCAATATCATAAAGGTGGCCGTTCGGTTGGCCCAGCATTCAAAAATGTTCGGACAGCGCGCTTCCTCGCAAACGGTATGGAGCGTCTTGCTCCGCATCATATCCTTGATTTCCCGGTAGTTGTCGCCGGTCGTCAGCTTTACTTTGAGCCATTCCGGCTTTTTCGGCTTGGAGCCCGTCGTCATCGCTTTCCCCCGCTTTCTGTCCCCCTTATTATAGCAGGTTTCACATAAAAACCAATGATCTGCGAACCCTAAACCCATACGGACAAGGAGGAATGCCCGTGCAACGGCAACGGTGGACACAAGTCATACGGCCGAAGCTGCTGAGATGGATCTCCGCTCTGGCCGCCGCGGAACTGCTCGTGACCGGCGCGTTCTTCGCGGCCGAACCGGTCCGGGCGGCTCCGGCCCAGAAGCAGGAAGAGCTCCGTACGCTGAAGCAAATTTACGATCGCGTCAGCCTGACGACCGGCTTGTCCTGGCAAGCCGTCGCGGCATTGGACCGATACGAGAGCACGCTCACGCGCGCCCATCCGAAAACTCGCCCGCTGCGCGAAGGCGCGGCCGTCGGCGTGTTCATCGACGAGAAGCGCTGGGCGGGGCCCCTCAACCCCGATCCGTCCGATTCGAACCCGGTCTCGATCCGCGTCTTTCGCGGCATCGGGCAGGACGGCGACGGAGACGGCAAAGCCGACCGCGGCAACGACATCGATCTGCTGTATTCCCTGGCCAGCGAAGTGCGGAGATTCGGCACGTTCTCCGACGACTTCGCCATCGGCCTGTGGGAATACTACCAGAACACCCGGGCGGTCCAACGCGTTCTCCAGTTCACGAAAATTTACCATGCCTTCGGTAAACTGGATTTGTCCCATCACGTGTTTCCGATTCCCGTCGGCAGTTCGTACGCTTACCGTAGCACTTGGGGCAACAGCCGAGGCTGGGGAGGCGTACGCATCCACGAAGGCACCGACATTTTCGCCAACTACGGCGTTCCGGTCCGCAGCACTTCCTTCGGCATCGTCGAAGTGAAAGGCTGGAATCCTTACGGCGGCTGGAGAATCGGCATCCGCGACACCGACAACCTGTATCATTATTACGCCCATCTATCCGGGTTCGAAAAATCGCTGCAGCCGAACGATGTCGTCAAACCGGGCCAGGTCATCGGCTGGGTCGGCAGCTCGGGGTACGGCCGCCCGGGAACCCAAGGAAAGTTCCCGCCGCATCTGCACTACGGCGTGTACCGCGACCGCGGCTTGGTGGAATGGGCGTTCGACCCGTATCCGATGCTGCGGCGGTGGGAGCGGGACGAACTGAAGGCGCTCAAGGTGCACAAGTAATTCGGCGAAAAGAAAGGAGTCCCGCCGCTTGATTCTTCAAGCGCGGGGCTCCTTCTCTTCATTTGGCCTCGGCAGCCAGAACCTCCTCGATCTCCTCGCGCCGCGGAATCGACGCCTGGGCTCCTTTTCGCGTCACCGTAATCGACGATGCCGCGGTCGCGAAGGCAAGCGCCTCCGCCGGGGGCCGTCCTTCCGCGGCAGCGGCCGCGAACGCTCCGATAAACGTGTCTCCCGCCGCCGTGGTGTCGACGGCGCGGACTTTTCTCGCCGGCGTGAAGAGCCCGTCTTCGTCCGCTCCCGATTCGGCGTAATAAGAGCCTTTGCTGCCGAGCGTCACGAGCACGCCGCCTGCGCCCCGGGCGATCAGCTCCGCCGCCGCACGCCGGGCATCGGAAGCGTCCGCCACCGGAATGCCGCTCAGGCCCTCGGCCTCCGTCTCGTTGACGACCAGCAGGTCGACGAGCGTATACGCCTCCGCCGGAATCGGCCGTACCGGCGCCGGGTTGTAGATCACCTTCGCCCCGGCCTGCCGGGCCAGCTTCATGGCATGGACGTTCGCTTCCCACGGAATCTCGTTCTGCAAAATGATCGCGGAAGCTCCGGCAAGCCGTTCCTCGCCAACGTCCTCCGGCGTCACTTGGCCGTTGCTTCCCTCGGATAGAATAATCTCGTTCTCCCCTGCGTCAGACACCGTAATGAACGCCAGGCCGGAAGTTCCGTCCTTGGCGAGCACGCCGTCGGTCCCGACGCCCCGCTCCCGCAGCGAGTCGAGCAGCGGCTGGGCGAACGAGTCCCGTCCCACCGCGCCGATCATCTCCACGCCGCCTCCCGCGAGCGACGCCGCCACCGCCTGGTTGGCGCCTTTTCCTCCCGGCAGAAATTCCACGCCCCGTCCGTGAACGGTCTCCCCCGGCTTCGGAAATTCCGCGACGTGGTTGACCAGGTCCATGTTTATGCTTCCAAGGACAACGATTCGGCTCATTATGCCAGCTCCCCTTCGCAATATGCCGTTTTTCCTATCATGTGCCCGAGCGGACAATCTGGCAAGGCCTCTCCGTGAAAAAATGAAGTTATCGTACCATCCAGCCTCCGTCGACGCATAGCACATGGCCGTTCATATAGTCGGAGGCGGCCGAAGCCAGAAAGACGGCCGGACCGACCAGATCCTGGTCGGAGCCCCAGCGGCCGGCCGGAATTCGCTCGAGAATTTGCCGGCTGCGGTTCGGGTCGTTGCGCAGCGCTTCGGTATTGTCGGTGCTCATGTAGCCCGGGGCGATCGCGTTCACCTGCACGCCTTTGGGCGCCCATTCGTTCGCGAGCGCCTTGGTCAGCCCGGCGACCGCGTGCTTGCTCGCGGTATAGCCGGGAACGGTGATGCCTCCCTGGAACGAGAGCATGGAGGCGATATTGATGATTTTGCCGCTTCCTTGCCCGATCATCAAGCGTCCCGCCAGCTGACTTAGGACGAACACCGAGTTCAGGTTCACGTCGATCACCTCCTGCCAATCGACGTAGGAATGTTCGGCGGCCGGCGTGCGACGGATGATACCGGCATTGTTGAGCAGAATATCGAGACGTCCGAAGGCGGACACCGTCTCATCGATAACTCCCGGCAGGCGGGAGCGGTCTCTCACGTCCGCTTGCACGATGATTGCACGGCGGCCCAGCGCTTCGATGCGCGCCTTCGTCTCCTCGCCGGGCGTCCGGTTCGTGACCAGCGCGACGTCGGCGCCTGCCTCCGCCAGGCCGACGGCTATCGCCCGCCCGAGGCCGCGCCCCGCTCCCGTCACGATCGCCTTTTTGCCGGATAAATCAAAGAGCCCTTTCAATTTTCACCGAACCTCCTTCGTATTTCCGAGCCGTCTTCGGATCCAGCCCGGCATCGGTGATCAAAACGTCCACGTCGCTCAGCTGCGCGAACGTCAGCAGCGCCGCACGGCCGAACTTCGAATGGTCCGCGACGCAGTAGATTTCCTTGGCGCTGGCCATATACGCCTTTTTCAGCCCGATCAATTCGCCGGTGAACACGGTCAAGCCGTACTTCTTGTGAATGCCCGTAGCCGAGAGGAACAGCTTCTGCACGTTCAACTTGCCCAGCCAATCCAGGGCCTCGTTGCCGATAAGCACGTTGCGCTCTCGATAACCGCCGGGCACGACCAGGCGTATATGTTCCTTGCCGATCAGCTCCTGCATGATCAGCAGATCGTTGGAAGCACCGTCAGAGGCTCGTTGGGCAGCCGCCGCGCAATCTCCAGCGTCGTGCTGCCCGCGTCCAGCGCGATGATGTCGCCGGATTCGATATGCTTCAGCACCCGCTCGGCGATCGCTTCCTTCTCGCTGCGATGCTTCGTGTTCGGTATCTGCAGCGGGAGCATCGGCTCCGCTTCTTCCGCCGGGGGCACCGCTCCTCCGTGCGTGCGGCGAAGCAGGCCTTTCTCCTCCAGCTTCTCCAGATCCTCGCGGATCGTCTTGGGCGTAACTCCGAACTGCTCGCTCAGCCCGGAGACCTGAACGGAGCCGTCCTGCAGGAGCAGGTCCAGAATGCGCCGGTGTCTGGCGGCGGCTAGCATGATGCCTAAATCCTCCTTTTGACGCTCCCTGTCGGAGAGCCGTCTTCGATACGCTTACTTTAACCCGGCGGGAGGCACGACGTCCATGTCTTTGAACGTATAGTTCTCGCCGGCCATCGACCAGACGAACGCATAGTTGCTCGTGCCGACGCCCGAATGGATCGACCACGGAGGAGAGATGATTGCCTGCTCGTTGGCGACGACCAGGTGGCGCGTCTCGTCCGGCTCTCCCATCATGTGAAACACGCGGGCACCTTCGTTCAGATCGAAGTACAGGTACGCTTCCATCCGACGGTCATGCACATGGGACGGCATCGTGTTCCAGACGCTGCCCGGCTTAAGCACCGTAATGCCCATCATGAGCTGACAAGAATGGATGCCGCCTTCATGAACGATCTGATTCAGCTCGCGCTCGTTGGACGTTGCCTGGGAGCCGAGATACTGGGTGTTCGCTTCTTGGATCGGCGCCTTCCGCGTCGGATATGGCGCATGAGCGAGCGCAGAGCAGAAATAAAGCTTCGCCGGCCGCGAGGCGTCCTTGCTCTCCAGCTTCAAGTTCCGGACGCCTTTGCCGACGTAAAGCGTATCCAGCTTCTGCAGCTCATGGCGCTCGCCGTCCGCGGTGACGACGGCTTCGCCGCCGATGTTGACGAAGCCGACCTCGCGGCGCTCAAGGAAATATTCCGTACGCAGCATCTCCGGCGCTTCAAGCGTCAACGCCTCCTTCACCGGTTGAGCTCCGCCGACGATCATGCGGTCTTCATGCGTGTAGACCATATGAACGCGGTCGGATTCGAACAGCTTCTCGATCAGGTAATGCTGTCGCAGTTGCGCCGTATCATATCGCTTGGCATCGAACGGATTCGTAGAATGGCGGATTTCCATAAATGGGGCCTCCTCGTTCGTTTAAGTTCGAAAACATTTTAACATACCAAAACGAACGAAAACGAACCTTATTTGACGCAAATCTTCTCCTCTTTTAGGAGGTTCGCCCTTCAGATTCCGCCGAAAAAACAAAAAACGCCCGGATCGGGCGTTCTCCTGGTTCACTCACTCTCCCGTATTCGACTCGCTCCCGCCGCTCGGTGTCTGCTGCACCGGGGGCAAGGCGATCGACGGCGCCTGATCGGCGCTATTGCCGACCGGATTCCCTTTCCCATCGTAGTAATAGGCGGGTACGTCGCCCACCACCATCATGTAGGACAGCGGAATATCCGTCTCCAGCGTCGTAAAATCCTGATCGAACGGGACGAGCACGGCAATCTCGGTTTTGATATGAACGTAAACTTCCACCAGCACCGTGTTGATGCCCTCGCTCGACTGCTTCGTCCGCACTTCCGCCTGCACGGCGCTGGCCGGATGGAAATGGACGGCGACGCTGGGCCCGATCGACGAAATAAACGGACTGTTGAGCGCGTGGCCGATCGGAACGCGGGCGTACAAATCCGCCTGCTTCTCCAGCGTCTGCTCCACGATCTGAATGGTCTTCGCCGTGATCCGGGTCTGCTCCTGGTAATCGATAAACGCGCCCGTCACTTTGCCGTCCGAGCTCGTCTTCCACTGAATCATCTTGCTGCTGTCCGCTCCGAAATTCGCTTGATCCATCATCGCCTGGTTAACGGCTTCCGTCGCCATCTGGGTCATTCGCACCTTCGCCAAAAACATGAGCGGATCGCGCAAATATTTGTCCAGCCAAAAAAAAGATTGAAACGTGGCGAAAATGCTGAGCAGTACGATAATGAGCCAGAAGTGGCTTCTCTTCATTCGCCTCCGAGGCCGGATGGTCCAGCCATACGTGCCGGAACCGCCTCCGATCCGCGACTTGGCCGGGCGCTTGCGCCCGCGAGCGACGAAGCCGGTGCTCCGGGGAGCCGGCATCCGCATCCGCGGAGTCCATCCCCGTGAAGCTCGAAAGCCACGGCTTCGGTTTCGCGCCGGAAGCGCCCATTTCCACCGTAAGACAAGCGGTTTTCCCCATCTGCGTCGCAATTTCGATCCCCCCTGTCCGCGAAAAGCGGGCCCTGCTCGGCCAACAGAGCCTTCTCCATGCTTATGCGGACTTGGGACAAAAAAGAAGAGCCGGCGCCGAGATCCGAAGCTTAACGACTTCCTGTCCCCGAATTTAAGCGCGAAATAAATCAGGCTTGCGAATCATTCCTCCAGGTTGCTGAGACTTCGGAATCAATTTTACGCCGGGCCCCTTCGCCTTCCCGCTGCCGATCGTCTGCATATCAACCCAAGTAATGGGGTTCCCGGAGAGACGAAACAGCCTTGTCCCATCTGCCGTTCAGGAGTATGGGACTGCATCGCAAGTCCGTCATTCGGGCGTGTGGGACATTTGCCCTTGCAGGAGGAAAAATCCCCCTTGGCATCCAACGGGCCCCTAAGGTGCTTCCAGAATGTTTATTGTACAGTAGCCTTTGGGAACTTCTCCAACCCTAAACTTGGAAAAGGATGTGTGTCAACGCGATGAAAAAAAGATGGGCTGCGTCGCTTCTCGCCCTGTCCATTCTCGGCTCCGGCGTCGCGGCCACGGCGGTTCAGCCCCAATCCGCTTCCGCCCAGGAAATCTACGCGACCAACGGCCATCTGTTCGTGAACACGGCCCTGTCCTATGTCGGCAAAGTAACCTATCGCTTCGGAGTGCGGGACCCGGCTCATTTGGTGTTCGACTGCTCTTCGTTTACCCAGTTTGTTTTCAAGCAGCACGGCATTTCGATCCCGTGGGGTTCGGCAGCGCAAACTCGCTTTGGCATTCCCGTCAACCGCAAGTCCGATCTCGCGATCGGCGACCTGGTCATGTTCAGCGTCAACACGCCGGGACAGATCAACCACGTAGGCATTTACATAGGCAACGGCCGGTTCGTCAGCAACACCAAAAGCTCGGGCGTCACGATCTCGAGCCTGAACTCCGGCTATTGGGGCAGCCGGTTCATCACCGGACGCCATTATTGATCCTTCGTCGGCTTGACGTTCAAGCGAAACTTCCGTTTGTCACGTTGGAGCGCAACCAACCAAGAAACTGCCAGGGCGTGTCTGCGGGCCCCTGGCGGTCTCTTTTTTCTCCTTCACGCCGAAATCCCCTTCGCTCAGGAATGCACCGGCTGCCTTCTCACACCTGAAAGGTATTCTCTTTTTCTCTAGCATGGGGGCATCACCGTTGATATCCTTTTCGCCGCTTATATTCGAAATCCCCTTCGCTCAGGTAAACTCCAATATTCATCCGGGACATCTCTTTGGACAAACAGCTCAGCGCAAAACCGTTTTATTTTAGGATGCAAGCTAAGCCATTGTCCAGCGAAAAATTTCTTCAGCGCAGATGCTTATCCGGCTGCCGTTCTATGCGTTGAACCAGCGGTGCGAACAGGCCTTCCTGCACGCCCTGCCGCCTTCCGGATCAGCACCGGATAAGAGAGAGGAGGCGTCGCCGAACACCATCTGAGCAAATCTCCGAACACGGATCGGTTTTGGCGATTCCGAATGTAGCAGTAATGGTTCAAGTACGCCTGAAGATGCTTCGGTCCGATGCCCCGGAAGACCTGAGTCAGCCACGATTCTGCTTCCCTTACGATTTTCAACAGCTCGAGATGGCGATCCGAATGGATTCGCCGGGTATAACGGATGCCTCTTCTTGAAGAAGGGGCTACATGCGCTTCAACAAAAGGCGACGGATCGGGCGAGGCGAAACGGCCTCTGAGCAGACGCTTGTCCTGGTGAACGATCTTCACCCGGCCCGGTCGGCCCTTGTCGTCCTCCGATGCGCCGATGAGCACCGA
>NZ_JACJVO010000060.1:14127-18920 GCF_014212055.1 Cohnella zeiphila | reverse complement strand
GAAGGCGGCCATGAAGAAGCGTTGGACTCCTTCGCCGATTAGGCAGATGACGCCGCCGACCAGGAACGCCAGAACGCAATTGCGGAACACGGAGCGGGACGGCTCGCGGTTTTTGGCGAACGCCTTGTATTCCTTGGGAGACATCGACAGCGGCTTGTACGCGGTCCTTCCGCGCTGCGCCTCTTTGGTAGCCATGGCGTATCCCCTTTCCTTCGTCGTTTCCGTCGGTGTCCGCTTCATTATTTGCCAAAGCGGGGAGAACTATGTCGGCAGGAGAAGCCGCCCGATTGGCGAGACGGATCCGCGTCCATACTGAGTTAAGGAAAGGAAGGTGCCGCGGAATGACGGACGAGCACGGGAAGCAGGATTCGGCTGGGAAATTTTTTATCGGGGACATGGCGGCGGAGCTGGCCCATCTGAAGCAACGCTTCGGACTCAGCGATCCGCAGTTGAAGCAGATCGAGACGCTGATGCAGTGGTCGTACAACAGCGGCGTTCATTCCGGGCCGGGCTACGGCCGCCAGCTGTTCTTCAACGACATGTCGTCGGCTCCGTTGCCGCAGTGGTTCTAAAAGCGCAGGGAAAGGCTCTATCTGCGAAAAGGGGTACTATGCGAAAGGCCGGAGGGCCGAAAGTCGCGCAGATGTCGGAACAAACTTTCACGTCGAATCTCTAACGAAACGTAGCGCCTCTATTCGGGCAAATCGGGGAGTTCGCGGAACGTAACGAAACTCAGAGTGCTTATTTGAAGGAATTTCGCGTATTTTCGGAGTTGCACGAGCCAGTAAGGTCTCTCCCTTTCGTTAGAAATTCAACTTCGCTCAATTCGCCCCCATAAGAGCGCTCAGTTTCGTTAGCGGCGGCGCGGGATGCGGGGACGCGAGACCCGCCTCAAATGCAAAAGCCCTGAACGAGGTCTCCGGTCGGGAGACGGACGTTCAGGGCTTTTCGATTATAAGCCGGTTTCGTTACACGGCCTGCGTCAGCGCGGCGAAATCCTCTTCGCTCAGCTGAACGCCGGCCGCGGCAATATTTTCCTCGAGGTGAGCCGTCTTCGACGTGCCCGGAATCGGAAGCATCGCCGGCGAGCGCTTCAGCAGCCAAGCCAGCGCAAGCTGGGACGGCTTATAGCCGAGCCGGGCCGACATGCCTTCCAGAGGCCCGCCTTCCTTCGCCAGCGCCCCGGTCGCGAGCGGGAACCAGGGGATGAAGGCGATGCCGTTCTTCTCGGCGTACTGCAGCACCGGCTCGGAGTCCCGTTTGGCCAAATTGTACAGGTTCTGCACCGAGGCGATCTTCGCCACCTTCTCCGCCGCCTGCAGTTGGTCCACGCTCACCTCGCTCAAGCCGATGTGACGAATTTTTCCTTCCTTCTGCAGCAGGGCCAGCTCGCCGATTTGCTCCTCCAGCGGCACTTTCGCGTCGATCCGGTGCAATTGGAACAAGTCGATCCGTTCCAGCCCGAGATGGCGAAGGTTCAGCTCCGCCTGCTGGCGCAAATATTCCGGACGGCCGACCGGCCGCCAATCGTTCGGACCGGACCGCGTCAACCCGGCTTTGGTGGCGATGACCAGATTGTCCTTGTAAGGATGCAGCGCCTTCTTGATCAGAAGATCCGCCACGAACGGACCGTAGGAATCGGCGGTGTCGATCAGCGTAACCCCCAGCTCCACCGCTCTTCTAAGTACTCGCACCGCCTCTTCGGGATCCTGCGGATCCCCCCATACTCCCGGGCCGGTCAGCTGCATCGCGCCGAACCCGAGACGGTTGACGGGCATGTCGCCTCCAATGGCGAACGAGCCGGATGCGGCGGCAGACAACGTTTGATCGTTCATGGAAAATCGCTCCTCCTTTAGGTCAGGACATACCTCAAGCATAGTAAACGGGAAGTCTCCGCGCAAGCCGGGACAGCCCTGCCGCCAAATTGCCCGGCGCCGTACAGGCACGGATAGGCGTTCACCCACATAGAATGGTAATGTTTCTTCTCGCGCATCCGACCCATTCATCGGAGGTGATCCTCAAGTGCCCGGATTTTTTACCGCGATCGCGCTGTTCCTGAAACAGCTGTCCCTGCTCGTCTCGTACGTCAAAAACAATGCGTTCCCGCAGCCGCTGACCGACGAGGAAGAAGCGCTGCACCTTCAGCGCATGGCGGAAGGCAATCCCCGCTCCCGCAACCTTCTCATCGAGCACAATCTGCGGCTGGTCGCGCATATCGTCAAGAAGTTCGACAATACGGGGGAAGATCTGGAGGATCTCATCTCCATCGGCACCATCGGCCTGATCAAAGCGATCGAGAGCTTCCAGCCGAACAAAGGAACGAAGCTGGCCACCTTCGCCGCTCGTTGTATCGAGAACGAGATTCTCATGCATCTTCGTTCTCTCAAGAAAACGAAGAAAGACGTGTCGCTGCACGACCCGATCGGCACGGACAAGGAAGGCAACGAGATTACGCTGCAGGATATTCTCGGCACCGAACCCGACGAGGTCGTCGAGAAGGTGCAGCTTAAGATCGAGAAAAGCAAAATCTATCGCAATCTCGACATTCTGGACGAGCGCGAGCAGGAAGTGATCCGCGGCCGCTTCGGCCTCGACGGCGGCGGCGACGAGCGGACGCAGCGGGAGATCGCCCGCGAGCTCGGCATCTCGCGCAGCTACGTGTCCCGCATCGAGAAGCGGGCTCTCATGAAGCTTTATCACGAGTTTTATAAGGCGAAGCGATAAAAATGGGGATGCGGAAAAAACCGGCGGAGGCGGCGGAATAGCCGGCTCACCCGCCGGTTTTTTATAGCTCGGCCGCCGTTCTCATCGTACGGGACAAGCTCCGGCCCCGAAAGAAACGATTGACAGTGCCCTTTCAAATTCGTATGATGGGTGCTAGAAAGCATAAACGCGCGTTCACAGGTTTACGCTAAAATAAACGCGTGTTCACTACTCCGTTTTGACCAACGGCAAAAAGGATGGGAATCGAATGAAAAACAACATCGGCTTCGACGGTTTTATCCAGATCGCAATTGTCGTCAAAGATATCCGGAAGGCAGCCGAATCGTGGGCCAAGCTGTTCAATATCCCCGTGCCCGAGATTCGCGACAACCCGCCGGCCCATAACCCCGACCTGACCTATCGCGGACAGCCCGCCTACTACGGCCTTAAGGTCGCGAACATCCAGGTCGGCAACTTCGTCATCGAACTGCACGAGCCGGACGAACACGACAGCACGTTCCGCGAGTTCCTGGACAAGCACGGCAACGGCGTGCACCACCTGGGCTTCCAGGTCGGGGACAAGCGCGACGCGATCATCGGCGAACTGGAAGAGATGGGATATGCCATGCGGACCGTCGGCTATTACCCGGGCAGCAGTTGGACGATCGTCGATAGCGAGGACGATCTTGGCGTGAATCTGAACATCAAGCCGCGCGCATAAACGGAAAGATCAAGGGAGGGAAACACGAATGAATCGGCTCAAACAGCCCCGCGAGGAAAAAGGCAGAAACGTCGTCAGCATCCTGGAGACGGTCGACGCGCAAACCGGCGAACGCACCGTTCTGGCCGAATTCGACTATTTGATCGAAGCGCCCAATTGGACCCGGGACGGCAAGCAGCTTGTCTACAACAGCTTGGGATTGCTCTATACCTACGATCTCTCGACAGGGGTCAGCCAGGTTGTCGAATCGGGTTTTGCGGTCCAGTGCAATAACGACCATGTGCTCTCCCCCGACAACGCTCAAGTGGCGGTCAGCCATCACACGTATGAGGACGGACAGTCGCGCATCTATACGTTTCCGCTGCAGGGCGGCTCCCCCGTCCTCGTCACCCCGATGGCTCCCAGCTATTTGCACGGCTGGTCGCCGGACGGCCGCACTCTCGCTTATTGTGCCGAACGGGACGGCGAATACGACATTTACACCATTCCGGTGGACGGCGGCATCGAGAAGCAGCTTACGGACGCTCCCGGGCTGAACGACGGGCCCGAATATTCCCCGGACGGCCGGCATATCTGGTTCAATTCGGTGCGGTCCGGGCTGATGCAGGTCTGGCGGATGAACGCCGACGGCAGCCAGCAGGTTCAGATGACGTTCGACGAGAGCAACAGCTGGTTCCCGCATGTGTCGCCGGACGGCGAGCGGGTGGCCTATATCACTTATCGAAAAGGCGATGTCGCTCCCGGCGACCATCCGGCCAACAAGCAGGTCGAAATCCGACTCATGTCCGGCGCGGGCGGAGAATACCGCACGCTTGTCGAACTGTTCGGCGGTCAGGGAACGCTCAACGTCAACTCCTGGTCGCCCGACAGCCGGCGGCTGGCTTTTGTCAGCTATCGGCTGAAAGAATAGGCGAACGCCCCTTTGTCACGGCGGACAAAGGGGCTTTTTTTTGCCGGGAACGCATTCGCGACGCTTCCAGGTCGTGCCGATTCCCCACGTAAAGTCCGGCTTGGGACCAGGACATAAGTCCAGCTCGCAACCATTCCCGCGGTCGGTCCCTCCTCCTCCTCTCTCTGTTAATCTTTGGACATAGCCAAAATCAATGGCAACGCTTCGTCCAAAGAAAGAGAGGAAATCGCCATGTTTCAATCTTCGATTCCGGAACGCTCCGAAAACTTTCTATATGTCTTGCTAACCGATACGGGAACCTTGTTTACCACGATGATAAAGAACTTCACTTCCGCTCCATACAACCACGCTTCCCTGGCCATGGACGAGGATCTTGCCGATCTGTTCAGCTTCGGCCGCAAAAGCCCCGGCAATCCGTTGTCCGCAGGCTTCGTCGAAGAGGACGTCTACGAGGGAACG
>NZ_JACJVO010000060.1:8371-14118 GCF_014212055.1 Cohnella zeiphila | reverse complement strand
CGCTTATTTCTGCTCCCAATTCGTCGCCGAGGCGCTGCGCCGGTCCGGACTGAAGCTGTTCGATCGCCCTTCGAGTCTCGTGACCCCCGATCATTTCCTTCGGAACTCCTCGTTCGAGACGGTCTATGAAGGGAATCTGTTCGATTATCCCCGCCTGAATGCCGAACGGATTCACGGCAGGGCAGATCAGCTTTCCCCTGCCGCTCCGTGGAGGAGGGCGGTCGTTTGATCAGCGCGATTACGAATTTCCTGGGCGATTTTGGAGCGTGGGGACTGTTCTTTCACGCCATGGTCGACGCCATCCTGTTCCCGATTCCCGCCTTCTTCCTTCAAGTCTCGCTCAGCGCCCTCAACCCGGATAACGCGCTGTGGCTGGCCACTCTCGGCTTCGCCGGCTGCATGATCGGAACGCCGATCGGCTACGCGATCGGACGGACGTCGGGCTATCGCCTGCTTCGGCGGTTCGTGAAGCAAGAGAAGCTGGACCGCGTCGAATCTCTCTTCCGCAAGCACGGCGAAATGGCGATCCTGATCGGATCTTTCACGCCGATTCCGTTCAAACTGTTCACCGTCGCGTCGGGCTGCACGAATTTCCCGCTCCGCAAGCTGATGCTCTATGCCGCGATCGGCCGCGCCGCCAAATTTTATATCGTCGGGCTGCTGTTCTATGCTTACGGACGTTCGGCCGAGCACATGGTTCACGGAAAGACGCTTACTTTCATCATGCTGGCCGCGGGCGCCCTTCTCGCGACGGTTTGGCTGCTGATGCGGGTTCGCAGAAAGCGCCTGAACGCCAGGCCGAACGCTGCGTCGAAGCCGGAGGATCTCTGCCCATGAACGCGATGGCCTTCGTAGAACGTCTATTCGAGCACTATGGCTATTTGCTGCTCTTGCTCGGCCTGCCGCTGGATTTTATCGCGCTCCCCCTTCCGCCCGGCAACAGCACGCTTGCTTATGCCGGTTACCTGGCCCAAGCAGGCAAGCTGTCCGCGTGGCCGACTCTCGGAGCGGCACTCGCCGGAGCGTTCATCGGAGTCACCGTCACCTACGCTCTCGGTTGCCGATTTGGCGAACCCCTTCTGCTTCGGTACGGCAAATACGTGTTCCTCAAGCCCTCGACTCTGGAGCGAGTTCGGCGCGCATACGGCAAACACGGGAACAAAGCACTGCTGATCCTCTTCTTCGTGCCCGGGCTCCGCCAATTCGTCGGATACTTCATCGGGGTGATTCGCGTTCCCGTCCGCACGGTGATCCTCTATGCTTTTCCGGGAACCGCCCTGTGGGTCCTGTTCTTCTTCGGCATCGGCTATCGGTTCGGCGGACATTGGGAGGACCTTTTGAAGACAGCCGAACGGTACTTGGGCATTCTCTCGGTGTGCGCGGGGGCGCTGTTGATCGGTTTTATCGTGTGGAAAAAGCGGCGGACGTCATCCAAAAGGGAGCGTGAAGCGGAGCGGATGGCGAGAAGAGGCTGAATAAAGGATGGAGCCGTTGCCGGCCGATCGCGGATCGGCCGAACCGCAATAGCCTTCGCCCGTCTGCCGGAAGCGGCCGATCGCCTCCGCCGTGGCGTTTCCGACGTCGAAGCAAACCCCCGTGCTGCTCCAATACCCTTCGTATCGCCAACGGGCATAACGCCGCATTTGGTCGACGGGATCGAACACGCCCGTCTCGAGCAGACTCTCCGCAAGGCATATCGCCATGGACGTATCGTCGGTCCATTGCCCCGGCTTGAGGCCGAACGGACCGCCGCCGACCATATCTTCGACCGGCTCGAAGCGGCCCGGCATCGAGAATTCGATCGTCGTGCCGAGCGCGTCCCCGACCGCCAATCCGACCAAGCTTCCTTTGAATCTCTGCAGTTGCAGTTCCATCTATGCTTCCTCCCTTTCTCAGCTATGTCGACTTATGGATGTATAAAGTGCTTCGGAACGGATCATACCAAAGCCGATTGCGCTAAAAAAGGGCCTATACCCCTGGATTTGAAGCATTGACACCCGTTTTCCGGTTCGGCTATACTGTCTGTAATTTCATATTCGACATGCGTCGAAGGAAGTACAGTAGCGGCTTTGTCCCTGTTCCAGAGAGCCGGGGGTCGATGCGACCCGGCACATACAAGGACCGCGAATTACGCTCCGGAGCATCTTGGGTAACGCCAAGCGGAATCGGCGAACGATATTTCGCCTACAAGCGGCATGAATCAAGCGCCTATGCGCGGCTCATGCAATCTGGGTGGTACCGCGGTTATTCGATCGTCCCTACGTCTCTTTTGACGAGGGGCGATTTTTTGTTGATTGCATAACCAAAAGGAGATGGATGAATTGAACATTATCGACGAGCTTACCTGGCGCGAAGCGATCAATCAGCAGACGGACGCGGAGGGGTTGCGCGAGTTGACGGAATCGAAGGCGGTATCGCTGTACTGCGGCGTCGATCCGACCGGCGACAGCATGCATGTCGGGCACCTTATCCCGTTCATCGTGCTCAAGCGGTTCCAGCTGGCCGGCCACCGGCCGGTCATTCTGATCGGCGGAGCNNAGATCAATGTCATCGACTTCCTGCGCGACTACGGCAAGAACTTCAGCATCAACACGATGCTGGCCAAGGACGTCGTGTCGAGCCGGCTGGAGAGCGGCATCTCGTTCACCGAATTTTCGTACCAAATCCTGCAATCGCTCGACTTCCTGCATCTGTTCCGGAACGAAGACGTGCAGCTGCAGATCGGCGGCTCCGACCAATGGGGCAACATCACGAGCGGGCTTGATCTCATCCGCAAAAAAGAAGGCGTCGACGCCAAAGCGTTCGGCCTGACGATTCCGCTCATGCTGAAGGCGGACGGCACGAAGTTCGGCAAGACGGCGGGCGGCGCGGTGTGGCTCGATCCGGACAAGACGACGCCGTACGAGTTCTACCAGTTCTGGGCGAACACCGACGACCGCGACGTCGTGAAATACTTGAAATACTTCACGTTCCTGGACAAGGAAACGATCGAGGAGCTCGCCGGGAAAGTGCAAACCGAGCCGCACAAGCGCGAAGCGCAAAAAGCGCTGGCGGAAGAAATGACCCGGTTCGTGCACGGCGGAGAGATGCTGGAGCAGGCGAAGCGCATTACGGCCGCCCTGTTCAGCGGCGACATCCGCTCGCTGACGGCGGACGAGATCGAGCAGGGTTTCAAAGAGATGCCGACGTTCGAAGCGGGCCGGGAAACGAAGAACATCGTCGATTGGCTCGTCGATCTGGGCATCGAACCGTCCAAGCGCCAGGCGCGCGAGGACGTCTCCGGCGGCGCCATCTCGATGAACGGCGAGCGCGTGAACGACTTGGCGTTCGAAGTCACCCCGGACCACGCCATCGGCGGCAAGTTTATCATCATTCGCAAAGGAAAGAAAAACTACAGCTTGGTCAAGCTGAGCTAAGGTTTCCGATGAGCCGGAAAATCAAATGGAACGGCGGCTGGTTTTTGCCAAACAGCCGCTTCGTACGGACTACGCAACCGTCGCCGCNNGACTCCCGTCACACTGCCTCGCGATTGGCTCATCTACGACTCGCACCGGCTATATGAGGACGGCGAAGGCTGGTATCGCAAAACGTTGGCGCTAAGCGAAACGGAACCGAACGACCGAATCCCGCTCCGCTTCGAAGGCGTCTATATGAACTCCACCCTGTTCGTCAACGGACAACCGGCGGGAGATTGGAAATACGGCTACTCCACGTTCGAGGGACATTCCGACGATTAACGCGAACGCGAATTCCCGTTCGAACNNTGCCTAACGGCAGGGGCCTCTCCCTTCTGTCAAGTCAATCAGATTGAACCCCCAAAGCTCTCGCACCCCCGGAAAGGCATATGCCGAGCCGCATCGAACTTCGGGAACGGCAAGTAAGGGTTCGGGACGGTGCCGCGGTCGCCGCGCATAAGGAAAATTTTGTGGTCGGCGGCTTTCGGATTTTCCGTCATGACCCGCGTGCCGGTCGGAATATAGCGGATCGTCAAGCCGCAGCGGCGGTGCGGGGAGAGGTTGGCCTTGGAGCCGTGAATGATGTTCGGGTGATGGATCGAGACGCTTCCCGACCGCAGCACGAGATCGACGGCTTTGGATTCGTCCACGTACTGCTTCTCGATCTCGGAGCCGAGCACGTTCTCGACGTCGAAGCTGCTCTTCATCTCCTGCAGCTGCAAGTGCTGCGTGCCGGGAATGACGCGCNNGACGCGCATGCAGCCGTTCTCGATCGTCGAGTCGTCGACGGCGAGCCATAAGGTGATGACCTTCATCGGATCCAGCGGCCAATAGCTGCCGTCCTGGTGCCACAAGACGGGGCGGCCGTGAAAAGCGGGCTTGCAGATGTAATGGGAGGCGAACAGCGCGATGTCCGGACCGAGGAACGCCTGCGCGATATCCAGCAGCCGGTCGTCGCCGACGAGACGAAGCCAGAAGGGATCGTCGTGCACGAGGTTCGTGTGGAGATTTTCCGGGCGCAGGTCCGGATTTTTCCGAATCAGCCAATCGACGTGCTCTTTCGCTTCCTGCATGAGATCGGCATCCAGAACGTCGTGGAAAACAAGGTAGCCGTCCTTTTCATATTGCTTGACATAAGACGAAGAAATTTCGCTCGGCATGTGCATCTTCTCCTTTGCTCCCAACGGAATGAGAGGCGATATTCGGCTCACCTTCAATCTACCGCAGCGGGGGCTGTTCGTCTTTGTACCGGCCGGACCTTGTTTTGTATGGATCCGCCATCCTATAATGAACGAAAAGCCGATCCCGTGAAGGAGCTTTCCGATGAATATCAACCATCTTCATACGATTGCCCCGGAGCTCGTCTTCGGAACGGAGGCGGCTTTTCGCGTTCACTACTGGGGAAGCATCTCCGATCATCGCACGCATCCGCTTCATAAGCACTCGTTCTTCGAATGCTGTTGCGTAACGAGCGGGGAAGGCGGCTATATCGAGAGCGGAGAGCGATATCCTTTATACCAGGGAGACATCATCCTTTCCAGGCCGGACGCCTGGCACCAGATCGAGAGCGCGGACGGCATCGGGCTCGCTTGGGTCGCCTTTATGCCGGAAGATCGGACGGGTGGGGAGTGGGCGCGGAATTGCCGGCGGCTCACGGAGCCCGACCGCGTGGTCGTTCCG
Source organism: Cohnella zeiphila (assembly GCF_014212055.1). GTDB lineage: Bacteria > Bacillota > Bacilli > Paenibacillales > Paenibacillaceae > Cohnella > Cohnella zeiphila. Next base: position 8,983 of record NZ_JACJVO010000060.1, on the reverse strand, counting down.
GCCGCCGCCCCTTCGCTGACGGCATCGCTGTGGCAGACGCTGCGGACGGCCGAACCTGATGCCATCCAAAACCGGACGCTGCTCGAATCGATCGCATGCAGCCTGCTCCTGTCATGCTTTCAGACGTTTCTGAACGACCGGGGAGAGCAACCGAAGTCTGCCGCAAGCAAGCCCCGGGAGTCCGTCCTGCTGCACAAGGCGAGGCTGTTCATCCGCGACAACCTGTCGCTGCGCATCAAGCTTCAGGACTTGGCCGAATACCTGCACATCTCCGAGCGTCATCTCTCCCGCCTTTTCAACGACGAATTGGGGATGAACTTCTCCGATTACTACCGGCAAGTCAAAATCCGCACCGCCACCGCGCTCCTGGAGTCGACGACATACACGCTGGAGCAGATCGCGGCGAACACGGGGTTCTATTCCGTCCACCACTTCGCCAAGTCGTTTAAGCTGGCAACCGGCACTCCGCCGGGACAATGGCGCAAGGAGCGCATGGCTCCGGCGGCGCGGTAGGAGGAACAGTGAACGGGAAAGCGTCCCTCCAATGACGCCAAATGCGCCTCCTGGCAAGAAGGAACAGGAAATGCTCCACTTATTCGGGCCATGGACCGC
>NZ_JACJVO010000060.1:0-8346 GCF_014212055.1 Cohnella zeiphila | reverse complement strand
ATCCCGTTCATCGCGTGTTTTGAGGTGATGGGGACGGTTGACGATTCAGGTGAGGAATAGAAACGCCGAAGAAGGTAGAAGGGGCGGAGGTAGCGCGGGATTAAGCGTTGTTATTTCCAGATAGAGTATATTCCGGGCCTTGGGACCGGTCTTTTCAGAATCGCGACACGATTTGATAATCAGAAGACATTCCCATGTCCGTTATAAAAAAACGGCCGATCGCGGAGCCGAAGCTTCCGGATCGACCGTATGGGGCAAACGAACAAAGCAGAAGGGTCGGATTACTGCCGTTCCACCGATAAGGACGACACCTTTTTGATCGTAAACGTGCCTTTNNAGGACGTTCAGCTTGATCAGCCCGGCGATCTTGGACGTATCGGCCCGGGACAGCAGCCGCCAGACCGAGGCATCCGGCAGCGCGTCGTAAAGCTTCTGATCGTCGTACTCCCGGCGGTCCTGATCGACGATCTTGACGAAGTACCGGCCGACCGCAAGCTCTGCCGCCCCTTGCTCCGCGCAATGATCGAGAATTTGCCCGCGCAGCTCGGCCAGCTCCTGCTCGATCTCCTTCTGCTTCTTTTTCAAGTCGAAATACCGTTTGACCGTCTTGTCCACTCGGCTCACGCTCCTTCAGAAGCATGTATATGAGCCGCGGCGCCGGTTCAGAAGGCCGGATCCGCTAGCTGATCCGGAACCGGGCGCAGCTGTGGCCTTCGGCCGTCTTGCGCACCTCCAGCACGGCGGGGATCGCCTGCTTCAGCTCCTGCACGTGCGAGATGATGCCGATCATCCGGCCCGTCCGCTGAAGCTGAACGAGCGTGTCGATCGCCTTGCCGAGCGAGTCCTCGTCCAGCGAGCCGAACCCTTCGTCGATGAACATCGTCTCCAGCGAGATGCCGCCCTCGTACGCCTGGATGACGTCCGCCATGCCGAGCGCGAGGCAAAGCGAAGCATTGAACTTCTCGCCGCCGGACAGCGACTTGACGTCGCGGAATTGGCCGGTGTAGTTGTCGTACACGTCCAGGCCGAGGCCGCTCTGCTTGCCGTGCTTCTCCAGCCGGTCGCTGCGGGCGAGATAGAATTGGCCGCCGGAGATCGTCTGCAGCCGCAGGTTGGCGGCTTGCAGAATCCGGTCGAGAAATTCGGTCAGCAGATAGCGCTCGAACGACATCTTGCGCCGGTTGTCGCCCCGGATGACGTCGTACAGGTCTTTGACCACCTGGAACTCCTGCTCGCACTCCTTCCGCTTCCGTTCCGCCGCCCGAATCTGCTCCCGGCCTTCCTCGCCTTTCGCCAGCCGATCCTGCGCCTGAAGCAGCGCATGGCGCGCCGACTCCAGCTCCCGCTCCAGCCGCGCGATTTCCTCCGCCAACGCCTCCGTATCGGCGCGGGCTTTGCCTTGAAGCTGCGCATCAAGCTCCTCCACCTGCCGGCGCACCGTGGCCAGGTCGGCATAGAAGACGTCGATCTCCCGCTTCAAATCCGCCCGCACAGCATCCGGCAGCTTGGCCCGCTCATACTCGCCCTCCGCCGCGAAGCCCGCCAGCGCCAGCTCGNNGTCCGCTCCAGCTTCGCCCGCGCCTCCGCAAACTGCCCTTCGGCCGCCGCCGCGTTCGCCGCCGCCGCCGCGCGCTGCTCCCCTGCCTGCTGCACCCGCTCCTGCGCCGCGCGCCAAGCCGACTCCAGCTGCCGCTTCCGCGCTTCCGCCCCCTGCTTCTCGCGCAGCAGCGCGTCCAGCGACCGCAGATCCTCCGGCACGCCGCCGAGCGCTTGCTCGTACAGCGCCTTCCCCGTGACGGCCGCCGTCCTCTTCTCCTGATAGAAGGAGGCCCGCTCCTCCTTCTCCCGAAGCCGCGCCTCGTACGCCGCCTCCGCTTGCTTCAGCCGCTGCTTCAGCGGATCGAGCTCCGCCTGCGTCTGCTTCAGCTTTTCCACCCGGGCCCGCATCGCCTTGCCCGCCTCCACCAGCTCGGCATACGCCGAAGCCGCGGCCGAAGCGTCCGCCGGATAACCCGACTCGGCGATCTCCCGCTCCTTCGCCTGCCGCGCCTCCGTCAAATGCTCCAGCTTCGCCTTCGTCGCGAGATGCGCCGACTCCAGCTCCGCGCGCCGCTTCCGCGCTTCGTCCAGCGCCTCCCGGGTCGGCGTCCGCGCCGTCAGCGCGGCCTTGCGCGGATGCTCCAGGCCGCCGCATACCGGACACGGCTGGCCGTCCGCGAGATGCTCCGCCAGCAGCCCGGCTTGTCCCTCCAGCCAGCTCGCCTCCAGGACGTCGTACTCCCGGGCCGCTTCCGCCAGCCGTTCCCTCTGCTCCCGCTCGGCGTCCGTCTGGGCCGCGGCGTCTTTCGCCAGCTGCACGTAGTCGCGCAATGCAGTGGCCGAAACGAGCATTTGGTCGAACCGTTCCTTCAGCTCCGGATACCCGCGAACGTCCTCTTCCAGCTTGCCGGCCAGCTCGGCCAGCCGCTTCCGCTCCTCCTGGCCGGCCGCAGCCGCCGCCTCCGCCGCCCGCAGCGCTTCCCCGGCCGCTTTCGCTTCCCGCTCCCGCTCTTCCAGGCGGGTCCGCATCCGTTCCAGCTCGCGAACGGTCGGCTCCATCCGCTCCATCCGTTCCAGCTCCCGGACCGCCTTCTCCCGCCGCTCGCCGTTGCTCTCCTCCGCGCGATAAGCCTCCTCCGCCTGTCCGTGCGCCTCCGCGGCGAGCCGCATCGCTTCCCGCGCCGCTTCCAGCTGCCTCTCCTTTGCAGCGGTTTCCTCGCGGGCGTCCGCCGCATGACGTTCGCGCACCTGGAGCGGAAGCGTCTTCTCCGCCAGCTCCAGCCGCCGCTGCTTCTCCTGGATCGCGGGAATTTGCCGTTCCCGCTCTTCCTTCTCTTGCGTTTTGCGGTCCATCTCCGCGAACTGCCCATTCAACAGGACGGCCTGGTGATAGCGCTCCACCTGCTCGCGATGGGCCTTCGTCTCCGCCGCGAGCCGCTCCCTTCGCCGCTCCGTCTCCGCCCGGTAAAAGGCGAGCTCCTCCTCCAACGCTTCCAGCACCTGGAACGTATTGTAGCTCTCCTGCTCCAGAAGGCGGCGCAGCTCCGACTCCTCGCGGTCCGAGAGCGCCAGGCCGACGTTCGCCGTATGGAAGTCGAGCTCCCGCTTCGCCCCCTCGCACGCCGACTGCGCCGCCCGGCGTTTGTCGTTCAAATACTCGGCGACATCCTTGAACAGATGCGTCCGGAAAATTTTGCGCAAAATCTCCTCTTTGTTCTCGGTGTCCGAGGTCAGCAGCTTGCGGAACTCTCCTTGCGGAAGCATGACGATCTGGCTGAATTGGTCCTTCGTCAGGCCGAGCAGGCCGAGCAGCCGCTCGTTGATCGTCCGCACCGCGTTCCGGTCGACCATCGGCTTCTCCCGGCCGCTCGTCGTCTCGACGAATTCGTACCTCTCGCCCGTGGCGCTCTTGTTGCCTTCCTTCACGTGCGCCAGCTGACGAACGACGCGATACGTCCGCCGCCTCAGCTCGAACTCGAACTCGACCGCCGTATAGACGTCGTCCTGCGCGAATTGGCTGCGCAGCATGCGGGTGTCGCTGCGGTCCGCCCCGCTCGCTTCCCCGTACAGCGCGAAGCAGATCGCGTCGAAGATCGAAGTCTTGCCGGCGCCGGTATTGCCCGAGACCAGGAACAGCCGGTGCTCGCCGAGCTCCGCGAAATCGATCGTCTCCTTGTCCTTATACGGCCCGAACGCCGTCATCGTCAGCTTGACCGGCCTCATGCCTCTCGCCCTCCTCCCGGTCCATCTCCCGCAAGACTTGAACGAACAGCCGCTCCGTCTCTTCCGAAGCCTCCGCTCCTTTGGCTTCCCGGTAGAACGACCGGAACAGCGTCATCATGTCCATGCCCGTCCGGCTTCCGGGACCGTCTCCGTCCGGTTCGCCGCCTAGCTGCGCCAAGGCCGACTTGCGCTCCACGTGCATCGCGTTCGGATAGACCGCTCGCACCCGCTCCATCGGCGACAGCACCGGAAGCTCGTCCAGGAGCCGGACGAACACGTAATCGTCCGACTTCTCCCCGCGCTCGATAGCTTCCATATAGCTTTCCACCGTCCTCATGTCGCGGAGCGGCGAAAGCTCCCTCCGTTCGATCCGNNCCGTCCAGCTCCACCGCAAGATATCCTTTGCGGTGCCGCTCCTCCGAGATCGAGTACTTGAGCGGCGAACCCGCATACCGGACCGTCTCGCGGCCGACAAGGTGGGCTTGATGAAGATGGCCCAGCGCCACGTAGTCGAACCCGGCGAAGTGCGCCGCGCTCACATGCTCCGCTCCCCCGATCGACAGCGGGCGTTCCGAATCGCTCGTATTCGGCTCCGCCTCTCCGGCGGGCGTCACGAACGCATGGCCGACGAAAACGTTCCTCGCGCCGGGAACGGCCGTCTCTCTGATTCTGCTTGCGATCGCCTTCATGGCGTCGTCGTGCGTATGTATGGTTTCGTCCTCGAGCGCCAGCCTGACCTTTGCCGGATCCGCGAACGGAACGAGATAGAAATGAACCGGCCCGTGCTCGTCATGGAGAATCGCCGGGACGAGCGAATCTTCCAGCTCGCCGACCATGTGGAGGCCGGCCGCCTTCATGATCCGGCTTCCGAAGTGAAGCCGGCTCGGGCTGTCGTGGTTGCCCGATATGGCCAGAACGGGCGTGCGCAGATCGAGCACGATCGTCTTGAGCGTCTCGCTCAGCAGCTCGACCGCGTCGGTCGGCGGCACCGCCCGGTCGTACAGGTCGCCCGCGATGACGACCGCGTCCGGCTTCTCTTTTTCGACGTCTCTTATAAACTGGCTTAAGACGTGACGCTGGTCTTCCGTCATATATACGCCCTGAACCAGCTTCCCCAGATGCCAGTCCGCCGTATGGAAAAACTTCATTCGTCCGTTCCCTCCCCTTCGCTATCATTCTATCATTATAGCAGGTAAGGAGGCGTTCCGAACGCGAATAACGATAGTGCAAAATCCGCCGGAAGCGATATACTGAAAGTAGCCTTTGAAAAAAAATGAGGAGGCGCGACAAGCGCAAAACCGGCGTTTCGCGTCAGCAAGCGGAGGAATCGGGATTTGGGAATCGAGAAGTTGACGGAGGAGAAGAAGAACGACATCCACCTGAGTCATCTTGCTTCCGTCGGACAGATCGCGGCGGGCATCGCGCACGAAGTCAAAAATCCGCTGACAGCCGTCAAAGGTTTTTTGCAGCTGCTCCGCGAGAGAAACGAAGAACGCTATATCGAGATCGCGCAGACGGAACTGGAGAACGCTCTGGCCATCCTGCAAAATTTGCTTCAGGTATCCCGTCCGGAGCTCGACGACGAGCCTTTCGAATCGATTGATTTGACCGTCGAGCTTTCCTCGCTCACCCAGCTGTTTCAAGATCAATTTTATCGGGTAACCATTGTGGAGCGCTTCGAGGATCACGGCTCGTACATATACGGAAGAAAGAATCAGTTGAAAAAGGCGTTTTTCAACCTGCTCAAGAACGCTTTCGAAGCGATCCCGGACAAAGGCACCATTCAGCTGGGCCATACGGTCACCGAAGATTCCGTCGTCGTCACCGTCCAGGACAGCGGAAGCGGCATTCCGAGAGACAAGCTCGCGATGCTGGGCACGCCGTTCTTCTCCACCAAGCAGAGCGGAACCGGGATGGGATTGACTCAGGTGTTCTCCGTTATTTACCAGCATAACGGGACGATCGACGTCGAGAGCGAAGAACAGACGGGCACGAAATTCGTCATCGCGTTTCCGAAGGAAGCCGGCAGCAAAAGAGATAAAGAGGTGGTCCGGTTGGATTTGCAATGGTCCGACACCGAAAGCTTGAGCGATTTTTTTCGCTTGAACCGCGAGAAATTCGAAGAGAGGCTTCTGCAGGAGGCCGTCAGCGTCCGGGAGAAGATCGACGAGATTCTGGCGGTCGGAGACATCGACTTGCTGGAGAACGCCCACAAGCTGGTGATCCATACCGTGGAAGGAAGAGAGCGGGAGGTCGTCATGTTCGCCAAAGCGGAAGGCGTCACCTGGGCCAAGCATTCGGTGACTCTCGCCTTCAAGCTCGAATGGTTTCAATCCGTGCGGCGGGTGATGTGGGATTTCCTTTATAATTACGACCGTCTGAGCGGCCAGATTGTCGAGAAGAAGCAGTTTTTCGTCCTGGAAAAAAGGATCAACGAGCTGATGGACCTGTTCCTGAACCAGTTCTTCCTGAGCTACTCCCAATATAAGGACGATCTGATCCGGTCGCAGCGAAATTTAATGGAAGATTTGTCGGTGCCGATCATTCCGCTGACGGCTTCCACTTCCATTCTCCCGCTCATCGGCGTCATAGACCCGCTGCGCGCCGATACGATCGAAGATAAGGTCATTACCAAGATCGGCGCCGACCGAATCGAGACGCTGATCATCGATTTGTCCGGCGTCATCGAGATGGAGGCCGACATCATCAAGCGGATCATCGGCATGATCGACGGCATCCGGATGATGGGCTGCCAAGCCGTGATCACCGGGCTTCGGCCGGCCATCGTGAAGCTGATGATCCGGCTCGGCTTAAGCTTCGAGAACAAAGCGGTCACCAAAGGGACGCTGCAGCACGCGTTGTCCGATCACCTCGGCAAGCAGCAGCCGGACACCGCCGGCAATTTTTAATCGGCGAAGCGGGAGACGAGGAACTCCCTGAACTGCCGGACGGCCGCCGATTGATAGCGGTCCTCGTGCCAGGCGACGGAGAAGTCGCGGTACATGACAGGCTCGACGATGCGAAGGTGCCTGGCCTTGGTCTCGTCATGAGCCTTGCCCCCGGGCACGAAGGCGACGCCCAAGCCCGCCAGCACGAGATCGTACAAGGCGGACGGCTCCTCCACCTCGCAGACGATCGGCGGACGAATGCCCGCGATGCGGCAGAAATCTTCGTTGGTTTTCCGGTAAGGATGGCCGGTTTTGTATTCGATGAACGGTTCGTTCGCCGCTTCCTCAAGCCGAATGTCCGTGCGGGTTCCGAACCAGCGGTGGCCCGAATGGACGGCCAGATGAATTTCCGACCGCAGTACCGGCTGCTCGCGGATGCCCGGCCGATCGATCGAAGCAGCCGTAAACGCCAAATCCGCCTCTCCCTTTTCCAGCAGCTCGGTCATCTCCCCGATCGCGGCCGGCGCCACCTGCACGATCCGGAAGGAAGCGTCCGGATGCAGCTCCCGAAAAGCGCCCAGCGCCCCCGATATCCGATTGAGCGCGTTGGTCGCGATCCGCACGTTTCCCCGCGCAAGCCCCGCCAGATCGGCCACTTCCCTTCTCCCTTCTTCCAGCGCCGTTAGCGCAGCCTCCGCTTTCGGAAGGAACGCCTTGCCGAACGCGTTCAACCGAATTTGGCGGCTGTGACGGTCGAAGAGCGGCGCGCCGAGATCTTCCTCCAAGCGGGAGATCGTCTTGCTCAGCGCCGGCTGCGCGATTCGGAGCTCCTCCGCCGCCCTCGTCATATGCTCCAGCCGGGCGACCGTCCGGAAGTATTCAAGCTGCAGCAGCTCCATGTCGCACACCCTTTCCATATACTGAAGTATATGATTCTATATATGATTATATATTTTAAAGTATCGATTTGCCACTGTACAATGGGAGGTGCAAAGAAGAAGGAGGAATGCGGAGTGCAAGCTGCGGGCGAAAAGCTCATTCGAATCCTGGCGCTCACGATGGTGCTCTCGTCCATGAGCGCAACCATGTTCAATCTAGCGATACCTCAGATGCAGGCGGATTTCAACCTGACGTTGTCCCAGGTCAGCTGGGTTTCCTCGATCTACTTGCTCGTCTATGCGGTCGGATCGGCTTTCTACGGCAAGCTGGCCGACCGATATCGGCTCAAAAACCTGATGACGGCCGGAGTTGCGCTGTTCGTCGCCGGCTCCGTCGTCGGCATGGCCTCGACCTCGTTCGCGGGCGTGCTGTCGGGCCGCATTCTGCAGGCGGCGGGAGCGGCGGTCATCCCCGCGGCCTCGATGCTCATCCCCGTTCGCTTCTTCCCGCTCGAGACGCGCGGCCGCGCGCTCGGCATCACGGCGACGGGGCTTGCCCTCGGCAATGTGCTCGGCCCGGTCGTCGCCTCCGCGATCGTCAGCTTCGCCGGCTGGCGCTGGCTGTTCGCCGTCCCGCTGCTGCTCGTCTTCACCTTGCCGCTTTATCGCCGCTACCTGGGTGACGAAACGGGACGTAGCGGCCGCAGCGACTGGCTGGGGGGCGGCCTGCTCGCAGCGGCCGTGGCGCTGCTGCTGCTGGCGGTCACGCGGGGCGGATGGGAGCTCGGCATCGGAAGCCTCGTCCTGCTCGGGCTGTT
>NZ_JACJVO010000006.1 GCF_014212055.1 Cohnella zeiphila | reverse complement strand
TTTCAGCCCTTCACTCTAGCGGAGCCGAAAATAGGGTTGAATACGCTTCCGGTCCCTCTATAATGGGGAGGAGGCCTTATAGTCGAAGGAGGAAGCGCATGAAGCTCGCGAAGAACGACAAGCTGGTCATGATCGGGGACTCGATAACGGATTGCGGACGCAACCGGCCGATCGGGGAAGGAATCGGGGATCCGTACGGAAAAGGGTACGTGGCGATGGTAGACGCGCTGCTGAAGACGGTGTATACGGAGCTTGCGGTTCGCGTCGTCAATATGGGGATCGGCGGCAACACCGTCCGCGATCTCGCCGGGCGGTGGCAGACGGACGTGCTCGATCTGAAGCCGGACTGGCTGTCGGTCATGATCGGCACGAACGACGTCTGGCGCCAGTACGATCAGCCGTACATTCCGGAGTCTCACGTCTATCCGGAAGAATATGAGTCGACGCTGGACGAGCTGGTCGCGAAGACGAAAATGCATGTCAAAGGCGTCGTGCTGATGACGCCGTTCTATCTGGAGCCCAACAAAGCCGACCTCATGCGGGCGACGATGGACCGTTACGGCGAGATCGTCCGCCAGGTTGCGGAGCGCCACGGCGCCCTGTTCGTCGACACGCAGGCGGCGTTCGACAAAGTGCTCGCGCACCTTTATCCCGCGACGCTGGCTTGGGACCGGGTGCATCCGAGCATGGCCGGCCACGCGACGCTAGCGCGGGCGTTCCTGAACGCGATCGATTTCGTCTGGTAAGGGAGCGGGGTTCGCTCGTGAAAGTTCGACGAAGAAGGTTTTCATCCGGGGGCAAAAAGAGTACAATAGGCGTATTGTAAAAATCTTGTTCCCGAAGGATGAAGCGAACTATGTCAAAAGCAAACATCGGCGTCGTCGGCATGGCCGTCATGGGACGCAACCTCGCCTTGAACATCGAGAGCCGCGGATTCACGGTAGCGGTGTACAACCGTTCCCGCGAGAAGACGGACGATCTCATGAATACGGACGGCAAAGGCAAAAACCTGGTGCCGACCTATTCCGTGGAGGAATTCGTCGAATCGCTGGAGAAGCCGCGTAAAATTTTGATCATGGTGCAGGCCGGTTCGGGTACGGACGCGACGATTCAATCGCTGACTCCGCACCTCGACAAGGGCGATATCATCATCGACGGCGGCAACGCCTACTTCCCGGACACCCAACGCCGGAGCAAGGAGCTGACGGAGCAAGGCTTCCATTTCATCGGCACCGGCGTCTCCGGCGGCGAAGAAGGCGCGCTGAAGGGCCCTTCGATCATGCCGGGCGGCCCGCTCGAAGCGTACAAGCTGGTCGAGCCGATTCTGACGGGCATCTCCGCGAAGGTGAACGGCGATCCGTGCTGCACGTATATCGGACCGGACGGCGCCGGCCATTACGTGAAGATGGTGCATAACGGCATCGAGTACGGCGACATGCAGCTCATCTGCGAAGCGTACCAACTGCTGAAGGACGTGCTCGGCTTGTCCACGGATGAGCTGCACGGCATTTTCAGCGAATGGAACAAGGGAGAGCTCGACAGCTACCTGATCGAGATCACCGCCGACATCTTCTCCAAGAAAGACCCGGAGACCGGCAAGGCGATGGTCGACGTCATTCTCGATTCCGCCGGCCAGAAGGGCACCGGCAAGTGGACGAGCCAAAGCTCGCTCGATCTCGGCGTGCCGCTGTCCATTATCACCGAGTCCGTTTTCTCCCGCTTCCTGTCCGCGATGAAGGAAGAGCGCGTCGCAGCCAGCAAAGTGCTGAAGGGACCGCAAACGTCCGCGTTCCAAGGGGAAAAGGCGGCGTTCATCGAGAGCGTGCGCAAAGCGCTGTTCGCCAGCAAGATCTGCTCCTACGCCCAAGGCTTCGCGCAAATGCGCGCGGCTTCGGAAGAGTATAACTGGGACCTGCAGTACGGCAACATCGCGATGATCTTCCGCGGCGGCTGCATCATCCGCGCCCGCTTCCTGCAGAACATCAAGGACGCGTACGACCGCGATCCGGCGCTGCGCAACCTGCTGCTAGACGAGTACTTCAAGAACGTCGTCGAGACCTATCAGGACGCTTGGCGCGACGTCGTCGCCGCCGCCGTGCGCTGCGGCATTCCGGTTCCGGCGTTCGCGAGCGCGCTGGCGTACTACGACAGCTATCGTTCCGAGCGGCTGCCGGCCAACCTGCTCCAAGCGCAGCGCGATTACTTCGGCGCGCATACGTTCAAGCGGATCGACAAGGAAGGCACGTTCCATCACCACTGGATGGAATCGTAAGCCGTCAAGAAGAGAGAGCGTCCTTCAGCAGGGCGCGCAGATGCTCGGCGTCCTCGCCGCACAGCGAAGGGCGCCGCAGCAAATACATGGCCAGCTCCGCGAAGCTGGCGAAGCGCGCAAGCAGCGCCGGCCGATCGAGTCCCGTCCATTCGGGCGCTCCATCGGCTATTTTTCTTTTCATATCGTCCAGCGCCCAGATCAGGTCTTCCCTCCGAAGGGGGTAAGCGGGATCGAGCAGGCGGCGCCACCGATCGTTCGCGGGGCGTGCGCCGGGCCGGTTCGGGATCGAATTCATAAAGGGACCTCATCCTTTGCATGAAGGCTTGGCCGTACGGCGAACTCTCTGTTATATCATCCATACGCCGAAACGACGGATTTATACCTCTTATGCGTTGTGCTATGATAGAGCATGCGGAAAGTTGGAAAACGGAGAAGACGGATGTGAGAGGATTGCAAACGGCACAAAAGAACATCATCATCGTAGGATTCATGGGGACGGGCAAAACGACGGTCAGCCGCCTCGTGGCGGATCGCCTCGGCTGGGTCCGCGTCGACACGGACGACGAGATCGTCCGCCGGGCGGGCAAGCCGATTCCGGCGATCTTCGCGAATGAAGGCGAGGCCGCGTTCCGGGATTTAGAGAGCCGGGTGCTGGCCAGAGTGCTTGCCCGCAGCGGCCAGGTCGTTGCAACCGGAGGCGGCGCCGTGCTCCGCGAGAAGAACCGCCGGCTCATGCTCGACGGCGGCTTGGTCGTCGCGCTGACGGCGGACCGGGAGAGCCTGATTGCCCGGGTAGCCGGCGGAGGAGACGCGGCCTCGCGGCCGCTGCTTGCCGGCGACGCGGCGGAGCGGATAGACACGCTGCTGCGGACGAGGCGGAACGCCTACGATTTCGCGCACGTGGCGATCGACACGACCCGACTGTCGCCGGAAGAGGTAGCCGAGGAGCTGCTGAGCCGAGCGTAGCGGCTTGGGTTACAGCGATTCCCAAGCGAGCATGCCGCCCGCCATGTTGACCGTATGGTCGAAGCCCTGCTGCGCCAGAAATTCGCACACCCGGCCGCTGCGGCTGCCGCTGCGGCAGATGAAGACGACCTCGCGGTCGCGGGGGATCTCGCCCATCCGCGAAGGAATTTGGCCCATCGGGATATGAATGGCCCCTTCGATCATTCCGAAGATTACCTCGTCGTCTTCGCGAACGTCGATCAAATACGGCTTCTCGCCGGCGTCCAGACGGGCCTTCAATTGTTCGGCCGTCGTGACGTTATAATCGCTCATGCAGGATGACTCCTTTCGAATTTCCGGTTCCTGCCCTCATCATAATGAACCGCTCGACGGGCTGTCAAATGGAAGCAAGCTTTGCACCAGAACATTCTCAAGCGCAAGAGGAGAGCTGCCAGCCATGGATATGATCGTTACCCCTACCGGGAAGCTGCAAGGAGACATTCAAGCCTTGTCGTCCAAAAACTACACGACCCGCTACCTGCTCGTCGCCGCGCTGGCGGAAGGCACGAGCACGATTCGCTTTCCCGCGCACAGCGAGGACAGCGATGCGCTCCGCCGCTGCATCCGCGACCTGGGAGCCGTAATCGAGGAGGACGACGAGAAGATCGTCGTCACCGGCTTCGGCCGCCATCCGTTCCACGCCAAGGAGCTCAACGTCGGCAACGCGGGCGCCGTGCTGCGGTTTCTGATGTCCGTCGCGGCGCTGCTGCCCGAGGTGACGTTCGTCAATACGTACCCGCAATCGCTCGGCAAGCGGCCCCACGACGATCTGATCTCCGCTCTCCAGAGCATGGGAGTGGAAGTCGAGCACCAGAACGGCCGCCTCCCGATCACGATTCGCGGCGGCCGTCCGCGCGGCGGCAAGATTCAAGTGTCGGGCAGCGTCAGCTCCCAATTCCTCAGCTCGCTGCTGTTCCTCGCTCCGCTGCTGGAAGAGGACAGCGAGATCGAGGTGCTGAACGATCTGAAGTCCAAAGTGGTCGTCGGCCAGACGCTGGAGGTGCTGGAGCAGGCGGGCATCGTCGTCCACGCATCCGACGACCTGATGCGCTATCGGGTGCCGGGCCGTCAGCAGTACCGCGCCCAGACGTATACGGTGCAGGGCGACTATCCCGGCTCCGCCGCCGTTCTGGCCGCCGCCGCCGTCACCGATTCGGACGTGACCGTCCGGCGCCTGCTGGAGAACAGCAAGCAGGGCGAGCGCGCCGTCGTCGACGTGCTGCGCAGCATGAACGTGCCGCTGACGCATGAGGACGGCATCGTCCGCGTGCAGGGCAACGGCAAGCTGACCGCCGGCGAGTTCGACGGCGACGAGTTCACCGACGGCGTGCTGGCGATGGTGGCGGCCGCCGTCTTCGCGGAAGGCACGTCCCGCTTCTACAACGTCGAGAACTTGCGGTATAAGGAATGCGACCGCATCACCGACTATCTCGCCGAACTGCGCAAAGCTGGCGCGAACGTCGAGGAGAAGCGCGACGAGATCATCGTCCACGGCCGGCCGGAAGGCGTCGAAGGAGGCGTGGAGATCGACGCGCACTTCGATCACCGGGTCATCATGGCGCTGACGGTCGTCGGCTTGCGCGCGAAGCGGCCGATCCGGATCAAGGACGCGCACCACGTCGCCAAGTCGTACCCGAACTACTTCGAGCATCTTCAGGCGCTTGGAGCGCAGGTCGAGTGGGTAAAGTAAAGATCGACCGAACCCGTTAAAGGAGGTTGTTCGCATGGCGTTCGAGAACCCGTCCCGGGAGCAGATCAAGAAGATTCTGCAGCAGACGCGAACGGTCGCGGTCGTCGGCTTGTCCGAGGACCCGTCCAAAACGTCCCATATGGTGTCCCAGGCGATGCAGGCCAAAGGCTACCGGATCATTCCGGTCAACCCGAAGGCGGACCGCATTCTGGGAGAGACCTGTTACCCGTCGCTGAAGGATATTCCCGAGCCGGTCGACATCGTCAACGTGTTCCGGAGGCCCGAGCATACGCCTCCGATTGCCGAAGAAGCGGTCGCGATCGGAGCCAAGGTGCTTTGGCTGCAGCTCGGCATCGTCAACGAGGAGGCGGCCGACATCGCCGCCAAAGGCGGCTTGACGGTCATCATGGACCGCTGCATCAAAGTGGAGGATTCGATTTTGCTTCCGGAAGGCAAGCGCTGAGAAGCGGCTGGCCGAAGGAGCGGAAACGGAGCGGGACCCGCCGGCCGAACGATTGCCGCACAAGGCTTTTGGTCGGCAGCGGGTCCCATTGCTTGATCGGGGCATGAACCCGCTTATAGACACAAGCTATCCGGTTCAGTGGTTCTATATATTTCACGGACGATCGCTCCGTCCGTTACAATAAGTGGCAACCCAACATCCTCCGCTTGACCGGAGGAAAGGAGCGATTGCCATGAATGAAATCGTGAAAAACCAGTTCGACGCCGCAGCCGGGCAATACGATTCGCAGCGAAGGCGGCTCATTCCGTGCTTCGACGATTTTTACGGGATGGCCGCGTCGCTCATCCGTACCGAAGAGAAATCCCCGGACATTCTGGATTTGGGAGCGGGCACCGGACTGTTGACGGCGTTTATCCACCGGCGTTATCCGGAAGCCCGGTACACGTTGATGGACTTCAGCGGTTCCATGCTGGAGCAGGCGAAAGAGCGTTTCGCGGGCACCGGGGCGAACGTCCGCTTGATCGTCGCAGACTACGCGACGGAAGATTTCGGAGGGGAGTACGATTTCATTGTGTCTTCCCTTTCCATCCATCACCTGACGCACCCGGGCAAGCGCGAGCTGTTCCGCAAGATCCGAAGTCATCTGAGACCGGGCGGCGCCTTCATTAACGCAGATCAAGCCGCCGGCTCCTCCGGGTTGTATGACGCCTACTACCGCGAGCTGTGGGAGACGAGCATCGCCGCGTCCGGACTGAAGCCCGAGGAGATCGCAGCGTCTAAGGAACGACGGAAGATGGACATTAACACAACGGTCCCCGATCAGCTGGCCTGGCTGCGGGAAGCCGGCTTTGCCGAAGCCGACTGCGTGTACAAATATGCGGACTTTGCCGTGTTCCATGCGACGGGAGTGAGCGGTCCAAACGATTGATTTTGACAAGAAGAGCCCGGAACACGTAACATCGGAAGAAAGGAGGCGTTCGGAAGCGCATGTTCGGATTGGGCTATCTCCAGCGGCTGGGCCGGGCGCTCATGCTGCCCATGACGGTGCTGCCGGCCGCCGCCGTGCTGCTCATGCTGTCCCGCTTGCCTTGGGACGCGTTCGGCTGGCCCGTGGCGCCGGAGCTGCTGCGGGCGGCGGGGACCGCGATATTTCAATGGGTGCCTTACGTATTTGCGGTCGGCATCGCCCTCAGCATGGCCAACCAGTCCGTGTTCGCGGGGATGGCCGCGTTGACGGGCATGATCATTTTCGCGACGATTACGCATACGTATGATCCGGGCGGGGTTCAGCCCTCGATGTTCGCGGGAGCGGTCATCGGCATTTTGTCCGGCTGGGCGAACGAGCGGTTCAAAGCGCTGCAGCTGCCGGAATCTCTCCAGTTTTTCGGGGGCTCCCGCTTCGTGCCGATCTTTATGGCCGGGGTGTCGCTCCTTTTCTCCTGGGTCATGATCCGGGTGGGTCATGCGCTCAGCGATCTGATCGAGCAATCGGGCCACGTCATCGGCTCGGCCGGCGGCTTCGGCGTGTTCCTGTACGGCTTCCTGCACCGCATCCTGGTCGCGTTCGGGCTGCACCATCTGCTGAACCACTTGTTCTGGTTCCAGGTCGGCGAGTACCGGGCTCCGGACGGCAACGTCTACTTCGGCGATCTGCCCCGCTTTTTCGCGGGAGATCCGACCGCCGGCGCCTACATGGCCGGCTTGTATCCGATCATCATGTTCGCGCTGCCGGCCATCGCCTTCGCGATCATCCACGAAGCGCGCGAAGATCTGAAGCCGAAGATCGGCAAGCAGTTCCGCGTCGCAGCGCTGACCGCGTTTCTGACCGGGGTGACGGAGCCGGTCGAATTCGCCTTCCTGTTCGTCGCGCCCTATTTGTTCATCGTGCATGCGATCCTCTCCGGAGGCATCATGTGGCTCACTTACGAGCTTGGCATCCGGGACGGCTTCAGCTTCTCGGCGGGCGCGCTCGAATACGTCATCAACCTGCCGCTGTCCCATAAAGGGCTGCTCATCATTCCGATCGGTCTTGGCGTCGGCATCATCTACTACTTTATGTTCCGGTTCTGCATCCGGAAGTTCCAGCTGTCGACGCCGGGCCGTGAGGACTCGACCCGGCTGGACGACTGGGCCGGGGACATTCCGTACCGCGCGCCGCTGATCCTTCAAGCGCTTGGCGGCAAGGAGAACATCGTCCGGCTGGACGCCTGCATCACCAGGCTGCGCCTGACGCTGTCCGACGACCGGCGGATCGACGCCAAGTCGCTGCGCCATCTGGGCGCGGCCGGCGTCATCAATCTGGGCGGCGGCCACGTCCAGGCCGTGTTCGGCACCTACTCCGAGCTGATCCGCGAGGAGATCGCCAAGCTGATGCAGCAGGACGTGAACCGGGTCCAATTCCGTTCTCCCGTCCAGGGCCGGATGATTCCGCTCGAAGAAGTGGACGATCCGATCTTCGCCGGCCGCCTTGTCGGCCGCGGCGTCGCGTTCATTCCGGACCGGGGCGAGCTGGTGGCGCCGGTCGCCGGCAAGATCATCCACCTGTACCCGACCAAGCATGCGATCGGCATCGAGACGAAGGAAGGGCTGCAGGTATTGCTCCATATCGGCATCGATACGTCGCAGCTGGAAGGAAGCTTTACCGCGCTCGTCAAAGAAGGGGATGACGTCGTCCCCGGCCAGACGCTCATCCGGTTCCACCTGCCGACGCTGAGGAGCAAAGCCAAGTCGCTGGCCACCCCGATGGTCATCACCAATTCGGACATCGTCCGATCCTGGCGCTTTGCGCCGTTCGCGTCCGTCAAGAAGGGTCAGGCGGCGGTCATGTCCGTCGTGGTCCGCGAGAGAGAGAACAAGGGGGAAGAAGCATGATTCAAGGGTTGGGAGCATCCGAAGGGATTGCCATCGGCAAGGCGTTCGTGCTTCCGAATTGGGAGTGGGAGCTGCCGGAGCAGAAGATCGGCGTCGGAGACCTCGCGCTGGAATTCGACCGGCTGTACGAAGGCGTCAGACGTTCCAAATCCGAGATTCATCAGATGAAGACCGAACTCACCGAAACGGTCGGCCCGGATGAGTCGGGCATTTTCGAAGCGCATCTGGCCATTCTGGAAGATCCGATATTCATGAACGAGATCAAAGGGATCATCCAACGCCAGTACAAGGCCGCCGAGGTGGCGGTCAAGGAAGCGATCGACCATTTCGTGACGATGTTCGACCTGCTCGACGACGAATACATGAAGGAGAGAGCGCTGGACATCAAGGATGTCGGCAACCGCCTGCTGAAGCATCTGCTCGGCGCTCCGGAGATCATGCTGCCTTCCGATACGCAGCCGTTTATTCTCGTCGTACGGGAGCTGACGCCCTCCCAGCTGATTCACCTGAAGCCGGACGTCGTGCTCGGCATCGTCACGATGATCGGCAGCCCTTCGTCTCATTCCGCCATCATGGCGAGGGCGTTCGGCATCCCCCTCGTGATGGGCGTCGAGACCAAGCTGCAGGATCCGATCGAGACGGGCAACCTGCTCGTCATGGACGGCGGAACGGGCCAGCTTCATATCGAGCCCGGAGCGGAGACGGTGCTGCGGTATTCCGAGCTGCGGCGCAAGCAGCTCGAATCGCGGGAGCAGCTCCGGACGCTCGCGCAGGTATCGCCGGTGACGCCGGACGGCGTGACGCTGGAGCTCGCGGCCAACATCAGTTCCACCAAGGAACTGGACATGGTGCTGGATAGCGGCGCGCGGGGCGTCGGCTTGTTCCGGACGGAATTTCTCTACATGGACCGCAGCCGCTTTCCGACCGAAGAAGAGCAGTTCGAGGTGTACCGCGAGGCGGCGGAACGGCTTCAAGGCCAGCCGCTCATTATCCGGACGCTCGACATCGGCGGAGACAAGCAGCTCGATTATTACGAGATGCCGGAGGAGGACAATCCGTTCCTCGGCTACCGCGCCATCCGGTTCAGCTTGAACTTCAAAGATTTGTTCAAGGTGCAGCTTCGCGCGATCCTGCGGGCCGCCGCGTTCGGCAACGTCAAGATCATGTATCCGCTCATCGCGTCGGTCGAAGAAGTGAGGGAAGCGAACGAGGTGCTGGAGGAAGCGAAGCGCGAGTTGGCCGCCGAGCAGTTGCCCTATTCGGCGGACGTCCCCTGCGGCATCATGATCGAAGTGCCGGCGGCGGTGGCGATCGCGGAACTGCTCGCCCAGGAAGTCGCCTTCTTCAGCATCGGCACGAACGATCTCGTCCAGTTCGCGCTCGCGGTCGACCGGATGAACGAACAGATCAGCCATCTGTACGAACCGTTCCATCCCGCCGTCCTGCGTATGCTCCGGTCGGTGGTCGAAGCCGCCAAAGGGCAGGGCATCCAAGTAAATGTGTGCGGCGAGCTGGCCGGCGACGTGCGGGCGATGCCGCTCTGGCTCGGGCTCGGCATCCACGAGCTCAGCTTGTCGGCGCAGGCGATTCTGCCGATCAAGGAGGCGCTGCTGCGCACAAGCGCCCAGGAGAGCCGGAGCTTGATCAAGGAGCTGTTCCTGCTCCGAACGGGCAAAGAAATCCGCGAACGGCTGGAGCGGTTCCATGCGGAGTCGGCGCTGTCGCACGGCAACGTGCGGCCGGGTGCCTGACGAAGGCGGAAGAAGGATACAAGAGGGCCGAAAAAGGCGCCTTCTTCCGGCTCAAAACCGGGAAGGCGCCTTTTTCCGGTAAAGCATAAGGGCAATTGCGAAGACATAGCGGCAAGGCATGCCGCAATCGTCGCTCGCGAGCCGCTGACCGTGAGGAAAACGGCAAAGCGGGCCGCAATCGTCGCTTGCGAGCCATTGACCATGGGCATAACGACAAGGCATGCCGCAATGTCGACTAGCAAGCCGCTGACCGTGAGCATAACGGCAAAGCGTGCCGCTATCGCCTTTGGTCAACCGATCTCTCTTTGTCCGACCTTAGTGGCGTCCAAACAGAACGTCGCAGAACGCTTTGGCGTAGGGCGGAAGATCCGGGGGACGGCGAGCGGAGATCAGGTTGCCGTCCACGACGACGGCCTCGTCGTACCACTGCGCGCCGGCGTTCTCCATATCGTCGCGGATGCCCGGCGTCGAAGTCACTTTGCGGCCGTTCAAGATTTTCGCCGACGCAAGCACCCAGCCCGCATGGCAGATTTGGCCGATCGGCTTGCCGGCCGCATCCAACTCGCGGACGAAGCGCTTCACGCGCTCGTCGCGGCGAATTTTGTCGGGGGCCCAGCCTCCCGGCACGAGAAGCCCGTCGAACGCGCTCGCGTCGAGCTCGTCATAAGACAAGTCCGCCACCGCCGGCACGCCGTACTTGCCGATGTGCTTGCGGCCCTTTTCCGGTCCGGCGAACACCGCGGTCGCTCCTTCTTCGCGGACCCGGTAGACCGGATACCAAAGCTCCAGATCTTCGAATTCGTCGTCCACGAGGCAGACGACTTGCAGCGGTTTGGTCATGAGCATCAGCCTCCTTGCGCCTGATAGGCGTTACTCATCATTCTATCAAAATCCGCGATCCGGTTCATCCGCCCAACTAAAGTCGGGAGACGATCCGGACCGCTGTGATTGGCCGATGCGCGTAGGCACGGGGGACGATAACCGAAAAAGTCGGCTAACGCACCCACACGAGAGGCTAGACGGATGCCGATAACCGAAAAAGTCGGCTAACGCACCCGCACGAGAGGCTAGACGGATGCCGATAACCGAAAAAATCGGCTAACACACCCGAACGAGAGGCCAGACGGATGCCGATAGCCGATAAAATCGGCTTCCTTGTTAGCGATACGACGCGCATCCGCTTGATCTGAAGCCGACTCACTCTACTTTTTAAAAAAGGGAGGCTCACCGATGCAAACGCAGGCAACGTCTTCATCCAAACCGCCGCGCCCGCTGCTGCGCTGGCTTCCCGCCATACTGGTCATGGCGGCCATCTTCGCTTTATCGTCGCGCACGGGCGGGCAGCTCGATACGTGGCTGCCTTGGTTCCAGGATCTTTTTCCCGGCTTGACCAGTTTTAACCCGGTTCACTACTTCGCTTACTTCGGGCTGTCCGTCGCCTTCGCGATCGGCTTCGGCTTTTCCAGGCTGAACGTCTCGCGGGGGCTGGCCGTCATCCTGCTTTGCGTGGCGTACGGCGCAACCGACGAGTGGCATCAATCGTTCGTCCCGTTGCGGTCCCCGGACGTTAACGACCTTCTCCACGACGGGATCGGAGCGGCCGCGGCCGTCATCCTCCTATGGCTGTGGAGGTTCGCGCGGATGCGCCGCGGTTCCAGAAATTACAGTCGCTCCTAAAGAAGGAATTGCTTCTCCTGAGAGCGAATACAGGAGTCAGATGAGGCGCCGTCGATGCGCCCGATGACACGTTTATTCGCCCTATTTAAGGAGAGGTCCCGTTGTTCAAAAGTTGCCCATGCGGCCATGACATGAAGCTGATCTTGCGAACCGTCGTCCACGCTCGCAAAGCGAGCATCGTCAATGTCCCCGTCTATTCGTGCGAGATCTGTTCGCGCAACGAAGTGTTTCCCGGCGTCAAGGAAGAGCTCGGCCGGCTGGTCGGCCGGCTGGGAACCCGTCCGCAGGCTCAGCGGATTCCATTCGACGAAATCCACGAGTGGGCGGCCGTGCTTCGGGAGGTCGCCGCGGCGGACCGGCCCTTGCAAGCCGCCAGCGTCATGCGCAAAGCCGAGGAGCGGACGAACGAACTGCTCGATCTGATGCTCATCGCGTCTTCCCTGGGAGACGAAATTTGGAAAAAAGAGCTGAAACGGCGATTGTCGCAGCTCAGCGCCCAGTACATACCGACTTGATTCGCGCGCCCGGGGCCTTATGGTCCCGTTTTTTTTGGCCGGTTAAGCCATGGGTCGCCGTTTTGCGGGGATTTTTTGCGCTATTCGTCCATTTCTGTTACCATGAAAACGACAGAATGATTTTCAAGGAGGCTCAGATATGGCCGACATCCGGCAATTGACTTCCATGGAAGATTGGCAGCAAGCGCTCCGGCATTCCGAAGACAAGCCGGTGCTCGTTTTCAAGCATAGCACGCAGTGCCCGATCAGCGCGGGAGCCCACGAAGAGCTGCTTCATTACGTTTCGGACGACAAGGGTTCCGCAGTCGACTACGCTCTTGTTCGCGTGATCGAGGAGAAACCGGTCAGCAACGCGATCGCCGAAACGCTCGGAATCACCCACAAGTCGCCGCAGGCGATACTGGTCAAGGGCGGGCAAGCCGTCTGGGACGAATCCCATTGGCGCATCACGTATTCGTTCCTGAGCGAGAGGCTGGGACAGCCGGAAGAGGCGAACGGGACCTGATTTTCGCGAACGGGCGCAAACATTGCGAAAAAGCCCGTTTTGTCGTATCATTACCTTATTATCCCATGGACAAGACCCACGCGGTGGGGAATTCATGACATTGGAGCGATTGACGTGACGGTAACCATTTATGATGTGGCTCGCGAAGCCGGCGTGTCGATGGCCACCGTATCCCGGGTCGTCAACAACAACCCGAACGTGAAGCCGCAGACCCGCAAGAAAGTGTACGAAGCGATCGAACGGCTCGGATACCGGCCGAATGCCGTAGCTCGGGGACTGGCCAGCAAGAAGACGACTACCGTCGGCGTCGTCATTCCGGACATTTCCAACGCCATCTTTGCCGAAGTCGCTCGCGGGATCGAAGATATCGCGAACATGTACCATTACAATATTATTTTGTGCAACGCGGACAAGCGCAAGGAGAAGGAGATTCGCGTCGTCAACACGCTGCTCGAGAAGCAGGTGGACGGCCTCCTCTTCATGGGCGGAACGGTGACCGACGAGCATCTGCAAGCGTTCAGCACATCGAACGTGCCGATCGTGCTGTGCGCGACCACCGACGAGAAGGGAACGATGCCTTCGGTCGATATCGACCATGAAGGCGCGGCGTTCGACGCCGTGCAGCGGCTTCTGTCCGCCGGACATCGCCGGGTAGGGATGATCAGCGGCACGCTGCAGGACCCCGCGAACGGCTTTGCCCGTTACCAGGGCTACAAGCGCGCGCTGGAATCGGCCGGCCTCTCGCTGGACGAGCAGTATGTGCGGATCGGCAATTACAAATACGAATCGGGCATGGAAGCCGCCCAATACTTCATCGCGCTGCCGGAGCGCCCGACGGCGATCTTTGCCGCGACCGACGAGATGGCGATCGGCGCGATCCATGCGATTCAGGATGCGGGGCTGAAGGTGCCGGAGGACATCTCCGTAATCGGCATCGACAACATTCGGATGGCTTCCATGGTACGGCCGCAGCTGACGACGGTCGCCCAGCCGATGTACGACATCGGCGCGGTCTCGATGCGGCTGCTCACGAAGCTGATGAAGAAGGAGCCGGTCGATCAGGCCAAAGTCGTACTGCCGCACGAATTGATCGAACGCCGTTCGGTCGCTTCGATCTAAACGGGCGACTTCGCGTCGCCTTGTCAGAGCGGTTGCCAGGACGCCCTGTGGGAGCAACACGGCCTGCAGGGCTTTTTTATCAATAAAGAATCTATAAGTTCCGGGGTCCCCGCAAAGTACCTGAGTAAGCTTCGAAGCGAAGCCCCGCTTTGTGGGGTTATCATACATATGAAGGGGGTTTGACCTGTGATCGGAATAATCGGGGCGATGCAAGAAGAGATCGACTTGCTTCTGGCCAACTTGCAGGATGCGGTGGAGATGAACCGCTCCGGCATCCGTTATCATATCGGGACGCTGCACGGCCGCAAAGTCGCCATTTGCAAATCCGGCGTCGGCAAAGTAAACGCGGCCATCTATACCCAAGTGATGATCGATCGGTTCGAAGTGAACAAGATCATCTTCACGGGAGTGGCCGGCGCGCTGGACCCGGAACTAAACATCGGGGACATCGTCGTCTCGTCCGGCGCCCAGCAGCACGATATGGACGTCACGGCGCTCGGCTTCCCGCCGGGGGTCATTCCGTACGAGCAGACGTCCGAATGGCTTGCCGACGCGGAGCTGGTGCAACTCGCGAAGGAAGCGGGCGAGAAGGCGGCTCCGGGCCGGGTGAAGATCGGCAAGGTGCTGTCGGGAGATCAGTTCGTCGCGGATCGGGAGAAGGTGCGCCAGCTTCGCGAAACGTTCGGCGGCGCTTGCACGGAGATGGAAGGAGCGGCTGTGGCTCAAGCGTGCGCGCTTAACGGCATTCCGTACGTCGTCATCCGCTCGATGTCGGACAAGGCGGACGGTTCGGCTTCGGTCAATTTCGCCGAATTTACGGTCGAGGCGTCGAATCGTTCGTACGCGATCGTGGACGAGATGCTGAAGGCCCTTTGATACCAGGAGAAAAGGAAAGGACCGCGGAAACGGGGCTCGAGCGAAGCCCTTCTCCGCGGTCTTTTTATGTTGAATAATCAGGGGGACTGTTCTGGGGGATTATTACCTTTATTCGTTCAAATAAGTATCGACCCGGCTGGCGACCGCTTTTGCTACCGCGTCCGCCGATTTGCCGCCGGAGAAGAAGGAGGCGGACTCCTCGTTGATCATGTCGATCACTTTATCGTCTTTACGCTCGTATTTGCCGACGGAAGGAAGCAGCGCGAGCGCCGCTTGGATCTGCTCGTCGGTAATCGTGATCGCTTGAACGGAGCCGTCCGGGCCTTTGCTAACTATTTTGGCGCGGCCGCTTTGGATATCTTGAGCCGTATCCTCAAGCTTCTGCTTAGCCGCCGCCTGCTGGACGGGAATACCCATCAATTCCCGCAACGACTGGACGTCTTTGGAGAGCAGGAATTTGACGAATTCCCAGGCGGCCGGCTTCGCCTTGGAACGGGCGTTCAGGGCGAACGCCAGATCGGAAGTGAACGGGAACCCTTCGTCCTGGCCGGAGCCCGGAGGATGCAGTACTTCGCCTTCATTGTTCCCGAGCTTGCTCGGCATCGTGGCCAGCTGCATCGGCGACTCCATGCTCATCGGCGAGAACACTTCATTTGCTTTGCCCAGGCTGTCGGCGCTGACGGCGCCGCTGTCGTACAGCTGCTTCACCAGTTCCAGATAACCGCGGAACGCTTCCTCGTCGAACTTCGAAGTGTTGCCACTCTTGGTCACGAGCTTGTCGTAAGCCGACTCCGCCAAATAGCCGATCACGTCCTCCGGCTTCTCGCCGCCGAGCGCATGCATGTTCGTTCCATCCGCGTTCTTCGCCGAGGCGATCTGCTTGCATAGGTCGACGAATTGTTCCCACGTCCACGTTTTGTCGTCGATGCCGCCTACTTTGTCCAAAGCGGCTTTGTTCGCCAGAATCGCGTTGAATTGATAGTCGATCGGAATGGCGTACCAGCCATGGCTGTCCGACATCCCTTTCAAAACGTTCTCGTAATAATCGGCCGTATGGAAATCGCTATCCTGGCCCGCGAGCTGGCTCCAATCCTCGAACATGCCCTTATCGAGGTAACGATCGACCGGAAGATAGTTCACGGAGATCAGATCCGCGGCGTTGCCGGACATGAGCGCCGTGTTTACGGAGTTGATGTACTTGTCCTTGTCGGCTGCGGACGGTCCTTCGTCCGGACCGTTCTTGATGTTGATCGTCTGCTTCCCTTCGCTCGTGTCCGTTGGCATCGTTTCCTGAATTTGCACGTCGATATCCGGGTGAGCCTGCTCGAACTGCTCGACGGCGGATTTGAGGAAACGGTCTTCGGTATAGACGGCAACGGTTAGCGTCGTTTTGCCGTCCGCGCCGGTTTGGGAATCCGAGCCGGAAGCGGCGGCGGACGACGGGGAAGACGCTCCGGCGGACGATCCGGAAGGGGATGCGCCGTCCGGGTCATTGCCTCCGGAATTGCACGCGGAGAGTACGGCGCTGAGCAGAAGGGCCGAAGAGACGACGGCCCATGGGGCGGAACGTTTTTTCATCATAAGGTTTTCCTCCTTGGAATGGAATCGATTATTCGAGCCGAATGCGGTCGCCGTCGCTGAGCGGCTCGCTGGAGTCGGTCACGACCCGTTCGTCGGGCGACAGCCCGCTGAGAATGACGACGGTGTCGTCGCTTTGCTCGCCCGTATTGACATAGGCTTTTACGGCATAGTAGGACGAGCCGAGAGGGCCCTCTTTGGCCGTGGCGACGAAGACGTACGATCCGCTGTCGTCCGAATGGAGAGCGTCGACCGGAATTTTGAAGCCGGGCGAAGCGCTCTGCTGCGGGATATTGGCGGTCGCTTTCAGACCGGGCGACAGCCCGTCGCCGCTGACGTCGACAGTCACGGTCTTCGCGTCCGAGCCGCCTTCGCCGCCGGATTGTCCGGAGCCGCTCTCGATGGCGGAGATCTTACCGTCCAGAACTCGTCCGCCCGGCCCGTTGAACGCCGGCAAGTCCTTCCCTTCGGTCTGCGGCATGTCCGTCGCGGCGATCGCCACCTTGACGTTTCCGCCGAGCTGCAAGGCGTCGGCGGCGTCGCCGGAGGCGGAGAAGACGAGCTGGTAGCCGGAGGCGTCGCTCGCCACCGTGCAGACCGATTGCCCCGGGGACACATTCGCGCCCGCTTCGACGGACAACGAGGAGACGATGCCGTCGAACGGCGCGCGCAGCACCTCGCCGTCGCGAATCTGCTTCTCCAGATCGGCGATTTGGCGGCGTTCGATCTCCATGTCGAGCTGCTTGACTTGCAGATCCTGCTTCTGCTTCTCGATGGCGTCTTCGTCGTCGCCCTGGCGCAGCAGAGGCTTCAGCGCTTCCTGCATTTGCAGGTACTGAATTTGCAACTGTTCGTATCGAGTCTTCTCGTCTTCCAGCGACCGCTGCGTCGTCGTCGTATCGAACGTGAGCAGCGGGTCCCCCTTTTTGACATGGTCGCTCTTTTTTACATGAACCGTTGTCACCGTCCAGTTGCCCAGCGGCACAAGCGGCGCCGTATAGGCGGGCTGCAGAAAGCCGTCCTCCGAGATGCTCAGGTCCAGGCTTCCGACGGTCGGCTTCTCGACCGCTACCTTGGGCAGCGACAAACTTTGAATCGTGTTGGATAGAAACGTAAGCACGAGCAGCCCTCCGAAAAACAGGCCGAGCGCCCAACGCAGCGCGGTTTTTCGCTTCATCGCGACTTTCTCCTTTCCCGCCGGCTCATCCTTTGACTCCGGACCGCTGAATGCCCTCCACCAACTGCTCCTCGCCATATAGGAAAAGCAGCACCATCGGCGTCATGTACAGGACGGAAGAGGCGAACGCGACGCCCTGTTCTCCGCTGACGATCTGGGCCAGATAGACCGACAGCGGCTGCCGGAACGGCTCGGTCAGGAACAGCAGCGGCTGTTCGACCATGTTCCAGTTATCCGCGAAGGCGAGCAGCATGAGTGCGGTCATTCCCGGCTTGACGAGCGGAAGCACGATGTGGAAGAAGGAGCGAAAATGGCCCGCGCCGTCGATTCTCGCAGCTTCCAGGTACGAATTCGGAATGCCGGCCGCGAACTGGCGCATGAGGAAGACGCCGAACGCCGCGAATACGCCGGGCCAGATGATGGCGCCGTAAGAATGCAGCATACCGAGCTGCTTCGCCACGAGGTAGTTCGGCACGAGCGTCACCTGGAACGGCATGAGCATCGTCAGCAGGTACAGGAAAAAAAGCTTGTCCCGCCCCGGGAAAACGAGCTTGGCGAACGCATACGCGGCCAGCGTGCCGACCGCCGTCTGCCCGAGCACGATCGGCGCCGTCAGGCGGACGGAATTCCAGAACAGCGTCAGGAACTTGGGGCGGTTCAGAAGCACGTCGCCGAACGCTTTCAGCGTCGCCACCTCCGGAACCCAGCGGATCGATACGCGCTCGGTCGGCATATCCGCGGCGTCTTCGCCGGAAGAGTCGCTGCTCTGAAGCGCGCCGTAATGATGCGAGATTTCCCGCTCCGACATGAACGAGTTCGTGACGGTCAGGGCGATCGGGAACAGCGCGAGAGCGGCCAAGGCGGCGAGCAGCGCGAGCCGGACGGCGATGCCGGCATGTCTTGCGACGGCCGTCATTCCTCGGCCTCCCTGGCGAGGCGTTCCGCGCGGAACAGCACGTAGACGGCGGCTCCGATCACGATAGCCAGCAGTACCGCCGCGGACGTCAGCTTCGAGTAGTCCAAATTTTGAAAGCTGTTGTTCATGAAATGCTGCAGCGTATAAATGGCGTCGTTCGGATAGGCGCCGGCGACCAGGTACGTTTCCCGGAACACCTTGAAGGATGCGACGACCGACATCACGACGACGAAAAAGGACACCGGCGCAAGACCCGGCCACGTGATCGCCCAGAATCGGCGCCACGGTCCCGCTCCGTCGATCGCCGCCGCCTCTTTCTGTTCGGCCGGCACGTTCGCCAGCCCGGCCAGGAAGAGGACGAGGTTGTAGCCGGCGTTTTTCCATACATAGACGATCACCATCACGGCGAACGACCAGCGGCTGTTCATCCAGTCGACCGGCGTTAATCCCAGGCTCGCCAGCAGGCCGTTAAGGGCTCCTTGCCAATGGAACAGCGCCTGCCAGACGAGAGCGATGGATGCGACCGGCACGACGAGCGGCAGCAGAAAAGCGGTCCGGAACGTCCGGCGCAGCGGCATCGCCCCGCTCAGCAGCAAAGCGAGCGCGAGGGAGAAGGCGAACAGAATCGGCACGCCGGCTCCGGCGAAGGCGAGAGAGTTGACGAACGCTTTGCGGAACGACGCGCTGTCCCATAAGAGCCGGTAATTGTCCAGCCCGACAAAATGGCCCTGAATCGGCGTGTCGATGAACGAATAATAGACGACCGCTCCGAACGGGATCAGATAGAACAGCAGGAAGCCGGTCAGGCTCGGTCCGAGAAAAGCGATCGCCGCGCCGCTGTCGCGCAGCCGCCGCAAGCGATGCAGGGGCAAGGGTGTTTCCTCCTTTCCATTTCGTGGGATCAAACGCCCCTATCATAGCCCGCTTATGTGACAGCCGTGTGACAGGCCAAGGCGTGACAGCGGACACGGTTTACCGCTACAATGGGCTATGACAAGCGGAGAGATCGCGAACGGGGAGGAAAAACGAAGGTGAACAAAACGGTGCTGATCGTCGAGGACGAGCGGAAGCTTCGAGAGCTGATCGCCGACTATATGGACGCCGAGGGGCTTGCCTGGAGCGAAGCCGCGCGCGGCGACGAGGCGGTCGCTTTATTCCGCGAGACGTCCCCGGATCTCGTCATTCTCGACATTATGATGCCGGGGCTGGACGGCTACGACGTATGCGAGGAAATCCGCAAGGTGTCGGACGTCCCGATTCTGTTCCTGACGGCCAAGAGCGAAGAGGACGACAAGCTGCTCGGCTACGACCTCGGAGCCGACGACTACATGACCAAGCCGTTCAGCCCGAAGGTGCTCGCCGCGAAGGTGAAGGCGCTGCTGCGCCGAGCCGATGCGGCGAGATCGGAACGGGGGGAGGCGGAAGGGAAGCGATTCGACCTGGGCCGGCTGCGGATCGACGTGCCGGGCCGGGAAGCGCGGCTGGACGGCCGCTCCTTGATGCTGTCCCCCAAAGAGTTCGATCTGCTGCTCTATTTCGTCAGCCATCGGAACATCGTGCTCAGCCGGGACCGGCTGCTGGAGAATGTGTGGGGCTACGATTACGAGGGCGACGCGCGAACGGTCGACACCCATGTCAAAAGGCTGCGGCAAAAGCTCGCAGCCGGAGCCGACTGGATCGCGACGCTGCGCGGCAACGGCTACCGGTTCAAGGTGGAGCCATGAAGCAATTCCGGCACTCGATCGCATTCCGTCTGTTCGCCGTCACCTTCGCGGCCATGCTGCTGTTCGTCGGCGTCCTGCTGCTGGTGCTGTCGAGCGGATTTTCGACTTTTTACGAGCAGCGGCAGAAGAAAGACATTGCCACGGACCTGAATCGCATTCGGGATATGTACAAGCCGCTCGTCGTCAATAGAGGGGAAGTCATTCCGCCTTTTTTCAATCCGTTCGAGAGCAATTACTCGGCCTCCCTTGCGATTGCGACCTTTCAGGACGGAGCTGTCAATATTTTGTTCGGCAGCGAAGATCCGCGGACCTCGGCAGATGGCGTGGGCGGAAAGTTTCCGTTTCTCCCGCAGAAGATCAGCACGGTCGCTCCGCCGATAAGCGGCGAGAAAGGCGGAACTTCCGTCTACGTCATGCCCAAGATTCCGGACACCATGGACAAGGCGGATGAGCTGCGGGAAGCATTGGACGAATGGCAGCTGGACGCGCGTGCCTATCAGGACGTGATGATACAGGGGCGAACGCTGGTGTACCGGACGAACGGACTCGGCAACAGGAACAGCGCTCAGCTTATCGCGGTATCGCCGATCTCCAGAGACGGACACGGGAACGGCCAGGTGCTGTTCGCGGTCTCGTCGCTTCAGCCCGTCACCCACGCGTCGAGCGTGTTCAAGGACTTGTCGGTTTACGTGTTCGCCGTCGCGTTCGGGCTTGTCGGGTTGCTCGCCGTCGGCTACGCGTCGATCGTGACGAGGCCGCTGCGGCGGCTGAACGGGATTGCCGGCCGGCTCGCCCGGTTGGACTTCTCCGCCCGAAGCGGCTGGAAGCGCAAGGACGAGATCGGG
>NZ_JACJVO010000059.1 GCF_014212055.1 Cohnella zeiphila | reverse complement strand
GCTTGCTCATGCGACAGCGTGAGCGCGATCAGCCGCCCGTAAGGCGGATAGCCGAGCGTCCGCCGGTGGCGCAGCTCCTGCGCCGCGAACCCGGCATAATCGTGCTGCCGGACGAGAGCGACGGACGGATGTTCGGGCTCGTACGTCTGAATGATCACTTCTCCCGGCAGCTCGTGCCGCCCCGCCCGGCCCGCCACCTGCGTCAGCAGCTGGAACGTCCGCTCCGGGGCGCGAAAATCGGGCAGCTTGAGCGCGGAATCGGCCGCCAGCACCCCGACGAGCGTCACTTGGGGAAAATCGAGCCCTTTGGCGACCATTTGCGTGCCGAGCAGCACGTCGGCGCGGCGCTCGCGGAACTGCGTCAGCCATTTCTCGTGCGAGCCTTTCTCGGTCGTCGTGTCCACGTCCATGCGAATCACCCGGATGCCCGGAAAAGAGTGCGCCAGCGCCTCCTCCACCTTCTGCGTCCCCGTGCCGAAAAAACGGATATGCGCGCTCCCGCAAGAGGGACATTCGACCGGCTCGCGCTCGGCGTAGCCGCAATAATGGCAGCGGAGGTTCCGGGAGCCTCGGTGGTACGTCAACGCGATGTCGCAGTGGGGGCATTGCGCCGTATACCCGCACGAGCGGCACATGACGAACGTGGAATAGCCGCGCCGGTTGAGCAGCAGCACGGCCTGCTCCTGGCGTTCCAGCCGCTCCTGAAGCGCCCGCGCCAGCGACCGGCTGAACATGGCCCGGTTGCCCAGCCGCAGCTCCTCTCGCATGTCGACGATCTCGACCCCCGGCAGCGGCCGGTCGGCCACGCGCTGGGGCAACGGCACATAAACCGGGCGAGTCTTCGCCGTATCTGCTCGGCCTGCCGCCGTTTCCATCGCCGCGGCGTATGTCTCCAGCGCCGGGGTGGCCGAGCCGAGCACGACCGCCGCGCCGTGCAGACGGCCACGCTCGGCGGCGACGTCCCGCGCATGATATTTCGGGCTTTCCTCCTGCTTGTAGGACGTTTCGTGCTCCTCGTCGATGACGATCAGGCCGATCCGCCCGAACGGGGCGAAGATCGCCGACCGGGCGCCGACCGCCACCTGCGCCCGGCCTTCGCGGATCTTGCGCCATTCGTCATAGCGCTCGCCGTTCGACAGACGGCTGTGAAGAACGGCGACGCGCTCGCCGAAGCGGCTTTTGAAGCGCTCGACCATCTGCGGAGTCAGCGCGATCTCCGGCACGAGCACGATCGCTTCCTTGCCCTGGGACAAGCAGCGCTGGATGGCTTGCAGGTACAGCTCCGTCTTGCCGCTGCCGGTGACGCCGTGCAGCAGGAACAGCCCGTGGCGCCCCTCGTCGACGGCGCGGGCGATCGGGCGGAAAGCTTCCTCCTGCGCCGGCGTCAGCACAAGAGGGGCGGACGCCGGAAAATTCCGCCCCGCGTATGGATCCCGATCCTCCTCGACCGGACGCACTTCCAGCCATCCCTTGTCCGCCAGCGCGCGAATCGTCTGCACGGTCGTTCCGACCGCTTCGGCCAGCCGCTGCTGCGGGATCGGCCCGGGACGGTCCAGCAGGTAGGCGATCGTCTCCCGCTGCTTCGCCGCCCTGGCCGGTATCGCGCCCAGCGCTTCCCGCAGCCGCTCCGCCTCCGGCGCGAACACCGTCAGAACGGTGCGCACCGCCAGACGGTCCTCGACCCTCTGCAGCTCTTCCAGCTTGCCTTCCTTGATCCAGCGCTTGACGTCTCCCGCCCGGCCTTCGAACTGCTTGAGCAGCGCAGCCAGCTTCAGCGGAGACGACTTCTCGAGCGCCCGCAGCATATCCCCGGCGGCGATCCGCTCGCCTTCCGTCCAGACCGCTCCGGGGACGAGCGAGACGTATTTCTCCGTCCGCCCTTTCAAGGCGGCGGGCAGCATCGCCTGCAGCGCGATCGTCAGCGGGCAGAGCCAGCGCCGGCTCATCCAGGCGCCGAGCTCCAGCAGCTCCGGCGTCAGCGGCGGCATCGCGTCGAGAACGTCGGCCAGCTCCTTGAGCCGCTTGGGGTCGACCGAAGCGGCTGCGGCTTCGCCGACCGAGACGACGATGCCCTGCAGCGTCCGTCCCCCGAACGGCACGGCGACGCGGCTGCCCGGCTCGACCCAGCCCTCGAGCCGGTCGGGCACGAGGTAGTCGAACGGGCGGTCCGTATCCCGGCTCGGCACGTCGACGACGACGCGGGCGATGTTCATTCGGGCGCCTCCTTGCCGGCCGCCGCGCTCGCCCCCGGACCCGTCCAGTCCCAGCCGGCCCGCAAGGCGACAAGCCGCCAGAGCCGCTCCGCCACCGACCGCTTCGCCGATTGCGGGATCGCTTCGACAAGCCCTTCGGCGCCGTAGACGTTCACGATGTTCGTATCCGCGCCAAAGCCCGCTCCCTCGGCCGACACGTCGTTGGCGGCGATCAGGTCGCAGCCTTTGCGGGCCAGCTTCTCCATCGCATGGCGCTCCACGTCGTCCGTCTCGGCTGCGAAACCGACGACGAACGGCGCTTTCCCGCCCGGCTCCCTCGTTCGCTTCCATTCCCCGATCTGCTGCAGGATGTCGGGCGTCTTCACCAGCTCGAGCGTGAGCGTCTCCGACCCTTTCTTCATCTTGCTCGGATGCCGGACGGCCGGCCGGTAATCGGCGACGGCCGCCGCTTTGACGACCGCGTCCAGCTCGGGCAGCCGGCTCATGACGGCGTCCCGCATCTCCTCGGCCGACTCCGCCCGCACGACGCGAACGCCCGCCGGCGGCGGACCGTCCGTCCGCGCGCACACGAGCGTCACGTCCGCTCCCCAGTCGCGGGCCGTCTCCGCCAGCGCGAAGCCCATTTTGCCGGAGGAGTCGTTCGTAATATAGCGGACCGGATCGAGCCGCTCCACCGTTCCTCCGGCCGTCACCAGCACGCGGCGCCCCGCCATCGGACGGTCGCCGCGCAGCAGCTCGACCACGGCGCCCGCGATTTCGTCCGGCTCCGCAAGCCGGCCCTTGCCCACGTAGCCGCAGGCAAGCTGCCCCGTTCCGGCTTCGACGAAACGTACTCCTCGCGCAGCCAGCACGTTCAAATTGTGCACGACCGCCGGATGCTGCAGCATGTGGACGTTCATCGCCGGAGCGACGAGCACCGGCGCCGTCGCCGCGAGCAGCGTCGTGCTCAGCATGTCGTCGGCCAATCCGTGCGCCATCTTGGCGATGATATTCGCCGTCGCCGGCGCGACGACGACCAGGTCCGCCGAGTCGGCGAGATCGATGTGCTGCACGCGCGAAGCGTCGTGCTCGTCGAACACGTCCGTCGCCACCGGGTGCCGCGACAGCGTCTGCAGCGTCAGCGGCGCGATGAACTTCGTCGCCCCCTCGGTCATGATCACCCGCACTTCGGCGCCCAGCTTGACGAGCTTGCTGCACAGGGCGGCCGCCTTAAAGGCGGCGATGCCGCCCGTAATGCCCAGGACGATGGTGCGTCCCGTCAGCGTCTTGTCCATGCCTCTTCCCCCTTCAAAGAAACCGTCGACGATTCGACCCGTTCGTTCGCATCGCCGACCGGATCCGCACGCACGCAAGCTCCTGCTCTCCCTGATAAGTAAAACGGCTGCGCCGTCCTTGTTCGAAGCGCACTCGTTTTATCGGAAACGTTACAGGAATGAGTGCTGCGAAGCCGATAAATTCTGTATCGTTGAAAAAAACAACCGCGCAGGTTGTCTTCCTCACTCCCGAACTATGAACACGGAGCCTCAGATGCCAAAATGAAAACTATGAAACGCAATACGTATAGTATAGTGAAACATGATTGCCTCGTAAACATCGCGGGCAAAATCCCGAACGCCTGAAAGCCATCCCAGCAGGCCGTCGAAAATGCAAATCGCCGCACCGGCCCCAGGCCGATACGACGATTTCTGGGGATCGAACGACGAGCAGGATTACGACAGTAACGCGCCGCCTTCGACTTGAAGGACGGTACCGGTCGTATTCGAATTTTTCGCCAAGTACGCGTATGCCTCGGCAAGCTCTTCAGGTTTGGCAATGCGCTTCAGCAAAAGGGTCTGCGCAATCGCTTGGAACATCGCTTCGCGGCTGGCCGCATCCATCCCGCCGAAAAAGGGAGTGTCTACCACCCCCGGCGACACCGCGTTGACGCGAATCGGCGCCAAATCGACCGCCAGGCCGCGAACAAGCCCATCGACAGCCGAATTGATCGCGGACATCGTCGAAGAGCCCGGCGCCGGGCGCAGATTGAACGCACCGGAGGTCAAGGTAATGGAACCGGACTTCCGGATAAAAGGCAGCGCGGCTTTCACCGTCAAATATTGTCCCCAGAACTTGCTGTCGAACGTCGCTCTCGCCTCATCGGCGGACAGAGCCTCGAAGGGCGCCATGGCCGAATCTCCGGCGGCCGTAACGACGAGGTGATCGAAGGGTCCGACGTTCTCGAACAATCGCTTCGTCCCGGCTTCATCCCGGAAATCCAGCGCGTGTCCTTGCGCTTCCTGACCGAGTTCCATTATTGCCGCGTCCACTTTGTCTTGCGACCGGCTGGCGACGATGACCCGAGCTCCCAGGTCGAGGAAGGACTTCGCGACCGCCAGGCCGATTCCCGAAGTGCCGCCTACGATGACGGCGCGATGATTGAGCAATGACATCTTTCATACCTCCTGCTCCTTGAGTTCATGCTGCTTTTTTGTCCCCGGTTTCGGCTTGTGCTTCCGAGCACACGATCATTATAATGAGATTTATTTACGGCAAACAGCTTGGCATTTATAGGAGCATGGCGAGCGGTAGTCTTGCGAAAACTAGTATTGCGGGTATCAGGAACGGAGGCTGAGGATATTGGATGACGAACGGCGGCGCAAAGAACTTTCCGACTTTCTCAAAACGCGCCGTTTGCGCCTCTCTCCGAAAGACGCGGGATTGCAGGCGGAAACGGCTCGGCGCCGCACGCCCGGTCTTCGGCGGGAAGAAGTGGCCAGCCTGTCCGGGATCTCTTTGCCTTGGTACACCGCGTTGGAACAGGGCCGGGACATTCGGGTTTCCGAGCAAATTTTGGACAGTTTGGCGCGCACCTTCAAGCTGAACGAAGACGAGAATATCCATTTGCGCAGACTCGCCAATCCATACGCGGCTGCGAATAGAGCCCGTACCGAGTTCGAAGTAACCCCGGCGCTTCAACAGATTCTCGATCGAATGGGGACTTACCCTGCCTATGTCACCGATCGGCGATGGAACGTGATGGCATGGAATCAAGCGGCTGCCGCCATATTCGGGGATTTTAGCCGGGCGGAGGAGCCGGAAAGACATATCCTTTGGCGCATTTTCATGCAGCCGGACATGAGAAGCGGAATTGTGAACTGGGAAGACGTTGCCTCCATGCTGTTGGCTCAGTTCAGAAGCCGCTATGCCCTCTATATGAACGATCCGTGGTATCCCCAATTCGTCAGTCAACTTTGCGATGCCAGCAGCGAGTTCAAAGACCGGTGGGAAAAGCACGAAGTATCCGGAGAAACGGAAGGCCGAAAACTGCTCCTTCATCCCAAAGTCGGATTGTTGACATTCGCTCACCATACATTCGCCATTTCCGAAAATCAGGAATGCGGCATGACGGTCTATACGCCGGTCGAACAGACCGAAACCGAGGAACGCATGCGGCAGTTGTTGCGCGATCCGCTATCCGAAAGCTGATTTGTTCAGAACAAATCCCCCAAAAGTGAAGGGATGCTCTGAAGTTAATTCCGATTCCTTTTGGGGGAGTCCCCGATAAGAATCCCCCAAAAGTGAAGGGATGCTCTGAAGTTAATTCCGATTCCTTTTGGGGGAGCCCCCTGTAATCTACAAGAAATTTATTCGCGTATTTTCCTAAAACAATGAAAAAAAAAGCCGCTCGAGAGAGCAGCTTTTTTTTCGGTCTTCCGATAGTACAGGATTCAGTCCTGGGTCAACGTCTCGACGCTGACAAGGTCCTTGTAGATCTCTTCCAGCGCGACGCCGACGACCTTGTGCGACTTCGGGCTCGGCAGCTGCGACGGCTTGCCGTCCCGGAGGCCTCTCGCCCGCTTGGACGCCGCGACGACCAGCGTGTATTTGCTGTCGACCTTCCGAACAAGTTCGTCTATTGATGGGTACAGCATCGTATCACCTCTCCGCTCCGTTTTGGGCTGTCGTCAAGCTCTTCAGCTCGCCCAGCAGCTCGTGGAGAAATCTCTCCTTCTTGCAATGCTCCGCCGTGATGATCGCCAGAATGCGGTCGCAGGCGCGGTCGATCTCGTCGTTGACGACGGCGTAATCGTACTTGCTGAGCAGGTTCATCTCGTCGACCGCGACGGACAGGCGGCGATCGATCTTGTCCTGCGATTCCGTCCCGCGTCCGACGATGCGCTGCTTGAGTTCGGCCATGGAAGGAGGCAGCAGGAAAATAAAGACGCCTTCGGGGAACTTCTCCTTCACCTTAAGCGCGCCCTGCACCTCGATCTCGAGAATGACGTCCTTGCCTTCGGCCAGCGTCTTCTCGACGAATTCCCGCGGCGTGCCGTAGTAGTTCCCGACATACTCGGCATACTCCAGCAGCGCGTCGCGGGCAATCATGTCCTGGAACTGCTCCCGCGACTTAAAAAAATAGTTCACGCCTTCCTGCTCCCCGGCTCTCGGAGCCCGCGTCGTCGCCGACACGGAATAGATCAAGTCGGTCGTCCGCCGGCGCAGCGCGGCGCAGACGGTTCCCTTGCCGACGCCGGAAGGGCCGGACAGCACGATCAATAATCCTTTGTTCATCAATGTCCCCAATTCATTCGTCATGTTCGTCGTCCTTGGTGGACAAACGATGGGCGACCGTCTCCGGCTGGACAGCCGACAAAATCACGTGATCGCTGTCGGTAATGATGACCGCGCGCGTGCGGCGGCCGTAGGTAGCATCGATCAGCATATGCCGGTCGCGCGCTTCCTGAATGATTCTCTTAATCGGCGCCGATTCCGGACTTACAATGGAAATAATGCGATTCGCCGAAACGATGTTGCCAAAACCGATGTTGATCAGTTTAATCGCCATGCAACTCTTCCCTCCGGTCATTCCTCGCAAGCAGCCCCGGGGCAACCCTACTACGCTTCCATTGTTACCGAAAGCGGCCCCCCGCATACTGCGGGACATTGGATACAGGTAGAACAATCGGCTCCACGCACTCTCGGCTTGAATCCGATCCGCAGGCCATATTGATTCATTTTACTTGAAAATGATAGGCCGGACAAGGGGGACGGCGGGCAAATTTCGCTAGTTTTCCAGCCGCGAGAGAAAACGGCAAAAGACCCGGCCGGAGCCGGGCTTTGCAGGATGGGGGGCGGGCCGGCCGGGGCCGCTCCCGTCCGGATCAGGCTTCGCCCGTAAACACGATTTCGGCCGGGCCTGTCATATAGACGCGGTTGTCTTCCTCGCTCCATTCGATGAACAGGTCTCCGCCCGCCAGCGAGATCGTCGCCTGCCGGTCGGTCAAGCCGTTCAGCACCGACGAGACGAGCGTCGCGCATGCGCCCGTGCCGCATGCGAGCGTCGGGCCGGCGCCCCGCTCCCATACCCGCATGTCGACCTGGCCGCGGGAATTGACCTTGGCGAACTCGACGTTGATCTTGCGCGGGAACAGCGGATGCGTCTCCAGCTTCGGCCCCCACTTCGCCAGATCGAAATGAACGGCGTCGTCGACGTAGATGACCGCATGGGGGTTGCCCATCGACACGGCCGTGAACGCGAATTCCCTGCCGTCGATCTCCACCTGATGGCCGACGACCGGGTTCGCGTCGATCGTCGTCGGCACGTCGAGCCCGTTCAGAATCGGCGCGCCCATATCCACCCGCACCTGGCGGACCTTGCCGTCCTCCACGGCGAGCTGCAGCGGCTGCACGCCGGCGCCAAGCGTCTCGATCGTCAGCTCCGTCCGGTCCGCCAGCCCGTTATCGTAGACGTACTTGGCCACGCAGCGGATCGCGTTGCCGCATTGCTCCGCCTCGGAGCCGTCCGAATTGATGATGCGCATCTTAAAATCCGCCTTTTCAGACGGAAGAATAAACACGAGGCCGTCCGCCCCGATGCCGAAAAACCGGTTGCAGAGCCGCTGGGCCCGTTCTCCCGCGTCGGCCGGGAGCTCCTTCTCTCCGTAGACGACGATAAAATCGTTGCCGAGTCCGTGCATTTTCGTAAACTGCATCTTAGCCCCTCCGTTTGTCCGGTTTCTGCCTTCATCATACCTCATTCGCAGCGGAATTTAGCATACAGCAAACCTGTTTTTGTTTGCACTTTTTCGCCACTCGGTTTGCCATGGATAAGTCGTGAAAATCAGGAAAAAATATGCCGGAACCTTCAAGCATCAAGACGGCTACGAAAGAACGGAGGGCTCCTATGGCTAGCGACAAGGAAAAAGACAAGAAAAGTCCGCGCGGCGACCAGCCGCAGGACGAATCGAGACGACGCTTCCTCCAATATACCGGCACGGCGGTCGGGGGGCTCGTCGTCGGCGGCGTCGTCGGCGGCCTGATCGGGGCGAACAACAAGACCGGCAAGAAGGCGGCGGCTCCTTCCCCTTCGCCGTCCGGCTCTCCGCCCGCGACTTCTTCGGACCGGGATTACAACCAGGCGATGATGTTTTTCAACCAGGATCAGTTCCAGACGGCGGAAGCGGCGGCCGAGCGCCTCTTTCCCGCCGACGACCTGGGACCCGGAGCCAAGGAGCTCGGCGTCGCCTTCTTCATCGACCACCAGATGGCCAGCGCTTACGGCTCGAATGCGCGCGATTACATGCTGCCACCGTTTTACGCGGCGGAAGCCTATCAAGGATATCAGCTTACGTTCAAGCGGAAAGAGCTGATGGCGCTGGGACTCGACGCGCTGGACGAGTACAGCCGGGACAAGTACCAGAACAAGTTCACGAAGCTGACGGCCGATCAGCAGGACGCCGTGCTGTCCGCGTTCGAGAAGAACGACGTCACGCTCAAGGAAGTTCCGGCCGCAACCTTCTTCAGCATGTTCCGCGGGCTGGTCCTGGAAGGCGTCTATTCCGACCCTCTCTACGGCGGCAACAAGAACATGGGCGGCTGGAAAATGCGAAACTACCCGGGCAACCAAATGAGCTACTACGACCAGATCGAGAAAGAAGGGCTGGTCAAGCTGACGCCGATGAGCCTGAGCGACCATCTCACATCCTGACAAGGAGGAACCGCAAACCATGGCGACCCAATTGCCGAAGACAGACGTCGTGATCGTCGGAATGGGCTGGGTCGGCGGCATCATCGCCGCCGAGCTGACAAAGGCCGGCCACAGCGTGGTCGGGCTGGAGCGCGGCCGCAGCCGGTCCACGGCCGACTATTACCACGTCCACGACGAGCTGCGCTACGCGAACCGTTACGAGCTGATGCAGGATCTGTCCAAGGAGACCGTCACCTACCGCAACAACGAGAAGATCCGGGCGCTGCCGATGCGCTCTTACGGCTCCTTCCTGATGGGAGACGGCCTGGGAGGCGCGGGCGTCCACTGGAACGGACAATACTTCCGGTTCCTGCCCTACGATTTCGAGATCAAGACGAAGACGGTCGAGCGGTATGGCAAAAACAAAATTCCGGCGGACATGACGATCCAGGACTGGGGCATTACATACGACGAGCTCGAGCCTTACTTCGTCAAATTCGAGCAGATGGCCGGCATCTCCGGAGATCCGGAGCCGTCCCCGCTCGCAGGCAAGATGTCGAAGCCGTTCGCGACCGGCCCGATGAAGCAATCTCCGGCGCTGAAGATGTTCCGCGACGCCGCCTCGAAGCTGGGGCTTCACCCGTACTCCATGCCGTCCGCGAACCTGTCGCAGAACTACAAAAACCCGGACGGCATCGAGCGCGCGGCCTGCCAATATTGCGGCTTCTGCGAGCGGTTCGGCTGCGAATACGGCGCCAAGGCCGATCCGACCGTCACCGTCCTCCCCGTCGCTCAGAAGACCGGGAAGCTTGACCTGCGCACGTTTGCGAACGTGACGAAGATCATCCACGACGGCAAGAAAGCGACCGGCGTCCAATACACGCACATGCCGACGGGCGAGGAATACGTTCAGCCGGCGGATGTCGTCGTGCTGGCCAGCTTCGTTTTCAGCAACACGAGAATTTTGCTGCTCTCCAAGCTCGGCAAGCCATACGACCCGAAGACGCAGACCGGCGTCATCGGCCGCAACTACTGCTACCAGGTGAACGGCGCCGCGACGTCGGC
The DNA here is from genome assembly GCF_014212055.1 of Cohnella zeiphila. Classification (GTDB taxonomy): domain Bacteria; phylum Bacillota; class Bacilli; order Paenibacillales; family Paenibacillaceae; genus Cohnella; species Cohnella zeiphila. The sequence goes on along the minus strand of NZ_JACJVO010000059.1, from coordinate 28,012 downwards.
CTATTACGACGACAAGGAGTTCAGCACGTTCATGGGCGCGGGCGCGCTCGGAGCGGTGCTCGACGATTATAACGGCGACAACTTCGACCATACCGACCTGAAATTTTTGCACGGGGCGAGCATCAGCCTGACCCAGACGGGACTTCGGCCGATCGCCAACAACCCGGCGCCTTCCGGCACGCCGGCCTGGGGCAAAGATTTTAAGGCGATGTCGATCAAGTATGCGAACCGGACGCTCAACGTCAGCGCGCAGGGCTCCTCGCTACCTTTCCGCCACCACTATCTTGACCTGGATCCCACCTACAAGGACGCGCTCGGACTGCCGCTGATCCGCATGACGTTCGATTTCGAGGACCAGGATAAGGAGCTCGTCAAATATCTCGCGACCAAGACGAAGGAAATCGCGGATCAGATGGGCGCCTCCAAAACGGAGATGAGGGGAACGCTGTCCACTTACAACATCGTTCCGTATCAGTCGACGCACAATACCGGCGGCGTGACGATGGGCGCCGATCCGTCGACGTCCGCCGTGAACAATTACCTGCAGATGTGGGACGCAGAAAATGTGTTTGTCTGCGGCGCTTCGGCGTTCGCCCATAACAGCGGCTACAACCCGACGGCGACGGTAGGCGGGCTCGCCTATCGCACGGCGGAAGGAATCGCCACCTACTTGACCAAAGGCGGTTCGCTCGTGTGATCGGCGCCGGGAGCAAGGCGGATCTGGAACTCGTTCAGCACTTGGCCGAGCTGAGGCGGCGGCTCATCTACGTCGGGTTGTGGTTCGTCGCCGCGTTCGCCGCGGGCTTGTATGCATCACCGCGGGTGCTTGCGTTCGTCAAGACCCATTCCGGCCCGATGCGCGTGGACTGGAGCGTCTTCTCGCTGTCCGACGGGCTGATCGTCTACATGAAGTGCGCCATGCTCGTCGGCCTCGTGCTGACGCTGCCGTTCGCCCTGTATCATCTGTGGGCGTTCGCCCGGCCGGGGATGACGGAGAAGGAAGCGCGCGGGGCGCTGTTTTACGTGCCCGTCTCGTTCCTGCTGTTCGTCGCGGGCATCGCGTTCGGCTACTCCGTCGGGCTGCCGATGATGATCCGGTTCATGATGCGGCTCAACCAGGGCATCGGCGCGCGCGAGGTGTACGGCATCCGCCATTACGTGACGTTCATCCTCAGCTTCCTGCTGCCGATGGGAGTCGCGTTCGAGATGCCGCTCGTGCTGCTGTTCCTGACCCGGCTCGGCCTGCTGACGCCGGACAAGCTTCGGCAAGCGCGCAAATACGCCTACGTCGGCCTCGCCGTCGTCGGCTCCTGCATCTCGCCGCCGGATTTCGTCTCTCACCTGTCGGTCACCGTGCCGCTCATCCTGCTGTTCGAGATCGGCGCCTTCGTCTCGACCCGGTACTACCGCAAGCGCCGCCGCGGCTCGCTGTCCCCGCAGCCGGTGTAAGAAGCTTTCCGGCGGGCGGCTGCTCTGCGCTTGAGCAGGTGGCGGCACGACCGCGTCGCGGCGACGAATTAACGCGAAAAAATCGAGTTAGTGAGACCAACTAGCGCAGCAACGACGATTTAACGCGGAAAAATCGAGTTAGTGAGACCAACTGGCGCAGCAACGACGATTTAACGCGGAAAGGTCGAGTTAGTGAGACCAACTAGCGCGACAACGATGGTTTAACGCGGAAAAATCGAGTTAGTGAAACCAACTGGCGCGGCAACGACCGTTTAACGCGGAAAAATCGAGTTAGTGAGACCAACTGGCGCAGCAACGACGATTTAACGCGGAAAGGTCGAGTTAGTGAGACCAACTGGCGCGGCAACGACCGTTTAACGCGGAAAAATCGAGTTAGTGAGACCAACTGGCGCAACAACGACGATTTAACGCGGAAAAATCGAGTCAGTGAGACCAACTAGCGCAGCAACGACGATTTAACGCGAAAAAATCGAGCCTGGGTGGGGCTAGCACGTGGAGTGCGCTTCGGTCGCGTTTTTCAGTAAGTCCTAAAAGCTCATCTCGTGTACTTACAGCACCCTACCGGGCCTTGGGCAGAGCTGTAAGTGCATTCGATGAACTTACAACATCCTACCGAGCCATGGGGCGAGCAGTAAGTGCATTCGGTGTACTTACAACATCCTACCGAGCCTTGGGGCGAGCAGTAAGTGAATTCGGTGTACTTACAACATCCTACCGAGCCTTGGGGCGAGCAGTAAGTGCATTCGGTGTACTTACAACATCCTACCGAGCCTTGGGGCGAGCTATAAGTGCACTTAGTGAACTTACAGCATTCTGCCGAGCATTGGGCAGAACTGTAAATGCATTTGGCAAACTTTGTTCCTCGCAAGTGTAGGGGAACCTTTGTAAAAAAGCAAAGGACCGCTCCCGAAGAAGCGGCCCTCAACATCCCGTAGAAGGAGGTGAGTCTCATGTTCAACAATATCGGCATTTCCGGGTTGATCATCGTTTTCGCCATCGCGCTGATCGTGTTCGGACCGGCCAAGTTGCCTCAGCTCGGCCGCGCCTTCGGCGACACGCTGCGGGAATTCCGCAATTCGACCCGCGGCATCGCGGAGGACCGGCAAGAAGAGGAGCCGGCGCGGCTCGAAGAAGTCAACGGACGTTAAGTCTCGCTGTCCGAGCCGAAGGGATAACGCTGTTTGGCCGCATTTCTTGGGCGATGAGCGGAACCGCTAACGCCCGAACAAAGGAGCGTTCGGTCCGACTCGCCAGCCTACGCAGCGCGCATGCCCGCGCTTTAGCGAACGATGCGGGCGCCGCCCGCGCTGTAGGAGATGCGAGCCGTCTTGCGGCGGCGGCGCGACGAGCCCCATACGCTGCCGATGCCCATGACGAACGTCGGGATGCCGGCGGCCACGAAGATGAGCGCCCAATCGCGAGCGTGAAGCGGCACCGTCTTGAAGACCGGCTGGAGCGGCTCGACGTAGATGACCGCAAGCAGCAGCAGCAGCGAGGACAGGACGGCCAGCACCAGGAATTTGTTCTCGAAGAAGCGGCGGTGGAAAATGGAGCGCGAGCTGCGGCAGTCGAACACGTGGATCAGCTGCGCGAGCACCAGCGTGGCGAACGCCACCGTCTGGGCGTGCACGAGCGTCGCCCCTTCTCCTTTAAAGCCGCCGAGCGTCAGCACGAACGCCGCAAGCGTGCACACGCCGATCAGAATGCCGCGGCTGATGATTTTCCAACCGAGCCTTCTGGCGAAAATGTTCTCCTTGGCGGACCGGGGCCTCTGGCGCATCAGATCGCTCTCCGATTGATCGACGCCGAGCGCCATCGCCGGCAGTCCGTCGGTGACGAGGTTCACCCAGAGAATCTGGATCGGGATGAGCGGCAGCGGCAGCGCCAGCATCATCGCGATGAACATCGTCAGAATTTCGCCGACGTTGGAGGCGAGCAGATAGCGGATGAACTTGCGGATATTCTCATAGATGCCTCGTCCCTCTTCCACTGCGGCTACGATCGACGCGAAGTTGTCGTCGGCCAGCACGAGGGCCGAGGCTTCTTTGGTGACGTCGGTGCCGGTGATGCCCATCGAGATGCCGATATCGGCGGCCTTCACCGCCGGGGCGTCGTTGACGCCGTCGCCGGTCATCGCCACCACGTGCCCGCGCCGCTGGAGCGCCTGCACGATCCTCAGCTTATGCTCCGGAGACACTCTCGCGTATACGTATACGTCGTCCGCAACCCGGTCGAGCTGCTCGTCCGTCATCGCCGACAGGTCGGAGCCGCTCAGCACCTTCCCGTCGCGCGGCAGAATGCCGATCTCGCGGGCGATCGCCTCCGCCGTCGTCCGGTGGTCGCCGGTGATCATCACCGTGCGGATGCCGGCCTGGCGGCACTTGACGACCGCTTCGGCCACTTCCCGCCGCGGCGGGTCGATCATGCCGGTCAGCCCCACGAAGATCAGGCCGGTCTCCACTTCGTCCTCGGACTCGCACGAATCGTGGGACCTCATATCCCGGTAAGCGAGGCCCAATACGCGGAGCGCATCGCCGGCCATCTCTTCGTTCGCCTGCAGCACCTTCTGCTTCAGCGTGCCGGTGAAAGGGACGACGTTCCCTTCCCATAAAATGTACGCGCACCGTTCGATCAACAGATCCGGGGCTCCCTTGGCGCAGACGAGCCGGCCTCCCTGGTGGGTGACGACGACCGACATCCGCTTGCGGTTCGAATCGAACGGGAACTCCTTCGTCCGCGGATAAAGCGATTCTAGCGAAGAGCGGGTGACGCCGGATTTGCCCGCCAGCACAAGCAGCGCGCCTTCGGTCGGGTCGCCTCTGACGGTCCAGGCGGGCGCCGCCGCTTCGGCGTCCTTGCCCGATTTTTTCTTTTTGGGCTCTTCGGCGCGTTCCTCGCTCGTCAGCTCGGAGTTGTTGCACAGCGCGGCGATCTGGGTCAGCCGGCGGAGCGCCGCGTCCCCTTTGATCTCCACCTGGCGTCCGTGCTCGGTGAACTGGCCGGTCGGCTCGTAGCCTTCCCCGGAAACGTCGATCTTGCGGCCGCCGAGCCAAAGCCGGGTGACCGTCATTTTGTTCTGGGTGAGCGTTCCCGTCTTGTCGGAGCATATCACCGAGGCGCAGCCGAGCGTCTCGACTGACGGAAGCTTGCGGACGATGGCCCGCCGCCGGATCATCCGCTGGACGCCGAGCGCGAGCGCGATCGTCACGATCGCCGGCAGCCCTTCCGGAATGGCCGCGACCGCCAGGCTCACCCCGGCGAGGAACATGCCGTACATCGGCTGTCCGTGCAGCACGCCCGCCAGCACGACCACGACCGTGAGCGCCAGCGCCAGCACGATCAGGATTTTCCCGAGCTGCTCCAGCCGCCGCTGCAGCGGCGTCTCCGATTCGTCCGTTTGCTGGATCAGATCGGCGATCTTGCCCATCTCCGTCCGCATGCCGGTCTGGACGACGACGCCTTTGGCCGTGCCGCGGGTCACCATCGTTCCGAGATAGCCGCAGTTTTTGCGGTCTCCGAGCGGCAGATCCTCGTCGTTCAGCACGTCCGCGGTTTTCGCGACCGGCATCGACTCGCCGGTCAATGCCGCCTCTTCGATCGTGCACTGATTGCTCTCGATCAGCCGCAGATCGGCCGGAACCCGGTCGCCGCTCTCCAGCAGCACGAGATCCCCCGGAACGAGCTGCTTGGCCGGAATCGTATCCATTGTCCCGCCGCGCACCACTTTGGCCAGCGGAGCGGACAGTTCCTTGAGCGCTTTGAGCGATTTCTCCGCGCGATATTCCTGGAAAAACCCGAGCACCCCGTTGATCACGATGATGGCGATGATGGTCAGCGCGTCCAGCATCTCTCCGAGCAAGCCCGAAATTACGGTTGCGCCCGCAAGCACGAGCACCATGAAATCTTTGAATTGATTCAGGAACAGCTTCAGCGGCGATTCGCTGCGCCGTTCCGTCAGCTCGTTGGGCCCGACCTCGCCGAGCCGGGCGGCCGCGGCGTCGGCCGCGAGCCCCGCTTTGAGATCCGTCCCGAGCGATGCCGCCAACTCTTTCTCGTTCTGCTGGTGCCAAGCCTTCCGTTCCACGCCGGTCATCCCCTCCCGCAAATCGCCGTCCGTTTCTGACGGATCGGTTCTTCTCCCCTATGTGTATTCAGACAAGCCGGGAAATATCCCCCGCCCGTCCGGCCGGACTTTCCCTTTCCGGACAACTGTGGCATCATAGGAGAACGGAAGCCCTCCGAATTCAAGGTATCGGGAGTTAAAACCTCATGTCTCTGGACGGAATCGTCACCCGCGCGCTCGTACACGAGCTGGCGACGCTCGAAGGCGCGCGCATTCATAAAATCTATCAACCGACCGACAGCGAGATCGTCCTCCATCTTCGGGGCCCGGGAGGCGGCAAAAAGCTGCTGCTGTCCGCCCACCCGTCGCTGCCCCGCATCCACTGGACCGAGCGGACCTGGCCGAATCCGACGGAGCCGCCGATGTTCTGCATGCTGCTTCGCAAGCATTGCGAAGGCGGCATCATCGAACGGATCGAGCAGGACGGCATGGAACGGGTCGTCCTGCTCGACGTCCGGCACCGGGACGAGCTCGGCGATCTGTCGGTCAAACGGCTGACGCTCGAGGTGATGGGAAGGCACAGCAACCTGATCCTGCTCGATCCCGCCACGGGAACGATTCTGGACAGCATTCGCCACGTGACCCCGGCCATCAGCAGCTACCGCGTCGTCATGCCGGGAACCGCCTACGTGCCGCCTCCGCCGCAGGGCAAGCAAAATCCGCTGTCGGCGACGGCCGAGTCGTTCGCCGCGGCGCTGAACGAAACCGAGGACCTTTCGCCCCGCGGGCTGGCGCAAGCGATCGTCGGCGCCTATTCGGGCCTCAGCCCGCTGATCGCCGCAGAGATCGTGCACCGCGCGGGAGGCGAGGCGGATTCGCTGTGGAGCGTATTCGGCCCGCTGATGCGGCGATTCGCGGAGCACCGCTACGAGCCTTCGATTACGGAGTCGGATAAGGGGAAAACGTCCTTTTCCGCGGTCCGCCTGACCCATCTGACCGGCGAAAGCGCCGATTTCGCGTCGATGAACGACTGCCTGGATTCGTATTACGCCGATAAGGCGGAGCGCGACCTCGTCCGTCAGCGGACGGCCGATCTGACCCGCCTGCTGCAGAACGAAACGGCCAAAAACGCGAAGAAGCTCGAGAAGCTTCAGGAAACGCTGCAGGAGGCGGAAGAAGCCGACCGCTTGCGAAAGCTCGGAGAGCTTCTCACCGCGCATCTGCATCAGTTTCAACGAGGCGACGCAAGCGTGGAAGTGACGGATTATTACGAGGAGGAGCAGCCGCTCGTGACGATTCCGCTCGACCCGCTGCTGACGCCGACGGAGAACGCCCAGCGTTACTTCCGCAAATATACCAAGCTCAAAAACAGCCGTGCCGTCGTCGCCGAGCAGATGGCGTTCGCGGAAGAAGAAATCCGGTACCTGGATTCGGTGCTGCAGGGGCTGCAGAGCGCTTCCCCCGCCGATATCGAAGAGATTCGGGAGGAGTTGACCGAGCAGGGATATATTCGGGAGCGCGGTCTTCGCAAAGGCGCGAAGAAGAAAAAAAACGACCGCCCCGCCCTGCTCTGCTATACGTCCAGCGAAGGCGTATCGATCTACGTAGGGAAGAACAACAAGCAGAACGATTACGTCACCAACCGGCTCGGGCAGTCTTCGGACACCTGGCTGCACACGAAGGACATTCCCGGCTCGCACGTGCTGATCCGCGGCACCGATTACGGCGAGGAGACGCTGCGGGAAGCGGCCATGCTGGCCGCCTATTACAGCAAGGCGAAGGAATCCAGCGGCGTGCCGGTCGACTATACCCGCATACGGCTCGTCCGCAAGCCGAACGGCGCCAAGCCCGGCTTCGTCATCTATGAAGGGCAGAAGACGCTCTACGTCACGCCCGACGAAGCCGCAATCCGCGGCCTGCCTAGCGCGATCCGGCAGCTGTAGGCCTTTCCTCCGGGCGCGGGAAATGTGCGGCGGTGGCGGAATCGTCGCTTGGAGAGCGGAAGACGCGAAGAGGGACCGCCGGCGATCCGGCCGGCGGTCCCTCTCGGTTCATGCCAAAGGAGCTATTGTCTCCCGCGCGCCCGCTCGCGCAAACGGTTCAGCACTTCCGCGTCCACGACGCGGTTGCCGATGGGGCCATGATACGTCTTTCCTTTGCGCGCGCCGTGGAAGTCGGAGCCGCCGGTGACCAGCTTGCCCCTGCTCTCGGCCAATTCCCGGTAAAGCCGCTCCTGTTCCGGCGAATGGTCCGAGTGGTATGCCTCCAGTCCGTCGGCGCCGCGCGACAGGAACAGCTCAGGAAGCTCGTCATCGCCGTACAGGCCGGGATGGGCGACGATGGCCGTCCCGCCGGCCTCGCGGATCCAGTCGAACGCCTCGAACGGGCTGATTCGCGCCGGAGGAACGACGTAGGCCGGCCGGCCTTCCGCCAAATAGCGGTCGAACGCTTCCTGGATCGACGCCACGAAGCCGCCCCGCAAAAGGGCAGCCGCGATATGCGGACGGCCGATCGTCTCGTCCTGGCCGGGTTCGCGTCCGGCCGCCTCGGCCACCTCCGCCATCGTCAGCGGGATGCCCAGCTCGGCCAGCCGGGCGATAATTCCTTCGTTGCGGCTGTCGCGAACGCGGCGCTGCGAGACCAGCCGCTCGATCAGCGCGGAGTCGTTCACGTCGATATAGTAGCCCAAGATGTGAATATCCCGGCCTTCATGGGAAGTGCTGATCTCGACGCCGGGCACGACTTCGACGCCGAGCTTCGCGCCGGCCTCCGCCGCCTCCTCGAAGCCCGCCACCGTGTCGTGATCGGTAATGGCGATGCCGGTCAGGCCCGCCTCCTTCGCCATGCGGACGTTGTCGGCCGGACGGTGCAAGCCGTCCGATGCCGTCGTATGCGTATGCAGGTCAACCGGATTCATGCGTAAGTCCCCTTAAGTATTGTAATAGTACGGCGGCGTGAAAAGGCAGCTCGGTCGACTTGGAGCGTACGGCGTAAAACTGCCGCCGGAAGTCCACGCCCCGGATACGGACCGGCATCAGCAGCCCGAGCGAGACTTCGTTCTTGATCGACCAGACCGACAGCACGGTCAACCCGATTCCCGCCTCGACCGCCGACTTGACCGCTCCGTTGCTGCCGAAGTCGCTGACGATGCGCAGGCGGTCTTCCGTCACTCCGACTTTTTCCAGTTCCTCGACGAGCACCTGCCGCGTGCCGGAGCCCCGCTCCCGGAGAACGAAACGCTCCGCAAGCACTTCCTCCAGCTCGACTTCGCCCCGTTCCGCGAACGGATGCCCGGTCGGCACGACCAGAGTCAGTTCGTCGTTCATGACCGGCTCGGTAACGACCGCCTCGTCGTCGGTGGACGCTTCTACGAGCCCGAACGCCAGCCCGTGGTGGGCGATCTCTTCGACGATTTCGCTCGTGTTCATGATCCGCATGCTGACCGACATCTCGGGATGCTCGCTGAGGAACGGCCCGAGCAGCCGCGGCAGCACATATTCTCCGATCGTCAGGCTCGCGGCGAACAGAAGCTGCCCTTTCAGCGTCTCGACGTACCGCGCCATGACGGCGTCGGTCTCTTCCATCAGCTCGATCGCCTTCCGGGCTTGCGGCAGCAGACAGTGTCCGGCTTCGGTCAGCTCGAGCTTCTTCGTCGAGCGCAGCAGCAGCTTGACGCCGAATCGCTCTTCCAGCGCCTGAATCTGCATCGTCACGGCGGGCTGCGTCATATGCAGCGCCTGCGCCGCGGCCGAGAAGCTGCCCCGCTCCGCGACCGTGTAGAAAATATGAAGCTGATGAACGTTCAGAGACATCGCTTTGCGTTCACGCCTTTCCGGTTCCTGGAGTCGTCTCGATTATACCATATCTTGCTTCCCGCAACCTTCGCGCCGCGGCTATCGGCTCCCGCGACATCCGGCGGGCCGGGAATGGAAAAGGCATGCCGGTAGGCATGCCTGATGGATTAGGGAAGGCGACGCCAACGCTCATCGCCGCTTGCGGTTGTTCTTGATGAGCGTCATGCGCCGGGAGTGGCGCAGCCAGGAATAATACGTTTTCAAATCTCGGAGCTCCATCGTCTCCGACATTCGGCCGAGGAAGGTAACGACGATCATCTTGTGCAGCGGATTGCCGAACAAGTCGACCTCCTTCTCCGATACCGCGAATTCGGCGACGAACACCAGATCGTCATCGATCGTGTAGACGTCCTGTTCGTGGCGATAGTAGGAGACGATTCGGCCTTCCTTCAAGCACTGCCACAGGTACTGGGCAATGTCGGAGTAACCGGTTTTCACGGATTCGACCCGATCGGTCCAGCGGGCGCGAGCGTGATTGGTGATAATGATGTCGACGATCTTTTTATCGCCCAGGGCGATATGAAACGGCTCATACGTGCCCCATCGTTCGGTCTGCTTGTCTTTCACCGGGTTACCCCCTTCCTGAATAGAAAGCCTCATAAGCCGAAAGGACTATATCGATGGCACAAAATAGGAAGTTACGTATATTCTAACTCACTCTTTCCCGACGATACAACAAAAAAATAAACGGAAGCCATTCATAACATATATTGGAACTGTTCCAGCCTTTTCTCCTCGCTGGCAATCGCTTCGAGAAGCTTCGCCAGCTCGCTTCGCAGCGAGACGAGCGCCCGCTCCCGGAAGCCCGCCGCGAACTCGGCCGGCTCGTCCGCAAGCGCGTCCTCGAGCGCTCCCGCGGCGCGGAACACCTTGCCGGCCGACAGGTTGCCGGCTACGCCTCGCAAGGAATGAAGCAGCGCGCGCGCTTCCTTCTTCCGATCCTCTTCGAGATAAGCGGCCAGCCGCTTGTCGAAATCCCGGTATTCCCTGCCGAACGTTTGGAGCATATGGCGAACGATCGTCTCCTTGCCGTTCACCCGCTCCAGCGCTTCCTCCCAATCGATCAGCCCGGCGTGCGCCAGCCAGCGCTCCACCGTCTCGAAAAGGACGGAAGCCTGAATCGGCTTCGTCACGACGTCGTTCATTCCCGCCCGCAGACACTTCTGCAGGTCCTCGGGGATGACGTTGGCGGTCATGGCGACGATCGGCAGCCGCCAGGCGTTGAAGTCGATCCGGATCTGCCGCGCGGATTCGAAGCCGTCCATCTCCGGCATGTGCAGGTCCATAAGCACCAGATCCCAATGCTCCTTCCGCACCATAGCCAGGGCGGCCGCTCCGTCCGAGGCGACCCCGACCTCATAGCCTTTGCCGCCCAGAAGCTCGCACGCGATCTGCTGGTTGATCTCGTGGTCTTCCGCGAGCAGAATGCGTACGCTTCCGGATTCCGTCTTTCTCCGCGTCTTCGGGACCGGAGCCTGCCGCTCGGACGCGCTTTCTTCCTCCAGGCCCGTCAGCAGGTTGCGAAGCGCCCTTCGGTTCACGGGCTTGACGAGCGTTCGCGTCGGGCGATCCGCCTCCTCGATCCGGAGCCATTCGGTCTGGCCGTAAGGGGTCGTCATCGCGATCGTCCTTGCGCCCTGCGCCGCCGTCCGCAGGCGCAGCCACGTTTGCTCCCCGTACATGTCCGGCATCTCCATGTTGCAGAAGACAAAGTCGAACGTCTGGTCGGCGTCCGGAAATTCCAGCAAATCCAGCGCGTCCTTCCAGCTGTCGGCGAACGTGCAGTCGATGCGGAGGGAAGCGAGCATTCCTCCAAGCGTGCGCTGCATCAAGCCGGGAGATTCGATGCACAGCGCCGTTCGCCTGCGAAGCGTGAGCGGATCGGGCTTTGCCGCCGGCGGCGCTTCTCCGGCCGCCACGACCGGGAAGTGGAGGACGAACGAGAAGCGGCTCCCCGCCTGAGGCCAGCTCTCCACTTCCAGCTCGCCGCCCATCATGGAGACCAGCTCGTCCGTGATGACGAGGCCGAGCCCGGTTCCGCCGTACTTGCGGCTCGTCGACCCGTCCGCCTGCACGAACGGCTGGAACAGATGCTCGATCTGGTTTTTCGTCATGCCGATGCCCGTGTCCGTAACCGCAAAATAGAGCGCGATCGTATCGTCCCGCCGTTCCTGCACGAGCACCTGCAAATGGATGTAGCCTTGATCGGTAAATTTGATCGCGTTGCTCGCCAGATTGAGCAGCACCTGTTCCAGGCGAAGCGGGTCGCCGACCAGCCGCTCGGGCAGCGCTTCGGGAATGTCGAACACCATCTCCAGCTGCTTGCGGCTCAGGAAGATGCTGAGCGTGTCCCCCAGCTTGCGGAACATCTCTTCCGGGTCGAACGCCGTCTGCTCCAATTCCAGCTTGCCGGCTTCGATCTTGGAATAATCGAGAATGTCGCTTACGATGCCTAGCAGAACTTCCGACGACGTGCCGATCTTCTGCGCGTAATCCCGCTGGACGTCCGTCAGCCCCGTCCGCTCCAGCAGCTGCGTCAGGCCGATGATGCCGTTGATCGGCGTGCGGATCTCGTGGCTCATACGGGCGAGAAACGCGCTTTTCATCCGGTTCGTGTCTTCCGCGAGCTGCTTCGCCCTCGTCAGCTCCACCTGGACCTGCTTCTGCCGGGAGATGTCCCGGAAGAGCCCGACATAGCCGGTAACGCTGCCCGACTTGTCGGTAATCTTGCTCACGTTCAGGAAGACCGGGATCGAAACGCCGTCGTTGCGAATATAGATGCGTTCTTCCGAATACGACATGCGGTCCTGCATCATCGTCCGCACGTAATCCAGTCCCGGGCGAACGGTTCTTCCCACCATGCCGGACAGCCGCTTGGCCTTGAGCTCGAGCTCGTCCCTCGACGACAGATCGAGCGGCGTCATCCGCTGAACGACTTCTTCCGGCGCATAGCCGAGCATGCGCTGCGCCGTCTCGTTGAATTGCGTAATGACGTAATGCTCATCCGTCACGATGATTCCGTAGTCGTTCTGATTCGTAATCGCCTGAAGCGGCTCGAACAAATCGCGAAGCTGCTTGACCATTCCGTTGACCGAGTCCGCCAGCGCGCCGATCTCGTCCTTCTCCCCTCCGGGGAGCGGAAATACCTGGAAATCGCCGGCCGCGACCTGCTCCGTCATATGCAGGATCTCGCGGATTCTCCGAAACGGAGGCGAGATCAGCAGGAACAGCAAGAACGCGAGTACGAGTTCGCTGGCCAGGCAGATGGCGATGGTCCGCAGCAGCAGCTGGCGCAGCGGCTCGTACAGCGTCCCCGTCCGCATCGGAATGGCCAGGCTCCATTGAGTTCCCGGCAGCTTCGCGACAAACAGCTTCTCTCGCTCCAGACTGATCTGAGCCGAGTCCCGGCCTATCGCCGACCTCCCGATGCGCAGCAGCGTCTGCGAATCGAAGGCCGGCGCTCCGGGCGTCGAGTAGATCTCTCCCCCGGCATCGTCGACGACCGTAAAATCGTCCATCGGCCCCGCGGCGCCTCCCGGCAGGAAAGGAGCGACGCTGCCGGCCACGTCTTTCATCGAAGCGGCTGCCCAGAGCACCCCCGCGACATGGTGGCTCAAGTCGAATACCGGAACGAACAGATGAATGCGCGATTCGGCCGCCAGCGCCCCGGAGACCGTCCGGTCGGCAAGGACCGCGTTGCCGTCCGTCGCCCTCTTCCAATATGGATCGCCGGAGAGGTCGGCCCGGGTGCCGTCGACCAGCCTAAGCTCGCCGTCCTTCTCTCCGTATCCGACCATGTCGAACGAGATTTGCGGATAAAATTTGTGCCGCAGCGCGTCCAGTCGCTCGTCCCCCGTCGCGAGCCCGGTCAAGCTGTCGGCGAGAACGGACGCCTGCTTCGCCAGCGTGTCCAGGCGCAGCGCCAGCGAATCGGCCTGCATTCGCGCGCGGTCGCTTCCGTTCTTCTCCAGCGAAGCGCGGATCGCCGACTGCGCGGAATCGTAGTAGATCAAGCCGCAAACGAGCAGCGTAAATCCGGTGGTGATCAGCAGCAGAAGCCAAGTGCGGACCCGCAGCGATTCGAACAACGTCCCTCTCCTCTTTCCGTATCACGGCTGGCCCGCCTGCGGCCGCATGGAAAAAAAGGTCTCCGATCATGCGCCGGACCGACCGATCCGGGATGAGGGAGACAGATGGAAGGCGCGGGCCGCTGAGATCCCAAGCCGAACCGGCCGCTAGACCGGCATCAGCTTGTATCCGACGCCCCAGACCGTCTTGATATATTGCGGTTCCTTCGGGTTGTTCTCGATCTTCTTGCGCAAATTCGTAATATGAACGTCGATCGCCCGATCGTTCACGTAGGAATCGATCCCTCTCAGCGCGTTGATCAGCTCGTCCCGCGTGAAAACGCGGCCGGGATGCTCGTAAAGCAGCTTCATCAGCTCAAATTCGGAGAACGTCGTCTCGATCGGTTCTCCCTCCACCAGCACGAGCCTCTTCTGAAGGTCCAGTCCGATCCCGCGCCATTTGATTTCCTGGGCGGCGGCCGCTTCCTCGGCGGAGCTTGCCGTGAAGGCCGGCTTGTACCTGCGCACCGCGACGCCGATCCGGGCCTTCAACTCCTGCATGCTGAACGGCTTGCAGAGGTAGTCGTCCGCGCCGGCGTTCAGCGCCCGCACCCGCTCGTTCACCTTCGTATTCATCGAGATCATCAGAATCGGCTTGTCCGACAGCTCCCGCATCGTCTCGCACACTTCGATCCCGTCCATATCGGGCAGCATCAAGTCGAGCAAAATGACGTCGGGGTTGAATTGCCGGAGCTCTTCCAGCCCTTCCTTGCCGTTTTCGACTCTGCAAACGGTGAAATTTTCGTCCGTCAGATACATCGAAATCATTTCTCCGATGATCTTCTCATCCTCAACGACGAGAATTTTGGTCAATGGAGCACACCTCGAGTCGATGCAAAATGTTTCGATCCTTAAAGATTACCTAACATTTTACCTAATTCGATTATATAGGTTACGGAAAATGATGTCTATACAGCGCTTAACCTGTCACTTACGCATCGGAAAGGACTTATATTGTTAAAAAAATATGAAGGCCCGGGCGCAAAAAAAGGGCCTCCCGCCGCCGGAAGCGGCTCGGGAGGCCCTTTCGCGGGACGGCCCGTCCGTCTCTACAAGCCGTAGAAACGGGTTTTGTCCGGGACGTTCCGTTCGTACTCGGTCTTGATCTCGTTGCGATAAGAGCGCTCGACCTTCTTCACGTAGGGCAGCTTCTGCAGCAGGCGAAGCGTATCCTCAGCCGATTCGGCGTTGACGTACAGAACGGCGTAGCTCATCTTGCGCGACATGTAATGCAGCGCGCCGTATTTGTCCAGTCCCCGGGCCGCTTTCCAATCGCTGTACCAGACGATATAGCCCGTTCGTTCGCCGAACTTGCCCGCGGCGACTTTCTCCCTCTCCGGCTCGGCGCTCTGCGCCTCGAGATCCAGCTCTTCGGTCATCCGCAGCCTCCTCCGCCGCACGAGCATTTCCCGCCGCTGCCGCAGCCTTTCGGGTTCGGATCGTTGTCCGGCACCTTGATGCTGTCGGATACGGCGCGCGCGATCAGCATCGCCACGTCGTGCAGCAGCGTGTCGACGGCTTGCTCCGCCGCCTTGAATTGCCTGACCGGTTCGATCCCGTCCAGCTTCGATTCCATCTCGTATACCCGATCCAACGCTTCGTTATAATCGGGATGGAATCGGCCGAACCGTTCGCATTCGGCGAATCTCTCCTTGGCCTTGGCGAATTCCAGGGAGAGCGAACGCACTCCCCCGTCGAGCTCCACCTGTTCCTTGCAATAAACGTATTCCGCGGCCAGCGCGGATTGCTTGATCAATTCTCCCAGCTCGTAGGCGCGGGACAGCAGTTCCGTAAAGTCCGCCGGCGTCCTTCCGGCGATGCCCCCCGGCGCTACGTCGGCAGGGAAGTTCTCGGCCGTTTCGATCAACGAGCATCCCCCCACTTTCCGGCGATATGGTACACCCCCTATCATACCACAGCCGCCGGCCTAGCGGTCAATCCTTTGTCCGGCTCCGGCCTTCTTCTCCCGATCTTCGCCGGGCAGCTCGATCTTGAGCTCCGCCAGCCTGTCCCCGGCCAGCTCCAGCCGTTCTCCGGATACGCCCCCGTCCCGGAACCGGCCGGCTACCCGCCAGCCGTCCCCGTCGGCCTCGAGCGTCTCCGGAACGAACAGGCCCAGGCGCTCTTCGCCTTCCAGCTTGACCTGCAGCGAAGTGCGCCACGCGAGCGCGCGCTCCACCAGCTTGCGGCGGGTCGAGACGTGATAGCGGCCGGTCTGGCGAAGCCAGGCGGGCGGCACCGAGTCCAGGCCGGGGAACAGCTGCTCCCAAGCCGGAATGCGGTCGTCCGGCTCGTAGACGGACAGGCCGCGCGGCGCGCCGTCTCCTGTCGCCGTGGCCGCTTGCGATGCCGGCGTCGCGGCGCGATTGTCCGGCCCGGTCGCGGATTCCGCCCCGGCCGCGGGCGGATAGCCGAGCTCGCGCAGTCGCCGCGCCAGCTCGTCCCGCTTGCCGGCGGCGACCGCGAAGACGCCGGCTGCGAGCCGTTCGCGCAGCAGCGGTCCGAGCGCCGCGTCCTGCGCCAGCTTTCCCGCCAGCTCGGCGTCGTCCACGCGCAGCAGGGTCTCCTCGCCCAGCGTCAGGCGGCCGAACCGGCCGAACCAGTCCGCAAGCGACAGTCGAACGGCGTGGGGCGCCGGCGCGCCGGACTGCGCTTCGAGCCAGGACAGCGCATCGCGCAGCGTAAAGCCGGCTTCGTGCGCCCGCAAGCATGATTCCCGGGTGAGCCGGTAGATGAACATCGCCTGATCGGCCGTCTGCCGGTCGGCGAGCAGCTCCAGCGTCCAACGGGCCGCCATGCCCGTCTCCGCGGGCGCCCAAATCTCGCCGTCCGGCTGTACGATCAGACAGCCCGCATCGAGCGGTTCCCCGGCCTGAAGCGCCATCGGCCGGGGATCGATCAGCCAGCGGCAGACCGGCTCTCCGCCGGCCGTCCCGCGCTCCATCCAGCCGAGAGCGGCCGTCAGCGCGAGCCAGCGCCCGTGGGCGGCCGCGAGCTCCGGCGACGGGCCGGAGAAAGGTTCAGCCGGGATCGTATCGCGCTCCCGGTACCAGACGCCCGGCTCCAGTCCCCGCAGCGCCGTCGCGGCGAAGTGAAGCGCCGCTTCCGCTCCGCCATATTCCGCGGCAACCAGATCCAGCAGCTCGGCATCCAGAGCGGACGGCGGCAAGTCCGGCTCATCCGGAGCCCCGGCGCCGAACGGACGCTCCGCCGCCTCCCAGCGGTTGGGCAGCCGCCTCAGCCAGCGTTTGCGAAGCGCCGCGTCGAGCACGAACGCGGCTTGCTCCGGCACGCCCTCGGGACGGGCGAACGCCAAGTCCGCCGCGCGAATCTCGTCCGCCGTGAGCCTCATGGCGCCGGCCAGCTTGGCGATCCGCGCTTTGTTCGGCGCTCCTTTGGCCGTTACCGGCAAGCCGCCGCGCCGGATTTCCGCAAGCGCTAGGAACAGTTCCAGAGACAGCGGCAAGCGGCTGCCGGCGGTGTCGCTGCATGCTTGCGACTGGCGCTCCGGCGGCAGAGGGGCGGGCCGCATCGGGAACAGCGCTAGCTGCCAGAGCGGCGCCCGGTCGCCCGGCAAGTAGAGAAGGCGGTCCCCCCAGGCTTTGCGTACGGCGAAAAGAATCCCCGCCTGCAGCAGCCCGCGGACGGCGACGCGGATTTCCGCGCCCGTCCAGCCTTCGCCCGAACCGTCCGGACGGTCCGGTCCGTCCGGGGCGTCCGTCCGGCCGGGACGATCCCGGCCAGACCCGGCCGACGAAGCGATCGCAAGCCGCTCCAGCGCCGATTCCTCGAACGGAAGGCAGCCATAAGACCGGATGATCAGCCGCAGCAGCCAGCGGGAGACCGGATCGGCCCTCTCGGTCCACTGCCGCGGCAGGTCCGGGCTGCCGGCCGCTTGATCCAGCGTCAGCCCCTTCGCGATGCGCTCCGCGTAGGCCGGATGCGCCGCCAGCAAGTCCCGCAGCGCCGGCGGAAGCCGGCGGAGCGTCTCTTCCAGCTTCACGGCTTCGCCTCCTCGCGAGGCTGATCCCAACCCTCCGGCACGAAGCGGTCCACCTCGTACCGGTATCCCTGCTCCAACAGGAACTGCTGTCTGCGCCTGGCGAACTCGACCTCGTCGGTGTCTTCGCTGACCAGCGAGTAGAAGAACACTTCCCGCCCCCCGCTCTTCGGCCGCAGAATGCGTCCCAGCCGCTGCGCTTCTTCCTGCCGGGAGCCGAAGCTGCCCGAAAGCTGGATCGCGACCGCCGCGTCCGGCAGGTCCACCGCGAAATTCGCCACCTTGGACACCGCGAGCACCGACAGCTCGCCCCGGTTGAACCGGTCGAACAGCTCCTGCCGCCGACTGTGCGGCGTGCTCCCGGTAATGACGGGCAGCGAGAGCCGGTCCGCTACCGAGTGCAGCTGGTCCAGATATTGGCCGATGATGAGGGTCTGTTCCTCCTGGTGCCGGTTGAGCAGCGTGCGCACCGCGCCGAGCTTGAGCGGATTCTCGCCTGCGATCCGGTGGCGGATCCGCTTGGCGGAAGCGTGATAGCGCAGGAAATCGTCGTCCGCGAGCGGGACCCTGACCTCCCGGCAGGCCGGCTTCGCGATCCAGCCTTCGTCCTCCAGGCTTCGCCAAGGGGCATCGTACCGCTTCGGGCCGATCAGCGCGAACACGTCCCCTTCCCTGCCGTCCTCGCGCACGAGCGTCGCCGTCAGCCCGAGCCGCCGGGTCGCCTGCAGATCGGCCGTCATCCGGAACACCGGCGCCGGCAGCAGGTGAACCTCGTCGTAAATAATGAGCCCCCAGTTCCGGTCGCCGAACAGCTTCCAGTGCGGATAGGTGCCGTCCTTGCTTTTCCGGTGGGTGAGCACCTGGTAAGTGGCGACCGTGACGGGCCGGACTTCCTTCCGCTCCCCCGTATAGGAGCCGACGTCCTCGGCCCGCAGCGTCGTATGCGCCAGCAGCTCGCGGATCCACTGCTCCACGGACAGGGCGTTCGAGGTCAGAATGAGCGTCTCGCAACCCAGCCGCGCCATCGCGCCCATCCCCACCCACGTTTTACCCGCTCCGCAAGGCAGTACGACCACGCCGCTGCCGCTATCCGAACGATCCGCGTCCGTCGGGGCGAATGCCTCCACCGCATCCGATTGGTAATCGCGCAGCCGTACCGGCCGTCCCGACACGCCGATCCCGCCCATGGAGATGGCGAGCGCCTCTCCGCTGCGGTAGCCGGCTTCGTCGATGACCGGGTAGCCGGCGGCGATCAGCTCCCGCTTCAGCCAGCCCCGCGCCTCCGGCCGCACCCCGATGCTGCCGGCCGTTGCGCCGCCCCGAAAACACGATTCCAGGCCGCGCAGCGAACGGATGCCGGCCAGCAAGCCCGGATGATCGGAGAACAGCCGCAGCTCATCGCCTTGGCGCTTCAGCCGCAAGCTGCCGTATCGCCCCATGTTGTTGCGGATTTCCCGTTCCAGCGCGGCGGGCACGCCGTATCGGGCCAACTCCTTGAGACGGGCCAGCACACGCTCCGCGGTCCAGCCGGCCGCCGCCGCGTTCCACAGCGTGACCGGGGTCAGCTTGTACGTATGCCACTCCCCCGGCCGCTTCCGCAGCTCCGCCAGATCCCGCAGCAATTCCCGCGCCTCTTCGTACCGTGGGTGAGATTCGTTTACCATCAGCGTTCCGTCGGACTGCACAAGCAATGGGCAAGACTGTAAAGCCGGCAATGGACAGCCTCCTTCGGTCGGGGCGCAGGGCTCGTTCCGGCGGCCTCGGCCGCCTTCGCTCCCGCCCTTTCCGCTCCGACAGTTTTCCTGTCCCCATGATTTCCAATTCGCCGGCCGTTCAGCCGCTTTCTTCCGAAAATGAAACCGCCCGTACCGGGCCGAATGTCGTTCGGTCCCGGTACGGGCGGTCTGCCTGCCGTCGGATGTGCTCAATGAGTGTAAGCGGAGGAGGAGCCGTGCTCCGAGATATCGCTCAGAGCGTCTCCCGCCTCGTTGACGAAAATTTCCCGCATCGCCAGATCGCCCAGCGCCACGACGCCGAGCAGCTCTCCGTTCTCGACGACGGGAAGCCGCCGAATTTGGCGAGAAGCCATCAGCGACGCCGCTTCGTCAACGGACAGATTCGGCGAGATCGTCTCCACGTCGCGGGTCAGCACGTTCATGACCGACTCCGAACCCGGATGCTTCTCCGCGTACCCGCGAATGACCAGGTCCCGGTCGGTGACGACGCCGATCAGCTTGCGGCCTTCGACGACCGGAACGAACCCGATGTCGTGCTCCTTCATCAGGATCGCGCAATCGTAAATATGCTCCTGCGGCGACACGCTGAACACGTTCGTAGACATGATATCCGATACTTTGCGCATGATTAACCCCCTTTCTGCACGCCTTAGCGTAGCCGAAAAGGGAGCGGGACATGCATGCGAATCGGACTGCGGCGAATCGGCGCCGTCAGCCGGCTTCCGGATCCGCGGCCGCGTCGTCCGCCACGGCAACGAGCAGGCGGGCGGCGGTCAGCATCGCCCTCTCGTCGATGTCGAAGAGCGGATGATGGTGCGGCGCCGACGTTCCGTCCTCCCGGCCCGCTCCGACGAAGAAGAAGCAGCCGGGCTTCTCGCGCAAATAATAGGAAAAATCTTCTCCGGCCATGATCGGCTCGCACCGCTTTACGGCCTCCGGACCCACCTGCGCGGACGCGACCCGGAAAAACCGTTCCGCCTCCCGCTCGTCGTTGACGACCGGCGGATAGCCTTCGATGTAGCGGACCGTCGCCTTTGCTCCGTGCATCTCGGCGATATGCCGCGCGATCGCTTCCAGGCGATCCCGCACGAGCGCCCGCGCCTCCGGCGTAAAGGAGCGCACGGTCCCCGCCAAGCGGCACCGCTCGGCAATGACGTTGTTCGCCGTGCCTGCCTGCAGCTGACCGACCGTGACGACGGCCGATTCGAGCGGATCGACGCTGCGCGACACGATCGTCTGCAGCGCGACGACCAGATGCGCGCCGGCCACCAGCGCGTCGGCGCTCTGATGGGGAAGTCCGGCGTGGCCTCCGCGGCCCGCGATCTCGATCTCGAACTCGTCCGGCGACGCCATGAGCGGACCCGGACGGGTCGAGACCGTGCCGTACGGGAAAGGAGACCACAGATGGACGCCGTATACCGCGTCGGCTTCGCGGATCGCCCCCGCGCCGATCATCCCGAGCGCGCCTCCCGGCAGCACTTCTTCCGCGGGCTGGAACAAGAACAGCCGCGTGCCCACCGTCTCTTCCCTATGCAGGCTGTAATAGCGGGCGACGGCCAGCAACTCCGCCGTATGGCCGTCATGCCCGCAGGCGTGCATCACGCCGGGCACGGCCGAAGCGTAGTCGCACGACTTCGCGTCATGAATCGGCAGGGCGTCGATGTCGGCCCGCAGCGCGATCGCGCGGCCCGGCCGCCCCCCGGTCAGCTTAGCTACGACGCCGGTTCCCGCGACGCCTCTCGTGACGTCAAGCCCCCATGCTTCCAAATGGTCCGCGATCCAGGCGGACGTCTTCTCCTCGCGGAACGAAAGCTCGGGATGGCGGTGCAGATGGCGCCGCCAAGCCACCATGTCGCCGAACAGCGATTGCAGCGTTCGTTCGTTTGCCGTCATCGCGATTGCCCCCTCTCGCGCAGCGCGTTTTGAAACCTATTGTACCAGAAAGCTTTCCTTGCCGAAACGGAGGCGAAAATGTTGCAGAACGTTCGCACGGAGCGGCTTGAGAAGGCTTGCAGAAGGAAGGTAAACCGTCTATGATGGAGGGTAAACAGAGGCTTGTTTGCATTTTCCAAAGGAGGAACTTTGATGATTCTCGAAAATACCGGCCTGGAAGGTTTACAAAGCGATCTTGCCCATCTGGACGACTCGGCGGAGAAGCTCGGATTCGTTCGCTGGCAATGGGAATACTATCGCGCCACTTACGACCTGAAGCTGGTCGACAACGCCAGCAATAACGAATATTATTTGCGCATCAGCACCCGCGCTTCGGAAGGCAGGCTGGAGCAGCCGCATGCCATCCTGAAGATCGAGACCGTCTACATCGGCCGGGCGACGTTCCCGCATGGCCTGGAATACGAATCGCCGGTCCCGAAGCCGATTATGGACACCGCGAACAAGCGCGTCCAGGAATTGAAAGAGCTTCTGGCCTGAGCGTCCGGGAGATGAGGGAATGAAGAACCCTGAGAGCGGAGGACGCGGAACGCCGGATTTTCTGTTGCTCATTCTGACGCTGCTGCTCGTCGGCTTCGGGGTGGTCATGGTGTTTAGCGCCAGCTCC
Organism: Cohnella zeiphila; assembly: GCF_014212055.1. GTDB lineage: Bacteria > Bacillota > Bacilli > Paenibacillales > Paenibacillaceae > Cohnella > Cohnella zeiphila. Next base: position 6,205 of record NZ_JACJVO010000059.1, on the reverse strand, counting down.
AGCATGACCGTCGTATCCAAGAAATTTGGGTACGACGCTTTGTATTTTACGAAGAGACAAGTCATGTGGGCCGGGCTCGGAACGGTAGCCATGCTCGTGCTGATGAACGTTCCGTTCTCCAAGTACAAGAAGTGGTTCGCGCCGTTCCTCTTCCTGTCCGTCGTCATGCTGATGATCGTGCCGTTCACTCCCTCGGTGAACGGCGCGCACAGCTGGCTGGGCGTCGGCGGCCTCGGCATCCAGCCGACCGAATTCGCGAAGATCGCCGTCATCCTGTACCTGGCGGCAATTATAACGAAGAAAGAGGACAAGTTCCGGGAGTTCCAGCGAGGCTTGCTGCCGGTTATGATCGTCATCGGGTTCATCGCCGGACTGATTATGCTGCAGCCCGATCTCGGCTCGTGCGTCATTCTGCTGCTGAGCGCCACGGCCGTGATCGCCGCCGGCGGCTCCAACCTGAAGCATCTGGTGATGTCGGGTGGCGTCATTGCGGGCATCGGAGCGCTCAGCTTCAGTCTCTACCTGCTGACCCACCCGGGCTTTACCGGCGGTTACCGGCTCGCCCGCTTCACCGCGTTCCGCGATCCGTTCGCCGATAAGCAAGGTTCGGGCTTGCAGCTGCTTCGCTCGCTGGAGGCGTTCGGACACGGCGGCCTGACCGGCGCGGGACTCGGCAACAGCGTTCAGAAGCTGTTCTACCTGCCGGAGTCCTACAACGATTTTATTTTCTCCATTATCGCCGAAGAGCTCGGCTTCATCGGAATTACGGTGTTCCTTCTGTTTTTCGTTCTGTTTCTGTGGCGCGCCCTGATCGTGTCCCTTCGCTGCAAGGACAACTTCGGCACCTTGTTCGGCGTCGGCATGGTCTCGCTCATCGGCATTCAAGCGCTGATCAACATGGGCGGCGTCAGCGGCGCCATTCCCATGACCGGCGTTACGCTGCCGTTCATCAGCTACGGAGGCTCCTCGCTGCTCGCGTTGATGATCGGAATGGGCGTTCTGCTCAGCATCTCGCGAGAACACAACCGGGAGCCGCGGGAGAAGCGTGAGCCGCAGCGCAGGCGATAATTCCGTTTTCAACAAACAAAAAGCGCCTCCCCCGGTCCGTCCGGCGGGAGGCGCTCGTTTTTGTCGAATTCAAGCTGCTTATTTGACGCGGTGGCTGTCGTCGGTCTCCGCTTCGTCTTTGAAAGCGACGCCTTCCACTTTGACGTTCACTTCGACGACGCGAAGCCCCGTCATGTTCTGTACGGCTTCTCTGACGTTCTCCTGAAGGCGAACGCCGACCTCTTGAATCGGAATGCCGTACTGCACCACGATGCGCAGATCGATCGCCGCTTCGACCTGGCCGACCTCGACCGAGACGCCTTTCTGGGCGTTGCGGCCGCTGAGCCGCTTGGCCAGCCCTTCGGAGATCCCGCCCGACATGGCGGATACGCCCGGGGTCTCGAGCGCGGCGAGACCCGCAATCGTTGCGACGACGTCATCGGAAATTCGAATCAACCCTTGCTGCAGTTCATCGACCATGGGCGGCTCACTCTCCCCAACTTGATGCTCCTATTGTAATGGAAGAACCCTCCGCATGGCAACCCGGCGCCGGTCGGGGCCTCATTTACTTCCTCGCCGCTTTTCGATATAGTAAAACAAGCGAGTCCATATCCCAGGTTCACCCAAATTCGAGAGGTGCTTCGTCTGTTGAAAAAACTGTTTTTCCCGTTGCTCATCGTCACATTCGTCCTCAGCGGTATCGCCCACTACGCCCACTGGAACGCGGTCTTTCAATTCGTCGTCGCGGCGATCAGCGTGATCTTCGTCGCCGGCTTTCTCGGCCGGGCGACGGAAGCCGTGGCCCATTACGCCGGCCAACGGCTGGGCGGCTTCCTGAACGCAACGTTCGGCAACGCGGCCGAACTGATCATCGCGATCTTCCTGGTGAAGGAAGGCCTGTTCGACATGGTCAAGGCCAGCATCACCGGCTCGATCATCGGCAACCTGCTGCTCGTGCTGGGGGCCAGCGCCCTGACCGGGGGCATCAAATTCAAAGAGCAGAAATTCAATATTCATCTCGCCGGACAGAATGCGTCCCTTATGCTGCTGGCGGTCATCGCCCTGTTCATCCCGGCGGTCTTCGTCAAGTCCGAGCATCTGTCGGATCATGACACGATGTCCATCAGCATTACCGTGGCCGGCGTGCTGATCGTCGCCTATATCGGCTGGCTCGTCTATTCGATGATCACGCACAAAAGCCTGCTGGAGGATAATGAAGAGACCCAGCCCGCCCACGGCGAAGAAGCGGTCTGGTCCAAAGGGAAGTCGATCCTGTATCTGGTCCTCGCCACCGTGATGGTCGCCTTCGTCAGCGAATGGCTCGTCGGCACGCTGGAAGTGTTCACGGAGAAGTTCCACTTGTCGGAGCTGTTCGTCGGCGCGTTCATCGTCGCCATCATCGGCAACGCCGCCGAACACAGCGCCGCCGTCATGCTCGCTCTGAAAAACAAGATCGGCGCCGCAGTCGAGATTGCCGTCGGCAGCAGCTTGCAGATCGCTTTGTTCGTCGCGCCGGTGCTTATTTTCATCAGCCTCTTCTTCGGCCAGCACATGAACATCCTGTTCTCGACCATCGAGCTGGCGGCCATCGCCGTCGCCGTGCTGATCGCCACCTCCATCTCGCGGGACGGAGCGACGACATGGTATGAGGGCAAGCTGCTCCTGCTCGTGTACATCGTGCTCGGCGTCGCCTTCTACTTCGTCTAGAAGCGAGAAAAGCCTTGGAGATCGGCCATCCGCCGAAATCCAAGGCTTTCTTCATCCTCTCGGGAAAATCTATTCTTCTCTCTTCGCCATCGCTTCATAGAGCAGCGCAAGATTGCGCTCCAGCTGCATGACGAGGAGCTTGCCCGCGCCATCCTCCACAAGACCCGCCCGCACCGCAAAATCAACCGCCCGCGAGAAGCCGTACATTTGGGTGTCCAGCACTTCCTCATAAAGCGGGCATTTGCGGGTTGCGAGATTCTCCATTTGAATGGCGATCAGTTTCTCGATCTTGTCCGCATCTTCCTGCAGCAGGCGAAGCGCCTTCTGATTCAGGTGCACCATGACATCCGATGAAGCCATCCCAACTCCCCCTGTGCCCTTACTTGCGTAAGCCAACTCTATCCCTTTCATATTAGACGAATTTGGACCCGAGCACAAGGACAGGAACCGGGAAAAGCGCCTCCAACCCCCAACAATCTCGAAAAAAAACGTCCCGCGGCCCGAAAAAACAAAACAGGCCGAGTCTCCGTTAGAGATTCGGCCAGCCTTGTTCGCGGAAAATGCCTTCTTACGTCTTGAGCGGCCGGAACCGCCATGCCAGGACGGCGAGCAGCGGGACGGCGGCGAGGGCCAGCATCCAGGCGAGATCGCGATGGACGATGCCCGTCACCTCCCGCCAATGTTCGCCGAGCAGCGAACCGATCAGCAAAAACACGCTCGCCCACAGGAACGAGCCGATCGTCGCGTAAGAAGCGAACGACCTGTAGGATCGCTTGCCGATGCCCGCAAGCAGCGAGGTAACGTGCCGAAGCCCGGGAATGAAGAAGCCGATCAGCACGATGACCTGTCCCCATTTGGCAAATAGCCGCTCGTGGCGCTCCAGACGCCGCTCCGTGAGTCCGAGCTTGGAGCCGAACTTGCGCACCAAGGAAGTGCCGGCCGTCCGGCCGATCCAATAGCTGGCCGACATGCCCACGACGCTTCCGCCGACGGCGGCCAGCAGCGTCCACCCGAGCAGCATGCGGCCGCTGGCCAGCAAATAGCCGGAGGCGGTAAGCAGCAGCTCGTCCGGAACCGGCAAGCCGAACAGGCCGAGCGACATGGACGCGAACAGCCCTCCGTAGCGATATTGGAACACCAGATTCAGCAACCCGTCGGCCATGGACATCGAAATCTCTCCTTGGTGGCGAACACCCCCGTCCATAGGGACGAGGGCATCCGGATCAAGCCGTATATCTATGAAACCTTCCGCTTCATGCGGGTATCGTGATTACTCCACGATGGTGACGTTCAGGTTGTGCTTGGCGAACACCGACGCGAGTTCTTTCTTCGCTTCGTCGGCATCCGGGCCGTGAACGTGCAGTTCGTACGAGTGTCCGCCGACCAGCGTCGTGAACAAACCAAGAATGCTCTTCACATCGATGTACTTGTTCTCGGTTTGCAGCACAATGGAAGAACGATACTTGTTGGCGGTTTGAGACAATTCCACGATAGCTGCGTTGTTGGACATGGAAATCCCTCCAAATAATAGGGTGGTCAACTACTCCCCTCATCATACCCTGATTTTGCCTCGGCTTGCAAGGGGTAAACGCTTTATTTCAGCGAATCCGGGTTCAGACCGGCCAATTCGTCCACGACGAACAGGCCGTCTTTGCGAATCAAAACGTCGTCGAAATAAATTTCTCCGCCGCCATAATCCGGCCGCTGAATCAGCACCAAGTCCCAATGGATCTGCGACCTGTTGCCGTTGTCGCAGTCTTCGTAAGCCTGCCCCGGCGTGAAGTGCAGGCTGCCGGCGATTTTCTCGTCGAACAGCGTATCCTTCATCGGGTGCAAAATGTACGGATTGAAGCCGAGACTGAATTCGCCGATATAGCGGGCTCCTTCGTCGCTTTCCAGCACCTGGTTGATCCTCGCCGTGTCGTTGGCCGTCGCTTCCACGATGCGGCCGTTCTCGAAGCGGAATTTGATATTCTCGAACGTGAAGCCGTTATAGACGCTCGGGGTATTGTACGCCAGCGTGCCGTTGACCGAATCGCGAACCGGGCACGAATACACTTCCCCGTCCGGAATGTTGCGCTCGCCGGAGCATTTTTTGGCGCCGATTCCCTTGATCGAAAATGACAGATCGGTGCCCGGAGACACGATCCGGACTTTGTCCGTCCGCTTCATCAGCCGATAAAGCGGCTCCATCGCCCGTTCCATCTTCGCGTAATCCAGGTTGCAGACGTCGAAGTAGAAGTCCTCGAACGCTTCGGTGCTCATGTTGGCCAGCTGCGCCATCGCCGGATTCGGGTAGCGAAGAACGACCCACTTCGTCTTCTTCACGCGCCGTTCCAGATGAACCGGACGCCGATGGATCCTGTCGTACAGCTTCATCTTGTCGTCCGGGACGTCCGCCAGCTCGTTCACGTTCTCCCCGGCGCGAATGCCTATGTAGCCTTGCATGCGCTCCATTCGGTTCAGGTCGTAAGCCGCCCACGTCTCAAGCTGCTCGGGCGTCGCGCGGCGCAGCAGCGTGCGGGTGACGGAACGGTCCTCGATCTCGACGAACGGGCGACCTCCCCGCGCAGCCACTTCCTCGATCAGACATTTGAGCAGCTCGCGCTCGGAGCCGATCATTTCGATCAGAACGTTGTCTCCCGGCTGCACCTTGACCGAATAGCCGGCCAGGTTGGCCGCCAGCTTCTGCAGACGCGAATCGCGCATCAACACTCTCCCCTTCCCTGGTTTGGCCGCCTGAGTGCCCGCGGCATTCCTATCCTATTGTACCACCGCGGGCTACTTACGAAAATTCGTTACCGACGTCGTTTTCTCCGCGATGTCGCGGCCGTTCTCGTCCCGGTAGGCGACCGTCGTCTCCTCGCGCAGCTCGCTCGGAAACCAGGTGCGCCTGTCGGCGGTCCACTCGCAAACGGTCGCGACGCGGAGCGTGGACAGCTTCCGTTCCAGCCGCCTCGTTTCCCGCTCCCGCGCAGCCGCCGACTCCCGCGCGTCAGGCGAAGCCGAATCAACCCGCAGCAGATCCTGCCCATCCCGCTTCAAGCCGCTCAGCCGGCTGCGCAGCGGCCGGGCGACGCGCTCCTTCGCGGCGGCCGGATCGAGCGTGATGCGCAGCTTCACCATGCCGCTTGCGGGAACGTATTCGACGGCTGCCGGAGCGGCCTGGAGGGCAGCGGCCAATTCGAGCGGATGGCGTCCTTCCCCGTCGCCCGCCGCGGCGCCGCCGTTCCATTGCATGGCGGCCGGGCGATGATCTTCGACCCGCCCCCGGTATCCGCTGCGGCGTTCGACTTTTCCGTCCGGCCCGTATTGCGTCAGCTCGCCTGCGAACGAATACCGGTCCACGCCGGACAATGCCGAAGCGGTCAACGCGAACGCGTCTCGAGGCGACGCTTCGCCCGAGCCCCCGCACCCGCCGGCGAGCCCGGCGCAGCCGATCAGTACCGCT
>NZ_JACJVO010000058.1 GCF_014212055.1 Cohnella zeiphila | reverse complement strand
TGTCGTTGTGCTGTGATAATGTCACCCTGTAACTGTTCTGAGATAATGTCACTATGGGACAGGAGACAGTGACATTGAGCAGAGCAGAATTGAAGAAGGTCGTCGTGGTGGAGAAGATCATTAGCGGACATATGACGAATGCGGAAGGAGCAGCATTGCTCGGTTTGACCAACAGACAGGTTATTCGGTTGAAGAAGAAGTATCTAACGGAGGGGGGCGCAACTGCGCTTGTTCATCGCAATCGCGGCAGGAAACCTGTTCATGCACTTACGGATGAAACGAAGGAACGAGTAGCGGCGCTTTACAGTCAGCAATATGTCGGAAGCAACAACTGCCACTTTGCAGAGCTGCTCGCCGAGCGTGACATGCTAGTGCTAAGCCCTTCCAGCGTGCGCCGGATCTTACTGGTCAAGGGCATGAAGAAAGTCAAGCAGCGACGCCGCAAGAAGGCACATCAACCACGAGAGCGCCGCTCCCAGGCTGGTGCGCTCTGGCAGATCGACGCCACACCTTATGCGTGGCTCGAAGACCGAGCGCCAGCCTTTTCCCTTCACGCGGCCATCGACGACGCGACAGGCATCGTTGTCGGCGCTGTCTTCAGACCGACCGAATGTCGTGAAGGCTACTCGCTCGTTATGCAGCAGGGGATCAAGAAATACGGCATTCCGCTCGGGCTTTACAGCGACCGCCATACGATCTTCAGATCGCCTAATGAGACGCTAACGGTGGAGCAGGAACTGGCTGGGGATACGAAGCCGCTGTCGGATTTCGGCAAAGCCATGGATGAGCTCTGCATCACGCATATCAAAGCGATGACCCCGCAGGCCAAAGGACGCATTGAGCGGCTCTGGGGAACGCTCCAGGATCGCCTGGTTATCGAGTTGCGACTGCTAGGCATTAACACGATGGAAGAGGCTAACGAGGCGTTGCCGGCACTCTTACGCAAGCACAATCGCAAGTTCGCTGTGAAGCCAAAAAGCGACGAGAGCGCCTACATCAAGCTTGATTCATCCATGCGCCTTGCGTACGTCTTTACGACCCGTGAGAAACGAACGCTCGGCCAGGGCAACTCCCTGTCCTACGCCAACAAGCTGTATACGTTTGCCAAGCCTGCCTTACATCGCTTCGACGCCAAGACGGTCGTCGAGGTGCGTCAGACGCTCACCGGGGAAATCGTCGTATGGCACGACGGCGAAGCAATCGAGCTTGTGGAAATCGAAAAACCCATTCGTAAACCTAAGCAGCACATGAAAAAGGCGAGCTCTGCGCTGCAACGCAAACCCGCCTCCATGCATCCGTGGAAAACCACGAAGCAACAAAACCAAGACAAGCGTACCACAACCAAGAGCGACTTCCAAGACGCCCTGTATTCTCAGTATAACAGCTATGCCGAAGCGCTCTGGTGAGTCGTCTCGGCAATACTTGAAAGTGACATTTTCTCGGACGAGTTAAGGTGACATTTTCTCAGAAGATTGACA
>NZ_JACJVO010000057.1 GCF_014212055.1 Cohnella zeiphila | reverse complement strand
TTTTCAAGGAACAAGGTCTTCTTTTTCTTGCCGTCACCTTTCAGCGGCGACCTTTATAATGTACCACAGCCAGCGCCCATATTGCAACAAGAAATTAATACCAGCTGCCAAATCTTTATTCGACCGCTTTCGCGCCGGTCAGGCGCGACAGTTAATGTATCATACCGGGCACCGGCTCGTCAATCCGTTCCGCTTGTTTTTAAAGCGCAATTTTTCAAATCAGAACCGCATGTTGGAGAGCAAGGATTAATCCGATTCCCGGCAGTCCGAGAACGGCGACCGTTCCGATCGTCGTCGGATTCAGCGGGACATGCAATCCGGCGGCCAAGCCGGAAAAGTTGAGTGCGTAGATCGCCAGCGCGGACAAGACCAAATGCGTACCGAATCTCGCCAGCCATTCCAACCGAAGCCTGCGGCGAACGAGCATCCAGAGCAGCGAACCGGACGACACCGCGAACATCGTGATCCAAAGCGCCCTCATTGGTACATCTCCCATTCGCCGGCCGAACCCGTGCCGGGAGTGCCCCAAAGCTGCTTCGCTTTGCGAATCAAAATATCGAGTTTCTTCTCCGCGGCCTCCAGCGTATACACCGCATAGTCCACTTGGTCAAAGTCAAGCGCCTCGTCGAATTTGGACCGCGCCGTCGCGCATTCCTGTTGGGCGAGGCGAATATCCTCCACCATTCTCGCTTTTTCCTCGTTGACGACAGCTTCGTTTTTGCGTCCGATTTTGCCAAACATCCCCGTTCCCCCTTCACCGTTCGGTCTCGTTGCCGATGAAGACAACCTATACCATCTCTATGCCCGAACGAATCGGGTTAGAATCGGAGGAACAAGAGGAACGAGGGCGGTCCGTCAAGATGGGAAAAGGCGCCCCGAAGGGCGCCTCTCGTATTTATAGCTTCACGACCGTGATCGTTTATAGTTCCCGTCGGCCTTCCAGCGCCTTGGAGAGCGTCACTTCGTCGGCATACTCCAGATCGCCGCCTACCGGCAAGCCGTGCGCGATCCGGGTCACCTTGATGCCGAACGGCTTGACGAGCCGGGACAGATACATCGCGGTCGCCTCGCCTTCGATATTGGGGTTGGTCGCCAGAATGAGCTCTTGCACCCGTTCGTCGCTCAGGCGGCGCAGCAGCTCCGCGATCCGAATGTCGTCGGGGCCAACGCCGTCCATCGGAGAGATCGCCCCGTGCAGCACATGATACATGCCGCTGAAATCGCGGGTCCGCTCCATCGCGACCAGATCCTTCGGCTCCTGAACGACGCAGATGGCGGATGCGTCCCGCGTTTTGTCCGAGCAGATTCGGCAAGGATCGGTGTCGGTAATGTTGCAGCATACGGAACAATAAGTCAGCTGGCGCTTGACGTTGACCAGCGCCTTGGCGAAGTCGATCGTGTCTTCTTCCTTCATGCGGAGAACGTAAAACGCCAACCGGGCGGCTGTTTTGGGGCCTATGCCCGGAAGGCGTGAGAACGAATCGATCAGTTTGGCTATCGGTTCCGGATAGAACAACGCATTCATACTCCTCCAGCCCCGGCCGCCCGCTCCACCCACGATGGACGAGACGGGCGACCGAAGCGCTTGATCAGAACAGGCCGGGGATCTTCAGCCCTCCGGTGTACTTGCCCATGTCGGCATTGGCCAGGTCGTCGGCTTTGGTCAAAGCGTCGTTGACTGCGGTCAGCACGAGATCCTGAAGCATCTCGACATCTTCCGGGTCGACGGCTTCCGGCTTGATGGCGATGTTAAGCAATTTCTTGTGCCCGTTGACCGTAACGGTCACGACGCCGCCGCCTGCCGTGCCTTCTACCGTCTTGCTGCCCAGTTCTTCTTGGGCCTTGAGCATCTGCTCCTGCATCTTTTTGACTTGCTTCATCATTTGGTTCATGTTGTTCATGGCCAAAAGCCTCCTCAATCGTCTTTAATGATTACCAGATCTTCCCCGAAAAGCCGGACCGCTTCCTCAACCAAAGACTCCCGCGGCGGTTCGCCCCCGTCGTCGGGCATCAGCTGCAGTTCTTCGGCTTCGCTCTTGACCGCCGCCCCTTCCGCCAGCGCCTCCTGCCACTCTTTCTGCGTCAGCGTGGCCAATTGGACGGGGCGTCCGAGCAAGGACGAGAGAACCCCTTCGATAACCTGCTTGTTGGCGGGCTTCTCCGTCGTCTCGCGATGAATCGTGTTGCGAAAAGCGACCAGCACCGTATCGTTCGCAAAGGAGACCGGCTCCCCGTCCACCAGCCAGGCGTGGACCGTCACCCGCTCCTCCTTGACGCGTTGGAGAGCTTGCGGCCACTTGCCCAGCACTTGCAGCGCGTCGGGGGTTCCCTTGGCCGCCAGGAACGCGTCCAGCTTCAGGCGCACCCGCGACGCTTTCGCGGCCCCGGAGCTTCCGGCGCCGGAAGCGCCTCGGGCCCAGCCGCTGCCTGCGCCCCCGCCTCGGGCGGACGGGCCGCCTCCTCCGCCGCCGGCGGGCGGAGCGGCGGCAGCCGCCCCGCGCCGCAGCTCCTCGAGCTTCCGCTCGAGCCCGGCGACCTGCTGCTGAAGATGCCGAAGCTGATCGCCATCGGCGGGCGAAGCGGCGTTGGCATTGCCCGCGGGCGCCGACCGCCGCGCGCTCTCTTCCGCTCCGGGCTGCGAATCTTCCGCCGAGCAGAGACGAAGCAGGGCGATCTCGAACATCGTCTGCGGATGCGCCGCGTACTTCATCTCCGACTGGTAACGATTGAGCAGGTCGACGATCGCGAACAGCCGCTCGCGGGAGAAGCCCTCGGCCACTTCGCGCAGTTCCGCCGGATCGGCCACCCGGCCCGAAGAGGACGCGGCTTGAGGCGCCAGCCGGGCGACAAGCAGATCGCGGAAATAATGCATCAGTTGCTCCAGGCACTTGTCCGCGCTCTTGCCGGCCCGCATCATCTCGTCCACTTCCCGCAGCACGGCCGCGGCGTCCGCTTCCCGAACCGCCGTCGCCAGCCGCGCGAACTGCTCCGAAGGCAGCCCGCCCGTCGCTTCCACGGCGTCGCCGAGCGATACCTGGCCTCCGGTAAATGATGAGATCTGATCGAGCAAGCTGAGTGCATCCCGCATGCCTCCGTCGGACAAGCGGGCGATATAGCGCAGCGCTTCCGGTTCGGCTGCGATTTCTTCCTCCCGGCAAATCTCCGCCAGCCGCTCCGACTGCTCCTCCAGCGAGACCCGCCGGAACTCGAACCGCTGACAGCGCGAGACGATCGTCGGCGGCAGCCGATGGGGCTCCGTCGTCGCGAGCATGAACATCACGTGACCCGGCGGCTCCTCCAGCGTCTTCAGCAGCGCATTGAACGCTTCCGTCGTCAGCATATGCACTTCATCGATAATATACACTTTGCGCCGCACTTCCGTCGGCGCGTATTTGACTTTATCGCGGATGTCCCGAATCTCCTCGACTCCCCGGTTGGAAGCCGCGTCGATCTCGACGACGTCCATGACCGTCCCGGCCGAGATGCGCTTGCAGGATTCGCACTCGTTGCAAGGCTCCGGAGCCGGTCCCCGTTCGCAGTTGATCGCCTTGGCCAGAAGTCGGGCCGCTGACGTCTTGCCCGTCCCTCTCGGTCCGCTGAACAGGTAAGCGTGGGACAAACGGTCTTCGCGGATGGCGTTCTGCAGCGTCTGCACGATATGCTGCTGACCGACCATGTCGCGGAAAGCTTGCGGGCGCCAGGCCCGGTATAGAGCTATATGGGCCATTCCTCGTCGCTCCCGTCGGCTTAGGCTTTAGCCCCATTATACATCATCGGGCGAAAGCGCTCCACCGTCCTCGGCGATTCCTTCCCCTCTCTTTCCGGCTGCCGGGATCGCGACGGTAAATACCGTCCCCCCATTCCCCGACGTGACGCCGATGCTCCCGCCAAGCTCGTGCATGATCCGTTGGCAGATCGACAACCCCAGCCCCGTTCCCTGCTCTTTGGTCGTGAAGAACGGATCGAACACCCGTTCCAGGCTTTCCTGCGGAATGCCCGGCCCGGTATCGCAAACATCGACGAGAACTTCCGGCCCCGCGCCGAATCCCCGCCGCTCCCGAATCGTCAGCGTCCCCCTTTGCTCCATAGCTTCGATCGCATTTTTGCCCAAATTCAGAAAAACCTGCTTCAGCAACTCCTTATCCGCAAAAACGGGAGGCAAGTCCGCGCGAGGCTCGTACCTCAGCAGGATGCCGTGCATCGTCGCTTCGTTGCGGAGCATCGGCAGCATCTCCCGGAACAGTTCGCCGAGATGAACCGGGACGAGCGCCACTTCCTTCGGCTTGCTCAGAAGCAAAAACTCGCTCACCAGCGAGGTAACCCGTTCCAGCTCGCTCATGACGATGCCGATGTAATCCAATTCCCGGTTCATCTTCCGGTCGGTCAACGATTTATGCAGAAGTTGAATAAACCCTTTAATGGCGGTAAGCGGATTGCGAATCTCGTGCGCGGTTCCCGCGGCGACTTCCCCGATCATCTTCAGCCGGTCCGCCCGGCGAATCTGTTCTTCCAATGCCGTCGAATACGTCACGTCGCGAAAAGTCACGTAAACGCCGACGGCTTCATCGCCGTCCCGAAGCACGTCTCCGTCGAGCAGCCAGTTCCGGACGCGGCCTTCCGAGCGCCAGACGAAGCTCCGGTTGCGCAGCGCCTCTCCTTCCAGAAGCGTCCGGCCGATCGGAGGCGGTTCCGCCATGCGGGCGCACCATTCGTCCAACCGAACCCCTATCAAGCGTTCCCTGTCTCCGCCCAACGCCTCGCACACGCCCGGGCTCGCTTCGATTACCCGGAATTGGTTGTCGAGCAGCAGCATTCCCACGGATTCGTCCACCAACAGCCGCTCTACGTAGCGCCTGATGAAATACTCTCTATTTTTCCCGCTATTCGAATGCTCCATAAAACCGCCCCCTTCGGTCTTCCTGGGAAGTTGCCCCGCGGTATCCCCTGTCCCTCCTTCTCCGGCCGCGAATCGTCGCCCGCGAAGCGGCAGTTCTCCGAACGAACGTGAAAAAGCACCCCGAGCGCCAACCTGACTGCGCCGAGATGCTTTAAGCTTCCAACGGATGCGGAGAAACCGCTCCTCCGTTCTATTTCGTAAAATCAGGACCGTGCACCTGCCCCTGATCGTTGCCATCCAGCCGGACATGCCGGCTCGCTCCTGCCGGGCTACCCTTCCACACAAGAACGTGACCACTTACGGCTGCTTCCTTCCGGACCTGACCGGGTTCATGGGCGTCCCTTGCGAAGGACCCTGCTCTCAACACGAAACCAAACACGCCGGAACCTGCGTGGCAAGACCTCAGACAGGAATTCAACCTCGCTATAGCGGATTGCGAGTTACAGGGCACCGCTACCTCCCCGTCTAGCACGGCATGACTTAGTATAACGAATTCGCGGACCGAGCGCAACCGCAGGGAGCGATTCCCTTCGTCACGCGGGCCGGCGCTATTTCGAAGAGCTTACATGGATCGTATAGCGGGGAAAATTAAACCGGAGAACGGACGCGACCTGCCGTTCCACCGTCGGCGTCTCCGTAGGGTTCAGCCCCGGCGTCAGCAGAATGGTTACGTAGGCATCGGTTCCGTTAAAGTTGACCCGGCTCCCGCGGACTCCTCTTACGTTTTTGATCTGTTCCTGAATCAGGGCGGCATCGTTCTTGTAGCTGAGCGCCATATGGCGGCCCGGAATATGGGGATTCGCATTCGTCGTGCCCAAGTAGCCGTCATTGGCGTAGCTTTGCGATTTGATGCTGCTGGAGTTGCTGTTGCCGCTGGCGCAGCCCGCCTGAAAAAGCGCGACGGCAAGCGAGCAGGCGGTCAATCCGGCCCATAGCCGCTTGTTCTTGTGCATGAAAAAACCTCCCTTTACCCGTGTAGGATGGGAAGGGAGGTTCGTTTCTATACCGTTTCGGCTTACAGACCGTATTTTTTCTTGAACTTATCGACACGACCGCCAGCGTCAATGAACTTCTGCTTCCCGGTGAAGAAGGGATGGCAAGCGGAGCAAATTTCCACACGGATGTTCGGACGTACCGAACCCGTCTCGAAAGTGTTGCCGCAAGCGCAGGTAGCCGTAGTGACGTGGTACTGCGGTTGAATTTCTGTCTTCAAGCGCGTTCACCTCTTTTCGCCCTGAGCCACAGGCGGACCCAGAGTATTAGACACATAATCGGATTATAGCACAGGACGTTCTCAAAGAACAACGGTTGTTTTTGCCGGCGAATGGCGCGGTACCGGTTTACGCGGTCATTGGCGCTTCCATCTTAAAAACCGGTCTCCGGAAACGGCGCCTTTGGGAACCGCAGCCTCAATTCGCTCGACCTCCTCCTCGCTTAACCGAATAGCCGAAGCGGCGGCGTTTTCCTCCAAATAAGCAATGCGCTTCGTTCCCGGAACGGCACGATGTCTTCTCCCTGCGCCAGCAGCCAGGCGAGCGCCAATTGAGACGGCTTGCTTTTTTTCTCATCGGCCAATTCCTCGAACCCGCGCAAGAGAACCAAATTTCTACTTAAGTTATCGCCTTGAAGCCGGGGGAGGTGCGGCGGGCGTCGCCTTCCTCCAATTCGTCCGGGCTGCCGATCTTCCCCGTCAGAATTCCTCTTCCCAGCGGACTGTACGGCACGAAGCCGATGCCAAGCTCGCGGCAAACGGGCAGCGCTCCGTCCTCGACGTCGCGGGTGAAAAGCGAATTTTCCGACTGCAGCGCCGTAATCGGATGCACGGCATGCGCCCGCCGAATATCCGCCGGATCGGCTTCGGACAAGCCGATCCGGCGGACTTTGCCTTCGCGGAGGAGATCGGACATGGCGCCGGCGTTTCGTCGAATTGACCGTGCAAGGCGATGCGACCATCCCCGAGCGACAGGCTTTGCTGGAGAATCATAAGAGGGAATGGGAACGAAGACAGATCGAGCATAATAAGGCCTACGAAGCGGTAAACCGGAAGTCGGAGCAATATAAAATTTACTTTGAGAGAGAACGAAACGGCAAATCTTAGAAGCATTCTCTAAACGCCGGCACGGACGAGTCCGCCGAAAAAAAGCAAAACCTCCGGTACCGCTTGAAAAGCGGAATCGGAGGTTTTCGGCCTTAAAGCTGCCTTTGCCGATTAGGCGGTACGTGGGTAAACGAGCCGACGACGACGTCCGGAAGCTCCTCGCGGAAAATCTCGAGCAGCGTCTTCATTCCGTAAATTTCTCCCTGCGCCTTCGGGATAAGCGACAGGTACGCGTCCGGATCGATGTTCAGATTGCGCATCTGGATCAGCTTCAGCCCGGTCCGGCGAACGAAGCCGATCATCGCTTCGATCTCTTCCTCGCGGTCGGTAACGCCGGGGAACACCAAGTAATTGATCGAGGTGTAGACCCCCTTGCTCGCCGCGTATTTGAGCGACTTCTCGACGTTCGCGAGCGTGTAGCCCCGCGGACGGTAATAAGCGTTGTAGTGATCGTCCAGCGCGCTGATCGTGCTCACCCGCATCAGATCGAGCCCCGCGTCGGTAATCGCCCGAAGGTGGTCGGACAGCCCCGCGTTCGTATTGATGTTGATGTAGCCCATGCTCGTCCGTTCGCGCACCTGCTTGATTGCTTCGACGATCGTCTTCGCCTGGGTTGAAGGCTCGCCTTCGCAGCCTTGTCCGAAGCTGATAATCGACTCGGGGGTGCGCAAATGCTCCAGCATGATCTCCACCACTTCGTCGACGGTCGGCTTGAACTGCAGCCGCGTCTGGGGAGAGACGAAGCCGCTGTCGTCCGGCTGCTCGGAGATGCACCCGAAGCACCCGGCGTTGCAGGCGAACGACACGGGCACGGCGCCCTCCCACCGCTGCAGGAACGTGTTGGAGGAAGTAAGGCACTCGTATTCAAGGGCGCAATGGGACAAATGCTTGTACAGCCGGTTGTCCGGATAAGCTTCGAGCAGGCGATCCACCTGCAGCCGGACTTCCTTGCGGTCGCAGTTGTCGGGATTCCAGCGTTCGGCGTCGTCGCTCTGCGAGGCGGCGACATAGAAGCCGCCATCCTTCCAGACCACGGCCGTATAGCCGAACAACGGCAGCATTTGCGTCTTGTCGGTTTTGGCGTAGCCGGGCACGTAAAAGCGGGTGTAGCCCTGCGGAAGCAGCGCGCCCACCGCTTGGTAGTTGCCCGGCAAGGGCATCATTCGCCCGGTATCGGGATCCATCCCGACCGCCCGCGTGGACGGAAGGCCGACCAAGGTCGCTCCGGGCGGAAGCGGAATGAGCTCGTCCTCGAGCAGTTCCACCAGGTTGTCGCCGCTCCGGGCTACGCCGTACAAGTCGGGATGGTCGTATACGTTGTTGTTCTCGTCTGCATAGACCAGATGCATCGTTGCAGAAGCCCCCTCTCTCTGGCCGGGCGCTTATTCGGCGTCGCTGCTCTTCGCCGTGCGGCGGGTCGCCGGCTTCTTGGCCGGCGCTTCCGCCGCAGGCTCGGCGGCGGAGGCGCCATCTGCCGTCGCCGCCGTTTTGCGCCGCGAGGCGGCCGGCTTCTTGGCCGGCGCCTCGGCAGCGGGAGCCGCGCCGGCTTCTTCCGGCGCGGCGGCCGCTTTGGCGCGGGACGCGGACGCGCTCTTCGCGCGCGTCGCGCCCTCGCCCGTGGCGGCTGCGCGCGAGCTTGCGGCCGCGCGCGTCTTCGCCGGCGGCGCAGCTTCGCTCGCCGCCGCAGGCTCGGTTGCGGCCGGCGGCTTCGCGGCCGCCGAGGAAGGCGACGCCGCGGGAGCCGGCGTCGCTTGCGGCGCAGGCGCCGGTGCGGCAGCGGCCGGCGCGGTTGCGGG
>NZ_JACJVO010000056.1 GCF_014212055.1 Cohnella zeiphila | reverse complement strand
CGCGCATGGTGCCAGAACCGCCGAAAGTTAATCTGATATCCGACCAACTCTCGCGCATGGCGCTAGAACCGTCGCAAGTTAATCTGATATCCGACCAACTCTCGCGCATGGTGCCTGAACGGCCGCAAGTTCGTCTGATATCCGAGCAATTCCCGCGCGTGGTGCCTGAACTTCCGCAAGTTCGTCTGATATCCGACTAAATCCCGCGCATGGTGCCAGAACCGTCGCAAGTTAGTCTGATAGCCGACTAAATCCCGCGCATGGTGCCAGAACCGCCGAAAGTTAACCTGATATCCGACTAATCTCGCGCATGGTGCCAGAACCGCCGCAAGTTCGTCTGTAATCCGACCGACTCCCGCGCGACTCCCGGACCCCGAGAGTCGTCTAATGGGCGAACGCGAACGAAGGCGGGCGGGCGAGCGAGGGAGGCAGGAGGGCAAGCGAAAACGTCGCGTCTAGGGACCGTCATGGCCTCGAATCCCCCGCGGCGCGCGTTCTTCCTGCCGGAAGCGCGTTTATGGTAAAATAGATCGAACGGTGGTGACCGCTATGGAGAACCAGACAATCAAAGGTCTGGAAAATAAATTGAACTACAAGCCGGACAAACCTTTTATTTACGATTACTCGCTCGAGCAGCTTCAGGAGTGGACGAAGGAGCAGGGCGAGCCGGGCTTTCGCGCGGGCCAGATTTTCGATTGGCTGTATGTGAAAAGGGTCGGTTCCTTCGACGAGATGACCAACCTCCCGAAGCCGCTTCGCGACAAGCTCGCGGATGCGTTCGTCTTCGTGACGCTGACGGAAATTACGAAGCTGCAATCGAAGGACGGAACGGTCAAGTTCCTGTTCGGCCTGCATGACAACCACGCGATCGAGACGGTGATCATGCGGCACAACTACGGCAATAGCGTCTGCGTCACGACCCAGGTCGGCTGCCGGATCGGGTGCACGTTCTGCGCCTCGACGCTCGGCGGGCTCAAGCGCAATCTGACGTCCGGCGAGATCGTCGCCCAAGTGGTGCAGGCGCAGCGCCTGCTCGATCCGGAAGGGGAACGCGTGTCGAGCATCGTCATCATGGGCTCGGGAGAGCCTTTCGAGAACTACGAGAACACGATGGCGTTCCTGCGGCTCATGACCCACCCGAAGGGATTGAATATCGGGCAGCGGCACATCACGGTGTCGACCAGCGGCATCGTGCCGAACATGCTGAAGTTCGCGGACGAGAACACGCAGATCAATCTGGCGATCTCGATTCACGCGCCGAACGACGACCTGCGCTCGAAGCTGATGCCGGTCAACCGGCGCTTCCCGTTCGTCGAAGTGATGGACGCCTGCCGCTACTACATCGAGAAGACGGGCCGCAGAATCACGTTCGAATACGCGCTGATCGGCGGCGTCAACGACCGGCCCGAGCACGCGGAAGAGCTTGCGGACGTGCTTCAGGGCATGCTGTGCCACGTCAACCTGATCCCGGTCAACTACGTGCCGGAACGGGATTACGTCCGGACGCCTCGCGACGATATTTTCGAGTTTCATCGCATCCTGGAGCGCAAGAAGATCAATGCCACCATCCGCAGGGAGCAGGGGCACGACATCGCGGCCGCATGCGGCCAGCTGCGGGCGAAGCATATGGAAGCGCAAGCGAGGTGACCGGTGTGAAAACGGCGATGCGAAGTCATGTCGGCAAAGTCCGGCAAATCAACGAGGACCGCGCCTGGGTAGCCCTGCCCGGGAACGGGCTCGCGGCGGCGGTCGTCGCCGACGGCATGGGCGGGCATAAGGCGGGAGAAGTCGCCAGCGAACTGGCGGTCGAGAGCCTATCCCGCTCCTTGTCCGCCTGGACGGAGCCGTTGGCCGCGGAGGAGACCGAGGAGAAGCTGCGCGCGGCGGTTCGGAGCGCCAACGCCGTCGTATACGAGACGGCGTCGGGCAATGAAGCGTATTCCAACATGGGCACGACGGTCGTGCTGGCGCTGCTGAACGAATCCGAAGGCTTGATCGGCCATATCGGCGACAGCCGCGCCTACCGGCTTCGCGACGGCGAGCTGCGGCAGCTGACCGAGGACCATACGCTCGTGAACGAGCTGGCTCGGTCGGGACAGCTGAGTCCCGAAGAGGCGGCGCGGCATCCCCGCCGCAACGTGCTCACCCGAGCGCTCGGCACCGACAAGGAAGTCGAAGTCGACGTGCAGCGGATCGACTGGAAGCCGGGAGACCGTCTTCTTCTGTGCAGCGACGGCCTGAGCGGTCTGGTGGAAGGGAACATGATATTGGGCGCGCTGGCCGAACCGCGTGACGACCTGGAGCAGCTTGCGGACCGACTCATCTCGCTGGCGCTGCTGGCCGGCGGGGACGACAACGTGACCGTCGCTCTCATCGAATACGACGCGCAAGCGGCAGACGGGGAAGGAGGCTCGGCATGATCGGACAAACGCTCGGAGGACGATACGAACTGCTCGACCGCATCGGCGGCGGCGGCATGGCGCTCGTGTATAAGGCGCGCGACCTGCTGCTCGGCCGGTTCGTCGCGGTCAAAGTGCTCAGACAGCAATTCGTCCACGACGAGGAATTCGTCCGCCGATTCCGCAGGGAAGCCCAAGCCGCCGCATCGCTGTCTCATCCGAACATCGTCAGCATTTATGACGTAGGCAAGGACGAAGACACGCACTTTATCGTCATGGAATACGTGGACGGCCATAATTTGAACGAGATTATTCGCGACCGGGCTCCGCTGCAGACCGAAGAAGCGGTGCGCATCGCCTCGCAGATTTGCGACGCGCTCGATCACGCCCATCATAACCAGATCATTCATCGGGACATCAAGCCGCACAACATTCTGATCGGCAACAACGGCCGCGTGAAGGTGACCGACTTCGGCATCGCCAGAGCGGTTACGTCTTCGACGATCACCCAGACCGGCTCGGTGGTCGGCTCGGTTCACTACTTCTCGCCGGAGCATGCCAAAGGCGTCGCGACGGGGGAGAAGTCGGACATCTACTCGCTCGGCATCGTGCTGTACCAGATGCTGACGGGAAGGCTGCCGTTCCTCGGCGAGAGCCCGATCAGCGTAGCGCTCAAGCATCTGCAGGAGCCGTTCGAGGAGCCTCGCCTCGTCAACCCGCATATTCCGCAGAGCGTGGAGAACATCATCCTGCGCGCCATGCGCAAAAACCCGCAGGAGCGCTATCCTTCGGCGAAGCGAATGCTGGACGACCTGGAGACGTGCCTGCAGCCGGAGCGGCTTCGCGAGCCGCGGGTCGAGTTCGGGTCCGAAGACGAGGAAGACGAGAAAACGCGGGTAATCCCGGCTTTGAAGCCGGATATGCGGATGTCGGGACAGGAGACGATCGCCAAGGGCGACGAAGCCAAGCGCGGGGAGGAAGACGAGGAGGAGTACGAGGACGAGCCGCGACGGCGGCGTTGGGTGCTTCCGACCGTGCTGTCCGTGCTCGCCGTCATTCTGATCGGCATCCTGATCTGGGCGGTCATGTCGCTCAAAGGCTCTCTCAGCCCGAAGGACGTTCCGGTTCCGACCGTCGAGGGCGAAATGCTGGCCGACGCCAAAGCCGATCTGACCAAAGTGGGGCTTCTGGTCGCCGATCCGCCTCTGACGGAACCGAGCGACTCCGTGGACGAAGGCAAGGTCATCCGCCAGGACAAGAAAGACATGACGGTCAAGGAAGGCGCGACGATTACGCTCACCGTCAGCACCGGGCCGGAGCTGGCCACGATGAAGTCGTTCAAAGACATGTCTTACGACGACGCCGTGCAGCAGCTTACCGATCTGGGCGTCAGCCAAGATCGCATCAAAAAGGCAGACGCGCACGACGAGAGCGACGCCGGAACGGTGATCGAGCAGGATCCGCCCGCGGACACCCAGTTCGATCCGAAGAAGGATACGGTGACGCTGACCGTCAGCCAAGGGCCGGAGAAGGTCCAAATGCCGAATCTGATCGGGATGACGCTGGATCAAGCGAAGGAAGAGCTGCAGAAGGATAACCTGGTGCTCGACGAGGCCAACCTGAGCTATGAGCCGAGCTACACGGTGCAAAATCAAGTCTTCAAGCAGTTCCCTAACGAGCCCGGCGAACAGGTGGATCCCGGTACGAAGGTCAAGCTCTGGATCAGCAGCGGCTATCCCGACAATGCGAAGAAAATAAATCCGAGCGTGACGGTCTACCCGAAGGAGGACGGCAAAGACACCTCCATTCGCATCACCGTCGACGACGCAAGGGGTCAAGACATCGAAGCCGTCAAATCGACGAAGATCAAGTCTGCGACCACTTTCTATCCGGAGCTGGTGCTGGCGCCCGGACAGGAAGGGAAAATTAAGGTTTATCAGGATAACGCTCTTCAAAGCGAGATTCCCGTACCTTATGAGGGAGACATCCCCGCCTCGACCGAGCCCGATACCGGAGCGACGGTTTCGCCGCCGCCCGATCCGAACGGCCAAACGACCGACGGAACGGGAGCTCAGACGGGCGACGGAACGGACGGCCAGCCGATCGATCCGAACAACCCGGATAACGGCGGACAGGATCAGGGAAATTGACCAAAGGAGACTTCGGATGCCCGAAGGCACGATTTATAAGGCGTTAAGCGGATATTACTACGTGGCGGACGATGCGGGCGCTTCGGTGCAATGCCGCGCTCGCGGAATTTTCAAAAAGCGCGGGGAGTCGCCTCTCGTCGGCGATCGCGTCGTTTACAGCGAGACGGAAAACGGCGAGGGCGCGGTGGAACAGATTCTCCCGCGCCGTTCGGAACTGGTTCGTCCTCCGGTGGCCAACGCGGAGCTCGCCGTGCTCGTTTTCTCGGTCGTCCGGCCGGAGCTGAACCTGCAGCTGCTCGACAAGTTCCTCGTCCATACCGAGCACGCGGGGCTGGACGCGCTGATCGTCCTGACGAAGCTGGATGCGGCGGAGGAAGCGGAAGACGGGGAGCGGCACCTTCGGGAAGCGGACGACGCGGGGAAGCTGTACGCTTCGATCGGCTACGAGACGGTGGCGACCAGCGCGCGGCGAGGAGAAGGCATCGACGAGCTGCGAAGCAAGCTTGGCGGCCGCGTCAGCGTCTTCGCCGGACAATCGGGCGTCGGCAAGTCGTCGCTGCTCAACGCGCTCGTGCCGGGTCTGGCGCTCGAAACGAGCGAGATCAGCGAAAAGCTCGGCCGCGGACGCCATACGACCCGCCACGTCGAGCTGATGCCGCTGCCCGGCGGCGGTTTCGTCGCGGATACGCCGGGGTTCAGCCAGCTGGACTTCGCCGAGCTCGGCATCGAGCAGATCGGCGATTGCTTCCGGGAATTCGCGAAGCTGGCCCCCGGCTGCAAATTTCGCGGCTGCACCCACATTCACGAGCCCGGATGCGCCGTTCTGGAAGCCAGGGAAAAGGGAGAAGTGGCGGAGAGCCGCTACCAGCACTACGTCGGCTTCATGGCGGAGTGGAAAGAGAATCGACGGAGGTACTAATCAATGACGATCATCGCACCATCCATCCTGTCGGCTGACTTCGCCCGTCTGGGCGAGGAAGTCCGCGAAGTCGAAGCGGGCGGCGCCGACTGGATTCATATCGATATCATGGACGGGCAATACGTTCCGAACCTGACGTTCGGCCCGCCGGTCGTATCGGCCATCCGTCCGTACACCAAGCTTCCGTTCGACGTGCATCTGATGGTGCATACGCCGGACCGCCTTTTCGCCGATCTGGCCAAGGCTGGAGCCGACCGCATCACCGTTCACGCCGAAGCGTGCGTGCATCTGCACCGGACGATTCACGCCATCCGCGATCTGGGGCTGAAAGCCGGGGTCGCGCTGAATCCGCACACGCCGCTGGACACCCTCGATTACGTGCTGGAGGATCTCGATCTGGTGCTGATCATGACCGTCAATCCCGGCTTTGGCGGGCAGTCGTTCATTCCGGCGATGCTGGACAAGATCCGCAAGCTCCGCGAACGGCTTCGCAGCCGAGGTCTGAACGGCGTCCATATCGAAGTCGACGGCGGCATTCAGGCGGATACGGCAGATCAGGTCGCGGAAGCGGGCGCGAACGCGCTCGTCGCCGGCCAGTTCATCTTCGGCCAGAGCGACCGTGCCGCGGCCATCGCGGCGCTCCGGTCTGCAGCCCAATCCTAAAAAGTCGCATCCCGTCCGGTATAGGGTCAAGCCTCCTCCGCATACAAATGAACCAATAGCGTACTTTCAGGCGGTCGATTCGCGTCCAGCGCTTCATTCGCGGCGCCGCCGGGGACCGGAGGAGGGTGTGGGGATGAAGTTTTATACGTTCAAACTGCCGAAGTTTCTGGGTGGATTCGTGAAGGCGATCCTGAACACGTTCCAGAAGAACTGAAGCCTCCGCGGATCCGGCGATTCCCGGAGGCTCCGGCTCAGCCGGGAACACGCATGCACGCATAGAACTTCCCCGGATGAAGCGGGATGCTTCAGCGACGGTTCCGAACGTTCCGGCGGGGACCCTTCATCGGGGCTTCGCCGCGCCTGGCTCGGCGCCTTCGGACGATCCGCGCCATGGCGGGGCAAGCCCCGGAATACGAAAAAGCACCTGGATCCCCAGGTGCTTTTGTCATCGATAGCCGTATATCGGCCGCGATTATACGCGTACGACTTTGCCGGACTTCAGGGCGCGAGCGCTCACGTACACCCGTTTCGGTTTGCCGTTCACCAAAATACGCACCTTCTGGACGTTAACCCCCCAAGAACGGCGGTTATGGTTATTGGCGTGAGAAACGTGGTTGCCGGAACCCGGTTTCTTACCCGTAATATAACATTTGCGAGCCATTCTATCCACCTCCCTACCGAAGCCTTGCAGACACTTTCACTATCATAGCACAGCCCCGGAACCGTTGCAATCGCCGTTTTCGGCTTCAATCCGCCGTTTATTTATAGTACAATGGGTTATGGTCCATAATATCAGCATAAAAGGAGTGAATTTCCATGCCTATGCAGCTCGCGACCGAAAACGGGAAAATCGACATCGCAGATCAAGTCGTCGCCGTCATCGCCGGTTCGGCGGCCGTGGAATGCTACGGACTGGTCGGCATGGTATCCCGCAAACAGCTGAAGGACGGCATCGCCGATTTGCTCGGCCGCGAGAATATGTCCCGGGGCGTGGAAGTTCGGCGAGAAGGGGAACGGACTTATCTCGATCTATACGTCGTCGTAAGCTACGGAGTCAAAATCTCCGAAGTCGCTCACAACATCCAAACGAAGGTTAAGTATGTCTTGGGAGATGTGGTCGGGCTGCGCGTCGACGAAGTCAATATTTACGTTCAAGGCGTACGCGTGTCTCGCTAGGCAACGACCGGATGCCAACTTAGAACCGACATCAACCGATCGTACCTTTCGGAAGGGGAATTCCACTTGATCAAACGCAGCTTGAACGGAACGGAATGGACGGCCATGGTTCTGGCCGGAGCGGCGTCGCTCGCGCAGCGGGCGGACCGCGTGAACGAACTGAACGTTTTCCCGGTGCCGGACGGAGACACGGGAACGAATATGGACATGACGATGAAGGCCGGGGCGGCCGAACTGGCGGCGAAGCCTTCCGACGACGTCGGGCGCGCCGCGGAGACGCTGGCCAAAGGCCTGCTGATGGGCGCGAGAGGCAACTCCGGCGTCATTCTGTCCCAATTGTTTCGCGGTTTCTCCCGCGCGGTCTCCGGCCAGCGCGAATTGACCGTGCCATTATATGCGACTGCGTTGCAACAAGGAGTTGACACCGCTTACAAGTCGGTTGCCAAGCCGGTGGAAGGAACGATTCTGACCGTGGCGCGCGAAGCGGCGCGCCACGGGATGAGCCTGTCCCGCAGAACGGCGGACATCGCCGAATGGATGGACGAGGTGTACAGGAAAGCCGTCGAGACGCTGAACCGGACGCCCGACATGCTGCCGGTGCTGAAGCAGGTCGGCGTCGTCGATTCGGGGGGGCAAGGGCTCGTTTATTTGTATGAAGGCTTTGTCCGCTACTTGACGGAGAACGGCGGAGATCACGGCGCGGGCCTCTCCGGCGCCTCTTTCGCGGCGGAACCGGTCCGCGCCGTTCCGCCGCGCAGTCCGGCGGGAATCGGGGCATCGGCCGAGACGGCCGCCGCCGGACGAACGGCGCAAGCCCGGCTTGCGACCGAGTCGATCGCATTCCCGTACGACATGGAGTTTTTTATCCGGCGTCCCCGCGTCGGCAGATCTCCCTTTCCGGAGGCGGCGTTCCGCAGAACGCTCGAGAAAGACGGAGATTCGGTCATTCTGATCGACGACGGCGACATCGTCAAGGTGCACGTTCATTCCCGCCGGCCCGGCGACGTGCTGAACGCCGCGCTGCTGCACGGCGAATTGACCGAGCTTCGCATCCTGAACATGAAGGACCAGCATCGGGAGCTGCTGTCGTCTCGCGATCACGGCCGGCCGGCCTTGAACGGCGCGCGGCAGCCGCGGCTTGACGAGCCGGAAACGCTCGGTTGGGAGGCCGCTTCCGGCTTGCCCGCGGCCGGCGGCGGACTTGCCGATCCGGCCGGGTCCGATTGGGCGGAAGAGGCGCCGAATCCCGCCGCCGACGAGCTGGCGCCATACGGCATCGTGGCGGTCAGCGTCGGAGCCGGCAACGAGGAGCTGCTGCGCAGCCTGGGCGTGGACACGGTGATCTCCGGCGGCACCAGCATGAATCCGAGCACCGAGGATCTGGTCCAGGCCGTCTCTTCGCTGGCGGCGGGGCACGTGTTCCTGCTGCCGAACCATCCGAACGTATGGATGGCGGCGAAGCAGGCCGCCGAGCTGGCGGGCCGGCCGGTGACCGTTCTTCCGTCGACCAGCGTTCCCCAGGGGATGGCGGCGATGCTGGCGTTTCGCGAAGAGGACACCGCCGAGGCCAACGAGGACCGCATGATCAAAGCGATCGGCAACGTGCTGGCCGGCCAGCTGACGAAGGCGGTTCGCGACACGAGCATGGACGGCGTGGACATTCGGTGCGGCCAATACATCGGCATCCTGAACAAGACGATCGTGACGGCGGAGGACGGCGTCGTGGAAGCGGCGCGTTCGCTTCTCGGCCGAATGCTCGCCTCGGGCGACGAGGCTGTGATGATCCTGACCGGCGAGGATGCCGACCCGGCCTGCACCGACGCGCTGCTCGGCTGGCTGGGCGAACGGTATCCGCAAGCGGAGATCGAAGTCCACGAGGGCGGTCAGCCTTTGTATCCTTACTGGTTCATGGTAGAGACGGTGTGACCGTTGCAAGGTTCTGAAGATAGGAGGAACGCGATGAGACCGATTGCGCTCGTGACCGACAGCACGGCCGACATTCCGCCGGAGATCGTCCGGGAGCTGGATATCCGCGTCGTGCCGCTCGGCGTGCATTTCGGAGAACAATCGTATTTGGACAACGTAAACCTGCAGCCGGCGGAATTTTACGAGAAGCTCGCCTCGTTCGGCGGCCTGCCGAAGACAAGTCAGCCTTCGCCGGGCGAATATTACAACGTGTACAAGCAGCTGACGGACGAAGGGAAAGCGGTGATCTCGATTCACCTGTCTTCGGCGTTCAGCGGCACGTACCAATCGGCGCTGCTGGGGCAATCGATGCTCGAAGGGGAAGGCGACGTGACGGTCGTCGATTCGAAAACGGCGTCGTACGGCTACGGCATGATGGTCGTCCAGGCGGCGGAGCTTGCGAGCCAAGGCTTGTCCAAGGAAGAGATCGTGGAGCGGGTGCTGCGCCTGAAGGCGGAGACGAAGCTTTATTTTCTGGTGGAGACGCTCGAATACTTGCAAAAGGGCGGCCGGATCGGCAAGGCGGCGGCCTTATTCGGCTCGCTGCTGAACATCAAGCCGATTCTGACGATCGACGAGGAAGGCTACGTGACCGCGTTCGATAAGGTGCGAGGCCAGAAAAAAGCGTTCATGCGCATCGTCGAGCTGCTGGAGTCGGCGTTCCCGGACGGGCCGGTCGACCTGGCGGCGGTCGTCACGCCGGGACGGACGGAGATGGCGGAGGAGTTGATCGCGCTGCTGCGGGAGAAATTCCCGATTCGGAAGTTCAGCCGCTCGGCGATCGGCCCGGTGATCGGGACGCATGCCGGTCCGGGCACGGTCGGCATCTTCATGTCGCCGGCATCCTTGTCGTAAGCGGCTTTTTGGAGAGGTTGGTTGGCCATGCTGCAAAATTTGTTCGACATTCCCGTTCAGAAACTTCGAGGCGTGAGTTCCCAGAAAGCGGGGGAGCTTCACGCCTTGGGCGTCTCTTCGGTCGGGGATCTGCTGGAATATTATCCGTTCCGCTATGAAGACTATCGGATTCGCACGCTGCAGGAGATGAAGGACGGAGAGAAGGTTACCGTACAGGGCACGGTGACGACGCTCGCTTCGCTGCAGCGCTACGGACGGACGGCCCGGCTGCTCTGCCGGGTCACGGTGGAAGGGATGCTCATTACCGCCGTCTGGTTCAATCGCGCCTTTCTCAAGGACCAGCTGACGATCGGGCGGGAGATCACGCTGACGGGCAAGTGGGACCAGCGGCGGCGGCAGCTGACGGTTGCGGAGTCGGAATTTCCCGACCGCGGCGCGGCGAAGACGGGAACGCTGCAGCCCGTCTATTCCGTCGGAGGCAGTCTGACCCAGGCGTGGATGCGCAAGAAGATCGGCGAAGCGCTGGACCAGTACGGGGACCGAATTCCGGAACTGCTGCCGGAGGAACTGCTCGAGCGGCATCGCCTCGTCCCGCGGCGAGAAGCGGTGCTTCGGCTGCACCGTCCCGAGAACACGACGGCGGGACAGGAAGGAAGGCGCCGAATGGTATACGAGGAGCTGTTCCTGTTCGAGCTGAAGCTTCAGGCGTACCGGGCCGCCAGCCGCAAGCAGCCGGACGGCATCGCGCACCCGATCAGCAGCGATGAGATCCGGTCGTTCGTCGCCGCGCTGCCGTTCGAGCTGACCGAATCGCAGAAGAAGGTGATCAACGAGATCGCCTATGACATGAAACGGCCGTATGCGATGAATCGGCTGCTGCAGGGCGACGTCGGTTCGGGCAAAACGGTCGTCTCCGCCGTCGCGCTTTATGCGTCGGTCCGCGCCGGCTATCAGGGCGCGCTGATGGTGCCGACCGAGATTCTGGCGGAGCAGCATGCGCGTTCGCTCGGCAAGCTGTTCGAGCCCTACGGCATTCAAGTGGGGCTGCTCACCGGCAGCTTGACCGACCGCAAGCGCAAGGACATCCTGGCTTCGCTGCAGATGGGGCTTACCGATATCGTCATCGGGACGCACGCGCTTATTCAGGACGACGTGGTGTTCCGGAAGCTGGGCCTTGTCGTAACGGACGAGCAGCACCGGTTCGGCGTCAACCAGCGCAGCATTCTGCGCAAGAAGGGGCTGCACCCCGACGTGCTGGCGATGACGGCGACGCCGATTCCGCGGACGCTGGCCATTACGGTATTCGGAGACATGGACGTGTCGACGATCCGGGAGCGGCCCAAAGGCCGTCAGCCGGTCAAGACGTACTGGGTGAAGCACGACATGATGGACCGGGTGCTGAGCCTCATTCGCAAGGAAGCGGAGCTCGGCCGCCAGACGTTCTTCATCTGCCCGCTGATCGAGGAATCGGAGAAGCTGGACGTGCAGAACGCGATCGACCTGCACGCGCAGCTTCGCCAGGCGCTGCCGGAGCTCGCGATCGGACTGCTGCACGGACGAATGTCGTCGGCGGAGAAAGAAGAGGCGATGGCGACGTTTGCCGCGGGTTCGACGAACGTGCTCGTGTCGACGACGGTGATCGAGGTCGGCGTCGACGTCCCGAATGCGACGCTGATGATCGTGATGGACGCGGAGCGGTTCGGCCTGTCGCAGCTGCACCAGCTTCGCGGCCGCGTCGGAAGAAGCGATCTGCCTTCTTATTGCGTGCTGATCGCCGATCCGAAGTCCGAGAACGGGCAGGAGCGGATGAAGGCGATGACGGATACCGACGACGGATTCGAGATTGCGCGGCGGGATTTGGAGCTCAGAGGACCGGGCGAGTTTTTCGGAACGAAGCAAAGCGGGGTTCCCGAATTCCGGGTGGCGAACCTGATGGAGGATTTCGAGACGCTGGAACAGGCCAGAGACGACGCGGCCGAGCTGACCGCCAAGCCGGAATTTTGGACGTCGTCTTCGTACGCCGGCCTGCGCGATTACTTGCACCGGGAAGCTTTATTCGCCGGAGAGCCGCTGGATTAGGCGGCTCTCCCGTCATTTCGCGCCAAGCTTCGGCATAGGATAATCCAGACTTTGCCGAGAGGAAGTGACGTAAAAGGTGAGCTGGCAGAAGTTCGGCATCCGGCCGGACCTGGTCGAGCGCGTCAAATTCAAACTCAAAAATCCGGCCGTCAAGGAGAAATTCAAGCAGCTGCTGGACGGAGCCACGAAATACGATCTGCAGGACCGGATCAAAGTCCGCAAGTGGGTCAAGCAGGCTTCGCGCATTCTGAACGAACCGATGACCGACATTCAGGAAGAGCAGATCGTCAACTTCGTGCTGTCGCAGAGGATCGATCCGAAGAACACGCTGCACTTGATTCGCTTATGGGCGATGTTCCGCTAACGACCGCAAGCGGGAAGCGGCTTACGGCGCTCCGCCGATCCGCTCGATATTGCCGGGGTCGTCGATCGCGACCGAGCCGACCCGGGAAGGCACCTCGTACGCCTCCATCTCCTCCGCCGGATAAGGCGCGAGCAGCTTCCGCAGCTTTCCGGGATCGCGGACTCCGCGATCGAGCCACAACGGCTCGTCCTCCCGCCGCAGGATGACCGGCATCCGATCGTGGATGCCGGCCATAAGCCGGTTCGGCTCTGTCGTCAGCACGGCGCACGTATGCAGCTTCGTGCCGTCCGGCGCCGTCCACGTCTCGTACAAGCCCGCCATGCTGAACAATCCGCCCTCCCGGAGTAGGATCCGATAAGGACGGCCTTTCTCCCCGGGCGTTTTCTTCCACTCATAGAAGCCGTCGGCCGGAATCAAACAGCGCTTGGAGCGGTAAGCTTCGCGGTAGGCCGGACGCTCCGCGGCCGTCTCCGCCCTCGCGTTGATCATCTTATTGCCGATCTTCGGGTCGTCGGCCCAAGGCGGGACAAGCCCCCACTTCAGCAAGCCGAGCCGGTTCCGGCTTCCGCCTTGGATCACGGCGGGGACCGGCTGCCCGGGCGCCACATTATACCTCGGCTCCCAGGCCGGGATGGCCGCCTGTTCCGCGAAATAATAGGCCATCAGTTCCTCGAGCGTTACCGTAATCGTGTATCTGCCGCACATTCCCGATTCCCCCCGATCGCATCTGGTTCATCCCGATTGTACCAGTTCGAGACGGCGGCGTGAAAGGGCGCAACCACAGAAAGATTCGCCGCGTCCGGCTCCGGAACGCTGCCGAGGGGATCTGCGGGCAAAGGAGGTGTTCCAAGCCGGCATCGAAAGCCGCCGCCCCCAAGCGGCGGGGACCGGCAGCGATTCTCTTTCGTCGGCTAGCTTTTTTTGCGGCACAGCGCCACGACGAACATCGGCTGAGCGTTCTTGATCTGACCGTACGGCACGAGCTCGTGGCCGCGCGCGTCGGGAGCCGGATTCGGCCGCCAAACCAGATTTCGCGCATACTGGTGCCGCAGCATGCGGTGCGCGGCGTCGTCGGCGTCCCGGACCAGGGTTTGGCCGTAAACTTCGAGCACATCGTATTCCTGCAGCAGCTCCCCGACGAATTCGGAGAAGTCGTACTCATAGAAGTGATAAGGATTTGACGGAGCTTCTTCATAATACAGGCCCGGATTGCAAGTCCGCCGGTTGGGGGTGGAGACGAGAAACAATCCGCCGGGCTTCAGCACCCGGGCGGATTCGCGGATCCAGTCCGAGCCTTGCGGGATGTGCTCGATCGTCTCGAAGGAGACGACCGCATCGAACGTTTCGTTCGCGAAGGGCAGATTCTGAATATCTGCCTGAAGATGGCGAATCCGCTCGCCCCCGTAAGCGGATCGGGCGTGCGCCAGGCACTCTTCGTCCACGTCGACGGCGGTTATCTCTTTCGAGCCGGCCATCTCCATCATTTTGGAGCCGTAGCCGGCCCCGCAGGCGGCGTCCAGCACGCTCAAGCCGCCGACGAAGCGGCAAGCCCAGTCGTAACGGAGGAGATGCTCCGCGAAGGTGGGTATCGACTTGACCTTGGAATTGATGATCAGCCGCTCTCCGGAGAAGGGGACGTAATCGTGACTGGGAGCGGCCACGGGGTGGGACAACCCCCGGGTTCCTTCAGACGACCAGCGTTCCCGATAATGCCGGACGGCTTCGTTGACGGAAGCGGGATCAAGACGGTTTGCCAATGGTCATCCTCCCTCTCAGTCGGTCCAGCAAGGGGCCGTATTCTTTGAAAAACAGCAGCTTCGCGTCCATGAACGAGCGATCGACGTAGGACACGCCGCAATCGTGCAAAACCCAGGGCTGCTTCTGCCTTGGAACGGCGACCCGATATCCCGCTTTCAGAAATTCCAGGCATTGCGAAATATCGTAATAATGCCACCCGGCCAGTACGTCCTCCCTCCACGGCAAATCGTACTGAGTGGCCATCAGCAGGCCGTCCACGGTTTCGACGAACGTGAAGTCCCCTTCGAAATCGCCGAAATTCATCAAATGAACCAGGCCGTTAATCGTGCCGTATACCTTGCCCGCCGTATCGCCGCTTTCCCACCATTTGCCGTGCATCGGAAACGTTATCGCCCCGGTCATTCCGATCAGTCCGATCTCCGGCGCGGCTTCGAACCGTTTTATCAATTCCCGGATGAACGCGCGGTTGATGATAAAGACATCTTGGTGCAAATAGACTTTGTATTTGGCATCGGTACGCTTCATTCCTTCGTTATAACCCAGGGTCATGCCGGATGCTCCCCTGACGGGAACGATGTCGATCGTAAATCCGTCGGGAACGTCCAGCGAACGAATATACAACGAGATCTCCTCGAACGCTTCCTCGTCGTTCGTGCAGCAGATGAACGCCACTTTGCGGGCGTCGGGCTCAAGCATCGGGTTGGCCTCCCAGCAGCGCGCGAATCGTTTGTTGTTCCGAGGCGGCAACGCCGCGCTCGCATAAAATCCGGGCCAGCTTGCCGGCCATTGCGGCTTTGTCCGCCACCGCCCGCTCCAGGATGCGGGCGGCATCCAGCAGGCGCGCTTCTTCCGCGAGGAAGAGGTCGGCGAGTTCCGCGGTTGTCCGGCTCGGGTCGATCTCCCATTCTAATCGGCGAACGAGCCGTTTCAGCCGGGAGTAGCCGGGGGAGTTCGGGGCGCCGGGCGAGAGGCACGTCAAGTGGCCTCTCACGATAAAATGGGAAGACATCCAATGGTCGACCATGGAGCTGCCTTCTTTTCGGGCCATCTCCCGGATCCAGTGCTCGTCTCGCGGAGATGGTTTGCCGTTCGTTTGGCCCCTGCATTCCAAGTGGTGCAGACCGGCCATCTGGAACATGCGCGTCAAGCTCGCGAGCGTGTAGAAGCGCAGCTGCGAACGGTCTTCGGAGCCGGACCACTCCCCGCGAAGCAGGTTCCGGATGACGGAGAAGTGGGCCACGTTCGACACGCGGGCGATCAGCTTGCCGTCGTCCTTCAGATAGGGAACGTATTGGCGCAGCAGGTCGACCGGATTGCCGTGATGTTCCAAGGCATCCCCGAACAGAATGTAGTCGAACGATCCGGGAGGCACCGGAACCCGAACGAATTCGGGCTCTCCCGTGATGACGGAAGCGACGAGAGAAGCGAGTTCGGCGGCGTGACCGTCCCGTTCGATGCCGAACAGCTCGGCGTTCGGATAGCGGTCCTTCAGTTCCAGCAGCGTGGCCCCGCCGGCGCATTCGAGTTCGAGGATGCGCAGCGGCCTCTCCCTCGGCTCGTCGATCCAGCCGATCATGTCATGGCGGATATGGAACACGTTCGGATTGTAGCCCCATTTTTCCGTAAAATGAACCGCGCTTCGCTGGTAGGATTGCTGATAACGATCCATATCTTGGCGGAACGTGGCGCTTCCTTCATGGTGGATGAACGTATCGGTGCACAGCATCAGGCGGTAGCCGGCCAAGCGCAGCCGGATGCAATAGTCGTCGTCCTCGAAGTTGCCCGGAGAATATCGTACGTCCAATTCGCCGACCGTTTCGTAGGCCGCCCGCTTCAGGAGCAGGCAGTAGCCGATCAACTTGGTCCGTTCTTCCCATCCGGAGGGATTCGAACGGTTGTAATCTTCCGCGAACGCAAACATCTCCTCCCGGTCGCGGTAGGAGACCTGTACGGCCGTATAATAGGACGCGCTGTTGGTGACCGGGCCGACGGCGCCGATGGTTTCGTCGCTCTCCAGGCAGGCGATCAGCTGCTCCAGCCACCGCGGGGTGACGACGGTGTCGTTGTTGAGGAGCAGCAGCCGATCGCCTGTCGCCTGCCTCATGCCTTGGTTGCATCCGCGAGGAAAGCCGACGTTCTCGCGGTTTGCGATCAGGCGAACGTCCGGCTGCTTCTTCAGCCATTCGACCGTGCCGTCGTTCGAAGCGTTGTCGACGACGATCAGTTCGTAGGGCTCAGGCGGCGTATAGCGGCGGATGCTCTCGATGCAGGCTTGGGTAAGCGCAAGCTGGTTGCGGGTGAGAATGACGATGCTCG
Organism: Cohnella zeiphila; assembly: GCF_014212055.1. GTDB lineage: Bacteria > Bacillota > Bacilli > Paenibacillales > Paenibacillaceae > Cohnella > Cohnella zeiphila. The sequence continues at coordinate 100,858 of NZ_JACJVO010000056.1, read as the reverse complement.
TCGTCATGGCGCATCCCCCGCGGCTTTTGCCGATTGCTGCCGTTGTTGCTTCATGATGGCCTCCAGCTTTCCTTTGTTTGCCTGCAAGTTCGGATCGTCCGGGAAATATTCTAGCGCCTTCTCGTTATGCTCCAAAGCTTTGCTCAATTCCCCGAGCTTCCCGTAGCAGAGCGTCAGCTGCACATGGGGAACCCAGGTCCAGCAGACGAAATTCATCAGGCCGAAATAGTCGACCGGAATGTCTTGCCCTGCGGCCACTTCGTACCAGAAGGCCGCCTGCCGGTACTCGCCTTTCTGTTCGAACCAAAGCCCGATCTGGCAGCAGTAGTCCGCCCTCGGCACGTCGTATTCGAACGTTTTGAACAGGTAGCGGAGCTCTCTGTCCGTTTCTCCGCGTTCATGATACAAATGAGCAAGCATCCCGCATGCCGCGATATGGTCTTCGAAGTTCTCGACGCTTCCTTCAAGGAACGATTCGTATGCGGCGAGAGCTTCGTCATGGCGCTCGTTGTCGAACAGCTCGTTGGCCAAGTAAAATTCGGTTCGCCGCGACGGTCCGTCTTTGCGGATGTGCTCCTGCAGGATGGCCAAATTACGCGTACGGTTTCTTTTCTCCAATATCGGCGCGTGGGTGATCTCGACGGGAGAAAACAGGAGGCTGCCCCGAACGACCAGGATTTCGTGAATCGGATAGATCCATCTGGGACCGATCGAGCGCTTGACGAGCCGATTGTGGCGGGTCACGTTGTGCGGGTTGCCGGACGCATCGCGGGAGAGCACATAGTTCATGATCACGGAATCGATCCGGGGGTCCAGCGTATCCTTGAGCTCGAGAAACCGTTCCCGGTCCGGTTCAAGCAGAACGTCGTCGGCGTCCAGCCAGAAGACGTACTCTTGCGTCGCCTGATCGAACGAATAGTTGCGGGCCGCGGCGAAGTCCCGGATCCATTCGAAGTCGTAAATCCGGTCCGTGTATCGGGATACGATTTCCTTGGTACGGTCCGTGGAACCCGTATCGACGATATTGATCTCGTCCACCAAGTCGCGGACGGAATCGAGACAGCGTCCGATCGTCTCTTCCTCGTTCTTGACGATCATGCACAAGCTGACGGTGATCACGGCTTCCATCCTTTCGCGTAAAGAAAATGCTTGATTATGGAAAGAGGAAGCTGTGCGAACGAGAAAACGAACCCGTTCGCAAGCTCCCTTGACGATTAGCCTTGGGAAGCGATACCCCAGAAAGCCTCGGGTCCGACACGCGTACCCAACGGCGATCCTCCAGTAGCGACGCTGCTGACGAAGGCCGTATACTGCGTTTGCAGAGCGGCGGGAGCGAGCAGGTCCTGCGCGGAGAAGGAGACGATCTCGCCGAAGCCGGCAAGGAAAGGAATTACGGCAGTGTAAATAATCGTGCCCCCGGCAATGCTGGGGCCGCGAACGACGTTGATCGTCACCGTGGCTGCGGCGGCGAAGTTAAATCCGATTGTGCCGGTCACGTCGACGACCAGAGAGCCGTTGTTACCGAGTCCGTTGCCGGCAATTCCTTGGGTCTGCAAACCGATGTCGCCGAACAGCGCCGGAGTCGTCGTCAAGGGGACAGAGATCGTCGTGCCGGCGTTCATCGAGCTTCTTTGATCAAGGAAGCGTCCCATATGGTTCACCTCCTTTCGTTGTGCGATGCTGTAGCTTATGACGCTCTGTCCGGCCGCGAATGGACGAACCGTACAAGGAGATCGCACATTTTGCGCCGCGATGGACAATCCGCCCCGCTTTGCTATAATGAATGAAGAACGAACGAGGCTAGAAGCAATTCGAATAGTCCCGGGGGAGCTGGAGATTCGGCCGGCTGAGAGTGCATCCCGTGAAGATGCAGACCCTTTTACCTGATCTGGTTAATGCCAGCGTAGGGAGGTGGAAAGCGCGCTGTCGCCGGACAGACGCGCTCTGTCGTCCGATCTTGAGTCGGTACGCCCTCCGTATGGGGGGCTTTTTTGATTTGCTCTCGATCCTTGCGTCGTCTCGCATTCGAATGGGGAGAGGAAAGGGAGAGAAACATGGGGACAAAGCAAGCAGGCAGAAAAGTAACGGGATTGGCGGTTGTCGCCGCACTGGCCATCCTGAGCGGGTGCGGCGGCGGGAACGGAGGCAACGGAAGCGCGGCGCCGTCTTCGGCAGGCGCTTCCGCCTCCGCTTCGGCTTCGCAGCCTGCGGCGCCGTCCGGGTCGTCCGCGGCGTCGGCAAGCGGGTCGCCGAAGTCTCTCGGAGAAGCGAAAGTCGTGCTGGATTGGACGCCGAACACGAACCATACCGGGCTGTACGTCGCCGCCGCCAAAGGCTACTGGGACGAGCTCGGGCTGAAGGTGGACATCGTCCAGCCTCCGGAGAGCGGAGCGGACGCGATGGTGGCGAGCGGAGCGGCCGATTTCGGCGTCGGCGCCCAGGAGTCGCTGACGCTGGCGCGGGAGCAGAACGTGCCGCTCGTCTCGCTTGCGGCGATCATCCAGCACAACACGTCCGGCTTCGCATCGCCGGAGGAGAAGAACATCAAGGAGCCGAAAGATTTCGAGGGCCGCACGTACGGCGGCTGGGGCTCGCCGGCCGAAGAAGCGGTTATCGGTTCGATGATGAAGCAGCAGGGCGCGGACGTCTCCAAAGTGAAGATCGTCAACGCCGGGACGGCCGACTTCTTTACCGCGGTGAAGAAGGACATCGACTTCGAGTGGATTTTCTACGGATGGACGGGCATTGAAGCCGAACAGCGGGGAATGAAGCTGAACATGATCTATCTGTCCGATTTCGACAAGAAGCTGGACTACTACACCCCGGTGCTGGAGACGAGCGAGAAGATGATCCAGGGCAAGCCGGACGTCGTCCGGGCGTTTATGAAGGGCGCGTCGGAAGGCTACCAATACGCGATCCAGCATCCGGACGAAGCCGCCGACATTCTGTTGAAGGCGGAGCCGGACCTGAACGCCGATCTCGTCAAGGCGAGCCAGGAGTGGCTGAGCCCGAAATACCAGGACGACGCTCCGCGCTGGGGCGAGCAGAAGCGGGACGTATGGGCCGGGTACGGCGATTTCCTGAAAGAGCACGGCGTGCTCAAGTCCGATCTCGATTACGACGCGATGTTCACGAACGATTTCCTGCCGCAATAAACGGGTTCCGTCTCAGTGAGCGGTACGAATTCACGGCTCCTGAGCGAATTCATGCCCGAATACGGCGAATTTCCGCCCTGCTTGGAGCGAATAGGCGGAATGGCTCCTCTTACTTCTTCGGCTACCGGGTTGGCGAGCGGAAGAATGGGAGAAGCTCCCTCTATTTTTTGAGATTCTGATGGACGGAGCAGAGCTCCGGCCGCTTACGAGGAGTTTTTCCCGGTAAATGTTCGGATCGCCGGGCATGAGTCAAAATAATGGGACAGATTCCCGCTGCGAATTTGGGATGAATCAAGGGAGGAACCGACCATGGCGCAAGCGCTGCTGAGCATTCAAATTTTGCCGAGGCTGAAGGCTGGAGACAACGACATCATCCCGTACGTCGACAAGGCGATCGACATCATCAAGGCGTCCGGCGTGCCGTACCGCGTCGGCCCGCTGGAGACGACGATGGAAGGAGACCTGGACCGGCTGCTCGACATCGTGAAAGAGATGAACGCCGCGATGTTCTCGCTGGGAAGCCCTTCGGTGCTGTCGCAGATCAAGCTGTCCGTCGATGCGGCGGATGGAGCCTCGATGGCGCGGCTGCTGCAAAAATATCCCGATGGACAGTAAAACGAAGCTGAAAAAGGCGGCGCTGTCGGGCGGCACGATGATCGGCTTCGTTCTCGTTTGGCAGCTTATCTGCTCTTTCCTGCGGGTCGACCCGTGGATTCTGCCGTCGCCCGTCCGCATCGCGCAAGCGATGTGGGAGGACGGCCCGAGACTGGCCGATCAGTTGGGGTTCACCTTGCGGCTGGCGCTGGAAGGCGTCGCCCTCGGCGTCGCGTTCGGCGTGGCGGCGGCGCTTCTGTTCCATCTCATTCCGGGCGTCCGAACGGCGCTGGCTCCGCTCGTGATCGTGACGCAGAACGTCCCGCTCATCGCGCTCGGGCCGCTGCTGATCGTCTGGTTCGGCTTCGGGCTGATGCCCAAGCTCATTCTGCTCGTGCTCGTCTGCTTCTTCCCGGTCGCGTGGTCCATGCTGGCCGGCCTCGGCCAGGCAGAGCCGCACTTGCGCGAATATATGGCGATGATCGGCGCGAGCCGGTGGGAGGTGCTGCGGCGGCTGGAGCTTCCCGCTTCGCTGCCCTCTTTCTTTACCGGGCTGAAGCTGACCGCGGCCTACAGCGTCTCCGCCGTCATCGTGGCGGAATGGCTCGGAGGGAGCGACGGGATCGGACACTACCTGGTATTGAAGGAAAAGGGCTTCGACACGGCCGGCGTCTTCTCGGCGATCGTCTGCATCGTGGCGTTGGCTCTCGTCTTCTACGGGGCCGCCGTCTGGCTGGAGCGGCTGGCGATCCGTTGGCGACCTCCCCGGGCGGAAGCGAAGGGAGGGCAAGAAGCATGAGCGGAGAGACGGAGAACGCCAAGCTGGAGCTGTCGGGCATCTCCATGAGCTATTCGCGCGGCGGCCGGCGCCATCCGGCGCTGGACGGCGTCTCCCTGCGCGTGAACGAAGGAGAATTCGTCACCTTGATCGGTCCTTCCGGAAGCGGCAAGTCGACGCTGTTCCGGCTGATCGGCGGCGTCGAAAGGCCGGACGCCGGAAGCATCCGGTTCGACGGGCGCGACGCGACCGGCCGGCGGGGACTGATCAGCTATATGCCTCAGCAGCCTTCGCTGTTCCCCTGGCTGTCGGTCGAAGCGAACATCTCCTCGGCGCTGGAGTCGGCGGGGATCGGGAAGAAGGAGGCGGCGGAGCAAGCCTCGGGCTGGCTGCGCCGCATCGGGCTTGGCGACGCGGCGCGGGAATACCCGCATGTGCTGTCGGGCGGTATGCAGCAGCGGGTGTCCTTCCTGCGCGCGCTGCTTATGCCCCGCGGCGTCATGTGCCTGGACGAGCCGTTCGCGGCGCTGGACGCGCTGACGAGAGCGGACATGCAGGCCTGGCTGCTCGGCATCTGGGAGGCGGAGCGCCGGAGCGTGCTGTTCGTCACGCACAGCATCGAAGAAGCGCTCACGCTGTCGGACCGCATCTATGTGCTGTCTCCGGCTCCGGCACGGGTGCTGAGCGAGCTGACCGTGCCGTTCTCCCGGCCGCGGAGAGCCGACGTATGGAAAGAGCCCGAGTTCGTTCTTCTCAAGGAGCGGGTTTTGGCGCTTCTGCAGAAGGGAGCGGAGGAACGCCATGCTTTATGACGCGCATATTCATCTGGACGGCTATCCGCCCGAAGAACGGGACGACATGCTGAGGAAAGCTTTCGCCGGCGATGTCGGCGGGGCGGTCGCCGTCTCGACGGGGAGGGCTTCCTGCGTCGAGACGCGCGAACTCGCGCGGAAATATCCGGGACGCGTGCTGCCGGCTTACGGGCATCATCCCGAACAGCCCGCGCTGGAAGCCGGGGAGCTGGAAGAGCTGTGCGGGTGGATTCGAGAACGCCGGCACGAGCCGTTCGCCATCGGCGAGGTGGGCCTGCCTTACTACCTCCGCAAAGAGAAGGGGGCGGCTGGAGAGCCGTTTGACGAAGCGCCTTATGTTCGGCAGTTGGATCGGTTCGCCGCGCTGGCGGCGGAGCTGGACCGGCCGATCGTGCTGCACGCCGTCTACGAGGATGCGGACAAGGCGTTGGAGCTGCTGGAGCGGCATCGCGTCCGGAAGGCCCATTTTCACTGGTTCAAAGGGTCTCCCGAGTCGCAGCGACGGATGGCGGACCGCGGCTGCATGATCTCCTTCGCGCCGGACATCGTCTACGAGGACGAAATACGAGAGCTGGCTGTCGCCTATCCGCTCGGGCTGATCATGGCCGAGACGGACGGTCCCTGGCCGTTCGAAGGGCCGTTCGCCGGGCGCCGGACGGGGCCGGAGATGACGCGCGACGTCGTTCGGGCGTTGGCGGCGCTCAAAGGTCTGGATCCTCGGGAGATGGAGCGGATCGTGGAGCGAAACACGAAACATTTTTACGAATGGCCGTGGTAGCTTCCCAGCGGCTCGTTCAATACCCATTCGAGCAGCAGCATCTGCTCGTCGATTCTGCCGATCCGTTCACGGATCGCGCCGCTGCCGTCCCCTTCGGACTTTTCGAGCCGGGACTGCAGCTCTTTTTTTTGAGCGGCCAATTCGTTGAATTTCCGCTTGATCTGATCGGCTGTTCTCATCGATTCGCTCCTTCGAAGGCTTGAATAAAGGGCTTTCAAGTATTATGGTGTTAATTGTACTGCAAAAAAGCCGCGCAATCACGACGGACGGAGGTGTTGGAATGGAATTCGAATGGCTGCTTAGAGTGGTCATAGCGGGAATCTGCGGCGCATGCATCGGGTACGAGCGCAAAAACCGGATGAAGGAAGCCGGCATCAAAACGCATTTTATCGTAGCGGTGGGCGCCTCGCTCATGATGGTCATCTCCAAGTACGGCTTTCGCGACCAGCTGGGCTGGGACAATCTGACGCTGGATCCTTCGCGGATCGCGGCGCAGGTCGTCAGCGGCGTCAGTTTTCTCGGCGCGGGGATGATCTTTTTGCAAAAGATGACGGTGAAAGGGCTTACGACGGCCGCGGGCGTATGGGCGACGGCCGGAACCGGCATGGCGACGGGAGCCGGGCTGTACGCGATCGGAATCGGCGTCACGGTGATCATCCTGGTCGCGCAGACGGCGCTGCACAGTCCTCTGCGGTGGTTCTCTTCTTCGAACAAGCAGGAGCATCTGGTGTTGAAGGCCGCGAACGATCCGGGCGTAACGGAGCGAATACTCGGCTTGCTTAAGGAACGTCAGATCGCGGTCGAGCGCTTTCTGGCGGAGATGTCGGACGAGGGAGAGTGGACGCTGGAACTGTTCGTGAAGTGGCCTCCCGGCGGCGATGCCGGCGAACTGCTGGCGCTGCTGCAGCGCGCCGGCTCGGTAACTTCGGTCGAGCTGAAAGGGTAACGCCTAGCGGCCGGGCGGACGAATCGGGCGCCTGGACGCTTCGGCTTCCATGGTCATCGCGACTTCCGACACGAGCAAGGTGAGGTAGGTTCGAAGCGGGATCCGACGAATCCGGGTCATCAAGTTCGCCTCCTTCTCATCTATGCTTTCTTACCCTTCATTTACACTTATTCCCAATGGGCGAAACACCTGCCTGCCGTTTATGTTTGTCCGATTCGATCCATGAGCCTGTTTTATCTTGGCGGAAGTATTGCTTTTTTCGGCTTGGAGTGGTACGATTCCCATCAACGATGGTGTATCTTCTCGGGGAATCCCGAAGATCCCCGTCGAAATGACAAGTGAATCAGCGACTTACCTTCGGGGCGAGGTGCAATTCCTCACCGGCGGTGATCGGGGGCTCAGGGGCGGCAAGCGCCGTCCGGCTTCCGTCAGTCCGTGACCCGTCATCGTTGCTACCGGACGACCGGTGTGCGTGATGCGGTGGACCTGGTGCGAGTCCGGGACCGACAGTAACAGTCTGGATGGGAGAAGGAAGCGCAGCGCGGCCGTGCCGCGCGTGATTCGGCAATGGATCGGACGTTTCGATTCCGCGCAGGATCCGCATTATTTTGTGAACGCATCTGTATGTTCCTTTTTTCACAAAATAAAGCGGTATAGGTTCGGAGACGGAACGCCTTGGAAGATGCGAATGATGAGACCGGGATCGGCCGGCCTCGGCGGCCTTGCGCTGCCGGGCGGCTTGACGTCCTGTCGCCTCGATTTTTCGCCGTCCATGCCCGATGAACGCGCCGCATACGGTCTGTTCGATGCTGTGTGACCGCCAACCCCCGGGGAGCTTGAACCCGGGGGTTTGTTGCGTTTGTCGCGGGCTAGGGGGGAACAGCGGCGATTGGAAATTTTGAACGATGAGTATTACATGCGTCTTGCTTTGAATACGGCGAAGGGAGCCGCCGGCCAGACGGGCATCAACCCGGCGGTAGGCTGCGTCGTCGTGAACGACGGCCGGATCGTCGGCATCGGGGCTCATCTTCGGCGAGGGGAAGCGCACGCGGAAGTGCACGCCCTGGATATGGCCGGCGAGCGGGCCCGCGGCGGAACGGCTTACGTGACGCTGGAGCCGTGCAGCCACCACGGCCGCACGCCGCCCTGCTGCGAGCGGCTGATCCGCGAGGGAGTGGCCCGCGTCGTCGTGGCGACGCTCGATCCGAATCCGGTCGTCGCCGGCCGGGGCGTCGCCCGTTTGCGGGAAGCCGGCATCGCGGCGGAAGTCGGGCTGCTGGGCGACGAATCGACGCGGCTGAACGAAGCGTTCAACAAATACATTCAGACCGGGCTGCCGTTCGTGACGATCAAGACGGCGCTGACGCTTGACGGCAAGCTTGCCGCCCGTACCGGGCACAGCAAGTGGATCACCGGACCGGCGGCACGCGAGGCGGTGCACACGCTCCGCCATCGTCACGACGCGATCATGGTCGGCGTCGGAACGGTTCTGGCGGACGATCCGGAACTGACGACCCGGCTGTCGGTCCCGGGCCTGCACCCGGTCCGGATCGTGGTCGATTCGGCGCTGCGCTTGCCGGACTCGGCGCGCGTGCTCGGCGCGGAGGCGCCGACTCTCGTGCTGACGACGGCGGCAGCGCCGGCCGAACGGGCGGAACGGATTCGCGGCTTGGGAGCCGAAGTGATCGTCTGCGGAGACGGCCCGCGCGTCGATCTGGCCGCCGCGTTCGCGGAGCTTGGACGGCGGGAGATCGGCTCGGTGCTGGTTGAAGGAGGCGGACGGTTGAACGGCGCTTTGATCGAGGCCGGTTTGGCCGACAAGCTGATGCTGTTTTACGCTCCGAAGATCGTCGGAGGAGAGGCGCCGTCCGCGTTCGCGCATGAGGGGCCGGCCTCGATGGACGAGGCGCTGCGCCTTCGGGACGTAGAGATCGAGCGCTTCGGCGACGATTGGTGCGTGACGGGGTACCCGGCATGGACGTAAACCGGGTTTTCGAAGGGAGGGATGACCGTATGTTTACGGGATTGATCGAAGAAATCGGCTCGCTGCGGCGGGCGGTGCGCCAGGGCGAGGCGATGGTGCTGACCGTCGCGGCGGACAAGGTGCTGGAGGACGTCAAGCTGGGGGACAGCATCGCGGTGAACGGCGTCTGCCTGACCGTCATCTCGTTCGGCGGGGACTCCTTCGCCGTCGACGTCATGCCGGAGACCTACCGCCATACGAACTTAAGCGGCCTGCAGCCGGGGGCGCCGGTCAACCTGGAGCGGGCGATGCGGGCGGGCGACCGGTTCGGCGGCCATATCGTGCAGGGGCACGTGGACGGCACCGGCGTTATCGTCCGCCGTCAGGCGGAAGCGAACGCGGTCGTGTTCACCGTGAAGCCAAGCGACGAAGATCTGCTGCGGCTCGCGGTGCCCCAAGGCTCGGTGACGCTGGACGGCATCAGCCTGACGATCGTCTCGATCGACGCGGCGGCCGGCACGCTGACCGTCTCCATCATACCGCACACGCTGCGGGAGACGGCGCTGCAATATAAGCGTCCGGGGGATACGATCAATATCGAGAACGACATTCTCGGCAAGTACGTCGCCCGTCTGCTCGGCCGGCCGGAAGGCTCCGCCGCGCCGGTACGATTCGGCGGCCTGACCGAGTCGAAGCTTCGGGAATTCGGATTTTGAGAGAAAAGGAGAGAGACCCCATGCAAAACGACAACCCAATGGATCATGCTCTTCCGGCAGCGCAATTCGATTCGGTCGAGGCTGCCATTCAGGATTTGAAGCAGGGCAAGCTTGTCGTCGTCGTGGACGACGAGGACCGGGAGAACGAAGGAGATCTGATCGTCCTCGCGGATTACGCGACGCCGGAAGCGATCAACTTCATGATCTCGGAGGCGAGAGGCCTCGTCTGCGTTCCGATCACGCAGGAGCGGGCGGAACAGCTTGACCTCCCGCCGATGGTAAGCCACAATACGGATTATCACGGCACCGCGTTCACCGTGTCGGTCGACCATGCGTCGACGTCGACCGGCATCTCCGCTCACGAGCGCGCGGCCACCGTTCGCGGCTTGATCGATCCCGCGGCGGGCGCTTCCGACTTTCGCCGGCCGGGCCATATTTTCCCGCTGATCGCCAAGGACGGCGGCGTGCTCCGCCGGGCAGGGCATACGGAAGCGGCGATCGACCTGGCCCGTCTGTGCGGCGGCACGCCGGCGGCCGTCATCTGCGAGATCATCAAGGAAGACGGCACGATGGCCCGCCTGCCCGACCTGCTCGAATTCACGAAGCAGCACGGCCTCAAGCTGATCACGATCAAGGACCTGATCCGTTACCGGAACGAGACGGAGAAGCTCGTGAAGCGCGAAGTGGAAGCGAGGATGCCGACCGACTTCGGCGAGTTCCGGGCGATCGCCTATACGAACGCGCTCGACTCCAAGGAGCATGTGGCTTTCGTCAAGGGCGACATCGACGGAGAACAACCGGTGCTCGTGCGGGTTCATTCCGAATGCCTGACCGGCGACGTGTTCCATTCCCACCGCTGCGACTGCGGTCCTCAGCTGGAAGCGGCCTTGAGACAGATCGACGAAGCGGGCAGCGGCGTGTTATTGTATATGCGTCAGGAAGGACGGGGTATCGGCCTGATCAACAAGCTGCGCGCTTACGTGCTGCAGGAGCAAGGGCTGGATACGGTCGACGCCAACCTGAAGCTAGGCTTCGCGCCCGACCTCCGCGATTACGGCATCGGCGCGCAGATCCTGAAGGATCTCGGCATTCGCCGGATGAGGCTGCTCACGAACAACCCCCGCAAAATCAAGGGACTCGAAGGCTACGGCCTGAGCGTCGTCGAGCGGGTGCCGCTGCAGATGGCCGAGAACGAAGACAACACCCGGTATCTTCATACGAAGAAAGCGAAGCTGGGACACCTGCTTTCTTTCCAGGACGACGTCCCGCTTCAAGCGGTCGAACAAAACGAACAACCGGCTGCAGGGCCGAGGAGAGGATGACGATTCATGGCAGTTGTATATGAAGGCAAGCTCGTCTCGCAAGGATTCAAGTACGGCATCGTCGTTGGAAGATTCAACGAGTTTATCTCCTCCCGTCTGCTTGGAGGAGCGCTCGACGCGTTCAAGCGCCACGGGGCGGAGGAAGACGACGTCGAGATCGCGTGGGTGCCCGGCGCGTTCGAAATTCCGCTGATCACCCAGAAGATGGCGGAGAGCGGCAAGTACGACGCCGTCGTGACGCTCGGCGCGGTCATTCGCGGTTCGACGCCGCACTTTGACTACGTGTGCAACGAGGCGGCCAAAGGAGTGGCGGCGATCGGCCTGAAGACCGGCGTGCCGACGATCTTCGGCGTGCTGACCGTCGACAGCATCGAGCAGGCGGTGGAGCGGGCCGGCACGAAGGCCGGCAACAAAGGCTGGGAAGCCGCCGTGAGCGCCATCGAGATGGCGAATTTGACGCAGGCGCTGAAGGGCTGACCTTCGGAGCCAAGGCGGGGCGATGCAGGCCCATAGGCGCGCCGGCGCGCCTCGCGTGAACTCCGAATGGGAAGGTGACGATTCGCCGTGACGGTGCTTTACAAGCTTGAGACGTTCGAGGGACCTCTGGATTTGCTGCTCCACCTGATCGACAAGGCGGAGATCGACATCCAGGACATCTCGATCAGCGAGATAACGGATCAATACATCAGCTATCTGGAGGCCATGCAGGAGCTGGAACTGGACGTGACCAGCGAATTTCTGGTGATGGCGGCTACGCTTCTCTCTATGAAAAGCCGGCAGCTGCTGCCGAAGCCGCCCGTCACCGAAGAACCGTGGCTGACGGTGGAAGACGACGACGGGCTCGATCCGCGCGAGGAGCTGATTCGCAAGCTGATCGAGTACCGGAAGTTCAAGGCGGCGGCCAGCCAGCTGCGAGAGCAGGAGTACGAGCGCAGCCTCGTCTTTACGCGAGAGCCGGCGGATCTGGCCCCTTACGCGGCGGAGATTGCCCGGAACCCTGTCGAAGGGCTGCATGTGGACGACCTCGTGCGCGCGTTTCGCAAGGCGCTTCGCCGTGTCCAGGGACGCAACCGGATCGCCGCCATCCAGCGGGACGAGATCTCGATCAAGGACCGGATCCGCGATATTATGGATGCGCTGAAAGGCCGTTCGGAAGACGGAGACGGGAAGGTGTTGTTCTCGCAGCTGATCGGCGACGAGCCGGACCGCCAGGAGATCGTCGTGACGTTTCTGGCCATCCTGGAGCTGATGAAGCGCCGCTGGGTATCGTGCTACCAGCATCGGCTGTTCGACGAGATTGTGCTGGCTTGGACGGGGAAGGAGGGGTCGGACGATGGATTATTCGAAATTGAAATCGATACTTGAAGGACTGCTGTTCGTCTCCGGCGACGAAGGCCTCAGCGTCAAGGCGATGGCCGAAGTGGTGGAGATGGACGCGGACGTCGTGCGCGACGTGCTCAAGGATCTTCAAACGAACCTTGTCCGCGGCAAGCGGGGAATCCGCATCGTCGAGGTGGCGGGCAGCTTCCGTCTGACGACCGCCCCCGACCATGCTCCGTATTTCGAGAAGCTGGCCTATTCGCCGGCCCGCTCTTCCCTGTCCCAGGCCGCGCTGGAGACGCTGGCGATTATCGCCTACCGGCAGCCGATCACCCGCGTCGAGATCGAAGAGATCCGCGGCGTAAAGGCGGACCGTGCTCTCCACACGCTCGTCGTCAAGGACTTGATCGAGGAAGTGGGCAGGGCGGACGCGCTCGGCCGGCCGATTCTGTACGGGACGACCAAGTCGTTCCTCGATTACTTCGGCCTGGCGAGCCTGAACGAGCTTCCGGACCCGGTCGTGAGCGAAGGGGACGACGATCTCGAGGAGCGCACCCAGCATCTGTTCGAACGGATCGAAGGCCGCCAGCTCTCGATGGACGACTTGAACGCGCTGGAAGCCGATTGAAACGATGGCAAACGAATGAAGCGTCAGGATGAAAGGCCATACTATCCCAAGCGAAAGGCGGGGAAAGTATGGCTTTTTGGTTGTGGACGGGGCTGGCGGCGGCTCTGCTGCTGCTGGGCATATTGGCGCTGCTGTCGACGGTGAAAGTCCGGGTTCGGTACTCCCACAGCGGGAAGTACGATCAGCTTGTCGTCATCGTTCGGGCGGTCTACGGGATCGTTCGCATGCGCACGGTCATACCGGCCATTCTGTTAAAGGGAGGCCATCTCGTCTATAACCAGGAGCGGAACAGCCGCATGGCGGGCTTCGGCCGGAGCGCCGAGCCGGAAAAGCGGCGCTTCGGCCGGCACTCGATGCGGCGCTATCGGAAGGCGTTCGGGGCGATTCGAACGTCCACCCGGGATTTCGCCCCCTGGCTGCGGCAGACGATGAGCAAGGTGGAATGCACGCGCTGGCGGACCGACGTGCGGCTCGGAACCGGGGAAGCGGCCTCGACCGCAACGCTCTCGGGACTGCTCTGGAGCGTGATGGGCTGTTTCACCGCGTTAGCCGCGCACTTCGTTCGGCTGACCGCCCACCCCCACGGCAGCGTCCGCCCGGTCTATTCCGGGATCGAGTTCTCTTTCGTCTGGGAAGCCGATTTCCGCATCCGTGCGGGAACGGCTGTCCTTTGTTTTCTCCGGCTCGGCCGGCGAACCGTCCGCATTCGGCAAGCGTACCGGGCTTGGCGAGATTGGATGCGCCCTCCCGCGAAAGCTTAAGACAGATTCCATGATCGACCTCTTTCTTCCCCGGCTGAAGGGATTCGATTTCTGTGGTATTATGTGGAAATGAGTCGAATATCTGTTGCAGGAAGCAGGGGGAGTCGGCAATTGAGCGTTGAAGTCAACCGTCTGAACGAATTGAATGAGGAAATATACGGCCGTCTGGAACGGATTCTGAAACATTTGCAGAAGCGCCTGCATTTTAAAATGTTCGCAGCCGTTTATGACGATAAGGACGAGCCGGTGCAGATCGTTCGCGTCAAAAAAACGGTTTCGGAGCAGCGCGGCGCGGGAACCACGCAAGACAACATTCAGTCGCTGGACAACCTGTTCGTCGAACTGTACGGAACCAAGGAGACGAGGGGCGATGCCGGACATCCGGCGGGTTTGGTCCAGTTGGTGAGAGACGGACGCCAATCGGACGGCGCGGAGGCTTCGCAAGAGGAACCGATTCCGGATGCCGCGAAGATGGATTCCGATGCCAATCCGATAAGCGATTCCTCGCCATACCGGATTCCTTCGGATGTCGTTCATTACGTAGACGCTTTCCGCTATGACGATAGCAGCCGGATCTTTCATATCGTATACATACTCGAACTGCATCAAGTCGAATCGACGGTGGTTCGCCTGTATGAACGGAAGCCCGAGCTTTCTTTTTTACGCATGATTCTGGAAGATTACTTCCGAAGCTTTTACGAGAGAAACGCAAGCCATGCGCTGATCTTCGGCGAGGATGGCGGCATCCGCCGCAAATACTTGGAGGACGAGCTTCAGTTCAACCGGCGGGCGGCCCGTCTGTTCTTCGGAGGCATGCGGGATTTGCTTGCCAGGCCTGTTGCGGACGAACTCCCGGAAGGAAGCGGGAACGATCAGCCGGCAACCGGCGATTTGCTGGAGATGATCGACAAAATATCGAGCGAGACGTACGAGCGCCAAAACCCTTTCGGGACGCTGCTGCTAATGAACGAGCAGACGATCCGGATGCCGGGGCTCGTTCGGTTCATCGTCGAATTCGCGGAGTCGGAACGCATTCGCCTGGACGACTCGAAACGGATTCGCAAGCTTCTGGAGCTGACGAACAATAGCAAGCATCAATATTTGATCGCGGATTCCGAATCGATCTACGGTCTCGGCCAAGTCGATTGGATCCTGCAAGGGGAAGCGCTCGTACTGCGGGTCGATTTTCAGGGGTTGTCCAAGTACCGGCTCGTATCCGTGCGGGCGGAACCCGAGAATTCCCGGAACGGCACGATGATCGTCGGGGAGGACGGCGCTTTCTATCGGACGGATCTATTCTTGGCGGAACGGGAGCTGCTTTACCTATCGTTTAAGAATCCACGGATCGGAGAGGAGAGCTACTCCCGGGAACGGCTCCGCCAGCTGCTGGAGCAGACGTTCGGTCGAGGGAACGAAGGATGGCAGGCTAAGTTCGACAAGCTGGAGCGGATCGTCAGCCGCGCCCGAGAGCAAAAGCACGGCACGATGGTCGTCATTGCCGATTTCGATACGGCAAAGGAAGAATTGAAAAAGCTAAGTAAACAATCAACGCCGATCAAACTCCGGCAGGTCGATCCCGATACGATCCGGCATCTGACGTCGATCGATGGAGCGATCTACTTCGACGAGGATGGAAACTGCCACGGTATCGGCGTCATTCTGGACGGCATCGCAGATCCCGACCTTGGCGACGCGAGCCGGGGAGCGCGCTATAATTCCGCATACCGTTACTTGCGAAAGCTGCAAGCGAACAAGCAAAAGTGCGTCATCGCCGTCATTTCGGAAGACGGGATGGTGAATCTGATTCCGGAGCCGGAGGACCAGCCGAAGCTGATGGAACGCGCGCAAGGCGCGAGGGATCTGCTCACGCAGCCTTCCTTAAGCGAAGAAGACCGGGTCAAGCTGTCCGAGCTGGAAGGAGCTTTGCTTCAGTCGCCGATCGTAGACAGCGATTGGTTGTTCAAGCTGGGGGA
This sequence comes from Cohnella zeiphila, assembly GCF_014212055.1. Taxonomy (GTDB): domain Bacteria; phylum Bacillota; class Bacilli; order Paenibacillales; family Paenibacillaceae; genus Cohnella; species Cohnella zeiphila. Next base: position 85,112 of record NZ_JACJVO010000056.1, on the reverse strand, counting down.
AATCTATTACGGCAAAAAGGATTACGAACGGGCGATTCGTTTTTTTGAACGGGGAATCGACCGGGCGGGAGCCGAATTCGTCGCTTCCAGATATTACAGCATGAACGGGAACTGTCATCGTTATGGATTTCAGGATTTAGACCATTATCGTACGGCATTATCGATGTTCGAGAACGCGCTGCGAAATGCGGAAAACAAGGGCGGCAGGTTCGTCTATTATCTCAACTTAGCGGTTACAAGCTTTTCCATGGCCCAGCTTATTACGAAAGACAGCGAGCAAGTGAGCGAATATTGCCGCAATATCATCGAGTGGAGCAATCTCGCTCTTTCTTTGGGATCGGATCGGCAAAGCCATCAAAGGCTGGCCAGGGCCTACAATATGCGGGGCTTGGGCCATATGAATCTGGGTTTCCGCCAGCAGAAGAATTCCGAAGAACAAGACGATCTCTATCAAGAAGCGTTAAAGGATTTCACCGAAGCGATTCGGATCGAACCGGGCAATTCGATTTACTACTCCAACCGATCCTTGCTTCGAAGAAGGATGCTTCAATGGAAAGAGGCGTCTCGCGACCTGATCCATTCGGCCGTCTTGGAGACGAAGCCGGAAACGCCGAAAGAACTGAAGATCATCTTAGAAAAAATGGGTCCGGCCGACATCGCGGACGCGTTTGAGTTTTACCGAAGTCAGACGGATCAGATCAGCCGCCAAAAAGCCATCGAGGCGGTTTTCCTGAAGTTTGTCGATCCCGTGGCGGGATCCCGAGCGGAGACGGCGGCTGCGGCCGAACCCGACGAATCGGCGCCATGATTAAGCTTCCTTGAAAACGGGCACCTTATGGAGCGCATTCGGTTTCTTTCCGAAGAACCAGCCATTCCATGCGCAAAGGCATGATACAAGGGAGGATTTCAGCCATGTCCGAGCATCCGATTCAGGGCTTGATGCAGACGGCGATGGAAAACATCAAGGAGATGGTCGACGTCAACACGATCGTCGGCGAGCCGGTGCAGACGCCGGACGGCAGCGTCATCATGCCGATCTCCAAAGTCGGCTTCGGATTCGCCGCAGGGGGAAGCGAATTCCAGGGAATGTTCGAAGAAGAGCGCGACGATTCCAGGCATCAGGGGCAAGGAGCGGACGCAGGTTCGCACGCAGGCTCCCACCACAACGCTTCCGTTCAGCTTCCATTCGGCGGCGGCAGCGGCGGCGGGGTATCGATTACGCCGATCGCGTTCCTCGTCGTCGGCTCGCAAGGGGTGAAGGTCGTTCCGCTGGACAACCAAACCCACCTGCTCGAACGGCTGATCGACGCGGCCCCGCATTGGGTCGACCGCATCCAAAGCATGATTCAAAGAAGCGGAGGAACCGAAGGCGAAGCCCGCCTGTCTTCGCGCTCCTCGTCTTCGGACAATCTGATGTAACGCAGCGAGGCCGGACCGCCATCGGTTCGGCCTCGTCCGATCGTCCGGCTGCGCGGGCGACGACCCGCTGTTTCCGACCCGGCCGCAAAGGCCGTTTTTTTTCGGCCGAACCGGGCAACATGGGGGCCGGGAGCCTTGCGATTTTGCGCCGGGTAAGAATCTTTTGGGACACGCCTACATAAATTGTTATAGACACCAAGAACGATTCAGCGAGACAGAGCAAGGAGGACCAACATGATCCGCATCAAGACAAGCATCCGAAACCGCCGGCCCGCCGGGCCGCTATGGTTCAGATGGGGAATTTGCGCCGCCATCGCTCCGGCGTTGGCGCTGGGGGGCTGGACGAGCCCGGCGGCAAGCGCGGTCGTTACGGTTCCTTCGCCATCGGCAGCTTCGCCGTCTCCCGACTCCGGTTCCGCGGCCGTATCCGCTCCCGAACCGATCCGGCATCCGCCGCTGGCAGGCAAGCAGCCGTCCACGCATGCCCGGGCGGACGCGCTGATCGACGTCGCATCGGGCCGGTTGCTGGCCGGTCATAACGGCGACAAGGAAATGAAGATCGCCAGTCTGACCAAGATCATGACGGCGATCGTGGCGATCGAGAACGGACGGCTGAACGACACGGTTACGGTAAGCAAGAACGCGGCGGGCAAGGAAGGCTCTTCCCTATATTTGCGCCTGGGGGAGAAGATTAAGCTCGAAAACTTGCTTTACGGGCTCATGCTCCGTTCGGGCAACGACGCCGCGACGGCGATCGCCGAGCACGTCGGAGGCTCGTTGGAAGGGTTCGTTTATTTGATGAACCGGAAGTCGGAAGAGCTGGGGCTGACCCATACGCATTTTGCCAACCCGCACGGTCTCGACCAGCCGGAGCATTACTCGTCCGCGAACGATCTGGCCGCGCTGACCGCTTACGCGCTTCATAACGATACGTTCAAAACGATCGTTCGGACGAAGTTCCGCAAAGCGCCCAACCCGAACGATCCTTGGGACTACGAGTGGAAAAACAAAAACCGCATGCTGACGATGTACGATGGGGCCGACGGCGTGAAGACGGGCTATACGAAGCAGGCGCTTCGCTGTCTCGTCAGCTCCGCCACGCGGGGAGGCCAGCAGCTGGTCGCCGTAACGCTGAACGACGGGGACGACTGGCAGGATCATCGGAAGCTGCTCGACTACGGCTTCGAACGGTTCCCGCTCCAGCTCGTCGTCAAGAAGGGCGAACCCGTGGCGGGCAACCCGTACGTAGCCGCCGCCGATTTCCGCTATCCGTTCGAAGCGGGCGAACGGGCAGATCTCCGCGTGCGCGTCATGCCGCTGGCATCGACCGACATCGCGTACGCATTCGGCTCGCGCGGGACGCTCAGCTTTCGCTTGGGCGACAACGTGATCGGCCGCGTCGGGCTCGTGGAGGCGCCGGGTGCGGTCTCGCCGGTTGCGCCCGGCGGCAGCGGCGGGCCTGCGTCCCGGACGCCGGTCCCGGAGCATAGACCCTGAACGAAGCGGCGCTTCCGCCGCTTACCTTTTCTCAATCGAAGGAGGCGTTCCCGGTGGTGAATTGGATCTGGCTGGGCATGATCGTATTCAGCGTGGTCTTCGCCGCCGCGAACGGACGCGCGCAGCAGGTGACGGAAGCCGCGTTCGGCGGCGCGCAGACCGGGGTCACCGTCTGTTTGGGGCTGATCAGCATCCTCGTGTTCTGGCTCGGCCTGATGCGGATCGCGGAGGAGTCGGGGCTCGTCCGCAAGCTGTCCAAGCTGTTCGCGCCGATCGTCGCCCGCCTGTTCCCGGACGTGCCCCGCGATCATCCGGCTTTCGGCTATATCCTGTCGAACATGAGCGCCAACGTGCTCGGGCTCGGCAACGCGGCGACGCCGATGGGCATCAAGGCGATGCAGGAGCTGCAGACGCTCAACCCGGAGCCGCATGTCGCGACGCCGGCCATGTGCACGCTGCTGGCGCTGAATACGGCGAGCATTACGCTCATCCCGACGACGATGATCGCCATCCGGATGAACTTCGGCTCCGCCAACCCGACCGACATCGTCGTCTCGACGCTGCTGGCGACGATCGTGTCCACCGGAGCCGCCATTCTGGCGGACCGCTGGTACCGCCGAAGAAGCGGTTCGCCGCCCATCGCCTTGTCCCCTCCGAAACCGAATGCCGAGACGAAGGGAGGCTGATCCATGGTCTCCTTTCTTCATGCGCTGTCCACCTGGGCCGTGCCGATGATGATCGTCCTTATTCCCCTTTATGCGGCTTATCGCAAAGTTCCCGTATACGAAACGTTCGTCGACGGGGCCAAAGACGGATTCCAGACGGCGATCGGCATCATTCCTCATCTCGTCGGCATGATGACGGCGATCAGCATGTTCCGCGCCTCGGGCGCCATGGACGCGATGCTCGGCTTGGTCCGGCCGCTGTTCGAGCGAATCGGCATTCCCGGCGAGGTGCTTCCGCTCGGCATGCTGCGCCCGATCACGGGAGCCGGCTCGCTCGCTTACGCGACGGACCTGATCAAGACGCACGGCCCCGATTCGATGATCGCCCGAATCGCTTCCACGATCCAGGGCAGCACCGACACGACGCTGTACGTGCTGACCGTTTACTTCGGCGCCGTCGGAATCCGCAAATCCCGCTATGCGCTCAAAGTCGGCCTGTTCTCCGACGCGGTCGGCTTCTTCGCCGCCGTGGCCGTCTGCTGGCTGTTGTTTTAAGGACGCCGGCAGGGTATGATGGTCTTTGAGGTGAAATTCATTGGAACGTTTGCAAAAAATTCTCGCGGCCGCCGGCGTCGCTTCCCGGCGCAAGTGCGAGGAACTGATCGTGTCCGGCAAAGTGACGGTGAACGGAAGCGTCGTCACGGAGCTGGGCGCCAAGGCGGATCCCGCGGTCGACGCGATCGCGGTGAACGGCAAGAAAATCGCGTCGGAGACGAAAGTCTACCTGATTTTCAACAAGCCGAAGGGCGTCATCACGAGTCTCAGCGACGAGAAGGGGCGCTCGATCGTGGCCGATTATTTGAAGGACGTCAAGCAGCGCGTTTATCCCGTCGGACGGCTGGATTACGATACGGAAGGGCTGCTCCTCCTGACGAACGACGGAGATCTCGCCCATAAGCTGACGCATCCGAAGCATCACGTGCCGAAGACCTACCTGGCGACGGTCGAACGGATTCCGCACGGCGAGGCGCTGGAGAGGCTGGCGAAAGGGATCAAGCTGGACGACGGCATGACCGCGCCGGCGGATGTCGAATACCACGACGTCGATCCCGACCAGAAGCAGGCGACGATCACGATTACGATCCGCGAAGGGCGCAACCGCCAAGTCCGGCGCATGTTCGAAGCGATCCATCACCCGGTCGTCCGGCTGAAGCGGGTCACTTTCGGCGGCGTCCATCTCGGCAATCTGCAGCGCGGCAAATACCGCAAGCTGACGAAGGAAGAGCTGGATACGCTGCGCGCGGCGGCCGATGAGGCGGAGAAGGCGTGACCTGTGTCACACAATGTTCAAAACCGGAGGTCGGGACCGTTGTCCCGGGCCCCGGTATTTTCGTTATAATGAAGAAAAATGGGTATGCCTTCCGCAGGAGAGGCGACCGAAGATCGGACGAGGCGAATATTCCCCGGTGGTGAAAGCGTGAAGAAACATCGCAAACCGATTCAATACTTGATTCTGGCCTTCGCGGTGCTGATCGGCGGCTACGCGATCGGCCGTTCGTTTTTTACGACGCAGTCCGTCCTGAAGGCGGGCAGCGAAGCGCCGGCTTTCGAACTGGCCGACCTGTCCGGCCAGACGCACGATCTGGACTCCTACAAGGGCAAGCCGCTCGTGCTCAACTTCTGGGGGACGTTCTGTCCGCCCTGCCGGGACGAGATGCCCGCGCTGCAGAAGGAATACGACAAGTGGAAGGACCAGGGCTTGCAGCTGGTCGGCATCAACCTGAGCGAGGACCGCATCAGCGTCCAGCAGTTCGCCGCCAGCGTCGGCGCGAGGTTCCCGATCCTGCTCGATCGGAACAAGATTACGGAGAAGCGGTACGGTCTGAAGGAATATCCGACGACGTTCTTCATCTCGTCGGACGGACATATCCAGGAGATCGCCATCGGCGGACCGATGAGCGAGGAAGACATCGATTCGCATATCAAGCGGCTTTTCGAGACGTCGCCCAAGAGCTAGCCTACAACCGATCCATCAGCCTTCGGGCTGGCCGCCAACCGATCCATCAGCCTTCGGCTGACGATAACGGTTGCGGCTAACGATAACGGTTGCGGCTGACGATAACGGTTGCGGCGAGGAGGTTATCACCGGTTGCTTCAGTTTCAGAACACCAAATGCGAGTGCGGACACCAGAATCCGACGGGAACGGTTCTCTGCGAATCCTGCGGGAAGCCGCTCGTCGAAGATTTGCCGTTGGACAGTCCGCTGGAGATGAGATACGACGGCGTCGCGCGCCGGTCGCAGAAAGCGAACCCCGATCTTCTGGATCGGGTATGGAATTTCTTTTCTTCCGTCAAAATCGCCGTCTGGCTGATCGTCATCACGCTCATCGGAGCGTCGGTCGGCACGATCTTTCCGCAGGAAGATACTTTCATCAACCTAGACGACCCGGCGCAGTATTACAAAGATACATACGGCACATGGGGCTATATCTACCAATCGCTCGGCCTGGCCCGGACGTACGAATCTTGGTGGTTCGTCGGCCTGCTCGCCATGATCGGCACGTCGCTGGTCATCTGCAGCCTGGACCGGGTGCTGCCGCTGTACCGGGCGCTGTCGAAGCAGCAGATCCGCAAGCATCACGCGTTCCTGACGCGCCAGCAAACGGTCTACATCGGCCAGTTGGAACAGGAACCGGCCGCCTGGACTTCGTCGTTCGCGAATCAGCTGAGGCGTAAGCGCTACCGCGTGACCGCCGAGGATACGGCGCTGCTGGCGGAGAAAAACCGCTTCAGCCGCTGGGGCCCTTATATCAACCATATCGGACTGATCATCTTCCTGCTCGCCGTGCTTGCCCGGGGCATCCCTTCCTGGCATCTGGACGAGTATGTGTCCATGGACGAAGGACAGACGAAGCAAATTCCGAATACGAACTATTTCGTCAAGAACGACAAGTTTACCGTCGAGTTTTACAAGGACGAGGAACTTCCGCCGGAGCTCAAGGGAACGAACCGGGCGAAGCTGTACCGGACCGAAGCGACGCTGTACGAGTGCACGGCGAACTGCAACGATACGACCGGCAAGGATCCGGTGCTGAAGGAAGTGGCGCAGCACGACATCGAAGTGAACAGCCCGCTTTCCTATCACGGCCTGGATTTATATCAATACAATTACGAGCCGCAAGCCCGGCTGATCTCCGTCCGTCCGATGCTGGTCGATTCGCGGACCGGGAAGTCGTACGGGCCGTTCGACCTGCCGATGAACGATCCGCCATTGACTTATGAGGCCGGTCCTTATACGCTGAAATTAAGCAACGTATTTCCCGATTTTGGATTGGACGACCAGAACCGCCCCATGACCAAGACGCGGGATCCGAACAACCCGGCTTTCGTCTTTATCGTCACCGGCCCGGGCTTGTCCGAGGACGGGGAGATGTACATCTACTTCCCGCTGCCGTCGGGAGACGACAAGACGATTCAGAATCAGATCAACCAGAGCTTGCAGAAGGCGGGAAGCAACAGCGGCAGGTTCACGTTCGAAGTCGGGAAAATGGAGAACGTCTCGTTCTCGCAATACACGACGTTTCTGAACGTCCGCGTCGACCGGGCCATGCCTTTCATCTGGGTCGGAGCCGGCATCTCGATGATCGGGCTGATCATGGGCTTTTATTGGCAGCACCGCCGGATCTGGCTGCGGATCGAAGACGGCAAGCTGACGCTGGGCGCCCATACGAACAAGAACACGTACGGCATTCGCGCCGAGCTGGCGGCGGCCTTGAACAAGACGGGCGTCGCCGTCGAACCGAAGGCGCTCGATAACAGGAGGAATACACGTTGAATTGGCTCTCGATCAGCAGCAATGCGTTTATTTTCGCATTCGCGCTTTATTGCGCTTCATTTATCGGATATGCGATCGCCGTGGCGGGGCGGAGATGGAGCAACCGCGACGTGGAGGCCCATACGAAGCGCTGGAGCCGCATCGCCTTCGCGCTGGCCATCATCGGCTGGCTCGGCCATTTGACGTTCTTCCTGACGCGATGGAAGGGCGGCGGCCACATTCCGACGAGCAACATGTACGAGTTCATGACGTTCCTCGGCATGGCCATCATGTTCGCGTTCATCGTCGTCAACCTGATCTATCGCAATCCGCTTGTCGGCGCGTTCGCCACGCCGCTGGTCGTCATTATTATCGCCTACGCCTCGGTATTTCCGTCCGAAGTGCAGCCGCTCATTCCGGCGCTCAATTCGTACTGGCTGAAGATTCACGTGACGACGGCGGCTTCCGGAGAAGCGTTCTTCGCCGTAGGCTTCGCGGCGGCGCTCGTGCAGCTGCTTAGGGTCGTCGACTTCTCGCGGAAGGACAAGCTCGGCAAGCGCGAGCAGTTCTGGGTCGAAGCGGTGCTGTTCGTCGTCATCATCATCGTCGGCTTCCTGGTCTCCGTATTCTCCTTCCGGGCCGGGGGCTATTCGGCCGAATTCCAGCAGGAGAAATTCAGCATCGATCAGCAGGGCAATGAGCAGTCCAGCATTCAGAAGGTCACCTACGGACTGCCGCCGATCGTCGCGCCTTACAACAGCGAGAAGCTGTCGATGACGCCGTATCTCGGCATCGACAAGCCGCTGTTCGAGGCTCCCCATTGGATGAACGGCGTCAATGCCGGGCGCAAGCTGAACACGGTCCTCTGGTCGGTCATCTCCGGCCTTATCCTGTACGGTCTGATCCGTCTCATCCTTCGCAAGCCGATCGCTGCGGTCCTTCATCCTTACCTTGACGGCATCGACCCGGAGGACCTGGACGAGATCAGCTATCGCGCCATCGCGATCGGCTTTCCGGTCTTTACGCTCGGCGCGCTCATCTTCGCGATGATCTGGGCGCAGATCGCGTGGTCCCGGTTCTGGAGCTGGGATCCGAAGGAAGTGTGGGCGCTCATCACCTGGCTGTTCTACAGCGCCTACCTGCATTTGCGCCTGTCCCGCGGCTGGCTCGGCACGCGCTCCGCGTGGCTCGCGGTCATCGGCTTTATCGTCGTGCTGTTTACGCTGATCGGCGTCAACCTCGTCATCGCCGGCTTGCACTCCTACGCCGGAGTGTAAGCGGCGGGACGCCGCAGCCTACTAAGAAAGGGCTGATCTAGGTGAACGAATTGGGCAACCGGATCTTGGTCGTGGACGACGAAGAAAGAATCCGCCGTCTGCTGCGCATGTATTTGGAGAAAGAAGGATATGTCATCGAAGAGGCCGAAGACGGGGAGACGGCGCTTCGGATCGCGCTCCAGCACGATTTTGACCTAATCGTGCTCGACTTGATGCTGCCCGGCATCGACGGGATCGAAGTGTGCACCCGCCTGCGCCAGAGCAAGGCGACCCCGGTCATCATGCTGACCGCCAAGGGCGAAGAAGTCAATCGCGTCCAAGGGTTCGAAGTGGGGGCAGACGACTACGTCGTCAAGCCGTTCAGTCCGCGCGAGGTCATCTTCCGCATCAAAGCGATTCTGCGCCGTTCCTCGGCGACCGCGTTCCTGTCCAAAGAGCTGACGGCCAGCAACATCGTATTCCCGCATCTGGTCATCGAGCATGACGCGCACCGGGTCACCGCCGACGGCCAGGAAGTCAATCTGACGCCGAAGGAGTACGAGCTGCTGCACTATTTGGCGAGCTCGCCGGACAAGGTGTTCTCGCGCGAAGATTTGCTGAAGGACGTCTGGAACTACGACTTCTTCGGCGACCTGCGCACGGTGGATACCCATGTGAAGCGGCTGCGCGAGAAGCTGAACCGCGTCTCGGTCGAAGCGGCTTCCATGATCACGACCGTGTGGGGCGTCGGCTACAAGCTCGAGGTGGCGAAGTAAGCGATGGCCATCTGGAGAACCGTCGTCGGCAAACTGTGGCTCACCATCATCGGACTGGTCGCGGTCGTCATTTCGACGATCGGACTGTTCCTGCTGCAATACATCGACATCGCGTTCATCGACGCGGTCAAGATCAAGCATCTGTTCGTCTACGCGGGGGCTGTCGGCTTTTTGCTGACAACCTTTTTCGCGTTTTTCCTGCTGACCAAGATTACGCAGCCGCTGCGGGAGATGAAGGACGCGGCGGACCAGATCGCCCAAGGCGACTATACGGCGCGGGTGGCGATCCGCTCCAGCGACGAGATCGGGGAGCTGGCGAACACGTTCAACTCGATGGCGTCGGAGATCGATACGCTGATCCGCATTCTCGAGCACGAGCGCGACCACCTGAGCAGCGTACTTCGAAGCATGACGGACGCGGTCATCTCGCTGAACGCCGAAGGCGGCGTCATTCTGACGAACCCGAAAGGCCAGCACCTGCTCGAGCAGTGGAACGCGGCCGAATGGGACGATCCCGAGGGGGAGAGGAACGGAGAGGTTCCCGTTCCGCTGCTGGAGACGTATCGCGACGTCATTCGCACCGGGACGGAGCTGACGAATAAGATCCATGTGCAGAACGGCGTCTATTCGGTCGTCATGACGCCGCTCGTATCGTCGGACGGCATTCGCGGCGCGGTGGCCGTGCTTCGCGACGTCACCGAAGAGTTCCGCGTCGACAAGATGCGCAAGGATTTCGTGGCGAACGTCTCGCACGAGATCCGGACGCCGCTGTCGATGGTTCAAGGCTACAGCGAAGCGCTGCTCGACGATATCGCAGCGTCGCCGGAAGAGCGCCGGGAGCTCGTGCAAGTCATCCATGACGAATCGCTGCGCATGGGGCGGCTTGTCAAGGATTTGCTGGATCTGGCCCGCATGGAGGCCGGGCATCTGGAGATGAATTACCAGCGGCTCGACGTGAACGCGCTGCTGACGAGGGTGTACCGCAAGTTCGCGGCGCTGACGAAGGAACGGGGCATTTCGCTGTCCCGGTCGGACGAGCGCTCCGACCTGGTGCTTCAATCGGCGGACGGAGACCGTCTGGAGCAGGTGCTGACCAACCTGTTGGACAACGCCATCCGCCATACCCCTTCCGGAGCGTCGATCCGTCTGCTGGCGGACCGGCTATCCGGGCCTAAGGGCGACGAGATCCGGCTCGTCGTCGAGGACGAGGGGCAGGGCATCCCGCAGGAAGACCTGCCGTACATCTTCGAGCGGTTCTACAAAGCCGACAAGGCGAGGAAGCGGGGGCACAACGGGGGCACGGGTCTCGGCCTGGCCATCGTCAAAAACCTGGTGGAAGCCCACGGCGGAAGCATCGCGGTCAGCAGCGAGCCGGGCAGCGGCACGACGTTTACGATCGGGCTGCCGGTCGCAGGGAAGCGATGACATCCCGCCGGCATGCGGCGGGGGAGAAGCGAGGGTCCGGGACAGACCCTCGCTTTTTTCATGCAAATGGCTTGGATTTCTTTTGGTTTATGGGTTGACACCGCTGTTGCAAGCGCTTATTATAGGCCTATAGAATTCGTTATCAGACGTTTGGGAACGTTCCCAATCTTGTGAATCCCCGCAGAGGTTTGCCGAAAGCAAATTTCAGACGTCGCAGGCAAGACGAATTTTTCTTTTTATTCATTTTGGGAACGTTCCCACTATACGTGTCTGTTTTCCGCATTGTCCGATATCCGCTTTTTGTAAAATGGGAACGTTCCCGAAATCCGCCGATCAAACGGAGGGAGCCGATAATTCATGGAAAAGAAGGTTTGGAAATGGGCCCGACGATTCATGACGTCGCGAGACTGGCAAGCACGTCCAAAAGCACCGTATCCCGATTCCTGAACGGCCGGCAGGTCAAAAAACCGACGGAGGAAGCGATCAAAAAAGCGATCGAAGAACTGAACTTTCATCGCAACGCGAACGCGCGGCGGCTCGTGCTCAACCGGACGAACCTGATCGCCGTCGTCGTAGACGACATCTCCAACATCTTCTATTCGGGCGTTATTCGGGGGATAGAACAGGTTGCGAACGGCAAAGGCTATAGCTGCATGTTTTTCAGCTGGGCTTCCAATGCAGACAATGAAATCTCTTTCTTGAACCTGCTTTACGAAGGCCAGGTGGACGGCGTCATCCTGGTGAGCTTCTGGAAGCGGGCGCCGGAGCACCTGAAGCGGATTCGCGAGACTCCTTACCCGGTCGTGCTCATCGGCGACAGCGGCGGGAGGGACGACATTCTGTCGGTGGAAGTCGATCACGTCTCGGGCGCGGCCGACATCGTCCATTATCTGCATGGCTTGGGGCATCGCGAGATCGCCTATATCGCAGGCCCCGACAATCTGTCGGCGAACCGGGACCGGTTCAAGGGTTATTCGCAGGCCATGAGGGTATTGAATATCGAGATCAATCCCGAGTGGACCGTCCGCTCGAACTGGAGCAACCAAGGCGGTTACGAGGCGATGCGGCAGCTGCTCGCGCGCCAAGGGTTCACCGCCGTGATCGCATCGAACGACGAAACGGCGATCGGCGCTTTGCGGGCGGCCCAGGAACACGGACTGAACGTTCCCAAGCAGTTATCGATCGTCGGCTACGACGACATTACCATTTCGGACTGGGTGTATCCGTCGCTGACGACGGTGCGCCAACCGTTCCTCGACATCGGCATCAAGGCAGCCGAAGGGCTGTTTCACAAAATAGACGGCACGGAGGATCCGAACGCTATCGGACAAATCCTTCTGAAGCCGAGACTTATCATTCGCGACTCCTGCGGGCAGCGCCCGCCAACGAGGTGACACCATGGGTTCGAAAATCAACAAGTCCTATTACGGCTACTTTTTCGTAGCGCCTTTCTTCATCGGATTTGCCGTATTCGGCCTGGCTCCGATCCTGTACACGCTGTATTTGAGCTTCATGAAGTGGGACGGCTTCACCGATCCCGTCTATGTCGGAATCGCCAATTACACGCGGCTTCTGCACGACAGCTTCTTCTACCAGACGATCGGGAACACGATGATCATCTGGGTCATGTCCAACGTTCCGCAGCTCATCATCTCGCTGCTGCTCGCGCTCATCCTGAACGAGAAGTTTATCCGGGGCAAGCACTTTTTCCGGGCGGTCTACTTCTTCCCGCATATGGTGACGGCCGTCACGCTGGGCGTCATCTTCAGCCTGATGTTCGATTGGCAGACGGGCAGCGTCAACAAGCTGCTCATGGATATCGGACTGATCCACGATCCGATCAACTGGTTCAACAGCCCGTGGTGGTCCCGCACGATCGCTTCCGGCGTCATCGTCTGGCAATACTTCGGCATGAACATGATCATTCTGATCGCCGGCTTGCAGTCGATTCCGAACGAAGTATACGAGGCCGCGGAGATCGACGGAGCGACGAAGCCTCAGGTCGCGCGTTACATTACGCTGCCGATGATCCGTCAGGTCATCCTGTTCGTGTTCATCACCTCCGTCATCGGCGGCCTGCAGCTCTTCGACGCGCCCCTTATGCTCGGGGACGGACCCGGCAATTCGGTGCGGACGATGGTCATGTACCTGTACGAGATGGCGTTCAAGAACTACGACTACAGCTACGGCGCTGCGGTCGCTTACGGAATCTTCGTGATCGTCATGTTCTTTACGGCCCTGACCGCAAGAATCACCAGGACGAAGGAATAGGGGGGCTAACCGAATGTCGAAATACATTACGCGAGGGATTCTGTACCTGTTTATGATCGCGGTCGCGGTGACTTGTCTGCTTCCCTTCTACAGCATGATCATTACCTCGACGCATACGAACTCGGATATCGCGCGCAAGCTGCTGCTGATACCCGGCGATCAGTTCATGGAGAACTATTCGCGGCTCAAGGAAAGCGTGAACATCTGGCGCGGTTTCGCCAACACGGTGTTCATCGCGGTCGTCGCCACGGCCATCAACGTATACTTCGCCGCACTGGCCGGCTACGGCTTCTCGAAATTTAACTTCCGGCTTCGCAACGGGTTGTTCATGTTCGTGCTCGGCACGATGATGATTCCGGGCCAGCTGGGGATCATCGGCTTCTTCAAGCTGATGGAATCGCTGAACATGCTGAACACCTACTGGCCGCTCATCCTGCCGGCGATCCATAACGCTTTCGGCATCTTCCTGATGCGGCAGTACGCCGATTCTTCGGTGCCGACGGAAATTCTCGAGTCGGGCCGGATCGACGGCTACGGCGAATTCCAAATCTTCAACCGCCTGGTGCTGCCGATCATGACGCCCGCGCTTGCAACGCTTGCCATCTTCTCCTTCATCGGCAAATGGAACGACTTCCTGACCCCGATGATCATCCTGTTCGACAACAACCTGCAGACGCTGCCCGTCATGATCGCCAGCCTGAAGTCGCAGTTCACGTCCGATTTCGGCGCCCAATACGTCGGGATCGTGATCTCGGTCGTGCCGATCCTGGTATTCTTCGCCTTCATGTCGAAGCGGATCATCAACGGCGTGGCGGCCGGCGCGGTCAAGGGCTGATCGCCGGATGGCCGACTCCTTGAAAGAGGTGATGCCTGGACAACGTTCTTGGATACGCGGCTGAGGATTATCAGAAAGGTTTGCTAGTCATCATTTGCAAAAGGGGAGAATCGTTTTGAAAACGAAAAAATGGCTTGGCTTATCGATGACCACCGTACTGGCCGCCGGCATGCTCGCGGCTTGCGGCAGCAACAACAACGGCGGCAACGCGTCGCCCTCGGCGAGCGGCAGCGCGCCGAGCTCGCCCGCCAGCAGCGCCGGCGCCAGCCCGAGCGCAAGCGGCACCGACGCCTCGAAGCCGCTGGAAGGCAACCTGGTTCTCTGGACGTACTTCGACGGAGTCAAAGGATTGGCCGAGCAATTCATGGCCAAAAATCCGGGCGTCAAGGTCGACGTCCAAATTTTCCCGGGCGATCAATACCAGACGAAGCTGATGTCCGCGCTGCAAACCGGCAAGGAAGCGCCGGATATTCTCGACCTCGAGAGAGGCTACATCGGCAAGTTCATCGATTCGAAGTATTTGGCCGACCTGTCGTCGATGGGCGCCGAAGATCTCGTCAAGGACTACATTCCTTATGTGCAGGCGCTGGGCAGATCGTCCGACGACAAGCTGCGCGCGATCGCCGACACGTCGTCCCCGGGCGGCTTCTGGTACCTGAAGGACACCGCGAAGAAATATTTGGGCACGGACGACCCGGATCAAATCAGCGACATGGTCAGCAGCTGGGACAAGATCATCGAGCTCGGCAAGAAAGTGGCGCAGGACAGCGGCGGCAAAGAGCATCTGATGGAAAACGCCGGCGATCTGTTCGATATCGAAGCCTACAACACCCAGCCTTGGGTACAGGACGGCAAGCTGAACATCGATCCGAAGTGGAAAGACATCTATGAGACGCAGCTCAAAATCCGTCAAAACAACGTCGACGCGAAGCTGGCGTTCATGTCCGCCGGTTGGGGCAACGCCTTGAACGACGGCAGCGTCGTGCTTACCGCGATGCCCGCTTGGGCCGGCTTCATGATCGACAACAAGGACGACAAGGCCAAAGGCAAGTACGGCGTCGCCAAAACGCCGGACGGCTATTACAGCGGCGGCACGTACCACGCGATCTACGACAAGTCCAAAAACAAAGATTTGGCCTACGAATTCATCAAATTCGCCGCAAGCGAAGAATGGCAGAAATACAACCTGGATACGACCGGGAACATGCCGGGCACCAGCAAAGTGTTCGAAGCCAATATGACGACGTACAAGAACGCCTTCACCGGCGACCAAAACGTGCTGCAGCCGTTCTATGACATGGTGAAGAGCATTCCGGCGACGAAGCCCGACAAATACGGCGAAGACATTCTCAGCACGTGGAGAAAAGTGGCGTCGGACGGCGTCACCAACAACAAGAGCTACGACGATGTCGTCGCAAGCTTCAAGAAAGAAGTCAAGAACACGTTCCCCGAGTTGAAAGTCGACTAAGAGAGATGTAAGAGGCGCGACTGCTTCTGCCTTGGAAGCAGTCGTCCCTTTTGGAGGGAGATCAGCGAGATGAGCACCATTCACGACTATTTGAACCGTTTGCGGATCATTGACGGGCACGAGCATCTGGCGACGCCTCAAATCAGACAAAGAGAGAACCATGACTTTTTCCGGTTGATGCATTATTTGGATTCGGATATGATCACGGCCGGCATGGAACGCGGAGCGCTAAGCGGCAGGGGGATCAGTGACGAGGAGAAAGCTACCGTATTTCTGAAATATTGGGAACGAACAAGCAACACGACTTATGCGCGGATGCTCCGTACGGCGATGAAAGATTTGTACGGCTTTGACGATTGGACCGTGCAGGGCATTCTGGACGTAAACGAGAAGGTGAAGGCGGCGACGCACGATCCGGATTGGTATGAGAAGGTACTTAGCGACAAATCGGGAATCGATCTGGCGTTCACGCTCATTCAGACGACGAACCTCGGATACGAGCGGTTCCGTCCGATTCTATTTCTGGATTTTACGTTTAAATTGCGAACATGGAAGGATATCCGCGAGGTTTTGAACAACGCCGGGATGAACGCCCATTCGCTGTCGGGCTACCTGGACGCCGTGGATGCCTTACTGCATAGATACAAGCGGGAAGGAATGGTCGCGACGAAGCTCGGGCACGCCTATTGGCGGTCGCTCGCCTGCTCCAAGCCGACCTTCCAGGAAGCGGAGGCCGTCTTCAACCGGCTGATGGGCTGCACGCTCGAGGACGGGCTGTCGCAGCTGGAGACGGTTCCCCTGCAGGATTATTTGATTCATTTCATCATTCAGCGGTCGATCGCTTATGAGCTGCCGATTCAAATTCATACCGGCCATCATGAGACGAGCGTATCGTCGAACGGCAACATCCTCCCCCATTCGAACGTCGCGCTGCTGCTCCCGCTGCTGGCCGAATACGAGGAAGCCGACTTCGTGCTGCTGCACTGCGGGTTCCCTTATCACAGCCAATATCTGAGCATCGTCAAGAACTACCCGAACGTCTATGCCGATTTCACCTGGATTTACGTGATTTCCCCGACGGCGGGCAAGCAGATTCTGCATCAGATGATCGAGATGGTGCCGCAGACCAAGATTCAGGGCTTCGGCGGGGATTACAATCATATCGAAGGAACGTATGCGCATTTGAAGCTGACCCGCAACCTGGTGGCCGACGTCTTGACCGAGAAGGTGCAGGAAGGCGCGCTCACCGAGAAGGAAGCTTTGACGTTCGCCGACCGGATTTTCCGGGACAACCTGATCGATTTGTACAAGCTGGATCCGAAGGATTTTCCGAAAAGATAATCGAAAAAGAACGTTAGAGGTGCGAAGGATGGCATGGAAAACGGTAGAAGGCGGCAGCGGCTATGAACTGCGCGTTTTCGCGCCGGGCCCGGAAGCGGCCGAAGCTTACATGAGCTTCGATCGCTTGTTTGAAGCCTGGAGCCCGGCGAACGGGCTCATCGTTCGGGTGCCGATCCGAGAGGCGGCGCAAGAGGGCGAAGGCGGCTTGCGGACGTCCGGAGCTTCCGGTCCGTTCGAGGCGGAAGCCCGCTGGGTTCCGTTCGCGGACGGCTGCGTCGGCTACGATGTGACGCTTGAACTCGCATACCGGGGCGACGAGCCGGCGGATTACGGCTTGACGTTCGGATGCGGGCTGATCGGTTCGGGACGTCCGGACTGGATGATTCCCGGCGCGTTTTACAAGGAAAACCGGTTCGAGAAAAACTTACGGCGTTACCCCCGATACGATTACAACGGCGGGGATCCCGAGCAGATGGTGTCGGACGCTTGGTCGTTCCGCGCCGACCGGGCGGCGCTGCCGGCGGTATTCGCCTGGAACGACGGGCTGTGCGGCGCGCTATGCACGGACGAGACGTCGCCGTTGGGCTTAAGCGGTCTCGGGTTCCGGGGCAATCCGGAAGGGACGCGAATCTGGCTCAACTTCCCGTACCGGGAGGAGCCGGTGACGTTCGTCGGCGATCCGTCGCCCGTCGCGCCGGCCGATGTGACGACCTACCGGTTCGAGCCGGGACAGCGCGTGACGCTCGAGCTGAAAGTTTACGCCGCGCCGGCCGATCCGCACGCGTACGATCCGTTCGTACGCCGGATGTATGGGCTTCATGCCGAAGAGCATTCGCTTCGGCCCTGGATGGGGCTGGCGGAAGCGGCCGAGTTAACGGCCCACGGTCTGTATACTTGGCATTATAATGAAGCGGAAGGAATTCTGAACGAGACGGCTGCGTTCGACCGGGAGTTCAACAACAACGTGAAAGGGATGGGCGACCGTCCCCATATGCACGTCGGTTGGGTCAGCGGAGCGCCGTACGCTTATGCGCTGCTCGCCTACGGGCGGCGGAAAGAGACGCCCGCCTATGTCGAAGCCGGCACCCGCGTGCTGGACAAAATCGCTTCGGGCTTGTCGCCGAGCGGCGTTTTCTGGGCGTCTTGGATCGCGGGCAAAGGCTGGACCGCCGGCTGGAATCCGAACGCGAAGTGGCTGCAGGCGCGTACGATCGCGGAAGCGACGCTGTTCATGACGCGCGCAGTCGCCTTTGAGCGGGAACGCGGCGTTTCGCATCCCGAATGGGAGAAGGCGGTACGTTCCAATCTGACGTTCGCGGTCTCGCATCAGCGGGAAGACGGCAATTTCGGCTCCTATTACCATTGCGAGACCGGTGAAGTCGAGGAATGGGACGGCGCGGGCGGCGTTCTATGGATCGCCGCGCTGCTCGAAGGCGCCGCGCTGCTGGGCGAACCGTCGTTCTCCGCGGCGGCGGTCCAAGCCGGCTCCTATTATGAGCGATTCGTGAAAGACGAGTACATTTACGGAGCGCCCGAGGACGTACATCTCACGCCGACGTCGGAGGACGCTTATAACGCCGTCGTCGCTTACGTGCATTTGTACGAATTCGACAAGCGTCCCGAATGGCTTGCCCTTGCCTCGAGCGCGGCCGATTGGATGATGACGTTCCGGTGGACGTACAACCTTCGTTTCCCGCGGCATTCGCTGCTGGCGCAGTACGATTTCCGCTCGCGGGGAGCCGATCAGGCCTCGACGTCCAACCAGCACCTGCACAATTACGGCCTATTCTGCGTGCCGGAAATGCTTCGGCTCTGGAAGTATACCGGAGACCGTTACTATCTCGATCGCACCCGCGATCATATCGCCTGCTTCCTGCAGTTTATCGCGCGCGAGGACGGCGACTTCAACGCCTACAAGGGCATGGTGACGGAGCGGTTTTACAATACGAACTGCTTCCAGCCGAAAGGCATGATGCTGACGCTGTCCCATGCCTGGTGCATCGGGCTCGTTCTGTACGCCGCCCAAGAGTCGGCTCCATACGCCGAAGAACTCGGGCTGTAAAGGACGGCGACCGGAAAAGGCGTTCCATCTCGATGGGAACTGGAGGAGAACGACCATGCTGACTGTGGGGATCGACATCGGCACGACTTCCGTTTGCGTCCTCTTTGCGGATGCGGCGGCCGGAGAGACCGTCCGCGTCGTATCGCGAGACAACGACGCCGAATTATCCGGAGCGCATCCATGGGAACGGCTGCAGGATCCGGAGCGGATTCTGGAGATCGTGAGAGAACAGCTGCGGGAATGTTCGCGGGAATGGGAGGCGGCCGCGGCTGTCTGCGTCTCCTGCCAGATGCACGGAATTCTGTACGTCGACCGCCGCGGCAGCGGCGTAAGTCCGCTGTATACATGGCAAGACGGCAGAGGCGATCGGCGAATGCCGGACGGAGAGATCACGTACGCCGAACGCCTCGGGGCGATCGCGGGCCGAAAGCTCCACAGCGGATACGGGCTGGTGACGCACTTTTACAACGCGCGAAACGGGTTGGTTCCCTCCGATGCGGCGTCTTTTTGCACGATCGGCGATTACGTGGCCATGAAGCTGTGCGGCTTGAGCGAACCGGCGATCGATCCGTCCAACGCGGCCGGCTTCGGCTTGTTCTCTTTGGAGCAGCTCGATTTCGAGAGAAAGGCCGTGGAGGCTGCCGGCATGGACAGCTCCCTGCTGCCGAGAGTCGTTCGCGACGGCGGCGCGATCGGCCGGACGCCGGACGGCAAAACGGTCGTCTGCGCCATCGGAGACAATCAGGCGAGCTTCCTCGGCGCCGTCTCCCGGCCGGAAGGATCGCTGCTCGTCAACGTCGGAACGGGCTCGCAAATTTCGGTTTATACCGATCGCTGCGAGAAAGTTGCGGGGCTGGAGACGCGGCCGTTTCCCGGCGGCGGCTATTTGCTTGTCGGCGCTCCACTGAGCGGCGGCAAGTCGTACGCGCTGCTGAAACGGTTTTTCCAGGAGACGTGCCGGGCTTTCGGCGCAGAGGCCGGCGATCGCGATTTTTACGGGCGGATGAACGAAATGGCCGGGCAAGCGCTGACGGAAGGAATCGAGCCGCTCGCGTTCGATACGCGGTTCTACGGCTCGCGGCGCGATCCGTCCGCGTTGGGCGGCGTGGCGGGACTGAGCCCGCAAACGTTCACGCCGGGCCATTTCGCCGCGGGCGTGCTCGCCGGCATGGCCGACGAGCTGACGGAGTACTTCCGGCTGCTGCCGGAACCGCTCCGGGCGAAGCTCGAGTCGGCAATAGGAGCCGGCAACGGCATGCGCCGCAATCCGGTGCTGCAGCGGCTGCTCCGGGAGTGGCTGGGCCTGCCGCTGCGACTCGCCGCCGTGGAGGAAGAAGCCGCGTTCGGCGCGGCCAAACGCGCCGCGGCGGGAGCGGGCTTGCTTCCGCGGTGAACGCGGGAGAGATAAGCATCCTGGCGGCAGGAGCGGGAATGCGGTGCTTCGAGATGCTGCGAGTTATTGCGTTTCGGCACTAACTTGGCGAGCGAGGCTGCGAATTGACGCGAGTTATTGCATTTCGACACTAACTTGGTCAGAGAGAACGAAGCCCGCTTAGCCTTCGAAGGGAGCGAGTCTTATGGTAGAGGGAACCGCGGCCAAGCCGAAGCTGGCGATCATTCACACGACGCCGGTGACGGTCGAGCCGCTCAAATCGCTGGCGCTGGAGCGAATTCCGAACGTCGAAATCTTCAATCTGGTCGACGATTCGATCCTGCCGGAGCTGGCCGCCAACGGCGGACGCGTGGAAGCCGTCCGCGAGCGGTGGAGCCAATATGCGGCGATTGCGGAACGGCTCGGCGCGGACTGCATCCTGAACGCCTGCTCGTCGATCGGCGAGCTGTGCGCACGGGTTCAGCCGGGCATTGGGGTGCCGATCGTGCGCATCGACGAGGCGATGGCCGAGCACGCGGTCCGTTCGGCCGCCCGGATCGGCGTCGCCGCCACGCTGGAGACGACGCTGCAGCCGACGCAGCGGCTGCTTCGCGCCAAAGCGGAGCAAGCCGGGCGTACGGCCTTGCTGGAGCCGGTGGTGGCCGCTTCGGCCTATAAACTGCTGATGGCCGGCGACAAGGAAGGCCACGACCGGGAATTGGCCGAGACGCTGCGCCTGCTTGCGGAGCGTACCGACGTCGTCGTGCTGGCGCAGGCGTCCATGGCGCGGGTGCTGGATCGTTTTGAGCCGGAGGAACGGCGGAAGTTCCTGACGAGTCCCGGTCTCGGCATGGACCGGGTGAAGCAAGTGTTGGAGACGAAATAACGCAACTCAAGAGAAAATAGGCACTTTGGAGAAGGAGAGAAACCTGCGATGCAAACGAGACCTCATAACGTGATCACCTTAAAAAGAGCGCTGGAGACGGCCGAGACCGGCCGGTTCGCGATCGGTTCGTTCTCGCCGCGCTACACGCCGATGATCGCCGCGGTACTGGAGGCGGGACAACGGGCGGCGTCGCCGCTGATCGTGCAAATTTCGCAGAAGGAGCTGGCGCGCTACGGCATTACGCCCGCCGAATTCGGCGAGACGTTCTACGCAGAGGCGAACGCGCGGAACATTACGGTCCCCGTCGTGCTGCATCTGGACCATACGAAGGAAATGGGAACGATCATCGAGGCGATCGACGCCGGATTCACTTCGGTCATGATCGACGCGTCGGAGAAGCCGTTCGCCGAGAATGCCGCGATCAGCAAGGAAGCGGCCGACTATGCGCATGCGAGAGGCGTCTCGGTCGAAGCGGAGCTCGGCATGATCGGCACGACCGATTTCGTCGAGACCGACAAGGACGAAGAGCTGTACACCGATCCGCGGGAAGCGGCGGAATTCGTCCGCCTGACCGGCGTCGACGCGCTGGCCGTCTCGTGCGGCACGGCGCACGGCGTATATAACGTAAGGCAGCCGAAAATCGACTACGATCGCTTGTCCGCCATCCGCGCGCTGACCCCGGTCCATCTCGTGCTCCACGGCGGCTCCGGCGTTCCGGCGGAGATGATGCGTCAAGCGTTCCGTCTGCCCGGCGGCGGCGTCAGCAAGGTCAACATCGCCACCGATCTCGAGCTGTCGCTGCTGGCCGCGCTCGGCCGCGAAGAGCGGATGACGAACGCCGAGTGCAAGGCGCTGAGCCCGGACCGTCTGGCGCTTGGCCGCGAAGCGGTGACTCGGACCGTCCTCGAGAAGATCGAAGGGTTCGTCTGCAGCGCGAACGAGGCGGGACGATTCGTTTTGTAAGCCGGCGCGCGCCGCCGCATTTTCCCCAAAATTGATCACGGGAGTGAAGCTAGCCCATGAAGGATAAGAAATTGTACATGATCGGCAACGCGCATCTGGACCCGGTATGGCTGTGGCAGTGGCAGGAAGGTTTTCAGGAAGCGAAGGCGACGTTCCGCTCCGCGCTCGACCGGATGAACGAGTCGGACGATTTCATCTTCACGTCCAGCTCGGCCGCGATGTACGAGTGGGTCGAGAACAACGATCCCGGAATGTTCAAGGAGATCCGCCGCCGCGTGGCGGAGGGACGCTGGAACATCGTCGGCGGCTGGTGGATCCAGCCGGACTGCAACATCCCGGGGGGCGAGTCGTTCGTCCGCCAAGGGCTGTACGGGCAGCGTTATTTCAAAGAAAAGTTCGGCGTGACGGCCAAAGTCGGCTACAACGTCGACAGCTTCGGCCACAACGGCATGCTGCCGCAGATCCTCAAGAAGAGCGGCATGGACTACTACGTCATGATGCGTCCGATGCCGAACGAGAAGGGGCTGCCGGGACGGCTGTTCTGGTGGCAGTCGGACGACGGCTCGAAGGTGCTGACGTTCCGCATCATGTTCGAGTATTTGTCCTGGGGCAAAGACTTGGACGACCACGTGCGGCGCGCGCTCGGAGAGTTCAAGGAACCGCTGGACGACCTGATGCTGTTCTACGGCGTCGGCAATCACGGCGGCGGTCCGACGAAGGAAAATATCGAGAGCATCCGCCGGCTGAACAACGAGCCCGACCTGCCCAAGCTGGAGTTCTCGACGCCGGACAACTACTTCCGGGACATGGAAAAGTCGGGGCAGTCGTTCCCGGTCGTTCACGACGACCTGCAGCACCACGCCAGCGGCTGCTATGCCGCGCATTCGGGCATCAAGCAGTGGAACCGGCAGGCGGAGAACCGGCTGCTCGCGGCCGAGAAATACTCGGCGCTTGCATCGTGGATTACGGGCCAGCCGTATCCGAAGGAGTTCGACCGCGCCTGGAAAAACGTCCTGTTCAACCAGTTCCACGACATTCTGGCCGGCACGAGCCTCGAACCGGCCTACGAGGACGCCCGGTATTTGTTCGGCGAAGCGATGGCGATCGCCGACCGTTCGCTGAACTACGCCGTCCAATCGCTGTCCTGGAACATCGGCATCGAACAGGACGAGACGATGCTGCCGATCGTCGTATTCAATCCGCATGCGTGGGAGAGCCGCGTGAACGTGGAACTGGAAGTCGGCGGCATGAAGGACAGCGCCGTTCTTCTCGACGACAAGGGCAATCCGGTTCCGTTCCAGACGGTGAAGTCGCTGGCATCGGCGCGCGGCCGCTACCGGCTCAGCTTTATCGCCGATCTGCCTTCCCTGGGCTACCGCACCTATAAGCTCGTTCGCGAATCGGCTTCCATCAAGCCTGTGGGCGAGCCGATCCTGGCAAGCGACCTCGTGCTGGAAAATCAAAACCTTCGCCTCGAATTCGATCGCGGCACCGGCTTCATCAAAAGCTTGCGCGACAAGCGCCTGAATCACGAGGTGTTCAAGGGTGAGGGCGCGAAGCCGGTCGTCATCGACGACACGTCGGATACGTGGAGCCACGACGTGCTGCAATTCCATCGTTCCGCCGGAGAGTTCAAGGCGACGAAGGTGCACCGCATCGAGCACGGGCCGGTCAAGTCGGTCATCCGCGTCGTCAGCGAATACGGCAGCTCGAAGCTGATTCAGGACTTCGCGATGTATCCGGACCGCGATCAGATCGACGTGAACGTGACGGTGGACTGGCGCGAGAAGTTCAAAATGCTGAAGCTCGTTTTCCCGGTCAACGTCATTTTCAGCAAACATACGTACGAAATTCCTTACGGCACGATGGAACGGGAGCATAACGGCGAGGAAGAGCCGGGACAAAGCTGGATCGATTATACCGGCATCGTGCAGGACACGAACCGCGTGTACGGCCTCAGCTTGATGAACGACGCCAAATACAGCTACAGCGTTCTGAACAAGGAGCTGGCTATGACGGTGCTGCGCAGCCCGATCTATGCGCACCACGTGCCGTACGAACCCGATCCGGACGGCGAGTATTCGTTTATCGACCAAGGCATTCAGCGCTTCTCGTACTCGCTCCTGCCGCACGAAGGCACATGGGAGACGGCGGAAACGCCGCGCCGCGCGGCCGAATTGAACTGCAAGCCGGCGGCGGTCATCGAGACGTACCACGAGGGCAAGCTGCCGCAGACCGACTCTTACGCGACCGTCGACAAAAGCAATATCATCGTCAGCGCGCTCAAGCAAGCGGAGGACAACGACGACCTGATCGTGCGCTGCTACGAGACGGACAAGAAGCGGACCTCCGCCGAGATCGCGCTGCCGAAGTTCGGCCGGACGATCCGCGCCGAGTTCGCTCCCTCGGAGATCAAGACGTTCCGCATTCCTAGAAATCCGGAGCTGCCGGTGACGGAGACCAATCTGCTCGAATGGGAGCTGGAATAGCATGACGCGGCGGGACGAAGTGCTCGCGGAGCTGCGCGCGGCAGGCCGCTATATGATGGATTACGGCCTCGCCTGGGGCAACGCCGGCAACATCAGCGCCCGGACCGACGGCGACCGCTACCTCATTACGGCCAGCGGCACGTACCTGGGCGAGCTCGGCGAGGACGACTTCGCCGAGTGCTCCCTAGGGGAAGGCATACCTGCGCCATCCGCGACGCCGGGCAAGAAGCCGTCCAAGGAAGTGCCGATGCACCGGGCAATTTACGAGTCGCGGCCGGACGTGGGCGCGGTGCTGCACGCCTCGCCTTTTTACGGCACGTTGATCGCCTGCGCGGACGAGCCGCTTCCTTCCGGCCTTTTCGTCGAGACGATGTACTATCTGGAACGGGTCGAGCGCGTCCGCTACGCCGATCCCGGCTCGTTCGACCTGGGCGAGGCGGTCCGGGAAAAGGCGAAGCTCGCGAACGTGCTGCTGCTCGAGCACCACGGCGTGCTCGTCTACGACGCGAACTTGAAGGAAGCGAGAATGGCGCTGCATACGCTGGAGACGGCGTGCCGCATGGTCGTGGAAGCGCGCGGCGCCGGCATTCCGCTTGCGGAGCTGCCCGACGCGACCCGGCGCCGTTTCCTCGAGCAATCCGGCTATCGGCCGAGAAGGAAGTGGGAGACGTGATCGGCATCGTCGCGGACGATATTACCGGAGCGAACGATATCGGCATCATGTACGCCAAGGCGGGGCTTTCAACGGATGTGTATCCGCTGGAAGCGTTGGATGATGCGGCGCCAGGCCATCCGCAAGCGCTCGTCGTCGACACGAATTCGCGGCTGGACAGCCCGGAAGAAGCGTACCGCAAAGTCCGTGCCGCCACCCTCGCGCTGCGGGATGCCGGCTGCCGCCGGTTCCTGAACAAATCTTGTTCCGTTTTCCGGGGCAACGTCGGCGCCGAATTCGACGCGATGCTGGACGCGCTGGACGCTTCCTTCATGGTGATCGTGCTCGGCTTCCCCAAGAACGGCCGGACGACGCTGGACGGCATCCATTACGTGCGGGGCGTTCCGCTCGAGCAATCGGAATTCCGGCACGATCCGGTGCATCCGATGACGGAGTCGAACCTGATCGGTATCCTGCAATCGCAGACGAAGCGAACGGTCGACGGCATTCCGATCGGAATCGTCGAGCAGGGAGCGGAGGCGCTGCGGGCGGAGATTGAGCGTAAACGGTCCGTCTGCCAGTATCTGATTCTGGACGTCCGCGATCAGGATTCGCTCCGCATCATCGCCGAGGCGGTTCGGGAGGAGCCGCTGCTCGGCGGCAGCTCCGCTTTGTCCGAGGAACTGGCGCTGCTCCTGCCGAAGCCGACGGCGGAATCGGGCGAGCCGGGCCTTCCGGTGCCGGAAGCGCCCGAGGGCGTCTTTTGCGTGGCCGGCAGCTTGATGCCGCAGACGGCGGCGCAGGTCGAGGATGCGATACGGCACGGCATCGCCGCGTTCGAGCTGGATTCCTTTCTTCTGCTGGAAAAGGAAACGAGGGAACGCCACGCGGCGGAACAGGCACGGTCCGTTTGCTCGGAGCTGGCGGCAGGGCGCAGCGCCTTGCTTTACGCTTCTAATGACAAGGAGAAAGTCGCGGAGACGAAGCGGCGTGCTTCGGCGCTAGGCCTGAGCAACGCCGGGGTGTCGCGTCTTGTCTCGGCGGCTTTGTCCGATGCGGCGGCCATGGTCGTGGACGCCAGCGGAACGCGGCGGCTTCTGGTGGCCGGCGGCGAGACCTCGGCGGCCGTCTGCGCCCGGCTCGGCATCGGCGGTCTGCGCATCTTGAAGGAGATCGAGCCCGGACTGCCGTCGTGCCTATCGCTCGGCGAACCGCAGATCCGACTGGTGCTCAAATCCGGCAGCTTCGGCAGCGAGCGTTTTTTCACGAAAGCGATCGGGCATCTGAACGCATTGCCCTAATTCGGCAAGCCATTCATTCGAGAGGAAGTGTTGGGAAATGAGCGAGATTTTGAACGACTTGTTCGTCAAGTATCCCGACCTGGAACCCTGCCGCGAATCGGTCGCCCGGGCGTTCGAGGCGATAAAGCGGTCTTTCGGCCAGGGCGGCAAAATGCTGCTCGCGGGCAACGGCGGCAGCGCCGCCGACTGCGAGCATGTCGTCGGGGAATTGATGAAAGGCTTCATGTCCAAGCGCCCGCTCGGCCCTTCGGAGCGGGAGAAAATGCTGATTCACGGCGAAGAGGGCGCCTACATCGCCGACCGGCTGCAAGGGGCGCTGCCCGCGATTTCGCTGGTGAGCCACACCGCGCTGGCGACGGCCTACAGCAACGACGTGGCGGCGGATTTGGTGTTCGCCCAGCAAGTGTACGGCTACGGCCGGCCGGAGGATACGCTTGTCGTGTTCAGCACGTCCGGCAATTCGGTCAACGTCGTGCGCGCCGTGCAAGTGGCGAAGTCGCTCGGCATGACCGCGATCGGCTTCACCGGCCAGGGAGGCGGAAGGCTGAAGGAGCTGTGCGACGTCGTCATTCGCGTGCCTTATGACCGAACGCCCGACATTCAGGAGCGGCATCTTCCGATTTATCATGTGCTGTGCATGATGCTCGAGGAGGCTTTTTTTGCATGAGCGTGCTGCTGGGGGGCTTCGATATCGGCGGGACCAAATGCGCGGCCGTCCTGGGCAGGACGTCCGAAGACGGCGGCTCGGTCGAGATCGTGGAGAAGCGCGCCTTCCCGACTCCGGCGACGCCCGGGGAAGCGATCGGCAGATTCGGCGACGCATTGAGCGAGCTGCTGGAAAAGGCGGCTGCCGACGGACCGCTGCGGGCGATCGGCATCAGCTGCGGCGGTCCGCTGGACAGCCGGAGCGGACTCGTGCTGTCGCCGCCCAATCTGCCGGGCTGGGACCGCATCGACGTGGTCGGCCCGCTGCACGGGCGCTTCGGCGTGCCTGTCGCGCTTCAGAACGACGCCAACGCGTGCGCGCTGGCCGAATGGAAGTGGGGCGCGGGGCGAGGCGCGTCGAACGTGATTTTCCTGACGTTCGGCACCGGCATGGGAGCCGGTTTGATCCTGAACGGCAGGCTGTATAGCGGAGCGAACGACATGGCTGGCGAAGTCGGACATATGCGGCTTGCGCCGGACGGACCCGTCGGCTATGGCAAAGCCGGCTCGTTCGAAGGCTTCTGCAGCGGCGGCGGCATTGCTCGGTTGGCCCGACGGATGGCGGAAGCCCGTCTGGGCGAAGGCGGAGCAAGCGCTCTGGCCGAACATCCGGACCGGCTAGAGGAGATCACGGCCCAAGCCGTGTTCGAGGCGGCCGAAGCCGGCGACGAGCTGGCGCGCGAAGCGGTCGGCATCGTCGGCCGGAAGCTCGGTCAAGGGCTGGCGGTGCTCGTGGACGTTCTCAATCCCGAGCGAATCGTCATCGGCAGCATTTACGCGAGGCAGCGTGCGGTGCTCGAGCCGCTCGTTCGGGAAGAGCTGGAACGCGAGGCGCTTTCTCCGTCGCTGGAGGCCTGCGAGGTCGTTCCGTCGGGGCTCGGCGAGCACGTCGGCGACGCGGCCAGCTTGTCCGTGGCGATGCAGGCGCTCGAAGACGAGAGATCTTAAGGCTTGACCAATACATTCTCGGGGAGGCCAGTTATGTTTGAATTTGAGGCAACGGGAGCGTCCGGCATCTTCGGACCGTTAGGCGTCGCGGCACGGCTCGATGGGGAAGCGTCGGCAG
Organism: Cohnella zeiphila; assembly: GCF_014212055.1. GTDB lineage: Bacteria > Bacillota > Bacilli > Paenibacillales > Paenibacillaceae > Cohnella > Cohnella zeiphila. The sequence continues at coordinate 56,849 of NZ_JACJVO010000056.1, read as the reverse complement.
TCGACCTGGCTCCGGCGGGAACGGAGCATAGCGCCGGAGAGGACGGCCAAGGGACTTACCGGCAATCGTCGTTCCATTATCGCAACGGGGACGATACCGTTCGCGTCCGTCTCGACCTCCGCAGCTATGCGAGGTTCGCGCTGGCGTTCGTCAGCGGAGAAGCGCGAAACGAGAACGCTTTCGGCCGGCAAAAGGCGTTCGCCGCCCGCAGCGGCATTGTCGTGATGCTGCGCCCGTCGGAGCCGGCCTCCGGGCTGATGGCGAATTACCAGCATAAAGACTGGTGGACGCGCCCCTTTTTCGATAAGGATTGGGCGAACTTGCCCGCCCGGACCCAATCTGTGCTGTGGAAGACGGCGTCCGGCTATTATCATCTGCTTCCGGTCGTCGGACCGGAGTGCCGCACGGAAGCCGCGGGCGCCGGGGAGAGCGCGGTCGCGCTTCACGTATCGTCTTACCAGAGCGGGCGAACCCGCTGCGAGACGCTGGCGTTCGTCCTGTCGACGGGCGAAGATCCTTACCGGCTCGTCGAGGGCAACGTCGGCGCGGCGCTGAAGGAGCTCGATTTTCCGACATGGCCGCGCGAGCGCAAGACGTATCCGGAGATCCTGGACCGTCTCGGCTGGTGCAGCTGGGACGCTTTTTATCACAAGGTGAACGAAGATGATCTGCTCGCCAAAGCCGAGGAGCTGCAGAAGCTCGGGCTGCCTGTCGGCTGGGTCATGATCGACGACGGCTGGTCGCAGGTCGAAGACGGCGAGCTCGTCTCGTTCGAAGCCGACCCCGTCAAGTTCCCCGGCGGCTTGAAGCGAGCCGTATCGGCGCTCAAAGACCGCTTCGGCATCCGCCACGTCGGCGTGTGGCACACGATCGCCGGCTATTGGGGCGGCATTCGCGAGAACAGCGGCATTGCCCATGCGCACCGCGATTCGCTCTACCGGGTACCGCGGGGCAACTTGATTCCTTATCCCGATGCAGGGAGAGGCTTCGGCTTCTGGCACGCATGGCACGGCTTCCTGCGGCGTCAGGGCGTCGACTTCGTCAAGGTGGACAGCCAAAGCGCGGTGCTCAACTACTTGCAGGAACGGCGCCCGGCGGGCGAGGCGGCGGCTGCGGCGCACGAGGCGCTGGAAGCTTCGGTCGCGCTCCATTTCAACGACACGGTCATCAACTGCATGGGCATGGCGGCCGAAAACATTTGGCACCGCCCGAAGTCGGCCGTATCGCGAAGCAGCGACGATTTCGTGCCGCAGGAAAAGCGGGGCTTCCCCGAACACGCCTTGCAGAACGGCTACAACTCTTTCTATCACGGGGCGTTCTATTGGGGCGACTGGGATATGTTCTGGACGCAAAATCACGATGACGTGCAGAACGCCGTCCTGCGCTCGGTCAGCGGCGGCCCCGTCTATATCAGCGATGCGCCGGGACGGACGGACCCGGCCAAAGTGCTGCCGCTGATCTATGCGGACGGAACGATCATCCGCTGCGACGCGGTGGCGAACCCGACCGAGGACTGCCTGCTCATCGACCCGACGGAAGCGGCGGTACCGCTCAAGCTGTGGAATACAGCCGGCGGAGCGGGCGTCGTGGCCGCGTTCCATATTCACCGGGACGCCGCGCCGGTCGCCGGAACGATCGGGCCGCGCGATGTGCCGGGCCTGAAAGGCGAGTCGTTCGTCGCGTACGAGCATTTCTCCCGTGATTGCGTGCGCATGCAAGCGGACGAACGGCGCGAGCTGCGGCTTGAGGAAGGCGGTTATGCGCTTTATACGATCGTGCCGGATCTGGGGCCGGTGACGCCGGTCGGTCTCGCGGACAAATACGTATCCGCCGCGGCGGTTCAAAGCTTTCGGATGAACGGACATTCGGCGGAAGCGATTCTTCGCGAAGGCGGCGAGTTTGTTTTCGCGGCTCGAACGATGCCTCGTTCGGTTCACGTGAACGGGGAAGAGACGGCGTTCTCGCAGGCGGGAGAAGATTTGTTTGCCGTGGATTGCCGCGGGGCCGCGGGGCCCGTCCGGATCGAGATCGCGACGGCATGAAGCATGTCGAACACGAAGGAGGGACCCGCATGCGTCTGAACACCGAAGCCGCCCAAATCCCGGTGCTGGGCGAAGCGGATACGGTCGTGGCCGGCGGCTCGCTCGCCGGCATCGCTTGCGCGCTGCGGCTGGTGAAGTCGGGACAGCGGGTGTGGCTCGTCGAGCCGCGCACCTATATGGGCCGGGAGCTGACGGCGACGCTGCGGCCTTGGCTGGAGCTTCCCGCGGACGGTCTGCCTATGCCGGAGCTGATCGAATATGTGCTGAACGCCCAAGTCCGGGGGGAAGCGCCGGAAAGCTCGGAAGCGACGGAATCGAAGCTCGCCGGATCGGGTGCGGACTTTGCCCGGGGCGATTGCGTACCGCTGTATCCGGACCGGCTGAAGCTCTCTCTCGAAGATGCGCTGGAAAAAGCGGGCGTCCGGTTCCTGTACGCCTCCCTGCCCGTCGGCTTGGAAGAGAAGGACGGCAGGATAACCGGCATCGTCATCGCCAATAAGTCCGGGCGGCAGTTGATCCGCTGCCGGCAGGTCGTCGACGCGACGGAGACGGCGCTCATCGCGGCGCTTGGCGGAGAAGACGAGAACGGATGGGTCGCCGGAGAGAAGGCGTTGTTTTACCGGACGCTGGAATTCGCGGGCGTCGATGCGGATCTCGAGCCGGGCGATTCGCGAACGCTTCCGGTGGAGGAAGAAGCGGGCGTCGCCGGCAACGCCGTCCGGCTTCGTCAAGGCTATCGCGGACGCGGCCACGTCTACGTCGAGTTCGGCCTGGAGCTGAGCGGGGCGAACGGATTGGCGGCGAATCGCGATCGGGAAGCCGAAGCCCGCGTGCGGAGCATGCGGCTCGCGATCCGGTTGCTGCAGCGAGAGGAGTCGTTCCGCAAAGCGGTGCTGAGCGCTTCCTCGCACGAGCTGTACGGCCCGTTCCCGCTGGATGTGGCGGGCTTGGGAATCAGCGAAGCGCAGGAGGAGCTTGCCGGCGAGGCGGCCGTTCGCGCGACCGGCGTCCGGTCGATTCGGCGGGATGCGGCGGGCGAGTGGTTGGATCCGCTTGGCGCCGCCTCTCTAGGCGAGCGGCTGGGGCGGGAGATGGCGAAAGAAGCGGCCAAACCGGCCGCGGCGGGGCAGTCTGAAGCAGGGATCCGGGATGCGCATCCGTCGCCTGCCGATCGGACGTATTCGTCACCTGCCGACCGTGCGCATCCGGGGCCGGCCGACGCAACCGAAGCGGACGGGGACATCGTCGTTCGAATTCCCTCGCTCGGCGAGGCGGACGGCGTTTTTCCGTTGGAAAAGGCGAGCGCCGCGTCGCTGCCGGTGCTGGAGAGCGTGGACGTGCTCGTGCTCGGAGGAGGCTCCAGCGGCGCGTGCGCCGCGATCACGGCGGCCGGCGAAGGCGTTCGGACGGCGCTTGTCGACCTCAATTCCGGATTGGGCGGGACCGGCACGTTCGGCGGCGTGGACAGCTACTGGTTCGGACGCAAGGCCGGATACGCCGCCCGGATTCAGGAAGCGGTCTTGTCGCTGGAGCGCGAGCTTCATTATAAGGGACATAAATGGAACATTGAAGCCAAGATGCACGTCCTGCTCGAACAAGCGCTGCGCGGCGGCGTGGATTTGCTGCTCAACGCGATTACGTTCGGCGTGCTGATGAGGGGGAATCGGGTGGCGGGAGCCGTCGTGGCGACGCGATGGGGACCCGTGGCGATCGCAGCCGAAGCGACCATAGACGCGACAGGCGACGGCGACGCGGCGGCCTTCGCCGGGGCTCCGTTCGTCTATGGCTCCGAGAAGGACCACGCCGTCATGTGGTATTCGCTCGCCCAGTTTACGGCGCCGAACAAAATTCAGAACAACTTCACCAGCATGGTCGACGTCTCGAACGCGCTCGACTATACGCGAGCCATTCTGGCCGGCCGCAGACGGGGGACGGACGTCCACGATCACGGCGCTTACGTGGCGACGCGCGAAAGCCGCCATATCAAGGGCGACGTCGTCATGAAGCTGACGGACCAGCTGCTGCAGCGCCGCTGGCCGGACGTCATCAACGTTCATTTCAGCAACCACGACGTCAAAGGCGTCAGCGGCGCGGATTGGGTGAACGTAGGGCTCATCCCGCCCAATCTGGAGATCGAAATTCCCTACCGGATGCTGCTGCCCGAAGGACTGGAAGGCCTTCTTCTGGCCGGCAAGGCGATCTCGGCGACGCATGACGCCCTGCCCGCCATCCGGATGCAGGCCGATCTGGAGAACCTCGGCGCGGCCGCTGCTCTTGCGGCCGTTCAGGCGGTCCGCGCGGGCGTGTCGCTGCGCGGCATCGATCTGCCCCCTCTGCAGCGCCGGCTCGCCGCCGAAGGGCTGCTGCCCGGGAACGCGGCCGATCGGACGCTTTGCCCGATCGCATACACCGACGAGGAGCTCGAGCGGCTGGTCGACTCGATCGAAGCGGACATGCCGCTGTACGAATATTCGAACATGCGGATGAACGAAATCTATGAAGGCCCGATCCCGTTCGTCGAGATTTGCTCCGTCGGTCCGCGCATCGTTCCGTTCCTCGAGCGGGCGCTAGGCCGTTCCGAGGGCACAAGACGAATCCGGCTGGCGCAAGCACTGGCCATGGTAGGCTCGAACGCCGGCGTTCCCGCCCTCGTCGAGGCGATCCTGGGCGAATGGAACGGAGCCGAACTGCCGCCCCGCACGGCGGACATCATGTACGTGCAGCTGCCGCCCGATCATGGAGCGATGCCGGACGCGGCATACTTGCTGTACTCCCTGGCGCAGGCCAAGGATCGGCGGGCGATCGCCGTCTGGCGGCGGGCGGCCGAGCTTCTCCGGCCGAGCGAGGATGATTTCAAGGACACGTGGAAAGGGCTGTTCTACTACGTGGATGCGGTTTGCCAAGGCGCCGAACGGCTGGGGGATCCGGATGCCGTACCGGTGCTGGAGCAGCTGCGCCGGATTCCCTATCTGAGAGACCAGCAGTCCGGAGAAGGCTATCAGCCGGACTATTTCCTGGAGCGCCGGGCGATGCTCGAGCTGGCGATCGGCCGGGCGCTCGCTTGCTGCGGCAGTCCGGAAGGATACGAAGTGCTGATCCGGTATTTGTCCGACGTCCGCTCGCTGCTGTCCAAGCAGGCGCTGCAGCATCTCCGGAGACTGAGCGGCGAATGCCTTCCCAAGGAGCCGGACGTTTGGACCGCATGGCTGAACGCGGCGAGATCGACGTTGCGGCTGCGGCCGTTCGACGTCCGCCTCGATATCGAGACGGCCAGCGAGACGCTGCTGCGACAAGTTTGCGAAAAGAAATGAGGAACAAGCATGAAAATTCATTTGACGGGTGACATTGCAGCCTTCGAGGCGGGAATCGGCCTGCTCGCGGAGGAACTGGGCGTCGAGCTCGCCGGCGATGGCATTGAGATCGCGGTCGAACGTTCGACGGACGAAACGATCGAAGCTTCGTGCCGGGACGGCCGGGGACGTATCCGCTGGAAGGAGCCGGTTCACTTTTTTCGGGCGCTCGGGTTGTGGGTTCAGCTCAGACGGGAAAAAGACGACTTCGAACGCATCGAGCGTCCGCGCTTCGATACGAACGGCGTTATGGCCGACGTCTCGCGCAACGCGGTCCTGAAGACCGATTCGGTGAAACGGCTGCTGCGGACGATGGCCTTGCTCGGCTTGAACCGCTTTATGCTGTACACGGAGGATACGTTCGAGGTTCCCGGGTACCCTTATTTCGGCTACATGCGCGGCCGTTATACGGCGGAAGAGCTGAAGGAATGCGACGATTACGCGGCTCTGCTCGGCGTCGAGATCGTTCCATGCATCCAGACGCTCGCCCATCTGACGGAAGCGCTCAAGTGGAACTATGCGGCGGACGTTCGCGACACGCCGGATATTCTTCTCGCCGGCGAAGAGAAAACGTACGATTTTATCCGCGACATGATTCGGGCCGCCAGCTCTCCGCTGCGCAGCAAGGCGATCCATATCGGGATGGACGAGGCGCACCAGCTCGGGCTCGGCCGGTATCTCGACCGCAACGGCTACCGCAAACGATTCGATATCATGAACGAGCACCTTCGCCGAGTCGTCTCCATCTGCGAAGAGTTCGGGCTGTCGCCGATGATTTGGAGCGACATGTATTTCCGTCTTGGTTCCGCTACGGGAGGCTACTACGATTTGAACGCGGAAATCCCGCAAGACGTCGTGGAGTCCATGCCCCGGAATGTTCAGTATGTGTATTGGGACTACTATCACGACGATCCGGCGTTCTACCGCGAGTTTATCCGCAAGCATCAGGCGTTCGGCTCGGCTCCGGTGTTCGCCGGCGGCGTCTGGACGTGGGGCAGCCTGGCGCCGAATTACGGCAAAACGATCGCGACGACGGAAGCGGCGCTGCGCGCCTGCAAAGACGAAGGCGTCCGCGACGCGTTCGCGACCATGTGGGGGGACAACGGAGCGGAGACGAGCGTCTTCGCCGGCCTGGCCGGCATCGCGCTGTTCGCCGAGCACGGCTACGCGGACGAGGTGGATCGCGCCGAGCTGGAGCGGCGGCTGAAGCTCTGCGCTTCCGCCGAGCTGGCCGATTTCCTGGCGCTGAACGAATTCGACGAGACGCCCGGAGTCTCCGCCGGCAACATGCACGAGTCCAATCCGTCCAAGTTCCTTCTTTGGCAGGATGTGTTGATCGGGCTCTACGACGTCAACGTTCGCGATTTGCCGATGAGCGGACACTATGAGGCATTGGCGGAAAAAATGGCCCAGGCGGCGCGCCGCGGCGGCCCTTGGAGCGCTCTGTTCGTTCAATACGAGAAGCTCGCTCAGGTGCTGAAGACGAAAAGCGATATCGGCATCCGGCTCAAATCGGCTTACGACGAAGATGACCGCGAGCGCCTCTCCGCCATCTCCGGCGAATTGGGCGAGCTCGGCCTCGGCATCGACGAATTGCGGAAGCTGCACCGAAAGAACTGGCTTCGCGAGAACAAACCGTTCGGATGGGAAGCGATCGACATCCGGTACGGCGGGCTGCTCTCCCGTCTGGAGACGGCGCGCGCGCGGATCGGCGATTACTTGTCCGGCGAGGCGGACCGGATCGAGGAGCTGGAGGAAGAGCGGCTTTATTACGACGCGCCGTGGGTCATGCCCCAAGGGGCGCTGGGCAGGGGCGCTTACCACCGCATCGTGACGGCCGGAGCGTTCTCCGGTTGATCCTGGCGCCGTATGGAAAGAAGGGAATCGAAGCATGCTGCTCGCCATCGACATCGGCACGACGAACCTGAAGGCGGGAGTGTTTCGGGAAGACGGCGGCGCCTTGTCGCTCGTCTCGAGGCCGAATCCGAAGACTCGGGAAGCTTCCGGCATCGTCGTCTACGAGCCTGAGCGTCTGTGGGAAACGGCTGCAAACTTGATTCGGGAGGCGGCGGAGGCGGCCGGAGGAGCGGCCGTGCGCGCAATCGGCATTACGAGCATGGCCGAGAGCGGGCTGCTGCTGGACCGCGGCACGGGCAGAGCGCGGACTCCCGTTCTTCCTTGGTTCGAGACGTTCGCGTCGGCTCAGGCCGAACGGATCGGGCAAGAGACCGACGCGCGGGAGCTCTTCGCCCAATCCGGTCTCGCTCCATCGTTCAAGCAGGGGCTGGCCAAGCTGCTGTGGCTGCAAGAGAGGCAGCCGGATGCGCTCGCCGGCGCCGTCTGGCTGTCGGTCTCCGCTTATCTGGCCTATCGATTGACCGGCCGTATCGCCGAAGATCCGACGCTGGCGGCCCGTACGCTCGCTTATCGGATCGACCGCCGCGAATGGAACGTGCCGCTGCTCCGCCATTTCGGCCTCGATCCGAAGCTGCTGCCGCCCGTGCTGCCCGCCGGCGAACCGGTCGGCATGCTCGAGGCCGCACTGGCCGGCCGGCTCGGCCTGCCCATTGGGACGACCGTCGCTCTGGCCGGCCACGACCATGTTTGCGCTTCGCTGGCCGTTCTTGGCGAAGAACAGGACGGGGCGTACAATTCGATGGGAACGGCGGAGACGCTCGTCGGCACGTTCCCCGAGCGCAAGCTCGGGGAATCCGATGCTGCGTCCGGCCTGTCTTTCGGGCTTCACCCGGTGCCGGGCCGGATGTTCTGGATGGGCGGCCATTCCTCGTCGGGCGGCGCCGTCGAATGGCTTCGCGGCTTGATCGCGGACGACGGTGCCGGTTACGACGCTCTCATGGCGCTGCTGGAGAGGACCTCGCCGGGACCGACGGGCATTGTGTTTTTCCCTTACTTGTCGGGGAGCGGGGCTCCCTATCCGGATCCGACGGCAACCGCCTCGTTCGCCGGGCTGACGTCGAGACACGGCAAAGGCGATCTGCTGAAAGCCGTGCTGGAAGGCAACGCCTATCAGCTGGAGCTGATGCGCCGGGCAGCCGAACGTGTCGGCGGTCGACCCGCCGCCGGGATGCGTGTCGTCGGAGGCGGAACGAGGAACGCCGCCTGGATGCAGATCAAAGCCGACGTCTCCGGCATCCCGCTCGCGGTACCGGGCGCCGCCGAAGCGACGCTGCTTGGCGCGGCCCTGACGGCCGGCGTCGCGGTCGGCGTTTTCGGCTCGTTTCAAGCCGCGGCCCGAGCGCTCAAAGCGTCCGATTCTGTCTCGTATGAGCCCGACAATGACCGTCATCTTGCCTACCGGCGGCTGTTCGAGGAAGATTTCCTCGCTCGCCTGCCGGCTGCCAAACGCATCGACACGCTGGGATAGAAGATGCGGCGTACTGTGCGCGACTGATCACGGCCGACCCCATCGACACTTGGCTTATAGTAGGTACGTACCCTCGTGCCCAATCCATCGCCATGCAAAAACCCGCAAACGGCACTTGCCTTCCAAGTGCGCGCTTGCGGGCTTTTCGTATTCCGACGATTGATATGAAATTCAGAGCAAGCGAATCCAGGGCATCCGTTTGCGATGCAAATCATCGCAAGGAACGAGTGAGCAGGCGGCATGAGCCCCGGATGCGATGTAAATCATCGTATCGTCGCACGATAGCGCGGAGAGAGGCGGCGTAAGGCTTCGCTTTCGATGCAAATCATCGCAAGGAGCGAGTGAGCAGGCGGCATGAGCCCCGGATGCGATGCAAAACATCACAAAAGCAAAACGGGTTCGAGGAAGCGATCGAAATCATCGCATCCCAGACCCGCAGACTTGGCGAAAGTATAGTTTAGACCAAATGAATTTCCTTGGCGGTGGTCAGCTCCGGCAGGCCCGCGATTTCGGCGAGCACTTCCTTCGGAACGGCCTTGTCGACGCCGAGCGCCATGATGGCGGCACCGCCGACGAGCTTCCGGCCGACCTGCATTGTCGCGATGTTGACGTCGTTCGTGCCGAGCAGCGTTCCGACGCGGCCGATAATGCCCGGCTTATCCTGGTGGGAGACAAGCAGGATGTGGCCTTCCGGCGCGACGTCGACCGGATATTGGTCGATCTGCGTGATGCGGGCGCCGAAGCCGTTCAGCAGGGCGCCGGCGACGGTACGCTCTTCCTTGGACGTCCGGAGCGTAACCGAGACGAGGCTCGTAAAGCCCTTGCTCGTGTGCGACTTGTTGGTGACGACGTTGACGCCGCGCGTCTTGGCCAGGTGCATCGCGTTGACGGCGTTCACTTGGTCCGAGCCGAGATGGTGGGCCAGAACGCCTTGCACCACGTAGCGGGTCAGCGGCTGGGTGTCGACGTCAGCCAGTTCGCCGGAGTAACCGACGACGATCTCTTTCACGGCTCCGTCGGCCATCTGCGACGCGAAGCTGCCGAGCTTCCGTCCGAAAGAGAAGTAAGGCTCCAGCTTGGCCAGCACGTCGGCCGGCACCGGAGGCATGTTCACCGCATTCTTGTACGGTTCTCCGCGCAGGATGTGCAGCAGCTGCTCCGAGACGTCGATCGCCACGTTCTCCTGCGCTTCCACGGTGGAGGCGCCGAGGTGGGGGGTGACGATGATCTTCGGATGGGTCAGGAACGGATGATCCGGCTTCGGGGGCTCTTCTTCGAACACGTCGAACGCCGCTCCGGCGACGATGCCGGCGTCGATCGCTTCGACCAGCGCCTGTTCGTCGATGATGCCGCCGCGCGCGCAGTTGACGAGCCTTACGCCCTTCTTGATGCGGGCGAACTGCTCTTTGCCGATCATGTGGCGGGTCTCCGGCGTCAACGGGGTGTGCACGGTGATGAAGTCGGCCTCGCGGATCACGTCATCCACCGTCGCCAGACGAACGCCCATCTTCTCGGCGCGCTCCTCGGTCAGGAACGGGTCGTAGCCGAGCACGGTCATGCCGAACGCTTTGGCGCGCGCGGCCACTTCGCTGCCGATGCGGCCCATGCCGAGCACGCCGAGCACTTTGTTGCGGAGCTCGACGCCGACGAACGACTTGCGGTCCCATTCGCCGCCGACCGTCTTCAGGTAAGCTTGCGGAATATGGCGGGCGAGCGCCATCATCATGGCGAACGTGTGCTCGCAGGTCGTGATCGTGTTGCCGTCCGGCGCGTTGATGACGACGATGCCGCGGCGGGTGGCCGCTTCGAGATCGATATTGTCGACGCCGACGCCGGCGCGGCCGATGACCTTGAGCTGCTTGCCGGCCGTCATGATCCGGTCGGTGACGCGGGTCTGGCTGCGAACGAGCAAGGCGTCATATTCGCCGATAATGGCGACCAGCTCGTCTTCGGACAAGCCGGTTTTCTTATCGATGGCGACATCCGGCGCTTCCGCCAGAAGAGAAATCCCGAGATCGCTGATCGGGTCGGATACGAGTACCTTAAACATGAAAAAGCCCCCTACTGGTTCAAGGATAATAGAAAACACCCCCAGCCTCTCCGTCGTCCGCATCCCGGCGAACAAACGGTGCGCTTAAGGGTGGTATTGCATCCGAAGCGTGCTTTACGGCATTTTTCATTTTATAGCATGGAGACAGGCAAATCAATGGCGAATTGTTCGCAATTCCTGCCGATCGTCCCGATATCTGTCGTTAATTGTCCGGGAAAAAGAACGGGAGCTGCGGAACCAGCTGCTTCGAGTAGAAGCGATCCTTGGCCCCGAGAAAGTCGCCGCCGCGCACCGCGTCGGTCTGAACGAGCAGATCGGCGACGGAAGACACGGACTTCAGCTTCATCTTCTCCGCTTGACCGGAAGCGAGGAACGTGTCGATTCTCGCGGTCAAGTCCTGGGGCAGGAATGCGCCTTGAATCGATTGCTCCTGCAAGTAAAGGGCGGAGATCCGATTTTTCAGAACGAGCGGGAGCACCTTCCAGGACGTCAATCCGAGCGAGGTGGAGCCGACGGGATTGTTCGGGATATCGATATTCACGGTGGCTGCCCACTGAACCATGGAGTCGTAGTATTGCTCTTGCGCAGCCAGTCCCAATTTTAATCCTTCTTTATAATAGGCGTCTCCGGCGATTTGTTCGATCAGCAGCGAAGCCGCTCCGTCGTTGCCCTTGGAGACGCGGTCGGACAAGGAGTCCCGGTATAGCTTGAGGCTTTTCAAATACTGGTCCTGGGATTGCTTCAGCAGCGGCGATACCGGCGGGATATAAGCAACCTTCATTTCATCGTATTTCGATTCGGCAGACTTGACAAGCTCTTTCAACGCGGAAGAGCGGTCGGTCGTGGCGTCGCCGAGCCACTTGGCTTTGGCATCCTGCCATTCGGTCACGAATTCACGATAAGGCAAAAATACGGTATGATAGAAAGATACGAGATCTTGAAGCTGATAGGCGTTCGCCGTCTGCGCTTTAACCGCGACATCGGTCGTACCGTTGGCTTGCGTATAGCGGCTTTCGGCTTCCGTTGAACCGACCTTGACGCCATAGAAAAAAGCGCCCACCGCAACGATGAGCATGAACAGGAAACCCAAGGCGAACAAAAGATCCATTCGAGACAGACGTTTTTCCATCATTTACTCCTCTTTACCGTCAATGTAGTAGGTCTAGTATAGTGAATCCGGCCTCATTCTCACAATATCAAAAATGAAGGCTAGCAGAGGGAACATGAGAAAATTCGACATCCGCAATTTGAAGGTGCGCAGCGTCTCGGCGGACCAGATCAGCGAGCGGCTGCTGCTGATCAATTTGTACGCCACGCAGGGCATTACTTTCATTATCGGCATGCTATGGGTAATTTTTCAGGGGAGAAATGCGATCCTTTTATTCAGGTTTCCGGAAGATTATCGGTTCGCGGTTTGGGCGGCGGGACTCGCATTGGCGGTCGTGCTGCTGGACCTGCTCGTCTCGCGCTGGACGCCGGAGGAAGCGATGGAAGACGGGGGCATCAACGAGCGGATTTTCCGCGGCCGCCCGATCTGGCATATCGTGCTGATCTGCGCGATCGTCAGCGTATGCGAGGAGCTGCTGTTCCGGGGCGCGGTGCAAAGCTCGTTCGGTCCGTACTGGACCAGCATTCTGTTCGCGGCGATTCACGTGCGCTACCTGCGGCATTGGATTCCGACCGGCATGGTGTTCGCCATCAGCTACGCGCTCGGTTGGGTGTACATCCATGCCGGCACGTTGTGGGCGCCGATCGCCGCTCATTTCCTGATCGATCTGATCATGGGGCTTATCATACGTTTGCGGAGGGAAATGAAGTCATGATAGACGAAGAAGGTTCTTCGGTGTGGGCCAGCTATCGGGAAGCGAAGCGTATCGCACTCGAGGAGCCGGATAGCCCGTCGGTGGAAGAAGTGCCGCTGACGATCGAGGAACTGGAACTGGCCATCGCCATGACGGCGGCCGCGTCGGGCATCCCGGAGACGGGAATGCCGCCGCGAGCCTCCGTCCATCCGTCCAGGCGCATCAAATGGTCCCGTTGGTTTTACCGGGCGCTCGTCGTGCTGTTCACGGCGCTCGTGGCGACGCTGCTCTGGTGGGGCAACAAGCTGGTTCAGCAAAACTAATCCCCCAAAAGTGAAGCGAAGCTCCGCAGCTTATACCGGTTACTTTTGGGGGAGCCCCTGAACGATTCCGTAAATACCGGCAGTTATTTCGAAGTGGCCGTGTCGATGCTCCGCGGATCGACGAAAGAGTAGCCGCGCTTCTCGAGGTCGGTTAGCAGGGCATCCAACGCGGTTCCCGTCCAGGGGAGCTCGTGCATCAGAATATTGCTGCCGGAGTGAAGCTGTTCCGAGACGTTCTTGACGATCGCGGCGGTCTTGTCCTTGATCTTGTCGCCGCTCATCTCCCAGTCGAGAGAGCCGACCGACCAGGTCATATAGAGCATGCCATACTCCTTGACGGCGGCGTGCGTATCCGCGTTCCCGGAAGCGTTGGGCGGCCGGAAGAAAACCGGCGTCTTCCCGATCGTCTCCTTTACGATATCCTGCGTCTTGCCGATCTCCTCCCGGACTTTGTCCGGCTTCTCTTTGCCGAGCATCGCATGGCTCCAAGTATGGTTGCCGACCGTCTGCCCGCGTTCGTCGATCTCCTTCAGCAGCCCGGGATGCTTTTGAACCCGGAATCCGTTCACGAAGAAGATCGCCTTGGCACGGTGCTTGTCCAGCGTATCGAGTATCGGCTTCAGCGTCGCTTCGGCCTTCGGGCCGTCGTCGAACGTGAGCAGCACGACTTTGGCGGAAACCGAATCAGGATCGATGGGCACGATATCGTAATTTTTATTCATCCGGTACAAAGGCGCGGCTTTCTTCCCGGATGCCGGAACGGAAGCTTCCGCCGCAGCCGGAGGCGTAGAGGGAAGCGGAGAAAGCGATGCCGATTCCGCAGAGGATGCGGAAGACGACGCTGACGCGACGGCGTGAGATGCGATCGGGCTCGGCCCGCTGCCGCAGGCGGGCAAAGAGAAGAGCAGGACGGGAACGGCGATGACGGCGGCAAAGCGTTTCATGCTTCGGATTTCCTCCTTGGGGGCTGCATGGTGAACAACGTCGATTTTCCTCCGATTTTATCATATCCGTTCTTTAGCGGGCACTGGCGGCGTTTCCTTATTTTGATGGCGCATGAGCGGACGCCCGGAAGCCACAATAAGAGGGCGGGCATCCCTCTGAAGGATGCATCAGAACAGGAGGGACTTCAGGTGAAAATCGGAGCTTTCGTTATGGGCGGACTGGCCGGAGCGGCGCTCGTCATGATGTGTCGGAGAAACGGCATGCTGTCGATGGCGGCCGGCCAACTGGGCAATCGCATGAGGGGAATGAAAGAGGAGTCCGTCGGACGCATGATGAGCTGGCGGTTCGGCGACGGGGATCATCAATGGAAGAAAGATCATCACGACCGGGAAGATGGCCGTGAAGGTCGGCGCGACGAGCGCAAAGCAAGCTCTTCCTCACGGGGCGGGCTTGACGAGGTCGCCCGGATCGCGTCTCAGGATTCCGACGTGCAGCGCCACGTGAACGAGATTTTGGAACAAAGCGAGCATCACCGCATCTGAGTCGGACTTTTTGTCCGAAACGGAGCGAGACCGGCAGCGGCATCGGCCCGCCTCGTGGATCGAGGCGGACCGGCGCCGTTTTTTTGCTTTTCGGTGGTTTTCCCTAGTGCATTTCAGGAAGAGAAGTGATAACATGTTGTAAAAGCACAATTGAATCACACATTATATGCCACGTCATACGCTGTTATCACCCATCGTGTGCAGAAGGAGGATCCTGTCATGAGGATGGAGCGGCTTAGCCAAGACAAGATTAGGATTTTCCTTACCTTCGACGATCTGTCGGAACGCGGGATTCAGAAAGAAGACATGTGGCGCGAAATTCCGAAGGTTCACGAGCTGTTCAGCGAGATGATGGATCAAGCTTACAACGAGCTTGGCTTCGACGCATCCGGACCGCTTGCGGTGGAAGTATTCGCGATGCCCGCGCAAGGAATGGTCGTGATCGTAACGAGAGGCAAGCTGGATCGCGACGCGGACTCGTCTTCGGACGAGGAGGCCGACGAAGAAGTGTACGAAATGGAAGTAACGCTCGAGCAGAGCGAGGCCATTATATATCGTTTCCGGGATATTGAAGACGCCATCGGGGCCGCCAAGACGCTCAACTCCCATCTGACGGGAGAAGGAAGGATGTACCGGTATCAGAACCAATGGGTTCTGTGCTTCGATCCCGCCGGACTGGAAGGAGCGACTTATCACGCGTTGATCGCCGTCTTGGCCGAGTACGGGGAGGCGACTTCCGTAACTCCCGCCGTCCTGGAGGAATACGGCGAGCTGGTGATCGCCTCCGACGCCGTGAAGGTGTTGTCCGAACATTTTGCATAAACAGAAGCTTCGGTGCCCGGTCTCCCGATTTCCGGTTTCGTAACGAACGGACATTTTGACACGAACGCCCAGCGTTCCGGCAAAATGTCCGTTTTTGCATTCGGCATCTCCATGAAACGGTGGATGTAAGCAAGCGCCCGACCATGTATAATGAGAGAAGGAAGGGGGGGAAGCGATTGCTTCTTTTTTCCGTACTGGCCGCGGCGATCGCTCCCGGCATCGCACTGCTGGCTTACTTCTACTGGAAAGACCGTTACGACGCCGAACCGCTGCCGATCGTCATCAAGCTGTTCCTGACCGGGGCGCTGACCGTGCTACCGGTCATGATCGTCCAAAGGGCGCTAACGCTATGGCTGGGAGAATCGCCTTTCGCGTTTTCCTTCCTGATCTCGGCCGGCATCGAAGAATTTATCAAGTGGTTCGTGTTGTTCCATATCATCTATAACCATACCGAATTCGACGAGCCGTATGACGGCATCGTTTATGCCACGGCCGTCTCGCTTGGCTTCGCCACGCTCGAGAACGTCCTGTACGCGTTCACCGAGACCGTAACGTTCGGCATGCTGCTTGCCCGGGCGCTTCTCCCCGTATCGGGCCATGCTTTGTTCGGCGTCTTTATGGGGTATTCGATGGGGAGGGCAAAATTCTCGTCCGGCCGAAGAAGCAAGCTTCACCTGGCATTGGCGCTGGCGCTTCCGATAGGCGCTCACGGCCTGTATGATTTTCTGATGCAGACGGTTCCGTCCCGCTGGTTGTGGATCATGGTTCCGTTCATGTTCCTTCTCTGGCTGAGGGGCATCCGCAGCGTCAATCGGGCGAACGCGATCTCGCCGTTCCGGCTCCTCAAACGGGAGGAAGAGGTTAAACCTTGACCGATCGGTCCATACTTCATGCTAGAAGACGGCGATAATAGGCCAAGAGCGTTCTTGGCCGGTCAAGCATGGAGGGAATGGGCGATGACGGCATCACGGGTAAAAGTCACCATCCGCTGCAACCGCTGCGGAGAGAAGTTCGTCCTGCGGGGACGCAGGGAACGCGGACGCATCGACACGGGCTTCAAGATGTGCCTGTGCAGCAATGCGGACGATTTCGAAATCGAAGAGAATCATGCTTGAAGCCGCCCCGGCGGCATGAATAAAGTCGGCTCCGACTTCCCACACTAACGCCGAACGGCAGTCTGGGAATGAAAGGGGTCGGCTTTTCATGTATGGGCGGTTAAGTTCGGTGATGTTTCCGATCGCGGCATTGCTGTTTATCGGAGCGATCATGTGGGGCTATCAGGAGCATCAGGAGAAGAACGCCATCCTGATCAAGGCGGAGAATCAGTATCAGCGGGCATTCCATGACTTGACCAACCATATGGGAAGGCTTCAGGACGAATTGAGCCAGACGCTGGCCGTCTCCTCGGTCTCCCAGGGCGCTCAGCGCAAAGGTCTGGTGAAGGTATGGCGCTTGACCGGCGACGCCCAGAAAGAAGTGAATCAGCTTCCGTTGGCGATGCTGCCTTTTAACAAGACCGGCGATTTCCTGTCGCGGATCTCCGATTTCTCTTACCGGACGTCCGTGCGGGATTTGACCAAGCAGCCGCTCTCCGAAAGCGAGATCAAAACGATGAAGTCGCTTTATGCCAAAGCGGTCGACATCAACAAAGACTTGGGGAAAATCCAGGATTCCGTCCTGAACGATCATCTTCGCTGGACGGACGTGGAAGTGGCGATGGCGGGGAAGGACGAGCCTCATAACAACACGATTATCGACGGCTTCAAGGCGGTGGACAAGAAGATCGGCTCTTATCCGGAGAACGATTGGGGACCGTCGATGATGTCCGCGAAGCGCGTTCGCTCGGTGAAGATGCTGTCGGGCTCGGATACGACGCCGGATGACGTCAAGCGCAAGGCGGAACAGTTCCTTAGCGTGACGAAAGGGGTAGGCCCCGTTCAGGGCGTCCAAGTGACGGAGAACGGCCAGAAAACCGATCTCCCGAGCTATACGGCGTCGGTGCAGGGAGCAGGGGGCGAAACCATTCAGCTCGACTATACCCGCAAGGGCGGAGAACTGCTGTGGTACATGGATCCGAGGCCCGTTCAGACCCGGAAGCTCGATTTCGCCGCCGCCCGCACGCAGGCTTCGCAATTCCTGCAGCGCCACGGCTACAAGGACATGACGCCCGTCTCCTATGACGAGTACGATCATGTCGCGGTGTTTACGTTCGTCGGTCTTCGCGACAATGTGCGCATTTATCCGGACAAGGTCACGGTCCGGGTTGCCCTCGACAACGGAGAAGCGGTCGGCTTGCAGGCGACGGACCATGTATTCGCGCCGAAGACACTTCCGAATATGACGCCGAAGATCAGCAAGGACGAAGCCCAAAAGGCGCTTCATTCCGACTTCCGGGTGGACAGCTACAATCTGGCCGTCATCGAGAACGAAGAGAATAAGGATGTGCTGTGCCACGAGTTCACGGGTACCGTGAACGGAGGCAAGTACCGGATCTACATCAATGCCGATACCGGCGTGGAAGAGACGGTCGAGAGCATTCCCGAGACGGTCAGGGCGCTGCTGAAGTAATCCGCTTCCTCTCGGTTTGAAGTTTCGGGCCCCGCAAAGTGCCTGAGCACGCTTCAAAGCTCAGGTCCGCTTTGCGGGGTTATTTCGCGAACCGCTGGTGTCCCAGCAGGGACGACATGGTATAATTGGGAAGAACGGCAGCGCCTGAGCGCCGTTACATGCCGCCTGTTGGAGGGTTCAGCGTGCTTCCGAAAGTGAACCAAACGATGTTTATCCAGACGCTTCACGCCTCGAGGGAAGCGGATGCAGAACACGCCGATACCTTCCGTTCGCGTATCGCGGACGTCACATCCGATTCGTTCCTGATCGAAATTCCGATGGACGAGAAAAGCGGCAAGTATCATCGTTCCCAGATGGGAGAGCCGTATCGGATTACCTATTATACGCCCGAAGGGGTCAAGCACCAGTTCGCGACGGAAGTGGTCGGGTTCCGTAAGGACACGGTGGCGCTCGTCGAGATTCGCAAGCCGTCGCCGGAGGACGTCACCCGGGAACAGCGGCGAAGCTTCTTGAGGGTTGAGGCTCAGCTTGAACTGGCGGTCCGCATCGGCGAGAAGCTTCGGTTCGTCGCCCTGACCGAAGATGTCGGGGGCGGAGGCGTCTCCTTCCGCTGCGAGCGGAAGTGGCCGATCGTTCCGCAGACGATGCTGTCATGCTGGCTGCTCGTTCCGTACCGTTCCGGAAGCGTGACGCATGCACAATTCGAAGGCGAAGTGATCCGGGTCAAGGAAGTCGAACCCCGCCACCTTGCCGTCATGATGCGCTTTAAGGAAATTTCGGAGGCCGAACAGCAGAAGGTCATTCGCTTTTGCTTCGAAAGACAACTCGATTTTCGCAAGGACTGAGAGCCATGAATCGGATGAAGGGGCTGCGCGGAGCCGAATCGCGGTTTTCGGCGATCGAGAGATGGATCGTGCGGCTGATCGGCGCGCTGGTCGCGGCGCTGTTGATATCTCAGCTTGCGCTGCGGCTGCCGGTTGTTCATGAACTGCTGACCGGTACCGAACAATGGGAAGGCGTCCGCTTTCCGGAGCGTTAGCGGACGGGCTTCCCGCGTTTTGCATCTCCCGATGGGGTGTGGTATAATTTTCTCGATCGCACGCAGGCAAAGCTTGCCTGCCTTTTTTCTTAACGGTGGTTGATTAGGAGGCTTTCTTTTTTTGATGAGTCACGACAGCGGGCATCCCATCAACATTGCGATCGACGGTCCCGCCGGCGCCGGCAAGAGCACGGTAGCCCGTCTGGTCGCAAGCGCGCTCCGATATGTGTACGTAGACACCGGAGCGATGTACCGAGCGGTTACGGCGATTGCCTTGGAACGGGGAATACCGGTCCTCGACGAAATTTCGATCGGCCGCTTGGCCGAGGAGCTGGACATCCGTCTCCAACCGGACGAGGATGGCCAACGCGTGTGGACGGACGGAAGAGACGTCACTTCCATGCTTCGAACCCATGAGGTGAACCGGAACGTCTCCCAGGTCTCTTCCTATGAAGCGGTTCGTCTTCGCATGGCGGAGCTTCAACGACGGATGGCCAAGGAGAAGGGTGTCGTCATGGACGGCAGGGATATCGGCACTCACGTGCTCCCCGATGCCGAGCTCAAGATCTTTTTGACGGCGACCCCGAGGGAACGCGCTTTGCGCCGTTTTCGGGAGCTGGGAGATGATGCGGACATCACGCTGGAGCAGCTGGAGCATGATATCGCCGAACGCGACCGAATGGACCGCGAACGGGCGATCGCGCCGCTTCTTCAGGCGCCGGATGCCAAGCTCGTCGATTCGACGGGACTGGCGATCGAGCGGATCGTGGACGACATCGCCCGGTGGGCCCGCGCGGCGTCGAGAACCATTTCGGCGGGGGAGAAGTAGATTATGTTATACCGAATTTGCCGGGCTGCCGTGCGAATGATTTGGTCTCTCTTCTTCCGTTTCGAACATCGGGGCATCTCGAACATCCCGTCATCAGGCCCTGTCATTCTGGCCAGCAATCATATGAGTAATCTCGATCCGATGACGCTCGGTCTTGCGGTTCCCCGCAAGGTTCATTATATGGCGAAGATGGAGCTGTTCCGAATACCGGGGTTCGGCCCGTTCATACGGGCCCTCGGGGCTTTCCCGGTCAAGCGGGGCGGCGTCAGCAAGGAAGCGATCCGGACGGCGCTCGCGGTTCTGGAGGAAGGCAAAGTAATGGGCATCTTCCCCGAAGGCTCGCGCAAGGGCGACAAGATCGGCGGGGTATCGATGGGCAAGCGAGGAGCGGTCAGCATGGCCGCCCGGTCGGGAGCGCAGATCGTTCCCGTCGCGCTGATCGGCGACTACCGCCTTTTCCGGAGAATGACGGCCGTTTACGGAGAGCCCATCGATCTGGCTCCATATTTGGAGAAGGGCTCGGAGGATCATGAAGCCGCTACCGAGCTGCTCATCTCGAAGATTCGCGAGATGGTCCGGACCGGCAAGCCGTCGCGGAGAGATCCGAACGCGCATGCATGAATGACTGGCGATTCCATCATACTACGGGTATTATTGGATTTATGACATGGGCAAACGCGATTTAAACGCCGCTCTGGAATGCGGGTTTAAATAAAGTTGGGGTAGAACTGAGGAGGTATTTTCATGTCTGAAGAAATTAAAGTCCAGGAAACGGCGGCCGAATCGGTCAGCCAGGATGCGTTGGAGAATGTCGTATCCTTGAAGAAAGGCGATACGGTCAAGGGCACGATCGTCAAGATCGAGGACAACCAAGCATTCGTTAGCCTTGGATATAAATACGACGGCGTCATTCCGCTGCGCGAACTATCCTCCGTCAACCTGGACAGTGCTTCCGACGCCGTGCAGATCGGCCAGGAAGTCGAAGCCAAGGTCGTTAGCATCAACGACGAGAAGGAGAGCCTCGTTCTCTCTAAGCGTCAAATCGACAGCGCACGCGCGTGGGACGATCTGCAAGCCAAGTTCGACAGCGGCGAAGTGTTCGAAGTAACCGTAGCCGATGTCGTCAAGGGCGGCTTGGTCGCCGACGTGGGCGTTCGCGGCTTCATTCCGGCTTCCATGGTCGAACGTCATTTCGTGGAAGACTTCTCCGATTATAAGGGCCGTACCCTTCGCGTCAAAGTGAAGGAAATCGACCGCGAGAACAACAAGGTTATCCTGTCCCAGAAGGACGTTCTGGAAGCCGAATACGAAGAGCAGAAGCAGAAGATCATGTCCGAGCTGCAGCCGGGCCAGGTCATCGAAGGCACCGTTCAGCGTCTGACGCCCTTCGGCGCATTCGTCGACATCGGCGGCATCGACGGACTGGTTCACGTGTCCGAGATCGCATGGCAGCACGTAGCTCATCCGGCCGACGTGGTGTCCGAAGGCCAGCAAGTGAAAGTGAAAGTGCTGAAGGTCGATCCGTCGATCGGCAAGATCAGCCTGAGCATCAAGGCGGCTCAACCGGGTCCTTGGGAGTCGGCTGCAGGCCAATTCCACAACGGCGAGATCGTCACCGGCGTCGTCAAGCGCCTTGTCAGCTTCGGCGCATTCGTCGAGATCGCTCCGGGCGTGGAAGGCCTCGTGCACATTTCCCAAATCGCCCATCGCCATGTCGTCACTCCGTTTGAAGTGCTGAAGGAAGGCCAAGAAGTGAAGGCCAAGATCCTTGACTTCAATCCGTCCGAGAAGCGCGTCTCCCTCTCCATCAAGGAGACGGAAGAAGCTCCGCCGCAAGCAGAGCGCGAGCGTGCGCCGCGCGGCGGCCGCGGTCCCAAGGAAGAGACGAATCTTCCTCCGGCCGAGTCGATGAGCTTCACGCTGGGCGAGAAGTTCGGCGACAAGCTGAGCAAGTTCAAATAAGCAATCTCGAAGCCAGCCCCCGGTTTACCGGGGGCTTTTTATTGTGCGCGGAGGTTGAAAGCGGAGATAAATTCGCTTCGAAGCATCAGGTCACTTTCGGGGAATGGTCCATACTAAGACGGCAGAACCGAGGAGGAGGTGGGAAGCGGGATGCCGTCCGGATTCATCTCGGCCGTCGCTTGGCTGACGGCTTGCATTCTATGGTGGAGCGGCTGGCGGAAGGAGCTGGCGGAATGCTTGCCGGAGCGGTTCGTCAGCTGGATGCTCATTCTTTGGCCGATCGTTTTCCGGCTCAGGATCAAATGGCCGGCAGGGGAAAGAGCGGTCGTCTGGGACGGCGCGTTCGTCTGGGGGAGCGCCGCCGCGCTGGCGGCCATGGTATGGCTGAACGCTTCGCGAAGGGGAACTGCGGGCGCGGCATCGCTGCTGATCGCAGCGGTCGTCCTGTTTCTGGACCAAATAACGGAGCATGCCCCCCGATTGGCGACCGTCGACCCGCTCTGGATCGTCTCCTTGACGGCTGCGCTGATTGCGTTGATCGTCGTCAGGAATCCGCTGGAACGGCTGGCGGCTCTCGGAATCGGCCTTTCGCTGGCGGAAGCGGCGCTCGCCCTGGGCTGGCTGGGCGGCCCGAATGGGGAAGCGGGCGGTCTCGTATGGTCCGACAGATGGTGGCTGGCGGCGGGGGAAATGCGTCTGGCGGCCTATTTGGCCGCTTGGGCATCCGATCTGGTCCGGAGGCGGGGAGGGAGCCGCAACTGGGGTTAGCCAACGCGGTATATTTTTGTTATGATGAAGATTGTGAGTTTATGATTCTTATGCATGCCAATCAGGGATATGTTGAGGAGTGAACGTATGGCAAGACCCGTTATCGCCATCGTGGGTCGGCCTAATGTAGGCAAGTCGACGATTTTCAACCGGATCATCGGCGACCGGCTGGCCATTGTAGAAGATAAACCCGGCATTACCCGGGATCGCATCTACGGATCCGGAGAATGGAACGGAATCGCTTTTAGCGTCATCGATACCGGCGGCATCGAGATCGACGGAGAGGACGGTTTGCTGCGTCTCGTGCGCATGCAGGCCGAGCTGGCGATCGAAGAGGCGGACGTCATCGTGTTCATGGTCGATGCCAAATCCGGACTGACGAACGCGGACGAAGAAGTGGCTCAGCTGCTGTTCCGGTCGCGGAAGCCGGTCGTCGTCGCGGTCAACAAAGTGGACAACCTGGGCCGGATGGACGATATTTACGAATTTTACGCATTGGGATTTGGGGATCCGGTCGCGCTGTCCGGCGCCCACGGCATCGGCATCGGCGATCTGCTCGACGCGGCGACGGCCAAGCTTCCCGCGAAGGAAGACGAGCAATACGACGAGGACGTCATCAAGGTCGCGCTGATCGGCCGTCCGAACGTAGGCAAGTCGTCGCTCGTCAACGCGATTCTCGGCGAAGAGCGCGTCATCGTCAGCGAAGTGGCGGGCACGACGCGCGACGCCATCGACACGCCGTTCGAGAAGGACGGGCAGAAGTATGTGCTGATCGATACGGCGGGCATGCGCAAGCGGGGAAAAGTGTACGAGACGACGGAGAAATACAGCGTCATGCGTTCGATGAAAGCAATCGAGCGCGCGGACGTCGCGCTGATCGTCATCAACGGCGAGGAAGGCATCATCGAGCAGGACAAGCACATCGCAGGTTATGCGCACGAGCTCGGGAAAGCGTCGATCTTCGTCGTGAACAAATGGGACATCGTCGAGAAGGACGACAAGACGATGCAGCAATTCACCAACATGATTCGAGATCACTTCCTGTTTATGACGTACGCTCCGATCGTGTTCCTGTCCGCCAAGACGAAGCAGCGCCTTCACAAGCTGTTTCCGGTCATCGACCGCGTGGCCGAGCATCATGCGATGCGCATTCCAACCCCCGTGCTCAACGACATCGTGTCTGACGCCGTAGCCGTGACGCCGCCGCCCAGCGACAAGGGACGCCGGCTCCGGATCAACTACGCCACGCAGGTGGCGGTCAAGCCGCCGACGATTCTCATTTTCGTCAATGAGCCGGAATTGATGCATTTCTCGTACGAGCGCTTTCTGGAGAACAAAATTCGCGCCGCATTCGAATTCGAGGGAACCCCGCTTCGGCTCTTCACGCGCCGCAAGTCGGATCAGGAATAGGAGAGAACCGCACCGTGACGGCATCCATTATCGCTATCGCCGCCAGTTATTTGCTTGGCTCCGTTTCATTCAGCATTTTATTCGCGCGATTGGTGCGCAAGATCGATATTCGCGATCATGGAAGCGGCAACGCCGGCGCGACGAACACGCTGCGCGTGCTGGGCAAGGGCCCGGCGGCCCTCGTTCTCGCGCTGGACATCGCCAAGGGCGTCATCGCCGTCGTGCTCGGCTACGCCCTGAAAGGCGACGGCATGGCTTGGGTCCCGGTCGCTTGCGCGCTCGCTTCGATCGTCGGCCACAATTGGCCGGTCTTCTTCCGTTTCAAGGGGGGCAAAGGCATCGCGACGACGATCGGCGCGATGATCTCGCTCGCTTTTGTTCCCGTGCTGATCGCCGGCCTTATCGCTATCGCCATCATCGCGGTTACTCGCTACGTGTCGCTCGGTTCCCTTATTTTCGCCGTGCTGCTGCCATTGATTCTGGCGATCGGCGGCTGGGACCGCTACATGGTGTGGGGGGCCGTCATCGTTGCGCTGCTTGCGCTGCTTCGCCATCGCAAAAATATCGTCAAGCTGCTGAACGGAACCGAGAATAAGCTGGGCAGCAAGAAAGGAGAGCCGCATGGAGCGTAACACCGTTGCCGTGCTGGTGGCGGGCAGCTGGGGAACGGCGCTCGCCCGGGTACTGGCGGACAACGGCCGCCGCGTCGCGCTTTGGACCCGCAATTCGGCCCAGGCCGAGGAGATCAACACGAATCGCACGAACGCTCGGTTCCTGCCGAACGCCAGCCTTCCGGAAGGGATTACCGCCACCACGGACATGGAAGCGGCTCTCGCCGGGGCGGAAGCGGCCGTGTTCGTCGCGCCGTCCGGTTCGATGCGGGAAGTGGCCCGCCAGGCGGCCAAGCATGTAAAGTCCGATGCCTTGATCGTCCATGCGACCAAAGGGTTCGAATCCGAGACGCTGAAACGAATGTCCGTCGTGCTGGCGGAAGAGCTCGGACGGCCGGAGGAGCGAATCGTCGTTCTGTCCGGTCCGAGCCATGCGGAAGAAGTGATCGATCGTCATCCGACGACGGTCGTCGTCGCCTCCGGCTCGATGGATGCGGCCGAAGCGGCGCAGGACCTGTTCATGAACGAATCGTATTTTCGCGTCTATACGAATCCCGATGTTGTCGGCGTGGAGACGGCCGGCGCGATCAAGAACATCATTGCCCTCGGAGCCGGCTTGACCGACGGTCTCGGCTTCGGCGACAACGCCAAAGCCGCGCTCATTACCCGGGGGCTCGCCGAGATCGGCCGTCTTGGCGCGGCGATGGGCGCGAATCCGCTTACGTTCGCGGGGTTGGCCGGAGTCGGCGACCTGATCGTAACGTGTACGAGCCGTCATAGCCGCAATTGGCGGGCCGGCTCGATGCTCGCCTCGGGACTTCGGCTCGACGAAGTGCTGGATCGGATGGGCATGGTCGTCGAAGGCGTCCGCACGACGAAAGCGGCGAGGGAACTGGCAACGAGATACGAAGTCGAAATGCCGATCACGAGCGAGCTGTTCAAAGTGTTGTTCGAAGACAAGGACCCTTCCGGCGCGGTCGGCGCATTGATGGGGCGCGTCCGCACGCACGAGATCGAGAATCCCGAGCTGCGACAGAGCGGCAACTGAGCAAGTGCCCGAACCGTTTCCCCCTTCTCCTCATAGGATACTAGCACAAACCCGGAGGAGGGGAAGCATGGACAAGAAACTTTCCAAAGACATCCTGAGCACCGTCAATAAGAAAACCGGCAAATCGATCACCGAAGGGTCGATCAAAAAAATCGCCGGGCAGGTGACGCCCGCGACGCTGCAGAGCGAAACCCAAATCCGCCAGCTGATCAAGCAAGTATCGGCAATGGCCGGCGTTCCGGTATCGGAGGACACGGTCAAGGAGATCGTCAGCGCGGTCAAGAAAAGCGGCATGAATCTGGATAACCTCGAAAGCTTGATGAAAATGATGGTCAAGAAATAACGGGCGATCCCGGCCGTCCCCTTCCTCTTTGACGAGGAGGGGATTTTTTTGCTTGGGAAATTTTGCGGCTTCATGGAATCCGGCCGATGGGCAACCTATACCGGACCGAAAAATTTCAATAACGCATGGGAGGTTGCCTCATCCAATGAACTCCGCCGTCTCTTCATCGCAAGAGCTGCTTGCCGCATTCAAGAACCGGCGTACGTATTACGGCATCGCCAAGGAAGCCGTTATTCCCGACGAGCGGATCGAGCAGATTGTCCGCGACGTGGTTCTGCATACGCCGTCGGCATTCAATTCCCAGTCGTCCCGGCTCGTTCTTCTGCTCGGCCGCGAGCATGACAAGCTGTGGGACCTCGTGCGGGAATCGCTTCGCAAGCTGGTGAACGACGACGAGAAATTCAAGTCTACCGAGGAAAAAATGAATTCGTTCCGCGGCGGCTACGGCACCGTGCTGTTCTGGGAGGAACAGTCCGTCGTCGAGCAATTGCAAAAAAGCTTCGAGTCGTACAAGGACCGTTTTCCCGTCTGGTCCGAGCATGCATCGGCCATGCATCAATACGCCATGTGGACGGCGCTGGAGGCGGAAGGATTCGGCGCCTCGCTGCAGCATTACAATCCGATTATCGACGATGAAGTTCGCCGAACCTGGAACCTTCCCGTCAGCTGGCATCTTGTCGCGCAGATGCCGTTCGGCAAGCCGACGTCGCAGCCGGGAGAGAAGACGTTCCAACCGGTCGAAGAGCGAATCCGCATTTTCAAGTAAAGAGCTCCGGAAGCTTCCCGCGGTGTCCCCGCCGCCGGAAGTTTCTTTTTTTTTGGCTTGGCAAATGGTATAATATTCAGCGTTTTGTAGGGCTAACGGGGAAAGGACCGACGAATGATGGATCCGATGATGAAAATGTGGGTTTCGTTCGTGGGCATCGGCTTGATGGTCGTCGCGGCTGTCATCATCATGCTGGCCCGATCGAAGACGAAAGGGGTATTGCGGGCGGCTTTGTCGCTGTTCGCTTTCGTTGCGCTGCTGGTCGGCATGCTGTGCGGGCTGATCTCCATCGTCTAGCCGCGGGAAAAACGGGGGAAGAGCAATAAACATGATAACGCTGACAGGAAGAACGAAAACGATGCAAGTGCCGCCGGCGATCGGGCAGAGCTTGCTGCAGCTGGCCCAGCGGGCCGGCGTCGATTGGCAGTTCAACTGCTCGCGGGGAACGTGCGCCCGCTGCCGCTGCCGGATCGAAGCGGGCAGCGAGCTGCTCAGCGAGCCGAACGACGCGGAATGGGACCGGCTCGGGCCGGACGAGCTGGAGCAAGGGTTTCGGCTCGGCTGTCAGGCCGTCGTCGAGCGGGAAGGCGAGATCGTGGCGGCGAACCGCACTTATTTTTAGGCTGAATCGCGAAAGGAGGGGCCGCCATGTCGGCGAAGGGAACGTGCCGGGTGACCTTTCTGCCCGGCGGCCAGCAAGCCGACGCGCGGATCGGCGCGACGCTGCTGGATACCGCGCAGCGGGCGAAGGCTCCGGTGCGCACCCGCTGCGGAGGCGTGGCCGGCTGCCTCATGTGCAAGGTGTCGGTCGCGCCGGAGCACCGCGCCGCGCTTACCGAGCCGACGGATGCGGAGCGCCGCAAGCTGGGGCCGCTGCTGGACGAAGGCATGCGCCTCTCGTGCCAAGCCCGCATTCGCGGGCCGCTGTCCGTCACCGTGCCGGAGGACCCGCTGAAGGCGGCGGTGCGGCGGCTGCTGGAGCAGCAACAGAATGAAGATGGGTGGCTGTGAACGGATGAGGAACGTGAAGCGAGGCAAATGGACGGCGGCAAGCGCCGTCCGGCGGGCATCCTTGTTGATCTTGATGGCGGTGACGGCGCTGGCCCTCTCGGGCTGTCTGTATCCGGAGGAAGAGACGCCGGGAAATAACGCCTCCGCCCGCCAGGCGGTGCTGTCCGTCCAGGACGCCGTCGATCAGTATCAGAAGGCGACGGGGCTTCTGCCGATCGTCAGCGCGGACGAATCGGTGCCTTTGTACGAGAAGTTCAAGATCGACATGGGCAAGCTGAAGCGCATGGATTATCTCGGCAGCGTGCCGAGCGTCGCCTTCGAGAGCGGCGGCAATTATCAATTTCTGATCATCGACGAAGAGACGAAGCCGACGGTCAAGCTGCTGAATATTTCCGTCTATCAAAACGCGGGAGACGTCCAGACCAAAGTAGACGCCTACATGGACAAGCATGGCGGCGAACCGCCGAAAGGGGACGAGCTTTACCCCGGATTCTGGTCGGTCAACTTCGACAAGCTCGGCATGAAGGAGCCGAAGACGAACAGCATGTATTCCGGCCAATCGCTCGGCTTCATGACGGACGCTTCGGGCCGGGTGTACGTCGATTACGGCCTGGATATCGCCACCGCCGTCGGCAAGTCGGGGACATCCCCGGCCGCGGGGGACGATCTGCGCCGCTCCCTCGTCGATCAGTCCTACTATGTGCCCGTCAAGGCGCCGGTCTATCATTGGGTGAATGGGGAGCCGCAGGCTCAACCCGACACCGCCGCTTCTTCGCAATCGAGTTAGGGAACCATACCGACGCAAGCCGTTCTTTCCGTCATAGGAAAGAGCGGCTTTTCGCGTTCCCGAGGACCAGACGGCATACAGGAGGCCTTCCTTTCATATGATCAGGAGGTATGAGTGGGCGCGGCGGCACATTCCTGGAGCGAATTTGCTCACGGGCGTCATAAATCTATCTGGCGCACATAGAATGATAGCAGTCCAAGTTCGTGTACGAGTCCGTCGCGCTGACGGATCCTCGCAGGCTTCGCGATTACGAAGGGGAGGGAATCTCATTGGAAAAAGTGGACATTTTCAAGGATATTGCCGAGCGCACCGGCGGTGATATCTACCTCGGGGTCGTCGGCGCCGTCCGGACGGGCAAATCGACCTTCATCAAGCGTTTCGTCGAGACGGTCGTGCTTCCGAACATCACGCACGAAGCGGATCGCGTTCGCGCCGTCGACGAGCTTCCGCAGAGCGCGGCGGGACGCACGATCATGACGACGGAACCGAAGTTCGTTCCCAATAACGCGGTGCAGATCAAGGTGACCGACGGACTCGAAGTGAACGTGCGGCTCGTCGATTGCGTCGGCTACGCGGTCGAAGGCGCCAAAGGCTACGAGGACGAGAACGGGCCGCGCATGATCTCGACGCCTTGGTTCGACGAGGCGATTCCGTTCCAGGAAGCGGCCGAGATCGGCACTCGCAAGGTCATTCAGGAGCATTCGACGCTCGGCGTCGTCGTGACGACGGACGGCTCGATCGCGGAAATTCCGCGCAGCGCCTACGTCGAAGCGGAAGAGCGCGTCGTCGACGAGCTGAAGGAAGTCGGGAAGCCGTTCGTGCTCGTCGTCAACTCGACCCGTCCGCGCAGCGACGAAGCCCAGACTCTTCGTAACGAGCTGGCGTCCAAGTACGACATTCCGGTCATTGCGCTCAGCGTCGCCACGATGGGCGAAGAAGAAGTGATGAGCGTGCTGCGCGAAGTGCTCTACGAGTTCCCGGTTCACGAAGTGAACGTCAACCTGCCGAGCTGGGTCATGGTGCTGAACGAGCGGCACTGGCTCCGTTCGAGCTACGAAAATTCCGTGCGCGACACCGTCAAGGACATTCGGAGGCTGAGGGACGTCGACCGCGTCGTCTCGAACTTCCTCGAATACGATTTTATCGCGAAGGCCGGACTCAGCGGCATGAACATGGGCCAAGGCGTCGCCGAGATCGACCTGTACGCGCCGGATGAGCTGTACGACCGGATTCTGCAGGAAGTGGTCGGCACGGAAATCCGCGGCAAGGACCATCTGCTGCAGCTGATGCAGGAGTTCGCCCATGCCAAGCGGGAGTACGACCGGTTCGCGGAAGCGCTGGAGATGGTCAAGACGACCGGTTACGGCATCGCCGCTCCGTCGCTGGCCGAGATGATGCTCGACGAGCCGGAGCTGATCCGGCAGGGTTCCCGCTTCGGCGTTCGCCTGAAAGCGACCGCTCCTTCGATCCATATGATCCGCGTCGACGTCGAATCCGAATTCGCGCCGATCATCGGAACGGAGAAGCAAAGCGAGGAGCTCGTCCGCTACCTCATGCAGGATTTCGAGAAGGACCCGATCAAAATCTGGGATTCCGACATCTTCGGCCGCTCGCTCCATTCGATCGTGCGGGAAGGCATCCAGGGCAAGATCGCCATGATGCCCGACAACGCCCGCTACAAGCTGCAAGAAACGCTCGGCCGCATTATCAACGAAGGTTCCGGCGGACTGATCGCCATCATTCTCTGATCGTACGAACGACGACGGATTCTAGCATAACAACGGCCGAACGGGCCGATGGAAAGAGCGCGCCTCCTCCAGGGGAGAGCGCGCTTTTTTTGTTGCTTTGGAAATTATACGATTAAATTTCCTGTGGAAATCCGGGGGCTCCCCCAAAAGTAATCGGAGTTAAATTCAGAGCATCGCGTCACTTTTGGGGGATTTTTATGCCATTCGCATAAATCATCTTGTTATTTCGACATAATTCGCATAAAATTTGATTTTGTGGGGAATTCGAACGAGAATCTCTTTAAAACCAATTGACATAGTAGGAAATAACAACTACTATTGTTCTATCCAAAAAAGAGAGACAAGCCTACCGGGGAGGAAAAAGTACGATGAAACAACGAAAAAGACTGGGCGCGGGGCTGGCCCTCATTCTGGTTCTCATGCTGGCGCTGACCGCCTGCGGCAACAAGAACGACGGCGCGAACGGCGGCAACGCGAGCGCTTCCGGTTCGGCTTCGCCGAGTTCGTCCGCCGCAAGCTCGCCGACCGCTTCGGGTTCTTCCGCCGCCGCGAGCGACGACGTCGCATCGCTGAAAGGGAAAAACATCGCGCTCTTGATGCGCCTGAACACCGGGACGTTCTCCGCCCAATACGTCGACGGGGTCAAGAAGCAGATCGAGAAATTCGGCGGCAAAGTGACCGTCATTACCGCCGACGACAAGCTGGACGTGATGGCTTCCAATCTGGATGCTGCCGTCACCCAGCACTACGACGGCATTCTGCTGGACCACGGCGACGACGGCGCTTTGTCTACGGGCGTGCAGAAGGCGCTGGCCGCGAACATTCCGGTCGTCGCTTTCGACTCCAACATCTCGGCGGCAGGCGTAACGAACATCGCGCAGAACGACCAGAAGATGGCCGAGCAGACGCTCGAGGCGCTCGCTTCCGACGCCGGCGGCAAGGGCAACATCGTCAAGATCTGGGTGGCCGGCTTCCCGCCGATGGAATCCCGCCAGATCGCGTACAAGGCTTTCCAAGAGAAGTATCCGGACATCAAGGAGATCGCGGCGTTCGGCACGGCGGACGGGCCGCAGCTCGACGCGCAGACGAAGATGGAAGCCATCCTGAAGCAATATCCGGAGAAGGGCAGCATCACGGCGGTTTGGGCCGCATGGGACGAGTTCGCCAAAGGCGCCGCCAACGCGATCAAGCAAGCCGGCCGCGACGAGATCAAAGTGTACGGCATCGACCTGAGCGACGAAGACCTCGGCATGATTCAAGACACAACGAGCCCGTGGGTCGCTTCCGCAGCGGTCGATCCGGCTTCGATCGGACAGGTTCAGGTGCGCTACCTGTACCAGAAGATCCACGGCGACACGACGCCGGCCACGGTCGAGCTCGACTCGGTATACGTCAACCGCGACTCGCTGCCGGCGGACAAGAAAGTAACGACGGCCGACCTGTCCCAGTACGTGAAGGGCTGGGGCGCGAGCGATGAAGGATCGACGGATTATTTGACGGCGCTGGAGCAAGCGGTCGCCGGCCAATAAACGAAGCAGCACGGAACAGCACGGCGCGGGGATTGACCGCGCCGTTTGCTGCTGTCTGGAAGACTGGCGGAAGCCAGCGAGAGAGAGGAGGAAGCCGCGTCATGAACGGCAATACACTGACGATGGCCGGCATCGGGAAGTCGTTCTCGGGCGTTCGGGCGCTGCAGGGCGTCGACTTCACGGTCGCCGGCGGCGAGGTTCACGCCTTGCTCGGCGCCAACGGCGCCGGGAAGAGCACCTTGATGAAGATTTTGTCCGGCGCCTACGAGACGGACGAGGGCGAGATTCGGATCAACGGCGAGCGGCTCGACATCCGCTCGCCTTCCGACGCGAAGCGCGCGGGAATCCACTGCGTGTACCAGGAGGTGGATACGTCGCTGATCGCCCACTTGTCCGTGGCGGAGAATATCATGCTCGACCGGCTCGCTTCGCCCAAGGGCAGCGCCTGGCTCCGTTGGGGCAATCTGCACCGCGAAGCCGGAGAGGCGCTGGCGCGGGTCGGCTCCCGGATCCCGACGCGCAAGCGGGCTGACGAGCTGACGCTCGCGGAGAAACAGATCGTGCTGCTCGCGCGTCTCCTGGTGGAAGAGGCGAAGTTCGTCATCCTGGACGAGCCGACCGCGCCGCTTAGCCTGGAGGAAGCCGAGCGGCTGTTCGGCATAATGAACGGGCTCAAGAAGGCGGGCATCGGCATCGTCTTCATCTCGCACCGGCTGCCCGAGGTGACCCGCGTCAGCGATCGGATCACCGTCATGCGCGACGGCCGGGTCGTGCTCAGCGAGCCGGCGGCGGGCATGCAAGCCGGCGATATCGTGCGGGCGATGCTCGGCAGAAGCTTCGAAGAAGAATTTCCGAAGACGGACGCCCCCATCGGCGATACGCTGCTGGAAGTGAAAGGGCTGACGGCCGGACATCGCGTCAAAGGCGTCGATCTGACCGTCCGGGAGGGCGAAGTCGTCGCCGTCGTCGGGCTAGTCGGAGCGGGCAAGACGGAGCTGTCGCGCCTGCTGTTCGGAGCGGATCCGGCCGACCAAGGGGAGGTCGCGCTGGAAGGCCGAAAGGTCGCCAGCGCCGCGCCGGCGGACGCCGTGCGCTCGGGCATCGTGCTCGTGCCGGAAGAACGTCGCAAGGAAGGGATTTTCGTCGGCTCGTCGGTGCTTCATAACTTGAGCCTGCCGATCCTGAAGTCGCTCGCGCGCTTCAGCTTCATCTCCGGCCCCGGCGAGCGCCGGCACGCCGAAGACATGATCGGCCGCCTCGGCATCAAGACGCCGTCGCCCGGCCAATTAACCGGCTTCCTGAGCGGAGGCAACCAGCAGAAGGTCGCCATCGGCAAGTGGATGAGCACCGACGCCAAGGTGTTCTTGTTCGACGAGCCGACCAAAGGGGTCGACGTCGGCGCCAAGCGGGACATCTTCCGGATCATCGGGGAGCTGGCGCGCCAAGGGAAAGGAATCGTCTATCTGACTTGCGAATTCGCGGAGGCGCTCGGGCTGGCGGATCGGATTCTGGTCATGTGCGACGGCCGCATCGTCAAACAATTCGCACGCGGGGAAGCGACGCAGGAGGATCTGCTTCTGTACGCCAGCGCGGGCAGGGAGGATTTGAAGTGAACCACAAAATCTCGCAGTTCTCGTTCAAGTACGGAGCGCTGATTTTCATCGCCCTCGTGCTCGTATTCTTCTCGCTATACAACGAATATTTCTTTACGTACAGCAACCTGATGGACATCCTGAGATCGATCTCGATCCTGACGTTCGTGGCGATCGGCGTCACGATCTCGCTGACCGTCGACGGCTTCGATCTGTCGGTCGGCTCCACCGTCTCCCTGACGACGGTAACAACGGCGACGATGATGATCTGGTACCAGATGCCGCTCGTTCTCGTCATCGTCGTTCCGCTCGTCATCGGCGCGCTGGTCGGCCTGCTGAACGCCTTCCTGATCGTCAAGGTGCGCATCCCCGACCTGCTGGCGACGCTCGCCGTCATGTACATCGTCAGCGGCATTCACAAGACGTATACGAAAGGCTACTCGGTCTACAACAACATGCAGTTCCAGGACGGGACGAAGGCGCCCGGCGTCATGAATCCGCACTTTCTCTGGATCGGCCAGGGCAAGCTGCTCGGCGTGCCGTTCCCGGTCATTCTGATGATCGTCGCGGTCATCGGCGCGCACATCTTCTTCAAGTACACCCGGCAGGGCCGCCAGACGACGATGACGGGCGGCAACGAGGAGGCGGCGCGCCTGTCCGGCGTCCGCGTCAAGCGGATCCGCACGTGGGCGTACGTCGCCTCGGGCGTGTTCGCCGCCATCGGCGGCATCCTGTACACCGCGCGCGTCGGCTCCGGCCAGATCGACGCGGGAGCGCCGATGCTGATGGACTCCGTCGCCGCCGTGTTCGTCGGCTACTCGGTGTTCGGCGCCGGGAGACCGAACATTATCGGAACGTTCGTCGGCGCGGTGCTGACCGGCGTGCTGATCAACGGACTGACGATGCTGCACGTGCAGTATTATACGACCGATATCATCAAAGGCGCGGTGCTCGTTCTGGCGCTGGCGGTCACGTTTATCCACCTCAGCCGCAAAAAAACGTGACATCAAACCGGTTCCGGCCGCGTCACGCTTGAAAATTCGCTTCTTCTCTGTGTATAATTTTCGATGAAACGGATAAACAGTTAACAAGCCAGTTATCCGCCCCGGGAGGTGAATGTCATGAATAAAACCGAACTGATCGCCAAAGTATCCGAATTGACGGACTTGTCGAAGAAGGACGCGACCCAAGCGGTCGACGCCGTGTTCGATGTCATCTCGGAAGCTCTCCAGAACGGAGACAAGGTTCAACTCGTCGGCTTCGGCAACTTCGAAGTGCGCGAACGCTCCGCCCGCAAGGGACGCAATCCGCAAACCGGCGTCGAGATCGAAATTCCGGCCGGCAAGATTCCGGCTTTCAAACCGGGCAAAGCCTTGAAGGAAGGCATTAAATAAGCTGCCGAATTTGCTTAGTTTTGTGAGGGGCCCAAAGGGTTGCGCTCATCTCTGTGCCTGTGCTATAATCACTCTCGTACTTTCTTACGGGGTATAGCGCAGCCTGGTAGCGCGCATCCTTGGGGTGGATGAGGCCGTGGGTTCGAATCCCGCTACTCCGACCATTACATAAGCATAACGGCGCTGCTTCAAGCTCCGCCTAGGCGAAGAAGACCACTTTCTCTTCCAGAGCAAAGTGGTCTTTTTATTGACAGAAACCGAGCCGTTGGTTCATAGTGGTAGACAGCATAAGGAGGCGATCTCATCCATGGAAGCATTGCCTACGAACGGGGATTATATCGTCGTGAAGGCGAAGGAAGGCGGGGTTCACGTCATCGGGCTTACGCGCGGACAGGACACCCGGTTTCACCATACGGAGAAGCTGGACCGCGGGGAAGTGCTGATCGCGCAGTTTACGGACCACACGTCGGCGATCAAGATTCGGGGCAAAGCGACGCTCTTCACGAGGTACGGCGTCGTGGAGACGGACGAGTAAGCGCCTGCGGCGCGGACCCGGACGTCGGCTTTCCGGCCGGAAGGGACTTTCGCAGGCATAGCCTGCCTTTTTTATTTGTACAATGGGAGAGGGGGAATCATCGCGGAGAAAGGAAGGACCCGTTATGGCGGACAGGCGGTGGGCATGGCTCATGGCGCGGCTGCTCGCAGCCGGTCTTGCGGTCGTCGTGCTGCTCGGGCAGCTGCCGCGGCTCGCGGAGCGGTCGCAGGCTGGCCGGGAGGCGAGCGCGGCGTTCACGCCGCTGCGCGTGGAGAAGCTGACGGAGGATCGGGTAGCGGACGCTTTCGCCGCGCTGCCTCTGGAAGAAAGGCTGCTGCGGGTCGGCTGGGATCATTCCATTCTGTCGGTCGATCTGAGCATCGACCGCTCCTCGGGGGCGCCGGCCGTCGTCTGGAGGGACTCCGCCAAGCTGGTGCGACTGTCGTTCGGGCAGCTGTCGAACGTCCGCAGGCTGCTGTTGCGCGTTTACGCGGCGGAAGACGGAACGCGAACGCTGCTTCTCTCGGGGGATACGACAGCCGAAGACTGGAAATCCTTGGAGGAGTTAAACGCGGGGGAGAGCGGAACGAGCCCGGCGTGGTCCGGCAAGCTGAATCCCGAATGGACGCCGATCGGCGAGCGATGGAACCGATATTTTGCGAAATCGTGAATTCCGGCCCTCTCTTATGCGGGGGCCGGATGAATATGTTATAATAATAGCCATGCCAAAGGACCTGGTGCTTCCTTTGAACGCTCGGAGGCTGAACAATGACACGTAACCATCTGGCACAAATGGCCCACCAATACATGGATTACGATATGATCGCGATCCACACGGACCTGCCGGATTTTCCGGAGGGGCGAGTCCGGCTGCTGCACCTCGTGCTGTCCCAGCAGCCGGCCGCGTCGTCCTACAAGGATCTTCTGGCCGTCGTCGCTTCGCTCGTGCAGATGGGGCTCGATACGCACGATCTGGTAGACGACGAGCCGCCTTCGGGGCGCGGCGGCACGCTCGGCATGCGGGCGCGCCAGCTTAAAGTGCTGGCCGGGGATTATTTCAGCGGCCGGTTCTACAATCTGCTCTCCCAGGCGGGCCAGATCGATATGGTTCGCCGGCTCGGTGACGCGATCTGCGACATCAACCGGATCAAAGTGCTGTTCTATACCAAGATGAAGCAAATGAGACTGGATGCGGAGGAGTATTTGCGGCACGGGGCGGAGCTTAAATCCGGCCTGTTTCTCTCGTTTACGCATCTGATGGGCGGCCTGTACGAGCGCCTCTGGCCCGAGGTGGTCGAGCGCTTCGCGCGCTGCGAGCTGCTGCTGCAGGAGAAGCTACGGCTGGAGAATCCCGGCCGGCCGACGGAAGGCTGGGGGTTCTGGCACGTGCTGCAGGAAGGTTCGGAGGAAGACCGGCGCGCGCTGGCCGATCGCCGGGACGATCCCGGAGCGGTCAGCCAGCTTATGGACAAGTATGCCGTATCCGAGAAGCTCGGCGAGCTGCTGCGGCAGGCGGTCATTCAGCTGCAGAACCTGATGCAGCGGCTTCCTTCCGAAAAGCTGGGCAAGGAGCTGCAAGCGTTGGTGCAGCCGTTTCTGAACGCGCTAGGCCCGATGCCGGCGACAGTGATGACAGAACTGGGGTGAGCGCATGGACGCCGAATCCAAACAAAGCCACGTGCATGCCGTGTTCGAGAGCATCGCACCGAAGTACGATATGATGAACGACGTGCTGAGCTTTCGGCGGCACAAGGCATGGCGCAAGTTCACGATGCGCAAGATGAACGTTCAGCCGGGCCAGAGCTCGCTCGACCTGTGCTGCGGCACCTGCGACTGGACGATCGCCCTGGCCCGGGAGAGCCGGGGCGGGCGTACGGTCGGCCTCGATTTCAGCCGCAACATGCTGGATATAGGTCAAGCCAAGGTAGACAAGCTTGACCTTGGGGGAACGATCGAGCTGATTCAGGGCAACGCGATGTCGCTTCCGTTCCCGGACAATACCTTCGACTTCGTGACGATCGGATTCGGCCTTCGCAACGTGCCGGATTACGAGCGGGTCATCCGGGAGATGAGACGCGTCGTGAAGCCCGGGGGCAAAGTCGTCTGTCTGGAGCTGTCGAAGCCGACCTGGCAGCCGTTCAAAGCGCTATATTACTTTTACTTCGAAAAGCTGCTTCCGCTGCTCGGCAAGTGGCTCGTCAAGAGATACGAGCAATACCGCTGGCTGCCGGAATCGCTCGCCTCGTTTCCCGACCTCCAGGCGCTTGCGGAGATGTTCCGGACAACCGGTCTGCGCAACGTTCGCGCCTACCCGCTAACGGGAGGCGTGGCGGCATTGCACATCGGAACGAAGGGGAACGACGGGGCATGATTCGCAAAATCAAAGTTTTTCTGGAAATGATCAAGATTGAACATACGATGTTCGCGCTGCCGTTCGCGTACGTCGGAACGATTCTCGGAGCGGTGACGGAGAACCATCATCTGCCGAGCTGGGCGCAATGCGGCTGGATCCTCATGGCGATGGTCGGCGCGCGGAGCGCCGCCATGGGGCTGAACCGGGTCATCGACCGGGCGATCGACGCCCGCAACCCGCGCACGGAGAAGCGGGCCATTCCCGCCGGCTTGCTCAAGGCGGGGGAAGTGATCCTCTTCATTCTCGCTTCGTTCGCCCTGCTGTTCTGGGCGGCTTCGCAGCTAAGCGATCTGGCGATGAAGCTGCTGCCGGTCGCGGTTTTCATGACGGTCTTCTATTCTTACACGAAGCGGTTCACCTGGCTGTGCCACGTCGTGCTTGGCCTCACGCTCGGACTGGCGCCGCTCGGAGGCTGGGTGGCGGTCACCGGCACGATCTCGCTTCCCGCCATCATCCTCTATCTTACGGTTGCGATCTGGTCGGCCGGCTTCGACATCATCTATGCGTGCCAGGATATCGAGATCGACCGGAAGGAAGGCCTTTATTCGATTCCGGCCCGGTTCGGCATCGAGAAGGCGCTGAGGATCGCCCGCGTCATGCACGCATTGACGATCGTCGGCTTCGCGCTGCTGCTCGCCACGACGGACCTGAGCTGGTGGTACTTGGCCGGCACGGTCGTATCGGCCGGGCTGCTCATCTACGAGCATCGTCTCGTATCTCCGCAAGACATGAGCAAGCTGCAGGCGGCCTTTTTCACCATGAACTGGGTCGTCAGCACGGTCGTTCTCGTCTTCACCTTCATTGATCTCGTGGTGGTGAAATCATGGTGACGGCGGAAAGGCCCGTTCGTTGGGCGGTCGGCTGGACCGGGGCAAGCGGCGCGATCTACGGCGTTCGGCTGTGCCGGGAGCTGATCTCCGCCGGCGTTCATGTCCATCTCGTCGTCTCGGAAGCAGGCTGGCGCGTGCTCAAGGAGGAGCTCGGCTGGGACGCCGCGCGCCGCAAGGAGTCGCTGCGGGCCGGGCTCGGAATCGAAGAAGGCGATCCGCGGCTGACCTATTACCCTCCCGGCGATATCGGCGCGGCCATCGCCAGCGGGTCGTTCCGCTGCGAGGGGATGGCGATCGTCCCCTGCTCGATGGGGACGCTGTCGGCCATCGCCCACGGCGCGTCGGACAACCTGATCGCGCGGGCGGCGGACGTGACGCTCAAGGAAGGAAGGCCGCTGCTGCTCGTTCCCCGGGAAACTCCGCTTAACGCGATTCATCTGGAGAACATGCTCAAGCTCGCGCGGCTCGGCGTGCGGATCGTGCCGGCGATGCCGGCTTTTTACCAAGGGCCGCAAACGCTGGACGACGCCGTCAATTTCATTGTGGGAAAAGTGATGGACGGAATGGGAATTCCGCACCGCTTGTTCCGAAGGTGGGGAGAGCCCGATGATGTCAACTTCTGATGCCCCTCTGCGCATCGGCCGCATCGATTACGCGAATGTCTGGCCGGTTTTTCACGAATTTCGCCCCGAGCGGCTCGAGTGCCGGTCGGAGCTCGTCTACGGCATGCCGGCGGAGCTTAACCGCATGCTCCGGACCGGAGAGATCGACGTCTCGGCCGTCTCCTCGTTCGCTTACGGTCTGAACGCCGACGATTACTGGCTGCTGCCCGACCTGTCGGTGAGCAGCTTCGGGCGCGTGCAGTCGCTTCTTCTGTTCGTGAAGTCCCCGATGGAGAAAGTACGCTTCGGCAAGATTGCCATGACGACGACGTCGGCGACGACCGTGAACCTGCTGAAGATCGTCATGGAGAAGTTTTACGGAGGCCGACCCGTCTACGAGACGGCCGAGCCGGACCTGGACGCGATGCTCGAGCGGGCGGACGCCGCCCTACTCATCGGAGACCATGCGATCCGCGCTTCCTGGCGGGAGCACGGCTACCGGGTGCTCGACCTTGGGGACCTGTGGCGGCTTTGGACGGGGCATGGGATGACCTACGCGGTCTGGGCCGTCCGGCGCGATTCGGCGCGCCGGCATCCGGAGGCGGTCGGCGAGATTTATCGCGCGCTGCTGGCCTCCAAGCGCAGATCGGCGGAAAACCCCGAACCGCTCGTATCCGAAGCGGTCCGGCGCATCGGGGGCACGGAGAGCTACTGGCGCTGCTATTTCGCCGGGCTCAGCCACGACTTCGGCGCCAAGCAGCGCGCGGGACTGAGCTTGTACTTTCAATACGCGAGGGAACTCGGCCTGCTTGCGGAGCCGGTGTCCCTGACGGACTGGCCCGACGCCGTCTATGCATGAAATCCTGGTAAGTTTCGGCGCAGGCGCCCTTGTTCCTCGCCGAACTTTTAATCCTAACCGAGGGTGAATCTATTGAAGCTCATGCAACTGTACGCTTCGCTCAAATCCGACTTGCAGAAGATCGAGGACCTGCTGGCGGCGAGCGTGTCGTCCGACCTGCCGCTGCTCGGCGAATCCGCCCAGCATCTGCTCAAGGCCGGCGGCAAGCGGCTGCGGCCGGTCATCGTGCTGCTGGGAGGAAAGTTCGGCCGGTATTCCCTGGACCGGATCCAATACGCCGCGGCTGCGCTGGAGCTGATCCACATGGCGTCGCTCGTGCACGACGACGTCATCGACGACGCCGATACGCGGCGCGGCCAGCCGACCGTCAAAGCGAAGTGGGACAACCGGATCGCCATGTTCACGGGGGACTACATCAACGGCAAGGCGCTCGTCGTGGCCAGCCAGCTGGAAAACCCGAGGATCCATCAGATATTGTCCGGCGCGATCGTGCAGATGTGCATCGGCGAGATGGAGCAGATCCGCGACTTTTTCAATACGAAGCAGACCGTGCGCCATTACTTGCGGCGCATTCGCCGGAAGACGGCGCTGCTGATCGCCATCAGCTGCCAGCTCGGCGGGATCGCCGCCGGGGCGCCGGAGGCCGTGTGCAATCTGCTGTACCGTTACGGATACCAGGTCGGAATGGCTTTTCAGATCACCGACGACCTGCTGGACATCTGCGGCACCGAGAAGAAGATCGGCAAGCCTCCGGGCAGCGATCTGCGCCAAGGCAACGTGACGCTGCCGGTGCTGTACGCGCTGGAGGAGCCCGGCATCCGCGAGGAGCTGCTCGCGGAGATCGCGCGCATTCGCGAGAGCGAAGACGCGGCCGATTCGTCCAGGGCGGTCAAGCTCGTCCGCTCCAGCCAGGGAGTCCGGCTCTCGGAGAAGCTGGCGGACCGTTATACCGCGAAGGCGCTGCGCGTGCTGGAGCAGCTGCCCGACATTTCGGCGCGGCGCAACTTGGCCGATATCGCCAAATTCGTCGCGCAGCGTACCTATTAGGAACCGTTAGCCGGATCGGTCCTTCGAAAGATCCGCTTGAAAATCGACAGCTTTTTTCACAGGCGCTGCGGTTTATGTTAAAATGAGGGCAAAAAAGGAGGATCGATCGTGGAGAGAACGTATTTGATGGTGAAGCCCGACGGCGTTCAGCGCGGCTTGATCGGCGACATCGTCGCCCGGTTCGAGCGAAAAGGACTGCAGCTTGTCGGCGCGAAGCTGATGCAAGTGTCGCAGGAGCAGGCCAAGCGCCATTACGCGGAGCACGAAGGCAAAGATTTCTACGACCGGTTGCTCGCCTTCATTACGTCCGGTCCGGTCTTCGCCATGGTCTGGAGAGGCGACGACGCCGTAACGGCCGCCCGCCAGCTTATCGGCAAGACGAACGGTCTGGAAGCGGCGCCCGGTACGATCCGCGGCGACTACGCCATACATACGAATTTCAATTTGATTCACGGCTCGGATTCCCGCGAGAGCGCGGAGCGGGAGATCGGCATCTTTTTCGATCCGTCGGAGCTCGCCGATTACGAGAAAGCCGTGCAAACGTGGATTTGACCGTCGCATAAGGGGAGCGGGGAACCGGCATGAGCGACCAGACAAGAGCCTTTGCGCCGGAGGGGCTGTCGCCCGAGGATGCGGATTTTGCCCGCTTCGTGGCCAATGTCCGCAAGGCGACTTCGATCGACCTGTCGCAGTATAAGGAGACGCAGATGCGCCGCAGGCTGACGACGCTGCGGATGAAGCACGGCTTCGCCGACTTCGATGCCTACTTCGCGGCATTGATGGGCGATGCCCGGCTGCGCAACGAATTTTTGGACCGAATGACGATCAACGTCTCGGAGTTCTGGCGGAACGCGAACCGCTGGCAAGTGCTGATGAACCAGTTTTTGCCCGCGCTGCTCAAAGCTTCTCCAAGGCTGAACATCTGGAGCGCCGCTTGCTCGACGGGCGAGGAGCCCTACACGCTGGCGATGATTCTGGACAAGCTGGGCGCGCTGGACGCGGCATCGATCCTGGCGACGGACATCGACGAAGGCGTCCTGGCCAAGGCGAGGGAGGGTGTCTACCTGGAACGTTCCCTCCGGGAAGTGCCGAAGGAGTTCGTGAAAGGCTACTTTCAGGAAAAGGACGGGGCCTACTGCGTCTCCGACCGGTTGAAGAAGGCGGTGAAGTTCCGGAAACACAACTTGCTGCTCGACCCGTTCGGAGAGCGATTCGACCTGATCGTCTGCCGCAACGTGATGATTTATTTTACCGAAGAGGCGAAGAGGGGGCTGTACGGCCGTTTCGCGAACGCGCTGAAAGCGGGGGGATTGCTCTTCGTCGGCAGCACGGAACAGATTTTCACGCCGGCGCAATACGGGCTTGAGACGGCGGATACGTTTTTCTACCGGCGCACGGTATGAGGATAAGCGCGCAGCGCGATACTAAGAATACCCATCTTCCTACCGGAGGCACCCATGGACAAGCGCAAAGTGATCGCCGCTTACCGCCGCGGGCTGATCTCCTCGCAGGAATGCGCGCAAATCCTCGGTCTCGACAGCGTGGATTTGCTCGGCCTCGTGCGGGAGACGCTGCCCGACCATCCGCCCGTCGCACCGAAACAGTCCGTCCGTTCGTGACGGGCTGTTTTCTTGTCAAAATCTTCGGGCCTGAGCTATAATGAGCAAAGACGTTATCGGGTTGAAGCAATAAAGCGTCGCAGGGAGGACTAACACTTGAGTTTACGTTATTTGACCGCGGGGGAAACGCATGGACCGCAGCTTACCGCTATTATTGAAGGATTGCCCAGCAACCTGGAGATCGATTTCGAAGCGCTGAACTTCCAGCTGCTTCGCCGCCAGAAAGGCCACGGCCGCGGACGGCGGATGCAGATCGAGAAGGATACCGCGCAAGTTCTCGGCGGCGTCCGGCACGGTCGGACGACCGGCGCGCCGGTCGCGCTCGTCGTCGCGAACAACGACTGGAAGCATTGGACGAGCGTCATGAACGTCGAGCCGATCGAAGGCGGCGACGAGGCGAAGCGCCGGATTCATCGGCCCCGCCCGGGACATGCCGATTTGAACGGCGGCCTCAAATACGATCTCAAGGACCTGCGCAACGTGCTGGAGCGGTCCAGCGCGCGCGAGACGGCGGTTCGGGTCGCCGTCGGCGCAATCGCCCGCCAATTGCTGGAAGCGTTCGGCATCAAAGTCGCCGGCCGCGTCGTCTCGATCGGCGGCATCGTAGCAAAGACGCCCGATCTGCCGCTGGACGAGCTGATCGCCAGAACCGAGGAATCGCCGGTGCGCGTCGCCGACGCCGAGACGGAAGCGAAGATGATCGCGCTGATCGACCAGACGAAGGCGGACGGCGATTCGATCGGCGGCGTCGTCGAGTGCATCGTGGCCGGCGTCCCGGTCGGCCTCGGCAGCCACGTGCAATGGGACCGCAAGCTGGACGGACGGATCGCGCAGGCGGTCGTCTCGATCAATGCTTTCAAAGGCGTCGAGTTCGGCATCGGCTTCGAGGCGGCGGAGCGCCCGGGCTCGCAAGTGCACGACGAGATCCTGTATTCGGAAGAGCGCGGCTACCACCGTGCAAGCAACCGGCTCGGCGGTTTCGAGGGCGGCATGACGAACGGCATGCCGATCGTCGTCCGCGGCGTCATGAAGCCGATTCCGACGCTGTACAAGCCGCTTCAGAGCGTCGATATCGACACGAAGGAGGCGTTCGCGGCCCAGGTCGAGCGGTCGGACGCCTGCGCGGTGCCGGCGGCCAGCGTCGTCATGGAGAGCGTCGTCGCCTGGGAAGTGGCGAAGGCGTTCCTGGAGAAATTCGGCGGCGATTCGATGGAAGAGATTCGCGCGAATTACGACAACTACCTGAGACAGGTGGCGGAATACTGATGGCCGGGGAGACGGAGATTCGGGAGCTGACGGTAGAGCTGGGAGAGAGGTCTTACCCGATTCGAATCGGAACCGGTCTGCTGGAGCGCGCGGGAAGCCTTTTCGAGGAATGCGGCTTCCCGAAGAAGTCGCCGATTTTGCTAGTCGCGGACGAATCGGTCGTCGGGCTGTACGCCGGCAAGCTCGAGCGCTCGCTGAAGGACGCCGGCTATTCCGTCGCGACGGCGGTCGTGCCGTCGGGAGAGCAGTCCAAATCGCTGGCTCAGTTCAACGACCTGATTACGGAGGCCTTGGAAGCCGGGCTTGACCGCCGTTCCACGGTCGTGGCCCTCGGAGGCGGCGTCGTCGGCGATCTGGCGGGCTTCGTCGCCGCCGCTTACATGCGCGGCGTTCGCTTCGTGCAGGTGCCGACGACGATTCTGGCCCACGACAGCAGCGTCGGCGGCAAGGTGGCGGTCAATCACAAGCTGGCCAAGAATATCATCGGCGCGTTCCATCAGCCGGAATTCGTTCTGTACGATCTGAATACGCTGAAGAGCCTGCCGCCTCGGGAGATCCGTTCCGGGTTCGCGGAAGTCGTCAAGCACGGCCTGATCTGGGATGCCGAATTCACGTCCTGGTGCGACCGGAACTCGGACAAGCTGCTGGCGCT
The DNA here is from genome assembly GCF_014212055.1 of Cohnella zeiphila. Taxonomy (GTDB): domain Bacteria; phylum Bacillota; class Bacilli; order Paenibacillales; family Paenibacillaceae; genus Cohnella; species Cohnella zeiphila. Next base: position 12,360 of record NZ_JACJVO010000056.1, on the reverse strand, counting down.
GGACGACGAGGCGCTCGGCCATGCGCTGTACGAAGGCTGCCGGGTGAAGTCGATCGTCGTCTCGCGGGACGAGCGGGAGAACGACCTGCGCGCGATCCTGAACCTCGGCCATACGATCGGCCACGCGCTCGAAGCGGTCGGCAGCTACAACCAGCTGCTGCACGGCGAAGCGATCTCGATCGGCATGGTCGGCGCGGCGCGCCTGGCGGCCAAGTTCGGTTACGGCGAGGAGCTCGCGTCCGAGACGGAACGGCTGCTGCGCAAATTCGAATTGCCGGTCCGCATTCCGGCCGGCTACGATACCGATGCGATCATGAGCGCGATGCAGCATGACAAGAAGTTCACGGAAGGCGCGATGGTGTTCGTCGTGCCGAAGCGAATCGGGGAAGTGGAGATCCGAGGCGACGTTCAGGCGGCGTGGGTTCGCGACATCGTGGAACAATTGAAGGGAGAGACCGGCTAGCCATGAGCGTGAGAGGAATCCGGGGCGCCATTACGGTGGCGGCCAACGAATCGAAGTTGATATTGGATGCGGCGGAAGAACTGGTCAAAGGAATCGTCGAAGTCAACGGCATCGCTGCCGAAGACGTCGCCTGCGTTTACATTACGGTCACGCAAGATCTGGACGCCGCGTTTCCCGCCAAGGCGATTCGCGAGCTGGACGGATGGGAGTACGTGCCGCTCATGTGCTCGGTGGAGATCCCGGTCGAGGGCAGCCTGGAACGGTGCATCCGGTTTATGGTGCTCGTCAATACCGATCTGAATCAGCACGAAATGCGGCACGTCTATCTCGGCGGAGCTCAAGTGCTGCGGCCGGATTTGCTGCAGAACCGTTGACGTCGGCCGTCCGCCGGTGCTATAGTTAGGGCATGACTTGGCGCGGAACCGTCGGCCGGAGGGACGACGACTTACGCGAAAGTCTTGCGAGCAGAGACGAGATGAGCGGAGCGGCCGGACCTCGGAGCGCCTTGGGCGCTGCAGTGGAGGGAGTCGGCATCAGGAAGGCTGGCCTGTCGGAGCGGCCCTGCGGGGTTGCCAGTCCGAGAAGGCGTGACGCCTGTCCGTACCGTTGCTATCGAGCGCACCTCTGCTGCCGCGGAGGTGCTTTTTTGTTGGGCGAGTTACCATTCTTCACCGGACAACCCAAAGCCCGCTCGCATTTGATTCGGCATGGAAAATCGAGCGATCGATGACCGGCAAGCCCGCATCCCGGTGCGGCTTGGAGAGGAGAGAGAAGGAACAATGGAACAGCGCGAGCAGGAGCTTCGGCAAGTGATTCGTTTGTCCGAGCGATACAATGTCATTCCCGTGGTCCGCAAGCTGCTGGCCGACACCGAAACCCCGATACGGGTGTTTCGGCAGCTCAGCCGGGACCGCAGAGCCTTTTTGCTGGAGAGCGTGGAGGGCGGCATCAAATGGGCGCGATACTCGTTTATCGGCACCGACCCTTTTCTCGTTCTGCGGTTGAAAAAAAACAAGGTGACGCTGGAGGAAGGGGGACGCAAGACGTCGTTCGCGACGAACGAGCCGCTGAAGCTTCTGCGGGAGCGGCTGCGAAGCTATCGCAGCCCCGCGCTGGAGGAGCTGCCTCCGTTCACCGGAGGCGCGATCGGCTTTTTCGGCTACGACCTGCTCCAGTACTATGAGCGCAAGCTGCCTCCGCATTCGGTCGACGATCTGGTCATGGACGACATGCAGTTCATGTTCTGCGACCGGGTCATCGTCTTCGACCACTTGAAGCAGCAGGTGCTCGTCATCGGCAACGTGCACGTGCCGGAGGGCGGAACGGCCGCGGACATCGAAGCGGCTTACGAGAAGGCGTGCGAAGGTATCGAAGCCGACATTCGCCGCCTGCGCGGCCCATCGCCGAATACGGCGGCGGCAGGAGCGCCGCCGGCCGATCCGGATCTGGGCGACATCCGCTCCAACGTCACCCGCGAACAGTTTATCCGCAACGTCGAACAGGCGAAGGAGTATATTCGCGCCGGCGACATTTTCCAGGTGGTGCTGTCCCAGCGCTTCCATATCGAGACCGAAGTCGATCCGCTTCAGGTGTACCGGGTGCTGCGGACGATGAACCCGTCTCCGTACATGTACGTGCTGAAGCTGGACGAAGAGGTCATCGTCGGCACTTCGCCGGAGCTGCTCGTCAAGGTCGACGGCGACCGCGTCGAGACGCGGCCGATCGCCGGCACCCGTCCCCGCGGCAAGACGCCGGAGGAAGACGCGGAGCTGGAGCGGGAGCTTCTCGCCGACGAGAAGGAACGGGCGGAGCACGTCATGCTCGTCGATCTGGGCCGCAACGACCTGGGCCGGGTAGCGGCGTTCGGATCGGTCAAGTGCGACACGTACATGGAGATCGAGCGTTACTCCCACGTGATGCATATCGTTTCCAACGTCACGGGCAAACTGCGGGAGGACAAAGATTTCTTCGACGCCTTCCTGTCGTGCCTGCCGGCCGGAACGGTATCCGGAGCGCCGAAGCTGCGGGCGATGGAGATCATCTCCGAGCTGGAGAACGAGGCGCGCGGCGCTTATGCGGGCGCGATCGGCTATCTCGGCTTCAACGGCAACCTCGACACGTGCATCACGATCCGCACGATCATCTTCAAGAACGGCAAAGCCTACGTGCAGGCGGGAGCGGGCGTCGTCGCGGATTCCGTCCCCGAGAAGGAATACGAGGAGACGGTCAACAAGGCGAAGGCGCTGCTCAAGGCGATTCGCGCGGCCGAAGCGGCTTTCCCGGCGCGCGGCGACGCGAAGCTGGCGCTGGCCGGCGACCGCCGGACGAATCTGGACTATGCCTGAAGGAGGAGAGACGATGAGCGGGGACGCGATGTTGACGATGCCGCAGGCGCTGGCGAGGCTGACCGGGGGCGGCGACTTGACGCTGGAGGAAGCTCGCGGCGTGATGAGCCTTATCATGAAAGGAGAGGCGACGCCGTCGCAAATCGCCGGAGTGGTCGTCGCGCTGCGGATGAAGGGCGAGTCGGTGGACGAGATTACCGGCTTCGCGGAAGCGATGCGGTCGTTCTCGGACCGGGTGAGCACGGAGCGCGAGGACTTGCTCGATACGTGCGGAACGGGCGGTTCCGGCATTCATAAATTCAACATTTCGACGTCCTCGGCGATCATCGCGGCCGCCGCGGGCGCCCGCGTCGCCAAGCACGGCAACCGCGCGATGTCGGGCAAAGCCGGCAGCGCCGACGTGCTCGAGGCGCTCGGGGTCAACATCGGGCTGACGGCGGAGCAGGCGGCCGAATGCCTGGAACGCACCGGCATCTGCTTCATGTTCGCGCAGCTGTACCATCCGGCCCTGAAGCATGCGGCCGTTCCCCGCCGCGAGCTGGGCGTGCGGACGATCTTCAACATGCTCGGGCCGCTGGCCAACCCGGCGAACGCCGACCGCCAGCTCATGGGGTTGTACGACCGGTCCCGCACGGAGACGGTCGCGAACGTGCTGAAGCGGCTCGGCCTGAAGCGGGCGATGGTCGTCGGCAGCCACGACGGGCTGGACGAGATCAGCATCTCCGCGCCGACGCGCATCTCCGAGCTGAGGAACGGAGAAGTGACGACTTACGATATTTCGCCGGAGGAGATCGGCCTGGATACGGTCCCCCTAGGCGAAGTCAAAGGCGGAGACGCGGCGGTAAACGCCGCGATCATTCGCCGCGTGCTGGCCGGCGAGCGAAGCGCCTACCGCGACGTCGTGCTGGCCAACGCGGGCGCGTGCATCTACGTCGCCGGCCGGGCGGATTCGCTGGCGGACGGGGTGCGGGTCGCGGCCCTGACGATCGATTCGGGCAAGGCGCTGGACAAACTGCAGCAATGGATTGCGACGACGGGAGAAGTGAGCTATGTTTCTTGATCGGATAGTGGCCACCAAGCGGCAGGAAGCGGAGCGTCTCGCCGAAACGCTCGTCATCGCCGACGCGGAGCGGACGATCTCCGTCATGCCTCCGTGCCGCGGCTTTGAAGCCGCCCTGAAGGAAGGCAAGCGCAAGCGGCCGGTCGGCCTGATCGCGGAAGTGAAGAAGGCGAGCCCGTCCAAGGGCCTCATCCGGCCGGATTTCGAACCGGTCGCTTTGGCGGAGGCGTATGAACGGGCCGGCACCGATTGCATTTCGGTGCTGACGGACCGGGACTATTTTCAAGGAAGCAACGACTATTTGACCCGCGTGCGGGCGTCGGTGAACGTTCCGCTGCTGCGCAAGGACTTCACGATCGACGAACGGCAGATCTACGAGGCCCGTCTGATCGGCGCCGACGCGGTGCTGCTGATCGCGGCGATCCTGACGAAGGAGCAGCTGCGCTCGTTCCACGACCTCGCGCGTTCGCTCGGTCTCGATGCGCTCGTCGAAGTGCATAACCGCGAGGAGCTGGAGACCGTCCTGGAGCTCGGGCAAGCGTCGCTGATCGGGGTGAACAACCGCGACTTGCATACGTTCACGACCGATCTCAAGACGACGGAGGAGCTGATCGGGCTGATGCCGTCCGGCGTGACCGCGATCAGCGAGAGCGCGATCTCCACGCCGGACGACATCGGCTTCGTGCGCCGGGCCGGCGCCAAGGCGGTGCTCGTCGGGGAACGGTTCATGCGCCAGGATAATGTGGAGGAAGCGGTGAACGAGCTGCTCGGGCCGGCATCGAAGGAAGGCGACCGGCCATGACCGCGATGGAGGTCGGCGCTCGGCCGCTGGTGAAGATTTGCGGCATTCGCGAAGAAGCTACCGTCGCGGACATGAACGGCTTGCCGGTCCACTACGTCGGCTTCGTCTTCGCGAAGAGCCGCCGGCAGGTCACGGCGGAACAGGCGGCCCGGCTGCGGGAAGCGGTCGGGCGTTCGGCGATGGCCGGGGGCGCGGCGCCGCTGACGGTCGGGGTGTTCGTCAACCCGACGATGGAGGAACTGGCGGATGCCGTGGCCGCGGCGAAGCTGGACGTCGTTCAGCTTCACGGCGACGAGACGCCGGACTTCTGCCGGGAGGTCGGCAGCCGGTTCGGCGTGGAAGTTTGGCGCGCATTGTCCGTCGACGAGGAAGAGGCGGAAGAGAGCGGGACGGTTCGCGGACCCGGGCGGCTCGAAGCGTACAAGGGCGCGGTATCGGCCGTGCTGCTGGATACGGCGGGAGGCGGCACGGGCCGCACTTTCCGGTGGGAGCGGATTCCCTCTTACCTGGAGCGCGCGCACCGACTGGGGTTCAAGCTGTTCGTGGCTGGGGGGCTAAACCCGGAAAACGTGGACGAGCTTCTGTCCCGCTATGAGCCGGACGGCGTGGACATCTCCAGCGGCGTGGAGACGGACGGAGTCAAGGACATCGGCAAAATCGCCGCATTCGCAGAAAGGGTGAAACGAGGATGACGATTCAAGTACCGGATCTGGACGGACGCTTCGGCCCGTTCGGGGGGCGCTACGTTCCGGAGACGCTCATGAACGCGCTGTTCGAGCTGGAAGAGGCGTATAACCGATATAAGAACGACGCGGACTTTCAGGAGGAGCTTCGGTATCTGCTGATGCAGTACGCCGGACGCCCTTCGCCGCTCTACTACGCGGAGCGGCTGACCAAGCATCTGGGCGGGGCGAAAATCTATCTGAAGCGGGAAGACTTGAACCACACCGGCTCGCACAAAATCAACAACGCGCTCGGCCAGGCGCTGCTCGCCAAGCGGATGGGCAAAAAGAAAGTCATCGCCGAGACCGGAGCGGGCCAGCACGGGGTGGCGACCGCGACCGTCGCGGCTCTGCTCGGCATGGAGTGCAAGGTGTTCATGGGCGAGGAGGACACGAAGCGCCAGCAGCTGAACGTGTTCCGCATGAAGCTGCTCGGTTCCGAAGTGGTGCCGGTGCTGTCCGGAACGCGGACGCTGAAGGATGCGTGCAACGAGACGCTGCGCTACTGGGTCAGCCATGTGGACGATACTTACTATATTCTCGGGTCCGTGACCGGCCCGCATCCGTATCCGATGGTCGTGCGAGACTTCCAGCGGATCATCGGCGTCGAGGCGCGGGAGCAGATTTTGCAATCGGAAGGACGTCTGCCCGACGTGATCGTCGCCGCGGTCGGCGGCGGCAGCAACGCGATGGGCATTTTTCATCAGTTCGTCGGAGACGAATCGGTGCGGCTCGTCGGCGTCGAAGCGGCCGGACGCGGGGTCGACACCGACAAGCATGCGGCTACGATGACGAAAGGGCGTCCGGGCGTTTTCCAAGGGTCGATGAGCTACGTGCTGCAGGACGAAGGCGGGCAGGTGCAGGAAGCCCACTCGATCTCGGCGGGGCTTGACTATCCGGGCATCGGGCCGGAGCACGCCTACTTGAAGGACAGCAAGCGCGCGGAGTACGTGCCGATCACCGACGCGGAAGCGCTGGAGGCGCTGCAGCTGCTGTCTCGCCAGGAGGGCATCATCCCGGCGCTGGAGTCGTCGCACGCGGTCGCGCAGACGATGAAGCTGGCGCCGACGCTGCCGAAGGACGCGATTATCGTCGTCAGCCTGTCGGGCCGCGGCGACAAGGACGTCGAGGCGATCATGCCTTATATCACGGGAGGTGAAACGCGATGAGCGCAAACGCGATCGACACCGTCTTCGCCGAGCTGAAAGCGAAGGGAGAGACGGCGCTCATTCCGTTTCTGACGATGGGCGACCCCGATCTCGCCGCTTCGGTCGAGCTGGTGCGGGCGGCCGAAGCGGCCGGCGCGCACATGATCGAGCTTGGCGTGCCGTATTCGGATCCGCTCGCCGACGGTCCGGTCATCCAGCGCGCTTCGGAGCGCGCGCTGAAAAACCGGATTTCGCTGACCGACTGCATGCAGGTGGCGACGGAAGCCCGCAAGCTGGGCGTCAAAATGCCCTTTATCCTGTTTACTTACTTCAATCCGGCGCTGCAGCTCGGACTGGAGCAGTTCTTTTCCTTGCTGCAGGAGCACGGCTTCAGCGGCGTCATTATTCCCGACCTGCCGCTCGAAGAAGACGGCGAGGTCCGCGCCGTCGCGGAGCGAACCGGCATTCATCTGATTCCGCTGGTGGCGCCGACGTCCGACGCTCGGGTCGAACGGATCGCGTCGCAGGCGCGCGGCTTCGTCTATTGCGTCTCGTCGCTCGGCGTGACCGGCGTCCGGTCGGACTTCCACGCCGGCATCGATGCGTTTCTCGCCACCGTCCGCAAAGCTTCGCCGGTGCCGATCTGCATCGGCTTCGGCATCTCGAGCCGCGAGCAGGCGGAACGCTTCGCTCGGCAGTGCGACGGGGTCATCGTCGGCAGCGCCATCGTGCGCAAAGTCGAGGAGGTGCTGCCGCAGCTGACCGAGGAAGGCGCCGAGAGCCGCAAGGCCGGCATCGACGCGGTGCAATCGTTCATTGCCGGCTTGAAGCCGCGCGCCGCTGCGTCCCGCTAAAGGGGCGTTAATCCGCTCCTCGCACGGGAGCGTGGATTGAAACAAACCATCTGTACAGCCGCCCGTCCATATGTCACAATAGAATACAGCTTGCTATCTGCGGAGCGGAAACGCTCCGTTTTCGTTGTCCCCATCAAACGCAACGGCCTTACAGGAGGTTATCCGATGCAACCGAAACCGAATATCGTCCACCTGCCGGTCTACCAGCCGGGCAAACCCATCGAAGAAGTAAAACGCGAGCTCGGGCTGACCGAGGTGATCAAGCTGGCTTCGAACGAGAATCCGTTCGGGTGCTCGCCGAAGGCGGTCGAAGCGATCAAGCGCGAGGTCGAAAACGTGAGCATCTACCCGGACGGAGCGGCCGTCGAGCTGACGGAGGCGCTGGCGAAGCGGCATGGCGTCAATCCCGACCAGATTATTTTCGGAGCCGGATCCGACGAGGTCATTCTGATGATCGCGCGCGCGTTCCTGCTGCCGGGAGACGAGAATATCACGGCGGACCAGACGTTCCCGCAATACCGCCACAACATCGAGATCGAGAACGGCGTCGTCATCGAAGTGCCGCTCGTTCAAGGGACGCACGACTTGAAAGGGATGCTCGACAAGGTCGGTCCGAAGACGAAGATCGTCTGGATCTGCAACCCGAACAACCCGACCGGCACGATCGTCACCCACGACGAAGTCGAATGGTTTCTGTCGAAGGTGCCGTCCAGCGTTATGGTCGTATTGGACGAGGCTTATTGCGAGTATATCGACGATCCTTCGTTCCCGGACGGACTGGCGCTGCTGCGCAAATATCCGAACCTGGTGCTGCTGCGCACCTTCTCCAAAATCTACGGCCTCGCATCCCTGCGCATCGGCTACGGCATCGGGCGCGCGGAGCTGATCCGCTCGATCAATCAAGTGCGCGAACCGTTCAACACGTCCCGGTTCGGCCAGGCGGCCGCGCTGGCCTCGCTTCAGGACAACGAATTCATCGAGCGCTGCCGCAAGGCGAACAAGGAAGGAATCTCCTTCCTGCAGGGCGAGTTCGACCGTTTGGGACTGTCTTATTTCCCGGCATACGGCAATTTTATCATGGTCGACGTCAAGCGTCCGGCCGGCGAAGTGTTCGACGCGCTGCTGCGCAAGGGCGTCATCGTCAGGGCGGGGCACAAACATTATCCGACTTCCGTCCGCATCACGGTCGGCAGCGCGGAGCAGAACGCCAAGGTCATCGCCGCTCTGGAGGCCGTCCTTCAAGAGCTTGCCGCCCGGGTGTAGCGGATGGGAACGGACATCAGCGGTTTTAGCCGCTCGGACATAAGTACGGTACAAAGTCAGCCGGTCAAGAAGATCGCGATCTTCGGCGCCGGCCTGATCGGCGGCTCGCTCGCGCTCTGCTGGAAGGGGAAACCGGGCTACCGGATCGTCGGCCACTCCGTCAATCCGAAGTCGGCGGAGAAGTACGTGGCGCTCGGAATCGTGGACGAAGCGACGACTTCGCTGGAAGAAGCCGCCTTGGACGCCGATTTTCTTTTCGTCTGCGTGCCGGTGAGCCTATTGAACGATTATATCGATCGCCTGGCGAGCCTTCCGCTGAAGCCCGGCTGCATTATCACCGACGTCGGCAGCACGAAGGCGTCGGTCGTGGCCCATGCGGAGCGGCTGCGGCTCCAGGGCGCGACGTTCATCGGCGGACATCCGATGGCCGGGTCGGAGCGGTCGGGAGCGGAGGCGGCAAAAGCGGATCTGTTCGAGAACGCTTACTACGTGCTGACGCCGACCGCCTCGACGTCCCCGGAAGCGATCGAGTCGCTTCGGGAGCTCCTGCAGTGGACGCGCGCCAAAGTCGTCGCGATCGACGCGGATTCGCACGACGCCATCGTCGGCGCGATCAGCCATCTGCCGCACATCATCGCGGTCGCGCTCGTCAATCAGGTCGCTTCCTACAACGAGGCGAACGACCTGTACCGGCGGCTGGCGGCCGGCGGTTTCCGCGACATTACCCGGATCGCCTCCGGAGATCCGATAGTTTGGCGGGATATTCTGACCAATAACCGCGGCGTTCTGCTCGGTCTGCTGGACGACTGGCAGCGGGAGATCGACGGGTTCCGGAGGCTGCTCGAGGCGGAAGACGGCGAAGGCATCGCCGAACGGTTCCGCGCGGCGGGGGAATTCCGCAGCCAGCTGCCGGAACGGCGCAAAGGCATGATTACGTCGCTGCACGAATGCTACGTGAACGTGCCGGACCAGCCGGGCGTCATCGGCCGGATCGCGACCGAGCTCGGCCAGGCGTGCATCAACCTGAGCAACCTGCACATTATCGAGAGCCGCGAGGACGTGCCGGGGGTGCTGCGGCTGTCGTTCCGGGAAGCGGCCGATCTGGAGCGGGCCGTGGCGCTCATTCCTTCTCTGGGGTACGAGGTTTATTTTTAACGGAAAGCGCGTTGCAGCCGGACCGGGCGGGAGGCGTTTCGCTTCCCCGTCCGGCTTTTTCTTTTCGAAGGGACGCCCCGAGGCAAAAAAAAAACCACCCGAAACCGGGTGGGCGCACAGTGTGCAAGTATTGGATAGGAGTGGAGAGAAACCATACTGTGCTTTTATTATATTGTATCCGTTTCCATTCTGTCAATAAGCGCTTTCAAAAAAATGCGAGCGTTTTCTTGGGAACAAAACCAGAATTCGGATATTCCCAACCTGCATATACAGTTAAGAGCGGAGCGCGGCTGGAGAACATTGCCTGCTTTAATTTTAAAATAATTTAAGCTTTACCCTCCAGTGCTTATGTTACAATAACGATAAGTATGTAAAATACTGGACTTTTTCAAAGAATGCGCGCTTGTTCGCGCAACTTTTTCGTTTTTGGCCGGTATAACAGGTATCGCGGCCTTGAACGATCGCCCTGGTGCGGGGGGAGGATCGAGAACATTCATGACCGATTCTCAATTGATTCGGGAAATCAAGGACGGCAACGTCGAATTATATTCAACTTTAATGGCAAGATATCAGAAGAAGATTCTGTCTTTCATATATCAGATGCTTCGCAGCGCCCGGCTTGAACTGATGGCCGAAGATCTATGCTCCGAGACGTTCTACAAGGCATACCGAAGTCTGAATTCGTTCCGGGAAGTCGACGCTTCCTTCTCCACCTGGCTGTATACGATCGCCCGCAACACGGTGCTGAGCGAGCTGCGCAAGCACAAGGCGGCCCATCTCTCGCTTGACGATTCGTCGTACATACCCGCCGCTCCCATGGATGCGGCCCCCGAACAGATGCTGCTGCGCAACGAGAAGGTGACGATGGTGCGGGAGGCGATCAACAACTTGCCGGAGAAGCAGAGGTCCGCGTTGATATTGCGAGAATACGACGGATTGGACTATCAGGAGATCGCCAGCATTCTCGGACAGACGGTCAGCGCCGTTAAGTCCCTGCTGTTTCGAGCGCGCGCCAGCGTCAAGGCGCAGATGGAATCTTATATCGCCGAGCCGGCTTACTTGCAGGAGTACGAGGAGATGAAATATCGGTGAAAAGCGACTGCGGCCTTATTCAGGAGCGGTTTATCGATTACTGGGACGGAACGGCGGACAGCGCCGAGCGGCTGACGGTGGAAGCGCATTTGGCCGAATGTCCGGACTGCGCGGCGGAGTTCCGGTTGTGGGAAGAGAGCTCGAATCTCATCCGCGACATGCAGTTCGACGACGAGCTTTACGGCGACGATGCGACGGCGGCCGAGCTCAATCAGAATGTCATGAACCGGATTTACGCCGAAGAGCGCTGGTTCATGCCCGCCCTGCGCCATTCGTATTCGTTCAGCCGCGGTTTCCGCCTGAAAATCGGGGGGCTGCTGGCTTCGCTCACCGCCCTGTTCCTGGTTGGCTTCATGTACACGCTCTATGAGCGGTTCCATGCCAGTACCGCGCCGGTAACGGGCGTCATGGAGACGGCCGACGCTTATGAAGCCGGAAGCCATGTGAAGAGCTCCGTCTTCGTCGACGTTCCGGTGGCCAGCCTGAGCGATCCGATCGTGCTTCACGTCTCGCCGGCCATGCCCGAGTACTGGGTCGCCTTCTCGCTGGTCGGCGTCGTCATGACGCTGCTGATCCTCAACTGGTTTACGCGGGTGCGCGCATGAGCCGGGCGATGAGAATGGGCTGGATCCGCCATGGCGTCACTTCCTGGAACAAAGCCGGCAAAATCCAGGGGGCGACCGACATTCCGCTGAGCGCCGAAGGCGAGATGCAGGCGCAGCGGCTGGCTCATCGGCTGGCGCACGAGAGCTGGATATGGGACGGCGTCGTCAGCAGCGACCTGCAGCGCGCGGCGAAGACCGGACAGATTCTGGCCGATCGCTTGGGCCTTCCGCTGCTGAAGGACGCCCGGCTGCGGGAGCGGAGCTTCGGCGAGGCCGAAGGAACGACGGAAGAGGAGCGGATCGCCCGCTGGGGCGAGAAATGGCGCGGCAACGTCCCCGGCCAGGAGACCGATGAGCAGGTTCGGGCGCGCGGGCTCGCGTTCGTGGAACATTTCTCGGCCCGGCATGCCGGCGAGAGTTGGCTCGTCGTCACGCACGGCAGCTTCCTGGCGCAGGTGCTGCAAGCGCTAAGGACCGGACTGGACGATCTGCACATCGCCAATCTGTCGCTGACGATTCTCGACCGGGAAGGCGACGGCTGGGTGCCGATCCTTCACAACTGCACCGCCCACCTGAACGACGATTAATCGGCGCGCGGTTCGATCGCGTGTTTTCCCAAGAACATCCTGCCAAGGGTGTTCTTTCGTATTATTAGGTCAGCCAGAGATTTCTGGTTGGCCTATTTTTATGGCTGTTCTAAGATGGCGGTAGCCGGGAGAACGTGGGTGGCTCAGGGTCAAAGAACCCGTCAAAAAAACTGTTCTCCCACTACCCCCAATGACCATGTTTGAGCTGGTAGAGGCATCGACCTCGTATCACAAGCGAAGCTATGGGATTGGAGTCATCGTGGG
>NZ_JACJVO010000055.1 GCF_014212055.1 Cohnella zeiphila | reverse complement strand
TTTCGTATTATTAGGTCAACCAGAGATTTCTGGTTGGCCTATTTTTATAGGCGTTCTATGATGGCGGTAGCCGGGAGAACGCGGGTGGCTTTGGAGCATGGACTCCGCAGCAAAAACTGTTCTCCCACTACTTCCAATGACCATGTTTGAGCTGGTTGGGGCATCGACCTCGTATCACAAGCGAAGCTATGGGTTTGGAACCATCGTGGGATTGCCGGTTAATATCACATCAGGAGGAGTTGACATGGAACCGGTTATCGGATTGGACGTGGCAAAAGGAGCAAGTGTGTTTCAAGCGTTCATGAGACGTCAAGAGCCGTTAGGAAAGCCTGAAACAATGAAGCATAACGAAGATGGGTTCAGACGACTTGGGGATGTCATTGGCCAATTGGAAGAGCGAACGGGAATGAGGCCGGTCGTTGTTTTAGAAGCGACAGGGCATTATCACCGTGCTGTCGTAGCGTTCTTGGAGCGCGCGGGGATCGTGCATTACATCGTGAATCCGCTCCTATCTAAGCGTTCAAAAAGCGCGCAGCTACGCAAATTAAAAACGGACGCGGCAGACGCCTCACACTTAGCCGAAATGTATTTCCGTGGCGACGTAAAGCCGCACCGCAGTTGGGCGAGTCAAATGACGGAGATTCAGCACCTAACAAGGCAGCATGAGTTTATGACGTCTCAATTCGTGCAGACGAAGCTGAACGCAAGGGCGTTGCTGGATCAAGTCTGCCCGGCATTCGAAAGCGTGTTTCGAGATATGTATTCCAAAACGGCGTTGCACGTGCTGCGATATGTACTGCTGGAAGAAA
>NZ_JACJVO010000054.1 GCF_014212055.1 Cohnella zeiphila | reverse complement strand
GCTTCTCCGCATCCGAGCGGATGCTGGCCGTCATGGCCCAGACCCGCAGCTCGGCGGTCGGCATTTTATGGGATATCGACAATCCGTGCAAGCATGCGGGAGAGAGCGTTCAAGAGACGTTCGCGAAGCTGGCTCCTTACATTAAACATACGCATATCAAGGATTCGTTGGGCGCAGGGGCGGACGGGAAGCTCACGCTGCCGGGCGAAGGCGATCTGCCGATCGGGGATTGCCTCGGCCTGCTCGCGGAAGCGGGGTACGACGGCTGGCTCTCCTTCGAATGGGAGAAAAAATGGGTTCCGCAGCTTGCCGAGCCGGAGGTCGCCCTGCCGGCTTATCTCGACTTTATCCGATCGGAGACAAGGCGGGTGAACGCACGATGAGCATCGTTCGAACGGGCATCATCGGACAGGGAAACAGCGGCCACGACATTCACGCAAGCGCCCTTCACAAGCTGCCGGACCGGTACCGGATCGTGGCGGTTAGCGACGCCCTGGAGGAACGCAGACTTCGAGCCGAAGCGGAGTTCGGCTGCGAGACGTACGCCGACTACGGCGACATGCTGCGGCGGGAAGATCTGGATCTGGTCGTCAACGCGACGCCGAGCCACCTGCACGTGCCGGTGACCCTCGAAATCCTGGAGGCCGGCATACACGCGTTGTGCGAGAAGCCGCTTGCCCGCCGGACGATCGACGTCGACCGGCTGATCGGGAAGGCGCGGGAGAAAGGCAAAACGCTCGCGATTTTTCAGCAGTCCCGGTATATGCCGGCGTTCGAGAAGATCCGGGACATCATTCGCTCCGGGGCGATCGGCCGCGTCGTTCAAGCAGGCATCGCCTACAATCAGTTCGCCCGGCGTTGGGATTGGCAGACGATGCAGGAACGGGGCGGCGGCAACCTGCTCAATACCGGTCCGCATCCGCTGGATCAGGCGCTGCAGTTGTTCGGGCCGGACCGGATGCCGGAGGTGCGCGCGACGATGGACCGGGCGAATTCGTTCGGAGATGCGGAAGATTACGTGAAGATCGCTTTAACGGGGCCGGATCGGCCGCTCGTCGAAGTGGAGATCTCCTCGTGCTGCGCCTATCCCGGCGAGACCTACCGCGTACAGGGCACGCGCGGCGGCATCAAGGCGACGTTCACGAGCGTCGACTGGAAGTATTTCAAGCCGGAAGAAGCTCCCGAGCGCGAGCTGATCTCCACGACAATCANNATCCCGCCTTCTGCCGCGAGCAGCTCGACTGGCACGAAGAGCGGTGGGAAGCGCCGGAGGAAGCGGCCCGGGACGTGTACGGCGCGATGGCGCTCCAATACTACGGCATGCTGCACCGGACGCTGACGGGAGGCGAGCCGCCCGAGATCACGCCGGAGGAAGTTCGCCTGCAGATCGCCGTGATGGAAGAATGCTTCCGGCAAAACGCCGAATTTGCCCGCAAACATACTTTTTAGTCGGGAGGGGATTCCGGAATGAAGGCAACGGATCGCGAGCTGTTCCGGCTCATGAGAGAGAAGCTGTATACGGGCGTCATCTGCGATACGCTCGACGAATTGGGGTACCGCAACCAGGCGATGCGCGAAAATGTGCGGCCGCTCGCGCCTGCCGTCGCGGACAATGTCGTCGGGAGGGCGAAGACGATCCTGGCCGCAGACGTGTACTATGTGAACGACAACCCGTACCTCCTGGAGATTCAGGCGATCGACAGCATCCGTCCGGACGAACTGGTCGTCGCGTCCACGAACGGGTCCGTCCGCAACGGCATTTGGGGCGAGCTGCTGTCGACCGCGTCCAAGATGCGGGGAGCGATCGGTGCCATCGTCGACGGGCTGGTCCGCGATACGAAGAAGATCGCCGAGCTCGGATTTCCGGTATACGCTGCAGGCGTCAAGCCGGTCGATTCGCGCGGGCGGGGGATGGTCGTCGATTACGACTGCCCGATCGAAGCGGGGGGCGTGGCGGTAGCGCCGGGAGACGTCGTCTTCGCCGATTGCGACGGTGTAGCGGTCATCCCGGCGACCGCGTTCGAGCAGACGGTCATGCTGGCGCTCGAGAAAGCGGAGCGGGAGAACAACACGCGCACGGAGCTGCTTGCAGGCAAACTGCTGCGCGAAGTCTTCGCGAAGTACGGCGTACTGTAAGGGGATAACCCGGAGCGGAAATGCGAATGTCGGAAGGAGGAAATACGAATGAACGTGCTGGCGGTGGGGGCCCATCCGGACGATCTGGAGCTGCAGTGCTTCGGCACGCTGGCTCTTTATGCAGAGCAGGGGCACCAAGTGTTCGCGGCCGTCGTCACGAACGGGGACAAAGGCAATTTTGACGTAGAGCCGGCCGAGCTGGCGCGGATTCGGGAGGCGGAGTTCCGGGCGTCCTGCGCCGTCATCGGCGCAGTTCCGATCTGGATGGGCTATGAGGACGAGTATCTGATCCCGTCGCTGAAGGCACGGCTGGCGGTTACGGACGCGATCCGGCAGGCGAATCCCGACGTCGTAATCACCCATGGCCCTTCCGATTACCACCCGGATCACCGATACGCCGGGCAATTGGTTTGGGATGCGCTTCCGCTGGCGGGCATCGCCGGCGTGAAGACGGCTCACGCCGCCATGGATCGCCAAGCGACGCTCTACCACATGGACAATTTCGGGGGCGTCGAGTTCCGCCCTACCGAATTCGTCGACATTACGGGAGCCATGGAAAAAAAGCTGGAGGCGCTCGGCAAGCATGCCAGCCAGCTTCGCATCTTCGGCCAGCTGCTCGACGTCGATCTGCGCGACGTCGTGCGGACGGTGGCCAAATTCCGCGGCTATCAGGCGGGAAGCGTCTATGCCGAAGGCTTCGCCAAGGTGGAAGCCTGGTATCGCGGGCTTGCCCGCCGGGTGCTGCCGACCGCGGAACAGCCCGGCCGGTTCGTGTATCGGACCGGTCCGTCGGAACCTCGGGAGGAGTAACGAATGAGAATAACCGGCATCGATCTGTCCATCTTGGAAAGTCCGTACGAATATGGAATTCAAGCGGAAGCGGGCGATTCGCGCGGACCGAAATACGCCTGCATCGTTCGCGTGCTTACCGACGAAGGAATTACCGGGTATGCCGATTGCGATTCGCATCCCCATATCGTGAAGGCGCTGCTGGACGCTCCCCGCTACTTGCCCGGTTTTTGCGAAGGACTGAAATACGCCGCGATCGGCGAGAATCCGTTCGAATACGAGAAAATATGGGCCCGAATGTACCGTTCTTCCTTCTATCACGGACGGCGAGGGGCCGCGATGCACGCCATGAGCGCGATCGACATCGCGATCTGGGACATTATCGGCAAGGCGGCCGGCCAGCCCGTCGGCGTCATGCTTGGCGCGCGCAAGCACGAAAAGATCAAAGCGTACGCATCTACGCTGTTCCGCGACACGCCGGACGAAATGCGCCGAGCGGTGGAGCAGTACCGCAGCGCGGGTTACCGCGCG
>NZ_JACJVO010000053.1 GCF_014212055.1 Cohnella zeiphila | reverse complement strand
TGACCTAATAATACGAAAACCGCCCCGGATATCCGGAGCGGCTTGCGTGCCGATGAGAAATTATTCGTAGATCGGAGCCACTTGGTTCGTCTGCTCGCGATTGCGGCCGACGGAGAAGATGGCGATCGGAATGCCGGTCAGCTCGGACACGCGCTCGACATAGCGGCGGGTGTTCTCCGGCAAATCTTCGAGAGTCTTCGCGTTCGAGATGTCCTCGCTCCAGCCCGGCAGCTCCTCGTACACGGCTTCGCAATCGGCCAGCGTCTTCAGGTTCGCCGGATAATGGCGGATGATCTCGCCGCGGCACCGATAGGATGTGCAGATCTTGACCGTGTCCAGCCCGCTCAGCACGTCAAGCGAGTTCAGCGACAGACCGGTGATGCCGCTGACGCGGCGCGCATGGCGGACGACGACCGTGTCGAACCAGCCGACGCGGCGCGGGCGTCCCGTCACGGTGCCGTACTCATGGCCTTTGTCGCGAATCCATTGGCCCAGCTCGTCGTGCAGCTCGGTCGGGAACGGGCCGTCGCCGACGCGGGTCGTGTAAGCCTTCGCCACGCCGATGACCTGCTTGATCTTGGACGGACCGACGCCGGAGCCGATACAGACGCCGCCCGCCGAAGGGTTGGAGCTGGTCACGAACGGGTACGTGCCTTGGTCGATGTCCAGCATGACGCCTTGAGCGCCTTCGAACAGCACCTTCCGGCCCTCGTCGATGGCATCGTTCAGCACGACCGACGTGTCGGTGACGAACGGACGGAGCTTCTCGGCGAGCGTCAAGTACTCTTCCACGATCCGGTCGGCGTCGAGCGGCTCTCCCCCGTATACCTGAACGATCATCTGATTCTTCTCGGCGATCAGGCGGCGTGCCTTCCCCGAGAACTCCTCCGGATCCATCAGGTCGGCGATACGAATGCCGTTGCGCGCGGCTTTGTCCATATAGCAAGGGCCGATGCCCTTGCGCGTCGTGCCGATCTTGCCGTCGCCCTTGCGGTCTTCTTCCAAACCGTCCAAAACGAGATGATACGGCATGATGACATGGGCGCGGTCGCTGATCCGCAAGTTATCGGCGGTGAAGCCGTTGTCGATGATATATTGAATTTCTTCTACCAGCGCGGCCGGGTTGATGACCATCCCGTTGCCGATGACGCAAACTTTGTTCTCGTTGAAAATGCCGGACGGAATCATGGTCAGCTTGTATTTCTTGTTCTGAATGAGAATCGTATGGCCGGCGTTGTTCCCGCCTTGATAACGGGCGACGACGTCCGCCTTCTCCGCGAGGTAATCGGTGATCTTCCCTTTCCCCTCGTCTCCCCACTGGGTACCGACGACTACGACAGTAGACAAAACAATCCCTCCATCCGGCCGATTCGTTCCTGCCGGCATGATGATGCCACCCCGGGCGCCCTGCCGCGTCCTTCGCGCGGATGAAGGCGCGCCTTAACGCATCGGCAGACGAATGCCTCGTCCCGATGTGCGGCCGACAGGCCGAAAGGCGGCATTTTTAGTGTAGCAAGCGCTAAGGGGGAAGTCAATGAAAAGGCGAACGATTGTGTGAACGCTCATATGATTGTTCGGAAATTATCACGAATGTTTCACATAAGGCGCCGGGGACCGGGCGCCTTCTTTTTAGTTCGGCGGTTCGGGAGCCGCCCGCTCCGCAGGGCCGGGCAGCCGGACGGTAAAGGTCGTTCCTTGGCCGGGCGAGCTCGCCGCCTCGATCGTGCCGTCGTGGGCGGTCACGTACCCCTTGGCGATCGCCAATCCCAGACCGGCCCCGCCGCCATGGCGGGCACGAGCCTCGTCCGCCCGGTAGAACCGATCGAAGATGTGCGGAAGATGGCGCGGCTCGATCCCCGGCCCGTTGTCGGCGACCTCGACGCGCAGACCGCCTGCCTCTTCCCGAACCGTCAGGTTGACGGCCCCGTTCGGCTGCGTATATCGGACGGCATTGACCGCCAGATTGAGAAAGACCTGCGTCATTCGATTCGGATCCACGGAAATCACCGGGAAGCCGGCTTCGCAAGCCAGCTCCATCCGGATCCCCTTCCGTTCGGCGTCGGGCCCGACCCGCTCGACGATCCGCCGCAGCAGCTCGCACAGGTTCGTCGGGCGGCGCTCGATCGGCAGCTTGCGAGCCTCGGCCAGCGACAGCTGATGAAGATCGTCGATCAGGCGCGTCAGACGGATCAATTCGTCCTGAAGCGGAAGCAGGTTCTCGGGTGCGATCCTCTCTCCGCCGTGCTGCAGCAGATCCAGCTTGCCGCGAATGATCGTGATCGGCGTCCGCAGCTCGTGCGCCACGTCCGCGACCAGGCTGCGGCGGTTTTCTTCGGCATCCCGCAGCAAAAGGGACATTTCGTTGAACGCGCGCGCCACTTGCCCGTATTCGTCATTCACGGCGACCGGAGCCTGAACGCCGTAATCCCCTCTGCCGAGACGTTCAATGGCGGGCATCAACCTTCGAAGCGGCGACGTCATCCGTTTGGACAGCCCCCACGCGACTAGAAGGCTAAGGACGATAAATGCGGCGGCGCTCGGGACAAGCAGCGTCAGCACGGAGATCGGAATGCCGTACCGAAGCTTGGACAGCATGGCCACGTCCGGGTCGTACTCGTAAAGAACGGCAACCGTGCTCCCGTTCGAGAGCAGCGGTTTCCGAATCCCGAGCCTCCGGACGACCCTGTCGTCTCCTTCTTCCCCCTGCTTCAACAGCACTTGATTTTGAGGCGACACCAGCAGGAGACTGATCTCTCGTCCTTTCGTCTCCACGCTTTCTTCCAGGCGGAGCTGTCCAACCCCTTCCCATGACCGGCCATGATCCTCATAGTAGCGAATCAACGGTTCGGCCAGCGCTTCGAGCTGATCTCCGCGGGTCGATTGGACAGCCGCCTCGGATGCGGCTTTGACGATAAACATCGTGAGCAAGCCGAAGACGATGCACATGGCCGCGACGAACGACGCCATCGCAAGAAACAGCTTGAGGTTCGCTTTCATGCGCGGTCCCCGAAGCGATAGCCGAATCCGTAGACCGTCTGGACGAAGGCGGGTCGGGACGGATCGTCTTCGATTTTTTTGCGGATTCGGCTGATGTGGGTGTCCACCGTTCGCTCGTCGTTGAGAATGTCGTCGGCCAGCGCCGCCTGCAGCAGCTGCAGCCGGCTGTAGACGATTCCCGGCCGGGCCGCAAGGGTGAGCAGCAGCTTGAATTCCGTCGGCGTGAGCGGAATCTCCTTGCCGCCTTTCTTTACCCGGCATTCCGATTCGGAGACGGCCAGATCGCCGTAGACGAGAGCCGGCGCCGCGGCGGCCGCGTGGCCGTCCATCCGCCGAAGCACCGAACGGATCCGGGCCGACAGCTCCCGCAGCGAGAACGGCTTGGTCATATAGTCGTCGGCGCCGATCTCCAGGCCGACGATCTTGTCCGCTTCCTCCGCGCGGGCCGTCAGCATGATGATGCCCATCGGACCGATCCGGCGGAGCTCCCGGCAGACGTCGAGTCCGTTCATCTCCGGCAGCATCCAGTCCAGCACGACCAGCGAGACGTTCGCCTCGCGCGCCTTCGCGATCGCTTCCCTCCCCGTTCTGGCCGTATAGGTCTCATAGCCTTCGCCCCGCAGGAACGGCTCCATGAATTCAAGAACCTTCTCCTCGTCGTCCACCAGCAGCAATCGATGCGGCATCCGGTTCGTCACCCCCGTTTATTATCCACCATTATAAGGGGGTTTTTGCTTCTATGGAGAGAAAGCGCCGAATTTCACCGTACCCGTAAACGATCGCAACAAGTTCACAACATGAGCTTGATAAAATGGGGAAAACCGAGCGGGACCACGCCTTCCGCCCCGCTTCGCCAAGGAGGAAACGCCAGATGAAACGCAGCCATACCGTGTTCCGTACGGTTTTTTTCGGAGTTGCCTGTTTGTTCGCCGCCTGCGTGGCGGTTCAGATTTTTATCGCCGGATTGGCGATCTTCACCGACTCTTCGCATTGGCATGACCATGAAGTGTTCGTCCGGATTTTCGAGCTGTTCCCGCTTCTGATGCTCATCTTCGGATTCGCCGGCAAACTGCCGGTCTCCTTTCGCTGGATAAGCGTCGTCCTTCTCCTACTGATCTTCGCGCAATACTTTACCGCCCACGTTCAAGGGGCGGGGGCCTTCCATCCGGTCATCGCCGCGGTGCTGTTCTGGCTGACCCTTCGGACCGCCGCCCGGTCCCGGCATTTGGCTTTTCCGGGGAAGGGCTCGGCCAACGGGGGAGCTTCGTCATGAGCGGGAGACTCCGGAACTCGCAGCGGCTGTTCGTCGTCGCGATGGGCGCATTCGCCCTCATCCGCCCGCTGATGAGCATCACGGGCTTGTCGGAGCGGATCGGGCAGCCGTTCGCCAGCTTGGGCGCGACGGTCTTAATCACCCTGCTATGGATCGCGGCCGCCAACCTCGCCCGCGTGGCGCGTCCCGTTCCGACGCTTATGATGGCCGGCATCGCTTACGGCGTATTCGCGATCGTCCTCAGCGGCATCCTGTCGCCGATTCTGACCGGCCGTCTGCAAGGCCCGCTGACGAACCCGTTCGGCTTTGTCGGCGTTCTCGTCACGAACGCGATCTGGGGCATCGCCGCCGGACTGCTGGCAGCCGCCGTACAGCGTGCTTTCCGGCGCCAAGCATTAAAATAACCCCAAGTGGGGCTTAGCTTCGAGGCTTGCTTAGGTACTTTGCAGGGCCATGGAAGAGTACAAGAATGTGCTGGCCGTATCCGTATCGGGCAGCGGGCTGAACGCGTAACGGAGAGTCGGCCTGCCAAAGGCCCCGTTAGCCGATTTTTTCGGCTATCGGCACCCGTTCAGCCCGCGATGGGAAAGGGGAAAACCTCCCGGTAATCATGGCTCGTCGGCTCCTTTTGGGGAGTATTGGCATGAAATAACGGGAGATCTTCCTGGTAATCCTCTTCTTCCCGTGGTTTTCACCTCATTTAAGGGGAGGAATTCCAATTCGTTTTCTCGATGGCGGCGTATTATAAATTCAAAAAATCCTCTTCGGAAAGAAGAGCCGACGGGCTCTCCGGCTTCCGAAGAGGATTTTGGATTAGGCGCTTTCCTCGTGCGTGCGGTCCAGGCTGACGAACTTGTTGAAGTTCTTGAGGAAGACGAGCTCGACCGTGCCGACCGGACCGTTCCGCTGCTTGGCGATGATGATCTCGATGATGTTCTTTTTCTCCGTATCCTGGTTGTAGTAATCGTCCCGGTACAGGAACGCGACGATGTCGGCGTCCTGCTCGATCGAGCCCGATTCCCGCAGGTCGGACATCATCGGACGCTTGTCCTGCCGCTGCTCGACGCCCCGCGACAGCTGCGACAGCGCGATGACGGGCACTTCGAGCTCGCGCGCGATCTGCTTCAGCGTCCGGGAGATCTCGGATACTTCCTGCTGCCGGTTCTCGCCAGGCTTGCCGCGGCCTTGGATGAGCTGGAGATAGTCGATCAGGATCATTCCGAGCCCTCTCTCCTTCTTCAGCCGCCGGCACTTGGCGCGGATGTCGGCCACCGTGATGCCCGGCGTATCGTCGATGTAGACCTGCGCCTCGGAGAGCGAGCCGATCGCCATCGTCAGCTTTTCCCAGTCGTCGCCCTCGAGATGCCCCGTGCGCATCCGGCCGGCGTCGACGTTCGACTCCGCGCACACCATCCGCTGCACGAGCTGGGCCGCCGACATTTCCAGGCTGAAGATCGCGACCGTCTCCGAAGCGCGGACCGCCACGTTCTGCGCGATGTTCAGCGCGAACGCCGTTTTCCCGACCGAGGGACGGGCCGCCACGATGATCAGGTCGCTCCGCTGGAAGCCGGACGTCATCTTGTCCAGATCGCGGAAGCCGGACGGAATGCCGGTCGTGCCTCCCTTGTGGTTATACAGGAACTCGACCCGTTCGAACACGTCCATCAGGACGTCGCGGATGCTGATAAATCCGGACGTGGAGCGGCGGTTGGAGATCTCCATGATCCGCTGCTCCGCGTCGTTGATCAGCACGCCGACGTCGTCCTCGGAAGCGAAGCCGCTCGAGACGATCTGCGTCGCCGTCCGGATGAGCCGGCGGATCATCGACTTCTCCTCGACGATCTGGGCGTAATACTCCACGTTCGCCGCCGTCGGCACCGCGTTCGCCAGCTTCGCCAGGTAGGTGACGCCGCCGACCTCCTCGAGCTGGCTCTTGTCTCGGAGACGTGCGGTCAGCGTCACCAGATCGAGCGGCTCGTTGTCGTCGTTCAGGTCGGTCATCGCTTCGAAGATCCGTTGATGCGCGACGCTGTAGAAATCCTCGGCGCGGATCTTCTCCATCGCCGTGATCAGCGCCTCGGTCTCCAGAAGGATGGCGCCGAGCACCGCCTGTTCGGCCTCCAGATTCTGCGGAGGGATCCGCCCTTCCAAGATCGGTTCCGCGTTCCCGTTCATGCGGTCATTCCTCCACGACCTGCACGTTCAGCGTACCTTTCACGTCGGCATACAGCTTCAGCGGCACCTTCGTCACGCCGAGCGCGCGAATCGGCTCGGACAGCTCGATCTTACGCTTGTCGACCGAGATCTTCATCTTCTCCAGCGCTTCGGCGATCTGCTTGCTCGTAATCGCGCCGAACAGCCTTCCGCCTTCGCCGGCTTTGGCCTTGATCACGACCGTCGTCTCCTCCAGCCGGGCAGCCATCGCCTGGGCTTCTTCCTTCTCCCGCTGCTTCTTCTTCTCCTGCGCGGCGTTCATCTGCTCCAGCGTCTTTTTGGCCCCGTCCGTCGCAATCTGAACGTAGCCTTTCGGCATCAGAAAATTGCGGGCGTAGCCTTCCGACACTTCTTTGACTTCGCCTTTTTTGCCCTGGCCCTTTACGTCCTGCAGAAAGATGACTTTCATTCCAGAATCCCCTCTTCCCCTTCGAAATGTTTGAGCGTCTGCTTCAGCTTGGCCGCCGCCTCCTGCACGGTGCAGCCCTGCAGCTGGGCGGCCGCGTTCGTCAGGTGGCCGCCGCCGCCCATCTTCTCCATGATGACCTGCACGTTGATCTGGCCGAGCGACCGGGCGCTGATGCCGATCAGGCCGTCCGGCCGCAAGCCGATGACGAACGAAGCTCGAATGCCGGTCATGTTCAGCAGCGTGTCGGCCGACTGGGCGATGAGCAGCTGCGGCACCGGCTTGCCCGCGTCGGCCACCGCGATCGCGATATGGTCGCGGTACGTCGTCGCGTGCTGGATGATCTCCGCCTTCTTGATGAACTCGTCCAGATCTTCCTTCAGCATTCGCTGGATGAGCGCCGGATCGGCTCCGTTGCGCCGAAGGAACGAAGCGGCTTCGAACGTGCGCGAGCCGGTCCGCAGCGCGAAGCTCTTCGTGTCGACCGTGATGCCGGCCAGCAGCGCGGTCGCCTCCCGGACTTCGAGAACGACCCGCTCGTGGATGTACTGCAGCAGCTCCGTGACGAGCTCGCAGGTCGAGGACGCGTACGGCTCCATATAGACGAGCACGGCGTCGTCGATGAACTCCTCGCTGCGGCGGTGGTGGTCGATCACCACGATCCGGTTCGTCTGCTGGAGCAGCCGGGGCTCGGCGACCATGGAAGCGCGGTGCGTATCGACGACGACCGCCAGCGATCGCTTGTTCATGAGCGACAAGCCCTGGTCGAGGCCGATGAACCGTTTGGCCAGCTTCTCGTCCTCGCGAAGGATATCCATCATGCGCTGGATGGACGGATTCACGCCTTCGTAGACGATAAAAGCTTCCTTGCCGAACTGCTGGGCCGCCTTCACGACGCCGATGGCCGCCCCGATCGCGTCCATATCCGGCGTCTTGTGGCCCATGACGAGGATGTAGTCGCTCTCCTTCATGAGGTCGCGAAGCGCATGCGAGATGACCCGCGCCCGCACCCGGGTGCGCTTCTCGATCGCGTTGCTTTTGCCCCCGTAGAAGCTCTGCCGTTCGCCGAACTTCACGACCGCCTGGTCGCCCCCGCGGCCGAGCGCGATGTCGAGACTGCCCTGCGCGAGCTGGCCCAGCTCGACGACATTGCCTTCGCCCGACGCGAAGCCGATCGAGAGCGTCATCGGCAGCTTGAGGTCCATCGTAATCTCCCGCACCTCGTCCAGCAGCTCGAACCGCGACTGCTCCAGCTTGCGGAGCGCCAGCTGGTTGGCGACGACCATGTATTTGTCCGAGGACAGCCGCCGGAGGAACAAGCCGTATTTCTGCGACCATTCGTTGATCTCGCCGGTCACCTTGGACAGCATCAGCGCCCGCTGCTGCTCATCCATGCCCTGCGCGACCTCTTCGAGATTGTCCATCATGACGATGCCCAGCGCCAGCTTCTCGTCCTCGTACCGCTTGGACAGCGTCCACCGCTCCGTGACGTCCGTGACGTAGAGCATCCGCTCCTGCTGGCGGAACGCCAGCTCGTAAATCCGGCCGTTCAGCGATACTTCTCCCTTGATCGGGTCTTTGTCCCGGACCGGAACGCTCGCCCCCGGGAACAGCTCGGAGAGCGGGACGCCGACGACCGACGGACGGCCGGTTACCGTCTGGATGAAGGAGTTATGCCACTGGACTTCCTTGTCCTCGTTGTAAAGGATAATGCCGAAAGGCAGCGTGCCGATCACATCCTGGCCGACGCCCTTGATGCGATGCGACAAAGTCAGCACGTAATCGTTCAGATCCTTGCGGAACGCGCGCTCGGCCAGCATCGTGTAGACGCCGACGGCTCCGCCCAGCGCCAGGCCGACGAGGCCGAAAATCCACTGGTACCACGCGAGCGCAATCGCGAGCAGCAAAATCAGCACAAGCGCCCAAACGTTGTGCATGCCGTGCCATCGCTGAACGAGAAACTTGGGCATGTGAAGCTTCGCTCCCTTGTGAGGCCCGGTCCCGCGCCGCCGCGCCGAACCGTCCGGTTATCTCTTGCGGCTTCAGGAATTCAGGCCGCTTATTTGACAAAGTATTTCCGAAGCGGAAACGCGGTGTCGATGAGCCCGATCAAATAGAACGTCTGCGGGAACATGACAAGCGGCACCGCGATCAGGATCGGCACGATCCGGGGCCACTTCTTGGCGTCGGCGAGATAGAAGAAGAAGGCGATCGCCTGAGCGGTGAACGCGAAGCGCAGCACGGGCACCGCGTTGAACGCCGATAGGCTCCAGAAGCTGCCGCTGTCCGGCGATACGGAGATCGTGATGATGATCGCGATTAGATAGAAAAAGATCAGGCTGCGCGGCAGCCTCCAGTTCTTCATCGGCGTCATGGCCGGGGCGACGACCCCGATCAGCTTCAGCGACTGGCGGGTAAAAATATGGCCGATGGCGGCCAGCAGGAACGACGTCAGAACGAGCAGCGACGGAAGCATCTTCGTAATGGCGTCGCTGAGCGATGCGGCGGTCGTATGCGCCCAGTCGGCCGGCAGCAAAGCTCCGGATGCGGACGTCTGCAGCTGGAGCAGCCCTTCCTCGAACAGGGTAGACAGTTGGGACGACAGATCCATGTCGTACTGCACGGAGAAAATGACGAGCTCCACGAGCAGCTGCGCCAGCAAAATCAACGAAGTCGCCGTAATGATCGTTCGCGCCGACAGATGCTTCTTGTACATGTGCCCCATCACGATCGACGGGATCAAGAAGAAGAGGCCGAAAGTCAGGGAGACGAGCGAATACGTTCCGAGCAGCAGATAAGCGGCGATTCCGATTCCGATGAGGTGCAGCGCGAACGACGCCGGCTTCAGGACGGTGTAGAGCACGACTACGGGAACCATAAGCAGGAACAACGTCACGACGACGAGCTTCGTCGGAATGCTAAGGAGCAAGAGCAGCGCCGCCGCGCTCCAAGCCACGGACTTCCAGCCGATCTTCAAAAAGGTCACCTCTTGCGTATATGTTCTTCCAGCGCCGATAGGTCGCGATACTGTTCTTCCAACTGGTGACCTTCCTGCTTCAGCCTGGCCAGCTTCTCGGCGATGGCCTTGTCCAGGTCCTTGTACGGCACGCCCAGCCGGCGGCCCAGCACGTAGGCTCCGGCGATCAATCCGGCCAGACTGTCCGCGATGCGGACGGCGCTGCCGTCCCACATGGCCTTGAACAGCCGGGATACCTGGTCGACAATCTCCGTCTTCAGCCACTCGATCGTTCTCGCGCGGGTGGCGACGTCCATCTCTTTGTCCATTCCCGATATCACCCTTTCCAAGCTGGCTGCTGGTGTCTGCCTAGAAAGCTGCAATCTTCATTATATCATATAGTCCGCCGGTGTCCGCAATGCGAAAAAAGGCGGCGCCCCCCGCTCGGGATGGGGGATGCCGCCGGGAGGCGCCGAATCCGGGACCCCGGCTTGGAGCTGCGGGGCCGAACTGCGGCCGGATCCGGGTCAAGCTTCCTTGCGCACGGCCTTCTCGTCCAGCGCCGGCGGCAGCAAGAGCCGTTCGCAATAGTCGATAATATCGCTGCGGCGGACGATGCCGATAAACCGGCTCATATCGTCGATGACGGGAACGTAGTTCTGGGTTTTGGCCAGGGAGACGAGATCTTCCATGTTGGCGTCGATGAGCACCGGGCGGATATTCGTCCGCAGCGGCACCTCCGACAGCATCACCCGATGCGTATTCTGAAAACCGAGCTCAGGATGGTTCTTCATATACCAAAGCAGGTCGCCTTCGGTCACGGTTCCGACGTACTTGCCGTCTTCGCTGAGAACGGGAACCGCCGTGTAACGGTGGCGCTCCATTCTCTCCAACGTTTGCCTCAAAGTCGCGCTCTCCGGCAGGCAGACCACCTCCTGCTTCGGCAGAAGGAAAAAAGCGATATTCATGTCTTCCTCTCCTCTGTCACGTAAGGGTTCCGCTAAGCTGCTTGCGATCCGATATCATAAGGCCGCCATCATTATACCACGGTCGAAGACGTTCGAACCACGCTTGCCAAGCATTGGCGCCTCTTCTTCTCTTTATGTAAAACGACGGACGAGACGGTACGGTTGCAAGAAATCCCGCCCGCCGGGCGTCCGCGCGGAACCCTTTTCCAAGAAAAAAAGAATCGCCCCCGCCTGTTCGGCGGGTACGATTCGGTGAAGCGCGAGCCGTCCGAAATGATTCCGCGGTTCCTGGCCCGTTAGCGCAAAGTCGCCTCCCGTTCTCCGCTTTCGTACAGCCAATCCATCGAGTCCGCGCCGCCTCCGTCATAGGACACTTCCCGGCGCTCCAGCCGCTCGTCCGCCGGCACGACCCCGACGATCAGATAGGCGCCCTTGCCGAACACCAGCGTGTGTCTCCCCGCCTCGAACAGGTAAGCGTGGACGTTCAGATTCGGGTAAAAATAAACCTTCATGCCGTTCTTCAGCACCGGATCGAGCCCGCCGCGGTCGTCCGCATGCGTATTTTCCTCCAGGTTCGGCGCCTGCAGCCACTGCGGATCGGACGAGTTGAAATAACCGACCAGTACCCGTGCCGGCTTCGGCAGCTCGATCTCGACCTGCACGCCTTGGCGCATCGCCTCCGTCTGGCTGAAGCGGATACCCGTCAGCCCGGTCAGCTCCTCGGCATGCTCCTGGATAAAAAGATCGCCGTCGCTGAAAATAACCGCCCGCTTCCCGACCGTATACGTCTCCGCATCGGCGGACAGCAGCCGGAACGGGGCCGGCCGGTAAGGCTTGCGCGCCGACTCCTCGACTTTGCGCAGCGATGCGGGCAGACGCCCCGCCGCCAGCTCGCGCACGTTCTCGGCGAGCCGTTCGTATTCCGCTTCGTAGACCGGCAGGCAATCCCGCCAATGGCCGTACGTCTCCCCATTCGGAAAAGGCACCTTGCGCTGCGGCGTCTGCATGCTGTTCGCATACAGGTACGTCCGTTCGGTGAGCGCCGTCAGCTCCCGGTAGGCCTCGAGCCCGGCGTGCGCGAACGAAACCGCGCTCTGCAGCCGCTCCGCCGCATCGGCGTACTTGCCCTCGGCCGTATGCTTGACGGTCAGAATGTCGACGGCGGCCCGCGCCTTGTTCGTGTAGGCGTACGTCATCAGCCGGATCGCCCGCACGTCCGTCGCCAGCCGGTCCAGCTCCTCCCGCCCGCGGCCGGCGGCCCGCTGCGCTCTGTCGATCGCGGCGACGGCCGCGTCCGCCTCATGCTCGACGTCCGCGATGACGTCGAGCGGCGTTTCGCCGACGTGCGGCTCGCCGCGCAGCTCCCGCAGCACGTATTCCTCCAGCCGCTCTCCCTGCGGCGCCTGGCAGTCCCACAGCTCCTTCCACGGCATGTAGCGCTCGGGGTTCGTCAGTTGGCTCAGCGTCATGCCCAGGCTCATCGTCTGGCGGTTGCCTTCCGTGATGCCGAACCGGCGCAGCAGCTTCGGCGCGCATTCGCCGGACGCTTCGTACGCTTCCAGCGCCGCCTCGCCGGCTTCCCGGCCGCCGAACCGCTCGGCCAGCCGTGAGATCCAGTATTCTCGCTCCTGCCGCGGATCGCGGTCCGGGTTCCAGGCGTACCGGAACCACGCCGCGAACCAGATCCGGTCGCGGTCGATCTGCCGCAGCCGCGGCTCCGTCTTGTCCGGCGAATAGGGCCAATCCCAATAAAACAGCGGGTAAAGGTGAAGCCCGTTGGCGCCGAGCCGGTAGCGGCCGGCCTGCATGCAGTTCTGGATAAACGAAGGCGAGCCCCAGCGGAACGGCTCCAAATTCGCCAGAATGTGAATGTTGATCAGGTGGACCGAATCCAGCGAAGCCAGGTGCCGGTGAATTCCCTGCCAGCGCCCGCGCGGCGTGTACGTCGTCAGCGACTCTCCGTTGAACTTCGCTTCCGTGTACAGATTCGGATAGCGGGGAAGCGCCGCTTTCATCACCTTTTCCGCGTTGATCGCATGCGCCCGGACGATGATCGGCGGCTTTTCCTTGAGTCGAAGTCCTCGCAGTCCGTCCTCCACGCCTTCGAGAATCGTCTCCGTCAGCCACTCCTCGCCATAAAGTTGGCCTTGCAGCGCTTCCCCCAGGCAGACCATCAGCCCGACGTTCGGGAACGCGCGGATGAAGGCGGAGATCGACTTCTTGCAGTAGTCGCTCGTCAGCGGCAGCGGCTTCGGCTGGTGCAGGTCGAGGCCGTGCTTCTCGGCGAAAGGGAGCGGAATGTGGATATTGTAAAATTTCAGCACGACCCAGATGCCCCGCTTGTCGGCCTCCTCCGCCAGCCAGCGGAACGTATCCACGTTGAGGCGGAATTCGTCCTCGGCCACTTCCAGCGCTTCCGGATAGTCGTCCAGCTTGACGAACGACGAGAACGGATGCCCCGTCCAGATGTAGACGACGTTGCATCGCTGCTCCAGCAGCATATCGAGAAAATCGAGCCACAGCGCCCGGTCGTAAAACCACGGGAACCGTCCCGGGGTTACCGGGTATTCGTACGTGCGGCGGGGCGGCTCCAGCTTCGTTTTTTGCAGGCCGATCGCCGGCCCGCGCAGCTTGTAGACCGGAGCGTCGCCGTAGGCGAGCCGCTGCGGCAGCCGCTTCTCCGTCCGAATCCGCTCGGCAAGCTCCAGGCAGCCGAACAGCGCGCCCGAATCGCCGCCGCCGGACACGACGGTCAACCGCCCCGGCACGGACGCCAGATAAAAGCCTTCCCCTTCCGGGGCCGGCGTATGGTAGAGCAGCACTTCCTGTTCCTCCAGCTCGCGGAGCAGCGCGGATTCGGCGCGGTTGCCGATGTAAATCTTCGGGCCGCGAAGCTGCCGATAGTTCGTCGCGCTCCAACCGGATCTCTCTTCCACCCGGTACCCTTGTTCCGCCAGCGCCCGCTTCAGCCGTTCCGCTCCGTAAACGACGCGGGGCGCGGCATTTTCCTGCACGGCGATATAGACCGTCTCCATCTGTCAGTCCCCCTCGGTTGATATCGTTCCTTCGCGGCTCCCGGCCGCTTCCGTCAGCACGGCGGTCTCCCCGGCGCGCAGCCGCAGCACGATGACCGCCTCCTCCGCGATCGCGGTCTCGCGTTCATCCCGGCGAATCTCCGCCGTCCGGCCGGCGAACGGGTTGGCCAGCCGCAGCGTCCCGTCCCGCTCGCCGAACACCGTAACCGATCGGACCGCCCCTCCGGCTTTGACGCCGGAGAGCAGAAATGCGCCCTCCGTACGGATGCCGGAGAACGACGCGTCCCGGAACCGCGGAGCGACGCCCGCGAAAACGCGAACCGTTCCGCGCACGCATTGCACGAACATTTCCAGCACAGCGGCGGCGGCGGCGATCGAGGCTTCGGCCTGCATCGTCTCCCCGCCGGTAAACTGGCAGAAGCCGTCATAGCTCGCGTTATGCCGGGTTGCGCCGCCCGGCATCATGAACGCGTCCTTGAGCAAGCGAAGCGTCAGGAGCGCCATATCCGGCCGGCCCAGCCGGTTGTGCAGAATGGACGCCCACGGCATCGACCAGCCCGCCCAGCGGCCCATGCCCTTGTCGACCCAGCTCCGGTACGAGTTCTCGATGAGCTCCCGCTGCCCGGGATCCTCTTGATCGAGCGTGTCGAACGGATAGATCCCGGCCAGGTGCGAATGATGGCGGTGGGATTCGGCCAGCGGCTGCCCCTCCCAGAGGCAGAGCTCCAACCCCGGCTTGCGGCCGAACTCCTGAAACTGGCGCGGACCTGCCGTATAGGGCGGCAGCCTCCGGCTGATGTCCCGCACGACGGCCGCGTATTCCGGATCCGGCCCGAATCGCTCCGTCAGCTCCGGCAGCTTTTCGCAGAGGAAGTGCACGTTGACGAGAAAAAACGTCGAATTGCGCCCGAGCGCCTCCGGCCCCGAGCCCCCGTATTCCGGCGAGACGGAGACCAGCAGCGCGTAAGCGTCGCCGTCCTCCTCCATCATGGCGCGAAACGTGTTGAGCGCTCCCCGCATGAACGGATACGCCTCGTCGCGGAGGTACCGCTCGTCGCCCGTATAACTCGCGTACTGCCACATCAGCTGCGCCACCCACGACGTGTTCGCCTGGTCGATCGTGCCGGTCCACATGCCGCCGACCGGGTCGCCGCGATCCGTGACGGAGTGGCCGAGCATGTAGCCGTCGGAGATGCCGGCGAACCGCCGGGCGTTCTCCGCCAGCTTCGGCTTCCAGCGGGCGATCATCGCAAGCAGCGGCTCCATGCTCTCCGGCAGGTTGGCGGCGCAGGCCGGCCAGAGACACTCCTGGACGTTGATGTTGAAGTGGTAATCGCTGCCCCAGGGAGGGTGGCGATATTCCTCCGCCCACGGCCCCTGCAGCGTCGGCGCGATGCGCCCCGGCATCGAATTGCCGAGCATGCGGTAAATGCCGAGGTAATACATCTCGGCGATGTCCGGGTCCGGCAGTTCGATGTCCGCCGCCTTGCGCCATAAACGCCGCCAATGGTCGCGCGTATCGGCTGCGGCCTCGCCGTAGTTTAGCGGCTTCAGCCGCTCCAGGTGCCGCTCCGCCGCCCGAATCGCCTCGTCCGCCGAACGGCCGAATTCGACCGCGATCCGGATGTTACAGCCGTTTGCCGTACCTATACAGGCGTCTTCGTTGTCCGCCCGGCTGCCAAGCTCAGCCGTGAAGAAGGCATCTCCGCCGTTTGCCAAGGCCGAAGCGCAGACGCCCCCGCCCGATCGCCCGGCCAGTACCGCGCACGCCGGGTCCTCCGGCAGCTCCTGCACCCAGCCGCTGACATCCGGGCGTTCGATCGGCCGATGAGGCGGAATGCCGAACAGGCCATTGTACGCCTTCACCTGCTCGAACTGGTCGGCGGGCCGGCAGCGGACCTCTTCGATGAGAATGGCGTTCGCCGAAATGAGAAGCACCGGCGCCTCGTGCGCGACGGTTAGACGGATCGTCTGCACCTCACCATTGACGAGGCATCGGATCGAAGCTTCGCCCTCCCGAAGATGAAGCGCGGCCGCTTCGATCCGAGCGCCGGCCGCAAGCGTCAAGTCGACGCGGCCCAACGCGAGCCGGGTCGGCCGCTTTTCCTTGCCGTTCAGAACGGTGGACGGGAACAGGCTGCGCGCTCCCTCAAAATCGCCGTTTTGAAGAAGTTCCTTCAAATTGGCGTAATTGCAGGCCTCGGTCCAGATCGTCCCGCCCCGGTGGTCCCAGTAATCCGCCCGGTTGATCGTCAGCCGGACCGTCCGCTCGTCGTCGAACCAGATCAACGCCCCCAACACGCCGTTGGACAGCGGCATGCCGTGATGGCAATGCTTCGTCTCCAGCGGCCATGCGATGTCGTATTTCGGCCGGATTTCCACCGCTTTCATCGGATCGCACGCTCTACAGGGACTTCGGCAACGCCCCCGATTTGCCGCCGGACGAACCTCAATGTCTCTTCGACCTCGTCTGGCTGCAGGTGCTCCAGAAGGAGCGGAGCGTCCGGCATATGGCGCACGAACGCGGACGCCGCCAGCTCCCATTTCATCGCGCCCGTTCCGGCCCGCGGCGTCTTGAAGCCCCGTTCGGCGTAAACGGCGTCTTTCGCGTGGGCGATCGGGCAATAGGGGGCAAGTCTGCGGAACAGATCGTCAAGCGCTTTCTGCTGCCGGTCCGGCTCCAGATCCTTTTCCGTCATATAGTTGAAAGGGTCCATCACCAAGCCGAGCCCCTCGGTTCCAAGCTCGCGCACGACCGCCTCCGCCCGCTCGGGCGTACTCAGCACGTTATAGACGAAACCTTCCAGCAGCAGAACCGCTCCGTGCCGCGCCGCCTTCACCCGCAGCCGTTCGGCGATCGAGAGCAGCGCCTTCCAGGCATCTTCCGAATCGTTATCTGGATGGGGACGCCACGAGTTGGCCGGATGAAGGCTCCCCGTCTCCGTCAGGACGTACGGCGTGCCGAACGCTTCGGCCAGCTCGATCATCCGCTCCAGCATCGCGACGTTCGCCTCCCGCTTGGCCGGATCCGGGTCTAGCAGGTTGACGTAGCCGGACAGGCCCGCCACCCGGACGCCCCGCTCCGCCAACGCTTCGCGAATCGCGCGCGCCCGCCGCTCCCCGAACGGCTCGCCCTCCATCAGCTCCGCCTGCCGCGGATCGACCTGCACGCACGTCAAGCCGTGCGCCTGCAGGGCCGCCGCCATCTCCCGGGCGGAGCGGCCGGCGTACACGTAACTCATCGCGCCCAGCTCGGGCAAAACTCGCTGCATGGTTTTCATCCTCTCTATATGAAATGAGGGACGAACGAGCGCTCGTCCACCGCCTTATCGGTAGTGCCGCCTTCGATTCCCGCTATATATTTGACACGCAAGCTCTTCTTCTCGTCCGAGCAGCAGCCCAGAGTTATTGCTTTTCGGCACTTATTCTGCCAATTCTCAACAAGCTCCCGGCTTCAAAAACAGCTCGACGACCGGAACGACGGCGTTCGGCTTTTTGACCGGCAGCTCCAGCGTGACCGTCTCCGCATCGCGGCCTTCGCTGAACGCTCCCTCCGCCATCGTGCTGCCTCTCGCCCCTTCCTTCCACCGAATCTCGGAAGCGTCGTTCAGCAGCTGCGCGTATTCGAGCCTGCCCGCCAGCCCCGGGAGGTGAACCTGCTTGTACGGCCAGCTGAACAGGTGCAGGTACAGCCGGTTCTTCTCCGGATTGTACGTGTACCGGCAGTCGGCCGGCGCCGTCACCCCGTCCGGCGCCGCCGTGCAGCCGTAGATGGAACGGCTGTGCCGCTTCATCCACCCGCCGATGCCGCGCAGCCGCTCGAGCGCCCGCTCGTCGAACTCGCCCCGGCCGGTCGGGCCGACGTTGAGCAGCAGGTTGCCGCCCTTGCTCACGCTCTCGATCAGCATTTTGACGAGCTGGTCGACGCTTTTCCACGATTCCTCGTCCCGGTAGTAGCCCCACGAACCGCTGAACGTATGGCACGCCTCCCAGACGACCGGCCGGCCGTTCACCCGCACCCATTCCTTCGGCACATACTGCTCCGGCGTCGTGATATCGCCCGGAATGCCCAGGCGGTCGTTGAGCAGCACGTTCGGCTGCAGCTCGCGGATGAGCCTCGCCAGCTTCTCGCTCTGCCAGTCGTCCTTGCCCTTGCCGGCGAACCCTTCCTCCGGGGGGATGGAGAAGTCGAAGAACATCACGTCGATGTCCCCGTATCCGGTCAACAGCTCTCTCGTCTGTCCGAGCATGTAGTCGGCATAGCGCTTGAAGTCGCGCTCCCGATCCCGCGCCGCATACTCCTTGTCGTAGCGCATCGGATGCTTGACGTCGACGGTGTAATGCGGGTGATGCCAATCCAGCAGCGAATAGTACAGGCCAGCCCGCAGTCCCCGCGACCGGAACGCATCAACCATCGGGCGGAGCAGATCGCGGCCTGCGGGCGTATTAGGCGCCTTGTATTCCGTCAGCTGCGAGTCCCACAGGCAGAAGCCCTCGTGATGCTTCGTCGTGACGACGAAATATTTCATGCCCGCGTCCGCCGCCGCCTGCGCCCACGCATCGGGATCGTACAGATCCGGATCGAACCGGCGAAAATATTTGTCGTACTGCTCGTTGCTCAGAAACTCCCGCGACCGCATCCACTCGTGCCGCGCGCCGAGCGAGTACAGCCCCCAATGAATGAAAAGTCCGAAGCGATCGTGCGTAAACCAATCGGCGCGCGCTCCTTGAGCCTCCGTCATGGCCGCTCC
Source organism: Cohnella zeiphila (assembly GCF_014212055.1). Classification (GTDB taxonomy): domain Bacteria; phylum Bacillota; class Bacilli; order Paenibacillales; family Paenibacillaceae; genus Cohnella; species Cohnella zeiphila. The sequence continues at coordinate 18,316 of NZ_JACJVO010000053.1, read as the reverse complement.
CCTCCCGTCGTTACGGTCCGGTCCTGCAAGTTCGCCACCTTCTGCGCGCCCCACGAGAAGCCCGGCACGCGCAGCCGCTCCACCTTGTCCCAGTCGATCTCCATGCCGATCCCCGGCAGGGCGGCGTCCGGGACGAGCAAATAGCCGTTCTCGTAGCGAACCGGTTCCGCCGTCACGTCGTCGACGTAGAGCTCGGGCCCGGTCGGGTCCGAAATGGCCGCCAGGTTCGTCAGCCCCGCGCCGAACAGCGCCTGCGCCGCCGTCCCGAGCGACAGCTCCTGCGTCGTGCCGATCAGCACGCCTTTGCCGGCCACTTCGGCGGCGGCCGCCGCCTTCCGCGCCGCGCCGAAGCCGCCGATGAAGATGAGCGCGATGTTGAAAATATCCGCGGAGTCCGCGCGAATCATCTCGTGCAGCTGGCGGAAGCTCCAGACGTGCTCGCTCACCGGAAGATCCACCGCCGTGCGGAACTGGCGCAAGCCTTCAAAATCGTTGCGCTCCGCCGGGCTCTCGATCAATTGCACGCCGTAGGGCATTAGGCGCTTGGCCGCGCGCAGCGCCGATTTCCAGTCGAGCAGGTGGCTGAAGTCGAGCGACTTGATCGTCACCCGGCTGCCGAACTCCCGCCGCACGGCGTCGAGGAACGCCTCGTCCGCCTCCGGGTTAACGCCGGCGTACAGCCGGAACGCGTCGAACCCTTGCGCGAAGCGGCGGCGAACGACGTCGACGTTGGCCTTCGCCTCTTCCGTCGTGCGCGAGCGGAAGATCGGGTAGCACACTTTGAGCTTGTCGCGCACCCGGCCGCCGAGCAGCTCGCTTACATTGACGCCGAGCGCCTTGCCCGCGAGGTCATGCAGCGCGATGTCGACGCCGCATCGGATAAACGTTCCCTTTTCGTAGTAATACATCGTCTCCGGGTACAGTTCTCCCAGCTCGCGGTTCAGGGCGATGAGATCGAACGGATTGCGCCCGGCCAGCTGCGCCTTCAGCGTCTCCTCCAAATCGCGGACGTCGATCGAATATTTCGGCAGATGCGAGAAATCGGACATTTCGCCGATGCCCGTCACGCCGTCGTCCGTCAAAATGCGCACGATCGCGTGCTGGCAGACGAAGCCGGTATGGCGCGGGATGCTGACGACGTCCAGCTTCACATCGGTAATTTTCATCGGTTAGCCTCCTGCTGGAGCGATATCGAGACGGTCTGAATATGGGTAAAAAAGTCCATCGCGGCCCGCCCCTGCTCGCGCGAATGCGAGCTGGACCGCTTCAGCCCGCCGAACGGCGCCTGGTACTCGACCCCCGCCGTCTCCGCGTTCACCTTGATCATGCCGGCCTCCACGCGATCCACGAACTTCATCGCATGCGCCAGGCTGTTCGTAAAAATCGCCGCGCTGAGGCCGTACTCCGTCTCGTTGGCCCAGCGGATCGCCTGGTCGAGATCGTCCGCTTCCATCACGGCCAGCACCGGCCCGAAGATTTCTTCCCGCGCCAGCGCCATGTCCGGCGTTACTCCGGCGAACAGCGCCGGCTCCACGTAATAGCCCTCGCCGGGCGGCGCCTCGGGGCTGCCGGCCAGCAGCTTCGCGCCTTCGCTCAGGCCGGTGCGAATGTGCTCCAATACGGACTGCTGCTGCGCGCTCGTGGCCGCCGGCCCGAAGTACGTGTCCGGCTCCAGGCCGTCGCCCGGCCGGATTGCCCTTATTCGTTCCAGCAGCAAGGCGGTGAAGCGCTCCGCGACCGGCTTCATGACGATCGCCTTGCTCGTGGCGGTGCATTTCTGTCCGGTGCTCTTCATCGCTCCGGAGACGACCAGATCGGCCGCTTTGGCGAGGTCCGCGTCCTCCATGACGATAACGGCGTTCTTGCCGCCCATCTCCAGCTGCGCTTTGATGCCGCGCTGCGCCGCCTTGACGGCGATCTCGCGGCCGACCGCGTTCGAGCCGGTGAAGCTGACGCCGCGGGTGCGCGGGTCCGCCAGCAGCGCGTCGCCGACGACGGCTCCCGAGCCGTGCACGAGATTGACGACGCCGCCGGGCAGCCCCGCGTCGGCCAGCGCTTCCACAATCGCGCAGGCGGTGAGCGACGCGTTGCTAGCCGGCTTCAGCACCGCCGTGTTGCCGTAGGCGAGCGCCGGGGCGAGCTTCCAGAGCGGAATCGCCACCGGAAAATTCCACGGCGTGACGAGCCCGACCGCGCCCAGCGGAATCCGTTTCGTATACAGCAGCGACTTCCCGTCCTGCGCGGGAATGACCTCGCCGCTCGCCCGCTCCCCTTCGCCGGCGTAATAGCGCAGGATGGCGGCTCCGCGCTGAACCTCGCCCCGCGATTCCGGCAGCGTCTTGCCCATCTCCTCCGTCATAGTCCGCGCGATCCGTTCGGCCCTCTGCTCCATCAGATCGGCCGCTTTTCGCAGGAACGCGCCCCGCTGCGCGCCCGGCAGCTCCTTCCAGGCCGGGAACGCCGTGTCCGCGGCCTCCAAAGCTCGGCGAACGTCGCCGGCCGTCGAGCGCGCGACGCGCCCGAGTTCGTGCCCGGGGCGAGCGGGATTGACGTTCACCGACCAGTCGTCGTTTTCCGATCCGACCCAAGCCCCTCCGATATAGTTCAAACCGCTGTCCATCGTCCGGCCACCTCCCGATTTCATGCTAACAAGCCCCAGCGCCTCAAAATGTCCCGCACCTGCGCCTTCTCCTCCGCCAGCAGCGGGGCGATCGGCGGGCGGACGACGCCGTTCGAGCGGCCCAGCTGCGCCATCGCTTCCTTGACGACGCTGACGTTGTTGCCGCTGCGGCGCGCTTCGCGCAGCTCCTCGAAGGGGCGAACATCCTCCCATATCGCCATTGCATCGCCGAAGCGGCCCTCCCTTAGCGCCTCCAGCATTCGTACGGACCGCCCGCCGTCGACGTTAACCAGGCCGGACGTGAACCCGACGGCCCCCGCCGCGAAAAAAAACGGCGCCCACTTCTCGGCCGTGCCGCAAATCCACGCGAACCGGTCGCCGATCAGCCGCACCGCCTTCGCGAAGGCGGGCAGATCGTTGACGGCGTACTTCACGGCAGCGATATTCGGCTCTGCGGCCGCCTCCCGCAGCGCCTCTGCCGTCGCCGACTCGCTGCGGACGTAAAGGACGAGCGGCAGCGAAACGGATCGAGCGACAGATCGATAGTAGGCGACCAAGCCGCGGTCCGTCATGAACGGATGCACCGGCTGGTGCACCATGACGCCGTCCGCGCCCTCCGCCTCGGCGTGCCGCGCCAGCTCGGCGGCCGTGCGCTCGTCGTAGCCGATGCCGGCCACCACCTTCGCCCGGCCCGCCGCATGCCGGACCGCGAACGAAACGACCGCTTTGGCCTCATCAAGCGTCAAGGCATAGAACTCGCCCGTATTGCCGCACGGATAGACCGTTTCCATGCCCGAGCGGATGAGGAAGTCGAGCGTCTCCCCGAACGCCTCGTAATCGATGCCGCCCCGTTCGTCGAACGGCGTGACCGGAATCGCGTTGATGCCGGCGACGGCCTGTTTGAACCGGTCGATCAAGTTCGTGCCCTCCTTATCGCAGCTAATCCGCCTTTTGAAAAGCCGACCTTCCTCCGTCCACGATCAGCGTCGTGCCGGAAATGTAGGACGCTTCGTCGGACGCCAGAAAAACGGCGGCCGCGGCCACGTCGTCCGGCGTGCCGAACCGGCCGAGCGGATGCGAAGCCAGCATCGCCGCCACCTTCCGCTCGCGGTCCGGGAACTGCCGCAGATGCGCTTCCGCCAGCGGCGTCTCGACGAAGCCCGGGCAGATGCTGTTCGCCCGGATGCCCTTCGCGCCGAAGTCGACGCAGATGCCCGCCGCCATTGCGATCATCCCGGCTTTGGACGAGTGATACGGAAAATGGTTGATCTGCGTCCGGAACGCGTGCGTGGAGGCGATGTTGACGACGCTCCCGCCGCCGCTCGCCATCATGAGCGGAATCGCGTATTTGCTGCAATACCACGCGCCGCGCAGATTAAGGTCCATGATCCGCTCCCAGTCTCCGTCGTCCGCCTCGACGACCGATCTGCCGCCGGACACCCCCGCGTTGTTGACGAGAATGTGCAGCGCGCCGAACCGCTCGCCCGCCGAGCGCATCAGCTCGGCCGCCTCCGCCTTCCGGCGCAGATCGGCGCGGCAGAACCACGCCGTGCCGCCGTTTGCCGCGATCTCCGCCTCCAGCTCCCGCCCGCCTTCGGCGATGTCGTTCGCGACGACGGCGGCACCCTCGGCCGCGAAGCGGAGCGCGATCGCCCGGCCGATGCCGGACGCCGCTCCGGTGACGACCGCCACCTTGCCGGCCAGCCGCCCCGTCATCCCGCCTCTCCCATCAGCTCGGCGCGTCCGACGACCCGGCCTTCCCGGCTGGACAGCACCATCGCCGTCGTCATCGCTACCGTTCGGTAGTTGTCCTCCGGCGTCACCGGCGGCTCCTCGCCCCGGTCGACGGCCGCGATGAAATCGCACATGGAGCCGGCAAAGCCGTCCGGGAACCAAGATCCTTTCAGCTGGATGTCGTGAACGACGGACGGGGACGAGGCGAGCGTTACGTACAGTTCTTTGTGGTTGCCCCACATGCTCCCCTTCGCGCCGTCGATCCACCACGTGTACGAATGGCCGCGGCTCGCCCGCACGATGTTGTTGAACTGCAGCGACGCCATAAGCGGGCTTCGTCCCCCAACCGGTCCAAACTCGACATTGGCCGAATAGACGAGCGGGTCGACCGCATTCTGGTCCGGCAGCTGCGCCGTCGTACAGTGAAGCCGCGTCCACTCCGCTTCCGGGCGGGCCGTTCGGGCGAAAAAGCGGCACAAATCGAGATAGTGAACGCCATGGTCGGCGATGTTGAAGTTCGGCACGTTCACCCACCACATGTCCGCCTGGTCCTGGAACGAACGCATGAGGTGCTGGATCCCGTACACCTCCCCGATCGTTTCCCGCTCCAGCAAGAGCTGCATCGCCCGATGCGCCGGCGCCCAGCGGGCTTGCTGGTTGACGCCGAGCCGGATGCCCGCGCTCGCCGCGGCGCCGCCAAGCTCCCGCGCTTCCGCCAAGGTCAGCGCCAGCGGCTTCTGGCACAATACCGGCCGCGGCGCTTGGGCAATCTGCCGCAGAACGGGCAGCCGCGCGGGCGGGTGAAGCGCCATATCGACGATGCGCACGTCCTCCCGCGCCAGCAGCTCGCCGACATCCGTCGTCCAGAACGGAATGCCGAACTTCTCGGCCGTCCGCCGCGCCGCCTCCGCGTTCACGTCGCAGCAGGCGACGACGGACAAGCCCATCTTGCGGTAAGCCGGCAGATGCGCCTGGTTCGCGATGCCCCCGCAGCCGATCAGGCCGATGCCGTACTTGGCCGCGTCCACCTCGGGGGATAGCCGCGGCAAATAATCTTCCGGGTTCAGCAGCATGGTGTCTCTCCTCCACTCGTTTGTTGAATTCTCACTTGCGGCCGCCGCTAACGAACCTGAGAGCTCTTATTTGGCGAAAAGAAGGGGGTTTTCATTTCTAACGAAAGGGAGCAACCTTATTGGCCCGAAATAGTCGGGAGCGCAGTAGAATCCAGCTAAATAAGGGCTCCTCGTTTCGTTACGATTTTCAAACCCGCGATTTTGCCCAAATAGCGCTGCTCAGTTTCGTTAGAATCCGGAACCCGATCGGGGCCCGCCAAGCCGCCCAGCCTCGCAGTCTCGCAGTCTCGCAGTCTCGCAGTCTCATGCTCATCTTGCTCTACTGCGCTTCTTACTCATCTTGCTCTCCCTGCTCTTCTTGCTCTTCTTGCCCCTCAGCTCATCTTGCTCCCCGTCTTCCTCAAGCTTCGACTCCAGAGAAGATCAAGGCTCGCATCAGGCGGTCCAGCGCCGGATTGCAACCGAGGCGGCCGTCGAGCAGCAGCCCGACGAACAACGCTTCGCCGCGTCCGTACGGCAGAGACGCTACGACCGGCAGTTGCCGCTTTCCGACCGGCCGCGGTTCGCCGCCATGCGCCGGCTTGGCGTACGTATACAGCAGCGGCGCCAGCTCGGCCCCGTCCGCGCTCCACCCTACGCCCGCAAGCGGGTCGATCCGGTCTTCCAGCCGGTTGTAGAAGAAGGAGAAATCCGTCTCGGCCGTATCCCGCAGCCGCGAGTCGGCAGCGTTTCGGGCCAAGAAGAACAGCCCTTTCGCCGGCTCCGGCCGCATGGTCGCGCCGCCGAACGCCCAAGCCTCGCCGCCGTCCTCTTCCTGCAAAAAGATGACGCACGCTCCCGCTTCCACGCGCTCCCGAACAAGCAGCTCGCACCGACGGAAGGCGGCAGCGGATGACACGACGATCGCGTCCCGTTCGCCAGAGCCGTCCTCCGGTACGGAGCGGCGGTGCGCCTCTGCCGACGGTTCAACGATCGCGTCCCAATCGGCGAATCGGTCCACGGGTACCAAGCGGCCAAGCGCCGCTGCCGTCGTACCAAGGACCGCTGCCCGTTCGGCGAAGCGATCCCCCGGCGTAAGCGGCGTTCCGGCAAGTCCGAGCGCTTCGACCGCCCGTCGTGCCGATTCGCCCAGGTAGACGACTCGTGCGGCTGCTTCCCGCATTCCTGCGTCCCCTTGGACCGGCGCTCCACGCGCCGCCTCTTTCCCCACAACCGCTTCGGTTGGAACGATCGCTTCCTTCCGATCCCGCGCGAACGCCTCCACGCGGAACCGCTCCGCATGGACGAGGCGCCCCGCTTCGTCCAGCAGATTGGCGTCGGCGAACAGCGTCTTGCGGTCCGATACAGGCGGAAGCTCCAGTACCGCCGTGCCTATATAGGCGGAGCTCGTGCCGCCTACCTCGCCTTCCGCAGCCCACGAACCGTAATCCGCCGTCTCATCCCGCAACGTCACGAGCACTTTGCCGCCTCGAAAACCGTCCGGCCGGTCGTTCAGCAGCCAGACCTCGACCATGATCCGCTCGCCCGAGTAGGCGGTCCACCTGTCGCCGCGCAGATAAACGCGCAGCGGTTCAAGCGCCTCCCGGTAGGCGAAATAGGCCGGCTTCGGCACGCGGTCGACGCCGACGAGCGCCTTCATCCAGCCTGACGGCCAAGCGTCGATGAGCAGGTGGACGGCGCTCTGCACGACGAGATCCGCCCGCAGCCGGAGCGCGTCGGTCATCCGCTTCGTCACCAGCGCCTGATACTGCTGGCTCGCCTCGATCCAATCGCGAATCCGGTTCCGCTCCGGATACCAGTCGCCGTGCAGCGCATACGTCTGCGAGTCGGCGATCGCATTCGGCATCCACTCCTCGTCGTCCGACGCGGGCAGCCACTCCCGGGGATACCGGTCCCGCATCAGTTCCAGGCGATCCAGCCCTTCCGAGCCGTATTCGCCGCAGCCGGTCTTCCACCCGGCTTTGAGCGGCGGCAGCTCGCCCTCGTACAGCCGTCCGAACGGGATCATGTGGTTCGTGTACCACATCGTGTAGCAGTGAAAATCCGACATCCCCTCGGCCGTCGGCGGATCGTAGTCGCCGTCGGCGTTCTTGACGACGCGATCCGGATTCTCGATGTAGATCGCCTTGCGGGCGGCGGCGAAGAACGCCTCCAGCTCGTCGCGGAACAAGTGCCGATGCCCCTTGTTCCGCTTGGCCGGGCGAGACGGCTCGTTGATGAGCGACACGAGCACGACGCTCGGGTGCCCGCGAACGAGACGCTCCATCTCCGCCGTCTGGCGCACCGCCTCGGCGAAGCGGCTGCGCCGGACGTAGCCGAATGCCGGCAGGTCGCACTGGTTCAGCATGCCGAGCCGGTCCAGGAAGTCGTAGATCTTCTCCTGCACCGGCCGCTGCGTCAGCCGATAGAAGTTCAAGTTCGCCAGCTTCGCGATCAGGATGTCGTCGATCAGCTGCGCATCGTCGCCCTTCATGACGCACTGCTGAAGATGGCCCATCTCGTTCGCCCCGCGCAGCACGATCGGCCTGCCGTTCAGAATCAGGCCGCCCTTGGGCTCGCTCTCTTCGTCCATGCGGAACGAGCGCATGCCGAAGACGCGATCCTTCGCGTCCAGCTGCCGGCCGTCCGGCGCGAACAGGCGAGCGCGCAGCCGGTACAGATGCGGGCGGTCCGGTTCCCAAAGCCGGAAGCCGGGAAATTCGATGCGGTAGCGGTAATTGTTCATGCCGGGCCCGGCATAAGCGATCGGAAAACGAATGTCCGCAAGGCCCGGCCCCTCGAAATTGTCGGCGTACACGTCGAGCCGCAGCTCCGCGTTCTCGATCAGGCCGTCGGCGGCGTTAACCGCGTCGATCCACGCCTCGAAACCGCCGGCCTCCGGCTGCGGCCGGACGAATACGTCGTCCGCGAACAGTTCCGCCCGCTCTTCCACATAGACGTCGTTGTAGATGCCCGCTCCCGGCGGGCAATGATGCCAGCCGTGCACCGGCTCGTCCCAGCCGGGTCCGGTGGCCGCATACATCTTGTCCCCGTCCAGCCGCGTTCCGGCGACGCCCATCATCGGGTAATCGTTCCGCACTTCCACGACGAGCGCGTTGTCTTGCTGCAGCGCTTCGGTGACGTCGAATTCGAACGGCGCGAAGAACCCTTCGTGCGAGCCTGCGCACCGCCCGTTCACGTAAACGGCGGCATGGTAGTCGACGCCTTTGAACACCAGGTAGACGCGCCGGCCCTCCGCCGGCCGCGGCCAGCGGAAGCGCGTCCGGTAATAACCGGTCCAGCGCCCCCGTTCCTTGGTCGGGCCGCGGAAGTCGGGCACCGTCACGCGCTCCCATTCCCCTTCGCCCGCCAGCACGCCGGCGAAATTCCGGTCCGCCTCGGCGCGGTAGCGGAAGTCGAATTCGCGGATGTCCAGCCGCCGGCGGACCGGTTCCTTCGCAGGGGACAGCTGCCGCAGATAAGGCCGGTACGCTTCCCGCAGCCGCTCAAGCTCTTGCCGGAACCGGCCAAGCTGCGTCTCGTAATCCGGCTCTTCCGGTTGTACCGCCGCTGCGCTACCGGGAGCGAGCAGCCTTTTCCCGAAGGCCGGCGTCGCCGAAGCAACCAGCCCTTCCTTGGCGATCGGATGCTCGCGCAGCGCGATCTCGGCGAACGGGTCCGCCGCCTTCCCTTCCCGCTCGTTCAACGAATGGCCGCCTCCCTTCTCTGTCCGCGCGATCCGGGCATCCCCCGCTTGCGGACGGATGCCCGGCTTTCCCGACGCGGCATTTACGGCATCGCTTTTTGATAGATGGCCATCGCCTTGTCGAGACCGACCTTGTTCAGGTCGGACAAGTAACCCTGCCATACCTTGTCGTCGTTCACGTCGACGACGCCCATGATCGCCTTCGTCGCGAATTGATACACTTCGTTCCAGACGCCGGTCATAACGGTATTGACCGTATCCGTATCCTCGTCGGACATCGGCGCGTTCTCCGCCAGCACGGTATCGATCGCCTTGAAGATCGGGGCCGCTTCCTGGTCGATCGCATACGTCGGGTCCGTCTTGAGGGCGTCGTCGTTTTTCGTGATGTAATAGTCGAAGCCGTACTGTTCAAGCACTTTTTTCCGATCCAGATCGTCCTTGTAGACCGGCAGGCCGTCCTTCATCTCGTACGTCAGCCCTTCCACGCCCATCTGGTTGAACAGCGTACCTTCCGGCGTCGAAGCCCAGTCGATGTACTTCAGCAGGCGGTCCAGCTTATCCGGCTGGTCGGCCAGCTTGTTGCTGAAAATCGACCCATAGAGGGCGAAGTCCGGGCCTTTGAACATGAGCGGATTTTTGCCGATCCCGGCATCGGAGACGAACCCTTTGGCATAATCCCAGTCGGCGCCCTCGTTCTGCTTCTCGAGGCTGACGATCTGGCTCACCCATTGAAAATCGAGGGCGTCTTTGCCGTTCTGACGGTTCTGGTTGAACTGGTCTTCCGTCGACGTCGCGAAGTCTTTCTGGACGAGGCCCGCTTTGTACAGCTTCGCGAGGTATTCCAGCATTGCCCGCTGTTTGTCCGTAGCCGGAGCGAAAACGAGCTTGTTGTCATAGTCCGGATCGTGCCAGAAGCTGGTCCAGCCGGTCGAACCGCTGAAATCCGGCGGAACGCGGAACGTGTTGGAGAAGCTGATCAGCAAGTTTTTGACGCCGGTATTGCCCGACCCGCCGCGCACGCCGATGCCGATAAAGTTCGGATCCGCCGCCTTCAGCTTCTGCAGCGCGTCCGTCAGCTCGTCCGTCGTCTTCGGGAACTCCGCAATGCCCGCTTTATCGAACAAGTCCTTGCGGTACAGCCACGTCTGCGGATCGTACGTCGTCGTGATGAACGGGAGCATATATACCTTGCCGTTCACGCTGGTGAAGTCCTGAAGCATTTTCCACTGGTCGTCGGTATACAGCTTGCGGTAGTTCGGCAGCTTGTCGAAGTAGTCGCCGATCGGCAGCAGGTAGCCGGCGGCCGCCCATTTGCGCACCGCGTTCCACTGGTTCATGTTCGGAATGAAGTCCGGGTAGTCGCCGGACGCGAACATGACGTTGTATTTGTCCATGCCCGCCGACAGCGGGATCGCCTGGTAGTCCCACTTCATGTTGAATTTCTCTTGGGTACGCTTCGTGTACTCGTTCGGCACCGAATTCGGCGCGTACTTCGTCTGGCTGACGACCTTCAGGCTGATCGTCTTCTCCGCGTCCGGCGACGCGCTCGAGGATGCCGCCGCGCTCCCGCTCGGACTGCTCCCTCCGTTCCCGGACGCGCTTCCATTCGATTTCGCGCCGCCGCTGCACGCCGACAGAACCGCGGCCACGGCCAGGCCGGCGGCGCCGGCGGTCATCCATTTGCTGTTTCTCATCTCTTTCGTTCGCCTCTCTTCCCCGGATTCGTTTGGTGAAGCCGTTCGACTACCCTTTTCGTTCGAATCTCCCAGATGCGGAACGATCACGAAGCCATGGCACCCCTCCTCTCGATGGGCCGCGGTTACCCTTTCAAAGAACCGATCATGATGCCTTTGACGAAATATTTCTGGATAAACGGATACACGACGACCATCGGCACGATAGAGATGACGAGGGTGGCGTACTGGACGCTCTGGGGCGTGATGCTGGACTGCAGATCGCGGGCAAGCTCCGCATTGCCCTGGGAGGCGAGCTGGTCGGCCAGCGAGTTCTGCAGCACGATGTCGCGCAGGATGAGCTGCAGCGGATATTTGCTGAAATCGTTGAGGTACATAAGCGCCGGAAAAAACGCGTTCCAATACGAAACCGCGTAAAACAAGCCGATCGTCGCCACCGAAGCCATCGACAGCGGCAGCACGACCCGGATCAGCGTACCGAAGTCGTTGCAGCCGTCGCACTTGGCCGCTTCCTCCAGCTCTTGCGGAAACGTCCGAAAGAACGAGATCATGATGATAAGCCACCAGGGGCTGATCAGGTACGGCACGATGAGCGACGCATACGAATTGATCATGCCGAGCGATTTGACGACCAGGAACAGCGGGATCATGCCTCCGCCGAAAAACATCGGAATGACGATGTATGTCATGAAAAAGCCGCGGAACAGCAAATCCTTTTTCGACAGCGCATACGCGACGAGCGTCGTAATGATCACGTTCAGAACCGTTCCCGCGGCGGTGATGCAGATCGAATTGAGGAAGGAACGGGGAATGTGGACGTCCTCGAACAGAATGGTCCGGTACGCGCTCAGATTGAAGCCGCTCGGCAGCAGGGACGCCTTCCCTTCGGCGATGCTCTGCGGATCGCTGAACGAGACGGCCACGATATGAAGCACGGGAAACAGCGTTACGATGATGACCAGCACCATCACGACATGAACGACCGTATCCAGCGCCCGCGAACCGAACGTCGTGTCTTTTACCATGGTTTGTCGCTCCTTTCCGGCCCGCTTACCACAGGCTCTCTCCCGACAGCTTCCGGGCCAGGCGGTTGGAAGCGACGAGGAAGATGACGTTGATGACCGAATTGAACAGGTCGACGGCGGCCCCGAAGCTGAAATCCATGTTGACGAGGCCTTGCCGGTAAACATAAGTCGAGAAGACGTCCGCCGTGTCGTAGGTGAGCGGCGAGTACATGAGCAGTACTTTCTCGGCGCCGACGTGCAGCACCCCGGACAAGCTCAGGATGAGCGTGATGACGATGACCGGCTTGATCGCGGGAAGCGTGATGTGCCAGATCTGCCGCAGCCGGGAAGCCCCGTCGAGCACGGCCGATTCGTACTGCTCCGCGTCCACCTTCGACAGCGCGGCTAAGTAGATGACGGCGCCCATGCCGAGGTCCTTCCAGATGCCGGAGCCGACGAACAGCGTCCGGAACCATTGCGGCAGGCCGAAGAAGTAAATCTGCTCCAACCCGAGCTTCGTAAGGAGCAGGTTGACCGCCCCGGTGTCGGGCGCCAGCATCAGCTTCATGATGCCGACGATCGCGACGACCGACAGGAAGTACGGCAGGTAGCTGACCGTTTGCACGAAGCTTTTGTAATGCCGGTTGCGGAGCTCGTTAAGCAGCAGCGCGAACAGGATGGGCGCCGGAAAGCCGAACACGATCGAATACAGGCCGAGCAGGAACGTATTCCGCAGCAATTGGAGGAAGTACGGTCCGTTCACGAAGTCGGCGAAGTGGTCCAGTCCGAGCCGCCCCGCCCAAGGCGCGGTCAGGATGCTCGTCAGGAAGTTCTGGCCCGCCTGCAGATGGAAGTCCTTGAAGGCGACCAAAATTCCGTACATCGGCAAATAGGAGAAAATCAAAAAGTAGAGCACGCCCGGAAGGAGCAGGAGAAGGAGCGTCTTCTGTCTCTTCGCCTTGCGCCATAGGCCTTCGCCCGACCTCGTCCGGGCGGTCCGGGCGGCCGCGGCGACGGTTGTGTTGCTGCCGATACTCATAGGTTTGCGATCACCAGCCCTTGCCTCGGGATTTTTGGAAACGCTTCACGCCCCCTACGTTAGCGGAACCGCTTTCCGACCGTAAAGGAACAGTTCATCAGAGGCCACGCACTTCCCCGCGGAAAAGCCGCCGAACCCGGGCGCGCCAATGGATCGGCGATTTGCCGCCGCCGCTCTTTCGACTGCCGTCCGGCGACGGGAAGGAACAATCGTTCAGCACCGCCCATTTCTTTTGGAAGCGCTTTAACATGCTTTATAGGTGATTTTGTCCGATTCTATAGGGGAATCCTGGCTCTGGGCCCAAGGCGGGTGGAATGAAACCGGTCTCTCCCGAGCGAGAGGGATTTCGAAGCAAGAGGAGGAAACGAAGGAACGAAGCGACCGTAACCATCACGGTACTCAGCGAGAAAAGATCCGTTTGGGAAGAGGTTCGCTTCCCTCAACCCAAAAGTCGAAACTGATACCTTCATTATTAACAAAATAGCCCCAAGTGGGGCTTGCTTCGAGGCTTTCTTAGGTACTTTGCGGGGCCATGGAAGAACACGAAGATGCTGGCCGTATCCGTATCGGGCAGCGGGCTGAACGCATAACGGAGAGTCGGCCTGCTAAAGGCCACGTTAGCCGATTTTTCGGCTACCGACATCCGTTTGGTCTGCCCCGACGCCCCGTTAGCCGATTTTTTCGGCTATCGCTATCCATTTGGTCTGCCTAGAGGCCGCGTTAGCCGATTTTTTCGGCTATCGGCATCCATTCAGCCCGCCATGGGACTGTAATAGCCTCTTGGGAAGCTTTTATACTTTCTTTATTACAAATAAAACGCCCCTCGCGGGGCGCAGCCGACTTCCTGAGGCTCGGCCGATCAACCTTCGCACAAGGAGATGAAGTCGGCGATCATGTTCTGAAAACTTTCTTCGGTCGTAACTTCCCGCTCCGCCTGCAAAAAACCGAGCATCTGGAGGGAGATAAAGCCGTGAATCGCGCTTCGGAGGAACCGGCTTCTGTTAATCAGGGCAGTCCGGTCGAGCTCGAAGCTCTCCAGAATCTGTTTGAGCATCGTTCCGTGAATGGAGGATTCCTCGATCAGCGGCTCATTGTTTGTTCTGGGGATGGAATTTAGCAGCTCGTAAGATCCGCGGTAGGTCAGCGCCAGTTTCCGATAAGCGGTCGCATAGACAGTAACGGCCGCCCCCTTCGTCTTGCCGATCAGGGATCGGCCGACCTCTTCGTTCAGAAGCCCGAACAGCCGTGCGGCCATATCGGCGCGCAATTCCTCCACGTTAGGGTAGTGATTATATAAAGAGGGATATTTGATCCCCAGTTTTTCCGCAAGCTTGGGAAATGTCAGTTCCCGGACGCCGATCTCGTTGGCCAGCTCCAAGGCGGCGTTCACGATTTTCTCCTTGGTCAAATTCCGTTTTTGAGTCATAGCCGCACCTCTCATAAATTTCTACAAATAGCTTATCACTATATAAAATAGTTTACAATTCGGCTGGCGAGGTGTATCATTAGGGTCGGTTAAACTATAAAAAATAGTTTAATACTATTTATCTAGTGGAAAGAAGAATGCTTATGGCGAAGGACGGATTTAACCGCAAATTGATCGCGCCCATGGTACTCGGTTCGATCCTCAATCCGATCAATTCCTCCATCATCTCGATCGCGCTCATTCCGATCGGCGCCGCATTTCACGCCTTGCCCTCCCAGACCGCCTGGCTCGTCTCCGCGCTATACCTGGCCACCGCCATCGGGCAGCCCGTGGTCGGGAAGCTGATCGATCTGTACGGCCCGAGATTGCTGTTCCTGATCGCCACTTCCATGGTGGGGCTGTCCGGAGTGCTCGCCGTGTTCGCTCCGAATCTCTGGTGGATGGTGGGCGCGCGGGTTCTTCTCGGCTTCGGAACGTGCGCCGGCTATCCCGCGTCCATGTACCTGATCCGCAGGGAAGCCGAGCGAACGGGCCAGGAAAGCCCGGCCGGGGTCCTGACCGTCTTGGCGGTCGCCAATCAGACCGTCGCGGTGATCGGGCCGACGCTGGGCGGGCTGCTCATCGAATGGGGCGGCTGGCAGAGTTCTTTCTTGATCAATATTCCCTTGTCCGTCGCCTGTATCGTCCTTGGGTCCTTGCGCTTCCCCAAAGCTCGGCGCCGGGACCGCGGCGAAAGGACGCCGTCCCTCGATTTTGCGGGAATGGTCTATTTCGCGGTCACGCTGCTGGCAGCCTTGCTTTTCTTGATGAATCCCCATCTCCGTACGCTTTATTTCGTAGGCGTTGCCGTCGTGTTCGGCGCGCTGTTCGTTCGGAGGGAGCTGCAGACCCGGCAGCCATTTATCGATGTTCGGGTCCTGGGCGGCAATGCCCCTTTGCTCCTGACGTACGCCCGGAACTTGCTTGCGGCGGTCGTGACGTACAGCTTCCTTTACGGCTTTACGCAATGGCTGGAAGAAGGCCGGGGCTTGTCTCCCTCCGCCTCGGGACTTCTGCTGCTGCCGATGTTCGGGGCGGGGCTCGCCGTCTCCGGCGCGACGGGCAAAAATCCGGCGGTCCGCTCCAAGCTGGCGGTCGGCAGTCTGGTTCTGCTTGCGGTGACCGTGCTGCTGCTTGCGACCAAGGACGACAGTCCGATCTATCTGCTGGTCGGAATCGGGATTCTCATGGGCGTTCCTCAGGGATTGCTCAACCTGGCGAACCAGAACGCGCTCTATCATCAAGCGCTGCCGGAACAGATCGGGGCTTCGTCCGGACTGCTCCGTACCTTTGCTTATATGGGGGCGATGCTGGCCTCCGCCGCCAACGGCTTGTTTCTCCAAACAGGCGCGACGACGGCGGGCTTGCACCGTTTGGCTTGGTTCTGCATCGTCGTGGGGGCGATTCTCCTCGGATTGACGCTTCCGGATCGCTCGCTCGGGAAGATCGGCAAGAAGGCCCAAGCTTGATTTTACGCTTTGAGCGAATCGCGGTATGAGGTCGGTTGAACACCCATCACCCGTTTGAACGCCCGCCGGAACGTCTTGTCGCTGTTGTAGCCGACCTCGAGCGCGATATCGTTTACGTTCTTGCCCGTCTCCTTGAGCAGGACGCATGCCTGATCCATCCGCAGCTTCTCGACGTAGTCGGAAAAGTTGTCGCCGGCATGCTCCTTGAACAGCATCGAGAGAAAACTCTCGGACAGCTTGAATTCCGCCGCCAGCGACGCGAGGCTGAGGTTCGGATCGGCGAACCGGGCATGCACCCGCTCCAGGACGGCCTGCGCCGTCTTCTTGTTGGACTTCTGCTTCTTGCCTTGGTCCATCTGACCGCACACCGCCCGCAGCGCTTCCTCCAGCGCTTCCCAGCCCGGCTCGCTCTCCGCCGGGTCGAGCCCGGAGAGCCGGTCGCTCAGCTCTCCGTTCCCTTTGGCGAACTCCACCTGCTCCAGAAGCTTGCGGAGCGTGCCGTGCACCTCCGTGAGCAGCTGTTTCTTCGTCGCCGCTCCAAGCTGGCGCCGGTTCCAATTCTCCTCCTGGATCAGCCGCAGCAGCGAATCCAAGCTGTCCGGGTCCCCGCTCTTCACCGTGTTCATCAGCTTCAGTTCCAATTCGAGCGGATAGTAATAATAACCGGAATCCTGCGGCAAATCTTCGTACCAGATGGCGCGGCGCGGATCGCCCGGCACGTAGTAGTCCAGCGCCTGCCGCGCTTCGTCGCGGGAACGGTGAAGGCCGGTCAGCCGCTCCTCCAGCCTTCCGACGCCGACGGCCAGCCGCATTCCGTCCGCCTCCGTCCCGGCGTCGTCCGGCTGCTCCTCCCACCGGCGCCGCAGCTCTTCCCGCTGCCGCTCGGCGTCCGCGCCGTCGCCGCCCAGCGTGACGATCACGTCGGCCCGGCTGCCGTTCATGCAAACGACGTAATCGGCGCCTTCCATCCGGGCGCGAATCTGCCGCAGCACGAACTCCTGCACCGCCGGATCCGCGGAATAGTCGCCGTACGGAATGCCTTCCTTGTACGCCGCCATTGCGATCGCGAAGCACCGGTCGCCGCGCAGCTCGATCCGCGCCTGGCTCATGGCGGCGCGAATCTGCTCCTCCGTCCGGTAGCTTCCCTGCAGCATCTTCTCCAGCACGGACAGCTGCAGCATCGGGAGCTGCTGCTCCATGCGCCGGTTCAACATCCGGTTATGATCGATAATATCCGTCACGGCGTTCTGGAGGATGCGGTAGACGTTGACTCGTTTCCCGTTCTCCCGCTCTCCCTTGGCGAAATCCGCCACCGACTCCATCAGCTCCGAGATCGGCTTGCTGTTCCGATAAGCGAACAGCAGGGCGGCGATCCCTCCGAGCACCAGCGTAACGAGCGCGATGACGATGATCGCGCGCCTCATATACTCCGCTTTGGCCAGCACCTCGTTGGACGGAAGCGCGGCGATGTACGTCCATCCGTTCTGATCGGAGCGCGAATACGAGACGAGCATCGATCGGCCGTCGACCGTCTGGAAGAACGTGCCCGATAACTCGTCCGTCCGCGGAAGCCGGATTTGCGCCTCCTCGGGCGAAGTGGCGGCGATGATCCGATCGTGGGGATCGCGGATATACGCGAACCCTCCGTTCTTGACGACCAGCCGCTCGAACAGGCCGGTAATGTCCCTCTGATCGATAAAGACGACGATCGATCCCTGCACCTTGCCCTGGAAGCCGTTCGGCAGCGGGCTGACGTAGGCGATGAGCTTATAGGTCTGCGACCCGATCGTCGCTTCGTTCACGTTGTAATATTGCTTCTGGTTGCTGCGCTGCGAGACGTCGTCGACCCATTCGCCAAACGGGCGGCCGTCGATTCGGATCGTGTCGTCCGACAGATCGAACGTCGTCTTGGACGTGACGACCGTACCGCTGTTGCCGAACGTCAGGAAGATGTCGAAGAAGTATTTGTTCGTGAAAATGTAGCGGTTCAAGCTGTTGCGAAGCAAGGAGTAGCTGTAAATTTGGTTCGGCGTCGGCGGAGAGTTCGTGTTCTGAAGCTGGCCCAGCACGTCGTTGTCGACGGAGATGGCCGACACGACGTCGCTTACCTCCAGGAACAGCCGGTCCACCGTCTCTTGGCTCATGCGGAGAATTTGCAGGTTCAGCTCGGCGGCATCGTCGACCAGAACGCGCTCCGTCTTATAATATTGGTTGGACCCGATAATAATCGGAATGAACAGGATGACCAAATAAGAGACCGCATACTTGAGAAAAACCGACTGCTTCCGCCCCCGCCCCCTCCGACTCTCGACCGTCCCCTTTGTCCCCCTCAAGACCCCTGCTCGCCCCAATATTGGCGGTAGATGGCCAGTACGTCCTGCAGCCCGGCCTGGTCGAGCGATTGCAAATAGCGGTTCCACTCCTCGTCGTCCCCCGCGTTCGCCAGCCCCATAACCGCCCGGGTCGCGAACCGGTATACGGCCTCGTTCACGCGGTCCATCGCCGTCGTGACGGTGTTCCACTCTTCCTCGGT
>NZ_JACJVO010000052.1 GCF_014212055.1 Cohnella zeiphila | reverse complement strand
GTCTTAGCATTCGTTTCCGAATGTTATCCCGGTCTAAAGGGCAGGTTGCCTACGTGTTACTCACCCGTCCGCCGCTAACCTTCTCCCGAAGGTGAAGATCCGCTCGACTTGCATGTATTAGGCACGCCGCCAGCGTTCGTCCTGAGCCAGGATCAAACTCTCCATAAAGGTGAAACCTTATCAGAGAGCCATATGGCTCAATTCACTGCTGGTTTGTCTCCCGAAAGCCGAAGCTCTCGATCGACGATTCCAATTACGCTCGATGTTCAGTTTTCAAGGAACAAGGTCTATCTTCGCGATCGGTCTCGCAAACGAGCCGACAGCAATTAATCATATCAGCTTCTGCAAAGCGTGTCAACCGCTTTTGTCGAAGCCGGTCAAAACTTCGTGAATCGCGCACCCTTTTCGAAGGGGCGAGAATTAATGTACCACAAGGCGCCTGCCCATTGCAACAGGTATTAAATCCCATTTCGCGCAAGCAACTTTGCGGTCCGAAAGTCCGCCTTCGCCGCCTTCTCTTATCTATTACCCGACTCTCCTCCCCGCTAAGCAAAATGATTCGGAAGATAGAAAATAAAGAACGAGGACCGTGCCGCCTCATGCGCGCGCATGACCGGCAATCCAACGTACGGTGACGGCGTTCCCGATGCCATTCGTGCGCTCCGGGCGCATCGGCAGCCGGAAAGCCTCACGGCGGAGCTTCTCAATTCCGATTCTTCAGTTCCCTATTGGGACAAATTTCTGTAAAATCAAGATTAGGCAAGGAATGAACTTTCCAATGAAAGGACTAATCCGACGATGATCATTCAACCGAAAACACGCGGATTCATCTGTACGACCGCGCATCCGGAAGGCTGCGCCCGCCAGGTTCGGCGCCAGGTGGAATACGTCAAATCGCAACCGAAAGTAAGCGGTCCCCGCAACGTGCTCGTGATCGGCGCGTCCACCGGCTACGGTCTGGCATCGCGCATCGTCTCTTCGTTCGCGGCCGGCGCGAACACGATCGGCGTCTACTTCGACAAGGCGGCCGAAGGATCGCGGACCGCTTCCGCGGGCTGGTACAACTCCGCCGCGTTCGAGCGGGCCGCCGAGGAAGCCGGCGTCAAGTCGTTCAGCGTAGTTGGAGACGCTTTCTCCGACGAGATCAAGGAGAAGACGATCGAGCTGATCCGGCGCGAATTCGGCAAAGTGGACCTGGTGGTGTACAGCGTCGCCTCTCCGCGGCGCACGCATCCGAAGACCGGAGAAACGTTCGCCTCCGTCATCAAGCCGATCGGGCCCGCCTACACGAATAAAACGGTGAATTTCCACAACGGTGAAGTGTCCTCCGTGACGGTCGAGCCGGCTACCGAAGACGAAATTCGCCAAACCGTCGCCGTCATGGGCGGGGAAGATTGGCAGATGTGGATCGACGCGCTGCAGCAGGCGGAAGTGCTCGCCGAAGGAGCGACGACGGTCGCTTACGATTACATCGGACCGGAAATTACTCATGCCGTCTATCGCGAAGGAACGATCGGCCGCGCCAAGGACGATCTGGAAGCGACCGCTCTTCGACTG
Source organism: Cohnella zeiphila (assembly GCF_014212055.1). Classification (GTDB taxonomy): domain Bacteria; phylum Bacillota; class Bacilli; order Paenibacillales; family Paenibacillaceae; genus Cohnella; species Cohnella zeiphila. Next base: position 74,762 of record NZ_JACJVO010000052.1, on the reverse strand, counting down.
AGAGAGCAGCTCTCCGCAACCGGCGGCCGCGCCTACGTGTCCGTCAACAAGGCGCTCGTCACCCAGTCGAGCTCCGCCATTCCGGTCGTGCCGCTGTATATCTCCGCTCTCTATAAAGTCATGAAGGAGAAAGGCATCCACGAAGGCTGCATCGAGCAGATGTACCGTCTGTTCTCCGAGCGGTTGTTCGTTCAAGGCGAAACTTCGGTGGACGACAAAGGCCGCATCCGCATCGACGACCGCGAGATGCGCGCCGACGTGCAGGCGGAAGTGGCGAAAATCTGGGAGGAGCTGTCGACGGAAAATATCGACGAGCTGTCCGACATCGCCGGTTACCGGCGCGAGTTTTTCCAGCTGTTCGGCTTTGAGACGGACGGCGTCGATTACGAGGCGGACGTCGATCCGAACGTAGATATTCCGCACTTGCGTTAAATGCCAAGCGGGGCTGTTCCTTAATGGGACAGTCCCGCTTTATATTATCCGTCGGAAGACCGTATTTCCTCCTGCTTGATCAGCTTCATCTCCCGCTTCCGAAGATCCGGGCGGAACGTATAGCGAACCGGCTCATCCATTCCCGCCGCGGGCCCCGTCTCGACAACCAGGTTGCCGTCCGTCACCTTAGGCTTCGAAGTCCCCGGCGCATGGGTCGCGCTCCACGTCGCGCTGCTCGTGCCGTCGTCCAGCCGGAACATAAACGGGAACGCCTGCCCGCCTTGAACCCCGTACAGGCGAAATTCTATTCCGTGGCAGCCGGTGTACTCCGGCGCGAACAGAAACGCGGCGAACGTGCCGAAATCGAGCGATTCGAGCGTCACCGGATTCAGATTCGGTTGAACCAACGTCAGGCTGGGAAAGGATTCGGCCGTTCGCACCGTGCCGTCAGGGGAAGCATACTGCATTTCGTAGCGGCCGGTCAGCCGATCATCGTCTTCGCCGCCCTGGCAGCTGGCCGCTCCAAGCTTGCGGTACCGTTCCTCTCCAATCGGCATCAGCTGCAGCCGGCCGCCGTCTTTCGTTCGGCCGATCGCGCGGGGCTTGGCAGATGAGATGACCGCCGTGACATCGGCTCCGTAAAGGCCGCCCAGCCACTCGGCCATATCCGCCGACTTCATATAGGCCGGTTCGCCTTCGGCACCTACCGTTACGCTCACCCAGCCTTCCGATTCGTGGCAGTCGACCGTCGCGCCATTGTCCTTATAGCTGCAAAGCTGATTTACGGTAATCGGTTCGGCGTCGGTACGGTTCAGGACCGCCCACGTTTGCGAACGCGCTTCGTCTAAGACGGAAAGGTCCGGGGCGGCCGGCTCGGCGTCCCGCAGCCACTGCGTCAGCCTGGCAATGACAGCCTTGTCGCCATCATGGGACGGGACAAGCGGTTCCAACCGTTCGTCGCCGAGCGGAACGTGCGAGACTTCGACGCTTGCGATCTGCTCCGGCTGCAAGCTCCGCAGCGGATTCGGATCTTGCCCAGGCTCGGAAGCGGCCGGCATCGCGGACACCCGAAAGACGGCCGACAAGGTGCCGGCCGGAGACGGCGAGCCGTTCGGGGAATCGTTCGCGCCGCAGCCGACCAGCAGCAGGATGATAGGGGCAAGCACCGCCAACAGCGGCTTCATGGGGAGTTTCCTCGCTTTCGGGAACCGGAACCTTTTGTCAAATGAGACGATCCCGGCCGCCTTCCGGTTGCATGACAAAAAGGCCGGTTCGAAAATTTCGATCGGCCGGCCAGATTTCATGAACTTTTAACGTTCGGCTCAGATTCCGTTAAGGAGCAGGGGGTATTCTTAAGCCATGCCCCCCTTCTGATATAGATTTCCTAGTCGGTCCGCAGCGATGCGGACCTCCTTTTTTTTTAAACGGCGAAATCGACGAATTCCGCCTCCCGCGGCGCCTCGGCTCCGGTTCGGCTCCGATATCGGATCCGCGCCGTCAGCATCGGCTTTACGTACACGAATTCGCGGTCCTCTCCCGTATAAATCGCCCGAGCCACGCCCTGAAAAGCGCGCCGGTACGGCTGCGGGACTTCGCGCTCTACGATCCCTTCCGCGCCGTCGGCATACCGGACGAGCCAGCCGAAGCCGATCTTGCGGTAGCCCGCGATCGTCACGTTCTCGTAGCGATAGCGATCGATCCGCTGCCAGCCCTCGTCCCGTCCGGCCGCATATACGCTGCTCTTACGCTTCGCCACCAGGCCCACCGCGGGTTGCTCCCGCAGCGCTTCGTACAAGAAATTGCCGAACCGCTCGACGGCGGGCATCCGGCCGATGGTACCGTTCTCTTCCAGAACGCGGCGAAGCAATCTGCGGCGGAAGGACAGCGGACGATTCCGCAAATCTTCCCCGCGGTACCGCAGCAGGTCGAACACCAAATAACGGGCCGGGCAGACCGTCGCGGCTTCCCGGATGTCCATCGGCTTGCGGAGCAGATAGCGCTCCCGGAGCCGCTCGCTTCGGCTCTCTCCCGATGCCGGGTCGAACGCCGTCGCGACGCCGTCCAGAACCGTGTCCGCGCCGTCGGCGACAGGAACCCGCCAAAATTCCGGATACTGCGCCGTTATGTCGAAGCCGTGACGCGTATACAGCCGGACTTTCCCGTTATCCATCCATAATTGCAGCCGGACGCCTTCCACAAGAGGTTCGAACCAGTAACGGTCGTCGTCGAAGGACCGCTCGCGCGGCACCGGAATCATAGGGGGATAGAACATAAAATCAAACACCGTCCGTTCGTCGCTCTTGTACCGATTGTAGCATTGTCGGCCGGGAAACGGGTCCGGTAAATGTTTGCATAGAAGGAAGAAACAACTTGCATAATAAGTGGTAAATCGTGGAGGTGAGATAACGATGGCTGACAGCCGCAACCAACTTGTGGTTCAGAACGCGCGCGCCGCGCTGGACCAAATGAAGTTCGAGATCGCCCAGGAGCTTGGCATCACGATGTCTCAAGACGGGTACTACGGCAATATGCTTACCCGCGACGCGGGCCGGATCGGAGGCAACATCACCCGCCGTCTCGTCCAAATGGCCGAGCAGCAACTGTCCTCTGGGCGCCAATTCTAAACGGAATCCATCAAGGATCCGGACACACGCAAGCCGCCGGCCGGAACGATAACGTTCCGGCCGGCGGCTTGGCCCTTTTCGGCGGAAGGCAAACGAATTACGATTTGCCCTTGATCGGCTCGATGGACGGCACCGCATGACCGTAGCGCGGATAGTCCCGCTTGACGGGCGCGGCCCACTCGATCGCGTTGGAGATCACTTTGCGAATCTGCGGGTTATAATAAGTCGGGAACGTCTCGTGACCGGGACGGAAATAGAAGATCTTGCCCATTCCGCGCGAATAGCAGCAGCCGCTGCGGAACACTTCGCCGCCTTCGAACCAGCTGACCATCACGAGCTCGTCCGGCTCGGGAATATCGAAGTGCTCGCCGTACATCTCTTCCGCCGGCAGCTCGATGTATTCGCCGATCCCGTCCACGATAGGATGGCCGGGCTTGACGACCCAGATCCGCTCCTTCTCGTTCGCTTCGCGCCATTTCAGGTCGCAGGACGTGCCCATCAGTTTTTTGAAAATTTTCGAGAAATGGCCCGAGTGCAGCACGATGAGCCCCATGCCGCGCAGCACGCGGTTATGCACGCGCTCCACGATCTCGTCCTGCACTTCCCCGTGCGCCATGTGGCCCCACCAGACCAGCACGTCGGTACGGTTCAGAACTTCCTCGGTCAATCCGTGCTCCGGATCGTCAAGCACCGCATACGAAACGTCAAAACGGTCGGTTCCGAGCCCGGCCCCGATCGCCTTGTGAATCCCTTCGGGATAGACCGAAGCGACTTCGTCGTGCTGCTTCTCGTGCCGGTATTCGTTCCAGATGGTCACCTTGATATTGCCGCTCATGAACGTTCCTCGCTTTCGTCTGTTTATTCCATTCTTATTGTATCCGCCGGCCCGGAATCCTCCTATTCCGCGATCGCTCCTTTTTTTCCGTTATTCTGTCCACCGCCCCTCCAAAATCCTGTTTTCAAAGCGGCGACTATACGTTATGCTGTTGGTAACTACACTCGGGAGTGCGATCATGCTGGCCCAAATCCGCCATGAACAAGTCGTTTACCAGAACCCGTTCCTGTCGCTGCGCATCTGGGAGATCGACGGCCGAAGCCATGACCGGGCGCCGGAAGCCCTCCTTCTCGAGACCGAGAACGACCGCAGGCGCAAACATTACGAGAAATGGCATTATCATAAAGAAGTGGAGTTCCTTCTCATCTTCAGCGGGGAGATGACCGTGTTCTGCCCGGACGAGACGTTCGTTCTAAGGGCGGGAGACGTCGCCGTGCTCGGATCGCGGGAGCCCCATACGACCGTATATACCGGCGCGGAATTAAGGTATTGCGTCCTCCAGGTCGACTTGGAGCAGTACTGGGACCAAAGCACGCTCAGCAGCATGAAGCATTTCGCCGAGGTTCTCCGTCCGCTCAGCGCGTTGAACTACGTATACCAGAGCGATGCGGCGGTCCGCGAAGAGACGGCGAAGGCCATCCGCGAGATTTACCGGGAGATGAACGAACGGCAGATCGGGTACGAGCTGGCCATTTCTTCCCGCATTAAGGCGATGCTGCTGCTGCTCCTGCGCCACGACCGCCAGCGCCACCTTCACTACGACGATAACGACCTGCTCGGCCGGATGCAGCCGGCGCTCGACTACATCGAGGAAAACCTTGGCGGCAAAGTGTCCGTCGCGGAGCTTAGTAAGCGGCTCAATTTCAGTTACACTTACTTTATCAAGCAGTTCAAGCGGATCATCGGCATGTCGTTCACCGACTTCGTCACCTACAAGCGGATTCAGAAGGCCGAGCAGCTCTTGCTGACCAAAGACCTGAGCATCGCGGAGGTGGCCGAAGCCGTCGGCATGAACAACATCGGCCATTTCTACCGGATGTTCCACCGCTATAACGATTGTACCCCCAAGCAGTTCAAGGAACGGCTGAAGCAGCAGATCGATTCGGATGCTCTGGCATCCTCGTAGGCGCGGCAAAAAAAAGCATCCCCGGAGGACGAGTCGCTTGCGCTCGTCTCCGGGGATGCTTGCGTATGCGATCCTTACTTGCCGCCGGCCAAAACCGATTCCCACATGCCGCCGGTTCCGTAGAGGTCCTTGTTCACTTGGTCCCATCCGCCGAGATAGGACGTATCGAACAGGCCGGACGGAGTCTGGTATTGATCCGCGTACTTCTTGGCCACTTCCTCGTCCACCGGACGGAAGCCGTGCTTGGCGAGCACGTCCTGGGCTTCCGGACTCCACAGGAAGTCGAGGAACGCTTCCGCGACTTCGCGGTTGCCGTGCTTGTCGACGTACTTGTCGACCAGTGCGACCGGGTTCTCGATCAGCGTCGTGTACTGGGGAATGACTTCCTCGTACTTCTGCCCCTTCTGAATGCGGGCGAGCAGCTCGTTCTCGTACGTGATGATCGCGTCGCCGATGCCTTTGTCGAACGTCGTCAAGGAATCCGCGCCGCTCTTGTCCAGCACCTTGACGTTCTTGTAAATTTGGGCGACCAGCTCCTTCGCCTTCTCCGGATCCTTCTGCCCGGCCGCTTCGGAGATTTTGAGGCCCGCTCCGTACACGCCGTTGATGTCCCACTTCGCGCCGCCCGACGTGCTCGGGTTCGGGATCAGCACCTCGACACCCGATTTCGTGAGATCGGTCCAGTCTTTGATCTGCTTCGGATTGCCTTCGCGCACGCCGATCGCCGCGATCGAGTTGGTGATCATGCCGCCATGGGGTTTGCTTTTCCAGTCATTCGTGATCAGCCCCTTGTCGACGATCTTCTGGATGTCGCCTTCAAGCGACAATGGAGCGATATCGGCCTCCAGGCCCTGGATGATGGCGGTCGCTTGCGAGCCCGAAGCCTGGTACGACTGATCGAATTCGACCGTCTGGCCGGTCTTGTCTTTCCATTCTTTCTGGAAGATCGGAATGAGTTCGCCGAAAGAGTCTTTCAGGATCGAATAGCCGCCGATCGTCAGCTTGACCGTGCCGCCGCCGGCCGCGGGCGAAGAGCTGCCCGAGGAAGACGGGGATGCGGATCCCGATGCCGCCGGGGACGAGCTTCCCGAAGAAGCGGAGGCGGAGCTGCCGCCGTTGTTATTGCCGTTCGAACTGCCGCAGCCCGCCAGAGCCACGCTTGCCGTCAATACCGTAACTGCCAGAATGCCGAATGTCTTTCTTTTTGTCATCTGAACCCTCTCCTCATATTCGCGGAAATTATATAAAAACGGGCAAAGGGTCTTCCTTGGCCCTGTTTTCCAGCATTCGGGACTGTCCCGGAGCGAACAGCGCGACCTGATGGATCAGGATGTTCACTTCTTCCCCGGGTTGGAACAGCCTGTCTTTGGTCGATTGATAGGCAAACAGCTGGGCGGCGCCCGTGTCGATCTCCAGGTACCAGGAATCGCCGCGGAAATGAATGCGCGTCACGCGTCCCCGCTCGCCCGCCGTCGCCAGATAAGTCGTGTCCGCCGGGCGGACTTCGATCGCTTCGGGACGAATAAGCGCGCTCACCCCCGGCAGCCATTCCCCGCCGTCCCGGTGCTCGGCCAGTTCCGGGAAGCCGTGCAGCGCCAGCGGTTTGGTCAGCACGTTGGACTCCCCGATGAAGGAAGCGACGAACGGACTGGCCGGATTCGTGTAAATATCCCGCGGCGTCCCCTGCTGCTCGATCTTGCCCTGCTGCACGATGATGATCTCGTCCGCCACCTCGATCGCTTCGTCCTGGTCGTGCGTCACGAAGATCGTAGTGATTTTGAACTCGTCGATCAGGTTGCGCAGCCACAGCCGCAGTTCCTTGCGGATCTTGGCGTCGATCGCGGCGAACGGCTCGTCGAGCAGCAGCAATTGCGGTTCCGGAGCGAGCGCCCGGGCGAACGCGACCCGCTGCCGCTGGCCGCCGGACAGCTGGTGCGGATATTTGCGCTCGTGGCCGGCGAGTCCCATCAATTCGACCAAATACGAGACTCTCTCCCGGATGAACGCCTTCGGTTTCTTTTTGACTTTGAGTCCGTAGGCGATGTTGTCAAAAACGCTCATATGCTTGAACAGCGCATAGTTCTGGAATACGAATCCGATGCCCCGCTCCTGCACGCTGAGCGGAGTCGCGAGCTTGCCGTCGAACAGGATATCCCCCGAATCCGGGTTCTCCAGGCCCGACAGCATGCGGAGAATCGACGTTTTGCCGCCTCCGCTCGGACCGAGCAGGCCGACCAGATGTCCCTTGGCGATGCTGAAGCTGACATCTTGAATGGCGTGGAACGAGCCGAACGACTTGTTCAGATTTCTCGCTTCAATGTGCATGCATCTGCGCCTCCTTGCGCTTTTTCATCCATTCCAGGTAGAGTAGGATCGCGATCGAGACTGCGCCGAGAACGAGCGCGACGCTATTGGCCGACACCAAATCGAAATTTTCCGCATCTTCGTACACCAGCGTGGTCGCCGTCTGGGTCTTGCCCATGATATTCCCCGAGACGACGAGGATCGACCCGAATTCCCCGAGCGACCGGGCGACCGTCAGCACCAGCCCGTACACGACTCCCCAGCGGATGGAAGGCCAGGTAATCTGGAAAAAAGTCCGCCAGGGTCCCGCGCCGAGCGTCTTCGAAGCTTCCTCCGACTGCTCGCCGATCTCCTGAAGCAGCGGCACGACTTCCCTTACCATCAGGGGAAACGTGATGAACAGCGTCGCGATGACCATTCCCGGAAGGGCGTACACGATCTTGGTGCCGTGCCCTTCGAAGAACGCTCCCATCAAGCTGTCCGGTCCGAACAGCAGGATGACCATCAGGCCCGCGATAACGGGAGAGACCGCGAACGGCAGGTCGATCAGCGCGTTGACGACCGGCTTTACCCAGCGCCCGATCCAGGAGCCGCGCACCATTTCGAGCGACAGGTAAACCCCGACGACCGCGTTAAGCGCGGTAACCGTCACGATAATGATCAGGGACAAATACATGGCGTGCAGAGCCTCCGGCCGCACGAGCGCTTTCCAGAAAGCCCCCGGCCCTTGCTCGAACGCGCCGACGGCGATGCCGGCGAACGGAAGCATGATGAGCAGGAAAATGATGAGGAAGGCGATGCCGATCAGCAATTTCTTCATGCCAGCCGCCCCTTTCTGCGCGTAAGGGCATTGATCGTCCAGAGCACGGCGAGCGACAGCGTCAGCAGCACCGCGGACAGCGCAGCCGCGCCCTCCGGCCGGAAATTTTGCGTCTCGCCGTAGATGAACACGGAGACGACCATCGTCTTGCCCGGCAAGTTGCCGGAGATGAGCGAGATCGCCCCGAACTCCGCGAGCGCCCGGGAGAACGCCAGCATGCTTCCCGCCAGAATGCCGGGCACGATCGCCGGAAAAACCACATGCCGAAACGTAAACCCGCGACCCGCCCCCAGCGTGTAGCTCGCTTGCTCTTCCGAAGCGTCCAGCTGTTCCAGCAGCGGCTGTACCGTCCGCACGACGAACGGGAACGTAACGAACGTCAGTCCGATGACGATGGCGGCCTGATTGTAGAGCAGCTCGATTCCGATCCGGTGCAGCCAATCGCCGATCGGGCTTTGCGGTCCGAGCAGCGTGAGGAACATCAGGCCGGCAACCGAGGTCGGCAGCGCGAACGGCAGATCGACCAGGCTGCTGAGCAGCGTTCGGCCGCGGAACGAGTAGCGGACCAGCACGTAAGCGATGATCGTGCCGATAACGGCTTGGATCAACGTCGATACGACGCTCAGCTTGATCGTGAGCAAAATCGATTTCCAGGCGACCGAGCCGGAGATTTCTTCCCAGAACGGCTGCCAGCCGAGCGAGAATCCCTTGACATAGACGGTCGCGATCGGCAGGGCTACAAGCAGAAGCAGGTACGCGATCAGCAAGGACCGGGAGGCTGCTTTGAAAGCTTGAGACGCCACATTTTCCACCCCATGTCTATAATTCGCACCCGATTACTCGGGATTAATAATAACGAAATAGTATCAGCCCCATCTTATAAAGTCAATAAGTTTCCCTTATACTTTAGAAATTTTATCCCTTTTATCGGAAATATAGCGATAAAGAAGCCGGCGAACGAGCCGCGGGCAGCAAAAAAATACGACTGCATAATGAACGAACACTTTTCATCTCCATCACTCAACCACCCCTCCGAAAACGGTGCGATATTGTACCGCAAACGCATCGCCTCGCCATCAAAGTCTGGCAAATGGGCTCTTGATACGATGATTTGCATCGTTAGCGCACGGAGCCAGGCTTCGGAATGAGCTGCTAACGATGTTTCGCATCGCAAGCACGCAGACTCGCCGCCGAAGTCTGCCAGATGGGCTCTTGATGCGATGATTTGCATCGTTAGCGCACTTTGCCGGGCTTCGGAATGTGCTGCTAACGATGTTACGCATCGCAAGCGGCGCACAGGCTCGCCGCCGATGTCTGCCAGGCGGGCTCTTGATTCGATGATTTGCATCGTGAGCGCACCGGTTGGCAGATAAACCCTGTGAATTGGCTCGCATGTCCCACAAGCTTTGTTTGTTAATTGTGCTGTCGTAGAAAAAAAGGCGGCATCGTCCCGGCTAGAAATTTTGCTCTCCGTATTGCTCCCGCAGCAGGGCGGCTCTCTCCGCAAGCCTGACGCGAAGCTCTTGCGGCGCGAGCGCTTCGACATGCGCAGCCCATCCTGCCGCGAAGGTCAGCGCGATCTCTTCGCTCGGGAAAAGCACCCGAACCGAAGATCGCCCCTCCTCCGTCTCCCGAATCGACGTCTCGTCCACCGACGCCTCGGACATGGCGGAAAGCGCCGCAAGCGCGACGGTATCGGCGCGCATCCGAACCTCGTAAGGCGCCGCCTTCCTTTCGTAGTCCGTGGTCCAGACGCCCCAATAGGCTTCCAGGTTGAAGTCGGCGGGGCGCTCGAATTTGCGGTCCGTCAGCTCGAATTCGCGAATCCGCGCCACCCGCAAGCTGACGAGCCCCTGCTCCGTCCGGACGACGAGGAACCACATTCCCGATTTGAGCACCAAGCCGAACGGATCCGCCGCCCAACGGTAATCGGTTCCGGTCCGGTCGCGGTAGAGCAGGTTAACCTGAAGCTCTTCCCATACCGAACGCTGCAGCTGCCGCATGAATTTCGTATCGTCCGGCCTAGGCCGCCAGCTTCTCGTATCCAGATACACCCGGTTCTGAATCCATTCCGCGTCATGTCTGAGCTGCCCGGGCAAGGAATGAAAGATCTTCAGCAGCGCCGACTGAAGCGACTGGCCGATGCCGAGCTGCCGGAACGGCCGTTCGTCCAGCTGCAGGAACAACGCGTGGATCTCATCCTTATGAAGCCCGTCCACGTTCGTCCGGTAGCCCGGGGAAAGAGAGAAGCCTCCCCCCAATCCGGAGTCCGCCACGATCGGAACGCCCGCGGAGCCGAGCGCATCGATGTCCCGGTAGATCGTGCGTTCCGATACTTCGAGCAGTGCGGCCAGTTCTTTTGCCGTCATTTTTCCCTTGCTTTGCAAGTGCATCACAATCGCGATCAACCGGTCCGCCCGCATGACGCCCGCCTCTCTTCCCCGTCCGTTTCCCCTTGAATTCCTATTATTACCGACTGACACTAGATGTCAACGACTCCATGTTATCGTGAAGAAAAGAAAGCTGTCCATCTGGAGAAAAGCGAGGTCGGACGTTATGTTGTCGAGAATAGCGGGTTGGCTGGGACCCAAAAGAGATCCCCGCCTGCTTCAAGCGATTACATTCCTGCGCAGCGCGGGACAAGGAATGGCGCTCGTGGACGTCAGCCTGTATCTGAAAGATCTCGGCTGGGGCGGCGGCGCCATCGGGGCCGTCCTCGCCGGAGCCGGGCTTACGCGAATGCTCGGCATGCTGTTCGCCCGGCAGGGCAACGCTTATCTCGGGTCCAAGCGGTTCCTGCTGCTGTTCGAGGCGCTGACCGCGATCGCCGCGCTGGCCGCAGCCGCGGCCTCCTACCCGGCCGTTCTCGCGGTCGCCCTGATCGCCGCCGGTCTCGGCAGCGGCCATTCCGGTTCGGGCGGCCCGGCCGCGCCGATCGAACGCAGATGGCTCGCCGCCTATTCCCGGAACGGCTCGAACCGTTTGTTCCATGTCAATGCCTTGCTCGGCTCGTTCGGCATGGGCGCCGGGGCGCTGCTCGGCTGCCTGCCTTCCTGGGGCCTCGGCTCCCTTCAGGGAGCGGACCGCTTCCGGCCGCTGTTCGCGTTGATCGCGTTCGTCTCCTTGCTCAGCGTGGCGCTGACGCTCTGCATCCAAGGCGGCAAACGCAAAGCTGCCGGCGATGCCGTATCGTCCGGATCCGGCACTGCGGGCCGCTCCGCTCGATCCGGCGCACCCGCTGCCGCGGCAGCAAACTCAGCCGAAATTGCCGGCGATGCTCCGGCCTCCGCATCGCCGCCTCAGGCTCGCGCCGGACGCGACGGTCCGAAGCTGCTGGCGTTGGTCGGCGTCAGCGCCGCCGCGCTGGCCGCTTCCGCCGTCCTGCGCCGGTCCGGCTTCAATCAGCTCTCGCTGTTCGTCCCGATCGCCGCGTTCGTCTGTATTCTGGCGGCGAACGCGGTTCGGCTGCTGATCCGCTCCCGTTCTTCCGCCCCTGACGAACGGGCGACGGAAGATCTCAAGCATCTGTCCAACGTGCTCAGCGGCGTTGTCGTAACGCTGACCGGCACCATGACCTCCTACTGGTTCTCCTCCCGGTTCGAGGCGTCCGCCGGGTCGATCGGGGTCGTCATGAGCCTCTCGTATATCGCGGCAGGCCTGCTGTCGCTTCGCGGCACGAGCAGCGCGCGCAAACCGGCATCGGTTCGCTCCGTTCTGCTCATGCAGTTCACCGCCATCGCGTTCCTGCTTGCGATGCCGTGGGCGGCGTCGTTCTGGCTGGCCGCCTGCCTGGAGATCGGCTGCACCGCGTTCAACCTGGGCACCCGCGGCAACCGCACCGCGATCATGATGGAGGAGCCGCGGCGCGGTCCGCGCAGCGGATTCGCGACGTTCTATTACTTGCTCATCCGGATCGGAGCCGTGCTGTGGCCGGGAGCCTTCGGCCGCTGGGTCGAAGCCGGCGAATACGTTGCGCCCTTCTACATCGCGGCAGGATTGCAGGCCGCCTCCGCGCTCCTGTATGCCCGCGTATTCCGCCGCTCTCCCTCTTCATCCGCCAGGAACCCGGAGGTCGAAGCGGCTCCGGCGGCCGGCGAATAAATCGGCGCGGTGCGATCTCAACTTTGGCCAAAAGCGAATATAATATTATGAAACAACGTTTCGTCGTGTGAGACAGCGCGCGACAATAAGGGGGACAAATGCGATGAGCTTCGCCTTTGCCGGAATCGATCACGTTCAATTGGCAGCGCCCGAGGGCTGCGAGGAGGGAGCCAGGAAGTTCTATGGCGGCATTCTGGGATGGAGCGAAATTCCGAAGCCCGACCAGCTGCAGAAGCGCGGCGGCGTCTGGTTTCAATGCGGGACCCATCAGGTGCATATCGGCGTCCAGAAGAACTTCGTCCCGGCGGCGAAGGCCCATCCGGCGTTCCAGGTCATTCAATTGGATCGGCTTCGGGAACGTTTGATTGCCGAGCAAGTCGAGGTCGTGGACGACGAGATCCGGTCAAGCGAAGGCATCCGCCGCTTCTACGCGAACGATCCGTTCGGCAACCGTCTGGAATTTCTCGAGATTTTTTAGCGAAGCTTTGGGTTTCGGTTCGAGAGGCTCCGTTGAAGATTGTTCATGAATCCCCACCGGCCGTACCCGCTTCGAAATTCGGAATTTCCTTAAAAATATCGTCCAGTACAAAAGAAACGCAAGGCAGCTTGTCCGATTGCACCGTATCTTCCTTCTCGAACTGATCGAACTGCTCATACCGCCCTTCCGCCGCCGGCCGATACTGCTCCAACGTGCGCGCATCGATATCGACGATCCAATATTCGGTCCTTATTCGCCACTTGCCATCCCTTCTTTCCCAAGAACAAATCCCCCAAAAGTGACGTGATGCTCTGAGGTTAATTCCGATACCTTTTGGGGGAGCCCCGGTTATCTTTTTAAAAAAAAAGCACCCCGGCAAAGCCACGCTTTCTGCGTTGTCGCTTTGCGAGGTGCTTCCCCGTCAGCTTATGAAGTCCGTTCCAAACTTGCCATATCGTCATTATCTCCAAGCCGTTCCGATCTGTCAATTGCTCTTACCCTCATAACGCTCCAAAAGTTCCCGCAGCATCCGCCGAATGAGATCGGTCAGCTCCGGAGGGCTGCCGACGGACGCGTCCGCTCCCAGTCCGATAAAGAACCGGGCAAAATAAGGAAGCTCGCTCCGTGGAATGTCCGCGTTCAGCCACCCCGAACCGTCTTCGCGAACGTGGATCGTCATGCGCCTGCCCAATTCGTCTTCGCATCTCGGGATCGCTTCCGGACCGAGCTCCGCAACGAGATGAACCCACTCTCTCTCCGCCGGATCGAGCGATTCCCAATTGTCCAGGTGGATTCCGTTTAAATCCACGGGCTTCATCGCCGCATCGGCCTCCCGCGCTCCCTTGATCCGGTCGCACCGGAACAGCCGAATCTCCCGCCGAAGGAAGCAATAGGCCGGACAGTACCACAGACCGTGGCTGGCATAAATGCCGACCGGCTGGATATCCCGGCAGGACTCGCCTTCGCGCGATGCGTAATCGATGCGCAGCACCCTCTGACGAACAGCCGCATCCAGCAGCTCCGACAAGAAAGGAAATTCGGCTTGCCTGGCCGGCGTCCGGAAGTCGACCCGGTTCTTCATCTCGTCGATCCGGTCGCGCACGTCTCCCGGCATATAATGATAGAACTTGCTGAGCGCCGACGCCGATTCCGAGCGAAAGGGCAGGTAGCGGTAATGCCGCAGCGCATGGCTCGCGAAAAACAAAGCGACCGCCTCCTCCTCCGTGAAGGCGATCGGAGGCAGCACCCGCTCCTTCAGCACTTGATAGCCGCCGTGCGGTCCCACTTCCGAATAGAGCGGCACGCCCAGCTCGCTCAGCTCCTGCAAATCGCGCAGAATCGTTCTCGGGGACACCCCGAACTCCCGTGCGAGCTCCTTGACCGTAAACTTTCGCATCCGGTTGACGGTCATCATCAGTTCCATCAGACGTTTCGATTTGGACATCCGCTTCGCTCCGAATATTTTTGTTCGATCATGACAACGATTGTCACTATTATCGGCTACAATAACCATCAAGTCCAATAAGTTCGCTCGATAAAAGGAGGCTGTCCCATGGAAGCCGTCAACGAAATGAAGAAGCTGCTGTTCGAGGAGCTGGAGCATGCGGCGAGAACATCGGCCAAGCTGATTGCGAGGATCGATTCGAAGGATTGGGATTATCGGCCGCGGGACAATATGAGGACGCTTCTGGAGCTGGCGCGGCACGTCGTCTCCATTCCGGGAGTCGACTCGCTGATCATGCAGGAGAAGCCGGAGCCGGACATCCGCCGGCGCGAAGCCGAGATCGCCGCTTCCGGTCCGGAGGCGGACAAGCTGAACGGCTGGCTCGATACCGGGCTGCAAGAGCTTCGCGCCTATATGGACGGGCTTTCCGACGAAGATTTTCTTCATAGAAGCACGAAGCCGTTCTACCTGCCGCACGGCTCGGTTCAAGCAAAGTGGCTGATCGAGACGACGACCCACCTGTTCCATCATCGCGCTCAGCTGTTTAACTACATGAAGGCGCTCGGCTACGAGATCAACATGTTCGATTTGTATTAGCCCTAGACCTGTTCGACGCCGGCTGCGGAACGGAAGACCGTCTCCTCGAACCGTTCCGCCCACGGGGATCGGGTCGGAATCGACCGGAACAGCTCTTTGGCCCGGTCCAGATAGAGAGTCTGGATGACCTCGCAATATTCCACGCAGCCGGAGTCTCGGACATAGTCCAGAACTTCGATTTTGTGGGCGAGGAACTCCTCCCGGGAGATTCTCCCCGCATAAAAATCGTCCAGAACCGGGCACTCCTCGGCGATATCCTCCAACAGGAACAGAACCGGGAGCGTCCGCTTTTTTTGCAGCAAATCGTTTTTCAGATCGTATCGAAGGATGTCCGCGGCGTCGTTCTCGATCTGGGCGGCGATGCCGGCGCACGCCGCCAGCTCGTCCAAGGCGCTCTTCGTCTCCGCAGACAGCCCCTCGACCAAGGAATACCCCATGAAGGAAGCCAACTGCATCAGCGATCCCGATTTCCGTTCGACCATGGAGAAATAATCTTCCTCGGTACGGACCGCGCAGACAAGATCCATCTGCTGTCCATGGATGGATCGGGCGAACAGTCCGCCAACCGCCGAAGCGATCGATGCGTTCCCTCCAAGCTCTCCCAGCGAAGCCGCGAACATGGCCAGAACGGCGTTCAGCGCGACGGCCGGATCGCACTTCATCCAGGGCTTGTCCGGGTTGTCGCGGTCCTGCAGGTCGTCGACGATGTCCAGCAGGAGAAGGAACCATTCGGTCCAGGCGGCGGAGCGCATGAGCTCGGGAGAATCCCCGCCCAGCATGCGGTGGACGCAGACGGTCAGCTCCGACCAGACCGACTTTTCCCCGGCCTTGTCCCGGACGAATTCCTTGATCAGCCGATTCAATTCCCCGTCCAGCGCGTATTTGTCGACGAGAAGATGAAGCTCTTGAATGACATCCGCGTTCAATGAGATTCCTCCCTGTTCATGTCCGCGTATTGTTTGCTTTTCAAAAATCGTTCGATCGCTTGAATGCGGGTCTGCACGCCCATCTTCTCGTAGATTCTCCGCAGGTAGTTGTCCACCGAACGCTTGCTGATAAACATCTGTTCCGCGATGCGCTCGTACGTTTCCCCCTTGACGATCATCGCCATCAGCTGGCATTCTTCGTCCGTAAGCGAGATCTCCGGTTCCGTCTGGTAAGAAGGAAGCTGGATTTGGTTGAAAATCGAATGAGGCAGCACGATATGGCCGTCCAGAATGCAAGCGACGATGTGCTTGACCGTGCTCTCGCTTACGTCTTTGGATACGATGCCGTTAATTTGATGCGTCAGCAGAAAGGGCAGCAGGTCCGATGCGTCCACGCCGGTAAAAATCACGATCCGCACGTTCCGGTCTCTCTCCCTGAGCTGCTCGGCAACCTGCGTGCCCGACTGATCCGGCAGCTGGTAGTCGAGAAAAACCAGATCCGGCCTGACCGATTCCGCCAATTCAAGCGCTTGCTTGGCGTTATGGGCAACCCCTACCGTTTCGATTCGATCGATCTGACTCAGCAGATGCATGGTCGCTTGCGCCATAAGCGGGTGGTCGTCAACGATAATGGCTTTCATGATCCGTTTCATGCTGTCATCCCTTCCTTGCGCGGCAGCGTCGCCGTGAATCTCATGCCCTTCCCTTTGGCCGTCACCAACTCGAAATATCCGTTCAGCGATAAAATTCTGCTCTTCATCTGCTCCATGCCCATTCTCGAACCTCCGATCTCTCTGGGCACCGTTCGATCCGCCTCGAATCCGACGCCGTCATCCTCATAAAATAGCACGATGTTCGAATGGACGATTTTCAATTGAAAGATGACTTTCGTCGCATTGGAATGCTTCTTGGCGTTGTTCAGCAGTTCCTGAACGACGCGGAACAAATGTCGCTTGGTCTCCATATCGCCGGCTTCGATGATCTCTCTGCCGAAGGCTCGAAAATCGATCGCGAACGGAACGACCATTCTCTCCAGATCGAGCAGCTTCTCGATCGTCCCGACCAGGCCGATCTCCTGAAGAAGATAGGGATGCAGTTCGAAGCAGCTTTGACGCAAATTCATATTGATAACGTCGATATATTCCAGAATGCCGTTGACCTCTTGCGACGAATCTTTAGCGCCGCGGGATTGCTCGAACAACATTCCGATTTTTCGCTTGAGGAAGAACAAATCCTGCATCGTCGTGTCGTGAAGGTCCGTCGCGATCCGGGACCTCTCCTTCTCTTGCAGTTCAAACATAATCTTGCGGAACCAGGCAAACTCCCCCGCGTCCTCGTTCGGAATTTGCGCGGCCAGCTGTTCCATCCGAACCGTCAGTTTACGAATCAGGAATAAGTTCTCCATGCTGACGGACAGGTAAGAGATAACGAGATTGAGCCACTGCATCTCTTCGGTGCCGAGCAGCGTGTTCGTCTTCTTCGCCGTCAGCACCAGATGGCTGCTATACTCCTCGTTGCGGTTGATCTCCAAGCAAGTCAGAGAGGGATGATCCGTGATTCCCTCACTGATCATGGCCTCCGCTTCCTCCGTATCGATCTCGCCGTCGCTGATCGTCTCGATAAAGTTATGATACCGGAACACGATCGCTCCTCCGGATACCTGAAGAATGTCGACGATATCGACGAGGATAATGTCTTTCAAATCCCGGATGCTATGAATGAGCCCCAGCTTTTTGGCCATGTTCTTGATCGATGCCTGCAAGAAATGCCGCCGCGGGAAAACGACTTTCTCCATTCGGTTCGTAAAGTATTCAAGCGAGTAGAGGGTGGCGGACAATAGAATCACGATAAAAAGAAAAGCCATAACCAGATGCTCCGTCTTGGCCTGGGCCGAAAAAAGAACGGAGATCATCCCGACGATGATGGCGCTAGGAAAGATCGCTACGACCGTAGTTAAGATAAACCTTCGAACGACCAGGTCAATGTCATAAATTTTTTTGGACGCTAAAAGATAAGTAAAAGATAAAGGAAAGAACAATATAAACCAGCTAGTATAAAGAGAATTTACCCATTCTTTTCCATATAATACGCTTGGGATAAAAGATAAACAAACAATAGGAACAATTGAAATTGTAAAAGAAACCCCGATTGTTTTAATCATGGTAGCAACATAGGGGTTTGTTTTTTTATTCTTATTGAAAGTGTACAAGATAATCCAGAAATCAAAGAAAACTCCAACCACAAAATATACCAACGTAATTGAAGAAAAATAATGGAGAAGATCTTGAACCGCTCTCCATTTAAGAAAGAAAGGCAGTTGAAGTAAAGTACATACGGAAATAAAAATGTAAGAAAATTTTAGAATATTATTTATCGAAAGATTTCCCTTCTCTTTCAATAATATGACAAGAAAGTGAAGAAAAGCTGTAGGAAGTAACATCACTCCTGCCATAATGATAAATTTGCCCAACGAATCGCCTCTAATTGAAGCACCCTGCCCCATGAATGCGACACCTATATTGAAAAATAAGTAAGCCAAGCTTAAAGCTGAACGGGACTGCTGCATCCATTTATATAAAACAAACGCCACGAACATACAAACAAACTCACTAACTAAGTACGATATATCTTGCGATGTCATGGATGCCAGCTTTGAAGCATCCACTTGAAAGCTAGCACCATCTCTAGAAGCCTGGATCTTTTCAAACTGGTCTACGGTCCCCCATTTAATAACAGAAGGAAGCTTTCCAACTTCCTCTCCATCCACATTAAGAATGATATCTCCGATCTGCAGACCAAGATTCGATGTCTGACTTCTCTTATCAACGTCTGTTATGATCCAATTGCCACGTATCTTCTCTACACTAAAATCGAAGTAGGGATAGTGAGACATAATAAATAAGAACCAAATTTGAACAGGGATAAAAAACAAGATAATTAGCCTTATAGTCCATTTTATCGACATTTTTCCCCTACTCTCTGTTATTTTGTGGTATTCTACAGGAGAAAACGACTATTTAAGAAGGGCGGTATGAATATGCAATTGACTCAGAATTCACTTGAATTACGCAAGGCAGTCAAAAGCCTCAAAGAAATGAATTTGGAAGATTCTAAGCTGCAGAGCACTAGTTTCATGGATTCTGTACCGCTGTCTATGCAAGAAAAATCTGCAGTCAAGAAGATATTTTCAGCCAAAGTGACTGGAAATCATGAAGACGGCAAAATCAAAATGGGCAATTGGTTATAAATTTTCTTCAAAAAGAGATTCGTATTAGGAGACTAATACGGGTCTCTTTTTTTTGGGCAATAACCGACAACGCATCCGATCTTGCATCAAGATGCATCAAACTTGCGCTGAAATTCGCTCAGGAAAACTTTAACATAAATGAAGACAAATTAGACAAACTCGGCGCTGACTTCATGACAACTAAATCTTGTAAAGAGGTGCGGAAAGTTGATTCTCATGAGTACGGACGACGAACATTATATGACCCTGGCTGCGCAAAGCGTTCTGTGGAGCAAACGCAATTCATTGTCGCTGGATCCCGACGACATTCTCGATCTGTCCAACCAGATCCGGCAGGAAGCCCGGCTTTTCAAGGAAGCCTCGGAAGCGATCCGGAAACGCCCGGAGCGTTCCTCTCATAAAAAGATGGACTATATCTTGGCCCAATTAAAGGACGAGCATCTGATCGAGAGCTATACCGAAGCCAAGCATCTAAAGCTCGATCCCGACTTCGTCGATCTTCTTCGCAACGAGATTCTGAGAAGAGGAATCAACAGTCTGGTTTATATTCGGGAAGAAGTCATCTAAGATCGAATTTCGCGTCGTGGCGACTACGGCTCGACACCCATTTTCTACATGCGCCTTTTTAGTATAACTCAACATGGATAAAGTAGGAAATAAGGTCTTTTCTTGTCGGGAAAATTTTAATCATTCTAGTTATTTCCAATTGCGATGAAAATGAAAGCCGCCGCCCTCAACCGATACGGTTCAGGAACAGCGGCTTTTCCGTTTCAGGAGCCTATAGAGAAGCGGAAGCCCGGCCAAGCAGATCCTCAAGAAGCTTCTCGTCGACCGGCTGGCCCTGGCGGAATTTGACCGTCTTGCGCTCGGGCGGGCCTTCGAATCCTTCGGGTATGTCGACTCCCGTTGCGTTAAAGATCGTAAAGCTAACCGCCTCTTTCGCCGTCGAGATCACCGCCGCATACTTGCCGTTTTTCAGAAAATGCGGTTTGCGGTACTGGATGCGTTCCTGCACGTCGGGAATGGCCCGATGGACAAGCTCGCGAAGCTGATTGCAGTAAGCGGCATGCCACGGTTCCTTCAACTCTTCCATAAACGTCGTTACTTCCGGATTCATTCGGGATTCGCTCCTTGTCTCTTAAAGATTATCTGGTGAAAAAAGATTTCAATTCCGGGGCCAGCACTTTCATCGATACATTATGATTCTGGCCCGGCAGCAAGCGGGCTTCTCCATTCGGCAGCAATTTTCCGACGTCGCCTACCGCTTGACGCAAAGAAGCCGGGCTTTTGGCTCCGCCGAGCACAAGCGTCGGCACCGAAACGGAAGCGATACGCCGCGCGGGCAGGGAAAAGTCTCCCATGACCGCGTAATCGTACGGCAGCGAATTCGCGACCGTCCGCATTCTCGCCCAGAAGGGCATAAGGCGCATCATCGCGACCGCGAAGCCGGGAGCGCCCATCGTGCGGAGGAAGAACTTGACGGCGGCATCAGGGCGTCCGGAAACGATCATTCGGCGAACTTGTTCTTCCGAATCCGTGGGAGGAGCGCTCGACCGATGCTCGCCCATCATATAAGGCGGTTCGTAAAGAGCCAGTCTTTTCATGGGGAGGCCGCTTGCCGCCGCTTCGAGAGCGAGCGCCGCTCCGGACGACATCCCCCATACGAAGGCCGAACCGCCGACATCCGAGATGACGGCTTCGAGATCTTCCGCTTCGCGGGCAACGGCATACGATGGGGAATCGCCGCTGTCCCCCCTCCCCCGCCGATCGTAATTGATAACGGTGAAGTCCGGCGCCAGAAGCTGTGCCAGCTGCACGAAACCGGGGAATAATCGGTAGCTAAGCGCTCCGCCCACCAGGATAAGCGCCGGTCCGCTCCCGACTTGATCATAGGCGATCGGAGTGCCGTCTTTGGAGATGACTTTTTTCAACATCGTTCTCTCCTTGCCGCTTGAGATCCGTCGGGCCGGCCTTCCGCCCGCATCTATTCAATCGACGAACGGAATCTTCGGGAATCGACACGCAGACGAAAACATTTTAAGTTTTTTTCGAGGAGAAGGAAACGAATATGTTCAAATCCGCTCCATTTTTTTCGCTCCTCCCAGAAAAACTACGACAGCATAAACATCACTTCACCAACCACGCGAACGGTGCGATATTGTAACGCAAGCGCATCGGCTCACCATCGAAGTCTGGCCAATGGGCTCTTGATGCGATGATTTGCATCGTTAGCGCACTGTGCCAGGCTTCGGAATTCGTAGCTAACGATATTTTGTATCGTAAGCGCATCGGAATGCCGCCGAAATCCGCCGAATGGGCTCTTGATGCGATGATTTGCATCGTTAGCTCACTGTGCCAGGCTTCGGAATTCGTAGCTAACGATATTTTGTATCGTAAGCGCATCGGCTCGCCGTCGAAATCCGGCGAATGGGCTCTTGATGCGAAAACTTTGTTAGTCAATGATGCCTCCAACAGCACAATTAACAAACAAAGCTTTTGGGGCATGCATGCCCCATCCAAATGGCATACGGAACTTTGTGCCGTAATCGTCTCCGGCGGTCGGTAGCCCGAGGGGCTTAGCGGCACGCTGTGCCGTTATTGGGCATTGACAAAACCATGGACATGAATCATGTTCGTTAATTATGCCGCCGTAGAAAAAAAACGCCCGGGAGCCGTCCGAAGACGGACTCCCGAGCGAATTCGTTCCGTGCGGAGCGCAGATTACCACGCGTAAGCGCGAGGCGCGTCTCCGCCGGGTCCGGGGAAAATCTCGTCGAGCCGCTGCAAGGTCGGCTCGTCGAGCTTGATGTCGACGACGCGCAGGCTGTTCTCGAACTGCTCCAGCGTGCGCGGCCCGATAATCGGAGCGGTCATCGCGGGATGCGCCAGCGTCCAGGCGAGCGCCACGTTGGCCTCGGATTCCCCAAGCTCCTTGCACAGCCCTTCGAACGCTTCCAGCTGCTTGCGATGCCGTTCCACCCGTTCCGGGTTCCGCGCGGCGCGGCGCGAGCCCGCTTCCGGGCGCAGCGCGTGGCCGCTGAGCAGGCCGCCGTCCAGCGGGCTCCATGCGATCACGCCTATGCCGTGCTCTTCCGCGGCCGGCAGCACTTCCAGCTCCGGCAGACGGCATAGCAGGCTATACTTGTGCTGTTCGGACACGAGGCCGAGCATGCCGTGCGCCTTCGCTTCATACTGTGCCTTGACCAGGTCTCGGCCGGCGAAGTTGCTGGCGCCGACATAGCCGATCTTGCCCTGGTTCACCGCCACTTGAAAAGCGCCCCACAGCTCGTCCCAAGACACGTTGCGGTCGACATGGTGCATCTGGTACAGCTCGATATGATCCGTCTGCAGCCTCTTGAGCGAAGCGTCAAGGTGACGGCGAATCTTGTAGGCGGACAAGCCGCGCGCGGCGTTCGGTCCATCCGATTCGTCCCGCATATCCCCGTATACTTTCGTGGCCAGCACGACTTTCTCGCGCCGCCCGCCGCCTTGCGCGAACCAGCGGCCGATAATCTCTTCCGTAAGGCCCGCGTTCGGGCCGCCATAAACGTTCGCCGTATCAAAGAAAGTGACGCCCGCATCCAGAGCCGCGTCCATGATCCGGAACGCGTCCTTCTCCTCCGTCTCCGTGCCGAAATTCATCGTGCCCAGACAGAGCCTGCTTACCTTCAGCCCGCTTTTTCCCAAGTACCGGTATTCCATAATGTTGATACCCTCCTTATCGATGGGAATGCTTAGCGACAACACTTCCATTATAGAAAAGGATGGGCAAGAATAGAAGAAATGAAAAATTGTTTATCTAGTGACCTGAATGTTAGTAAATAAACGAAGTTTCGTCGATAACGGCAACAAGCCCCCGCCGCCGCATTGCTGCGCGTGGGGGCTTGTCGAGGTTCGGCGGGGCGCCGGCGCAGACTACGTCAGTGAAACTGGACGTCGATCTTGCGCCTCGAGTCCCCGTTTGCCTTCGGCATCCGGATTTCGAGCACGCCGTTCTTGTAAGAGGCGGTGACGCCCTCGGAAGAGACGGGCGCCGGCAGGCTGATCGAGCGCTGAAACCGCCCGTGGAACCGCTCCTGGCGATGCATCTGCTCTTCCTTCACTTCGTGCGTCCGGTTTAGCGTGCCGCTGATCTTCAGCATCTGGCGCTCGATGTCGATGTCCACGTCTTCTTTCTTCTCCAGGCCCGGAATGTTGCAGGTGGCGATCACCTCTCGATCGGTCTCGTGAACGTCGATGGAGAGGTGGCCGAACGACTGGGGCCAGTCATTGCTCCAGAACGGAAAATCGCGGTTGAAGAACTGGTCCATCTCCCGGCGCATATGATTCAGGTGGCGGAACGGTTCGTAGGGAACCAAAGCCATGGGACGATTACCTCCTTGACAGGTTTGTTTTGCCAAAGGATAGATTGTCCCGGGCTCCGATGCGCTATGCGCGCCGGAAGACGGCGGCTAGGCCTTGACGGGCGCCACCTGTCCCTGAGTCATCTCCGCAAGCTGGGCGGGCGTCAGCTCGAACACCGCTTTGGGATGCCCGGCCGCCGCCCAGACGGTTCCATACCGGAACAGGTCCTCGTCGAGGACCGTTCGGATCGGCGAAGCGTGCCCGATGGGCGGCACTCCTCCGATGACGAAGCCGGTCCGTTCCCGCACAAAGTCCGCGTCCGCTTTCGCCAGCTTGTCGCCCACCAAAGCGGAGACGGCTTTCTCGTCGATGCGGTTGACGCCGCTGGCGACGACCAACAGCGGCTCTCCCGAGTGGCGGAGACGGAAGATAATCGATTTCGCGATCTGGGCGACTTCGCAGCCGATCGCATCTGCGGCCTCCTGGGCCGTTCTCGCGCTGTCCGGCAGCTCCGCGACCTGATTCGGGTAGCCCCATTCCTTGAGCAAACTTTGCACGCGCTGCGCACTTTCTTTCAATGCGGACGATCCGTTCATGATCCTTCTCCTTTCCTCCCTGCCATCCGCGGCTCGGTTAACCGTTCGCCGTATCCAGCAGCGCCGCGTTGATGCCGTTCAGGAAAGCGAGCGCGCTGGCCTTGATGATATCGGTATCCATCGCCCGGCCGGAATATGGCTTGCCTTGGCATTCGAGACGGATGTTCACCCGGCCGACCGCTTCCTTGCCCCGCGACAGGCTGTTGATCTTGTAGTCCTTGAGCTCGACATCCAAGCCCGCCAGCGCCTTGATGGCGCCGTACAGCGCATCGATCGGACCGTCTCCGATCGAGCTTCCCTTCACGATCTCGGAGCCTTTTTTCAGGCGAACCGAAGCGGTCGGGTGCTCGTCGCTGCTGACCACCTGGAACGAGTCCAGCTCGAACAGCTCCGTGCCGGCCCGCTCGTTCGTCCGGTGGCTCGTCGCCAGATAGAACACGTCGTGGTCGTACACTTCCTTTTTCGCGTCGGCCAGCGCGAGGAACTTCTGGAACAGCCGCTCGAAGTCTTCGGCGTCCCCCGCCTCGAAGCCCATCTTCTCCACGGCGTTCTTGAAGGCATGGCGGCCCGAGCGGGCGGTCAGGATCAGCTCCATGCTCTCCGCGCCCACATCTTCCGGCGACATGATCTCGTACACTTGCTTATCCTTGAGCAAGCCGTCCTGGTGAATGCCCGACGAATGGGCGAAGGCGTTCTCGCCCGTGATCGCCTTGTTCACCTGCACGTCCAGGCCGGTCAGCAGGCTGACCAGGCGGGAAGTCTTGTGCAGCTCCTTCGTGTTGATGCCGGTATGGCAGCCGAAATGCGCCTCCCGTACTTTAAGCGCCATGACGACTTCCTCCAGCGAGGCGTTGCCGGCCCGCTCGCCCAAGCCGTTGATCGTGCACTCGACCTTGTCGGCTCCGTTACGGACGGCGGCGAGCGTGTTGGCGGTCGCCAGGCCGAGATCGTTGTGGCAGTGAACGCTGAGGACGACCTGGTCGTTCAGGTTTTTGAGGCGGTCGTTGATGCGCCGGATGAGCTCGCCGAACTCCTCGGGCACGGCGAAGCCGACCGTGTCGGGAATGTTGATCATCGTCGCTCCGGCCTTGACGACCGCTTCGACCGTCTGCCACAAATATTCGAAGTCGGAGCGCGAGGCGTCCTCGGTGGAATATTGGACGTTCGGCAGCAGCGTTTTGGCGTAACGGACGGCGTCGACTCCCATCTGCAGCACGGCTTCCTTGGAACGGCTGAACTTTTTCTCCACATGGATGTTGGACGTTCCCAGCACGATATGGATGAGCGGATCCTGCGCGTCCTTGATGCTCTCGTACACCGCCTCGATGTCGCTTTTCACCGCGCGGGCAAGCGCCGTAATCGTCACGCTGTCGCCTACCGTGCGGGCGATCTGCCGGACCGCCTGGAAATCTCCCGCCGACGAAGCCGAGAAGCCCGCTTCGATGATATCTACGTTAAGCCGCTTCAGCTGCTGAGCGACCTCCAACTTCTGATGAACGTTCAACTTGGCGCCCGGCACTTGTTCGCCGTCGCGCAGCGTCGTGTCGAGCACGATGATTTTGCGGCTGTCCGCCATGGTCGTTCTCCTCCCGGAATGGTGGATTGGAATTGCCATGTATGTGAAGCGGGGTTGGCCGAACCCGGACTTCAGCCAACAAAAAAACCCCGTCTCTGCAATAGAGACGAGGTTGAACCCGCGGTACCACTCTAATTCATTCCATAGGGAATGAGCTCATTTCGATGGCCATCACCATCTATCCCTGTAACGGTGGAATTCCGTCTTACCCTACCTTGTCGGGCAGCTGTTCATAGACGAGTTCGGAACGAGCGACGCTGCCGTTTCGCACCACCCAACGGCTCTCTGAAAGGTCCCTTTGTTCCTACTATTTCTAATCACTACATTTGGTTATTTGGTTGTTGGTCATTATACTGCGCTCCAATGGGGATGTCAATGCGTCGCTGGCAAAAAATTGTTTGTCCCGCGCCCGGCTTCTGCTATGATGAACCCATGCAACGCCGGACAAGGCGATGAAAGCGAGGAGTCGTCGGATGAACCATAAGCAATTGATCGAGCTCGGTCTGGGCCTGCCCGGGACAAGCCTGAAATACCCGTTCGACCCGGCGATGCCGGTACTGTTCGTCGGCAGCCGATTGTTCGCGCTGCTGGGCCGGTCGGACGGGAAGGAAAGCGTGAACCTGAAGACGCCGCCGGAGGAAGCCTGGCTGCTGCGGGAGACGTATCCCGGCTCCGTGCTTCCCGGGTACCACATGAACAAGAAGCACTGGAACACCGTCATTCTGAACGGAAGCGTGCCGAACGACGTCATCGAGCAGATGCTTCGGGACTCGTACCAGCTCGTGCGGGCCAAGCTTCCGAAGGCGGAGCGGGTCGGGATCGATTTCCGTTAACGGGCGCTTCAGGACCGTTTGATGCCGACCGTGACGATCTTCGCCGGCCCCACCGGAAGGCGGTACGTGCCGTTCCCCCCGAGCGGCAAAACGGGGCCCGGCGTCTCGATAATGGTGCTCTCGTAGGCTTCCGCCGCCCCGAAGCTTGGCTGCACTTCCAGCGAAGCGGCGGCAGTCGAGACGTTGAACAGGCGCAGGAACAGATCGTCGTTCTCCTCGCCGACCTTCAAGGCGCTGAACGCCAGCCGTTCCCCCTGCCAGCGGACGATCTCGTGATCGGCCGGCAGGCTGCCGGGATGAACGCCCGTCTGGCGAACCGTCCACGGGACCGGGAATTGGTACGCTTCGACATAAGCGCCGGACTCCGCCACGTCGCCGTCGTGCGCGATCAGCTTGAGCCGCAGCGTCATCTTGCCCAGGCACTGCGCTTCCGGCGTCGGGAACACGCCCCAGTCGCCGAGCTCGCGCACGCCGCGCAGCAGCGTCACGGCAAGCGTCCCGTCCGGCTCGAGCGCTTCGTACTCGTTCAAGCCGACGTTCGCTACCGTCAGGCCGAAGGCGCCGTCGTCAATGCTGACGAATGCGTTCTGGTGCTGCGTGCGGCTCGGATTCCGCCATTCCGCCTCCGGCCGGATCGGGCGCTTCGCCAGTTCGTAGATCGAATCGGCCGTGACCGTCTCCGCCGCCAGGCCGGTCGGGAACAACATCCGGATGCGATGATCCTTCACCGTATTGTCGATCGTGACGGCGATGCCGATCGAACGGGCGCCTTTCTCCAGCGTAAGCTCCGTAACCACCTTCACCTCCGCCGTCTCCTTCACCCGCTGCGCCTTGCGGTAACGGAACGGCACCATCGAACGAACCTCTTCCTCAAGCGTCTCGTCCGCTCCGAGCGGAAGCTTGAGGCCGTGCTCGATCCGATAGACGGCTTGCAGCGGCGAACAGTCGACCAATGCAACGTCCGCCGGAAGCCCGCGGGTCGTGATCGGCTCTTCCCCATCCGGCTGCTTGTACATATACTCGTTGCCGATATCGCCGGTGTCCTCGTAGACGCCGAGCCCGTCCAAGCGCCTGCCGCTCTTCTTGTCGAGCAGCGAGAACGTGCCGTCCTCGGAAATCTCGACCCGCACAAGTTCGTTCTCCAGCACCCGATCCTCCGGAGACAACGGATTCCCGTTCTCTTCCCCAAAGCCGTCCCCGCCCTTGCCGCCGGCTCCTTCGCCCTGTCGGTCGGAGACGAGCGCATAGGATCGATAGCCGAGCCCGGGAACGCGTTCCGCGTACAGCTCGACTTCGACTTGGCGAGCCCAGTAAGGCTGCCGGAACTTGTCGTCGGGCAGATCGTAGCCGAAGCCGATCGGAAGCGGACGAACCGAAGCGAGGACGGAACGGCCTTCGCTGTCGACGACGGCGAACGTCTCGGGCTTCGCGGAAGCGGCGAGTTCCCGGTACAGCTCGTGCGGCTCCTTGCCCGGCGCGAAATACAGCCGCTCGACGTCGACCACCGCCTTCACGACGCCGCTTCGCGGATGACCGCTCGTGTTGAACACGACGAACGGGCGCGCTCCGGCGCCGAAGCCGGAGGTGTCGACGCGAGAGGCGAGCGCTTCCGCGCTCTGTTCGGCGATCGCCTGAGCCGTTTCCTGCGACTTGGCGAACCGGGTCATCATCTCGCGGTGCACTTCGTCGACGCTGCAGCCGCAGATGCTATCGTGCGGATGGTTCTGCAGCAGCGTCTTCCAAGCGTGAAGCAGCTCATGGCGCGGATAAGATGAACCTGCCGCGAATGCCATCGACGCCAGCGGCTCGGCCGCTTTCTCGAGCAGCGTCTGGGCCGCGACGTTCGCCTGCTTCAGATAGACGCGCGCCGAAGCCGTGTTAACGAGCGTCATCCAGCCGTCCGTCCACTGGCTTCGCAGCTCGCCCTTTACCTCGTCGAGCCGATCCGGTCCGTGCTTGCGCAGCGCTTCGATATATTCCGGGAAGCTGGAATGGCGGAACCGAACGTCCGGCATCAGCTTCCCGGCGGTCCGAAGCGCCTGCGACAAGTCTTTCTGCAGCGGCTGATGGTCGCACCCGTTCATGAACAGCAGCTCCGGGGTCGAAGCGAACCGCTCCGCGGCGGCCAGCTTCTCCCGCCAATACGCTTGCGCCTGCTCCGGATCGGCAGGAATCTCCGCGCCGTTGTTGTACCAGTTGGCGAACAGCACGGCCAGAACCTTGCTTCCGTCCGGCGAAGTCCAATACATCTCGGAAAATTTCGACGTATGCGCGTTGCCTTCCTGAATCTCGTTGTTGAAGCCGACCGGCTTGACCCCGCGGCCATAGACGGCGACGTCGATCCCGGCCTGCCGGATGAGCTGCGGAGCTTGCCCGATGTTCCCGAACGAATCGGGAAAGTAGCCGATGGGGGCATAGCCGCCCATTCGCTTCGACGCATTGATGCCGATGAGCAGGTTGCGCGCGTTCGCCTCGCTGCTGACCAGGAATTCGTCCTGGAGGATATACCAGGGACCGACGACCAGCTTGCCCTCCCCGACCAGCCGGCGGATCCGCTCCTCGCGATGCGGCATCACCGCCAAATAATCTTCCAGCACGATATATTGTCCGTCCAGATGAAAGCTCGCAAACTCGGGATCGCGCTCGAACGTCTCGATGAGGTCTTCCATCAGCCGAACCAGCTTCAGACGATGCCTTTCAAACGATGTGTACCATTCTCTGTCCCAGTGGGAGTGCGCAATGACGTGCGCGGTCTTTGTTGTCATCTGATCTCCATTCCTATCCCATGATCATCATAATTTACGGGCGCGAGCCCGGCCGTTACATTTTGACGGAACCGACGGTCATGCCTTTGACGTAAGTTTTCTGCATAAAAGGGAACGTCGCCAGGATCGGAACGATCGTGATGAGCGCCCCCGCCATCAGTTCGTTCCACTTCTTGAAGGAAGAGGAATCGAGGTACATCAGCCCCATCGGCAGAGTAAACATGTGCTGGTCGTTCACGATGATCATCGGCCACAGCACGTTGTTCCAACTGCCGATCAGGTTCAGGATGGCGATCGTGCCGAGCGCGGGAAGCGCCAGCGGCAGGAAGATGCGGTAATAAATTTTGAAGTTGCCGCAGCCGTCCAGAACGGCGCTCTCGTAAAGCTCGTGCGGAATGGTGCGAAAATAGCTCGTAAACAGGAAGATCGAGAACGGAGCGGCGCCGTTGATCATCGGCAGAATGATCCCGACGTACGTGTTGTCGAGCCCCAGGTTCGTCATGTTGATGTAGAGCGGAATCAGCGTCGTCACGCCCGGCACGAGCAGCAGCGCGATGAACGTGTAGTAGATCGCCTTTTTGCCCCGGAAACGGAACTTCGCGAACGAGAACGCCATCAAGGTATAGATCAGGATAACGCCGAAAATAACGAAGAGGCTGACCGCGGCGCTGTTGAGGAAGAAGCGGTAAAAATTCAGCTTGTTCCACACGTCGCCGAACACGGACCAATGGAGCGATCCACCCTTGGGCAGGGGGGATTGCGGGTTGGCCAGCGCATCCTGCGAAGTTTTGAGAGCGGTCCCGATCATCCACAGGAACGGATACAGGCATATGACGGCATATACGGCAAGAATGACGTGCTTAACGGGCTTGATCATGGGAGCCTCCTTAAATATCGATCTTGAACGAACGGAAGCTGAAGATGGCGAGCGCTCCCGTGATCGCGAAGGATACCCAGCCGATGGCGCTGGCCAAGCCGTAATCGTTGTTCAGGAAAGCCGTGCGGTAGACGAGCGTGCCGATGACTTCCGAGCTGCCGGCCGGACCGCCTCCGGTCATGATGTACACGTTCTCGAACGCCTGGAACGAGCCGTTGAGCATCTGGACGACCGCGATCAAGGTGATCGGCTTCACCAGGGGCCAAGTGATCTTCCAAATCTGCTGCGCTTTCGTCGCCCCGTCCACGCTTGCGGCTTCGTACAAGGAACTGTCGATCGAGGTCAAGCCTGCGTAATAGAGGATGAGCGTTCCCGGCAATCCGCCCCAGATGAACGTGAGGATGATCCCGATCAGCGAGGTCGAGGAGCTTCCCAGCATCCCGTTCGGCACGGTCAAAAAGTTGAGCCCGAGCCAGTGGAACAGGGAGTTGTAGGCGCCGCTCGGTTCGAACAAGCCTTTCCACACATAGAACATCGCCACGCCCGATACGATCATCGGCAGAAAATAAACCGTCCGGTACAGCGAGGCCAGCTTCGTGTTCTGCAGGACGAACGCCAGCACCAGCGCCACCGGCACGACGACGACGATCTGAACGACCGCGATCTCGGCGTTATGAAGCACCGCGTGATAGAAGTTCTGGGTGACGATCGGATCGTCGCCGAGCAGGAAACGGCGGAAGTTGCGCAGCCCTTCGAACCGGGCCGTCGAGAAGTCGATGCCGGACCAATTGTAGAAGCTGAGCACGATCGAGAATCCGACGGAATACAATCCAACGCCCAGGAACAACAGGATGCCGGGGATCAGGAACAGGTACGGAACCCATTTGTTTTTGGATGTTGCCACTGTCGCTTCACCTTCCGGATCACGGCCGGCCGAAGGTCTTCGCCTTTCGGCCGGCCGCGCGAATTGAACTTAGTTGCCGCTCGCCTCGAGGCTGGCCATCGTATCGTCGAACTTCTTCGCGACGGCTGCCGCGTCCATCTTCTTCTCCCACATCGATTGAATGGCTTGGGCGTACACTTCCCATTCCTTATTCTTGCCGCGGTAAGTATTGATGTCGGCCTGCGATTGCGAATAGGGGCCGGGCTCGGTCGCGAACGAATCGGAGATGGACTTCAGCGTCGGCTGCAGATCCGCCGATTTGCCTTCCAGATTGAGCGCCGGGATCGTGTAAGCCCCGTTGGCAAATGCGACCGCGGCGTCGGGATCCGTCGTGACGAACTTGATGAAGTCGAGCGCGAGATCTTTGTTCTTGGAATCCTTGTTGACGGACAGCATGGTGAGCGTAAAAGGATCGGTCGTCCACTGCGTAATCTTCGAGCCGGAGATCGGCGGCACCGGGAACGAGACGATGTCGTCGGGGTTCATGCCCATCGCCAGCAGCGAGGACATCGTGAAGGAGCCTCCGAGGTCGAACGCCGCTTTGCCGGCCGCGAACGCTTGGTCGGCGCCGTCGATGCTGGTGGACAGCACGCCTGGCATGAGCAGATCGTTGTCGGACAGCGCTTCGGCCGCCTTGACGATCGGCAGGTTGGCCGGGTCGCTCATCTTCGCTTTGCGTTCCATCAAGGCGTTATACCCTTCCGGGCCGTTCAGCATGATCGAGAGCGCCGACCCGGCCCAGTTCTCCCACAGGTCGACGACCTGCCCGCCGAGCACCAGCCCCGGAGTACCGGTCTTCTCCTTGATCGTCTTCATCTCGGCGATGAAGTCTTCCCATGTTTTCGGCGCGTCGGTGGAGACGCCGGCTTTCTCCATCAGCTGCTTGTTGCCGTAGAAGGTGAAGAACCCGCCGATGTCGAGCGGCAATCCGTAGAACTGGCCGGCTTTGAGCGATTTCTGCAGCTCCGTCGCGTTCTTGTCCGAAGCCCAAGAATCGACTTGCTGCTGCGTGACGCGGATCGGATCCATGGCGGTTTTGTAATAGCTGCCCAGCACATCGTCGCCGAAAACGGTGCTCAAATCGACGATCGAGCCTTCGATGGAATCGCCGGCGGTCGCCCACCAGTTGACGACGTCCGGCAGGTTGCCGGAGTTGGCGGCCGCCTGGAACTTCTGCCGGTACGTATCGTCGGGCGTGAACGTCTGAATCTCCACTTTCGCCCCGGTCTTCTCCTGATATAGCTTGGCGGCGGCTTCGAAGCCCGGCGTATACGCCACCTTCCACGTCCAGAGCGTTAGCGTCTTGCCCTTGCCGTCGACGGCGCTGCCGGGGGCGGCAGAAGCGCTGGCGGTGCTGCTGGCGGTGCTCCCGCCGGAACTTCCGCTCGGGCTGCCGCTTGGAGAAGCGCTGTTGCCGGCATTGTTGCCATTGCCGCCGCAACCGCTTACAAGAAGAGCGAACATCGTCACCGCCGCTAAGGGCATCCAACCTGACTTCCTTTTCATGCACAACCACCTTTTCATTTTTTTTGAGAAGCAGATCCGGGATCGGCTTCTTGTATTGACAATATAAACAACATTCATCTTGATGTAAACGTTTATTTTTTGATACAAGTTAACGAGGAATGCTTTATAACACAAGGAAATATCGCGATCATTTTCATACAAGTCGGAGAGGAAACAAGAGGAATACGCACTTGTATATGTTGGATTGTTATAATATAGTTGAATCAACATAAGACGAATTGGAGAACGTCCCGATGGCCAAGAAGTACAAACCGTTATACAAGAAAATCGAAACTTACATCGTCGACCAAATCAAAAACCGGCAATGGAAACCGCTCAGCCGCATCCCGTCCGAGAATGAGCTGGCGGAGCAATTCGGCGTCAGCCGGATCACCGTCAAGAACGCCCTCGGCGAGCTTGTCGATCGGGGCATCGTGGTCCGGCAGCAGGGCAAAGGAACGTTCGTCGCCGAACACAGCCAAGAGGACTGGCTGGCGAGCGTCGAAGAAGCCGCGGCGACAACCGCGCCCAGACGAACGGTCGGATTCCTCATGCCTAGGCTCGACAACCGGTTCACCGCCCATCTGCTCAGCGGGATCGAGGACGCGTTGTCCGAGAACGGATACTCTTTGTTTTTCGCCAAGACGAACGACTCTCAGGAGGAAGAAATTCGGAAGATCCGCGAGATGCGGCAAAGCGGGGTTCAAGGGCTGATCATCTACCCGGTCGAAGGGGAAAATTACAACAGCGAGATTCTTTCCCTGACTCTGGACAAATTTCCGTTGGTGCTGCTGGATCGGCTGCTCAAAGGAATCGAGACGAATTCGGTCAGCTCCGACAATTACTCCGGCGCCATCGAAGCGGTTCAACATCTGTACGAGCTCGGACACCGGCATATCGGGTTCGTCTCGACCAAGGCGGAAGGCACATCCTCGATCGAGGAGCGGATCGCCGGCTATGAGAGAGCGCTGCAGGATCGCCGGATCCTGATCGACCGCAGCCTGGAGATGACCCGCCTGACGTTCGACGACAGCGCCGAGCAGGTCGACAGCCTTGTCGAACAGTTCCTGCTCGCCCATCCGCGCATGACCGCCCTGCTGTCCTGCAACCACAGCGCGCAGGTCATTCTGACCGCGCGCCGTCTCGGCATCCGGGTGCCGGAAGACCTGTCCGTCGTCGTCTTCGACGATGCGGTCGATCCCGAATTCGCGGTCGTGCCGCCCACCGTCGTCGCTCAGCAGGAGCGCGAGCTCGGACGCGAGGCCGGGAGGCTGATCGTGAGCCAGATCGAAGCCGGACCGGGCGAATCCCGTCAGATCAAGCTGCCGACCGGTATGATCGTCCGCCGTTCGACGGCCGCTCCGAATCCGGACAAACGATCCTGACCCGGAATACGATAAAGAAAACCGAACCTTGCGCGAATGGACCCGCTAAGGTCCCGGAGCGAACCCCGCCTGGCTCACGAACAGACGGTCCTCGGGGAAGACTGCCGCGAACCGCTCGCGAATCGCCCGGATCGCGGAAGGGTCATACCACTGCGCCCGCTCGTCTTCCTCGTAGAGCCGCTCCACTCCGAGGCTGCGGCTCCTTCGTCCGCCGCTTCCGTCGCCGAGGTAATAGTCGTCGAGGACGACGCGATCGGCCAGCGGCAGCAGCTTGCGCGGAAAGTCTTCGCTGCTGGGCAGCAACGGCGCAACGGCGGCTTGCGTCGGCACCCCGGCTTCGCGAAGCCGCTCCAGCGCGTTCAGCCTCGCGGCGATCGGCGGCGCGGCCGGCGCGAACCGCTTGCGGACGTCCTCGCGGTCCGTCTCCACCGTCAGGCTGACTCTCGCCCGCTCCCCAAGCCGCAAGAGAAGATCGATGTCGCGCGTGACCAGCGGGCTTCGCGTCTGCACGAGCAGGAAGTCGGGCGGTTCCTCCGCCATGACCTCGAGCAGCGATCGCGTAATGCGTTCCTTATGCTCGGCGGGCTGATACGGGTCCGTGCTGGAAGACATGAAGATTGTCACCCGCCCCTTCGCTCTGGCTGCCCGCAGTTCCCGCCGCAGCAGCTCCGCCGCGCCCCGCTTGAGGTCCACCCACGTTCCCCATTCCTTTTGACGAAACGTTGCCACGGGCATTCGCCTCACATAGCAGTAAGAGCAGCCGAACGCGCAGCCCGCATACGGATTGAGCGTGTGGGTATAGTCGGTCAGAAAGCCCGTGCCCTTGTTCAGCAGCGATTTGGGCGTCTTCTCGAACAGCTCAACGCGCGTCATGGAAAATCACCCCGAGCGTATGCCGTCTTCCCGACAGCACCGTGCTGACCCCGTGCCGGAGCTTGGTCCGGTAGTATCCCCGCGCTCCGGCCACCGGCCGGTTGTTCGTCGGGAAGACGAGGCCGTCTCCTTGCTCCAGAACGAGGGCGTGTCCCCGGCTCTGCGCCCGCGGCCGCTGCTCCACGAGCAGGAACTCGCCTCCCGCGTAGTCGAGATCCCGGCGGCTCAGGGCAATGACGGCCTGGAACGGAAAAAACACCTCGCCGTACAAATCCTGATGCAAGCAGTTGTAATCCCCTTCTTCGTACTTGAGCAGCAGAGGCGTCGGGCGGGTCTGGCCGTGGCGATGGCACTGCTCCAGGAAGGCGGACAGCTCCTCCGGATATGCCGGTTCCTGCCCCAGCCGCTCTTCCCAGCGGTTGGCCGCCCGCGCGAGCGCCGGATAAAGCCGTTCCCGAAGCTGCTGAACGAGCGCCGGCAGCGGCGCGGCGAAGTATTTGTACTCCCCGCTTCCGAAGCGGTACCGGTTCATGTCGATCGTTCGGCGAAAGCGCGATTCGTCCTCATAAAGGGCGACGAGTTCGGCGCACTGAGCCTCGTTCAGGAGACCGGGCAGGCGGGCGAACCCGCTCTCGTCCAGTTCCCGCTGCAGCCCGGTCTCATCCTGTCGGTCAAGGAAGGGGGCGAATTCGGACAGGGACATCGGCATTTCCTCCTTGGGGCCGCCTTCGGAGAAGGCGCTTGTGGTCCGTTCGATAATAAGAGAGCAAGATCGCGAAGTTCGCGAACGCCCGGGATTGTGTTACAACTAGAGAAGACATTATGGGGGAAAACGGGAGGATCATCGAATGAGCGATAACGCGATTGTAAAGGATAACGGGCGGGAAATCACGCTGAGCGTTCCCGAACCGTTCGATTTCGGGCAAAATCTGGTTTACTTGGCGCGGTCTCCGAACGAGTGCCTCTACCGGATCGACGGCGATCGCTTGTATAAAGCGATTCCGATCGATAGCGGGGAAACGCCGGTCGTCGAGATCCGTTCCGACAGCGCAAGCACGATGACAATCCGCTTTCTCGGCGATACGGAACCGTCCGGCCAGGCGGGCCGGGATGCCGTGATCCGCTATGTCCGGGACTGGTTCGATCTGGATACCGACCTCGCTCCGTTCTACCGATTGGCGGCGTCCGACCCGCTGCTCGGTCCGGCTGCGGAATTGTTCAACGGGCTCCGCTGCATGGGCATTCCCGATTTGTTCGAGGCGATGAGCTGGGGGATCATCGGGCAGCAGATCAATCTTGCGTTCGCCTACACGCTCAAGCGGCGCCTGGTCGAGACGTTCGGCCCCCGCATCGAATGCGAAGGCGAGACGTATTATCTTTTTCCGTCGGCCGAGCGGATCGCCCGCCTGGAGCCGGAAGAGCTGGACGAGCTGCGGATGACCGCCCGCAAGAACGAATACCTCGTCGGCGTCGCCCGCCTGATCGCCGGAGGCTCGCTGACCAAAGCGAATCTGCTCGCGCTCGGGAACCTTCGGGCGGCGGAGAAAGCGCTCGTCGGCATCCGCGGCATCGGTCCCTGGACCGCCAACTACGTACTGATGCGCTGCCTGCGGATGACCGAAGCGTTCCCGATCGACGACGTCGGCCTGCATCAGGCGATCCGCCATGCGGCGGGCATGGACCGCAAGCCGACGCGGGCCGAGCTGCTCGCGATGGCTGCCGGCTGGGCGGGTTGGGAAGCTTACGCCACCTTCTATCTGTGGCGGCATCTGTATTAAGGCCGGAGATCCGGCACTCAGCCGGACGTTTCCTCCCGCTCCAGCTCCAGAAGCCGCTCCTTCATCGCCAATCCGCCGCGGAAACCGGTCAGCGCGCCGTTCTTGCCGACGACCCGATGGCACGGCACATGGACGAGCACCGGATTGGCGCCGATCGCGCTCCCGACCGCCCGGACGGCCGCCGGCTTGCCGATCGCGCCGGCGATGTCCGAGTACGAAGTCGTCCTTCCGTACGGAATTTCCCGCAATGCGCTCCAGACCGCCTGCTGGAACGGCGTACCCCGCAGGTCGGACGGAAGTTCGAAGCTGTCGCGCTCTCCCCGGAAATATTCGGTTAGCTCGCGCGCATACGGCGCCAGCCGTTCGGCGTCCCGAACCAGAACGGACCCGGGCATCCGGCGGTTCGCCCAAGCCTCCGCTTCCGCAAGCGGCGCGCCTTGCGAACCGATAAAGACAAGCCCCTTGTCCGTCGCGGCCAAATGAAGCTCCCAAGCGTCATAAACGAGCTTATCCCAATAGATCGTCGCTTCTTGCGCTGGCATGGTTGATCTCCTCCTCGTTATGCGGCCGGTCGAAGCGCCGCCGGTAGGCCGCGGGCGTACAGCCGTGAACGCTTTTGAACAGCGTAATGAAATAAGGCGCGCTGGAGATGCCGACCTCCGCTCCGATCTGCGCGATCGGCCGGTCCGTCCGGCTCAGCAGCTCGGCGGCACGCGCGGCGCGCGTTCGCTGAACGTACGCAACCGGCGTCGCCCCCTGAACCTTTTTGAAAATGCGCTGGAGATGGTACGGACTGCCGTGGAACTGGTCGGCCAGACTCTGCAGCGTGATCGGTTCCGCATAATGGCGGTCGATATAGGACGTCATCTGCGTCACCCACTCCGCGTCCGGCAGCGTCTCCCCGGTCGGCTTGCACCGCTTGCAAGGGCGAAATCCTCCCGCCAGCGCTTGTTCGGTCCGGTCGAACAGAACGACATTTTCCCTCCGGGGCTCCTTGGATTTGCACGAAGGCCGGCAGAAGATGCCCGTCGTTTTTACCGCGTAAAAAAACTTCCCGTTGCAAGACTCGTCGTTCGAGACGATGGCCCGCCATTGCTCGTCATCCGGCACCGTATCCGGTTCGGCTCCGTTGAATTCCCGCTCCTTCATCTCCTCGCCTCCTGCTTCGAGTATACCCTTCCGATCCGCCCGCGTCCGCATTTTGACGATAGAATCGCAAGATTTCGAAATTTTACCGCTGCGATATTCCGAAAAAACGACGAGAAAAACCGTCCGAGAAATTCCGAACGGTTCTGAAGAAAGCCTATCTCCGATTCGACGCCAAACGAAGCCGGAAGCGAAACCTCGCGTCCTCTCCGTACCACATCGGGAAGTTCGTTCCCCAAATGTTGTTGTGCAAATTAAAGTGCCATCCCGAAGCCAGCGAGGCGAATGTGCCGTCGAACTGCAGCAGTCTTCCGCAGCCCGGCGCGGCCAGCGCCGCGTCCAGCGTTACGATCTCCGCGCAGCCGTCGGCTCCCTCGTAGCGAACGCCGCCGCCGAGAGCGTGAAGATTCCGGTTGCCGCCCTTCGCGACGCGCAGAGGAGACAAAGGCATGCCCAGCTTCTCCATCGTCCACAGGTTCGGATTGTCCGTCCGAAGGCCGCAGCGGAACCAGCTCGCTTCGGGCAGGCGATTCGCTTCCTTGCCGAACCACTGCAAGGCAATTCCGATCTCGCCCGATCTCAGCCCGACCTCATATTCGAGCTCCAGTTCCTTCGGCGCGCCGAATGGCTCGCGGGCTTCCGCCGGCATCCGCAGCCGGAGTCTGTACCGGTCGGAGGCTTCGCCGCGGAAGACTCTCAGATCGTCCAGCATCGGCAGGAAGACCTGATGGCTCGGCCTCGGCCGCACGAATTCAAATCCCGGCTTCCCGAAGTCCGCGTCCGCCCACGGATGCGTGACGGGCAGGTTCTGCATGTAGGTGCGGAAATACCGCTCGTAATCCTCCGTGCCGAACGTCTCGTACGCATACACGCCGAACGGATCGGATTCTTCGATCCATTGCTTGCCGTTGCCGTCCGTCAGCCCGACGAGACCCCCGTTTTCCGCGAAAACAAGCTCGTACGGACCGCTCCGGCAGCTTTCCCGGATACGCAGCGGCGTGCCGCTCTCCCATTTGTCAGCCGCGGGAACCGGCGTCAGCTCCGCGAACGCCCGAAGCGCTTCTTCCCGCAGCTCCGGCGGCAGGACCTTCAGCGCTTGATCAAGATATTCCCGCTGCTCCGCCCACGACCGCTCGATCGTCGAATAGAAGCGGCGGCCGCGCTCGGCCTCGAACTTCCCTTGCGACTGCTTGTCGAACTCATCCATCGCGAACGCGCCGATGTAACCGAACTTCGCCGGAATATCGTCGATATCCATTTCGTCCTTGGCCCGCGCCGCCTGAAAATCCGCCTTCGCATAGTTGCGGAAGTCCGGAAGCCATTTCTTGACGTCGAGTCCCCAGGTGTGCTCCGCCACGAGCAGCATCGCTTCGCAGATTCCCTTGTCCTCCGCTCCGCCCTCTTCGATTCGGCCCTGCGCCAACCATTCGCCGCGCAGTCGCTGAAGCGCCCGAAGCTTCGCCAGCTTGAGCGGGTCCGTACCGGTGCCGTGAATCCAGGTGTCTCCGATCTCCTCCCGCAGAACGGGAAGCTTGCCGCGGTGCTCCGCCAGCCTCGCCGCGAACGCGTCCAGCGTCGAAGCGAGCACTTCCGCGCCCGGGTACCGGAGACGGTATTCCTCGAATTGCCGGCGAATCTCCTCCGCCTCCGGCGGCCCGCAGTTGTCGCCCGTATGCGCGAAGACGAGAACGTCTTCCAGCCCCTCGAGACGCACCTCCTCGCCGTAGCTGCCCGCATAATTCACGATGATCTCCGACCCGTCGTCCGCCTGCCAGCGGAACAGCGGCGGCACATCCGGACGCTTCGAAGCCGGATTGACGCCGAGATGCAAATATCGAATGCCGGCTTCGTTCAGGTAAGGAACCATGGCCAGCGTATGTCCCGGAACGTCGGTCATCTTGGCCGCGATCGTGGTCTTGCCGAACCGGGCGTCCAGCTCGCGTCCGATCGATAAAGCGTAGCGGAACAGCGGCGCGTCCAGCAGCTCCGTATGCGTCGTGAACGGAAGGCCGTGCCACGCGATATGGCCTCTGGCGATGGCCCGTTCCATCGCCGTCTTGCCCTCTTCGGAAGCCCGGTCCAGGTAATGGCGAATGAGCCACGAGCCGGTCGTCCACACGAAGCGCTCCGGGCCGCCCTCCTTCTCCATCCTGTCTGCCAAGGCGATCGCCTTCGGGATATATTCCTCCATGTATTGTTTCGTGACGTGCCCGGCCAGATGGGTGAAGCCGATGTCCAAATGCGTTTTGAAGACGACATGCACACGTTTGATGCTCGTCATTCGCGGTTTTCCTCCGTTATTCTGTCGTTGCGCGTTCCGGAACGCCATTGCCGAATGCTTATTTTTCACAATAGTTTATGTCAGTGACATATTCAATTGATATTTAAGTCGGCGGCAGCCCCGCCGGCGGCAATCCGCGCCTTCAACGAATCGTTCGCACGGAGTCCCGCTCGACGATCGAAGTGTTCACTTTGATCGTGATCGCTCCTTCGCGCGACTTTTTCAAGCGCTTGAGCAGCAGTTGAACCGCGGCCTGGCCGAGCTGCTCCGTCGTCTGCCGGACGGTCGTCAGCGGAACCGGCAGCAGGCTCGACAGCTGAATATCCAGGAAGCCGGCGATCGACAGCTCTTCGGGCACGGACTTGTTCATCCGCAGAGCCGTGTATAGGCACGACGTGGCCAAATAATCGTCCATGCATACGACCGCGGTCAGAGCGGGGTTATTCCGCAGGAACGTCTCCAGTTGATCGTTGACGGCTCGCAAATTGCTCATGTACGCTTCCGAACAATCCAGCAGCATATTCGAGCTGTCGATCGTCAGACCGCGGTCCAGCATCGCCCGGGAGTAGCCTTTGTAACGGTCCTCCCGGCTCGTCACCCCGTCGAACGGCGCCGACAGGTAGCCGATTCTCGCGTGACCTCGGCGGATCAGGTAGTCCGTCAGTTCATACGTCCCCTTGTAATGGTCATGGTAGACGCAATCGATCTGAACTTCCCGGAAAATGCGGTCGATGATGACGAGAGGATAATTTTGCAGATTCAGCTCCAGCACCTTCTCGCTGCATCTCGTTCTTCCGCGCGGGTACAGGATGATGCCGTCGACTCCGTCCGCGTACAACTCCTGCAGGCAGGCGCTCTCGTCCTCTCTGTCCGAACTGATGCAGATCAGCACCTGGCAATCCGATCGGCGGGCTTCCTTTTGCGCCGCCTCGAGAATTTTGGCCGTGTAATCGTCCATATTGGGAAAGACCATCGCGATCCTTTTCTTCGCGCGGATCGGCGGGATTGCCGCTGCGGGGACCGGCGTTCGCTCGTCAGCCTCGCCGGTCTCGCCGATCTCGCCGGTTTCGTCGGTTTCGCAGCCCGCGGCGGCGAACGTGCCTCTCCGGGCAAGCCGGTAAACCCAGCCTTCCTTCGCCAGGATATCCAGCGCCAGCTTGGCCGTCATTCGGCTGACCGAGTAAAGCGCCGCCCAATCGCCCTCGGAAGGAACGGGGTCGTGGCGCTTCAGCTTCCTCCGCTTGATTTCCTGCTTGATTTTCTCCGCGACCTGCGCGTACAGCGGCGTTTTCCGTTTTTCAGGCGTCGAACGGGACTTCATTCGATTTTCCTCCCGGCCCTGGCAGTATGAACTGATCTTAATTCCTTTTCAGAGACCGGACAAGCTCCGAGAGGCGGCTGTTCGGGAGATAATCTTACGATTCCGTTTGTTTTTTTCGCGAAAAAATCAAACGAAATCGTAAATTTACAACGTCGCGGCCGTCCGTCCGCTCTTTGTATGATGAACGTGAAGAGAAGAAGATTGGGGCCAGGGAGAGGAGGAATCACACGTGAAGCTGTCCGGCCAAATCGTCTGGATCACGGACGCCGACAGCCCCGGCGGCAAAGCGCTGCTGCTGCGGATGGCCGCCGAAGGAGCGTCGCTTCTGCTCGGCAGCGATTCCGGCGGCCGGGAATTGGAAAGCGAGCTGGCGCAGGTCCGGCAGGCGGGATCTCAAGCTTTCGTCTATACGATCGACGACTGGCGCAGCGCCGAAGTCGCGCAGATGCTGGCCGAAGCGGCCAAAGAGCTCGGTCCGGTAGACGTCCTGATCCACAACCGCAACCTCGTACGGCCGATCTCCGTGGAGAACGGCGAAGAGGACGTGTTCCGGGAAGTGATGAACGCGAACGCCAAATCCGCCTTCGTCTGCGCCAAAGAGGCGGGAAAGCAGATGACGGCCAGGGAAGCCGGCAAAATCATTTTCGTAGGCTCCATTCACGCCGAGAAGCCGACCGGCATGTCGTTCGCCTACAGCGCTTCCAAAGGAGCGGTCAAAATGCTCGCACGAGAGGCGGCCGTCACGCTCGGACGCCACGGAATCGAGGTCTACTCGATCGAGCTCGGGCCGGCGGAAGGCGACGATGACGTTTTCCGCAGCGACTTGTCCGGCCTTTACGATTCGTATCGGTACAAAGTGCCGAACGCGGTTCTCGGCACGCACGAGGATCTGGCCGAGCTTGCGCTGTTTCTCGCTTCCGGCGAGGCGCGCTACCTGAACGGGACGGACATCCGGATGGACGGCGGGTTCCTGCTGCATTACCTCGACTTTAAGATGAAGCGCCCGGCCGCGACGGGAGGCGATGCGACATGAGCGTAAGCGGCAAAATCGCGATCGTCACCGGAGCCGGAACGGGCATCGGCCAAGGAGTGGCCGTCGAGCTCGCCCGCCGCGGCGCGAAAGTCGCCATCTCCTATAACGCCAGCGACGCGGGAGCCCGGGAGACGCTGCGGCGGATCGAGGAAGCCGGCGGCGAAGCCTTGGTCGTGCGGGCGAACGTCGCCGAGCGGGACGAGATTCGCTCGATGGTACAAGCGGTCGCCGACCGTTTCGGGGGCATCGACGTCCTTGTGAACAACGCGGCCTTGCAGCTGAACCATCAATTCGAGCATGACGACGACAATTACGACCGGATCATGAACGTGAACCTGAAAGGCTATTGGCAGTGCATGCAGGCTGTCGTTCCTTACATGAAGGAAAGAGGCGGCGGACGCATCATCAACATCTCCTCGGTTCACGGAAAGCGGCCGAGCGAGTTCGACGCCGTCTATGCCATGTCCAAGGGCGGCATCAAAATGCTCGCCCGGGAAAGCGCGATCGAATTGGCGCCG
Source organism: Cohnella zeiphila (assembly GCF_014212055.1). Classification (GTDB taxonomy): domain Bacteria; phylum Bacillota; class Bacilli; order Paenibacillales; family Paenibacillaceae; genus Cohnella; species Cohnella zeiphila. The sequence goes on along the minus strand of NZ_JACJVO010000052.1, from coordinate 32,053 downwards.
TACGGCATCACCGTCAATACCATCGAACCCGGCGCCGTTCTGGTCGAACGGCTCATGAAGCCTCAGGAGAAGCCGTTCGTACCGGCGAACGGCGCGGAGCTGGTCGAGAAGCTGAAGAGCGAAAGGCCGAACATCCGCAAGAAATTTCCGCTCGGCCGGATGGGTCTTCCGTCCGACGTCGCCAGCCTGGTCTGTTATATCGCCTCGGACGAGTCGGAATTTATGACCGGCGCCTCTATCCGGCTCGACGGCGCCAGTATGCTTCTTTAACGAGAGGAGTTTTCTGCCCATGTCCACCCAAGAAACGTATGAAAGCACGCTTGCCCACGTAAACACCGCCTCCCGTCCGTCGGAGCTGCGAATTACCGACATCCGCTTCGCGGACATCGCCGGCGCGCCCATGCACTGCAGCCTGATCAAAGTGTACACGAACCAGGGGCTCGTCGGCTTCGGCGAGGTGCGCGACGCCGCGGACAAAATGTACGCCCTCATGCTCAAAAGCCGTCTGCTCGGCGAGAATCCGTGCCAGATCGACAAGCTGTTCCGGCGCATCAAGCAGTTCGGCGGCCACGCCCGTCAGGGCGGCGGCGTCAGCGGGCTGGAGATCGCATTATGGGACCTGGCCGGGAAGGCTTACGGCGTCCCGATCTATCAGATGCTCGGCGGCAAATTCCGCGACCGCATTCGGATGTACTGCGATACCGACGTCGGCGGCAAAGATACGGGAGCCCGCATGGGCCAGGCGCTGAAGGAGCGGATGAACAAAGGCTTCACCTTCCTGAAGATGGACCTTGGCATCGGCCAGCTTGCGCATGAGCCGGGAACGCTCAGCGCCCCGCTCGGTTTTCTCGAGGAGATGCGGTCGCTGTCGGAAGCTTACCATCGGGGCCGCAAGGAAGGCAAGATGACGGAGAGCGAGCTTCGGCATGCGCGCAACCGGCATTATGACGTGTACAATATCGCCCATCCTTTTACGGGCATTCACGTGACGGAAAAGGGGCTCGATCTGCTGGAGCAGTATGTCGCGGAGGTACGCGACGTCATCGGCTACGAAGTGCCGCTCGCCATCGACCACTTCGGCCACATCGGCGTCGAAGACTGCATCAAGCTCGGACGCCGGATCGAGAAGTTCAACCTGGCCTGGATGGAAGACATGATTCCTTGGCAGTACACGGAGCAATACGTCCGGCTGTCGCGCGCGGTGACGACGCCGATCTGCACTGGCGAGGATATCTACCTGAAGGAGAATTTCAAGCCTCTGCTGGAATCCGGCGGCGTCTCGGTTATCCATCCGGACGTGTTGTCCACGGGCGGCATTCTCGAGACGAAGAAGATCGGCGACATGGCGCAGGAATACGGCGTGGCCATGGCCATCCATATGGCGGAGAGCCCGATCGCCTGCCTGGCGGCCGTTCACGCCGCCGCCGCGACGGAGAACTTCCTGGCGCTGGAGTACCATTCCGTCGACGTGGATTGGTGGGACGACCTGATCGTGAGCAAGCTGCCGAAGCCGCTCGTGCAGAACGGCTATATCACAGTGCCGGACGCGCCGGGCCTCGGCATCGAGGAGCTGAACGACGAGGTGATCTCTCAGCACCTGCACCCGAGCATCCCCGGCTTGTGGGAAGCGACCGACAGCTGGAACGACTACTGGGGCCACGACCGGCTGTGGAGCTAATTTGATTTCAGACTAACTTTCAAGCGCCGTACCGTTATTCGCCGAATTTGGTCTGATCTCAGACTAACTTCCGCACGTCATACCGCTATTCGCCGAATTTGGTCTGATTTCAGACTAACTCGCACTTGACGGTCCGATATTCGTCGGAGTTGGTCTGATTTCAAACTAACTCGCGCATGTCGTACCGTTATTCGCCGAAGTTGGTCTGATCTCAGACTAACTTCCGCACGCCGGACCGTCATTCGCCGAATTTGATCTGATTTCAGACTAACTCGCGCATGTCGTACCGTTATTCGCCGGAATTGATCTGATTTCAGACTAACTCGCGCATGTCGTACCGTTATTCGCCGAAGTTGGTCTGATCTCAGACTAACTCGCACTTGACGGTCCGATATTCGTCGGAGTTGGTCTGATTTCAAACTAACTCGCGCATGTCGTACCGCTTTTCGCCGGAATTGGTCTGATTTCAAACTAACTCGCGCACGTCATACCGCTATTCGCCGAAGTTGGTCTGATCTCAGACTAACTTCCGCACGCCGGACCGCCATCCGGCCCAAATTGAAAGATAAGGAGTGTTACCGATGAAATTCGATAATCCGGAAGATATCATCCAGTTGACGCCGCTGTGGGAAGGCGAACGTTTCCCGAACGGGCGGCCCAAAGTGCCGTCGGACATTCTGCGGCGGATGCGCAAGATTACGCTGGAGGAAGCGTGGGGTCCGCTCTGGAACCGGGGCTACACGAATCAGTTCGAAGGCGATCTCAAGATCGTGCACCCGGATCGGGTCATGGTCGGGCGCGCCGTTACCGCCGTCATGGTGCCGAAACGGCCGGACCTTCACGATGCGCTGATGAAGTACGGCCATGAACAGGAAGGACGCAGAGGGTTCTTCAATCAGTGGGTGATCGACTCGATAGGCGAAGACGACGTTGTCGTCGTCGACTTGTACGACAAAATCTATCAAGGCACCTACGTCGGCGGCAACCTCTCCACCGCGATCGCCGCCCGGACGAAGCAAGGCGGCGCGGTCATCTGGGGCGGCATCCGCGATTACCAGCAGGTCGTCCACATCGACGGAATCAACGTTTACTACCGCGGCAGCGACCCGACGGCGATCGCCGACTGCACGATGACCGGCATGAACGTACCCGCGCGGATCGGGAAAGCCGTCTGCCTGCCGGGCGACATCGTGCTCGGTTCGCCGACCGGCGTCATCTTCATCCCGCCGCACCTTGCCGAACTGACCGTCGTGCAGGCGGAAAAGTCGCAAGTGCGCGACGTCTTCGGCTTCATTCGCCTGAAGGAAGGCGTCTACACGACCGCGCAGATCGACGCCGCCTGGAACGTTGAGCTCTGGGAAGATTTCCTCCGCTGGTTCAACGGCGCGGACGAAGCGGCCGAGTACCGCCATCTGACCTGGGAACGCGAACTGGAGGAAGCCCGCAAGCTCCCGGGCGGCCCGGGCGGCCCGGGCGGCGACGTCCGGCTGTAAGTCCGGCAGCGACGGTCAACCGTCAGGCTCAAAGCCCCTCTTCCTTATCCAGGGAGAGGGGCTTTGAGGTCTGCTATTTCTGCTGCAGCGATGCGATATTGGACAGAGGCTGAAGACCGGACAGCGAGTCGGCGACGAACAGCTTCGCCTCGTAGCCGGAGTTGTTGCCCGTCATCCGGAAGCCGGCGCTGACCGAGATTGTCGCGCCCGGGCCGATCGCTTGCGTCACGCCCGAGACGTTCTGGATCTCGCCTTTCTTGTCGTACAGGACCAGAACGAGCGTGACGGGAGTTGCGGAAGACGTAAAGCTCCGTACGTCGGCGCTGGCAATGACCATCCCTTTCTTGGGAAGCTTGCTCAGCGTTTGGCCCGACGAATCCTTGAACACGGCATTCTGAATGGCGTATGCCGGACCGGTGACCTGAACCGTCCTCGTAACCGGCACGGCCTCGTTGCCTGCGGAGTCCGAAACATGATAGGTCAACGTATATGTCCCGACAAGCGCCGGGTCGACGGCTCCGTCCACGACGATTTTCCGGGAGATGTCTCCGTCCAGATCGTCGGCTGCAGAAGCTCCCGGATCCTCGAACATCCCTCCCTGCGGGATTTCCATGGACGCTTCGCCCTTCAGCGTGAGGACCGGCGGAACGGAATCGACGGCCAGCAGGCTGTAGTCGTCCAGTTGTATCCAGGTGTCCCCGTTGGCCCAGAATCCGGTAAAGACGGTGACGGACGTGTTGTCCCCGGAATTGAACCGGATCGACTGCTTCGCGTAGTCGTCGAATCTTCCGAAGGGAAGCTCCTTCAAAATGCTCCCGTCAGGCGCGCGAACGCCGAAATAGCCTGCGTTGTTGTTTTGCGAAGTGCGGATAAACCCATCCAGCTCATACTCGGTGTTCGGAACGACCTGCACGGTCTGCGTCAATCCGTTCCAGCCCGTATCGTTCCGCAAATACGCATTGTTGGCGCCGCCTCTCGAGAAGCTATGGTTCCGATCGATCCCGCCATTTCCGCTCTCCAACACCCAGGGAGCGGCAATCGCGGCGGCCGGCTGCAGCTCGAAGGAGGGGTCCGCGATTTCGTTTTTCGCCGGGTGGCCGATCTCTAGCGTAGAATGCATGAGGAAGACGTTATAAGGGCCCCACTGCGACATGAGAAAATAAAGATCTTTGCCATGCAGGCTCCAGGGATGGATGAACGCGCCGTACAGCGCGGGATACTCGTCCCCCGTGGCGATCTCCGACTCCCCCGACCAGCCGCCCGTCAGCTCGGAGGAGCTGCGAAGCGCGATCGCCGCGCGGTCCTCGTTCAAGTACGTCATGATATACTTGCCGTAATAATCGTTATAGGCGACCGACAATTCGCCCACGGGCTCGTCGATGATCTTCGCCGCGGCGGATTCGTCGTTCGGGGTCCAGCCGCTGCCGTTCCAGTACTCGTACTTCTCCTTCGTCAGAACGTCGGCTTCCGGCACCCGGGCCAGATAGACGCCGTCGAACCGGCCCGCAGGCGTCCCATACATGTACACATAGCCGCCGTCCTTGAGCAAAGCCGCTTGCCCGAATTTGCTGTCCGGGCCCCATTTCACGCCGGATTTCGTCCAAGTCTGGCCATCGTCGTCGGAGTAGGCGAATTCGCTGAAGTTGATGTTCCATCTGCCGGCCGCGCCCCAGCTTCGGATCTGCATGTAGTGAATGTAATGCCGGCTGCCGACCGTAATCCCCGCCGTCGGAATAGCCGTATAATCGCCGCTTCCGCTCGTGTTATGGTCGGAATGGATGATTTCCTTGGCGTATCCCGGCGTCGCAGGGTCCGTAATCATCTTGTCGAAGCTAAGGCCGTCCGAAAGGTCCTGGTCTTCCGACAGAGCCAGGACGTTCCCTCTCCAGCCGGTCCCACCGCCTCCGTTGCCGCCCCATCCGTCGAACGAATCCCCGAAAGCCGCCATCACCTTCGGTTTGTCCGGATCGGTCGTGGCGTCCCAAACGATGCCCAGGTCCGTCCCGCCCAGCGCATAGCGGCTGGCGGTCTCGTTCGGGTTCGGCAAATTTTCCCCCGCGGGCGTAGCTCCGGTCACTCTGGCGACCTTGGTCGCTTTCGTCCCGATCAGCTCAAAAGCGGAACCGTCCGTGGCGCCCGCTTCGGCGGACACGGGAACCGCGGAAATCGCAAGGACAGATATGGCAAGCAAAGCCGTCGTCATCGTTTTGATCGGGTGAAAGGTTCTCATGTCATCCCTCCAAGGTTCGAGTCAAAATGGCTGCCGCAAACTCCTTCCGCGTCTCCTGCCTCCCACCTCCTCTCGGTTCCCGCTTCCGGCGGCCGGTCAGATCTCCCAGCCGTAACGCTCCCGCAAAATTTCCCCGTGATGCTCGAGAATGCGAAGATAAGCTTCCGCGGTGGCGCCGTTGCCCCAGTCGTAGATCGTGAACGTGCCCATGCCGAGCCCTTCCGCGTTGACTTCGCCGCCGTGGCCGTAATTTTCCATCATGAAGCCGTAATCCTTCTCGTTGAAAAAAGGATACGCCTTCTCCCACTGCTCCCGGGTTTTGACGTTCTCGGGACAGTACATCATGACGAAGGACGCGCGCAATGCGGCGATCCCCCGCTCGATGTATTCGGGCTGATCCAGCTCCATCCCGTACTCCAGAATCAGTTCGGCGAACAGGCTCTGACGCGCGTCGTTCCATTCTCCGTCCGCGTTCATGACGCCGAAGCCTCCGAGCGCTTCGATCGGGATGTACGGCGGCTGCCAGGACGCCTGCGTCATGAGCATCTCGTCCAGGCAGGTCCGTCCCGCGGCCAGATAGCGCTCCTCGCCGGTCGCCTTGTAACAGCCCAGAAGCGCCTCCGCCGTCCAGAACGTCGAGAAATTGCATTGCTTGAACATATCGTTGCGCGCAACTTTTCTGCCGACCAGATCCGGCCGGCCGTAACCGCAACAGGACCAGTACGTCTCGAAATCCTCCCAGCGGCCGACCGGCACGATGTGCTCCAGCACGGCATCCATCGCCTTCAGGGCCGGCGTCAAATAATCTCCGTCCGGATGCAGCTCGTGCAGCTTGAGCAGAAAAGTGACCGACAGCGACGTCTCCGGCGACTGCGCCAAAACTTCGATCGGCTGCATCCCCTCCCGCTCCAGCCAAGCGGGGAAAAAGCCGTCTTCGTCCTGCAGGGACATCAGCGCTTCCGCGTAATGCTCCGCATAAGCCAAAAGCCGAGGATCCGGCTCCAACTCCTCGTACCAGCGGAGCATGAGAAGACAAGTCCAGCTCATATCGAGCACATGATAGGGGGCTTGCCCGATGGACCCCCACGGGAGCACGGGATTGCGGTTCGAGTTGCCCCAAAACGCGGTTTTCCATCCTTTGGAGCGGTTGATGGATTGGCCGTCCACGGTTGCCTCCTCCATCTCCGTCGCGATCACCGTCGGGAAAAAACCTCCGTCCATCGGAGCGGCAAGAGCCAGCTCTTTCGTCAGCAGCGCCCTCCGGACCAGGTCCTCGTCGCCTGTCGACCGGCCGAAACGGTACAATCCGATTGCCGATCGAAGCGAGCTGAACCACGCCTGGTTCCAGATCGAACGGCTTTCCCGCTCGCTCGCGATGCCGGGGTAGTTGGGACTTTGGCTCACGTCGACGATAAATGCCGGCGCTCCCACCTTTCGGCCGTTCAGCTCGAACTCCTGCCAGACGATATCCTCCCAGTGCTTAAACGCCCAATCGTACGTATGCCGAACGTATCGGCTCATCGGCCCGATCTCGGGCGCCCCTTGGCGGAACCGCTTCGTTCCCCAGCTGGACCACAAGAACGCCAGAACCGGACGCCACGGATCGCGAAGCGCCCGCTCGTCCTCGAACGCCATCAGGTAGAAGCCGATCCGGACCGTTCCGGCCGGGTAAACCGCCCCCGGAGCCCGCTCGAACAGCACGTGCTCCGTCACTTCGCTGCGGCTCATGCCCAGCGTCAGCCGGTTGCGCTCGGCGTCCAGATCCAAGTACCAGCGAACCGGCGAGCCGGCCGTCAGCAGGTCCAAATCCGGAACCAGCGCCAGCATTCGCCGTCCGTCGTGAACGATCAAGGCGGGCGAGCGGAAAACGTGCTGATCGATCACGTGGCGGTCCGTCGGCGTCAGGTGCGGGGCCCAATGGAAGCTCGGCTCGAACGATGGCTCGATCCGCAGTTGCCAATCGTCCTGCCTGACCTCTTCGGACAGCGAAAAGGCGATCGTATATCGGACCGTATGGTCGTCCACGGCGTGAACTTCCGCCGTCGGCGGGCAAGCTCCCAGCGAATTGGCGGCAATCTTTCGGATAAACCGTTCGGCCGGGGAAAAAGAAAGCGGCAGCTGGTTCAAGACGTCAACTCCTCAACGTATTTTTCTGCAATCGATTGCATATCAAGTGAATTTCGTAACTGCCGGAATTATCGGCGCGATTATCGAAAAGATTATGTAAACGTTTACGTAATCGATTACACGAAAAGAATAAAGGATGGCGGGCTTCCTGTCAACCGAAAAAAAAGAGGTCTGTCCGCATAAGATTCCGGACAGCCCCTCCGTTCCGATTCTGGCGCGTCTTCCGTCAGATCGCCGCCGATTCGCGGTATTCGCTTGGCGACAATCCGACTTTCTTTTTGAAAATCTGACTGAAGTAACGCGGATCCTTATAGCCGACTTTTTCCGCGACTTCGTAGTTTTTCAGGCAGGTCCCCTTCAGCATCTGCTTCGCCTTCTCGATCCGAATGTCGGTCAGCTGCTCGATGAACGTCTTGCCGGTGCTGCTCTTGAACAACGCGCTTAAGTAAGTCGGCGTCATATGAACCTTCTCCGCCGTGTTATGAAGCGTAGCCCCTTCAAAATCCCGCTTCATATATTCGATCGTCTGCTTGATCACGACGCTCTGGCGGTCGCGAGGGCCGAAGGACGATCCCTCCAGCCAGGTCCGAAGCAGCCCGGTTACGTACTTTTTGATGTCCTGAAGCGTTTCCATTCGCGCGATCGACAGCAGGTCGCAGCTCGGTAGGCTGCGAAGCACGCCTTCTCCTTCGGCTTCGGCATGCGCCCGCTGCTCCAATCCGACCAGCAGACGAATAGTCAGCTCGTCGACGTTCGATCGGTCGAGCGGCCCCGCTTCCAGCAGGGACGCGTAAAAATCGTCCACCGCCTTTTCCGCGTCCCCTTCCTCCGCCCTCGCCCGCTCGAACAGCTCCCGCTCTTGCGCATAAGGATATTCGCCGATCCGCCGATAGCTGCCCAATTCGTTAAAATAAACGACCCGGCCCGCGCCGCGGTAAAAAATATCGTCGAGCGCGCGAACCGCCTGGCGGTAAGAGTGGTGCAGCTCCGACAGCCTGTTGCACGGAAGGCCGACGCCAAGGTTGATCGGATGCGCGAACCGGCAGCTCATCCGGCCGTGCAGCTCCTCCAGCGCCTCCTTGGATACCCACGAGAACAGCAGGCCGACCCGCCCTTCCTCGTCCAGGAAGACCGCGCCGCTCTCCTCCGCGTACTTCCGAAGCTCCTCGCCGATCTTCGCGGCGTATCGTCTACGCTCGCCCTCCTCCCCCGCAACCCCCGCGGGTTCCATTACCGCCAAAGTCGGAAAAGCGAACGATTTCCACAGCTTCATCCCGAACAGCCGCTCCGGCCAGCCCGGCTCCTCGCTCGTCAGCAACTCCCGGAACAAACGGTCTCGCGCCAGCTCAAGCAACACCTCGTCCGGGTACAGCCTTTCGCTTACATGCACGCTCATTCCCCCTTCGCAGGAAACGCGGCGCTCCTTCCGTCCCGAGGAGAGCCGTCTCTCGGATCGATACCGGCAGATTATCGATTATCGATAATTTTCATTTTTATTATACGGGTTCCGGCTCGTTTTGAATATGCCGAAATGCGAAGTCACGTATAATTTTTATAAAACTTGAAGCCCCTCAGCAGCTTATCCACCGCGCGGTCGATGTCGCCCGAGCGAATGATGGCCAGCAATTCGGCGTGCGAATTCGGAATGCTGTACCCCGGATGGTCCCGGTTCGTCACGGTGATGAACCGCATGATCTTCGACTTGATCCCGTTCCAGATGTCCAGCAGAAGCGCGTTGCCGGATCGCCGGTAAAAATAGCCGTGAAACTGCATGTCCAGGTCGACCAGCCGGTACGAATCGTTCTCGTCGATCGCCTGCTTCATCCGCTCGAGAATTTGCTCCAAATACGCGATGTCCTCCGGCGTCTGCGAGAGCATCATCGCCCGCAGCGCCTGCCCCTCGATCATCAGCCGAAGCTCGTAAATATCGCGGATCTCGCCCGTCGTGATCTCGGATACGGCCGATCCCTTGTTCATCCGGCCGACGATCAGCCCCTCCTGCTTCAGGCGCTCCAGCGCTTCCCGAACGGGCGCCTGGCTGACCTCGAACGTCTTGGCGATGTCCAGCACGAGGAGCCGGTGGCCCGGCGGAAGCTCTCCCTTCATAATCTTCCTTTTGAGGGATAGATAAATATGCTCGCTTAGCGATGTCGGGTGATCTCTCGGTTCGCTGACTTCCATGACGCCTCCCCTTTCCGATAATGGCGCGATCCGGCGGATGGCGGCCGCTTTCGCTTACTCCCATCTTAAAGAACCGCGTTTCCGTTCGTCAAGGACCGCGGCGGAGAGAGGCACGCAAAAAGAGGGTTGCAATTTTATTGTATACACAATATACTGTTTACATCATCAACAGTTCGAAAAAACAAGGAGCTGACGACATGTCCCAACCGGCTATCGAAGTGACGGGCTTGCAGAAGCGATTCGGCAGTCAAGCCGTCCTGAAAGGCGTCAACCTGAAAGTGCCGGCAGGCACCATCTTCGCGCTGCTGGGCCCGAACGGTGCGGGCAAAACAACGCTGATCAACATCCTCTCCACGCTGACGGCGCCGGACGAAGGAGTCGCGAAAGTAGCGGGCCGCGATATCGTATCGGACAAAAACGGCGTGAAAAAGTCCATCAGCCTCACCGGACAGTTCGCGGCCGTTGACGAGATGCTGACCCCGGAAGAAAACCTTCGCATGATGGGGAGATTGTCCGGCCTGACGGCCGCGGAAGCGTCCGCAAGGGCTCGGGAGCTGCTCCGGCAGTTCGATCTGGTCGAATCCGCCCGCAAGAAAGTCAAGACGTTCTCGGGAGGCATGCGCCGCCGGCTGGATCTGGCCATCAGCCTGGTCGTTCCGAAGCCGGTGCTCTTCCTGGACGAACCGACGACCGGACTGGATACGATCAGCAGGCGCGCGTTGTGGGAAATGATCTTGAAGCTTCGCGAGCAAGGGATGACCATCTTCCTTACCACGCAGTATCTGGAGGAAGCCGACCAGCTCGCCGACACGATCGCGGTGATGGGCGGCGGACGCATCGTGGCGCTCGGCACGGCCCAGGAGCTGAAGGCGCGCATCGGCGGCGAGGTGATCGAGCTGCGAAACGCCGCGGACGAAGTGATCCGCACGCTGCCGACCTCGGGCGGCATTCAGGATATTCGTCACCTTCTGGGCGAGGTCGCCTTGACGGTTCCGCAGGATACCAAGATCGGCATTCGTAAGCCGAGCCTGGATGACGTTTTCCTGGCTCTTACCGCCAATCCTAAGGAGGAGGCAACCTTATGATCACGACCGCATCGTCCTCATCCCTCGCATCCCAAGACCGAACCGCATCATTCGGCGCGACGAACGCCGTCTTTATCGGACGAAGCGTCCGCCTCAGCCTTCGCAACGCGGATGCCATGATCATGGCCATCGCGCTGCCGGTCATGCTCATGCTGTTGTTCACGTACGTGTTCGGCGGCGCCCTCGACCCGAGCGGGAACTACGTGGACTACGTCGTGCCCGGCATTATCCTGCTGTGCGCAGGCTTCGGATCGTCCTCCACCGCCGCGGACGTAGCCCTCGACATGACGGGCGGCATCATCGACCGGTTCCGCACGATGCCGATCCGCAGCATGAGCGTCGTCACCGGCCACGTCGTCGCCAGCTTGCTCCGCAATCTGATCACGACAGGAATCGTGTTCGGCGTCGCGATGCTCGTCGGCTTCCATCCGAGCGCAGGGCCTCTCCAATGGCTCGAGGCGATCGGCCTGATCGCGCTGTTCATCTTCACGATCACCTGGCTGTTCGCCGCGATCGGTCTGGTGGCCGGCAGCCCGACCGCCGCAGGCAGCTACGGCTTCATCCTCCTGTTCCTTCCTTATCTCTCCAGCGCCTTCGTCGAGACCGATACGATGCCGAAGTGGCTGCAAGGGGTCGCGGACAACCAGCCGTTCACCCCGATCATCGAGACGATTCGCGGCCTGCTTACCGATGCGCCCCTTCACCATCAAGGCTGGCTGGCCGTCGGCTGGTGCCTCCTTCTTCTTGCGGTCGCGCTCGTCTGGTCCGTCTGGACGTTCGGCCGCAAAGCGGGAAGACGCTGATTATTAAACCAACCCGCGGACGCGTCCGCGGGTTGGTTTTTACTTCGTTCAGGCTTTGACGCCCTTGCGGTCCAGATAGACTTGGATTCCGTCGAGGATTCGCTCCAAGCCGAAGTCGAAATCGTCGATGACCCCATTGTCCTCCGGGTTATCTTCGGTATAAGCTCCCGATATCAAGACGGGATAAAAGTGCGGGTATTCGTCCCGCTTCACAAGCCGCTTCAGCGCCGCGCTGTAATCCATGCCTTTAATCGTCTCGGGACGGGCCCCCGCCTGAATCGCCTTGTCCATATCCCTCATGATCATCCCGCACGATCGCGAATAGCCGCTCAGCAGCAGCACGATCGACATTTTCTCGTAATCGGTCAGAGGAAAATCGCGCATCGAGCGCAGCCCCCAGTCGACGATTCTCAGGTTGCCGGGCGTCAGCGGAACGCTCGTAATCGGGACGTCCCCGAACCAAGGGTGGTCGCGGAACACCTGAATGCACACCCGCACGTACGACCGCATCTCTTCGCGCCAGTCCGGCTGCTCCGGGGGAATCGGGGCGTAACAAACGGCGTTCTGCATGAGCAGAATCAGGTCGTCCTTGCTGTTGACGTATCGATAAAGCGACATCGTCGTGAAGCCGAGCGAAGACGCCACCCGGTTCATGGACACCGCGGCCAGCCCTTCCTCGTCGGCGATCCGGATCGCCGCGTCGACGATCTTCGGAATGCTGAGCTCGCCTTTCGGTCCTCTCGTCGACTTCTTGCCCAGCCCCCAGCTGAGCGCCACGCCGTTCGGCAGGCTTTTCAAAACCTCGTCATCCAAATGACCGTTATCCGGCATCGCGATCGTCCTCCCGCCTGCGTTCCCGCCGATAATCCGACATCGTTTTCGCTTAAAATTGTTTATTACATACACAGTATACCATGCCGGACGGCTTTCGTCGAATCATCGGGCTTGTCCGATTCCTTCCGTCACCACGGCCGCGATCGCTTCCGCCGCTTGTTCCGCGGGCGTCCGCCGAGGCTCGCGGCTCCACTGCAGCGCCGCCCCGAAGATCGCCCAGCCGGCGACGTTCGCCGCATCCCCGACGGGGACGCCGGCATTCCCGCACGCCGGTTCCCGCTCCATCCATTCGCGCAAAAAAGCGAACAGCTCCTCCCGCATCGCCAGTTCCAGCTCCGCCACCGGCAAGCGCGAAGGAGGTCCGCGGTGCCGGTACTTGCTCTCGAGACCGGCGAGAACCGCCAGCGCGAGCCGGCGTACCGCTTCCCGGCTCCAGCCTGCGTCCGGCGGCAAGGAAGCGGCCAAATGCCGCCTGAAGTTCTCGCGGACGACCTCGTCCAGCAGCATGTACTTGTCCGCGTAATGAATATAGAACGTTCCCCGATGGACGTTCGCCCGATCGGCGATATCCTGCACGCTGACCGCGGCGAACCCTTTCTCCCGCATCGCATCGACGAATCCGTCCCGCAGCAGTTGGCGCGTCCGGCGAACGCGCCGGTCCTCCCGCGTCCGATCTTCGGCCATCCGGTTCTCCTCCTCCAGCTTAACGCGACAATTTCTTGCGACTGTCGTTTTTTGAACACGGCGGCGCGATTGACGATTGTCCGAGCCGCCCGTTCCGGTTTACTCTCCTATCGTAGTCCAATTCACCCGGTTTCGAAAGGGGACCCTTTATGAAAATCGACTTGATCTGCCGCGACGCCGAAGCTTTGCATGCCCTGGGCCGAACCCGCGAAGCGCTGGACCTGCTGCACGAAGCCCGGCCACGCGCCGAAGACGGTGCCCCGCTTCTCGCTCTGCTGCTCGCGGAAGGCCGCATCCGCACCCTCGACACGGTCAACCGCAACGCCGATCCCGCCCCGCTGCTGGCTTTGCTTGGCGAAGCCCGGCAGCTGGCCGAGCGGCTCGGGGACCGGGCGAGCCTGGCCGATGCGCTGAGCCTCCTCGGGCAAGCCCATTATTTCGCGGAATTGAACGCGGCCGAGTCCATTCAATTCGCCGACGATTCCTTCGCGGAGTCGCTCGATCTGCAGCAGCGGGCGCTGAGTCTGCGCGAGGAACTCGGGGACGCCAGAGGAACGAGCGAATCGCAGTTTCTGATCGGCACGGTATACGAACGCCGGCAGCGGCACGACGAAGCCATGGAACGCTACGAAGAGGCTTACCGGATCGCCGACCGGGGAGCTTTCATCCGGGAGAAAGCCGAGCCGACCCGGCACATGGCCTTTCATTGCCTGATCGAAGGGGATCTCGAGCGGGCGCTCCCGTTCGCCCTGAAGGCTTTGGCCCTGCGAGAAGAGTCCGGTTTCCGGCCGCACCTGCCGCTCGACCACCTGCTGGCAAGCGAAATCTTCATGCGGCTGGATCGAACGGAGGAAGCCTGGAATCACGCGAACGAAGCTTACGAGCTTGCCGAGCGGCTGGGGATCAAGCGGGCGGCTTCTTCCTCCCTGCTCCTCCTCGGGGATTTGCGCGCCGCCCGGGGGGAAACGCGGCAGGCGATCGACGATTACGAGCAGGCATTGAAGCTGGGGCGGGAGCTGAAGCTGCCGCTTGCGGTCGCCCGAGCGGCCGAACGGCTTCGCAAGCTGCGGCCGTCAGGCGCGGTAACGGATGAGGTGTCTTCCTGAAGCCTCATCTCTGGCTCCGCTCCTTCAATTGCTCCTCCATCGTCTCGATAAACGCGCGGGCAGCCCGATTCAAATATTTGTCCGAGCGATGCAGGATGCACGTCTCCCTCGCCGGAGGGCGGTCCCGGATCGGAATGAAGCGCAGCTTCGGGTCCCCGACCGCCTTCGTCAGCGTCGCGGTCTGGACCGTCGCTCCGACGTTCTCCGCCACGAACCGGAACAACGAAGGATTGGACGTCGTCTCGACGACGGTGTTCAAGCGAAAGCCGATCTTCGCGCACTCCTTCTCCACCAGCTCCCTGCCCCAGAACCCTTTGGGATACATAATGATCGGATATCCCTTCAGTTCCTCCAGCAGAATCGACTCCCGATCGGCCAGCTCATGGGCCGCGGACACGACCAGGCCGTATTCCTGCCGCCCCAACGGGACGACCGTGAGGCGCTCGTCCGGATCGGGGATGAGCGAGATGCCGATGTCGACCTCCGTCTCCAGCACCAGCTTGGCAACGTCGACCGAGGAGTAAATCCGCAAGCGGGTGTTCGGATGCCGGTGGTGGAAGTCGATCAGAATCGGCGTCAGCCGGTAATCCAGCTCCGAAGGGATCATGCCGATCGCCAGATTTCCCGTCTGGTGCTCGCACAGGTCCCGGATCTCCTCATAAGCATTGTCCAAATCGGTAAATAAGTTGCAGCAGTGCTTGCGCAGCAGCTCCCCCGCGGATGTGAGCGCGATCCGCTTCCCGAGCCGGTCGAACAGAGGCGCGCCGATCTCCTGTTCGAGCGCCTTGATCTGCAAGCTTAGATTGGGCTGGGAAATGCCGAGCTTCTCGGCGGCCCGGGAGAAATGGAGCTCCTCGCATACCGCCGAGAAGTATTCCAGCTGTCTGATTTCCAACCGCATCGGGAACGCCTCTCTTATTTGTTTTTTAAATGATCATAATTTATTTCATTGAATTGATCAATAAACCCTCTCCCTTTATGATGAGTTCATTGAGATCGGCATCCACGAAGGAGAGGATAATCATGAGCAAAAAAACCGCATTCTGGATGGGTCTGGCCCTATTTCTAGCTTCGCTTAATCTCCGTCCCGCCATCAACGCCGTTTCGCCCGTGCTGCAAGCCATCCGGGGCGATCTCGGCATGAGCGCCTCCATGGCCAGCCTGCTCACGTCGATTCCCGTGCTGTGCATGGGCGTCTTCTCGCCGCTTGCCGTCGCCGTCGGCCGGAAACGGGGCATCGAGCGCGTTATCGGCTGGTCGCTCGGCGTCATCGCCCTGGGCAACGCGCTGAGGGTGTTCGCCCATTCCTCCCTGTTCCTGCTGCTGACCGCGCTGCTCGCCGGCGTCGGCATCGCGGCCATCGGGCCGCTGCTTTCCGGATTTATCAAGCAGCGTTTTCCCGCTCGCGTTCCGATGATGATCTCGCTGTATACGATCGCGCTGGCGGTCGGAGCGACGCTGGCGTCCGGTTTGTCCGTGCCGCTGCAGTCGCGCTTCCACTCCTGGCAAATCTCCCTTGCCGTCTGGGCCGTCCTGGCGGCGCTGGCGCTGCCCATCTGGCGGCTGGCCGTCTCGCGCAAAACCGCCTCTGCCGCGGCCGTCCCGAACACAGCCGCGAAGACGGGTTCCCCTCGCCGGTCGGGTCTTCCCTGGCGGAGCCGCAAAGCGTGGAAGCTGACGCTGTCGTTCGGCCTGCTCGGCATGCTGTTCTATTCGGTCACCGCCTGGCTGCCGCCGCTCGTTCAAGATATGGGCTACGGCAAAGCTTACGCCGCCGGCACGCTGACGATCTTCTCGGTGACGCAAATTCCGGTCGGTCTCGCGCTCCCTTTCCTGCTGAAGCGATTCCCGTCGCGCCTGCCGTGGCTGCTCCTCGGCTCCGCGTTCCTGCTCGCCGGCTTTCTGATGACCGCGTTCGCCGCCGTTCCCTGGCTTGCCGCCGTACTGATCGGCATCGGACCGGGCATCCTGTTCCCGCTCAATCTGCTGCTCCCTCTCGACGAGGCGGCCGACGCCGACCAAGCCGCGGCCTGGTCGGCGATGACGCAATCCGTCGGCTACGTCATCGGCGCGATCGGCCCGATCGCGCTCGGGTGGCTGCACGATGCCGCCGGAGGAGGCTCGTCCGCGCTCGTCGCCGGACTAATCGCGATCACGCTGCTGATGACGGCCGTCCAGCTCACGATCGCGAAGGCCCGCCGGACCGCCGCCCGCGGCGCTTCCTCTGTTCCGCTGAAAGCCCGCTGAGCTTGGATACGCGCGGTCCGGACGGAGGGAACGAAGAGTTTGGTTCCTTATCGAATCGATCCGGGTTACAATGGAGCCGGAGGCAAAATGACTCGCAACCTCCATTGAACTTATTCCGTCTAAGGTAGAAACGGATTTATCGAAAAGGAGAACGTTATGCGAAACAAGCTGTTGTCCCTCATGCTGGCAGCGTCCGTCGTCGCCTTGACGGCATGCGGCGCGAACGATAACGGAGGCGCGGCATCGTCCGGAGCGCCGAGCGAAAGCGCGGCGGCAAGCCCGTCTTCGTCCGGCGCAGCCAGCCCTTCCGGTTCCGAAGAGGCCAGCCCGCCTGCGTCGGACGCAAGTCCGCCCGCTTCGGACGAGCCTTCGGCTTCGGCACCGTCCGCAAGCAGCGGCAGCTCCGGCACGAAGACCGACGTCCCGGGCAAGAGCTCCGATTCGTCCGGCGACGATCCCGCCGATATCGCCACCGTCGCCGAGCCGGAGTCCGTCACCGTGCTGGTCAATAAGCAAAACAAGCTGCCCGATGACTACGATCCGAGCGACCTCGTCTACCCCGACGTCCGCTTCACGTTCACGGAGAAGATCGAGAAGCGCGAGATGCGCAAGGTAGCCGCCGACGCGCTGGAGAAGCTGTTCGCAGCCGCCGACAAGGACGACGTTCCGCTTGCCGGCGTCTCCGCGTACCGTTCGTTCGCCCGGCAGAAGTCGCTTTTTGAAGCATACGTCAAAAAAGACGGCCTGGAGAAAGCCCGCACCTACAGCGCATACCCCGGAACGAGCGAGCATGAGACCGGCCTTGCGATCGACGTCTCCGGCTCCGACGGGAAATGCGCCGCCACCGACTGCTTCGCCGGCACGAAGGAAGCGAAATGGCTCGCCGAGCACTCTTACGAATACGGATTTATCATTCGCTATCCGGAGGGCAAGGAAGACATTACCGGCTACAAATACGAGCCGTGGCACCTCCGCTACGTCGGACTGGACGCGGCCAAGGAAATGCACGACAAGGATGTCACCCTGGAAGAGTATACGAATGCGCTCGCCGTATCCGGATCGGCCGGCGGATGAACGCGCACCGCCTGGAGTCGGCTCTGGAAGCCGGCTCTTTTCTATTGCGCGGCTAATTGGGTTTCGTGACCTCCCCGCCGATCCGTTCGGGGCCCAAGCAAGCTCCGGGGATCGGACGTTTAGACCCCGCGAGCTAAACTGTTCACCCCCTACGGATGTGGTGACATTGTTTTTACTGTCCATTTTTTTGCTTATTTTCACGGAGAAAATGCCTGATTTTTAATGGTCATTTGCCGTTGCAAGGATGGACAGATTGAATAATTTTACATGAGTCGAACATAAATCCAGGTTTCACGGGTTGCAAAAGATCGACCCGCTCGATTTCGGAGATATTGAGCCAAGATGATAACAGTATTCAGAAATTGATTTCTCGGAGGAGATCGAGGAGGGAATCCATGGAAGAAAAAAGACAACTAAAAGCATGGGTCCTGTCTTATGAGTATCAACCCAGAATAATCGGCGGATTAGGGATCGTTGCCACTCGCTTAACGAAAGCGCTGAGTAAAGCAGGCGGGAAAGTCACGGTGCTATGCGCCGGGAGTTCCAATCAATTAACGAAAACGAATCCGAATAGCAATTTAAGCATTCTAAGGCTTCCCAAAAATTCACGATACTTTAGTCGAACCAAACAAAGCTTTAAAGCTTCATCCATCCTGCGATTGGCATCTAGAATGGGCTGCATGAAACCGAATGTCATTCATGTGCATAGCACGGAATTTGCCGACACCGCGAAACTAGCCGGAGATCAATTCCGCATTCCAATTGTCTATACATGCCACTCCATGGTATCTCAGGGCATCTATTCTCCATGGGGGAAAAATCAAACCAAATTGTTTCGGATCTCAAGACGAATCGTGGTGCCTAGCAACTGGCTGGCAAAGGCGACTAAGAAACGTTACCCTAAACTCGCCAAAGCAAAAATAGCTGTCATTCCTCACGGCGTAAAATCAGTATCGAAGAAGTCGCACGGCGCTCGGACAAATTTACTTTATGTGGGTAGATTAATCCCCTCAAAAGGGGTCGAGTCTTTGCTTAAAGCGATTGCGCTCTTATCTCGAAATCAGGATCGCGTTCGTTTAACGATTATGGGTAGCGGTAAAAAAAGCTATCAAAAAAAACTGCGAACCCTTGCAAGTCAACTTGGCATTGCAAAGCGAATTCGTTGGATCAAAAGCAGACCGCATAACAAGATACAACGGATGTATGCTTCTTACGGGGCCGTTATTGTACCAAGCAAAACAGAATCGTTCTGCTTAGTCGCCTTGGAAGCAATGGCAAACGGCGTGCCGCTTGTTTCTACAAGATCAGGAGGGTTACAGGAATTCGTAAGCATAAGAAATGCGCAAATCATTCGTACCGTCAGCAGTAAAGGAATCGCCCAAGCGATCAAACAATTTTGGAACAATCCTTCCCAAACAAGAAAGCGTGTTATCAACGCCCGATCTACTGCCGCTCAGTATAAGTGGCCTGCTATTGCCGCCCGATATCAATCATTGTTTAGGCATCTTAAAAAGGAGACCGTACAATGAATGTGCCCGCTATTGTAAAGCGATTCGGGATGAACGCAAGCAAGCAAAAAAAAATCCGCAAAGGAATTTATCGAATTGCAGCCGCGAATGGTAAAACATATAGTTTAAAGCGAATGCCCAAGCGAGTTACTCGATTACGGTGGATAGACCGAGTCTTGTTGAAAGTTCGGCAAAAAGGTTTACTTGTGGCCTGGCGTGATCCACAAACACCAGAGGGACGAAAACCATACGCCGTTTCGCCCAAGGGAGAGCTCTTCGTCTTAACGCCTTGGATCTCAGGGAGAAAGCCATCCCCCCGTTCTTTGATCGATATGCGAGCATGCGGCATCGCGTTAGCGCGCTTTCATAAGGCTGGCCGTGCAGGTCTAAAAGGGAAATTTGCTTATAGTGCGATTGGAACTTGGCCCTCAACCTTACGAACCCGAGAACGATTCATTAAAAAGAAGATTGTAAAAGCCAAAAGAAACGGATTTCGTTTGCCGATTAGCCGGTTTCTCCAGCAAAACGGACCGGAAATTTTACGCTATGCAAGCATGGCGAAAAGTTTGCTAGGAACCAGCGGATATCAATCCTACCGCCGAAATCCGCGTAAAACAGCGGTATTATGTCATGGGGATGGCGGTCCCAGCAATTTCATTCTAAATAAAAAAGGCACGTACCTGATCGATTTCGAGACTTTGCATGTCGATTTGCGGGCATACGATTTGTACAGGGTCATTTATAATTCATGCAAAGATTATCAATGGGATTTTTCGATCGCGAAGGCGATTCTGGACGGTTATCGTCAGGTTTCGAGACTGAAAAGGAGCGATTACAGACTTATTGAGGTCTGGTTGCGCTTCCCGCTCACAACCTATTTAGTATTATCCCCTTTCAAAAGATTCCCCTTAACAAAAAGTTGGTTGCAATGGGCGCTTAAATCCGAAAGAAGAATCGGTCCTTTTTTGAAGAAAATGAACAACTACGCCAAAAGGAATAGCTCAACAGCCTAGGAAGAGCCCGGAGGTAAGTATGAGAATCCTCATGTTGGTGAGACGACTGAGTATAGGGGGTACCGAAAAATACATCCTTACCCTATCCCGAAATATAATATCAAAAGGAATTCCGGTTGGCGTTGCAGCCAAGAGAGGTCCTCTCGCAAGCTCGTTTAAAAGAGCGGGAATTACCGTTCATTATCTTTCCTCGAGGAAAAAAACATTGATGAATCGAGTATCGACCCTATCGTCGATCATTGCCAAAGGGAAGTACAATGCCGTACATGCGCATGATTCGTCATCGTTTCTTCAAGCAGCCACCTTATCCAGCCATACCAAAGTTCCATTGATTGCAAGTGTTCATGGTATCTATCATAAACGTTCCACATTGCTTAAGGTGGCGAGAACTTCGAATCGATTAATCGCGGTTTCACCCAGGCTGAAAAACTGGCTCGTCAAGCTTCGTATTCCGGCAAAGAAAATCCGAATGATTCCAAACGGCATTGACACGAAAATTTTCCACCCTGCATCAAACAAATACAAATACAAATACAGAAAAGCGCTGCATCTGCCGCGACATGCTCAAATTGTTGTTTATGCCGGCAGATTTTCTCCCGACAAATACTCGATCGCAAAAAAAGTGATATTAGCGGCGAAGCATGTTGCCGCGAGTTCCCCGAACTTTATCGTGGTACTGTATGGACCCAGATCCCGACAGCCGAGGCTTCTTCGACTGGCGGCTCAAGTTAACCGTCGCCTTGGCAGACATGTTGTATGGATCCGTCCGCCACTGACCAATATCCAGCATGCTTATTACGCAGCGGATGTTATAGTGGGAACAGGCCGGGTCGCACTCGAAGCGATGGGATGCGGCCGGCCGGTTGTCGCTGCGGGTATTGCGGGATATTGCGGAATCATGCGTCCTCGAAATATCACGAGAAGCATTCAATGTCACTTCGGCGATCACGGAGCTTTTGTCCCAATCTCGGTCAGAAGACTTTCAACGGATCTCAAAAGAATATTACATCATCCGGCTCAAGCCCGAGTGCTCGGAAAATTCGGCGCTGCAACAGTAAAACGGAAATTTTCCATATCGAAAGTCGGATCTCGAATATCTCATATCTATCGGGAAGTGACTTCTCTCTGATGTCCGCTTTTATGACCCCGATCGCTGCCATATACATCCCATGTCACACTTTCGCCTGCAGCGCCGTCCTTCAAGTGATAAGCTCATGAGGAGGAATGACGGATGAAAGTGGCGATTGTCGGAGGTACCGGGATGCTCGGGCGCCACGTGAGCCGGGAGCTGCGAGCGCGGGGGCACGAGGCGCGGGCGCTTAGCCGCAGCTCTGAGGAATATCCGGTCGATCTGACGACGGGCGAAGGGCTGGAAGCCGCGCTCGGCGGCTGCGACGCCGTCGTGGACGCCAGCAACAACGCGACGTCGAAAGCCGCGACCGTGCTGGTGGAAGGGACGCGCCATCTGCTCGCGGCGGAGCGGTCGGCGGGAATCGGTCATCACGTCTGCGTATCGATCGTCGGCTGCGAGCGGGTGCCGTTCGGCTACTTCAAGGCCAAGGCGGATCAAGAGCGCGAGGTGGAGGGGGGTCCGGTTCCGTGGAGCATCGTGCGCGCTACCCAGTTCCATGAATATGTACGGGCGCTCTTCGAGCAGGCCGGACGCTGGAAAGTGGTGCCGAAGCTGGACGCGCCGCTGCAGACGGTCGCAGTCGCCGAAGTCGCCCGGGCGGTTGCGGATGTCGTGGAAGGCGGACCGCTCGCGGGACGCCTCGAAATCGCCGGACCCGAGATCATCGGCGCCGGAGAGCTCGCCCGCATCTGGCGCCGGGTGACCGGCCGGCGCGCGCTGCTGCTTCCCGTGCCCCTGCCCGGCAAGCTCGGCCAGGCGCTGCGATCGGGCGCCGCGACGCAGCGGCAGCCTCATATCACGGGATCGACCCGGTTCGAAGCCTGGCTCAAAGCGGAGGGAAGATAACATGGGAAGCGAATTCGATTCGGCGGAGCGCGGGAAGCCATTAATGAAGGAAGGCGACTTGCTTCGCCTGTTCGAGGAACAGCGGCCGCGCCTGCAAAGGGTGGCATATGCGATCGTCGGCTCTCACGCCGAAGCGGAGGATTGCGTGCAGGAAGCGTGGCTGCGGCTGCAGCGGGTGAAAGATCCCGCTGAGATCCGCGATCTGGCGGCGTTCCTGACGACGACGGTCGGCCGCCTGGCGCTGGACGCCCTGGGCAGCGCCCGCGTCCGGCGGGAGCAGTACGTCGGAACGTGGCTGCCCGAGCCGCTCGTGGAAGAATGGGACGCCGGCGATCCGGCCGAGCGGATCGCGCTCGACGAATCGGTGAGCATGGCGCTCCTGGTCGTGCTGGAGCGGCTCTCCGCGGCGGAGCGGACCGCGTTCCTGCTGCATGACGTGTTCGGCCTGTCTTTCGACGAGGTCGCAAGCGTCGTCAACCGCTCGCCCGCCGCCGTCCGCAAGCTGGCTTCCAGAGCCCGTACCCATGTGGAGGAAGGAAGGCCGCGGTTTGCGCCGACGCATGCCGAGCAGCGCGAGCTGGTGACGGCCTTTGCGGCCGCCTGTCAGGAAGGCGATCTGGAGAAGCTCGTCTCGCTGCTCGACCCCGAAGTCGTCTGGCGCGGCGACGGCGGCGGCAAGGTACCGGCGCTGGCCCGGACGCTTCAAGGCTCGGAGACGGTCGCCCGCGCGCTGCTCGGATTCTCGCAAAGGGCGTTCCGCGGCGGCCGCATCGCGATCGTCAACGGCGCGCCGGGCCTCGTGCTGAACGATCCCGACGACGTGCTGACCGTAATCTCCTTCACCGTGGACGGCGGTCGAATTGCCGCCATCGACGCGATCCGCAATCCCGACAAGCTGACCTCCGTCCCGGTGCCGGACCGCGTCGTCGGGCTGCCGAATCGAACCCCCCTGCAATGAGGATTCCCCTGCCGCAAAGAAAGCCGCGCCGGCGCGGCTTTTTTTGCGTCCGGCGTCCGCTCCGCAGTCCTACTTCGGTCCGTTCCGCGAACGCCGGACGACGCCTACGGGCGCTCCAGCACATGGCTCAGCGCAACCAGCTCATAGACGCCTTCGAACTGCATGCGGTTGCGCTCGTTGATTCTCCGCAGGGCGTCTTTCGCCACTTTCCTCGCCTGCTCCACGTTCTGATGCTCCAGCGACCGGACAAGATCCTTTATATGATCCAGAAAATACACCGTTCTGCGAAGGGTACGGATGAGCAGGATTTGCCGGATATGCGTCGGCGTGAACAGCCGGTACCCGTTCTCGGGATCCCGCTCCGGAATGAGCAGCCCTTCCCGTTCCCAGTGCCGGATCGCCGACGTGCGGACGTTGGTCAGCTCGGCAGCCTCGCCGATCGTCATGCGGGCTTTCAGCTTGCGGCTGGGCGCGAGCGGAAGCTGCGGGTCGCTGAGCAGCGCGACCGTCTGATCGGCGGCAGCCCTCTCCTGCTGCAGTTGAGCCTGCTCCCGGCCGATCAGCCAGAACGCGGCGTCCGGATCTCCGCCGCTCATGTGGCGGAGAGCCTGGCAGGCGACCGAGACGCCGAAGCCGGCGAACAGCGAGCGCAGGCAGCGGAAATAAGCGAAGTGCACGTGCGTGTACTGGCGGTACCCGCTCGCGGAACGCTCCGGCGCCGGAACGACGCCCCAGGCTTCATAATGCCGCAGCGCGCTCGTACTGACGCCGAGCTCCCGTGCGATCTCGATCGGCTTGTAGTAACGCATGCTTCCGCCCTCCTTTTGACCCCGAGATCCGCTCTTACGATAACAGACGTTCTCTTCCGTTGCAAACACTCGAGAAAAAGATTGAAGTGCACGTGCTAAGGTTTATCCGATCGAAGGCCTGATCCCACCGTCCGAAATTCCGTCCGCCTTATCACTTGCATCCGTGTTGTAGGATAAGGGATGTACGATCGCTTTCCAGCATCGGAAGGAGGAGATGGAACGAATGGAAATGAAGCACGAGATGCCCGGCGCACGGGAATTCGCGGAGTGGAGAACCGCCGCGGGCCTCGGGACGACAAGCGAGGCGGCGGCGGGCGAGGCCCTGGCCCGCTCCCTATTCGCGGTCACGGCGAGGGACGAAGACGGACGGCTGATCGGAATGGGGCGTATCGTCGGCGATGGAAGTTTGTACAACCGGATCGTCGATGTGGGGGCGCTGCCTTCACAGCGAGGCGAAGGCTTGGAGGAGACGGTGTTGAAGGAACTTCTCTCCTTCCTCGGCCGGACCGTTCCCCCGGATGCGGAGCTGACGGTTCTGGCGGACGTTGTCTCGATTCCTTTTTATCAGAAGCACGGGTTCAGACTGATATATCCCGACCTGTACGGCATGGCGAGAATACGCATGGAAACGGAGGAAAGCCGATGAACGATGCGATCGAAATCCGGGGCGCTCGGGAAAACAACCTTCGGAACGTCACGCTGCGCATTCCCAAAAGCAAGCTGGTCGTCCTGACCGGCCCTTCCGGTTCCGGCAAGTCGACGCTGGCCCTCGACACGCTGCAGCGGGAATGCCAGCGCCAGTACATGGAGTCGATGGGAATGACCGCGGACACCGTCGCCAAGCCGAAGGTCGACGCGATCGTCGGCCTGTCCCCTTCGATCAGCGTCGGCCAGCACGTGACGAACCGCAACCCGCGTTCGACCGTCGGCACGGTCACGGATATTTACACGTATTTGCGCGTCATTTACGAGAAGCTGGGCGAACGGCCGTGTCCGCGCTGCGGAACGCGCTTCGTGCCTGCGCCGGACGCCGGAGCGGACTTCGGCGACCCGGAGGAAGCAGGGCCGTCGTCCGCGGTGCGGTGCCCGCATTGCGGCGAAGCGGCGGAGCGATGGACGCGCCGGCACTTCTCGTTCAATACGCCGGAGGGCGCCTGCGGGACGTGCGACGGGCTTGGCCATACGGTCCGGCTGAACGCGGATGCGGTGTTCGACCCGGAGCGAAGCTTGCGGGACGGCGGCGTTACGATCTGGTACGGCGCGATCGCCCAGTACCACCTTTCCATCCTGACGGCTGCGGCCCGCCATTACGGCCTCCCGTTCGATCCCGGTCAGCCGATCAAGCTTTATGGCGACGCCCTGCGGGACCTGCTGTATTACGGCGTGGAGAGCGAAGCGTTCGCCCGGCACGTTCCCGGCGTCAAGCCGCCCAAATCGGTGAGCTCGGGCAGGTACGAGGGCGTCGTGACCGGCATTTGGCGACGCTATAAGGAGAAAGGCGGAGAGTCCGGCGAAGCGGCGCTGTTCCTGGAGGAGACCTGCTCCTCCTGCCGGGGCGAAAGGCTGAAGGAAGAGATTCGCGCCGTGACGGTCGGAGGCGCCTCCATCGCCGCCGTCTCCGGGTGGTCGCTGCAGGAGGCGGTCACTTGGCTGGAACGGCTGATGGCGCGTCTGCGGCCGGAGGACAAGGAGCAGATCGAGTCGCTGCTGCACGATCTGACGGCCCGGACGCGGCGAATCGTCGACGTCGGCTTGGGCTACCTGACGCTGAACCGGCAGACAGTCTCGCTTTCCGGAGGGGAAGCGCAGCGGCTCCGGCTCGCTTCCGTTCTCGGCTCCGGCCTGACCGGAGTGCTGTACATTCTCGACGAGCCGACGGCCGGTCTTCACCCGCGCGATACGGCGGGTCTCATCCGGGTGCTGAAGCAGCTTCGCGACTTGGGCAATACGGTGCTCGTCATCGAGCATGACGTGGAGATGATGCGCGCGGCCGATCACGTCGTCGATATGGGCCCCGGCGCCGGCAGCCTCGGCGGCCGAGTCGTCGGCGAAGGAACGCTCAGGGAGCTGATGGACAACCCGGATTCGGTGACGGGAACGTTCCTGCGCGAAGAAAGCGAACGAGCCGGACCGTGGAAGCGGAGGTCCGGCAATGGCCGGGAACTGACCGTTCGCGGCGCTTATGAACGGAACTTGAAGCATATCGACGTGTCGTTCCCGCTCGGCTGTCTGGCCGCCGTCACCGGCGTGTCCGGCTCCGGCAAATCGACGCTGCTGTTCGATCTCGTCGCCGCGGGGGGCCGGGACGATCAGCTTCGCAACGGCTGCCTCGGCATTGCCGGCTTCGACGCCGTCGGCGAGATCGTCACGGTCGATCAATCGCCGATCGGACGGATGAGCCGTTCCAACGTCGCCACCTATACCGACGTCTTCACCGCCGTACGCAACCTGTACGCCCGATTGCCGGAAGCGAAGCGTACCGGGCTGACCGCGAAGGACTTCTCGTTCAACACGCCGGGCGGGCGATGCGAGCATTGCCAGGGCCTCGGCACCGTGCCGGTGGACATGTTCTTCCTCCCCGGCCTGGAAGCCCGCTGTCCGGTTTGCCGGGGCAGGCGGTTCAAGGACGAGGTGCTGCGCGTCGCCTACAACGGACTGTCGATCTCCGACTTGCTGGATCTGACCGTGCAGGAAAGTTTGCCCCTACTGCGAGGACATGCCAAAATCGCCGACCCGATCGCCCTGCTCGCCGAGGTGGGACTCGGCTACCTTCAATGGGGCCAATCGGTCCGGACGCTGTCGGGCGGGGAAGGCCAGCGGCTCCGGCTGGCCAAGGAGCTGAGCGGCAAGGCGAGAAGCCGCACGCTCTACTTGCTGGACGAGCCGACGACCGGGCTCCATCCGCGGGATACCCGGCAGCTGCTCGTCCTGCTGAACCGGCTCGTCGACGCCGGCCATTCCGTCATTGTCGTGGAGCACAACCTTGACGTCATCCGCGCCTGCGACTGGGTCGTCGACATCGGCCCCGAGGGCGGCAGCGAGGGCGGCGAGGTCGTCGCCGCGGGCACGCCGGAAGCGGTCGCCGCCTCCTATCGCTCCCATACCGGGCGGTTCCTGCGCGAAGCGCTGGCATTTCGCTAGACTCGCCGACCTCTCCTCTCGCCGACCGCCGGTCGGCGAAGGGGTTCGGGCCTCTCTGTCATTTCGAAGAGTAAACGAGCGGATTGAGCGGGCTGGCGGCGAGGTCCCCGGGGTTCAGACCGGGAAACCACCCCTTCAGATCGTTGCGGCGCGCGTTGCTGTCGGGCTCGGCGATCCGAAGACCGTCCGCGATATAGATGACCGTCATCACCTTCCGCATCCGATCCGTCGGATTGCCGGGCGCGCTGTGCAGCGTCCAGCCCGCATGGAAGGTCGCATCGCCGGCGGCCAGAGCGCCGTAATTGACTTCTTCCATCCCTCTCCCCTTGACGAATTCGCCCAGCGTCCGATGCGATTCGTCCGAGATGACCATCTTGCTGATATACCCCAGGAGATGGGATTCGGAGGCGAACGTCATGGAACCGATCTCTTCCGAGACGGGCACGAGCGGCATCCACATCGTGATCGTCTTATCGGTATCCAGCGGCCAGTAGATCTGATCCTGATGCCAAGGCGTATGGCCGCCGCCCGGCTCCTTGTACAAAGCCTGGTCGTGATAAATCCGCACGCCGTCCACGCCCATCAGATCGGCCGCTATCTTGGCGAATCTTCTGGCCAGCGTAAACCGGGCGACCTGCGGGCTGCTCTGCCACAAATTCCCGATCTGAATGAACGCTTTCCCGTACGTGTCCCGCTCTTCCAGCGGCTTGTCTTGGTTGTTGCGCCTTCTCACTTCTTCGCTGATGAGCGGCTCGAACGCTTCGATCTCCAGCGAAGACGCCACGTTCCGAAGGAGCACATGTCCTTTCCTGCGATAATGGTCTACTTGTTCCGAGGTCAGCTCCCGTTCGTCGTCCAGCGAAGGCAGCGTTTGCGCATCGGCCATTCCGTCTCTCCTCTTTCCGAATAAAATATTGTTCAATCCTCTTCTCCGGCGATTACGGTTCATCGAATCGCCGACTCTGTTTCTCCTTCATCATATTTGGTATGATTGCATTAGTCTTTGTTTGAAATCGCTTGATCGTTTGTCAAAAACGATTTTTCTCGGAAGAGCCGGAAAGGAGCGAGGCCGATGATCCCGCCTTCGATTACGGAGCTGACCGCCGCCAAGCCGATCGTCCCCTATTTCCGCCAAGGCGACCGGGCGGTTCGCAAGCCGTGGAGATCCCCCGAACGGAGGCTTCTCGATTACTGCCTGATCTACGTCGAGAAGGGCAAATGCCGCTTTACGGTCGACGAGCAAGCGTACCTGCCCAAGGCGGGCGATTTCTGCCTCGTCCAGCCGGGAAGTCTCGTGGATCTCGAAGGATTGACGGATACGGCGACGCCGTTTCTCCACTTCGACATGTTCTATCAACCCGGGAGGGAGCTCAGCTTCCCTACCCGGCCGGGACAGATCGACCTGACGCCGTATCTGGCTTACCTGCAGCCGAGAATCAACGACTACGCCGGCATTCACGTTCCCGTCCTTCTGAAGCCCGGAAAACCGGCGCGGTTTCTCGAGATTTTCCTGAAGCTCGTCGATCAATGGCCGTTGAAGGATCCCTCGTCTCAATGGATGACGCAGCAGCTCGGAACCGAGCTCATCGTGTCCATCCTGACGGACCATTATCAGCTGCACGGCCGGGAAGAACAGAGAGACCTGGAGTGGGTTCCTTCCTACTTCTCCTTGCACCTGCGGGAACCGTTATCCGTCGGGATGCTGGCGGAACGGGCGCATCTGTCGCCCTCCTGGTTCAGCAGCGAATTCAAGCGAAGGTACGGCGCGTCGCCGCATCGTTATTTGCTGGAGATGCGGATTCGCCACGCGCAGGAGCTGCTGAGGAGGACGAGCTTCACGCAGGAGGATATCGCCGATTTTTGCGGGTTTAGCGATATCCACCATTTTTCCAAGGCGTTCCGGAAAAAGACCGGCATGACCCCGGGCGCTTGGCGCAGCGGGCAGGCCTGACTCGTACGGATAGGATCCGGAAATCCATCCGCGGATCGACCCCGGCGAAAGGAAGATTGATCCGGAGCGGGACTTCGCGATCCGCAACCGAATCGTCCGATAGGACGGCTTAGAGCCGTTCCAGCACGCGCTTGAGCGTCTGCAGATCCTGCTCCGCGTCCCGGAAGTCCATCGCGTAGGCCGCATCCGGCCGGTCGCTCGGCTGGATGACCGTGAAGATGACGCGGCTGCCCGGACCGTCGGCGACGACGCGCGCGGGATTCAGCAGTTCCGGCCCCGACTCGCCTCTCACGTAATGATCCAGAATGCCGTACGGGTTCCGTTCGGCAAACCGCAGGCTCATCGTCCCCTGCGCCGTCTCGATCTCCCATTCGTCCCCGCTGCGCCGGACCGACCGGCAGAACGACGTGGCCCATTCGGGAAAGTGCTCCGGGTTCGCCGCATAATCGTACACTTCCTCCGGCCGCCGTTCGATCGCGACGCTGATCATTTTCCACTGAAGCCATCCAGGCATGCGCGTTCCCCTCTTTCGGCTTATTACGTCCCTAGGAAAAGGATATGAGCCGCAGCGGCCGGCGAAAACCCGATTTATCCGTTCGGCGCGACCGTTCTTCGGCGAGCGACCGCCGCGAGAAGGCCGACGGCCGCGACGGCGGCGAAGAAGCAGCCCGCCGCGGAGAGGAGAAACGCGTCGTGCATGCCGTCCGCGAACCGCGTCGCGGCATCGCCTCCGCCGATCGACAGCAGCGATGCGGAGGACGAGTCGGGAAGGCGGGCGGAGACGAGCGTTCCCGACAGGGCGACGCCGAACACGGCGCTCAGCTGACGGAACGTGTTGGCCACGCCGGAAGCCGTACCGGCTCTATGCAGCGGTACGGACGCCATGAGCGCGACGGTCGCGGACGAGCCGGCGAACGAGACGCCGATCCCGATGCCGGCCAGCGCCCACGCGTAATCCGCATAGGCGCTTCCCGGCTCCACGGCGGTGAGCGCCATCAGGCTGCCCCCCATCGCGAGCATACCGGCGGGAATCAGAACGGTCGGCGAGACGCGGGCGGCGATCGAGCTCCACGCGAAGGAGGCGATCATGATGCTCACGTTCAAGGATAGGAAGCGGACGCCCGCCCCGGTCGGAGACCACCCCTCGACGTTCTGGAAGTACAGCGTCATCAGGAAGACGATGGCATACAAGCCGAAGAAGCCGAAAAAGTTGACGAAGCAGGCGGCGGTAAACACGGGATTGCGGAACAAGCCGAGCGGCAGCAGCGGTTCCCTGGCCAGCGATTCCCGCAGCAGGAAGGCGGCCAACAGCACCCCGGCGGCGATAAAGCTGCCCATGATGCGCGCGGATCCCCAGCCGAGCGAATGTCCTTCGATCAAGGCGTACGTCAGCGCGCCGACCGCCAGAATGAACAGCGCCTGCCCCGGAACGTCCAGGCTGCGGTCCCGGTTCCGAACGGTCTCCCGTTTGACCGCCAGAAGAATCGCGAAGACGACGATGCCGATCGGAACGTTGATCCAGAAGATGCTCTTCCAGCCGGCCCCTTCCACCAGCCAGCCTCCGGCCAGCGGCCCCACCGCCAAAGCAAGCCCGCCAAGCCCGGCCCAAATGCCGATCGCTTTCGCGCGGGCGGCCGGATCTTCGTACAGGTTGCGAATCATCGCCAGCGAAGCGGGAATCATGAGCGCGCCGAACGCTCCTTGCAGGAAGCGGAACGTGACGAGTTCGTCAATCGAGTTCGCCAGCGCGCAGCAAGCCGAAAAGGCGGTAAAGCCGATCATGCCGATCGCGAACACCCGCTTGTGCCCGATAATGTCCCCGACGGTCCCCGCCATGAGCAGCAGGCACGCGAACGTCAGCGTATAGCCGTCGACGACCCATTGCAGGCTGTTCAGGCCGACCGCCAGCTTCATCTGCATCTCCGGAAGCGCGACGTTCACGATCGTCGCGTCCATATACACCACGAATACCCCCAAGCAAATGAGTGCCATAAACCAGCCGCGTCCGCGAGCGGTTCCGGAAGCTCCTTGTTCCATCGTCATCCAACCTTCCCCTTCGAATTGCCGGCGAACGTTCCGTCCGGCAGCTCCATTGTAAAATTTGACATCTTATTTCGTCTAATTTATTATTTTCATACAAATCATGAATTTCGCGCATATATTGGGGAAAAGCATCCGGAGAGGAGACGAGCGGGATGGAGTGGAATCAGTTGGAGTACTTTTTGACCGTGGCCCAGACTCAGCATGTGACCCGGGCGGCCGAGGCGCTGTCGATCACGCAGCCGGCGCTGAGCCATTCTCTGGCCAAACTGGAGGAGGAGCTGGGGGTGCAGCTGTTCGAACGCAGCGGCCGGAACGTGCAGCTGAACCGCTACGGCCAAATCTTCGCCGCGAGAGTGTCGAGCGCTCTTGGAGAAATTCGCAGAGGCAAAGAAGAGATCGAGGAGCTGACGAACCCGGAATCGGGGGTCGTGTCGCTCGCGTTCGGCAACATTCTGGGGACTCACTACATCCCGGAGCTCATTCACCGGTTCCAGGAGAAGTACCCGAATATCCGCTTCGAGCTGTTCCAAGGCACGTGCTCGTATACGCAGCAGCTGGTCGAGGAAGGCCGCTGCGACCTGAACATTACGTCGCCGAGAAGCGGCGCGGACGGCTTGACGTGGGAGACGCTGTTCGTCGCCGAGCTGTACGCCGCCGTGCCGGCATCGCACCGCCTGGCGGAGAAGGCCGCGATCGGCCTGAAGGAACTGGCGGACGAACCGTTTATCGGCATCCACCGGGATTGCGGCTTGAGAGGCACGATCGACGCCATCAGCCGCGCTTCCCTGTTCGTTCCGCGCGTCAAGTATACGGCGGAAGATTTGCCGACCGTGGCCGGCTTCGTCGCGGCCGGACTGGGGGTCTCGCTGCTGCCCAAATCGCGCGGCCTGATGCTAGACGGCACGCGTTGGCTCAAAATCTCGACGCCCGGCTGCGTGTGCGAAGTGGGGATCGAATGGAAAGAGAAGCGCTACTTGTCCCCGTCCGCGCGCCTCTTCCGGGATTTCGCTTTGGAAATCAGCCGGCTGCGGGAAGCGATCTGATCGGAGGGCGCTGTGCGGTGGCGGCACGACGGGTCGGCGTGATAGTGGATCGACGGGTCGGCGGATT
>NZ_JACJVO010000051.1 GCF_014212055.1 Cohnella zeiphila | reverse complement strand
ACATTAGCTGGTTTTTTCTTTCTATGAAATTGTTTTCAAAAGTTTTACATTCCGTGAATACGGCTCGAACAGACGGCCCTTAATCTGTTAGCGAATACAGAGATTAGAGGAGGCCGTTATCATGAAGAGAAAGAACCAAAAGATCGGAGCTGCCGTTGTCGCCGCTTCGGCAGCCGCGCTTGCCGTAGCCGCCGTATTCCCGACGCCGGGAGCTCCTTCCGCGGAAGCGTCCGCGTCCAAAGCCAAGAACGTCATTCTGTTCGTCGGCGACGGAATGGGAGCCGCGCAGCGCGAGGCGATCCGTCTCTCCACCGTCGGCTTGAAGGGACAGCTGGCGATGGACGACATGCCTTACTCCGCTCTGATCCATACGAGCTCGACGGTTCATGTAACGGATTCTGCCGCCGCAGCCACCGCTTTTGCGAGCGGAGTGAAGACGTACAACGGCGCGATCGGCGTCGACGCGAACAAGAAGCCGGTCAAGACGATTATGGAATATGCGAAGGAGGCCGGCATGTCGACCGGCGTCGTCACGACGAGCCAGGTCACGGATGCGACCGGCGCGGCGTTCGGCGCACACGTCGATGACCGCTCCAAGCAAAGCGACATCGCCCTGCAGTATTTGACCAAGAGCAAGCTCGACGTCATTCTGGGCGGCGGGGAAGACTTCTGGTATCCGGCCGGACAAGCCGGCGGTTTCAAGGACGAGCCTGCCGAGGATCCTTCGGAGAAGTCCAAGGGCACTCAAGGCAACCTGGTGGCGAAAGCCAAGCAGCTTGGCTACAGCTACGTGACGAACAAGGCGGGACTGCAGCAGGCCAAAGGAACCAAGCTGCTCGGACTGTTCGCCAACGAAGAGATGTTCCAGCAGAAGCCGGAAGGCGAAGGCGACATTTACAATCCCGTCGTCTCGCTGCCGGATATGGCCAAGAAGGCGATCGATACGCTGTCCAAAAATAAGAAAGGCTTCTTCCTGATGGTCGAGGAAGAAGGCACGGACGAAATGGCGCATTCGAACAATGCGAAGCTGACGATCAAGGCCGGCCAGGAGCTCGACAAAGCGGTTCAAGTGGCGAAAGACTTCGCCAAGAAGAACCCGGACACGCTCGTTCTCGTGCTTGCGGACCATGAAACGGGCGGCTTCTCCATCGAAGACGTGGACGACCAGGACGAATCCGGAGACGGCATCTCCAAGGAAGACGGACCGTTCGCCATCGCGAATTCCAAAGAGACGTTCACGGTCGATTGGACGACGTCGGGCCATACGGCCGTAGACGTTCCCGTCACGGCGACGGGACGGAACGCGGGGCTGTTCACCGGCACGTTCGAGAATACCGAAATTTTCAAGAAGCTGATGCAAGCGACGGGACTTTCCGCCAAGAAATAACGTCGACATCCGCTTCCGTATCGGCTTGCCAAGGCCGGAAGGCGCCACGCTCGGCGCCTTTCGGCCTTGCTCGCGTTCAGGCCGGAAAAGCCGTTGACAGGTGAAAGGGAATTCAGGCAAACTTGAGAGACGAATCCATCATCTATCGAGGTCAATAGACAACCATGCTCCAACTGAATAAATGGAAACAGATCATCCTGCTTACGCTGCCCTCTTTCTTCTCCTTCGCGACGCAGACCGTAACCGGCTCGATCAATCTGATCATGGTCGGCCATCTCGGCTTTCTGACCATTGCCGTCGTCGGCGTGTCCAACATCATCATGTACAACGTATTCGCGCTTTTCTCCGGCATCGGTCATACAGTCAGTTATCTGGTCGCCCAAAATTTCGGGGCGAACGAGATGCGCAAGGGCATCCAGCGGATGTACCTGGCGCTGCTGGCGAGCGCCGGCATCGCGGTTCTGATCGTTCTGGCGGGCTTGTTCGGCAGCGGAGCGGTTCTGAGACTGACCGGCGGCTCGGCCGACCTTGTCGCGGCGGGCGGCGATTATTTGAAGCTGCGCTTTTACGCCCAGGCGTTCGGCATTATCAGCTTCGTCTTTCACGGCTTTTTCCGCGGAATCGGCCATACGCGGACGTCGATGATCCTGTCCATGATCGGCAACGGGACGATGCTGATCTTGACCTACGCCTTGACGAACGGGGCGTGGGGGCTGCCGAACCTTGGGCTGCGCGGAGCGGGAATCGCCATTCTGATCGGGGAGGCGCTGCAGCTCCTATGCTGCGCATTCGTGTACTGGGGACCGATGCATCGCCGCTTCTCCACGCGGACGCTGCCGAAGCCCGATTGGAGCGAGCTTCGCCTGGTCGCTCAGGAGAGCGGCAAGCTGGGACTGCAGGAGTTCGCCATGAGCGTATCCATGTATATCTTTACGATGTTCGTGGCGCGCCTCGGGGACGCGGCGCTGGCGGCGAACGAAGTGGCGCTCAACGTCATGTCGTTCGGCTTCATGCCAGCTTTCGCCTTCGGCTCGACGGCGACGATTCTGGTCGGGCAGGCGATCGGACGGGGACAATCCCATGAAGGCAAACGAGCGGGGACGGATACGGCGATCATGGGCGCGGTCTTCCTGCTGCTGCTCGGCACGGCGGAGATGATCTGGTCCGTCCCGATCGGAAGGGTGTACAGCAACGATCCGGCCGTGTTCCTGGCCGCGGCGCATCTCATTCAATTGTCCGCTTTCCTGCAGCTGTTCGACGGTATGTACAATTTCTATGCGGGCGGCTTGCGGGGGATCGGGGATACGACGTTCCTGATGCGGTCTTCGATGGTGCTGAACTTCTGCCTGTTCATCCCGCTTGCGTACCTGTTCGTGGTCGTATTCCATTGGGGCGGTACGGGGGCTTGGCTGTCGCTCTATACGTTCCTGACGGCGCTTGGCGTAACCGTTACGATCCGCTTCTACCGGACGGACTGGAACGCCGTCCGGCTCAAAGAAGCGATTGTCTGATCGAAGCTGAAGGCGAATCCTATCCGTTAACGACTTCGCCGCCGTTGACGTGAATCACCTGGCCCGCCACGTAGGACGAATCCTCGCTGGCCAGATAGACATAGGCGGGAGCCAGCTCGTCCGGCTGCCCGGCGCGCTTCATCGGCGTGTCGGAGCCGAACTTGGCCACCGCGTTCGCATCGAACGTCGAAGGGATGAGCGGCGTCCAGATCGGACCGGGCGCAACGGCGTTGACGCGAATTCCTTGTCCGATCACGTTCAGCGCGAGCGAGCGGGTGAACGCGACGATCGCACCCTTGGTCGCGGAATAGTCGAGCAGCGTCGGGCTGCCCTTGTAAGCGGTAATCGAAGCGGTGTTGACGATGGCGGAGCCCGGCTTCAGATGGGACAGCGCGGCCTGCGTCAAGTAGAACATGCCGAACACGTTCGTGCGGAACGTCTTCTCGAGCTGCTGCTGCGAGATTTGCTCCAGCTTGTTCTGCGGATGCTGCTCGGCGGCGTTGTTCACGACGATGTCCAGCCGGCCGAACGCCTGCACGATGTCGGCGATCGACTTGCGGCAGAACACCGCGTCGCCGACGTCCCCGTCCAGGATCAGGCAGCGGCGGCCTTCTTCCTCGACCTGCCGCTGCGTCTCGCGGGCGTCGGTGAATTCGCTCAAGTACAGGATCGCGACGTCGGCACCTTCCTTCGCGAAGGCGATGGCGACGGCGCGGCCGATCCCGCTGTCTCCTCCGGAGATGACGGCGACTTTGCCGGCGAGCTTGCCCGCAGCCTTATAAACGGGCGATTCCGCTTCCGGCCGCGGCATCATGTCGCTTTCGAGCCCCGGTTGACGGTCCTGGTGCTGCGGCGGGAAGTGATCCGGACGCGAGGGCTGTTGTCCGGCTTGCTCGGATGCGTTGGTCATGGATAAATCCACTCCTTTCCTTAGGAGTAGATTACGACCGACCTGCCCTTTTTAAACATTTTTCCGCGTCGTTTTCTTCCCGTCGCAGCTGAACATGACGGTCTTTCCGTCGACGATCGTCTCCATATGGACCGGTTTGCCCCACAGCTGAACGACATAAGGCATCGTCCGTTCCACGTACTTCAGATCCAGCTCCGCTCCTTCGTACTGATGCGACAAATAAAGTTCGCCGGTGCGCTGCCAGTCTCCATCGGTCACGACCAGATAAGGGAATCCGCCGTTGACGCGGGAATAGACCAGCTGGTCGCGGATCGTCTCCCACGTTTTGTCGGTGATCGTCCAGTCCGGCCCTTTTTTCTCGAAAATATACAGATCCAGTTCATCGGTCAGCTCTTTGGTCAAGTAATTGCGCAGGAACGAAGGGTCGGAATCGAGCTCCCGGACCTCGAAAATTTTTTCGCGTCCTTCTCTCTTCTCGATGTCCTCGAATATTTTGACGCCCAAATAATAAGGATTGAGCGAGCTCCGCGAAGGTTGAACGACCGCCGAATTAAGCTTGGCGTACTCGATCGTCTCTTCGCTCGTCAGCGACAGCTCGCGCATGATCCGCTGATGCCAGAACGTCGCCCAGCCTTCGTTCATGATCTTCGTCTCGATCTGCGGCCAGAAGTAAAGCATCTCTTCGCGCAGCATCGACATGACGTCGCGCTGCCAATCCTCCAGCTCCGGCGAGAATTCCTGTATGAACCAGAGCAGGTCCTTCTCGGGCTGGGGCGGGAACCGCTTCGCCTCATGGGCATCGTCCGCCGCATCGGGCTTGTCGGCCGGAGATTCTTCCAGCGACCAGAGATCGTCGTATGGGGAAGGCGGCGCGGCGCGGCGAGCGGCCCGTTCCCGGTCCTGACGCCGAATCCACTCCAGGTAACGCCGTTTGTCCAGCCCTTGCGGCTTCACGATCCGCGGATCGACATGCTCCTGAATGGCCATGACGGCGTCCAGGAACTTCTCGACCGCCTGGCTGCCGTACTCGACCTCGTACTGGGCGATCCGCTCGGCGGTAGCCGACATGCTCTCGACCATGTTGCGGTTGGAGCCCGAGAAACGGGCGTTGTTTTTGAAAAAGTCGCAGTGCGCCAGCACGTGGGCGACGATCAGCTTGTTCTGGACGAGCGAATTGCCGTCGAGCAGAAAGGCGTAGCAGGGATTGGAGTTAATGACGAGCTCGTAAATTTTGCTTAAGCCGAGATCGTATTGCATCTTCATCTTATTGAACGTCTTGCCGAAGCTCCAGTGGCTGTAACGCGTCGGCATTCCGTACGCGCCGAACGTGTAGATGATGTCGGACGGACAGATCTCGTATCTCATCGGATAAAAATCGAGGCCGAAGCCTCGCGCGATCTCCGTAATTTCCGCGATGGCTTCTTCCAGCGCGGCTTGCTCGTCGCCATGGGACATGAACATGGACGTACCCCCTCGCAAGGCAATAATCGTACCACCTTATGTATATGCGGCAATCGGGCCGGGCGTGACAGAGGGACAAACTCGGAGGCCGCCGGCCGGCGATTCGGGAATGAACGCGAAGGGACGAGGAGCATACTAACCGGAAATCCCGAAATTCGGATACCGATTCGAGGTGGCGCCAGTGGAACGGCAAACGTGCGACGAAGCTCCGATCAAAGAGCTGCTCAAAAATCAATTGCATATCATAGCCGAGAAAATCAAGAACAACCTGGATTCGATCGAGAACGAGAATATATGCCTGCTCAGCGATTTCGAGCGGATCGGGCAGCTGTTCAAAAAGGCGGAATCGCTGGCCGCTTCCTTTTATTTGCAGTGCTATCTGTCCTCGTTCACGTCCCATTATTCGGATCTGTCCGTCTGCGTCGGGCATCTGATGGAGCGGCGCCACGGAGCCCTGATCGTCATTGAACGCAAGGATTCGCTGGAAGAGGTGCTTTATTCCGGCGTTCCGATCGGTGCCGCGATCAGCGCTTCCTTGCTGGAGGCGATTTTTTACCCGGGCAATCCGCTGCATGACGGCGCGGTGCTGGTTCAAGGCGACCGGATCGCATCGGCGGCCAACGTCTTGCCGCTGTCCTCCGCCGTATTCGAAGGCAAAAAAATCGGCATGCGGCACCGGGCCGCGATCGGGCTGTCGGAGAGGACGGACGCGCTGGTGCTTGTCGTCTCGGAAGAAAGCGGACTCGCCTCCTTCGCCTACCAAGGATGGCTTCACCCGATACATGCGCTGGAAACGCCGCACAATCCGGAAACGGACGTTCCGGTTTGAGGGAAGCCCGCTTCCCGTTCGTCTGCTGTATGTAAAGATTAGTCCTGACGAAGCCGCCATTCGTCGGGGCTGTTTTTTTCACCCGGTGAAGAAGGGCGCGAGAGCGCCCTTGTCTCGGCAGCCCGTCATGCTTTAAGGGCGAATGCGGACGACGCCGATCTCCGAAGCGTCGATGGAGATGGCGTTGCCGACTTTCTGCGTACGGACCGATTTTTTGCGCAACTCCGGGCACCTCCTTTCCGATTCGCAGCGCTATTGCGTTTGCCGGTCTTGGTGATTAGAATGTTCAGGGCATTGCTGGCCGGCGCGTTGCCGGATTCGGCGCTTGCCTTGGCCGTTTGATCGGGACAAACGAATCCGCCTTTGTCCCCCGGAGATTGGCCGCAATTCCGGCCCGCGGGGTTGCACTGGCAAGGCTTGCGTGATACAACAATGGATATTGAAAGAAGCGTCGGGGAAAGGGAGAGGCTAGTGCCAAACGAACGAGACATCCGCGAAGAGGAAACGAAACGGCTGACCGAGGTGCTCGGGGTCGTCGACCGCCGGCTGCTCAAGGAGCTGTCCGTGCTCGGGGAGAGACGCGGGGACGTCGTCGGCATCCGGCAGGAGTTCTGGGACGACGTGACGGTCAACTTCTCCGATACGACGGAGCTTGGGGAGACATGGAGCAGCATCGTGCAGCAGGCGGAGCTGCTGGCGGAGCGCGAGCGAAGCCACCGGGTGGCATCGACGGCGGCCGGGAGACTGGCTTTGCAGCACGACAATCCGTATTTTGCGAGAATCGATTTCGCGGAGGAGCCGAACGGGGCTGCCGAGCGCGTCTATATCGGCCGTTCCTCGCTGGTCGGCGAGGACGGCAAGACTTTCTACGTGTACGACTGGAGAGCGCCGGTCTCCAGCTTGTTCTACGATCACGAGCCGGGTCCGGCCTCCTACGAGACGCCTGGCGGGACGATCGACGGGGAACTGACGCTCAAGCGTCAATTCGTCATCCGCGGCGGCGTGCTGAAGCATGTGTTCGATACTGACGAGACGATCGGCGACGACATCCTCCAGGCGGTGCTGTCGGAGCGTTCGGATACGTCCATGAAAAGCATCGTGGCGACGATCCAGAAGGAGCAGAATCGGATTATCCGCGACGAGAAGCACAAGCTCCTGGTCGTTCAAGGCGCGGCCGGAAGCGGGAAGACGTCGGCCGCGCTGCAGAGGGTCGCTTATTTGCTGTATCGCTACCGCGATACGCTGACTCCCGAGCAGATCGTGCTGTTCTCGCCGAATCCGGTGTTCAAAGGATACGTCTCGCGCGTACTTCCGGATCTCGGGGAAGCGAACATGCGGCAGATGACGTTCCGGGAACTGATCGAAGCCCGGCTGGGACGCCGCTATGAGGTCGAGGACCTGTTCTCGCAGACCGAAGCGCTGGCCGAAGGAGAAGGGTCGCCGGAAGGGGAAGCGCGGGAAGTCGCGGCGCGGTACAAAGGATCCGAGCATTTCTTCGCGACCGTCGGCGCTTACTTGCGGCGGCTGGAGAAGGAAGGCGTCCGGTTCCGGCCGCTGCGATTCCGCAAGGATACGATCGTCTCCGTGCGGCAGATCGAGGAACGGTTCTACGGCACTTGGGGCACGGAGGGCTTCGGCGACCGCCTCGCCAAGCTGCGTCGCTGGCTGGGCGAGCGGCTGAGCGAATGGGTAGAGAGCCAACTGAAGGAAAAATGGGTGGAGGAAGCGGCGGAGCTGGCCGACTTCGAAGACATCCAGCGCGCTTATGTGGAGCTGCGGCGCGAAGGAGGATTCGGAGAGGAATCGTTCGACGACGAGGACCGGCTTACGGACCGGCTCAGAAGGGGAGCGGCCGAAGCGGCGATCGCCCCGCTGCGCCGGGCGGTGAAGGGCTTCCGGTTCATGGACCCGCTGGCCACGTACGGCGAGCTGTTCCGCAGCCGTTCCTTATTCGCCGCTTGCGCGCCCGACGGCAAGCTGCCGGTCGGCTGGGAGTGGATGTCGCGGCGGGCGGAGGAGACGCTGGACCGCAAGCATATCGATCACGAAGATGCGACGCCGCTGCTCTATGTGATGGAAGCGCTGGAAGGCTTCCGGAAGGTCGAGGGCGAGGTCAAGCATCTGTTCGTCGACGAAGCTCAGGACTATTCGCCGTTCCAGGCGGCGTTCCTGCGCCGGCGCTTTCCCCGCGCGCGGCTGACGGTGCTCGGCGACTTCAACCAAGCCATCTATGCGCAAGCGGAGGACAGCGGGGGCTTCGGGGGCTGGACGCGGCTCGTTCCGCCGGAGGAAACGGCGTTGTGGCGACTGTCCACCAGCTACCGTTCGACGGAGCCGATCGTGGAGTTCTCCAAGCGAATTCTGCTGCCGGAGGATGCGGCGGGCATCGAACCGTTTCATCGCGACGGCGAACTTCCGCTGGTCGTCTCGTGCGAGAGCGGGGCTAAGCTCGCCGACCGCATCGCCGAGGATGCGGCTGCGCTGCTGGCGGAAGGCTATGCCACCATCGGCATCATCGCGAAGACGGCGAAGGAGTGCGGCAACGCCGGCGCGCTGCTCAAGGAACGGCTGACCGACGACATTCCGCTGACGCTCGTCACCGGAGGCTCGGCGAACTTGCCGCGCGGCATCTCGGTGCTTCCTTCCTATCTGTCGAAGGGAATCGAGTTCGACGCCGTGCTCGTATGGGACGCTTCCCAGCGGCGCTACGGCCGGGAGCGGGACCGCAAGCTGCTCTATACCGTGTGCACGAGGGCGCTGCACAAGCTTCACGTTTACGCGATCGGGACGCCGTCCGCTTTGCTCGGACTGGCGTCTCCCGTCCGAGAGGAGGCCTGACCGATGAGCGTTCTGGAACAAGCCCGCGACGCGCTGCGCCGGTATTTCGGCTACGATTCCTTCCGCAGCGGCCAGGAAAATCTCGTCGAGGCGATCCTTTCCGGCCGCGACGCGCTCGGCGTCATGCCGACCGGCGCCGGCAAGTCGATCTGCTATCAGCTTCCGGCCGTGCTGCTGCCGGGCGTCAGTCTGGTCGTCTCGCCGCTCATCTCGCTGATGAAGGACCAGGTCGACGCTTTGAACGAGACGGGAATTCCCGCTACTTACATCAACAGCTCCCTGACGGCGAAAGAGACGAACGAGCGGCTGCGCGATCTGGCGCAGGGCCGCTACAAGCTTGTCTATATCGCGCCGGAGCGGCTGGAGTCGGAACGGTTCGTCGAGCTTCTTCGCGGCCTGAACGTACCGCTCGTGGCCGTGGACGAGGCGCACTGCGTCTCGCAATGGGGGCACGATTTCCGCCCGAGCTACATGACGATCGTCCGCCTGCTGAAGCATATCCGGCCCCGGCCGGTCATGGCCGCGTTCACGGCGACCGCCACCGATGTCGTGAAGGAAGACATCGTCGAAAGGCTGAAGCTGTCGGCGCCGGTGCGGGTGACGACCGGATACGCGCGGGACAACCTGGCCTTGTCCGTCGTCCGCAACGCGGACAAGCGCGATTTCCTGGCGAGGTACATTCGCGAACGGCCGGGCCAGGCAGGCATCGTATATGCGGCGACGCGGCGGGAAGTGGAGAGCTGCCATGAGTACCTGCTCGGGCTCGGCGTCGCCGCGGGCAAGTATCATGCCGGGATGCCGGAGGACGAACGGGCTTCCGTTCAGGACGCCTTCCTCCGCGACGACCTGCAGATCATCGTGGCGACCAATGCCTTCGGCATGGGGATCGACAAGTCCAACGTCCGCTTCGTCGTCCATCACAACATGCCGAAAAACCTGGAAGCCTACTATCAGGAAGCCGGCCGCGCGGGCCGGGACGGGGAGCCGGGCGAATGCGTGCTGCTGTTCTCTCCGGCCGATACGGCGACGCAGAAGTTTTTCATCGAGCGAAGCGAGGCCGACGAAGAGCGCAAGCGGAACGATTATCGGCTGCTGAACGACATGGTGGAATACTCGAACACGTCGGAATGCCTGCAGCGCGCCATCGTCCGCTACTTCGGCGAAGAAGGCGGGGAGCCGTGCGGACGCTGCGGCAACTGCACCGACGTGCGGGAGCTGCGGGACGTGACTCGGGAGGCGCAGATCATTTTCTCCTGCGTGGCGAGAATGCGGCAGCGGTTCGGCGTGACGTTGACGGCCAAGGTGCTTCGCGGGGCGAACGACGCGAAGATCCGTCAGTTCGGCTTCGACTCGCTGTCCGTGTACGGAATGATGAGCGCGATGTCGGAGAAGGAGCTCGTCCAGCTCATTCACGCGCTGATCGCCGACGGCTACTTGCGGCTGACGGACAGCCAATATCCGGTCGTGCAGCTGACCGCGAAGGTGCGCGACGTGATGGACGGGGAGGAGCGGGTGTTCCGGCGCGTCGAGCCGATCGCCGCCGCGACCCGCAGCCGTCGGCGCTACGGAAGCGATTCGGGCGCGGACGGGACTTACGACGAGGCGCTGTTCGAGAAGCTCCGCCAGCTGCGCAAGGCGATGGCGACGCGAGAAGGCGTGCCGCCCTTCATCATCTTCAACGACGCGACGCTGCGCGAGATGTGCCAGCGGATGCCGACGACCGCGCAGGAAATGCAGGAAGTCCGCGGCATCGGCGACGCCAAGTTCGCGAAATACGGATCGGAGTTTCTGGAACTGATCCGCGAGGCTTCGGGCTGAGCGGTCTCAAGAACAGTACCGTTCCGTGCGATCACGGGCGTGCTTCACGAACGCGGTTTTTCCGCATTATCAGGCATCTGGCGTTCGCGGTCGCACGGCTTAACGAGATTTCTTTCGCCGGAAGCACGGTAAAGGAGGAAGATGAATGGGCAACGCATACGCTGAACGCCGGAATCGTCTGCTTGGCCGGATGGCGGAGCGGGGGATCGACGCCGCGCTGATCGTCTCTCCGACCAGCATCTATTACTTGACGGGATTTCTGTCCGATCCGCACGAGCGGTTCCTTGCGCTGCTGCTCGACGCGCGGAAGAATGCGGAGGCGTTGTTCGTTCCGCTGTTGGACGCGGAATCCGCCCGGCGGAACGGGACGGTGGCGGATATCGTTCCGCTGTCGGACACGGAGGACCCATATGCGCGGCTAAGCGGTGCTCTCTCTGCAAGCGCGGCAGCCGTTGGAGTAGAGAAAAACGTACTGACGCTGGACCGCGCGGAACGGATCGCCCGGCTGGTGCCGAACGCGGCGCTGGTCGATTTGACGCCGGAGCTCGAGTCGATGCGCGTGCGCAAAACCGCCGAGGAGATCGCCAAAGTTCAAGCGGCCGTGGACCTGATCGAGAAGGTGGTGGCCCATGCGGCGGAACGCGCGGCCGTCGGCATGACGGAACTCGATTTGACGGCCGAACTGGAATACCAGATGAAGCGGCTGGGCGCGGATCGTCCTTCGTTCGAATCGATCGTGTTGACCGGGAGCCGCACGGCTCTGCCGCATGGCGTGCCGGAAACGGTACCGATCCGCGAAGGCGACTTCGTGCTGATCGACATCGGCGCGCAGGTGAACGGGTACTGCTCCGACATTACGCGAACGTTCCTGATGGGCGAGGGAACGAAAGAGCAGGAGCGGATCTACGAGACGGTGCTGGCGGCGAACCGGGCCGGCATCGCTGCAGCGCGGGCGGGCACCGCGGCTTCCGAAGTCGACAGGGCCGCGAGGGATGTCATCGCGGCTGCCGGCTACGGGGACTTTTTCACCCACCGCGTCGGTCATGGTTTCGGATTGGACATTCATGAATTTCCGTCCCTTCACGGCGCCAATCCGGCGCTGCTGGAATCGGGGATGCTGTTCACCGTCGAACCGGGCATCTACGTTCCGGAGCTCGGCGGCGTGCGGATCGAAGACGATGTTTACGTGCAAGAGGATGGATCTGTTCGAGTATTGACGAGCTATCCGAAATCGTTGACGCGGCTTGGGTAGCGGCGCAAACCCAAAACGCTTTTTCAAAGACCAACCGGGACATCGCCATTTGACTCCTAATCGGAAGTCACGTGTTCTTCGACGATATAAGATCTCGTTCGCGAACGATCAAGAAAATGGAGCTCGTCCTCTGCAACTCCGGAATGGGGAGCATACATCTTGGCTACTCAAGCTTCATAAACGCCACGGTCGGGAAATACGAGTTCTGTCACGATATCGAAGTCATCTTTTGTGC
Organism: Cohnella zeiphila; assembly: GCF_014212055.1. GTDB lineage: Bacteria > Bacillota > Bacilli > Paenibacillales > Paenibacillaceae > Cohnella > Cohnella zeiphila. Next base: position 114,748 of record NZ_JACJVO010000051.1, on the reverse strand, counting down.
TGGAATCGTCCTTTCGTAAAATGTAATTGCGTTTGTAAACGCTAGGGAGCGGTGCCAATCTAGCAATCAGCGGTACATGTTGATTCTCATAGTATTCGATAAGATCTCGTGTATTCATTCCATCCTTTTTGGCAAGAAAGGCCATTACCTTCATCATGTTGATCCACCTCGATAGTTTTTAAATGCCAATGAAAGAGGGATGGCGCCCGGTCGGATTGAGGATTGCTCCATTAAGTTCCGGGGCCCCCGCAAAGTATCTGGGTATGCTTCGAAGCCGAGCCTCACTTTGTGGGGTTATTTTGCTGTCTGGCGCGGGCGAAGGGTCAACGCCCAGAACAAAAGGGCAGTAGCGCTGACGGCCGCTCCCAGCAGGCAGACGCCGTCCCACCCGGCGCGGGCGTAAACTTGCGTCGAAGCGATCGAGCCGGAGGCGCTGCCGAGAGAGTAGAAAATCATGTAGCCGGCGGTCAGGCGGCTGCGCGCTTCGGGGCGGGCGGCCAATATCAGGCTCTGGCTCGTTACGTGAACGGCTTGCACCGCCAGGTCCAGCAGTACGATCCCGAGAATGAGCATCGGCAGAGAAGAAATGGAATGGATAAACATCCACGACGCAAGCAAAAGCGCGAGCGAGACGCCGGTCGTCCGCTGCCCGAATCCCCGGTCCGCCAACCGGCCGGCACGGCTGGCGGCCAGCGCGCCCGCCGCTCCCGCCAGCCCGAAAGATCCGATGGCAGCGTGCGAGAGCGACAGTGGCGGGCTGCTCAGGGGAAGGACGAGGGACGTCCACAAAATGCTGAACGAGGCGAACAGCGGCAGCGCGAGCAGGGCGCGGACGCGCAGCACGCGTTCCTCTGCGAACAACGCCAGGGTCGAGCGGATGAGACGCGGATAAGACAAGGAGGGAGTTCGCCTGGTTTCTCCTGAAGGCAACAGGAGCCAAAGAACGGCGCCCAAGACAAGCGCCGACATTGCCGAAAACCAATAAACGGAGCGCCATCCCGCCAGCTGCGCAAGCGTTCCGGCGACGGTCCGCGCCAGCAAAATGCCGATGACGATCCCGCTCGTCACCTGCCCGACGATGCGTCCCCGCTCGTCCGGGGCTGCCAAGTCCGCCGCGAACGCCACCATCGTCTGGGCGACCACGGCGAGCAGGCCGACGACGGCAAGCCCAACGAACAGCAAGGCTGCGGAGGGCGCAAGTCCGACCGCGGCCAACGCGATCGACGACAACAGCATCTGGACGGCGATCAGCCGCCGCCGGTCGAGCCGGTCGCCGAGCGGGACGAGCAGAAGCAGGCCGAGTGCATAACAAAGCTGCGTGACAGTAACCACGATGCCTACGGACGAACGGGAGATGCCGAATTCGCCGGCGATGTCGTCCAGCAACGGTTGCGAGTAATAAACCGATGCGACCGCAAGGCCGCAAGCCGCCGCGAACGCGGGGGCGGCCCGGCGCGCGGCCGTTCGTTTCCCCTTATGCCGAGAAGTTTCCCGATCCATACTGCGAATCGCTCCATTTTATCATACCGATTGGTAAGTTATTTTCTGCGAATATACCGAATGGGACGGGATGTTGTCAAACAATATTTTGCTATTATGCGAAATTGACAGATTTCCTCTAACAAACTAGAATGATTATTACAATACCGATCGTTATAAAAAGAGGGCGAATGATATGGGCCGGCAAAAACAATTCGATACCGACCGGGCGCTGGACGCGGCGATGAGGCTATTTTGGGAGAAAGGCTACGAGGCGGCGTCGATGAGCGAGCTGACCGCCGCCATGGGGGTGCAGCGGCCAAGCGTCTACTCCGCCTTCGGAGACAAGAGGGAGCTGTTCGAAGCGGCATTGCGGAAGTATACGGTCGACCACGCGGCCGGAATTCGGGCGACGCTGCAGCGCGCCGGGTCCGTCCGGCAAGGGTTCCGCGAAGTGTTCGGGAACGTATTGAAGGACGGAGATTCGGACCGGCCGGCGCGCGGCTGCTTCTGCATCAATACGATGGTGGAGCTGGCGCCGCACGATGAGAGATTCGAAGTGTTGACGCGGGAACACCAGATGTATTTGGCGGCCCTTTTCGCGGAGGCGATCGAGCGGGGCGTGCGGACGGGAGAGCTGAAAGAAATTTCTCAACCGAAGGCTCTCGCCGAGACGCTGGTCGTCGCGCTGATCGGCTTGACCGTGCTGCTCAAGGCCCGCCCGGAACGGGCGACGGCGGAACGCTCCGCGGAGACGATTTTGACGCTGCTCCGGTAGCGGCGGGCGCGCTATTTCCAAAAATTCCGGACCACCAGCCACAGATGCGAAGGCCGTTCGGCCAACCGGCGCGTGTAATAGGGGTACCATTCGGTGCCGTAGGGCACGTAACAGCGGACCCGATAGCCTTCGCGGGCGAGCTTCTCCTGCTCCGCCGTGCGCAGCCCGTAAAGCATCTGAAATTCGAACGAATCCCGGCCGATTCCGTGCGATTCGGCGTACGTTCGGACCCAGCGGATCAGGCGGTCGTCATGCGTGGCGACGGCGGTTTCGAAGCCGGCGTCCAGCAGCTTTCCGACGATCGTACGGTAGCTGTCTATGATCTCGCCGTTTTTTTGATAGGCGATGTCCTCCGGTTCCCGGTAAGCCCCTTTGACGATCCTCATCCGAATTTTCTCCTCCATCAGCTTATCCGCGTCGCCCGCCGACCGCCGCAGGCAGGCCTGGACGACCGCTCCGACTTGGTCCAGTCCTTCGGCGCGCAGCCGTCGGACGAGATCCAGCGTCGCTTGCGTGTAGGCGGAGCTCTCCATGTCGATGCGCAGAAACGTGCCTGCCTCCCGAGCGGCGGCAGCGATCATTCGAAGGTTGTCGCAGCACGCTTCCGGGTCGAGCCCCAGCCCCAACTGCGTCGGCTTGACCGAGACATGCGCATCCAGCCCGCGGTCCGAGATCGCCTGCAGAAGGCGCAGGATTTCGTCCCGGCTGCCGGCGGCCTCCTCCCAATTCCCGACGCTTTCTCCCAAATAGTCCATTGTCGCCGCGATTCCCTTCGCTTTCAGCTTCAAGACGGCATCCAGCGCGCCTTCCCGCGTCGGAGCGGCGACGAACCGGCCGGCCAGCCGGCTGCCGTACCGGAGCGATAGCCGTTTGACGGTGTCCCTGGCGGCCAACCCGAGCATCGCCCGCCGGTATCCGCGAATCCAAAGATCCATGCGAATCTCCCCTTCCGGAATCCATAAGGCAGTTTATGCGGCAGCCGCGCCGTCGGGGCTTGCGCCGAGGCCCAAGCTTCGGAACGGCTTCGCTCCCGGGATCATAACCTATCTTGGCGAAGCATATTGCGAAAGGGGACTTCGGGTGGCATGAGAACGGAATTTGCGAACGAGCCGTTGACGGATTTTCGGATAGACGCGAACAACCGGCTGTACGACGAAGCGCTGCGGCAGGTCGAGGCCGAACTGGGCAAGGAGTATCCCCTCCGTATCGGCGGGGAACGCGTCATGACGGAACGGAAGGCGGCATCGGTCAATCCCGCCGCTGCCGGCCAGACGGTCGGCTTGGTCTCCCAAGCCGACGAGGCGCTGGCGGAACGGGCGATCCGCGCAGCCGCGGACGCTTACCGTTCCTGGAGCCGGGCCGACCCGAACGAGCGGGCGCGGGTGCTGTTCAAGGCCGCCGCGCTGCTGCGGCGGCGCAAGTTCGAGTTCTCGGCATGGATGACGTACGAAGCCGGCAAAAATCGGGCCGAAGCCGACGCGGACACGGCGGAAGCGATCGATTTCATGGAGTTTTACGCGCGCGAAATGCAGCGGCTCAGCCTGCCTCAGCCTCTCGTTCCCCTTCCGGAAGAGGAGAACGAACTCTACTACATCCCGCTGGGCGTCGGAGTTGTGATTCCGCCTTGGAACTTCCCGCTGGCGATTCTCGCGGGCATGACGACGTCGGCCGTCGTCGCCGGCAACGCGGTCGTGCTGAAGCCGGCCAGCCCGACGGCGGTCATCGCGGCCAAGTTCGCGGAGCTGCTTGAGGATGCCGGGCTGCCGGACGGCGTCGTGAACTACTTGCCGGGAGCCGGCAGAGACATCGGCGATTTCCTGGTCGAGCATCCGCAGGTCCGGTTCGTCAGTTTTACGGGATCGCGGGAAGTCGGGCTGCGCATTCAGGAGCGGGCGGCCCGCACGGCTCCGGGACAAATCTGGATCAAGCGGGTCGTCGCCGAGATGGGCGGCAAGGACGCGATCGTCGTCGACGCCGACTGCGACCCGGAAGCGGCCGCCGAGGCGATCGTCGCATCCGCCTTCGGCTTTTCCGGTCAGAAGTGCTCGGCCTGCTCCCGGGCGATCGTGCACGAGGCGGCATACGACGACGTGCTGGAACGGGTGGTCCGCCGGACGCGCCAACTGACGGTCGGCAATCCCGCCGAGCGGTCGGTAAACATCGGCCCGGTGATCGACGGCGACGCCCGCGATAAGATCATGCAGTACATCGAGATCGGCGGGCAGGAAGGCCGGCTGGTACTCGGAGGAGGAACCGGCGACCCGGACGGTTATTTTATCGAGCCGACGATTTTCACCGACGTGGACGCAAAAGCGACGATCGCGCAGGAAGAAATCTTCGGCCCGGTGCTCGCCTTCCTGAAGGCACCTTCGTTCGGGGAAGCGCTGAGGATGGCGAACGATACGGCATTCGGCTTGACCGGCTCCGTCTTCTCCCGCAACCGGGCCCATCTGGAGCAGGCGCGCCGCGAATTCCACGTCGGCAATCTGTACTTGAACCGGAAGTGCACCGGGGCGCTCGTCGGCGTGCACCCTTTCGGCGGCTTCCATATGTCCGGAACGGACTCCAAAGCGGGAGGCCGCGATTACCTTCTGCTATTCACGCAAGCAAAGGCGGTGTCGGAGCGGTTCTAGCTCCGCCCGCCTCCTCTTCCGTCGTTGCTCCCGCGGCGTCCCGATGGTAGAATGAGGCGACCGAACTCATTCCGAAAGGGGTCAAAGCCATGCGGGACAACGACGGCAATCCTGTATACGTTTTCGCCGGCAGCTACGGCAGCGCCGGGCAAGAAGGCATTCACTTGTTGACTCTGGACCGGGAAGCCGGAACTTGGGAGAGGATCGGCGGCGCGGCAGGGGTGGAAAATCCCTCGTTCCTCGCTTTGCATCCGAACGGGGAATGGCTTTATGCGGTAAGCGAGACGAACGGAGGAGCGGTCGTTTCGTTCTCCTTCGACCTGGAAAGCGCCGCGTTCCAAGAACGGAACCGGCAGCCTTCGGAGGGCGACGCGCCTTGCCATTTGCATGTGGACCGCACCGGCCGCTGGCTGTTGGCCGTCAATTACACGAGCGGCAGCGTCTGCTTGTACCCGATCGAACCGACGGGACAGATCGGGCCGATCGCAGACTTCATCCGTCACGAAGGACAGGGGCCGCGCGCGGACCGGCAGGAAGGACCGCATGCGCACTCTGCGTTCCCCATTCCGGGTACGGACGACTGGGTCGTCAGCGATCTCGGAACCGACGGCTTGTACGTCTACCGGCTCGACGCGGAAGCGGGCAAGCTCGTTCTGCGCTGCCGGACATCGGAGCAACCCGGCGCCGGCCCGCGGCACGCCGCTTTCCATCCGAAGCAGCCGATCCTGTACGTCATCGAGGAGCTTAGCTGCGAAGTCGCGGTTTACCGTTACGATTCCGCGCGGACGGACAAGCCGCTCGAACAGCTCCAGCGCTTGTCGACGCTGCCGGACGGCTTCTCCGGAGAGAATACGTGCGCGGACATCCACCTGACCGCGTCCGGCCGGTATTTGTACGGCTCGAACCGGGGACACGACAGCGTCGCCGTCTTCCGGGTAACCGACGAAGGCTTGCTGGAGGCCAACGGTCACGCCTCGACGCTCGGCCGCACGCCGAGAAATTTTGCCGTGCTCGGCGACGAGTGGCTGCTCGCGGCGAACCAGGACTCCGACGAAGTCCAGTCGCTGCGGATCGGCCCGGATGGCGTTCCCGCCGCGTCGGGCCGCTCGATTCGTCTGGCCAAGCCGGTCTGCCTGCAGATCGTGTCCGCGAAATAAGCCAGGCACCGCTCCTTCCTCCGCCTAATAAGGTATAGGAGGAAGGAGCGTGCTGCCCGTGCGGACGGTTACCTACGATTCTCAAAAAGCGCTATGGCTTGCCGCCGTATGCTACCAGACTTACAGGCAGTATACCGACCCGAACGGAGATTACGCGCGTCCGGCGGGTTTCCGGACGGTGGCCGACCTCGCCGCGCGCTCGCTGGGCGGGGATGAGGAGCCGTTCGGCTTCGTGCTGGAATCGCCGGACGAAGCCGTCGTTGCGTTCCGGGGAACGAGCTCCGCTTCGGATTGGCTCTCCGATGCGCTGGCCGTGCAGACCGACTACCCTTACGTCTACGAGTCGGGTCAGACGCATCTCGGATTCACGGGAATCTATCGATCGGCCAGAGATCAAGTTCAATCGGCTCTCGACCGGATTCGGCCGGGCAAACGTCTCTATGTAACGGGCCATAGCCTGGGCGCCGCGCTTGCCGTGCTGTGCTCGCTGGACGCGGCGGTCCATTCCTCTTTCGACTCTCCCATCCTTTATACGTTCGGTTCCCCCCGCGTCGGCGACCCCGATTTCGTACGCTCGTTCGCCGGCGGCGCCGGATCGTTTTTTCGCGTCAGCAACCTGTACGACGCCGTCACCTACTTGCCGCCGACGACGTTCAAGCTCCCCCGCCTCGACCAAGCATACGAATATCGGCACATCCCCGGCCTCGTCACGCTCGAATTCAACAACGGAAGCATGTCCTCCAACCATGTAATCGGCAGCTACTTCGCCGCGCTCTCGAAGCTCGATCCGGCATACGCCCGCCGCCTTCGCGAGTCGGAACCGGACTTCTGTCCGCCCCTGATCGGGGAGAACGGTTCGAACAACCGTCAGTTAACGCTCCCTTAACACAAATCTCCATTCCGGATGACAAGCTCATCATACAATAGGCATATCTACCCATAGAGGAGAGTGTCGCATGTCTACCGGATTTTCCCGCAGCAAAAAGCTGATCTCGCTTGTTCTGTCCGCCGAAGTCGCGTTAAGCGGGTTGGCCGTCGCCCTTCCCGCCGCATCGGCGGCGGATGAGGCCACCCCAGGAGCGCCGTACAAGGCAGACGGTACATACGACGTGACGGTTCCTCATGTCATCATCAATCAGGTTTATGGAGATGGCGGCAAGACAGGTGCGGCCGGATCGAACGGCTTTATCGAATTGTATAACCCGACCGATGCAAATGTCGATTTGAGCGGTTGGTCGCTGCAGTATGCCGATCCGGACACCGAGGAAGACGCCGAATCGGATCCAAGCTCGAACGCTTGGCACAAACTCGACTTGCAGAATGAAATCAAGCCGCATTCCTCTTATCTGGTCGTGGGCGCCTCGGCCGAACAGCCCGATACGACGCTCGACCTAACCGGCAAAGGCGATCAGACTTGGGACCAGGTTATCAACAATAAGGAGCTCAAGGTTGTGCTGATGAGCAATCAGGACCAGCTCTCCAATGCGATGGCGAATCCGTTTGCGGACAAGCCTCCCGGGTACGTGGACATGCTCGGTACGGCGGGGGAGGACGGCGATCCGATCGACGGGTACGAAAGCAATTACCCGTTCGGCGCCGGCATGGCCAACACGAAGAATGTTGCTCTCAGAAGGATGAATTTCGCCGACACGGACGATAACAAAGCGAACTTCGAGCCGGTCAGCTACAAGGAATACGTTCCGACGGGAACCTCCGCCGATCCGGCGCCGCGTAACAGCGCATCCGGGGAATGGGGCGTCGAGCTGGCAATCTCCACGTCATCGCTGCCCGATGCGCAGGTCGGCAAGGATTACGCGGCCGCCATCGCGGCGACCGGCGGCAAAGCGCCGTATACGTTCGCGGCAACGGGCCTGCCCGAAGGCCTGACGCTTGACGCTGCGACGGGCGCGATTACGGGCGTGCCGGCGGATGGGGCGGAAGGCGCCGCAACGGTCGAGTTGACCGTCACCGACAGCGAGCAGGCGACGGTTAACGCGACGCTGACCCTGAACGTGGCGGCGGCCGAGACCGCGATCGAGCCGGTCGCCGATCAAATCTCGATCGCCAAGATCGGCGGCTATTCCGTCGGCACGACCAACGCGGACGGCGGCGTGGCCGAGATCGTCAAGTACAATCCGGACAACAAGGAATTTTACCTGGTGAACGGCTCGGCCAACCCGCCGACGCTGGACATCGTCTCTCTGACGGGCGGCGATCAGGTGGCGCCGGCCAAGACGACGAGCGTTCCCGTCGCCGATTTGGCGGAGCGGAAGGAAGGCTTCGTCTACGGCGACCTGACGAGCGTCGACATCAATACGAGAACGAAGCGCGTCGCGCTGGCCGTGCAGGAAGCCGATTCGATGAAGAACGGGCAGATTCTCGTGCTCGACTATGACGGCAACCTGATCAAGTCCTACGAAGCCGGCGTTCAGCCGGACATGGTCAAGTTCACGTCCGACGGACGTTACATTCTGACCGCCGACGAAGCCGAACCCCGCACGGCGGCCGGCGATCCGGAAGGAAGCGTCACGGTCGTCGACACGCAAACCGGATCCGACGTTCACGTCAAGTTCGACAAGCCGGACGTCATCGACGACAACGTGCACGTTCGCGGCCGTTCCGATGCGAACAGTCCGCAAATTACTTCCGCCGGCTCCAAGGAAGACGCCGTGTTCGATTTCGAACCGGAGTACATCACCTTGTCCGCGGACGAGAAGACGGCTTACGTCAGCCTTCAGGAGAACAACGCGATCGCCCGAATCGATGTCGCAAGCCATTCCTTGCTTTCCGTCAAAGGATTGGGCCTGAAGGACCTGAACGATCCGCGCAACGAACTCGATCTGCTCAAGGACGGAAAAATTCATTTCGAGAACGTGCCGTTCTACGGGGTGTATATGCCGGACGGTATCGACAGCTATACGGTAGACGGCAAGTCGTACGTGCTGACCGCCAACGAAGGCGACGAGACGGAATGGCCGGCAACCGATGGCGATCCGATTCGCGTCAATACGACCAAGGTCAAGAGCCTGAAAGGATCGCTGGACCCGAATTCGGCGGCGGCGCAGTTCCTGAACGGGACGACGGCTTACGACGGCGTTACCGCGATGTCGGACATGGGGAATGAGGGCATCTACCTGTACGGAGGCCGCTCCTTCTCGATCTGGGATGCGGACACGATGGCGCAAGTGTACGACAGCGGCAGCGACTTTGAGAAAATTACGGCGACGCGGCTGCCCGATTCCTTCAACGCGAGCAACGACGACGCCGATCTGGACAGCCGCAGCTCGAAGAAAGGGCCGGAGCCGGAGTACGTCAAAGTCGGACAAGTCGGCAACCGCACGCTCGCGTTCGTCGGCCTGGAGCGCGTCGGCGGCGTCATGACCTACGACATCACCGATCCCCATAACGTTTATTTCGTGAATTACACGAACACGCGCGACTTTACGAAGGGACTGGAAACCGATAGCGGTCCCGAAGGGCTGGATTTCATCCCGGCCGCGATCAGCCCGACCGGCCGGCCGCTGCTGCTGGTCGCCAACGAAGTGGGCGGAACGGTGGCGGTGCTTCAAGTGAACGTGGCGAAAGTGACGCTGGACCGCTCGTCCCTGTCTCTTCTGACGAACGCGTCTCCGGTTCAACTGAAGGCGACCGCCGATCCGGCGTCGGGCATTACGTGGACCTCTTCGAACCCGCTGGTGGCCGGCGTGGACGAGAACGGCAACGTCAAGCCTTTGTCCGCCGGCACAACGGTCATTCGGGCGGCAAGCGCGGACGGCTACGGAGCGGCCGAATGCGTCGTGAGCGTCTCCTATCCCGCAGTCGTGACGAACCCCGGTTCGACTCCGAACGGTTCGGGGGATTCTTCGAACGCAGGCAAACCTTCGGTAACCGACGGCGCCAAAGGCGCCGTCGCGACGACCGTGGTGAGCGCAAAGACGGACGAGAACGGCAAGGCGACGCTTGCGGTGACGCCGGAGCAGGTGGCCGATGCGCTTGAGGCGCTGCGGCAGTCGGCGAGCGGCAAGAGCGGCGGAACGCTCGAGCTCAAAGCGTCGGTCGAAGGAAACGCGACTTCGGCGGCGTTCAAGCTGCCGGCCGAAGCGTGGAGCCAAATCTCGGCGAACGACGGCTTGTCCGTGCGTTTTGACGCCGGTCTTGCCGCGGTGACCCTCGATCCGAAGGCGCTGGCCGCGATCTCGTCGGTTGCCGGAGACAGCGACGTATCGATTACCGTTTCGCTGGCGGACAAAGCTTCGCTGCCGAATACCTTGGCGCCGGAAGCGGCGGCTGCTATCGGCGACCGGCCGGTCTATGTCTTCGCCGTGGATGCGGGAAGCGAGCATGTCGGCAACTTCAGCGGAGGAAAAGCGGACGTCTCCGTTCCGTATAAGCCCGGCGCAGGCGAAGGCTCGGATGCCGTCATCCTGTATTTCGTCGCGGCGGACGGTTCGGCGCAGGTCGTTCCGAACGCGAACTATGACGCGTCAACGGGCTTGCTGAGCTTCCGCACCGGTCATTTCTCGACGTACGCAGTCGGCTACAACCCTGTGACGTTCACGGATACGGAGTCCAGCTTCGCGAAAAGAGATATTGCGCTTCTGGCAGCCCGCGGAATCGTGGGCGGAGCAGGGGACGGGACGTTCTCGCCGAAGGCGAAGCTGACGCGCGGTGATTTCGCGCTCCTCCTGGCGCGCCTGGCAGGAGCGGATTTGAGCGGCGTTCAAGGCTCGCCGTTCGCGGACGTTCCGGTATCCGCCTATTACGCCAAGGCCGTTCAATGGGCCGCAAGCGGCGGCGTCGTGAACGGAGTCGGCGAACAGCGTTTCGACCCGCAGGCGATTGTCACCCGCGAGCAGATGGCGGTCATGATCGCCAGGCTGGCGAAGCTGTCCGGCGTAGACCTGCCGGCTACGGCCTCGGCCGGCTTCGCCGATCAGGCGGACATTCCGGCTTACGCCGCCGACGCCGTGAGCGAGCTGCATGCGGCAGGCTTGCTCACGGGCAAATCGGCGCCGGGCGGCACCGGCTTCCGCTTCGCGCCGAAGGACGAGACGACCCGCGAAGAAGCGGCCAAAGTGCTGGCGGCGATGCTGAAACTGCTGTAACAGCCCGTCGATTCGGCGGTCGGACCTCTATAGGCAAATCAGGCCATTCCCCCGGACCTCATCGGGCGGAATGGTCTTTTCCTTTTCCCAAAAGGTTGAAACCGGCAACGAACCGAAGCCGTCTATCCTATGGCGGGCACCGTCCCGCTTACTTCGACCGCTCGGAAGGGAGCATGAGCATGGTGTTCTACATTCCGTTCGCTTTCCTCCTTCTGATCGCTTTGTTCCGGACGGCGCTGGCTTTTGCGGGGAAAAGGGAGACGGTTGCGGAGGACGGAGCGAGGGGACAGGCGATGGACGGCATCATCATGCTCTTCGCCGCGTTCCTGATGATCGCCGGCTTTCTTATCGATCTGCAAGGGGTTCGGGGCGGAGTTCCGCTAGACGTTTACAAGGGCATCGGCAGACCGCTGACTTCCTATGCTTCCTTGGCCCGGAAGCACATTGCGGTCATCATCGTCGACTGGCTGCTCGGATTATTTGCCTACTGGGCGCTCAGGGGCTATCGCGAGAAAGTGCCTCCGATCCTTTATGCCGGGTGCCATGCGCTGCTTGCGCTTGACATCGCATGGACCGCGGTCTATCTCGTTCATACCGGGATCTTGCATTACGAGGAAAAGATACTTTCCGTGCCGTTCCTTCAGGCGGGAAGTATCGCGTTCAGCTTGCTTTACGTGGCCCAGCTCAAGAGGTCGCTGGACGTCTGGATCCTGAGCAGGAAGGAGGAAGCCGCGAAGACGTTATCTCCTTGGATAAGGATCCTGCACCGCATGACGCTGCGCTACCGGGCGTTGCCGCTGTTGTGGACGCTGCTTCTGTTTCCCGTTCAGCTTCTCGTGCAGCTGTTCCTGGTGCTGTTCGGGCAGCGGCCGGACAGCGTCGTGAGGGCGTTTCTGGAGACGAGCGGCTTCGAGCTGTCCCGGCTGCCGGCGCCTCCGCCGCACATCGTGAGCGGAGACGGCCATTATTTGTGCACGGCGGCCGCCAGGGGACACCGCCGTCTGGTGAAGCCGGTCCGGGCGGGAATCCGGCACGGCGAGCTCATTCCGATCAACCGCCAGCTTATGATCGCCAACGCATTCGAGAACGTGCTGGAGCAGATCATGCCCCGCGGCCACCGGACGATCCGCCGGCTGTACGACAAGTACGGCTATCCGCTCAGCCGGCACATCCGCACGAAGGCAGCTGCGGACGCGGTATATGCGGCGATGAAGCCGCTGGAATGGCTGTTCCTGCTGGTGCTTTACACGGTCGACGCCCGTCCGGAGAACCGGATTCATCTTCAATACAGCGGACTCGGGAAAATGCGGCTGCCGGGCAACCTCTCGGACGGACGGCGGAGCATGAACGGAGCCGTGTTCGCCAATTCCGTGGCAGCCTGCATTTCTAACGAAACTTACGCGTCTTATTTGGATGAAATGAACGGTTTTGCGAATCTAACGAATCGTGCGGGGCTTATTGGCCGGAAAACGGAACAAAAAAGCGTGGAAAGAGACAAATAGCGTCTTGACGATTCGTTACCTTTTCGCGAGCTCCAAAAGAGGCCTCATAAGGTTTGCATGTTTCGTTAGCGTTGTGAGCGCGAGTCCAGACCGGCTATGCCGTCAGCAGGCCTCAAAAGCAAAGACCTTCCGGGGATCCCCGGAAGGTCTTCTCGTCTTCTTGGTCTAGCCGCCGTTCACGGCGTTTTTCATGCGGCCGTAATAGCTGGAATTGTCGTTGCCGTGATTCTTGTGCTCGTCGAGCATCCCTTTGGCCGACGCTTCGTTCCATTGGTCCGGCGTGAGCAGCCGGGTCTTGTCCTGCTTCAGATGGTCCTGCAGGCTGTGCAAGCGAGCGAGCATCGCGTCGATCTCCTCGGGGCTGAGCAGATCTTCCATGATCGAGACGAGATCGTCGTCGCGCAGCGCGATGATCCGTTCCGCGAGCTCCTTGTCGACGAAGCGGCTGAGGCCCGGGAACTCTTGCCGTCCCTTCGCGATGCCTTTGACGTTCCCGAACGACATGTCGTTGTCGATGCCGGTGACGCCGAGCACCCGGCCGCTCTGGTCGAACTGAATGAAGAAATTGCCGAAGTGGCGGTCGATCTGCATCGCCAGCGTATCGATGAGCTGAAGCCGCGACAGGCTGCGCTGCAGGTTCGGGTCGTTCATGTCGATGGCATTCCGGGGCGCATCGTCCTGCTCTTTGGCCTCGGCGTCCTTCACAATCTGACCGCCGTTGATCAGGTCGCCTCCTTTTCGTCCCTTGGCCTTGAGCATGAACGTTCCTTTCTGAACGCCGGAGCCCGAGTTGTGAAGAGCGAACTCGGTATGGGCAATGACGCCGGCGCCGAGCAGTTGGTCGAGCCGCGACATGGCCACGTTCCGCTCGGCGAGCCTGGCGTTCTTCAGGTCGATGCCGGCTTTCTCGCCGGCGACCCATGCCTCGTCTCCCGCCTTCGACCGTTCTTCTTTGGTCGCCGTATCCGGCATCTCGTCCTCTGTCAGAATCGTGTTCTTGGTCTCTTTGAAAACGCCCTCGTCCCCGATCTCGTTCTCGAAGAAGGAGACGCTGTTAAGCGCGCCTTTGTCGGAAACGCCGGTCGCCATGCCGGCATCCAGATCGACCATCTTGATCGGGTTCGCGCTCGTAATCAGCTTCCACTTCGGCTTCGGGAGGTCCGGATGGCGCTTATGCTCTTCCACCGTCGAGCGGACGGCTATCTTCTCCATCGGCAGCGAGCGGCGCAGGCTCTGCATGTAGGCGGTTTTCTCGTCTCCGCCCTTGTCGGCGATGTATTGGTCCGCCGCGTTCTCGACCGAGGCGTAGAGGGACATGACGTGCTCCGCCTGGGCTTCCATGCCGTCCGGCTCATCCGCGAGCACGGTTCCGTCCACGTATTGATCGAACTGGTCGACCTTGTCCAGAACGGAGCGGTAACGGGTGCTGTTCTCGATCAAATTCTCTTTCATCTTCAGGAACTTGCCGACTCGAGTACTCGCCATCTTGTTCTTGACGTGCTTCTTCGGAGCGCCTACCTTCGCGATGATGTCCTGCGAGCTCGGCATCCGCTGGATCAACTCCGTGGACGGCCCGCGCACGAGCGGCGTCGCCCGCGTGCGGTCGACCATCCGCTGCACCGTCTCGGGACCGGGCGTTCCGAACGCCGCCGCCCGCGCGCCCATCTCGTCCGCTTCCCGCTCCAGGCCGGGATCGTCGTTCAGGAGCGCGCCGGAGCCGACTCTCCCGGTCGGCGCGACGCGGCCCGCCTTCTGCTGGATTACGTGCGTCAGCTCATGGCCAATCATCTGCTGGCCCCGCTGGCTGTGCGGATTGTACTGACCCGGGGCGAAATGGATTTCATTGCCCTGAGCGTACGCGAGCGCTCCGACATTGTTGGCCGCCGAGGAGTTGGCATGGATCTTGACGTCGGAGAAGTCGGCCCCGAAAGCCGATTCCATCTTGGCTTGCACTTCCGCCGGAAGCTGGTTCGAGCCCGGCGATTTCCTCTGCAGCGGCGCTTCTTCCGGCTCGTCCGCTTCCGACGAGCGCATTCTCTGCAGCAAGGCCTGATTGCCGGTTGCGGCCGCCATTCGCTGCAGCGGATGCGAATCCGACGCCTCCGGTCCCTGTTCCGTCCGCTTGCGCTGGACCGGCCGATGTCCCGCGTCGGTCTTGTCCGTCCGGCTTCTTCTGTCGGCTTGCCAACGACTCACGCTGCTCACTCTCTTTTCCGATTCAAATGGGAGAAGCTACTAATCTATTATTATATCGGATCTTCCGCGACGCGAGAACAGAAATTGTTCCAACAATCGACTTCTGTGGTATGATGAGAGATGAAAAAGTAGGAAAAAGGACGGAGTCGAACGGAGGGGCGTCATGGCCTTGCAGAACGATCGGGAGGGCAGCCCTGTCTTCTTCTCCCTGGAGATGCCGAACCGGCTGGACGAGCTCGAGTCGCTGCATCTTTTTTTTGAGCGGGTAGGCCGGGAGACCGGGTGGTCCGATCGTCTGTGCATGAACATGACGCTCGCATGCGAGGAACTCTTGACCAATACGATCTCATACGGATTTCCGCAAGGGGGAGACCACTTGCTTCGGGTGTCGGTATTCTGCTCGGAGCGGCAGGTCGAGGTCGTGCTGGAGGACGAAGGAGTCCCCTTCGACCCTCTGGCGGCGGAAGCGCCCGATCTCGAGATGGCTCTGGAGGACCGTCCGATCGGCGGCCTCGGCATTCATTTCGCCAAGCGTTTGATGGACGACATGGCGTATGAGCGGACTTCTTCCGGCAATCGCCTGGTCCTGCTCAAAAAGGTATAAAACGGAGGTAGCCGCAAATGAACATCGTAACAACGGAACGGGACGGAGCGATCGTCTTTTCGGTTCAGGGGCGCCTGGACGGCACGCACGCGGCGGAGGCGGAGAGCGCCTTTCTGAAGCTGGCGAACGAAGGACGGAGCCGGTTCGTCTTCGATTTTACGGATATGTCCTACATAAGCAGCGCGGGGCTTCGGGTCGTGCTCGTGGCCGCCAAGAAGATCCGCGCGGTGCAGGGAGCGCTCGTCTGCGCGGGCATGAGCGAGCAAGTGACGGAAGTATTCGAGATGTCGGGCTTTCTGAGCATATTGGAGACGGTCGCTTCGGTGGACGAAGCGGTCTCGCGCCTGCAGGCGGACTGAGACGGCCGCAAGGCGGGAAGAGGAGATCATCAGGATGGACGGACAATGGCTGGCCGCGACGGCGGCGTTGATGGCGGCGTGCGCGGCGGGAGGAGCTTGGGCGGCCTCGGCGGCTTCCCGATTGAAAAACCGCAGATCGAGTAACTTGTTCGATATCAGCATGCAGCTCAACTCGACGTTGAAGCGCCGGGAGCAGATGACGCTGATCATGGAGCGGGCCAAAGAGGTGCTGCCGGTGGAAGCCGCCTCCGTGCTGCTGGTCGATCCGGACACGAAGGAGCTGTTCTTCGAGATCGCCTTGGGCGACAAGGAGGAGGAAGTCCGGGAAATCCGGCTCCGCGAGGGCGAGGGCATTGCCGGGCACGTCGCGCAGACGGGAAAAAGCGTCATCGTCAACGACGCCGGCAGCGATCCGAGGTGGTCCGGCCGAGTGTCGGAATCGACCGGCGTGACGACCCGGAACCTGCTCACGGTTCCGATCCATGGCGGCGGCCGGATCGAAGGCGTGCTCCAGGTGATCAACAAGCGGCGGGGCAAGCCGTTCACGAACAAGGACCGGCAGCTGCTTGAGCAGGTGGCGAGGCCGATGGCCGTCGCGTTGGAGAACGCCCGGCTGTACGAGAAGCTGGAGCAGTCGATGCGCGAGCTGCAGAGCACGAACGCCATCAAGGAGCGGCTGGAGAGCGAGCTGCAGATCGCCGGCGGCATCCAGATGAGCTTCCTGCCCCGTACGATGCCGTCCGCCCAGGAGCCGTTCGACGTGTGCGCGCTGCTGAAGTCCGCCAAGGAAGTCGGCGGGGACTTCTATAACTTCTTCAAGATCGACGAGGACCATCTCTTCTTCGCGCTGGGCGACGTCTCGGACAAAGGAATTCCCGCCGCGCTGTTCATGGCCGTCACCTTGACGCTGATCAAAGGGAAGATCCGGCCCGGCCTGACGCCGGGGCAGCTGCTGGGGATGGTCAACGAGGAGCTGTCGAAGGACAACCCGCTGCTGTTCGCGACGATCGTATGCGGTATTTTCCATTGCGGCACCGGGGAGATCGTCATGAGTGAAGGCGGCCACTGCACGCCGTACGTCGTCCGCAAGGACGGGGAAGTCGTTCCTTACAAGCTCAAGAAGAGCCTTCCGCTCGCCGCGATGCCGGACGTGCCTTATCACGACTCCACGTTCGCGCTTCAGCCGGGAGACCGGCTGCTGTTGTACACGGACGGCATCACGGAAGCGGAAAACGCGCGGCAGGAGCAGTACGGCGGCGAGCGGCTGCAGCAGTTTCTCGCCATGACGTCGGGCATGTCCAGCGCGGAGGTTATCGACGCGCTGCTGATGAACGTGTTCATGTTCGCGGACGGAGCGTCCCAGTCCGACGACATCGCCGTGCTGAGCCTGATGAGGCGGTAATGACAGGGGCGGCTTTTTCGGGAGACGACATCGGAGAGAAGGATCCGACCGCGGTCGGGTCCGTTTCGCCGTTCGGTGCAGGAGGAACAAACCGATGATGGAGACGAGCGCGCCGTACCGGGACGGCATCGATCACTTGCAGGCGGAGCTGGAATGGCTGGATGCCGGGCTGCAAGCGCTGCTCGATTCTTCCGGCGGCGATCCGCTGAACGACCCCCTGGCCGCGATGCGCGGGCTGGTCGTGACGGAAGAGGAGCTGCGCGAGGACGACCGGGAGCCGTTCGAGGCTTCGCCGGAGTGGCGGGCGTTCGCGGAGTTCCGCCGCCGGAAGGAGCGGGAGATCGCCCGGGACGTGAGAGCGAGCCTGCAAGCCGGTGCGGAACTGCCCCTCGCCCGGCTGGCGTTCGAATTGCGGCTGTCCGTCTGGGAATGCCGCTGCCTGGTGCTCGTTCTGGCCTCGGAGTGGGATCGCAAATACGAGAAATGGTTCGGTTATTTGAACGACGACGCGACTTGCCGGACGGCCACGCCGGACTTGGCGCTGCGGCTCTTGTGCGACAACGAATCGGAGCGGCAGATCGGCCGCGAGTGTCTGGCCAGCGGCGCGCTGCGCAAGCTGCTGCTGGAGTCCGAGGCGGATGACGCGCCGCTGGCAGGCATAAGGCTTAAGGCTCCGCTGCGGCTGGAGCCGCGAACGGCGAGTTACTTGCTGGGAACCGAGCGGATGGACGCGAGGCTGGAGGGGATGGCGACGGCTTACGACGAACCGCCCGCAGAGGTCGCCGGTCTGATCCCCGAGGATACGGATCCGGCCTGGCGTCTTTTGGCGCCGCTCGCGGAGCGGCCGGAGCAGGTTGCGGCCGTTCGGCCGTTCGTTCACCTGTGGGGTCCGGACGGCGACGGTCAACTGCTGCGGCTGCGGAAGCTGGCTGCCTTGCGCGGCCAGCGCTTGCTTGCGGTCGAAGCGGGCGCGCTGCCCCGCGAGCCGGACCGGCTGCGGACGGCGCTGGCGCGCATCGTCCGCGAAGCGGCGCTGACCGGCGCGGCGCTTGCGTTCGCGGAAGGAGCCGATGCCGAGGCGGAGGCGTGGGCCGCGCGGCGAAGCGAATTCGCGGCGGCGATCCGCCGCTATGCGGAACTCGTTCGCCGGCCGCTGGTCGGCTGGACGGGCCCGGTCCGGCGCGGGCGGCCGGAGCTGCCGGCGCCGGAGGGTGCGGTGCTGCGGGAGGCGGAAGTCGGCGTGCCGTCCGCGGCCGTCCGCGCCGCCGTCTGGGAGGCGGAAGCGCGCCGTGCCGCCGGAGGCGCGGATATGCCGGAAGCGGCTAATCTTCCGGATTTGGCGCGGGAGCTCGGCGACAAGTACCGCTTTACGCCCGGGCAGATCCGGCAGGCGTGGCGGCAGGCTGCGGCGCTGGCCTCCGCCCGCGGAGAGAGCGCGCCGCGCCGGGAAGACCTGGAGGCGGCGTCGCGCCGCCAGTTCCGCCACCGGCTGAGCCAGCTCGCCGACCGGATCGTGCCGGTCCGCGCGTGGAGCGATCTCGTTCTGCCGGAGGAGCCGCTGGCGCTGCTTCGCGAGGCGTGCCACCGTTTCTCGCATCGCGAGACGGTGCTCTCCCGCTGGGGCTTCGGCCGGAAGCTGCCCTACGGCACCGGCGTTCACCTGCTGCTGGCCGGACCGCCCGGCACCGGCAAAACGATGGCGGCCGAGATCATCGCCGGCGAGCTCGGACTGGAGCTTTACCGCATCGACCTCTCCCGCATCGTCAGCAAGTACATCGGCGAGACCGAGCAGCGGCTGCGCGAGCTGTTCGACGAGGCCGAGCAGAGCGGCGCGATCCTGTTCTTCGACGAAGGCGACGCGCTGTTCGGCAAGCGGACCGAAGTCAAGGACGCGCACGACCGCTACGCCAACATGGAAGCGGCCTATCTGCTTCAGCGCATCGAAGCGTACGACGGCGTCACCGTGCTGGCGACCAACCTGATGCAGAACTTGGACGAAGCGCTGCTCAGACGGATGAGCGTCGTGGTCAAATTTCCGTTCCCGGACGCGGCCGACCGGGAACGCATTTTCCGGGCCCACCTGCCTCCCGAAGCCCCGCTCGCGGAAGACGTGGACCTCTCGTTTCTGGCGGCCCGCCTCGACGTCTCCGGCGGGCATATCAAAAACATCGTGCTGGCCGCGGCGTTCCTGGCGGCGGCGGAAGGCATGCCGATCGGCATGCCGCATCTAGTGCGGGCGGCCCGCCAGGAGCTGCGAAAAATGGGCAAAATTTTGATCAAGGAGGCTTTTGCCCCATATTCCGACAATTTTTACGAAACTATCGGATAGTCAACCGGGAGCGATCACGATATAATAGATAAGGCCGTGTTAAAACATGGACATTTAACCAAAATGATGTCGCTTGATGTCGCCGGATTCACTTCGGTTAGGAGGGGGTTTCCATCGGAGGGTATACCGCCATCGCGGACGCGGGAGCCAGCCTGCTCAAGCTGCTCCGCGAAAACATGACGCCGGATCCGATTCCCCGTCCCGATCTGATCGGAATCGCTTCACCGGCGGATAAAGGCGATCTTGCTCTTTCTCTGTACCTATGCGCCGTCCGGGAGAACGGCGACGCGAGGCGCAACGAGATGCAGCTGCAGGGAGGCGTGATGCGGTATCCGCCGCTCACGGTCGACTTGCATTACTTGCTGACGCCGCATTCCACCGCGGATCTGCAGACGAGAGCGCTGGACGAGCATAGGCTGCTGGGGCGGGCGGCGCAGGTGCTTTACGACCATTCGATCGTTCGTTCGCCTTATTTGGAAGGCACGCTGGCCGAGAACGAAGAGGAACTCCGGATTACGTCGGTCGGCCTGGAGCCGGATCAGATTACGCGGTACTGGTCGTTCGGCGATTTGCCGTACAAGCTCTCGCTCGTCTACCGGGTCGGTCCGGTCCTGCTGGAATCGAATCGCGTAAAGCCCACTTCCCGCGTCGTCGAGCGCAGGATCAAGCTGCAAGAGAAAGAAGGCGGCTGACGATGGCGCGAGCCGAATCGCTCTCCGTTACCCGATGCTCCTTGGTCGTAAGAGCCATCGACGCCTGGACGGGGCGTCCGGTGACCGGCTCGGGCATTCAGGTGTTTTTGGACGGAATCGGAAGCAAGCCGGTCCGTACGTCGGACGGCAGCTTCGCTTTTCTCGACGTCGGCCGGCCGTCATGCGAGCTGGTCGTCTCGTCCTCTACATATTTGGAAGAACGCGTCGCCGTCGATTGGGCGGCGCTGCCGGCCGCTTCCCCGGTCGTTGTCGTGAGCCTGCTTCCGGGCCGGCTCTACCCCGTTCCGCCTGCCGGGTCGGGGGTGGAACTGACGGTGCGGGATTCGTCCGGCAAGCCGCTGGCCGGCGTATCGGTCGCGGCGCTCGTCGACGACGAAGCGGCGGTGCGCGGCCGGTTGGCCGATGACCGGGCCGTCGCGGGGGCAACGTCGCTGCGCTATGTACCGGGAGCCGTTCGGCTTCAGGAGGGCGACGTCGTCGCGCTGCGGGAACGGGAAGGCACTCCGGCGGAATGGTGCCGGATCCGGTCGGCGGACGCCGCCGAATGCGTGCTGGAGCTCTCCGCTCCGCTGACGCGATCCTGGAAGCGCGGCACCCGTCTGCTTCCCGCCGCATCGACCCGCAGCGACGCCGACGGGACGGTCGTCGTGCCGTTTCGGGGACGCTTGCCCCAATCGTGCGAGGCGGAAGCGCAGATGGTCCTGAACGGGCGGCTCGTCGGCGCGAGATGGCCGGCGGGAGGCGGCAAGGTGACGAAGCTGCCTCCGGTCGTCTGGTCGGAAGATTAGCCAGGGTATGGCGTTGATAAAGCTGCCGCTCGTTCGGAACGGCGGACGGAACCGCACGAGCCCGCAAGGCTCCCGCGAATTGCGCTCCGCGGCTTCACGGAAGGCGCGAGATCGACGATAGATATTCATAGAACCTTAATTTCAGAGAGGAGGAACTGGTTTTTCCGGGATTCGCGCAAGTGAGCACCAACCGTTCTAAACAAGAATCCAAGGGAGTGACCGGGGAACATGGCAGATTACTTGTCGCCAGGCGTTTATGTGGAAGAGTTTGATAGCGGTGCGCAGCCGCTCGAAGGCGTCAGCACCAGCACGGCGGGCTTTATCGGGCTGGCGCAGCGGGGGCCTACCTGCGGGCTGCCGCTGCTCGTGACGAGCCCGGCGGATTTCCATCGCACGTTCGGCTCCTACTTGTCCGAGAGCGCGTTCGGCAGCTACCGTTTCTTGTCTTATGCCGTCGAGCAATTTTTCACCAACGGAGGATCCCGCTGCTATGTCATGCGCGTGGCTCCGTCCGACGCCAAACCGGCCTCCAATGAAGGCCGAGTCTCCGAGGCGCTGTCGATCGCGGCGAAAAACCCGGGTCAATGGGGCAACCTCGTCAACGTTACGCTGTCCCCGGCAAGCAAGGCCAAGACGCAAATTTACGAAGTGACCGACAAGCGCTACCGCGTCAAGAACGCGACCGGCTTCTACGCGGGCGACGTCGTCTCCTTCAACGACGGAAGCGGCGAGCTGCAATGGAACCGGATCGTCAGCGTTCAGGATAACGTCATCGAGCTGGCCGAAGCGCTGGAAGGCGACGTCGTCGATACGGCGCTGCTGCCTTCCAAAGTGCTGGCGACGAGCGAATTCACGCTGCAGGTCGTATTCGCGGACGAGTTGGAAGTGTTCGAGAAAGTTTCGCTCAATCCGGAAGCTCCCACCTATGTCGACAAGGTAGCCGGACGCTCCAATCTGGTAGACGTGCGGGCTCTGACCGCCACGACGGATTCGGAAGCTCCGTTCGCGACCGTAACGGGCGAGACCGAAGGCCGCGTATCGTTCGTGCTGTCCGGAGGCAGCGACGGCTCGGTCGAGAATCTCGCGGCTTCCGATTTCATCGGCGAAGACCGCGGTCCGGGCCGGCGCACGGGCATTCAAGCGTTCATTGACAACGACGTCGTCAGCATCATGGCGATTCCGGGCGTGACCGACGCCAACGTGCAGCTGTCTCTCGTCGCCCACTGCGAGAATCTGGGCAGCCGCTTCGCCATTCTCGACATTCCGCGCGAGAAGACGAAAGTGGCGGACGTGCTCACGCATCGCGATCTGTTCGATTCCAGCTACGCCGCTCTGTACAATCCGTGGCTGTCCGTGTTCGATCCGCTGGACAAGCGCAATATTTTCGTTCCGCCGTCCGGTACGATGGCCGGCATCTATTCGCGTTCCGACACGACCCGCGGCGTTCAGAAGGCGCCTGCCAACGAAGTGCTGCGCGGCGTCGTCGGCCTCGACGTTCAGTATAACAAGGGCGAGCAGGACATTCTCAATCCCGCCGGCGTCAACCTGATCCGTTCGTTCACCGGCCAAGGCATCCGCGTCTGGGGAGCGCGCACCGTCTCCTCGAACGGGCTCTGGAAGTATATCAACGTTCGCCGTCTGTTTATTTTCCTCGAAGAATCGATCAAGACCGGCACCAACTGGGTCGTGTTCGAACCGAACAACGACCAGCTGTGGGCTCGCGTCCAACGCACGATCGACGCCTTCCTGACCCGCGTCTGGCGGGCCGGCGCGCTGATGGGCAACAGCCCGTCCGAAGCGTTCTATATCGATATCGGCCGCACGACGATGACCCAGGACGACATCGACAACGGGCGCCTCATCTGCGTCATCGGCGTCGCGCCGGTGAAGCCGGCCGAATTCGTCATCTTCCGCATCACGCAGAAGACCGGAACCGAATAATCCGCGGGCGCGGTTAAGGCTGTACCATATCTGACGGCGGCCGCAGGGCGGCGCCTTCGAATTCGAATGGAAGGGGATATCCATGACGGCAGAACGCACGGATCCGTACCGCAATTTTAGATTCAGAGTAGAGATCGAGGGGCTTCAACAAGCCGGTTTCAGCGAGGTCAGCGGCTTCGACGCTTCCTTCGACGTCATTCAATACCGCGAGGGCAACGAAGCCATTACGACCCGCAAGCTTCCGGGACTCGCCCGTTATGGCAACATCAGCCTGAAGTGGGGCGCGACCGATTCCATCGAGCTGTGGGAATGGATTCAGGATTGCGTGAACGGCACCGTGGAGCGCAAGACGGTGACGATCATCGCGATCGACGAAGAAGGCGGAGACGTCGCCACGTGGCAAGTGATCGAATCGTGGCCGGTGCGCTATACGGCGCCGAACTTCAACGGCCAAGGCTCGGAAGTGGCGATCGAGCTGCTCGAGCTGGCGCACGAAGGCATGACGCGCACGCAATAACGAACCATTCGTCCCGCTTAAGGGGCGGCGAGAGGCTGTCCTAAGGGATTTTTTCCACTTGAGGCACAGCCTCCTTTGCTTGTACGATGGTAGACGGAAAAGGAAGGAGAAATGCGCATGGCTTTTCAGACGGAGTACGAGTTTGAGCTTCCGCGCGGTTACGTCGACGATCAAGGCACCCTGCACAAGCGCGGCGTCATGCGTCTGGCCACGGCGGCGGACGAGATACTGCCGATGCGGGATCCGCGGGTGCAGCAGAATGCGGGCTATTTGACCGTGATTTTGCTGTCTCGGGTCGTCATTCGGCTGGGAGACGTTCGTCACGTCGACACGAAGGTGATCGAGAAGCTGTTTACGGCGGATCTGGCCTATCTTCAGAACCTGTACCGGCATATCAACGAGATGGAAGCGCCGAAGCTCCATACCGCATGTCCCAAATGCGATCACGAGTTCGAGGTGGAAGTCGATTTTTTATCCGTAACGGAGGGCCTCTCGTAGCGTATCCGCTCGATCGGATCTACGAGGAAGTCGGCTTCATCGCCTATTATTTTCATTGGCCCCACGACGAGATCATGAATATGGATCATCGCGAGCGCCGCAGATGGTGCGAAGAAATCTCGCGAATGAACCGCAAGCTGAACGAAGAGTCGGATCGGCCGGGCGGCAACCCGTTCGATGTTTTCGGAAAGAGGTGACGATGCCGAATGTCCGACAACGCCGGGGATTACGTAGAGGCGTACGGCTCTTTCCGGTTCCTCGTCGAGCTGGAGGGCGTGGCTGTCGCGGGTTTTTCCGAGGTGCAGGGACTGGAAGCGGAGACGGAGATGGAGGAGTACCGCGAAGGCGGCGTCAACGATCACGTCCATCTGCTGCCCAGAGGGATCAAGCACCCGCGAATCGTGCTTCGAAGGGGGATCACCACTTCGCCCGCGCTGTGGGAATGGTACGACAACTACGCACAAGGGTCGAACCCGCGCGCAAGGAAAGACGGCTCTATCATTTTGTACAAGCGCGACGGCGAAGAGCTCTGCCGCTGGAATTTTTTCAAAGCTTATCCGGTCAAGTGGAGCGGTCCCAGCCTGAACGCCATGTCAAGCGACACGGCGATCGAATCGGTGGAACTGGTGCACGGCGGCCTCAAAACGATCTTTAGCCGCAATTCGTGAAAGGAGAGCCCCGCATGAAGCCGAAAGGAGGAAGCGTACGCGCAGCGGTTCGCGCGATGACGAGGCACGAGTTTTTCGCCTCGGGCATTCTGGATAAGTACGCTCCGGTCCGGCGGTCTTCCGAGCGAGGCTCGCCCCTGGTCTTTCGCAAGGCGGAAAACGCGAAGCGATCCAAAGCGCCGGGAGCTTCCGTTATTCACGTTCGCTTGACTCCCTCGGCAGCGCCCGGCATTCGCGAACGGCTCCGGGAGACGGAGCGGGTCGTGGAGAAGCTTCGCGTGATCGAGCGTGAGAAGGTTGTGGAGAAGGAACGGGTCGTCGTTCGCCATGTGTTGCCCGTTCGGGAAGCCGATCGAATCGTTCGCGAGCAGCGGCTGCTGCGGGAGAAAGCCTTGACGGTTCCTCCGCCGGTTCAAATTGGGCGAAATCCGGCTGGCGGAGTCGAAGCCGATGGGCGCGCGAATTCCGGTCTGGCCGGAGATATGCCGTTGGGCCATGCGGCTTCCGCAACCGGGAAGGCCCCCCCGGACGGCGGACGAAAAGCAGGCTCAGGCAAGAAATTGGCGGCAAGAGCGGAAGCGAACCGGAGAGCGATCGGCTCGCCGTCAGGCCGGCAGCCGGATCGTGAACGGCAATCGTCGAATCAGATTCCGGAATCGGATCGCGTGAGTCAGCGGGGTTCCGACGAGGCCGGTCCGGCGGCAACCGGCGAAGGGATCGCGGAGCAAGCGCCGGACGCTGCGGGTCTTTCCGGTCCGTGGAGCGGAACCGCCGGCACCGAAGAGGGCGCATCCAATGCTTCCGGCGGCCATGGCAAAGGAGCGTCAGCGACGGATGCTGCACGCAGCGGCGGGGTTCAAAAGGCGCCGGCCACGGCCGCGCTCCGGTATCGGGACTCCTGGCCTTTGACCGCCAGGAGGAAAATGACGGGTACGCTCGTGCCGGCACGGACAGACGGTCCTTCTTCGGCAAGCATCTTCCCGAGGAAGGCTGCCGTCAGCCT
Organism: Cohnella zeiphila; assembly: GCF_014212055.1. GTDB lineage: Bacteria > Bacillota > Bacilli > Paenibacillales > Paenibacillaceae > Cohnella > Cohnella zeiphila. The sequence goes on along the minus strand of NZ_JACJVO010000051.1, from coordinate 89,076 downwards.
GAAGCGCGCGGCGTTCGAAGGAGCGTTGATCGTGCATCGGCAAGGCTCGGGGCGATCCATGCCGCCGTCCGCTTCCTCGCCGGCCGGCATTTCAGCTTCCTCCTCTTCGCAGCCTTCCCGATCGCGGTCGGACGTCTCTCCGCCCGCGGGCGAACGCACCCGGCGGTTCAGGGCAGAGCCGGGAATCGCATCGACCGGCGCTTCCCGGGAGCAGTCGGCCGCGGGCGGTATCGCTTCTCCGCAGACTCCAGCAAGTTCGGCGCCGGGCACTGCGGTCGCGGGAACGGGGGAAGGAACGCTGCAAGCGGGGCGTGAGGGGCGCGGAGATCGCAAATCCGTGCCGAATCCGTCTACGGATGCAAACGAGGAGGCGGATCCGGGCGATACGGGGCAGGGCGGTCCCGCTCCCGGTTCGAACAGGACCGGGAACACGGGGGCTCCGACTGCTTCGGAGTCCGTTCACCCGATCTCCGCTCCGCCGTTGCCGGGATCGGACAACGAGCTGCCGGCCTCGAAGGCGGAAAGGAAAGAGGGACGCCGGACGCGCGAAGCAGCGGCTGGACCTTCGGATTCCGCGAGTCCGGCCGGATCGGGGCATGAAACGGAAGGAACTGTCGAATCGTTCTCGGTTGATGGCATGTCGGGCGCAGCGTTTGTTTCGGAAGAGCTTGTGTCGGCACAGGACCCGAAAGGGAGAGCAGAACCCGAGGTTAGCTCGCATGAAGAGCTCTCGAAGACGGCCGCTCTCGGAGAAGACACGAGCTCAATCGATGGAATCGGCGGCTACCCGTCCCCGATCAAAGGGAGGTTCGTGCGGGCAACCGGTCCGCGTCCGGACGGCGGTTTGCCTTCCGTTTACTGGCTGCTTTCGGCGGAACGGTTGGCATCGAAGCCGAACCGCATCGTCTCGATCCCGTCTCCCCTGCGTTTGATCGATCGCTTGGCACGCCATGGCGGAACGGGCGGCCTTCGCGCTCCCGGTCCTGATCTGGCGGACGGCACGCCTCGATTCGGATACGGCACGTCCGGCTTGGCGGCGGTCGATCACCCGCCGGTGAGGGCGCCGTCCCGCAGCGCTCCGGCGGCGGAAATGCCGGAGGCCGGTCAAGACACGAACAGCAACGGCAAGCCTCGGGTTGGTCTAGGCCCGGGCGTCGGACCGGATGCCGGGAGCGCAGGCAGAGAACCGTCGCTTGTTCACCGGACCGAGCAGCCCTCCGCTTCGCCTTCCGCAGCCGCCAAGTCCGACATCGAGGTGCGTCAGGGCACAAGTGAGGGCGGGCGAAACACAAAAAGCGCTTTGCAGGCGGAGACGGCAGCGGGAAGGCAAGCGGCCGTTTCCTCGCAGCCGGACATAGCGGCAGTGCCGACAGTCGAAGCGACCGGTCCTAACCGTGTTGCGGGCGCAGGACAGAGTGCTGCCGCCGGCGGACCTAACGCTGCGGAAGCGGCGGAAGCGACGGAAGCGACTGCCGGAGAACGGAAAGGCGCGGCCGGTCCGCATGCGGCTGCCGGGGATAAGGCCCCGAGCGCCCCAGACGCGCAGATGACAAATGGGGCGCTCCAAAGCGCCTCCGTTTCAACGCCGGTCGTCCAATCGCGTCTTTTGGCGAAAAACGGCGCCGATGCGGCGGCGGCACCGGGAGTTACCGGCGAGGGAGACCCGGACATAGAAGCAATCGTACATAAGGCAACCGGCGCAGGAACGCTCGCCGACCGGAATCGCTTGTCCCGGCTCGCATTCGCCAACTGGCTGAGCCGTCGGAGCTTGGGCCCGGTCCGGATCGGCAGCCGATTCACCCGGGCGGAGCGGCCGTTTGACGCTCCGGAGACGGAGGATTCGGCCGGAGCCGATAAGGAACGTCCTCGGACTCGGGCCATCGTCGCAAAACCCGGAGCTTCGACCAAGGGCGGTCCGCTTCTGGCGCACCGGAAGCCGACCGGCAGCGGCGGCCGTGCCGCCCCGGGAGGCGCAAGCCTGATCCGGCAGACGTCGACGAACGGCGGAACTGCGCCGTCCGCGACGATGACGGGAAGGTCCGAACGGACGGCTTCCGCATTGAAAAATTCGGAACGGCCGTTCGCGATGCCCGTTCGACTCGACGGTTCGGATGCACAGTCGACTCGGCGCGACGGTTCGAACGCAGCATGGGTTCCGTTCGACGGATCGAGCGCGGTTCCGGTCCGACTTGATGGTTCAGGCGCAACGCCGGATCGCTCCGCGCGTTCGGCGGACTTGCCGCGACTGATTCATCCGGCAACCGGAGCGATAGCGGCGAGTCCCTCCAACCAAGGAGCGGGGGAGACGGCTGCCGGACCGCTTGCGGGAAGTAGCCGAGAGGCCACTCCTTCGCCGACTGGCGAAGCGAACTCTTTCGCCTCTCCGGCAACGCGCGAGACGGCAGCCATGAGTTCTCCGTTTGGTATATACACGGAAGATGCGGCTTCGGACAAGCAGCAAACGTCCATTATAGACGAGGCGAATGTTGACGAAGGGACCGTACAGACGGCTCGCGGCGTTTATGTTCCGACGGCTTCGCCGAACGAAAGGTCTTATCCGCTCCTCGCGCGCCTTATTCCCGGCGGGCAGGCTCGCTTCCGTTCGCCGGGCGGCCCCGATGCTCGCACGCCGGCCGCGGCAGGAGCTCGAAACGCGGGCCCGCGCAGCCGGCATGCCGGGCAACCGCTAATGGGTCATGCGCAGAGCGTCGGCTCGCGCGGGAAGCAAACCGGGCAGCCTCCGATGGGGCATTCGCCGGTAGGCCGGACTTTTCCGGTCCGTTCCGGACCTGCCGACCGGACCGAAATCGTGCAGGCACGCTTTGCGCCGCCACAGACTAAGCAGCAGGCGCTGAGAGCGTTCCGCATTCCGTCCGACTTCGCATCGCCGATCGCCGACCCGTCGACATCCCTCGCCTCGAGCGTAGCGGCCCCCGGCGCAGTCCCGCGCCTGACGGCCGCAGCATCGCCGATTCCCTTCGGCGGAGCTGGACACTCGCCGGGCGAACGAGCCCTGGCGTTGACGGAGCCGCTGCGCCCGGCCGCGGCCGGCTTGACGGCGGCACTGCCGCGGAGCTCGCCGCTCGCCGCTAGCGCTGCCGCTTGGCCTGGCGCGGAGACGCCCGCGCATGCCGCCGCCCTAGCAGCGACGACGCCGGGCCTTGCCGGCCCGTCTCCGCTTCGGCTCGCCGCCGCCCGCTCGCCCGGCGCCGGCATCGGTCCCGCGGCCGCGAGGCACCGCCGCCTCGCGGCTCCGGCCGCCGGCTCTCCGCCGCAGGCCTCCGCCCGGTCGAACCCGGCGGCTCCGGCCGACGCCGGACCGAGGCTCGCCTTGCTCGCGCCGACGCCGCGGGCTTCGCTTGCGCAGCCATCCCGCTCGCCGGCTCCGGCCGAGCTGGAGATGCGCCGCCAGGAGCGGCAGGCGCCCGTCGCCGCGCCGAAACAGGAAGTCGTCGTCGAGGCTCCCCGGGAGATCGACGAGGAGCAGTTGAAGGCGGCGCTGAGCAAAATGCCGGAGCTGAGGCCGGACAAACTGGCCGATCAGGTGTATAAGGCGCTGATGAAGCGCATGAAGTTCGAGCAGCGGCTGCGCGGCTATTGATGAAGGAGAGAAGCGAGCGATGGAACCGGCCAAAGCGATCATCGAAGTGAGCCGCTCGTCGGAGCCGAAGACGATCAAGGTGCTTTTCAACCCGAACGAGTACAACTTGCAGTCCGGCAGCACGTATTCGTGGAAGACGATTCCCGGCTTGCAGTCTCCGATCGCCCAATTCGTGAGCGGAGAAGCGGCGACGCTGTCGATGGAGCTTTTTTTCGATACCTACGAACGGCTTCCGGACGAGAATGATTCCACCGAATACGATACCCGCGACGTACGCCGGTTTACCGACCAGATCGTGGGGTTGACCGAGGTGGACAACGACCTGCACGCTCCGCCGATGTGCCGCTTCATCTGGGGGAAGCTCGATTTCGGCGGCGTCGTGGAGAAAGTGTCGCAGCGGTATACGATGTTTCTCGACTCCGGTATTCCGGTGCGGGCGACGCTGAACGTCACGTTCCGGAAGGTGCTCGGAATGACCGAGCAGTTCCAGGAGACGCCCCGCCAGTCGGCCGACCGGACGAAGCAGAAGACGCTGAAGCAGGGCGAGCATCTGTGGATGATCGCGGCGGAAGAGTACGAGAATCCGGGGATGTGGCGTCCGATCGCGGAAGCGAACGGCATCGACAATCCGCGCCGGCTGGCGACCGGTCGCAAGCTGATCATTCCCAGGCTGGAGTAAGGAGGAAAGGGCGTGAATCTCGACACCCAGACGTATACGTTCGGAGATTTGGAGACGAAGTACGGAAACTTCTTCGCGCCCGCCTTCGAGATCTCGATCGACGAGCAGAAGCTTCATCTCCAGGGCGTCGCCGTCTCCAGCGTAACCGTCGAGATGACGACCGAACCGCGAGCGGACAACTGCCGTTTTCGGATCGAGAACGCCTATAACGCCGTCAGCCGGGAATTCCAATGGGTCGGGTCGCTGATTGACGTCGGCAAATCGATCGTCGTCAAGATGGGATACAAGGACAAGCTGGAAACGATGTTCGACGGCATCATTACCGGCGTCACGCTCGATTATCCCAGCGGAAGCCAGCCGACGGTCGGCGTCACTTGCATGGACCGGTCGATGCTGATGATGCGCAGCGTCCAATCGAACGTTTGGCACGACAAGAAAGTAAGCGACGTGGTGAAGGAAATCGGCTCCAAGTACGGCTTTCAAATGCAGGTAACCGATACGACGGACACGCTGAAGACGATCGAGCAGTTTCAGAAGAGCGACTTTCATTTCTTGCGCAAGCAGGCGGAGAACGAGTTCTTCGAGTTTTTCGTGCTGGGTCAGACGCTCTATTTCCGCAAGCCGGATGCGGTGGTCAGCCCCGTGCTGACGCTGATGTACGGCAAAAACCTGTCCAGCTACACGGCGGAGGTGGACATCTCCAAGCAAGTGAGCCAGATCGTCGTCCGGGGCTACGACCCGAAGACGCGCGAACCGGTCGAAGGCAAATCCGGCCAGGTCGATCTCATCGGCACGAACGGACGAGCGGGCGCGGACATTATGAACACGTTGTCGAAGCATATGATCGAATACGTGTACGAGAACTCCACGACGCAGCTGGAAGCGAAGGAACTGGCGGACGCCAAGCTGAAGGAGCGCTCGATGGATCTGGTGACCGGCCAAGGCGAATGCATCGGGATCCCGGAGATGCGGGCGGGCCGCTTCGTCAAGCTTGAAGGACTCGGGCCCAAATTCAACCAGCCGATGCTGATCGGCGGCGCCACGCATACGATTGACGGCAGCGGCTACGCCACCAGCTTCACCGTAAAGGGGAACGCGATATGAACCTCGGCGCCTTCGATTGGCACGAGCAAGGAAGAGGAAGCGATTCGGAAGGCATCGTTCGCGGCGTCATGATCGCGACCGTTACCAACAACAGCGATCCGGACAATCTGGGCCGGGTCAAGCTCAAATTCCCGATCCGCGAGAACGAGCACGAGACCGATTGGGCGCCGATCGTCTCGCTGATGACAGGCTCCAATATGGGAACGCTGTTCATTCCCGAAGTGGGGGACGAAGTGCTGGTCGCTTTTCACCTCGGATATCTGGATCAGCCTTTCGTGATCGGAGGCTTGTGGAACCAGAACAAGAAGCCTCCGGCCAAGCACGAGAAGAACGATATCCGTAAAGTTCGCACGAGAGCGGGACACGAGCTGATTTTTCAGGACACGGATTCCGACGGCAAAATTACGCTTAAGACGAATGCCGGCCTCAAGCTGGACATCTCGGAAAAGGACGATTCCGTCACGCTCGCGACGAAGAACGCCCAGCAGTCCGTCACCCTCACGGGAGGCAGTAAGAATTCGATCGAGATCAAGGCGGGCACGAGCAAGATTACGCTTAATAACCAGGGACAGATCACGATCGAGTCAAGCAATTCGGTCCAGGTCAAAGGGACGCAAATCAGTCTCGAGGCGCAGGCGCAGATGTCGTTGAAGGCCGCAGCGTCGCTCGATCTTAAATCGGACGGAATCGTCACCATCAAAGGCTCGTTGGTCAAGATCAATTGACCGATCATTCATGCGGCGGAAGGAGAAGTGGCGGATGAGCGCTCCGTTTCTGGGAAGAGGCTGGAAGTTTCCGGTCCAGGTTGACGCCACGACCGGCCGCATGCTCATGTCCGAAGGCGAAGACGATATCGCGGAGGCGATTCGGGTCATCCTGCTGACTTCCCGGGGCGAACGGGTGATGAGACCGGATTTCGGCTCGGGCCTAAGGGATTTCGTCTTCCGGACCATGGACGGCACGACGCTGACGATGCTGCAGAGCGATCTGAAGCGGGCGATCACGGTGTGGGAGCCGCGGGTAAGGGACGTCGAAGTGCAGGCGACGGTTGAGCCTTCGAGGCCCGGCCAGCTGCAAATCCGCATTCAGTACGTCGTTCGCTCGACGAACAACCTTTTTAACCAGGTGTACCCTTTCTATTTGGACGAAGGCACGAAATAAACGGGAGAGACAAGCGCTATGAAATCAGGAGTCTGGCAAGGCGGAGCTCACCTGCCTCCGGCGATCGACGGGAGGGACCTCGCCGCGCTCGCCTTGCAGATGAAGGCGATGGTGCCTCATTATACGCCGGAATGGCGGTTCTCTCCGGACGATCCGGACGCGGGAACGGCGCTTTTTTTCCTGGTGGCGGAGATGCTTCAGGACAACCTCAAAAGGCTCAACCGGGCTCCGCTCGCCAACCTGATCGCGTTTCTCGACATGCTTCAGGTGCGGCTTCGGCCGGCCCGGCCGGCGCGGGCTACGATGGTGTTCTCCTTAAGCGACGGAGCGGCCGAACCGGTCTATATTCCGCGGGGAACGAGGCTGACGGCCGGCGCGCCGGACGGAGGGGAAGACGTGCCGTTCGAGACGGACGCGCCGGTGCTCGTGACGCCCGCGAGGCTGCTCGACTGGGTCAACGTTCATCCGGACCGGGATCGGATCGTCTGGATGGCGGACGACTGCGAGACGATGACGCTGTCGGGCGAGAAGGTCGAACCGCCGCTTTATGGGGTGGACGGAGCCGATTTGCAGGAGCATGTCCTCTACATCCGTCATGACGAGTTATTTTTCCTGGACCGGCCGGCGAGCGTAACCCTGACGTGGCACAACGCCGAGCGGCGCTATGCGGAGGAGGAACTGGCCAAGTCGATGGCCCGGACCGACTGGCTCGAATGGGCGTGGTTCGGGAAGGACGGCTGGGTTCCGTTCGAGCGGGTGACGGCGGAACGGCAGGAGATCACGTTGTGGAAAAGAAAGCCGGGACCGCTCCTGCGCACGGAAGTGAACGGTTCGGAGGGGTACTGGATCCGCTGCCGCGTCAAGCCGGATCCGGCCGGAGACGCGGCTTCCCCCGCGCTGACGGCCATTCCGGAGCTGGATCGGGTATCTCTGCGAGCCGCTCACGACAGCGAACGGGACCCTGACGGCATTCTGCCGTCGGCTCTCTTCTTTAACGATCTGGAGCTGGATTCGTCCGGGTTCCACCCGTTCGGAGAACATTTCGTCCCTTATTCGGTTTTTCATATTGCCTGTCCCGAAGCGTTCACCAAGAAAGGCAGCAGGCTGAGGCTGTCCTTCCTCGCCCGCAACGGAAGGAACCCGCTGCGCAACGCGCCGGACCCCGAGATTCGCTGGAAAATGATCATGCGCACGGCCGACTTCGAACCGAAGCCGCCCCAGCGGATCGCGATCCGCCGCGTTCAATGGGAGTACTGGAACGGAGAAGCTTGGGTCCGCGTTCCGGAGAGCGGGATGTACGAGAAGATGTTCGCGGAGCTTCCTGAGGAAGAAGCTTCGCCGCGGTTCGTCGAGTTCCCGTGTCCCGAAGATTGGGCGCCGACGTACGTGAACGGCAGCGAAGATCTGTGGCTGCGCGTTCGCGTGCTCGCGACGGACCCGATCACCGAACCGATGGTCGAATACTTGTCTCCTTGGCTGGAAAATCCCAATCTCACGTACCGCTACCCGACGGACGTCCGCCTGCAGCCTTGGGAGGCCTGGGCGCGCAACAACGCGCAATGGGCCGACAGGACGGCTACGGTACGCCAAGGGGGACCGGCGTTCAAAGCGTTCGTTCCGATCGACTGCGCGGCGCCGGCGGCGTATTGGGGATTCAATCTGCCGCCGGTCAAAGGACCGATCCGCCTTCACTACGCGCTCGGACGGAGAACGCCGGCCGACGGCGAGCCTCCCTGGATCGAATGGGAAGCGCTCGTTAAGGAGCCCGGCGGCTGGCGGTGGACGCCGCTCAAAGTCGGCGACGAGACGAACGGCTTCACGCAATCCGGCTCGGTTCAATTCGCCGGTCCGCCGGGGCTTGCGCCGGCGCCGCTTTTCGGGCGGGAGCGGGTATGGCTGCGCTCGGTCAATCGCGACGGGCGTTACGGCGACCGCAGCTCGGTTCTGCCGACCGTGCGGCGGCTGGACCGGAACGCCGTTCCGGCCGTGCAGCGCAGCACGATCCGGGACGAGCTGCCGGAGGAGACGAGAGAAGGCTACCTTCTCTCGCGCGCGCCGGTCATCTCCCAGGAAGTTTGGGTGGACGAGACCGGCTACCTCGGAGAGCAGGCGCTGGCGGAGATGGACGAAGACCGCTACGAGGCGGTACGCGACAGCGAGGGCAGGATCGGCCGGCTATGGGTCCTCTGGGACGAGGCGGAGTCGCTCGTCGGAACGGGTGGAGGAGACCGCCTCTACACCATTGACGCCGCGACCGGGCTTATCCGGTTCGGGGACGGCAGCCGCGGTATGGCTCCGCCGAATCGGGGAGCGGGAAAAGTCCGGGTCACTTACCAGGTGACGGAAGGCGCCCGCGGCAACGTCGGCAGCGGCGACATCGCAGATTTGCTGCAGTCGATCGCCTTCGTCGGGGGCGTCTACAATCCGGATCCCGCCGTCGGCGGCGGGAATGCGGAACGGCTGGAGCAGGCGCTGCGGCGAGGCCCGCAGCAGCTGAGGCACCAAGGGCGGGCGGTATCGGCTTCGGACGTGGAATGGATCGTGCGCGAGGCCGATCCGTCGGTCGCCAAGGTCCGCTGCCTGCCGAACCGGAACGCGAGGCTGGAGCCGGAGACGGGAGCGGTGGCGGTCGTGGCGCTTCCCGATGGCGGGCGCGAAGGAATGGCCCACTTTCCGGAGAGCAAGCGGAAAATCGAGCGGGCTCTTCGGGACAAGGCGCCGAACCTGGTCGGGCGAACGGGCAAGCTGGCGGTGCTGGCGCCGGCGCTGCTGGAGGTATCGGTCATCGCGACCGTCACCGTCTCCGCCGCCGAATTCATCCTCCCCGCCGAGTCCGCGTGCCTGGCGAAGCTGGACACTTTCCTGGACACGATGAACGGCCAACTCGACGGCGAAGGCTGGGAGATCGGCGAGGCGGTACACGCTTCGGCGTTTTACGGACTGCTCCATTCGGTCCGCGGCGTTCAGACGGTCGAACCGCTTCATCTATCGGTCGTCTGCATCGAGAACGGAGAGGCGCGGGAGATTCCTCCCGAGAACATGACCCGCTACCCGCACGGCATCGTCGTGCCGGGCCGCCACAGCCTGACGGTAACGATGGCCTAGGGGATGGCTTGCTCGCGTGGCGATGGGCAGGCGGATCAGTGAGTAACCGCATTGCTCTCTTTGGCGGAGAACTGCTCGATGAGTCGAAAGTGAATAACCGCATTGCTCTCTTTGGCGTAGAACTGCTCGATGAGTCGAAAGTGAGTAGCCGGATTGCTCTCTTTGGCGGAGAATCGTTAGAAGCAATGAAAAAAGGCAATTAGGAAAAAAGAAAGGAGGCTGCCATCGATGCTTCCCCGTTTGTCGCTGGACGATCGGACGTACGAGAACATTCTGGAAGACGCGCGCCGGGGAATCCCGAAGCGGATGCCGGAATGGACCGACGAGAACGCGCACGATCCCGGAATGACCATGCTCGAGCTGTTCGCCTGGATGACCGAGATGCAGCAGTTCTACCTCAGCCGCATTCCGGACGCGAACCGGCGGAAGTTCCTCGATCTGCTCGGCTTCGCCCCGAAGGAAGCGGCCTCGGCCCGCGCCGAAGCTTCGTTCGGAGCGATCGCGGCGCCCGTGGCGCTGCCGAGAGGAACGAAGCTTAAGGCAAAAGGCGAGACGTTCGAGACGGAAGAGCAGGTCCGGCTCGTTCCGCTGTCGATCGAACGGGTCGTCACCCGGACCGAGCGGGAAGCGAGCGACATGACGGCCTCCAACGCTCAGGGCGACGTCTCGTATTACGCATTCGGCCGCGAGGCGGGGCGAGGCAGCCGCTTGTATATCGCGCTGGACCGCGAACCTTTGCTCGGACAGCTGGTAACCCTATCGGTTCAACTGGTCAACTCCGACAACTTGTTCGGAGACCGGGTCGTTCCGTCGGCGAAGGTCAGCTGGAAAGCTTACGGCCTCGACGAGAAAACGCAGCAGCCAGGCTGGCTCCCGTTGGAAACGTACGAGGATGCGACCGTCCACCTGACTTACAGCGGGCGCATTACGTTTTTCTTCGAATCCCAGCTGCTGCCGGTCATCGTTCATCCGGCCAACGACCGTCCGCGCTACTGGATCTGCTGCACCTTGGAGGAGCCGGGCTACGAATTTCCGCCGCGCATCGACCGGCTTCTGCTTAACACGGCGATGGCCGAGCACCGCGACACCAAAAGCGAGACGCTTGACTTCAACGGTCCGGGACTGTCCCGTTGGCGGTTGGAGGCGGACAGCTACCTCGGGCGCTACGGGGACCTGCGCGTGCAGGTTCGGGAGGAAGACGGCCGTTGGCGGGAATGGCGGCAAGTAGCCGGCTTCGACGGCGCCGGTCCGGAAGACCGCTGCTTCACGGTAGAGACGCGCGCCGACGGCGCCCGGGCGGTCCGCTTCGGCGACGGGGTGCGCGGCTTGGCGCCTCCCGCGGGCAAGGGCAATGTCAGGCGGATTCATTCGGATAAAACGTTCGGCGGGCAGAGATGGCTCGGCCGCAGCAACGGACTCCCGAACCAACGGTTCGAGCTGTTCGACCTCGCGGTCCGGCGGCGGGAGGAACTCCGGCTGCAGGTCGGAGAGCCCGGAGAGAAGCCGGGGGAGTGGCTTTGGGAGGACTGGCTGCCGGTGGAAAGCTTCGACCGGTCCGGACCGCTCGACCGCCATTTCGTCTACGACCGCGAGAAAGGCGAGATTCGCTTCGGGAACGACGAGAACGGCGCGATCCCTTCCGTCTGCGCGGAACCGAACATCTGCATTACGGTATGCGTGCTTGGCGGCGGGGAGCGGGGCAACATTCAACCGCATCTGCTGACGCATTGGGTTCTGCCCGAGCAGAGAGCGCTCGGCCTCGCGGTCACCAATGCGGGCTACGGCTCCGGCGGGGAAGAAGCGGAGAGCCTGTCGGACTGCGTGGAGCGGCTTCAATTGGAGCTGAAGCGGCCATTCCGCGCGGTGACGGACGAGGATTACGCGAGCATCGCGAAGGAGACGCCAGGTCTCAAAGTGGCTCGCGTTCATGTCATTCCGGCTTACGCGCCCGGCCGCTCGGCGCCCTCGCCCGGAGCGGTGACGGTCGTCGTCGTGCCGGATAACGACCAGAAGACGCCGATGCCGAGCGAAGGCTACCTGCGAACGATCGCGGGGCATCTTGACGATCGGAGGCTGGTGACGACGGAAGTGCACGTCATCGCACCCGAATACGTCGAGGTTACCGTCCATGCTACCGTAATCGTCGAGCCTTATTTTACGGAAGAGAACGAACGGATCGTCAAGGCGCTGGCGAACATGCTCCGGCCGCTCGGAGGAGAGAACGGAGGCTGGCCGTTCGGCCGGACGGTGCACCGGGGAGATGTGTACAGCGCCATCAGCCGGGTGAACGGAGTGGCATACGTCCAGGAGCTTTGGCTGGAAGCGGCCGGCCGCTACGCGCGCAAGAGCGCAAGCGGGGACGTGCTGCTGCCGCCGAACGGTCTCGTCTACTCGGGGGGCCACCGGGTCGAGCTGATCAGCCGGACGCAGGTGTAAGGACGGGCCGGAATCTTCGGCGAAAGGAGGGATGGGTTTGGAGAGCGGGGCGACGTTTTTCTCGCTGAATCGCAAAGAGCACTGGATCCGCCGGGGCTGGATGGGCAATCTGGATGCCGGTGAGGAAGACGTCCGGCTGCGAAGCGGCCGCAAATACGGCATTACGGACACGGTGAACCTGGAAGCGCTGGAGGGCGTCGGAGCGATCGCTTCCTTCGCCGTCGGCCCGTTCGGCCGGCTCGTGCTGCTGGACGACGGCGGCGATCTGTGGGTGTACGACCGGCGCGGACGGCATCACGAACGCCTCTTCGTCTCCCGTCACGGCATGTTCTCGGCGGCGTCGATGCTGGCCGTGTCGGGAGATACGCTGTTCGTCTCCGACCCGGAAGGCGAGCGGTCGCTTATCGCCTTCGACATGGCGAACGGACAAGCGAAGTGGAGCCGCTCCGGCCATGAGCTGGAAGGGATCCATTACCGGCCGCTGGCGTTGGCGGCCGACGAGCGCTACGTTTATGTTTTGACGCCGCGTTCGGAGGAGCAGGAATCGGAAGACGAGACGGCCGGAAAGATGCCGCTTGCGCTTATTCGCCTGACGCTGTCCGGCGCCGTCGATTCGGTGTTCGCCGACGGCCGCTTCTCGCTGCGGATTCAGACGGACGGCCCGAGCGGCCCGATCGCTCCGTTCCTCGCGGTGTCGAAGCAGGGCGACGCCTATATTTTCGACGGCGTCGGGCGAACGCTGTTCGCTTTCGGGCCGGATGGCGCGATGCATACCCGAATGATGCTGCCGCCGCTTTCTTTCGCCGGAATCGGGGTCGACAGCCGCCGTCAAATCTATGTCGGGGACTCCCGGGTCATCGGTCCGGAAGACGAGGACGACCGCTTCATTCTCCACTTCGGCGAGGACGGCGAGCTGGTCGGACGGGTTGCCGGGTTCCGGGGCAAAACCGACGGGCTGCTCATCGACGATACGGACAACATGTACATCCTTAGCGCGGAGAACCGCACCATTACCGTGCTCGATCTGCAGCCGCAAATGCTGAACTGGCCGGAGACCGGCGCCCCCGAAGGCGTATGGCTGTCCCGGGCGCTGGACAGCGCGGAGGCGGAGACGGTCTGGCACAAATTGACGCTGGACGCCGACGTGCCGGACGGCACGCAGCTGAGGATCCGTTACTTTGCGTCGGATTCGCCGGAGCTTGTTCTCAAGGGGGAGCTTCGCAACGTCAGCGATTGGATCCTGCGAAGCGATATTTCCTTCGAGGAAAAACGCTCCGCGCTGGCGCCCTATTGGTCGGAGCCGGTCGTCAATCCGCAGGACGCGCTGTTCTTCGGCGCCAAGGGACGTTATTTGTGGCTGCAGATCGAGTGGATCGGCAGCGAGCGCCTGACGCCGGCGCTTGCGCGAATGCGGGTTTATTTTCCGAGAGAATCGCCTCTCGCCTTCCTTCCCGCCGTTTATCAGGAAGAGCCTTCGAGCCGCGACTTTCTGGAACGGTACCTGTCGCTGTTCGCCACGCTGCTGGACAGCGTCGAGGAGCAGATCGACGCCATGCCGCGGCAATTCGACCGGGAACGGACAAGCGGCGGATCGCTGCGCTGGCTCGCGTCGTGGCTCGGCATGGAGATCGACGAGAGCTGGACGGACGAGTGGGTTCGGCGTTTTCTGCGCATCGCGCCGGAACTGTATCGGTACCGGGGCACCAAGCGGGGCATCGAAAAAGCGGTCGAGATTTGCACCGGAATGGTTCCGATCGTCGTCGAATCGTACCAGTACAAATCATTGCGCGACAAGGCGGAACTCCGGTGGCTGGTCGATCGGCTTTACGGGGACGATCCGTTCACCTTCACGGTTCTTCTGCATCGGGATCAGGCGCCGAGCGAGAAGGAGAAAGTGCTGCTTCGGCGGCTGATCGACGACTTCAAGCCCGCGCACACCGAAGCCAAGCTGGTCTGGCTCCAGCCGTGGATGTACCTGGATCTGCACACGTACCTCGGCATGAACACGGTGCTCGCGGAACCGTCGCTGTTCACTTTGCGGTCGGACCGGCTCATGCCGAACGATACGCTGCTCGTCGATCTCGACATGAACCGCAGGCTGGACTCGCATACGCGGCTGGAGATGGATTCCGAATTGGAATGACGTGCCGTTTGGCACGATTATAAGCGCAGGCAAGGAGGGGCTTCAGGTGAAAAACGCGAGAATGTTCCCGTTCGAACGGAACCGGTATTTCTATGGGAAGCTGTTGACCGTCCGGGATTTCGAATCCGAGCAAAAGTATCTGAACGACAAGAGGCGGCTGCTTAACCGTCTGCTGTTCGGAAGCGGCGTCGTGGCGGGCATGCAGGTGGTCGCCGTCGACGACAAGACGATTACGGTCGAGATGGGGCTGGCGATCGATTACATCGGGCGGGAGATCGTCGTGCCCTCGCCGGTGACGCTCAAGCTGTCGATGATCGACGGCTTCACGAACAACGAGTACAAGAAGAACGTCTACCTCTACGTCGCCTACGACGAGAAAGGCCGGGAGCCGGTGCATTCCGTCGGCAATTCCTCCGTCCGCGGAGAAGAAGTGGGCGAGTACAACCGGCTTCTGGAATCCTATCGGCTGTTCGTCAAGGAGGAGGCTCCGGATCCGAGAACGTTCGAGAACGTACAGCTGCTGGAGGACGTCGTGATCCTGCACCAGGACGCGAACGTGCGGGTGTCGCAGCGGATGCCGAAATACGTGAATCCGGGGGACGTCGTCGACGTGACGCTGGTCGTCGAGAAGACGCTGCAGACGCCGCGCGTCAGCGTGTCGTTCGGTTATGAGGCGGACGGGTTCGATCCGGTCGGCTATGACGGCAACCGCGTTTCCTTCGTGGAGCCGGGAGAAGGGCAGGAGACGGAATATCGTCATACGTACAGCGTCAAAGTGCAGGACCGCCCCGGCACGCTCGGCAAGCTGAGGCTGCCGGCGGAAGCGATCGAACTGTTCATCGGAGACAACCGCATTCCGATCGACCATGCCGCCGTCCACTCCTCGGAGATCGTATCGAAGCCCGCGATGGAGCGGGTGCTCAAGGACTGGTACGAGCGTTCGCTGGACCAGGCGGCGGAAGGATCGGCGGACCGGGAGGTGTGCCTGGCGAAGATCGGGCTGCTGCAGGTGGGTCCGACCTATATCATCGAGCAGGTCGAGCGGGTGCCGTTCGGGGAGTACATCCCGAACGCGTCGCTGATGCAGCGGATGGCGCTGACAGGGCGCGGCGCGTCCTTGAACCGCTTCTATGCGGAAGCCCAGACGTACGACGTCGACTACGGCGCGAAGCCGGAGCTTGGCGTCACGTATCATCCGGAGCGCAACGCGTTCGAGTTCAAGCTCGGAATTCCGAAGCCTCAGGCGATTCAGGACGAGATCGCGACCGGCGTCGTCGAAGTTCCGCTGGACGCGACCGCCAAGACGCCCAGACGGTTTTTCTCGCGGGGGCTGCGCAATTTCGTCACCGACGAAATCTTTCACGGCCTCGGAGCGGGTCAGGTTACGCTCGTCGTCGGGCTGGAGGAGCATACCGACGGGCGCGCGTTCGTGTACTACGATTCGTCCGACGTCTTCAAAGGGACGGATTACGAGGCGGACGTTCCGAACGTGCGGTTCGGCACGATCGTTTATCCGGCGAGCGGCAGCTTCCGCATCGGCATGAAGCTGATCGAGGCGACCGAAGCCCAGAAGCTGAGCGTCCGCTGGTGGGCGTTCAAGAAGCTGCAGCCCGGCACGGCCGACGCGGCAGCGGGCGCTGTGATCGGCCACGCGATGGCCGAGGCCGCGGCGGCGAAGGAAGAAGATTCGTAGACGGCGTTGCCGGAAAAAACAACAGACCGGGGGCATCCGCTTCCGGTCTGTTGTTTTTGTTGGTGAGGGAGTGATTTGAGCTGCTGAAGGCAATACAGGCAGCGCTGAGGCATTAGCTCCCATGGCTTCGGCAGACGGTGCGGATGGCACGCCGCACGCAAGCCCCCGGGTCTGCTCCGGTCTCTCGCCGAAAACGAAATCCTGCGAATGAGTGAGCATTCGTGAGATTATCTCTAAAATACGAGGGACGAATCGGAGGAGGCTTATTTGCCCATTGAATCCGGCAAACGGCCTTATTCTGTCCCTTAAAGTCGATAGGATTCGTTACGTCCGGCCCCTTCTGGGCGTATCCGGATCAGCGCCGCTGAATGTTTAGGGCGCCGCTGCCAGCGCAGCAATATACTTCGAGCACATGGAGGTGCTGGCAGCGGCGGTTGCCGCGTTGTAAGTTCGCGGCATGCACTTGCAGTTGTTGGCAGCGGCGGTTGCTGTGCTGTAAGTTCGCAGCACGCACTTACAGGTGTTGGCAGCGGCGGTTGCCGCGCTGTAAGTTCGCAGCATGCAGTTACCAGTGCCTGTAGCGGCGGTTTCGACGCTATAAGTTCACTTCGTGCACTTGCGGCTGCATAAAAGCTAGGATGATCGGTGCAGAGAAGCCCGGCCTTGGGGAAGGCCGGGCTTTTTGTCAGGTGCCGTCCCAGGGGCGGATCGTCGCCCGGACGGGTTTGTCTTTATTGTATAGAACGATAGCCCAGCGGCCGTTCCATTTGTGCCACATCTCGTACCGGTCGGCATCGACCGGCTGCTTGACGCCGGCGTTTTTGTCCGCCTGGAGCTGAGCGACCAAGTCGGCAAGCACGGTCTTGTTCCAGATTCGGACTTCGGTTACGGAGTAGGACTCCGGATTGTCCGGGTCGGGCGTCAGCTCGAACGACAATTGATTGGCTCCGTATACGAGCTGCTGTTCGGTCGGAGTCGCGTCCGCCGCGATGGCCGAATCGCCGGAATCGGCGACATCCGCAGTGCCGTCACCCGCCGAGCCGTCCGGAGAAGAAGAGCTTCCGCTTCCGGAACCTGCCGGGCTCCCCGTTCCCGCGGCGGATGAATTCGTTCCTTCAGACGAGGAAGACGTAGAATCCGCTGAGAAAGTCGGTTGCGATTGGGTTGAAGCGTTCGACTGCGAAGCCGGCGAAGGTGCCGCCGGAGTCTCGGAACCAGCATCCTTGCTGGACGATTGAGTCGCCGCCGCCGCGCCTGCCGCCTCCGAGATGGCTTTGCCGGGCGGATTGGAAACGGCCGCGGCCGGGGTTTTCGTTCCGGCGTTCGGCGTTGACGTACCGCTTGCGGATGAGTCCGCCTCCGAGCTGGTTCCGCCGGAAGCGGGAGCCGTTCCGGTTCCTCCCGCTGCTTCAGTTCCGGCTCCGGCGCTTCCGGCATCGCCGCTGTCGGAAGTGCCGCCGTCGCCGCCCGCGCTGCCATCGCTCGCGCCGCTATCCGTGCTTCCGCCGCCGGAGCCGCTGCCTTCGCCGCCTGCATCATTGCCGCCCGCGCTTCCGGCATCGCTGCCGCCCGCGCTATCGCCGCCGCCATCGGAGCCGCCCATCGCCGCATTGCCTCCGCCGTCCGCCGGAGCGTCCGGATCGCCGAGCGTTTCCTGCAGCTTGGCCAGCGTCAGGCCGAGGAAGCCGCCCGCGTCGATCTTGCCCGCGCGGAAAAAGCCCTTGTAAACCGTCGCCCCGTCCGCGTCCAGCAGCGAACCGACGCCTTCGTACTGTCCGGCGCGGAACATGCCCTGGTACAGCGGCGCGCCGTCGTCGCCGAACGCTTGTCCTTCGCCTTCCTTCTGCCCGCCGGCGAATGCGCCCGTGTAGACGACGACGCCTTGCTCGTTCATGAGCGAGCCCGTTCCGTGGTATTGTCCGAGCTGGAACGTGCCCTTGTATTTCGCGACGCCGGAAGGATAGTATTCGGTGCCGTCGCCCGAGAGAGAGCCCGCCGCGAACGTCCCTTCGTACTGGACCGTTCCGTCCGGCCGGTAGAGCTTGCCCGCTCCTTCGTATCCGCCTGCGTTAAATGCGCCTTCGTACAAGAGCGTACCGGCGTCGTCGTAGAGCTTCCCGTCGCCTTGGTACTTCCCTTGGGCGAAGGCGCCGGCGTACTTGACGACGTCCGGGGCGGAGTACAGCGTGCCGTCCCCGTCGTACTGTCCGGCGGCGAACTTCCCCTGATAGAGGACGCTGCCGTCCTTGGCGAACAGAATGCCGTCGCCGTCGTACTGGTCGTTCGCGAAGCCGCCCCGGTAGAGCAGGACGCCGTCCGTGCCGTACGCATCGCCGGTTCCCGCGCGAATGCCTTTGTCGAAGCTTCCGTCATAGATCAGGGTGCCGTCGGGGGCGTACATTTTGCCCGCGCCCGAATAAAGTCCGTCCTTTAGGCCGCCGACATAAATGACGTTGCCGTCCGCATCTTTCACCTTGGCGGTACCGGTAAAACCTTTCGATTCGGCTGCCGCCGCGGCAACGACCGGGGTTCGCGCAAACCACTTGTCGACGAATTTAGGCGGATTGATCCAGCCGAAATAGACGATGACGAGAATGATCAGCGCGGTCAGCACGACAAGCTTCTTGGCGACGTAATAGCTTCCGATCCGCCAGTAGTTATCCAGCGAGCGAAGGCCGGTTCCAAGAATCGTCTTGCCCCAGGAGATCAGCCAGCGGGCGATCAGCTTGGGGAGCATCGCCGATTTGCGGATCGGCCTCATGATTTTTTTCTGAATCGGGCGGATAAAGGGTTTGAGAATTTGTTCGATCATCAGGGCATCTGCACCGTCACTTGTCCGGAATTTACGATCTCAATGACGCCGCCGAAGCTGCACATGCACTTGGACGAGTTGTTCAAGGCCGGCATGTTGGCGACCAAGACGGTGGGGGAGCCGGGCGCCCAAGGCATCGAAACGGCGGGAACGCAGGGCGCGGGCGTAAAAACGCCGGACTTGGCGGCGGTCGCCGCCGCAACGGCCGGGTTCGATAACGTTTGGCACATGCCGAACGGAAGAATGTTGACGAGAGGCTTGCTGTCCATGATATTGGCATACGGCATCTTCGTAAGCACGCCGTTCGCGGGAAGCACCGTAAGCACGCTCGGCGCAACGCCGAACGAGCATTTCAGCGTTGCGCCGCCGCAGACGAATTGACCCATGTCCGCTCTCACTCTTTTCGATAGAATTATCCTCAAATTATACTACACCATATGGCTGTAATTGTCATTTTAAATAGGAAAGGGAGTGTAATCTGTCGAAAAATATAGTAGGATGGAAGCATCAGGTTTTGCAGCGGACAATGGCATTTCACGAGCGAGATGAATGAGAAAGCGGGCGTTGGGGTCATGAGGAAAATATCCGTTGTGCTGCTGGTTGCGGCTCTGGTTATCATCGGTTTGACCGGATACGGATTGACGAAGAACGGAGGGCTGACCGCCGCGCCTTGGAAGACCGAGCAGCCCGTCTCCAACTTGTCCGCGGTCGCGCCGGATACGGACGGTTCGCTTGTCGCGATCGGCTCTTCCAAGCAGGAGATCCTGCGGATCGCGTCCGACGGCTCGCTGCGGCTCCGCATTCCGAACCGCGGGGACGGAAGCGGGAACCGCAGCGATTTTACCGAAGCGGCGGCCGCGCCGGACGGGCAGATCGCGGCCCTTCGCACGGTGCTCGACCCGTACGGCCTGTACGTAACGGACGAGCAGATCGTGCTTTACGACGGATCGGGGCGCCGGGAGAAGGTGCTCTACGAACGTCCCGGAGACGGCAAAAGCCTGCGGATCGGCCAGATCAAAGGGCTGCAGGTGCAAGGCGGGGAACTTTCTTTCTTCGAAGCGAACAGCGACCGGGTCACGCTTCGCCGCGTCCGGTTGGACGGGAGCCCGCCGGAGAAGGCGTTCTCGTTCCAACTGCCGCCGGACCGTTACTTATCGGAAGTAACCGGCACCCAGCCGGGCCAAATCTATTATACGACGAAGCGCGGCTCTATCTTCCGGGTCGGCGAAGACGGGACGAGCACCCTCCTTTATCCGTTGGACACGATGGAACGCACGCGCAAAAATTTTCCCGAGCTGCTGACCGTGGACGCGTCCGGCAAGCTGCTGTTCGTCGACCGGCTGCTGAACAGCGTCATGTCGATGGCGCCGGGCGACCCGTCGAGCCTGAAGACGGTCGTGGACGAGGCGATGCTGGAGCAGGACGCGCCCGGTCTCGACAGCTATGAGATCATGGACGCGAGAAAGGCCGCGGACGGCGGCCTCGCGGTCGCGTTGAACGACCGGCTGCTGCGGCTGAACGCGATGATGGGCGCGGCAGGGATCGTCTCGCAGACGACCTACGAGAGCTCGGCCATCCGGGGGCGCTGGCTGCTGTGGATCGGGCTGTCGGCCGGGGCGCTGCTGCTCGCCTTCGCCGCGCGGCACGCATACGTTCATCTGTTCCGCCGGCGCTTTCCCTTGTTCCTGAAGCAGCTCGCCGTCATCGTTCCGGTTATCGTCGTCTGCATGATACTGCTGTCAAACTTTATTTACGACAGCTTCTCCTCGCGAATGGAATCCCAAATGCAAAGCGAGCTGTCGCTGCTCGCCCGCAACGGCCAGCATCTGATCGACGGCGATGCGCTGGACCGGCTCCGGTCGCCCGAGGATTACGGCAACGCCGATTACCAGGCGATCAAGAGCCGGATGAACTTCCTGTTCGAAGGCGAGGACGCGAAAGACCGCAAAGGGCTTTACAGCACGCTTTATAAAGTAGAAGACGGGCAGCTCTACATTGTGATGGACGATGACGACGGCGTCAACATGTTCAAGCCGTTCGAGAAAAGCGAAGAGAACGAAGAAGTGCTGACCCAGGGAGTCGTGCGCAACGGCCAGTGGGAGGACGCGGACGGGAAGTGGCTGTACGCCATCGGCCCCGTCTACGACAGCGCGGGCAAGATCGTCGGCATATACGAGACCGGCCGCGACATGAGCGTGCTGGAGCGCGAGAATCAGAAGATCTACCGCAATATCATCGAAAATATCGTAATCATCACGTCCGTCCTGCTCGCGGTGATCGCGGCGCTCAACTTCCTGCTGCTGACATCCATCCGCAAACTGCGCCGAAGCGTCATGGATATGGCCGGCGGCAATTGGGACGCGGAGGTCAAGATCCGCAGCCGCGACGAGGTGGGCGATCTCGGCGAGCAGTTCAACCGGATGGCCCGCTACATCCGGCAGTACATAGCGGACATTACCTCGTTCAGCGAGGCGTCTTACCGTTTCGTGCCGCAGCAGTTTTTCCGCGCGCTCGGCAAGAAGGGCATTCTGGACGTTCGCCTGGGCGACCAGGTTCAGCAGAACATGACCGTTCTCGTGGCGAACCTGCGGGATTTCCGGCAGCTGTCGCGAACGCTTACGCCCAAGGAAAATTTCAACTTCATGAATTCGTTCCTGAAGCGCTTCGGTCCTATCGTCCGCAAGGAGGACGGCCTGATCAGCAAATATTCGGGGGCGGGCTTCATGTCGCTATTCCCCGGCCACCCGGAAGCGGCGATTCGCGCCGCGGTCGCCATCCGGCAGGAACTCACCGCGTACAACGAACATCGCCAAAGGTCCGGCTTCGCAACGGTGGATATCGGCATCGCGATGCACAAAGGACCGCTTATGATGGGCATTATCGGCGAGGAGATGCGCTGGGAGAGCAACGTCATCTCCGACGACGTGCAGCGAACCACGCTGCTCGAGCAGATAACCGACACGCTTGGGGCGTCCATTCTCGTGACGAAGGACTTCTTCGGCCAGCTTCGCGATCCGGAGCGGTACGGCCACCGTTCGCTCGGGCGTATCCGTCCCGACGGGATGGAGGAGGCGGTCGAGCTGATCGACGTATTCGAAGGAGATCCCGAACCGCTGCGCAAGGCGAAGGAACGAACGAAGGCGCTGTTCGAGCGGGGACTCGAGCTTTGTCAGGAAGGCCGGTTCTTCGATGCCCGCGAGACGTTCGTCGAGGTGCTCAAGATGAACAGGCAGGACAAAGCGGCCAAGCTGTATTTCTTCCTGTGCGACGAGTATTTCCAGAAAGGCACCTCGGCCGGCTGGAACGGCACGCTGGCGGTTTGACCGGGCGTCCGGGAAACCGGGAAACGGACAAGCAAGGAACGTCTGGAGGTGCGTCGGATGATTGCCGGTACTTATCGCATAAAGCGGCTTAGCACGGCGGAAGAGGCCGCCCGGATCGTCGATTTCTTCTTCTCGCCGGATTCGTTCGACGATACGAGGCATACTCCGGGAGAAGAGGAGCACTTCAAAACGCTGCCCTTCCGGGCGATGCGGGGAGAGTCGGTGTTCTGGTACGTCACCGACGAGGCGGGCGAGGTGATCGGAGTCAACAGCATCGCGGAGAACGAGCAGCGGACGGGCGGCTACAGCTGGGATTATATCGTCGTACACCGGTCGCATCGGGGCGGCGGCATCGCCGCGGCGCTGATCGAGAGCATGATGGCTTATTTGCGGCAAATTCGCGCCCGCTACGTCGTCACCTACACGTGCGATTTGCCTCCTTACGAAACGATACAGCGGCTGTTCGTCAAATACGGCTTCCGGTTGGCCGGGCGGCTGCCGGATTACTATTACGACGGTGAAGACCGGCTGATTTACGCCCGCAGCCTGAACTGACCGCCGGCTGCGGGAGAAAGCGAAGAGAGAGTATGGCTTGGATAACGATAGAAAAAAAGCTCGGCATCCGGGCGGAGGATCGGCGTAAGCTTTGGCTGATGACGCCGATTTTTCTCGTCTGCGGCATTGCCGAGATTCTCAATTATAACGGCTTCATGACGCTGTTCAACCAGCGTCTGGGCGCCTCCTACCTGCCTTATGTATACATGGCGGAAGCGGTCATTCTGCCGTTCGAGGCGTGGGCGATGAGCCGGCTCGCCGGCAAGCTGTCCAAGGCGTCGCTCATGCGGCTCATGTACGCGGCGCTCGTGGCGATCGTAGCGGCGAACGCGGCGGTGCTGCTTGCGTTTCGCGGGGCGGGCTGGGACTTTCGATTCTATTATGCCATCTTGTTCATCACGTCCAACTTCGTCGTTCGGCAGCAGACGATTCTGCTGTGGAGTCTGGCCGTCGACGTCTGTCCGACGCATCAGGCGAAGCGGCTGATGCCCGTGTTCGTGTCGGGCGCGACGCTCGGCGGCGTGATCGGCGGGCTGGCGACGCAGGCGGTCAGCCCTCTCGGCGCCGACATCGTTTACGCGATCGGGCCGCTGCTGCTTGCCGCGGTTGCGTTCAACTATCGCAAAGTGATCGCGAGGTTCCTCGTGCCGCTGACGCTGCAGTCGGTTCAGACGCAAGAGGAAGAGGGCTCGAACTCTTCATTCTCGTATTTCCGGGGAACGTTTCGTTCTCCCTTTCTGCTGGGCGTGCTGGGCATGATGTCGATCATGCCCGCGCTTTATTTTCTGATCGAATATGTATTCATGAATACGGCGCACGCCCGTTATCCGGACGAGGCGTCGTTCGCGCGAATGTTCGGCGTCGTGTCCACGCTGCTGTTCACGCTGGCGTTCTTGCTGCAGCTCGTCTCCGGCAAGCTGACGGCGAAGCTGGGCGCGAGCGGCATGCTGGTCGGTATTGCGGCCGTTTACGCGATATCGTTCGCGGCGGCATTCGCCTTGTTCGATACGCCGCTTGTCATGGTCGCGGTGTCCGGCGCGTACATGCTGACGAACGTGCTCGTCTATTATTCGGCGGAGCCTTCCTACCAATTGTTCTACAAGACGCTTCCGCTGCATATGCGGGACGGCTACCGGTTCGCGGCTCAAGGCTTGTCCTCGTTCCTCGGCATCGTGCTCGGCTCGGGAATGCAATTGCTGCACAGCGGGCTCGGGTGGAGCTTCCCTTCTCTGGCGGTTGTCGGCGCATGCGTCTCCGCGGCGATGCTGGCGCTGTCATGGGTTGTCCGCCAGCTGTACATCCGGTCCCTCGTCGGCAGCGTGCGTGCCATCGGAGCGGAAGAGCGGGAGCAAGCGGACTCGCTTCGCGAACTGGCGCGAAGCCCCCGGGCGATGGGCGCGGTGCTGGCGATGCTGCGCCTGCCGGACGAGGAGGCACGCGAAATCGCGCTAGATATTCTGGCGGCGGTCGACGATCCGCGCTACTTGCCGGACGTTCTCGAGCGCCTAGGGGACGGGAGCCCCAGGGTAAGGCTGGCGGCCCTTCGGGCGCTCAATCTGACGGGCGCGGAGCTGGATGCGATGATCAAGGTCGCGCAGGTTCTGGAGGACGAAGATCCGGACGTGCGGGCGGTGGCGGTGCGCAAGCTCGCGCAGATGAAGCATATGCCCGAGAAAGCCTTTTTCTTCCTGCGTCTGAAGCTGATGGATCCTCGCCCCGAGGTGGTGGCGGAAGCAGTCAAGGCGATGTATCTGCTCGAGAACGAAGTGAGCTATGCGGCCTGCTACGAGGTGATCGAGCGGATTCTCGGCGAAGGCGGGGAGCAGGCGGTGCCGATCTGCCGGGTGGCGGCCGAGTTGGAATTGGTCCGGTTCGCGCCCCAGGTGCTGGAGCTCCTGCACGACCCGCATCCGTCCGTGCGCGTGGCGGCGACGGCTTGCTTGGGCGCATTGCGCCGGCTCGAAGCGATTCCGCTGCTGCTGGAACGGCTGCCGACGGCGGACCAGGAGCTCTGCCGGGTAACGGTCCGGGCGCTTACGGAGATGGGGGAGGGCGCGACGAATCCGCTGCGCGGCTGCTTGCCGGAAGCGCAGCCCAAGACGTGGCAGGCCGCGGTGACCGTTCTTGCGGCGCTGCTGCCGGAGGAAGAGACGCGAGGCTGGTTGGCGGAGCAAGCGGCGAATCGGCTGGAAGCGGCGGAGGAGGAGGCGGTCTATCCGCAGGCGTTCGCGGCCGTCGGCCGGCCGGAGCTGGCCGAGCTGGCGGCGCTGCGCAGCCGGGAGCTGGCGGCGATCGCGGAAGAGGCGGCGTGGAGCGTGATGGGGAGGCTCGCGGACGAGCAGGTGGCCTCGTCCGTCCGGCAGGCGATCGCGGCCGAAGACGAGGACGTTCGCGGCAGCGGGCTGGAGGTGCTGGCGGAAGGTCTGGGCGAGCGCAAGCTGTCGCAGAAGCTGGCGGCGTTCCTCCAGCGGGAAGCGGACCCCGCCGGGGATGTCCCGCCGGAGCGGGCGCTCGAGCTGCTGGCGGACGCCGCCCGTTCCGCCGACGACTGGTGGCGGGAATTGGCGGCGGAAGCGGGGAAAGGGCGCAGCGGGTTCGCCGCAGGCGAGACGCACGAATGGCGAAGCGAGATTGCGGCAAGCTCGGCAAGCGGAAAGGAGCGGACGGACGTGGCGGACGAACCGAATGTGCTGGGGCGGTTGAGTAAGGTCGTCTATTTGAAAAAGGTGCCGTTTTTCGCGGATTTGTCGCTGGAAGAGCTGGGGCTGATCGCCGGCGCGGCGCGGGAGATGACGTTCCCGGACGGGGCGCGGCTCTTGAACCGGGGCGAGAAGAACGAGGCGATGTACGTGATCGTCTCCGGTAACGTCGAGCTGAGCAGCGTGTCGGCTGCCGGATGGGAAGCGACGCTCGGCGTGATCGGTCCCGGCGAAGTGTGCGGCGCCACGTCGGCGCTGGACGGTTCGCCTTCGACCGTGACGGCGCAGGCTTTCTTCGGCGAAGTGAAGGTGCTGACGCTTCGCCAGCAGGAAGTAACCCGGCTCGTCCGGTTGTATCCGGAGATCGGCCTCGGCTTGCTGCGAGCTTCTCTCGTCCGGGTACGGACGCTGGAAGAGATGATCATGCGGATCGACTCGTAATAATCCGGCTTTGCTTGCTAACGAAACGATACGATCTTATTTGGCGAAATAGAAAGAGGTTCGCGTTCTAACGAATCGCAGATAGCTTATTTGCCCATTTCATTCGGCTAATGGCTATTATCCGCCCCGATAAGGGTTCCTCGATTCGTTACATTTAACCCAACCTAGGTTTTGCAGAAATAGCGTCTCTGGAATTCGTTAGCGTTTCCGTTCGCTTCTAACTGGCCGTCAGCCGGATGCTGATCCCGGCAATGCGCTTTTTGTCACCGCGCACCTTTCAATACAACTTCATTGCGAATGCGATCCCCGGATGCTCCCAAGCGTCCGGGGATCGTTTTTTTTTTTTGCTTCTCCGAAAGTGTCGTCGTCCGTTTCTTAATCTCTTGACGAAACCAAGAGATTGGGATAGCATTTTAAATACAGGTATGATACATATATCAACAGTTATCGAGAGAAGAAGGAGGTGATGTCCTCACCCCGAACAAGCAAGCCGGCTTAGCTCCCCTTCACATCTACGAATCTCGCACGCAGGAGGAACGAGCGATTTCGATTCGAGGCCGTTAAGAATGGCGAGGAGGGAAATCAATGAGATTATGGAATTCCGGACGAATGCTTATCGTTGCTCTCATCTTGACGCTTGTCATCCCCGTCGGCACGAAGGCGAGGGCAGCCGACATTCCCCAGACCGGAGACGAGGAGGAGGTTGTCATGGCCGATACGACCGTCTATCCGTTCGTCGCAGGCGATGCTTCGTCCGACCCGGCAGCGACGCTGGAGGGCGACCCCGCGGCGGAACCGGCGGTCCGCGCCGCCGGGACCGGGCTAGCGATCGATTCCACGGCGGCTGCGCCCGCACGAACTTTCCGCTTCGAGGTGCCGTCTGCCGGACGCTACCGGATCGAACTCGGCGGCATGACCGCTGCCGACGGCGGAACGGCGGAGATCAGCATCGACGGGACGACGTATGGCGAATACAGCTTCTACAGCATCAACGGTCAATATCCGAAGCCGGATCTTTATGTGGAACAGCTCGACTTGAGCGCGGGCGAGCATACCGTCACGCTGTCCGTCAAGTCGCCGGGCAACGGCGTCGGGAACGGCACCGGAACGAAGATGTACCCGGTTCGCCTGCTTCTCACGGACCTGTCTGCGGTCGCGAGCAGCAAAACAAGAAGCACTTACTATACGCCGGCCAAGCAGGAGGCCGCGAGGCAGAACGTTCAGCAATTCGATTGGGCCGCATCGCAGCGCGACAGCGCGGTAAGCAGCGCGAACGCCTACTTGGCGATGGGATATGAGGGGCTATGGGATTTGGTCCCGACTCAGAATATTCCGCGAAGCTACAACACCAACCAACTGCTCGGCAACTTCAGTCCGGTCTCGGGCGATTTGAAGTCGTACGGCAACTATCCCTGGCAGGCCGATCCGCTGAACGATCCTTGGAAAATCGTCGATCCTGCCAGCGGCTACAAGTTTCCGACGAACGACTTCCAGGCTTATTACAAAAGCGGCTTGGATGCGCACGGCGATTTCCAACCCGACCTGGCCGACAAAAGCTTGCTCGTCAATACGCTTTATCCCGAGAAAGGGCCGACGTGGGGCGTGGACGACGGCTATGGCTGGGTGGACCCCGCAACCGGCAAACGCTATACGTTTGTCGCTTATTATGCGCATTGGTTCCTCTGGTACGGAGGCACGGCGGCGATCAACAATGCCGTGAGCGCTCTTCAGAACGCATATGTCTATACCGGAGACGCCCAATACGCCAGAGCGGGGGCCGTGCTGCTGAGCCGCATCGCCGATGTCTATCCGTCCCTGGACGTCGCCGCTTTCGACAAGGGCCTCTACGTGAACTCGCACGGGGGCACGGGCGACGGCAAAGCCGTCGGTTCCATCTGGGAGACGAGTCTGGTCAAGTCCTTTGTCACGGCATACGACGCCTTCTTCCCCGTATTCGACGACCCTGAAGTGATCACGTTCCTGCAGTCGAAGGGCGAACAGTTCGATCTTCCGTTAAAGAATAACGGAACGGAATTGCGCAGAGGCATCGAAGACGGCATTCTGCGGCAAGTGTATCCGGGCGTGAAATGGGATCAAATCCGCGGCAATAACGGGTTCCACCAGAGCGCTCTGGCGATGGCCGCCGTCGTTCTCGACACGATGCCCGAGACCCGAACGTGGCTCGATTATGTCTTCCGGCCGGGCGGCTTCGTCAATTCGATTCCGCGCCAGGTAACGGGAGGCAACGTGCTGTACAGCATGGTGAACGACGTCGACCGGGACGGCAACGGCAACGAGGCCGCGCCGGGCTACAACCGTTTGTGGCTGGGCACGTTTATGCAGGCGGCGGATATTTTGGCCGGCTATGACAAGTATCCGGCGGCGGACTTGTACCAGAACGTGAAGTTCCGCAAGATGTTCCAGGGCATCTACCCGCTGGTCATGCTGGGCAGCTATACGCCGTCGATCGGGGACAGCGGGACGACGGGCCAGCCCGGCGTGCTCGTCGACAAGGCGCAATCAATCAAAGCATTCGAACAATTCGGAACGCCGGTCTATGCGCAGCTTGCGTATATGCTGAACGGAAACAAAACCGACGGCATCCACTCCGATATTTTCACGCCGGATCCGGAGAAGGTGAGCCGAGATATCGAATCGGTCATTCAATCGGAGGGGCCGCTGGATCTCAAGAGCGTCAATCTAACCGGATACGGTTTCGCCGGATTGAGAGACGGGGAGCAGACGGACGATGGCGACAACAGGCGGTCCGCCTGGATGTATTACGGACGAAGCCAGGGCCACGGGCATCTGGATTCGCTGAATATCGGGCTGTACGGATTCGGATTGGATCTGGCGCCGGACCTCGGCTATCCGGAGCAAGCGAACGCCACGGACGTCAACCGGTTCGAATGGGTGCAGAACACGATCAGCCATAACACGGTCGTCGTCGACGATTCGAAGCAGCAGCCTCAGTACGGAGGGACCCCCGTCCATTACGACGACAGTCCGATGGTTCAGATGGTCGACGTGGAATCGCCAAAGGCATATCCGCAGACGGAATTGTACCGGCGGACCACGGCAATGGTCAAAGTAGACGAAGAGAATTCGTATGCGATCGATTTTTTCAGGGTCAAAGGGGGCAGCGACCATCGGTTCAGCTTCCATGCGGCAGAGGGACCGGTCACGACGGAAGGGCTGAATCTGACGCCGCAGGAGACGGGAAGCTATGCGGGCCCGGATGTCGAATACGGCGTTCGTCCGGCGGACGACAGCGTCTCCGGATCCGGTTATGCCGGGCCGGGCTACCACTGGCTGAAAAATGTCCGGCGCGATAACGATCCTTCCTCGCAGTTCAGCGTCGACTGGCATATTACGGACACGTGGAAAGTGCTGCAGAATCCGGAGGATATTCACGTGCGTATGACGATGGTGGGCGAGAACGACGACATCGCGCTGGCCGACGGGGTGCCGCCGCAGAACAAGCCGGGCAATCCGAAAAGCTTGACGTATCTATTGGCGCACCGGAGCGGGCAGGACTTGAGCAGCACGTTCGTGTCGGTGATCGAGCCTTATAAGGATCAGAGGTTCGTTCGCGGCATATCGGCCGTACCGGTGACGGCGGCGGATACGGGCGAAGAGGCGGGCGATGACGTGCGCGCCGTCAAGGTGGAACTGCAGGACGGCCGAGTCGATTACATCGTCAGCGCCTTGAATCCGGACGCCGCTTATACGGTCGACGGTAACGTCCGTTTCCAGGGCTCGTTCGGAATCTACTCGGAGAAGGAGGGGCTCCCCGTCTTCACCTATATGAATGACGGCGCCTACATCGGCAAAATCGGCCCGGCCTCGTTTGCCAGCTCTGGCGTCGCCCGCCTGTCCGGCACCGTGGCCGATTTTACGAAAGACTTGTCTCTGGACAATACGTTGACCGTACAAATGGATCTGCAAGGCGAAGATCCGAACCGGTTGATCGGGAAGACCGTTTACGTTCGGAACGACGGCGTTCGGAACGCCGCTTATCTCATTCGCGGAGTGACGCAGACAGGAGAAGGAATCTACGAGCTCGACCTCGGCGATGCGACCCTGATTCGGGCTTATGCCGACAATGCGGATATAACGAAAGGGTTCGTGTACGACGTTGCCGCCGGCGATGCGTTCGCGATTCCGCTGTCCCGCACCCGGTATTGGCTTAGCGACGTGAAGATCGCGGTTCCGAAAACGGAATTGAAGAAAAACGAATCCGTCCCGGTTGAGGTTCAAGGCTACTATGCGGACGGCACCCGGGCGGATTTGTCGGGAGTCCAGATCAAATACGATATCGATCACGAGAACATCGCCAACGTGGACGAACAAAATCGGCTGAAGGCGCACAACCCCGGAACGGCGGTCATAGCGACGACCGTCGAGCTGGACGGAGTTCGCCGGCAAGGGTCCGTTCGGGTGACGGTAAGCGAATAAACCTGATCGGACGGCAGATCGGTCTAAATGGCGGATTGAGCTGCGGAGAGGCAACTTTCCGACGGCTCAATCCGTTCTCAACTCTTGCTCCTTTTCCCGTACGACCTCGACGAACAGCCGCAGCAGCTCGGGATAGATCCTGTTCGTCGGCCGGCCGACGAGCCATGCGTACAGCCAGCCTAAAGCTCCGCCGAAGATCAGATCGTGCGTGATGCGCAGCATGCCGGGGCCGATCCGCTCGAACGTGCGGTCGAACCGCAGCTCACCTCCCGGCATGGGGACGATGCAAGAGTAGCCCTTGTCCCGCCGGACTTCCACGATCCGGAACGCGGACCATACGCCGCCCTTCTTCGATCTCATCTTCCCGGCAGTTCCGGCGGCAAAAGGGCCTTCCAGCGCCGCTTCAATCAGCTCCGTATCCCACCTCGGCCATGAAGGCACGTCCGACCATGCGAGCCATAATGCTTCTTCGGAGACATTCGCCACGATGCCGTTGGAAAATTTCATGCCCGCTTCCTCCCATTCGTGAATTACAAAATTCGCGACAGCTTCCGGTAATCGGTCGGAGAGATGCCTTCGTGACGGCGGAACACGCGGCTGAAGTAGTGGATGTCGCCGTACCCGACGCTCTCGCCGACCCTCTCGACCGACAGGTCGGTCTCGCGCAGCAGCCGCCGGGCTTCGCGGTGCCGGACGGCATGGACGAATTCGCCGGGAGAGAGGCCGGACGCCTGCTTGAATAGCTTGGCCGCGTGGTCCAAGCTGAGATGGAGGCTGCCGGCCACGTCCCGGTTCGTCCACGGCCGGGCAGGCTCGGCTTCGATCGCCGTCATCAGCGCCTGCAGCTTCGGGTCGTGCGGGGAGGCGGCGTCGGGCCGGCCGCGCGGCAGACGCGCGAGCTGGGCGAGCAGGCTCAGCATAAGCGCCTTGCACGCCAGCTCGTAGCCGACGGGCCGCATCGCGAACTCCTGAACGATCTGCTCCATCGTCTGGACGAAGACGAGCGGAACCGTATAGACGGCGGCGGAGGACAGCGGCGGAAAGGCGTCGGACAGCGCTTCGCGGGCGAACTTGTCCGGCTGCGGCGAGTCTTCGTTCACGATCATGTCCGATTCGGTCTGGATGTCGAGCTCGTCGAAGAAATCGAAGTGGATGCCGAGGAAACGGGCCTCCGGCTCCGAGACGACCTCGTTGCGGTGATAGACGCCTGACGGCAGGAAAATCAGCTGCCCTGCCGCGATCGTATGCCGCTGCCCGCGCATCGTCGTCGCCGCTTCTCCCTGGCTGACGTACAGCAGTTC
This sequence comes from Cohnella zeiphila, assembly GCF_014212055.1. Taxonomy (GTDB): domain Bacteria; phylum Bacillota; class Bacilli; order Paenibacillales; family Paenibacillaceae; genus Cohnella; species Cohnella zeiphila. Next base: position 57,565 of record NZ_JACJVO010000051.1, on the reverse strand, counting down.
GAAATCGTAGAGCCGCCGCTGCGTCAAAACGCCGGTCGACATCCGCTGATGCCGGGCGTAGTGGACGCTTGGCGACCATTCCCGGAACGGCGCGCGCCGCTGCAGCGGATAGCCGCCGTCGGAACGGGACTCCATACGTTTCCCTCCCATCCAGGATCACGGAATGATCCACATAATCGCTTTTCCCGCTAAAGAAAATCGGCACCTGATCTTTTACAATATAGCTATTATTGCACAATCGCATGACCCCGACAATAGCACGGAATCAGTCAAATGAAGGAGAGTGCGGAGTTGTCCGAACTGTATTCGTGCCCGAGGGCCCGGTTCGTTCGCCCCGGAGGCGGAGATGAAACGGTCGACTGGAGCGAATGCGCTTCCGTTCTTCTGGCGCACGCGGCGACAGGCCAACCGCCGCGGGAAGAGACGCAGGTGCAGTGCTGCTGGAGCCCCGATCGCTTCTACGTCCGCTTCCTGTGCCGGGATACGCATGCGGCGTCGAAGTTCGAGAACCGGGACGACCCGCTGTACGAGCAGGATGTCGTCGAACTGTTCCTCGACGAGGAAGGCTTGGGCCGGAAGTACTTGGAGCTCGAAGTCAGCCCCCGCAACGTCGTGTTCGACGCTTGGGTCGAGAACGACGGTGTGGACCGCGTCACCAAGCTGGACAAGGAGTGGGACCTGGAGGGACTGCGGACGTCCGTTCGCCTGACGGATTCGGATTGCCGCGAGTATCTGATCTCCATTCCCGCGTCGCACTTTGCGGCTCCGCTCGTTTCGGGCGTCCGGTGGCGGGCGAATTTTTACCGGATCGACGAGGACGCGGCGGGTGTAAGGGAATTTCAGGCATGGCGGCCGACGGGGAAAATCAATTTCCATATCCCGTCCCGATTCGGCACGATTGAGCTGGCGTAAGCGACATTTTCGATTTTCATAACGAGGAGGAGAAGGTGGCATGAAAAAGGGCATCAACATCTGGTCGTTCCGGGACGGAACGCCGGTCGCGGACTGCATCAAGCTGGCGAAGAAGGCCGGCTTCGACGGCATCGAGCTGTCTCTGAACGAGGAAGGGGAGCTGGGGCTCGGCTCGACGGAGAAGGACCTTCGCGACATCCTGGCCCGTCTGGAGGAAGCGGAGCTCGGCATCGCGGGTCTGGCGACCGGCCTTTACTGGTCGTATCCGATGACGAGCGAGAACGCGGCAACCCGCGAGAAGGCGATCGACATCTGCAAGAAGCAGCTTGATTTCGCGGCGGTTCTCGGCGTCGACGCTATTCTGGTCATTCCCGGGGCGGTCGGCGTGGACTTCATTCCCGGCGCGGAAGTGGTCGACTACGAGCGCGCTTACGATCGGGCGCTCGACGCGATCTCGAAGCTGGCTCCTTACGCGAAGCAGACGGGCGTCTCCATCGGCATCGAGAACGTCTGGAACAAGTTCCTGCTGTCGCCGCTGGAGATGCGCTCTTTCCTCGACGCGGTCGGCTCCGAATTCGTCGGCTCTTACTTCGACGTCGGCAATACGGTGTACAGCGGCTATCCCGAGCACTGGATCCGCATTCTCGGCCATCGGATCAAGAAAGTTCACTTCAAGGACTACCGCCGTCAGGCGGGCGGACTGCACGGATTCGTGGACCTGCTGGCGGGCGACGTCGATTACCCGGCGGTCGTGGCGGCGCTTCAGGCGATCGGCTACGACAATTACGTGACCGCGGAGATGATTCCGCCTTACAACCACCACTCGGAACAAATCATTTTCAATACGTCCGGCGCGATGGACGCGATACTGGGGAGGAACTGACATGTTGAAAATCGGGCTGGTCGGCTTCGGCTTCATGGGACGCATGCACTTCGACAACTACGTTCGGCTGATGGAGGAAGGAGCGGACTTCCGGCTCGTCGCCATCTGCGACGTGCAGATCGAGCAGCTGAAAAACTCGAAGGCGAACGGCAACATCGCCACGGAACAAGAGGTGTACGACCTGTCGCCGTTCCAATTGTACGACGACATCGAGAAGATGCTGGCGTCGGAAGAGCTCGACGTCGTGGACATTACGCTGCCGACCGATCTGCATGCCGAATTGACTTGCGGCCTGCTGGAGCGGGGATATCACGTGATGTGCGAGAAGCCGATGGCGCGAAGCCTGGAAGAAGCCAGCAAGATGGCGGAGACGGCGGCCCGCACGGGCAAGACGCTCATGATCGGGCAGTGCCTCCGCTTCTGGCCGGCTTACGAATATTTGAAGGCGTGCGTCGAAGACGGAAGATACGGCGCCGTGACGGCGGGATCCTTCTTCCGCGGCTCCGCCGCGCCGCAGGGCTGGTTCTTGAACGGAGAGCGCAGCGGGGGCTGCATGCTGGACATGCACGTTCACGACACGGACATGATCCATTGGCTGTTCGGCAAGCCGGAGCGGGTATCCTCGATCGCCCGCAACGTCATCCCGGGCAGCGCATACGACACCGTCTCGACGAACTACGCCTACCCGGACGGCAAAGTGGTGAATGCCCAAGCCGACTGGTCGCTTCAGGGGGATGTCGGCTTCTCGATGACGTTCCGGGTCAACTTCGAGAAAGCCACTCTCGTGCTGGCCGGAGACGAATTGAAGGTGCATCCGGCGGGGGAGACGGGCTTTGCCGCCGAACTGTCGCCGGATATGGGCTACTATCGCGAGCTCAAGTATTTCCTCGATTCAGTCGCGAGCGGCAAGCCGGTGTCGGTGTGCACGCCGGAGAGCGCGGTCGGCTCGATCGCGATCGTCGAGGCGGAGATCCGCTCGGCCGATCAGGGCGGCGTGCCGGTCGCGGTATCCTGAGCGAACGGAATAGCGCTCCAATTAGAGGCGCTTCCGGCATCGGCCGGGAGCGCCTCTTTTGGCGTGCATCGACTCGCTCCCTCCGGGAGGACCCGATGTAACGGAGGTTTTTGGCACGGTAAGGAGCGGATAAGCTTCGCGCTCCTCCGCTTCGTTATCGGCCGGGCCGGTTCCCGCCTATTAGCCGTTATATTCCGCAGTCGCTTGGTCGAGCATCGCTTTCCAATTCGTAAAGTGGGTTTCCCGGTCCACATGCCGGTCCATAAGCTCGTCGGGGATGTTGTTCAGGTCCTCTTGCGTCTTGGCCGTAAAATTTCCTTTATGGAGAAATTCCTCAAAGCTCTTAAGGGAAGAGCAGCGGCTCATGAAAGCTTCGTTGAACAATTCCTCCAGGGCAACCTGCCGTTGCTCGCCCTCGGACGACTTTGCTCCTTGCAGCTCTTTCAACAACTCGTCAAATGAAATCGGTTTGTTTTTTTTCTTCAGTCGAATCACCTCTTCCAACAATATAAGCTTTAGAATACCACATTCGTTTGCTTTATGCATTACTTTGTGTTATATTTAGTCTTTAAATCACATGTTGCAAAGGGTTCACTTGCGCGCGGGAACCTTTCTCATCATGTGAATTTTTGTTTTATGCCGAAATAACAGGCCAATCGATTTTAAGGAGGAATTCACCATGGCTTATCGAAGCAAACCGGTAGAAGATCTCCCTCACGAGGACACCAAGATTTGGACGTGCGAGAATAAGGAATGCAACGGCTGGATTCGGGACGACTTTGCGTTCGCGGACGTGCCCGTCTGCCATCTATGCCATTCTCCCATGATCAGCAGCGTGAAAAACTTGCCGCAAATCATAAATCCGGACAAGGACATAAAGTCCAAGAGTCTCGGGGTTCGAATTTAGCCATTATCGGATTTCGACGAGAGCATACGACACCTGAACCGGTTCTTTCCGTGGAGGTGTCGTATTTTTTTTGTTTCTTCCGCTATCTTCATCTCTCCCGGAACTGCTTGCGGAACGCCGCTGGCGTCATGCCGGCCAGCCGGCCGAAGCAGCGGACGAAGTAGGGGAAGGAACCGAAGCCCGATTCTTCGGCGATCCGTCCGACCGCCTCGTTCGTGTCGATCAGCAGCCGCTTCGCCTGCTCCACCCGGTAGCGGGTCAAATAGTCGAGCGGCGTGCAGCCGTACACCCTTTTCATGCAGAGGGAGATGTAGTTGGCGTGAAAATGAAGCGCGTCGGACATCTTCCGGTAGGTGAAGGCCGCCTTGTAATTTCGGCGCAGGAAGGCGGCCGCCTCGTCCGCGATCGTCAGATAGGAGCTGCCCGGAGGAAGCTTCGTCTCCTCCCGGAGCCGAAGCAGCAGCTCCTGGAACAGCAGCTGCCGCCGCCAATGCGAGGGGGCTGACGAATCTTCCTGCATCGCCGACAGTTGGCGAAGCTGAGCGAAGGCGGGTTCGGGGGAAGGCAGCGTCCCGGACCTGGGCAAATAAATCGCGAACTGATCCATGGCGCGATACGTTTCTTCGGGTCCGGAGCCGCCGGCCGGTTCTTCCGATTCGGCCTCGCCCCAGAGGCCGAGCGTCTGAAAGTGGGCCCAATAGAAATGCGTCTCTTCCCGGCAGGGCTCCGTCGTCCGATGCGCGCGGTCCGGCCGAAACAGGGCGAACGAACCGGGGCCGATCGTCAGCGGGACGTTCTCCTCCGCTATGTGGAGGCAGCCGCGGGTCACGAGCAGCAGATCGAAGACGCCGATGCCGGAACGGTCGGCGTGCTTGCCGCCGATCGGGTAGGTGTCTTCTCCGCATAGGATGAAGTGCGGCAGAGGCGGAGATATAAATTGGAACATTCGTTTCCCTCCCGGGCTAGCGGATTTTCCTTTTATTATAACGGCTAATTGCGTCATTGACCTCTGCCATCATGTTGCGATCGGACAAAAACAGTGTGCGTTCGGATATCGGCGCAGGCCCCCGGACGGTGATATATTCGGATAGAAGGCCGGGAGATTGGGAGAAAAGCGAGGAGATAAGGTCATGGGCAGAAGAAGAACGGCATTCGAAACGCTGCCGCTGGGAGCGATCAAGCCGCGGCAATGGCTTCTCGATCAGCTGCGCATTCAAGCCGACGGTTTGACGGGGCATCTGGAGGAGCATTGGCCGGACGTCGGTCCGGACAACGGCTGGATCGGAGGCAAGGGGGAGAGCTGGGAGCGCGGGCCTTATTATTTGGACGGCTTGCTGCCGCTAGCTTACTTGCTGGAAGACGAGAAGCTGATCGCCAAGGCGAAGCGATGGGTGGAATGGTCGCTGGCCAGTCAATTGGAGAACGGGTCTTTCGGACCGGACCGCATCGAGACGGTCAATTCCGAGGTGAGCCGGGAATATGACTGGTGGCATTACATGATCATGCTGAAGGTGCTGACACAGTACGCGGAAGCGACGGGAGACGAACGGGTCGTGCCGTTCCTGACGTCGTACTTCCGTTACGTGCGCCGGACGATCGAAGTGAAGCCGCTTAAGGGATGGGCGGAAGCTCGCGGCGCGGAGATGCTGCTTTCGATCCAGTGGCTGCACCGGAGAACGGGGGATTCGTTCCTTCTCGAGCTGGCCGGCATCGTGGCGGCCCAGACGACGGACTGGACGACCGTTTTTCACGATTTTCCGTTCTGGCGCAAGGTGGAGGAATGGGATTGGAAAACGCACGTCGTGAACGTCGCAATGGGAATCAAGGCGCCGGGAGCGTGCTTCGAGCTGACGGGAGACGTTAGGGAGAAAGACGCCGTGCATCGCGGCATCGACAGCCTGATGACGTACCATGGACAGGCCCACGGCATGTTCTCGGGCGACGAATGGCTGTCCGGCACGCATCCGAGCCAGGGCGTCGAGCTTTGCGCCGTCGTGGAATACATGTTCTCCATGGAGCAGCTGACCCGAATATTCGGAGACGGACGCTTCGGCGATATTCTTGAAAAGGTGGCGTTCAACGCGCTGCCGGCGGCGATCTCCAAAGATTGGACTTCGCATCAGTACGATCAACAGGTGAACCAGATCCTGTGCAATGTGGCTCCGCGCCCGTGGAGCAACGGTCCGGAAGCGAATCTGTTCGGACTGGAGCCGCACTTCGGCTGCTGTACGGCGAACATGCACCAAGGCTGGCCGAAGCTCGTCTCGCACCTGTGGATGGGCGACGGCGATGGAGGACTGGCTGCCGTGTCGTATGCGCCGTGCGCGGTGATAGCCCAGGTCGGCGAGAAGGGCGAAGCCGAAGCCGAGCTGCAGGTGAGCGGAAACTATCCGTTTCGCGACACCGTCGACATATCGCTGAAGCTGAGCCGGCCGGCCCGGTTCGGCCTCAAGCTTCGCATTCCGGCCTGGTGCCAAGCCCCTGCCTTGACGGTGAACGGAGACCCGGTGCCGCTGCATTCGGTTGACGGCTACGCCGACGTGCGCCGAGAATGGCTAGACGGCGACCGGCTGACGCTGCGACTGCCGATGGCCGTCAGAACCGTCACCCGCAACCTGCTCGCCGTCAGCGTCGAACGAGGCCCGCTCGTCTACGCGCTGCCGATTCGCGAGAACTGGCAGCTCGTCAAGGAACGCGAAAAATTTCACGATTGGGAAGTATACCCGGGCTCGCCGTGGAAGTACGGGCTGCTGGCGGATACCGGCTTCGAGGTCGAACTGGCGGACATCGCCTGCCAGCCGTTCGACGCCGGCAGTCCTCCCGTAAGGTTGAAAGCCAAGGGTCAGCTTATTCGCGATTGGAAGATGGAAGACAACAGCGCGGGAACGCCGCCGATCCACCCGAAGACGGACGGCCAGCCGGTCGTCGACCTTGCGCTGGTGCCCTACGGCGGCGCCAAGCTCCGCGTCGGCGAGTTCCCGACGATCGGTCACCGGCTGGAAGCCAGGAGATAACAAAAGCACCCCCTGGATTGACGGGCATTGAGAGAGCATTTCTCAAACGTCCGTTCTAGGGGGTGCTCAGCCGTATACATGGGAATAACAAGCCTACAGGCCCTGGTCCGCCATGGCGTCGAACAGCACCCGATAGCCATCGAGTCCGGCGCCTTCGGCTTTCACCCATTCGTTCAGCCCTTCCATCTCCATCATGTTGCGGATGTCCGGATCGGCGGGGTCCATGGCAAACAGCAATTCGCGGAAACGCTCGGCGAGCGCATCGTCCAGGCTCGGCAGCGCCGTGAAATTGCAGTGGCTGTAGTCCGGCGACGTCCAAACGGCCCGGATCTCCCGAGTGTCGACCTGCCCTTGTTCAAGCAGCCGGATCCAGGTCGAATCGCCGACGGCGCCGGCGTCCGCTTCGCCTTCCCTCAGCGCGCGAACGACTTCAAGCTCGCTCGTGCCGGTGTCCCCGTGCTTGCCTACATCAAGATCGAAGCGCAGCAGCGTAAGATCTTTCTCGGGATCGATGCCGCTCGTCTTCACGTAATGATAAGGCAGGATCGCCGCCTGCCCGGAGTCGGCGCTGCCGAGCGCGAGCCGCTTGCCCTTCAGATCGGCGAGAGATTCGATGCCGCTGTCCGTCCGGGCAATGATCTTCGAGGTGAAGCCGATGTCCGTATCGCGCATGGCGAGCGCCTTCGCTTTTCCTTCGAGCCGGCGCTGAATGCGGACGTAAGCGACGTTCGTGTTCCAGGCGATGTCGATGAAGCCTTCCAGCAGCGCGTCCACCTGCGCCTCGTAATTGGAGAACAACACATAATCGAGAGCAAAATCGTGCTTGCGGTAATATTCGCGGATGATGTCCCAGATCGGAATGACTTTCGGGTCGTAGGCGACCGCCCCGATCAACAGCGTATGGTTTTGGCCCATGCCGGCGATGATTCTCCCTTCGTTGTCACTTCTCGCTTAAAATAGCGGAACGCCCGCGACCGACTTGCCCACCCATTCCTTCAGCACTTCCGTCGTCGGAGCCATGACGGCGCCGGCGCGAGCGTCGCGCAAGTAGCGCTCGACCGGCAGCGATCGGGTATAGCCCTGCCCGCCGCAAACCTGCATCGCGAGATTCGTCACGCGAATGGCTTGTTCCGAGGCGATCACCTTCGACTGCATGACGTGCAGAACCGCGTCCTCGTCGCCGCGCACGGCCTTCGCCGCCGCATTCCGCACGAACAGCGATGCCGATTCGACGGCGCCGAACATGTCGGACAGATAAAATTGAATCGCTTGAATCTCCGCCAGGCTCCGGCCGTCGGCGTATTTCCGCGCCTGCGCATGGCCGAGCGCCTGTCGGTACGCGCCCCGCGCAAGGCCGGCGTTGACGCCCGAGACGCCGAGAATGAACGTCGGGGCCACCACCTGGAAGATCAGCCCCATGCCGTCGCCTTCCGCGCCGACCAGCGCGGTCTGCGGCACGCGCACGTTATCCAGACGGAGCGAGATGCTGTTGTTGCCGCTCAGGCCGATACCTTCCCATACGCCGTCGAAGCGAGCGCCCGGCGAGCCGGCATCGACGATCAGCATGTCGAGCCCCAGCTCCGGGGACGATGCGTTCGTCACGACGATGAGAAAATCGGCTTTGTCGCCGTTCGTTACGAAGCTTTTGCGGCCGTTCAACACGAATTCGCCGTTGTCATGGACAGCGGAAATTTCGGGAGAGTAGAAGTGGGCGCCGGTGCCCGTCTCGCTGAACGCGAGCGTTCCGAGCTTCTCGCCGCGTGCGATCGGCCGCAGGTAGCGCTCCTGCTGCTCGGGCGTCGCCTTGGCGGAGACCACCGCCGTCGCGCAGCAGTGCATCAGGAAGCACATGGCCGTCGAGCCGCAGGCTTCCGCCAGAACTTCCGTAACGGCGGCGAGGTCCGCCACCGTTCCTCCCAGACCTCCGGCTTGCTCCGGTACGAGCAAGCCGAGCAGCCCGGCTCGGCCGAGCGCTTCAATCCCTTCCCGCGGGAAACGCCGCTCGCGGTCGATTTCGGCCGCCAGCGGGGCGACCGTTTCATTCGCAATTCGTTTCGTCAGTTCCAGAATGTCCGGCATTTACGTTCCTCTCCTCATATGAAATCGTATCTTTTCGACTTACATGAAATTCGGCGTATGCGACTTCGAGATCGCTTCCGCGGTTTCCCGGTCCAGCCCGATTTGAAGCAATCTTTGCACGCGATGCTCGTACATGACCGTTTTCAGCTTGCCGACCTGGATAAATCCCGCCTTCAACCGCCCGGGATCGCGGCCTCCGCCCGCCAGAATCGCGAGCGCCTCCATGACATGGGAGTTGTCGCCAGCATCCGCCCCGTTCAAGTACTCGTTCCGTTCGTCCGCCGCTTCGACAAGCGCCTTCGCCATGCCCGGATGCTGCTGCAGAATATGCCGGACATGACCGATTCCGTAAGCGACGTGCCGCCCTTCGTCGATCTTGGCGAGCGTGACGACTTGCCGGGTGACCGGGTCCGGAGAATGCTGCTCGATGAACGTCAGCAGATCGAGAAACGTCCCTTCGCCCAGCACATGAAGCAGGAAGGAAGATTTGAAGTAGTCCTCCTGGATGAAGAGACTGTGAAGAGACCGCTCCGTCAGCGTCGACGAATATTGCAGCCCGCCGCCGCCCGCCAGCGCGCGCTTCGTGAACGCTTCGATATGCCGGGACTCGTCCTGGATCAGAGTGGACAAATACATCAGCGCCTCGATGTAATGGGGATTGATTCGGGCCATGAACTTGGCGGGAATGTACAGCGCGGAATATTCGTTCTCGGCCAGAAACGTCATGATCTGGCAGACCGCCCATTCCAGGTCTTCCGGCAGCTGCGGCAGCGCCTCCCAGTCGATATCCTCCGTGGCGTTCCACTGTCCGGCCTTGGCCTGTTCGTACAGATCGAGCAGGTTGTCCGACCAGACATCGTCCTTCCGGTTCAGCGTAAAGCCGAAATCGGGTATGCCCGGCTCGGCGACCGCTCCGCGCGGCACGAAGCCGACATAGGAGGAGGCATGCTCGCGCAGCTCGCCGACCCGTCCCTCGAACCAGTCGCGGATGTCGAGCTTGCCGCCTTTGCGCAGCGGCAGACGGATGCCCCAATCGGGCTTGTCCAGCGCCGCGGTTCCGCTGCGGATGAGGAACCGGTAGTGGTCTCCGCCGTCAAGCGCCATCAGGAAGCGGTGCCGATGCAGCCGGCACCAGCTCTGCAGGTCGTTCTTGATCTGGGGGACCGTGCTGATCAGTTCGAGAATTTGACCTTGCTCCGTTCGCTGCAGCGCGTTCCGGACCAGCAGGAACAGATCCGGTCCGGCGGGAATATCGCCGAGATCGAGCTGCCGGTCGGGCGTCAGGCCGTGCACGTCCATTTCATTAGCTGTCGGTTCGTTAATGGCGGCTCTCTCCCATCTTGCCGTTTAGGTGACCAAGAAAAAACTGGATTTATTATACCATACCTCCCGCCGGTTGAGCGACGAAAGCCATCGGCTGCGCAAGCATTACAACCAGACAACAGATAAATACTCTTAACGGGAAAACTTCTGCCGATACTCCGAGGGGCTGATTGCTCTGGCCATTCATCCTGGCGTCCGTTCCGCCACAGGCTTGACTGCGCCCGGGATCTGTAATATAAGCTATGATGGACGGGCATGTTCATTCTTTAACTCAGGTTCGGAAGGATGGGGGTCATGTATAAACTGTTTATCGTTGACGACAATCCACTGGATCGCCGGGGCGTTGCGGGATTATTTCAATGGGAAACGCTCGGCTGCCAGGTGGCCGGCCTGTTCGCCAATGCGGTGGAAGCGCTCTCTGCAGCCGAAGCCGTCCGTCCTGATATCGTGCTAACCGACGTTCAAATGCCGATTATGAGCGGCATTGAGTTCGGACAGCGGCTCAGGGAGCGGCTGCCGGCGGTCGAGCTTATTTTTATGAGCGGCTACGACGAGTTCGTCTTCGCCCATGGAGCGCTGCAGCTTGAAGCGGCCGATTATGTACTGAAGCCGATCCGCAAGCCGGTACTGGAGGCAGCTGTCTTAAAGGTGGCTAGCAAGCTTGACCGAGTGCATACGTACGAACAGGAAAGAGCGCGGCTGCTTCGGCAGCTCCGGCAATCGGCTCCGCAAGAGCAGGTCTCCGCAGACGCGGACGGGGAGGAACTGCCGCATTACGAGCGGATCGTCAGCCAAATCAGATCCATTGTCGCGGCCCGCTTTCAGGAGGCGATAACGGTTCAGGAAATCGCCGACGAGGTTTTTCTCAGCCTGAGCCACGCCAATAATATTTTCAAAAGCAAAACCGGACAAAAAATTTTCGACTATTTGACCGATTTCAGAATGGAACGGGCAAAGTCGCTGCTGCGACATCCAGACTGCAAAATATACCAGGTGGCAAGGCAGGTCGGATATTCGAACAAATCGCATTTTTGCCTTGTTTTTAGGAAGCATACCGGCCAGACGCCATCGGAATACAAAGAACAGTTTATGTGACGGGGGAGAGCAGAATTCGCCATGAAGCGACCAGGATTTTTTCTCCGCCTTTTTTATCGGCTGCAATACCGGCAGAAGCTGCTGGCCGCCGTCCTGCTGCTCACACTGACGCCGCTGTTGCTGCTCTCTGTCATCTATCTGTCGTCCTATGCCGGCAACAAGCGGGATTCCATTCTGCAGTCGGAGAGTCGGCGGCTTGCCGGCGAAGTCGAAAATTTGGACAATAAATATTATTCTGCCATCCAGAAATCGGTTTACATAACTAATAATTTGCAAATTATTCAAACGCTTAAGGAAGATTATCGGGACGATTTGCTATCCTATATGAATAACCTTGGCAATGTTGAGGCCGTTTTGAAAGCGCTACGATCCGACGAGCTCCAGAGCCAAATTACGGTGTACGGCTTTAATCCATCCATTTACCGTACCGAGGGTATACGCAAAATTGGCGATCTCGATCCGGATATCCGGACTCGCGTTCTTACGAATGAGGACGACTACCCGGTGCGTTCGTTCCGCGTCTCGCCCGACAGCGGCCGATTGGAGGCGCATATATACAGCAAAATTATGGATTTCAACGAGACGCTGGCGATTACCGAGGTCGTGTTTCCGCTAGAGCAATCATTTGCCAAGCTGAAGGCGCTGCTGCCGTCCGGCAGCTTTATCCTGTACCAAGCGAAGGACGGCACAAGCTTCGCGGTCGGCGGCAGCAACGTCTCGGAAGCGGTGATTTCTGGAGCGGAGAACAGTGTTCCGGCCGATTATTACCGAGTTGCGTTACATTTGAAATCGGCGCAGGACGATCTTCTGCTGTATGTGGGCAAGACGTCTGTCCGATTGAGGGTGGATGGTCTGCTGGCCATTCCGCTTGTCATGTTGATCGGGCTGCTGCTGACGATTTTTTTCTCCATCCGCTTCGTCACATCGCTGCTGACCAGACGGCTCACCGCATTGACCGACAATATGCGCAGCGAGACCGATACGCTGAATTCATTCGGGACGGAGGGGGAGGAGTCAGGGGGAGACGAGCTCGGCCAGTTGGAGGGAACATTCCGCAAACTGGTCGTTCAGATTCGCGATTACTATCGCCTGTCGGCGGAGCATGATCTGGAGCGCGGATTGCTGGAGGCAGAGCTGCTGCAAGGCAATCTGAATCCACATGTGTTGTACAATACTTTGTCCGCGATCAAATGGGTATTCCCACACGAAAAGCTGACGGCGATCGTCGATGATATGGTCGACTTCTACCGCCTGTTTCTTAACCGGGGGGAAATTGTCGCTCCGCTAGACCAGGAGTTCGAGATGATTCGAAAGTATATGGAGATCCACAGATTTTCCTACGAATCCGATTTTACCTACGAACTGCTGCTGGAGGAGGAGGCGAAGAAGGCGCATGTTTTGCGGAACATGCTGCAGCCTATCGTCGAGAACGCACTGATCCACGGCGTAAATTCGCTTGCTTCCGGCGGTAAAGTGACGCTGATCGCCGGCAAGGAAGGAGATCATATCGTCATTGAGGTTACGGACAACGGGCCTGGTATGAGTGAATTGGCGCAAGCCCGAGTTCTCGGAGACGGAACGGTCTCCGCAAAAAAACAGGCGCAGCTTCCCGACGCGGAGGCGCCCGCCGGCCAGCCCGCAGTCGCCGGCGGCGGGCGAGGCCCGTCCGGGCCCGGCAGCGGCTATGCGCTCGCCAACATCCGGCGCCGGATCAAACTGTATTATGGCGAAGCGTACGACATGCGTTTAGAGTGTACTCCCGGAGGGGGAACAAAAGTGATTTTACGCATCCCATTCCGCCTCAAGGAGCAACTCCCGGTTAAACCCGCACCCATCTTTCCTGCCCCGCCGGTGTCTTCCTCGCGTTAATGAAAAGTCCGTTTTCGCTCAGCCCGCTGTTTGTCAGAGTCGGCTGAGCGGAGGCGGGCTTTTTTTGACATTATTGAAACACGAATCTCCGAAACGGCTCGCCGGGTCCGGGAGATCGAGCGAAACAAGCAGCAGCGCCCAGCCGATCGCAGACTCCTTCGGGGCCCGGACATCTCCGAACTGTACGAAATACCGTTCTACCATTGCCATTTTCGCGTCTTGTAACCGCATCCAAAGCAAGTAAACTAAAAAAGGAAGCGGCAAATGCCGTCCAACAACATGAAGGGGGTGCACAATGTGAGTATGGCATCCGACGGGAAGGGTTCTTCCCTGTCTTCGGTCAAATCTGGATCTTGGCGTTGGCAGCAGATGAAGAAAGACAAATACTTGTATATTTTGCTGGCGCCGGCCATTCTGTTCGTCTTCGTTTTCGTCTATATGCCGCTTCCCGGCATTATGGTGGCTTTCAAGGATTACGACGTCTTCAAAGGCTTCTGGGGCAGCGATTGGGTCGGACTGGAGCATATCCGCGAAGTGTTCGAGCTGCCCATGATCGGCGATGCGGTGGTACAGACGCTGCTGATTAGTACACTGACGCTGCTTGTTTGCTTCCCGGCGCCGATTCTGCTGGCGCTGCTGCTGAACGAGCTTCGTCTGAAGTTGTTCAAGCGGGTCGCGCAGACGCTGCTTTATTTGCCTCATTTCCTGTCCTGGATTTCCGTCATCGGCATTGCATATGCTTTCTATTCCATCTACGGTCCGCTCAACGATATCCGATTATGGTTGTTTGGCGCGGATACGGAGCGAGTTATGTTTCTCGCGAATCAAAACTTTTTTATTCCGAACGTGCTGCTGTTATCGCTATGGAAAGAAACGGGCTGGAGCACGGTCATCTTTCTCGCTTCGATCGCTGCGGTCGATCCGCAATTGTACGAGGCGGCCTATATAGACGGAGCCGGCAGGTTCAAGCAGACGATACATATTACATTGCCTTCGATTTTGCCGACCGTTATGATCATGCTGATTTTTCAATTGGGCAATTTGTTTCAGAGCAACTTCGAACTGATCTACGGGCTGCAAAATCCGTTCGTGAATACGGAGGTCATCTCCACCGTCATTTACAAGCAGGGCATCCAGCAGGGGGCATACGCCTTATCCACGGCGCTTGGCTTCATCCAGGGATTAATTGCCTTCATCCTGACGGTAGCTGCCAACTTCCTATCCAAAAAGCTGACCAGCAGCGGAATTTGGTGATTTTACAGAAAGGATCGGACGCGAATATGAAAATAACCGGCACCGGTTTCCGGATATTCACCATCTGCAATATCGTGTTTCTCGGATTGCTTTCGCTGCTTTCGCTTTATCCTTACTTGAACACGGTTGCAGTTGCGTTCAACGACGGCCAAGACAGCATGCTCGGCGGGATCACCTTCTTTCCCCGCAAGCCGACCTTCGGCAATTTCGCCACGCTGCTGAGCGACGACACGATCATTCGGGCGCTGTTGATCTCAATCGCCAAGGTGGTGGTCGGAACTTCGATCGCGATGACGGTTCAATTTGCCGCCGGCTTCGCGCTGACTAAGAAGCGGTTGATCGGACGAAACGTTCTGCTCCTTTACTTTATCGTGCCGATGTTTTTCAACGGGGGACTTATTCCGGTTTATCTGCTGTACTCGAAGCTGGGGCTGCTCAATAATTTTCTCGTTTACGTACTTCCGGGTGCCTTCGCCTTTTTTAACGTAATCATTATCCGCACCTATTTATATACGATTCCTGTTAGTTTGGAGGAGTCGGCGAAAATCGACGGAGCCAGCGAACTGACGGTGATGTGGCGGATCATATTGCCGCTGTCCCGCCCGATCATCGCTACGATCGCTTTATGGACGGCAGTGACCCATTGGAACGACTGGACGACGACGCTCAATTTCATTACCAAGCCCAGCTTGCATACGCTTCAGTTCAAGCTGATGCTAATGATCAAGGAGAACGATATGATCGCCAGTCTTGTCCAAGAGGCGGCTCAGCGTGGCGAGGCAAACAGGGCGGGCATGATTCGCGTTACGCCGGAAGCGATCCGGGCGGCGCAGGTAATCGTAACAACCGTGCCGATTATACTCGTGTACCCGTTTTTGCAGAAGCATTTTATTAACGGAGTGCTGATTGGCTCGGTCAAGGAATAAGGCCAACCGCTCCGGCCCTGCTGGAGCTTCGGCATAGATTGATTCGAAGAAAGGGAGGACAGAAGGGTTATGAGAACGTGGGGAAAAACATCCTTGGCGCTACTGACGGGTGCGCTGGCGCTGACCGCGCTTGCTGGCTGCACGGACAACAATAAGGGAGAATCCGGCAACAACGGCAATACGTCCGCCGATGCTTCACCGGGCGCAGCATCCACGGCGGAGCTTCAGCCGATTCCGACGGACATCAAGGACAGTTCGGACTTGCCCGCTTGGACAGGCAAGCAGCTAAATTTGAAAATCTGGCTCGACCACGGCACAGGAGGCACGTATGCCGGTGCACGCAAGTACAAGGATGATCCGGTGACGAACGAAATCGCCCGCGTCACCGGCGTAAAAATCGATCTGGACAATTCCTTCGACAATGGCGGCAACTCGACCGGCGCGGTCAAGATGGGCATGCTCGCCGCCACGAACAACTGGCCCGACCTGATTCTAGACGGCGACGAGATGAATTCGCTGGTGGATAACGGCAAACTGTACGACCTGACCGATCTGCTTCCCCAGTATGCGCCGAATCTGATGAAAAAAATTCCACAGACGCTCAGCACTGTATGGGACATGCCAAACGTCAAACAGGACGGCAAGGTATTCATGGCTCCGGTGTCGATCTACGAGAACGCGCTGCCGGAGCTGTACCCCGACCTTGATCCGGCCGATTATCCACTGCCGCATTCGATGGGATACATCTACGTTCGCGACGATATTTTGAAGAAGCTTTATCCGCAGGCGAAGACGGAACAGGAAATTCAGGATCTGTACATGCAAAAGGGCAAGTTCACCAAGGAAGACATTCTCGACGTGCCGATCCACTCGACAGAGGATTTTATAAGCTTCCTGTATAATATCCAGAAGCTGGGTATCAAAGAAGGCAACCAGGAGGTCTCCCCTTTCTTTGTCTATTCCGGGCAAGACAACTGGAATCTGATGACGATGCTGTTCAGCTCGCTTTACGGCGGAAGCAGCCCGGGCGGCGACAATTCCTACTTCACCTATTGGGACAAAACGACGGATCATTTGGAGTGGGGCTTCAAGCAGCCGTACTTCAAGGATTTGGTGAAGCAAATGAATCAGCTGCTGCGCGACGGCGTTGCCTCCAAGGAAGCGATGGTCGATCCGTACAATGTTTTCCAGCAAAAGCTGAACAACGGCTTGTATGCGGTTTCCTACGGATTTCTTGCACCCGACAACCATGCTCTCGCTGCGGCGGGCAAGCCTTACCGGTACCGCAAGGTGTTCCTGGATATTCCCCGCAACGACGACAAATTCATCTTTGCTTCGGCGCTGCCGGGAGCCCGAACGCGGGTCGGCATTTTCAAGGATGCGGTGGCCGAGGAGGATTTGCCGCAGGTACTGCGCTGGCTGGACTTCCTGTCCTCCGACGCCGGCGAAAAGCTGTGGTTCTGGGGCCCGCGGAGCACCGGGCTGTTCGACGAGAAAGAGGATGGCACGCGCGTCTATAAGGATAAGGCTCTGGAGGCTCAGATGGTTTACAACAAGCAGGGGACCCTGGCCCAACAATACGGCCTGGAGCTGAGCAACGGCTCCAATGACGACCGAACGATGAGCGATTACATCAGCTTTACGGGCAGAGGCCGGTTCTATCCGGGCACCTGGTACGACAAACAAAGAAGTCCCGATGAAGCGGATACTTATTTCGATATGGGGCGGGTCGAGCGGGCGCCGTCCACCGATACGCTCAAACCGAATATTTACAGCTTCACTTCACAGGTGCCCGAAGCTGACAAGGCATGGAAGGCACGACAGGCGTTTGAGGACGCGCTGACGAAGGTGCTGGTGGCCAAGGACGACAACCAGTTCGAGAAGCTGTTCAACGATTTTCTGGCAACCGCCGAGAAAAACGGGTACACCGACGAGTTGAAGGACAAGATCGATGCCGCTTTCCGCGAAGCCAACAAAAATTATATGGACAATTTATTGAAATAGAAGATTTCCGAGGAAAGAAGGAGCCGCAGAATGCAGCTCCTTCTTCGCTTTGCCAGCGGAACAGGGATATTCGACAGCTCATTCTTGACTTGACGCGAGAACGGCATCTTACGATTCTAGTTTCCAGTCATATTTTAAGCGAACTCCAACAATTGGCAGACCGAAACTTGTGGTATGGTTCAGCTTAACGGGTCATTCGTCGAAAAAACCGAACCACAGCCCGGTTTCACGGCAGCGGCTCTGTTTGTGCCATGCCATTTGGAAGCTAGGCTGCAGACTCTGTTGCGAGCCTGCAACCGGTACTTCATGAATCCTGCTTACCTTAAATATAAGTAAGTATGTCAACGGTAATAACGGTCTCGGTACACCTGGGGCGTACAGCCTTCGTTCTTCTTGAATTGATAGGTGAAGTAATCGGGAGTCTGGAACCCTACTCGTTCGGCTACCTCATAAATTTTGATAGACGGATCTCGAAGCAGTTCCTTTGCTTTTTTCATTCGCAAGTCCTTGACGAAATCGGATATCGTCTGCCCTGTTTCCTTCTTGAAAAGTACGCTGAGATGCCCTGCGCTGAGATGAAACTTGTCAGCAAGCTGTTTAACCGTCACGTTGTTCGACAGTTGATCTTCCAAAAAAGCAACGATACGATTGATGAGGTGATGCTGCCGAAGCGTTCGCTCTTTCCGTGCGAGCAAAAAAGCCGAATCGATATATTCGAGAACGATATCCTTCAGACAACCGACCGTTTTGCACTCCAATAACCGATGCCAAGCACGTTTGCTCAGATAGGCTATCGCTTCGATATCCTGACATGATTTCCGTGACAGATCGCCTAGAAGCCCTATGCTGAAAGCTTGGATATAAGCGAACGGGGCTTTGGCGTTCAGCTCATCGAATGCCTGTCCGACTGCTTCCGCCAGCCGATCCGCCTCGTCGCTTTCGGCGAGTGCGAGCAGGCTGGGTAGCAAGGTCTCTTGCTGTTGAAAATCTTCGTATGCCTTCTGTTCATCACTCCCGACATACACGAGCTGGCCGCTCCCGCTCAGCCGGGCCTCGGCCATCGTATGTCTTGCTTCCCGGAAGAGCCGCTGAATCTCTTTCCATTCGCTTCCTTCGCGGCTGACCCCGATCGTAACCGACTCTCGGTGAGTATCCCGCATGTAGTCCTGGATGAACCGCATCCGCTTGTCCATCTGGCTCTTCCCATCGGCTGTCGGATTAACCAATATGACGGCTACCTCGTCTGGCTTAAGCTTCGAAACCAGGACATTTCCCATATCCTGAAAGGACACAGATACGGATTGCAGGAGAGCCGAACTCAGCATGAGCCTGCGGTTGGCGTCGTTTCCAGGAACGGCATAGTTATCAAGCGACACAACGAGGATGCGAATCCCCTCTGTCAAGTCGGGGAGATGGAGAAGACGGCACCATGAGTTTAGCATCCCCTCCTCCATCGGCTCATTTTCCAGTAATTCATAAATGTAAGAATCCTTAAGCACTTCCAGACTATCCGAAATCATCGTTTGAAAGTTGGACGTTTTTTCATTAATTTGTTTGATATTTTCTAATGTTTGTCGAAAAGAGGATAGCTTGCGTTTGATTTCCCCCAAGTTAAGAGGCTTCAACACGTACCCCTGTACCCCGATCTCGATAGCTTCTTGAGCAAACTCGAACTCATTATAACCACTGATAATCAGAATCTGAATATCCGGATGGATCGCTTTCGCCGCTGTAGAAAGCTCGATCCCGTTCATACCGGGCATGGATACATCGGTTATCAGGACGTCGATGTTACGGGAATGAAGCAGCGTCATTGCTTTTTCCCCCGATTGCGCTGTTAATGGCTCTGTGTAGCCGAATTTCACCCAGGGGATGTGCCGTATAAGCCCTTGAACATGAGTCGGCTCGTCATCGACAATGAGTGCTTGCAGCATTATAACCCCTCCTGTTGAATACGTGGTTTGTCCGTGCAGGCTGGCAACTCGATCGTGACCGCCGTTCCTACTCCTGGCGTACTTTCAACCGTCATTTGACCGGCTTTGCCGAAATACAAATCCAGACGTTCGCGTATGTTCGAAAGCCCAAAGCCGTTACCCTTTCCCGCTTTTTCACCGTTCTGAATAAGTGTCAGCGTGTCCGAGCTCATGCCTATTCCATTGTCCCTTACGTAAAAACGAACCCTGTCATCGCATCGTTTAATCCCAATGACAATAAAGGCATCGTCCCGCGTGAATATTTTACCGTGAATATAAGAATTCTCAACGATTGGTTGCAAGATTAACTTAATCGAATATAGCTCTAACGCGTTTTCATCCAACTCCCACACAATGCGAACACTTTCCGGATAGCGAAGCTGTTGAATGTCCAGATACGCTCTCACGTGTTCGAGTTCATCCTTGATTAAGGTTACATTCGTTTTGTTATTGAGTGCGAATCGGTAAAAAGTCGTCAAGGCTTCAATGGCCTCCACGAGAAACTGGTCGCCTTGATCTAAAGCCCGCCAATGGAGCAGACTTAACGAATTGTAGATAAAATGCGGATTAATCTGGGCTTGAAGGGCCTGAAACGACGACTCTTTCTCTTGCAATTTGGCGCTGCTAAGCAACTCCACTATAGTCCCTAGCCGACCAGCCATCTGATTAAACATCAACTCCAAATCCCCGAGCTCGTCCCGGTTCCGGCTCCGAACCGATACGTCGAAATCTCCTTGGGCGATGTCGTTCATCCTTCCGCCTAACTTGCGAATACGCAAAACGACGTTCTTCAGGACGATTAAGACGAGACACGTAGAGAGAAAGAGAAAGAAGACTGTGATGGCCACGATACTATACACAGTCATGGCAGATTGTTTCTCCATCTGCCGCATCTGAATTAGCGCGGCGACTTTCCATTCCCCGTCAATGCTCCTGACTGTAAAATATTCGCCATTGACCGTGGCGCTCTCGGAGTTATGCAAGCTTGCCATTAACTTGGACAGCTCAGTTGCCCCTGCCGGTTTGCCGATGATGGATCGATCTGAAGCGGCGACAATTCGATCTTGTTCGTCCAAGAGATACAAACTTCCCGAGCCCCGAAAGGGGCGATCCATTAATTCTCCGAATACGCTGTTATAATCCAGAAGCATATAGATAGCTCCCGGGACGCTCCCGCCCCCATTCGTTATTTTTCGCGAAACGATCAGTTGGGCGGTGTCTCCCGGGACGTAGGTCCAACGTAAAGCGGAGGGCGAGTCCATGAAACTTTGATACCAGGATGTTTCGTCCACACCAGCCAGCGGCCGATGATCCGGTTTCCATAGCAGTCCCCCGTCCTCCACGAGAGTAGGGTTGGTATGATAAATCCGAAAAGTGTCAATACCGGGCAAATATCGGCTCATGACTTGAAAGGAACGGTCTACATAATTAACGGTTTCAATCTGATCCGCTAATTCTGCATAGGTACGGGTAAGCCTGGAAATGAGTTCACCATCCGTACCCGCTCGTGTTGCAAGAAGGTCGTAGCTTTGTTTCCGGAATTGGATGCTCTGCGTCGTCTGTCTTACCGCTTCATCGATGGTGAGCATATAGTTGGTCCTGACGTTTTGCAGCGCAAGGTACCCTGCTCCCACTCCTAGAATAACGGTTGGTATGAATACAATCAGTCCGAAAAATACAACAATTTTGCTGCGCAGGTTCATGGTTCGGGTTAGACGGATGATCATACTCTCAATCCAACGTCGCACAATGCATTCTCCATTCTTCTGCCCGATTCGTCATACCACTGGAAAACTGCAAAGGGAGCATCCCCGTTTCGGGGCTGCTCCGCTATGATACAGCAGGTTGAGTGATTTCTTGTTATTGCATGGCTTGGTACAATTCGTTCCACTCTTGCTTGAGCTCGCTCCAATGCGCACGTGTCTCGAGCGCGGAAGTGAAGTCGTTCCAGGCCTTCTCGAATGCCGCATCGTCCTTGGCCATAACCAGCTTGGCCCGGTACTCTTTATACACGTTGGTGAGTTCCGGCGAATACTTCTCCCAGACTCCTCCGGCTTTAGCCTTTACCATATCGTAATCTTCTGCCACTCGGGTTGCGCCAAATTTAGCGATTTCCTGACTAAACTCGGCAGTCTTTTTGAATCCCGCATGCTGGCTATCGTCTACGTTGGTCCACCAGGCGTACCATTGGTTGCTGTAGGTTGACGTCTGCCAGATATCCGGTGCTACTTGCGCTTTCTTGGCCGGGTCGCCCGAGTTGCGCAGTTCTGCATATTTTGGATCGATGTATTTCCACTTGCCTAAAGGCTGGTCAACCCAATCCCAGTATTTCCCCGCAGGACCTTCGCCAAGAACCTGGCTTTGCTCCGGTTTCGGCTCTAACGTATAATCATAAAACTTCAAAATAGCATCAAGGTTCTTCGTATTTTTGCTGATATACGTGTCGTAGCCCGGATACGGGTTTATGACTTGAGTAGTCCCAGGCTGGCTAACTCCATTGACTTGAGGGAAAGGAATCGGTTCATAATACCAACCCGGTCCAGTCGGCCCGTCCAATTGCTCCCATAAGGATGCATCGAGATTCCAGAAGCTGCCGATATTCATGGCGTACCGGCCGCTTTTGTCTTTCTCCACGTACCTTTCTTTTTTATCGGTGAGGGCCTCGGGATCTAGCAACCCTTTGCGATACATGCTGTTCATCCATTTGTATGCCTCTTTGAATCCCGGGTCGTCATACTCAAAGATAAAGGTATCGCCGGCCTTCTTAATCGGAATAACGCCTCCCGCGCTTGCGACGGGCACTCCGAAAGCGGCCAGAACAGTAGTCTCGTCGTTCGCATCCATGAGAATACCCAACGGCAGCAGGGGTTTACCCGATTCATCTTTAACCTGAGCCGCCTTCTCCAGGTAGGTCTCTACACCCTGAAGCGTCGTAAGGTCTTTCTCAGTCATCCCAACCTTTTTCAGAATATCTGTCCGAATGTAAAATGCGCTGGTTGACCAGCTCGGCCAGGGATTGGAAGGATCAAGGTCGAAATAGGAAGGAATTGACCAAATATGTCCGTCGGCATCCTTCATCGGCTCGAGGTACTCCTTCGGGATAGCAGCCAGACTCGGATATTTATCCGGCATGTTAAAATACTGCTCAAGAGGCTGGATCAGCTTGGAACGCTTCATGGCATCATCGACAACCTGATTTCTCCCGAAGATAGCCGCGTCTTCAAAGCCGCCGGTATTCATCTTGAGGTTAAGCGCGGTTTGGGCGTCACCTTGCGTAGCTTCAAGCTGAACATCGACGCCTGGTTCCTCATCTCTCCAAAGTTGCTGGATCCAGCTATTGTTGTTGACGGTTTGCGACCAACCCAGCCATAGCTTGAAGTGGTTAGAGCCTGCCGAGTCCGCACTCCCGGTTGCGGAGCTGTCGGGGCTGGATGCTGTATTGCCGTTGCTGCTGCCCGAACAACCGGCCGTCAAGCCGAGCGCGGCTGCCAAAGTTAACGCCATGGCACTTTTGATGCCGCTCGATTTGAAATTCATGTTCTGCCTCCCTTTTCGTATAGAAATGTTCGGTATATGGTATCTTGCCTTATACCCGAGGATTAGCCTTTGACCGAACCGATCAAAACGCCTTTGACAAAATACTTCTGCAGGAAAGGATATACAGCAAGAATCGGAAGGGCGCTGGTCATCACGGTAGCCATCTTGACCGACATTAACGTGACATTTTCCATAGTGCTGCGAGCCAGCGCTTCCTGATTACTATTGGAGCTCGTAACGGCCGATAGATCCTGGGCTGAGAGCAATTGTTGCAGGAAAGTCTGAACCGGGATCAAATTCTGGTCGGTCACATAGAAAGCCCCGGAAAACCAATCGTTCCAGTGGCCTACTGCCGTAAAAAGGCCAAGCGCGGCAAGCATTGGTTTCGAAAGCGGTAAGATGATTTGAACCAAAATCCGAACCGGGCCTGCGCCGTCCAGTTCAGCAGATTCGAGCAGAGCTTCCGGAATACCTTGCAAAAATTTAAGCATAACGAACATATTCCATGACGAGAATAATCCGGGGATGATATAAACCCAAAAGGTATTGGTCAGCCCTAACTTAAACAATTGAATGTAAAAGGGGACCAATCCACCATTGAACAACATGGTAATGAGGATATAAGACAATATCCCCTTTCTAAAGGGAAGATGCTTGTGCGAAAGCCCATACGCGGCCGCAAGCGTGACGGCGAGTCCGCCGAATGTGCCGACAATCGTTCTTGCGATCGTGATCCAATAAGCGTTGCGAATGACCTGGTTGCCCAGCACAATCTCATAGTTCATCCAAGTAAAGGATCGCGGCCAAAGGTAGATGCCTCCCTTTGCCGCATCCACTCCGGAATTGAACGAGATCGCCAGCATATAGAGAAAAGGATAGAGAATCGAAACACACATCAGCAAAAGCAGGAAAACGATCAAACCTTGTCCCGCTCGTTCAAGCGCAGTCGATTTCATCCGTCGTCACCACAGCCCCTCTCCGTTGATTTTCTTGGAGATCGAATTCGTTGTCAGGACAAGAAAGAGACTGATGACCGAGGATACTAATCCGACCGCGGTTGCCATGCCGAAATAGCCTTGCTGGAGCCCGTTGCGGAGGACATAGGTATCAAGAACGTCCGCAACTTCCTGATTCGCCGAATTCATCATGGGATAGATTTGATCCATTCCCACGCTGATGAGGCTCGGAATGCTTAAGATCAGAACAATCGATATGGTGGGCAGGATACCGGGCAATGTAATATAGCGTATCCTTGCGATCTTGCCCGCGCCTTCCACTTTTGCGGCTTCATAAAGCTGCGGATCGATCGTCGTGATCGCCGCCAAGTAAAGGATCGTGTTCCAACCGACTTCCTTCCACAATCCGCTGGATAC
The DNA here is from genome assembly GCF_014212055.1 of Cohnella zeiphila. Lineage (GTDB taxonomy): Bacteria > Bacillota > Bacilli > Paenibacillales > Paenibacillaceae > Cohnella > Cohnella zeiphila. Next base: position 33,401 of record NZ_JACJVO010000051.1, on the reverse strand, counting down.
GATCATGGGACGAAACCATTCCGTCGAACCCAGAAAGAAGATGGGCTCTCCCCCTAACTTCCTTACGAAATCGTTTACAAGTCCACCGTCTAAAGAGAGAAAGGATTGGAGAATATAGGCCACCACGATCCAAGAGAAGAAGTGCGGCAAATAACTGACCGATTGTACGAACCTCTTAAATGCCGGGTTTGTAACTTCATTAATCATAATGGCGAGAAGAATCGGCAGCGGAAAACCAAAAATGAATTTCAAGACAGAAATATAAAGGGTGTTTTGCACAACCTTCCAGAATTGCAGATCATGGAAGAACGAAAAATTGCTCATCCCCACCCAGTTACTTCCCCATATCGACGACCCGATCGCAAAGTTCTTGAACGCGATCTGAATGCCCGCCATAGGGATGTAATTAAAAAGAAAAAGCAACACAAGCGCCGGTAAAATCATGACGTACTGCCAGCGATATTTATACATTTTTGCAACCATGCTTCCCCTCCCCTCCTTGTTTGTCTATCATTATACTTTCGGAGAAACGGAAGGGGCACCTAACAACGAGTAGATTTATATCAATTTGATACGATGTTTTGTCACTTGCACTTGGCTATTCCTGCTGCCGATTCGATGTCGTACCGGAGCCGTACAGCTTCCGATACGTATCCGGGGTTATCCCTTCCTTCTTCCGGAAGGTCGCGATAAAATGGCTGACGTCGCGAAATCCAACGGCCTCCCCGATGCAGCGAACGGTCCAATCCGTGCGAAAGGGAAGCCATTCCTTCGCTTTGCGAAGTCGAGCTGGATCAAATAGGCATACGCCGTTTGACCGAACAGCTCGCGAAACCTCTCGTTCAACTGTCGCTCTCCGATGCCAACCTGCGCCGTCATCTCCGAAAGCCCAATCCCCGGGTCGGAGAAATGGGTGTCAAGCCAATCGAGAAGACCTTGAATGCTTGACAGCCGCTTAGACATGGATGGTCGGTTGTCCATGCGGGCGTCGGTCCGAAGCAGAGTCAGGAACCGATACAACTCCGCTGAACTATGCCACCCCGACGAATCCCCCCAAGACCCAGCTAATTCGAGTATGCTTCGACTTGCCCAGAGCCGGATTCTATCCTGGAGTCAATCCGGAGGATCAACGGGCGTTGTTCGGCGCCTGCTTTACCTCGACACACCGAATCGCCGAGAAGGACGATCCGATATGGTGCCTTGAATTTCAGACCAGCTCCTTCGGAGCTTATGCGCCGCTGTATCGAGAAGGATTACAAGTTGCTTCTTGTTCCCGGTCATTGCGTGATGGATGAAGCTAGCGCCAATTCCGTCAGACAATTCGTGGAGCAAGGCGGAACCGCCATCATGACGGCTTATTCGGCCAAAGTGGACGAGCACAATCAAGTATTTCGCACTACGATGCCCGGGCGGCTTAGCGACGTATTTGGAATCCGCGCGAATGCGTTTGAACGCCCGGTGTACCATCATACCGATTCGAACGAAGACGGGCTGCAAAAGCAAAAATTGAACCTGAGGCGCGAACATCCAGGCATTAAATTTGCAAACCATGTTGTAGATATTCCTATCGACTATTATGAAATGGTAGAGACTTCCACAGCGAAGGTTATAGCTCAATTTACCAACCTGCAGCAGGAGCTACCTGCCATTACCGTCAATTCATTCGGCAAGGGAAAAGCCGTTTATCTAGCTGTTCCGGCGCACGCAAGCCTTATGCAAGATTTGCTGCGCCAGATTTACGTGGAACTCGAAATCCGGAAAGGACCTGAAACGCCTTCAGGAGTGGCGGCGCGTCAGGTCGGTAAGTTTACGATCTATGTGAATACCACACTTCCAGGCAGCACTTAACCGTTCCCGCACCGGGGCGTGGCATGTTGACGGGCCGCAGTTACGAGCATTGTCTGCAGTTGGACCCGTATGAGGCGGAAGCTTACAGGGCGGATGTGAGCGGCTGATAGAGCATGGTTTCCATGAAGTCGTTAGTATGAAATTCCTTTTTATTTTGCTCAAAGACTTCCGCTTTTTCAGGGGTAACTAACTCAACTTTCACGGCATGTAAAGAGTTTATCCTTGTTGAGTCTGTACTTAGCGTTGGCAACCGAAATGCATGCGGGAACAGAAGGGGCGAGCGTTCGCTCCTTTTTTGTTGCTCTGCTGCACGCTGCTCCACATACCTCCGGAGGCTTTCATTCCCATTTCTCGATGGGTCGATACCCTTTAAGTCCAACTGCGAAAGGGAGTGTTTTCAGCAAAGACGAATTGCCCAGTGCTTAATCTGAATCATTTATTATTGACCGAACGATCTAGTAATGATAAGATGAACGTCAAGCGAATAGGGGGTGAAGGGGCATGACACTTTAGCGAGAGGGATGTACCATATCGAACAATGGAGTGCGCTTTTTTTTATTTCTAAAATAGATCGATCGGTCTATAATTTGCATTTGTCAGTTTGCAGGTGGAACCGAGCTTAATCTTCTCTTTGCGGATAACGTCATATTCATTCTTGACTGAACGATCCGGAAAGGGTAGGATGAGACAAAAAGGGGGCCGCTTACATGGCAAGAAACAAGGAATTCGACGAGAACGTCGTTCTGCATAAGGCCATGGAGATGTTTGGCCAATACGGCTATGAGGGAACCTCCCTGCAAATGCTGCTCGAAGGCCTGGGAATCGCCAGGCAAAGCCTATACGACACGTATGGCACGAAAAGAGAGCTCTTCATCAAAGCCGTCAAGCACTACCTGAACGAGAAATCGTCGGCAGCAGTCTCCTATCTCGAACGAACAGGGCCTGTAAAGCAAACGATTATGGCGATTTTCCATGAGATTATGGCGGCGCTTCAGGATGCAGATCGGCGCAAAGAATGTTTAATTCTGTATAGCGCCATCGACCAGGTACCGCACGATCCGGAGATCGCATCGTTATTCGAACAGGACCGAGTTCGGTTGGAGAAGGCGTTCCATGACGCTTTGGCTCGCGCAAGGAAGCAAGATGAGCTGAATGACCAACTGGATTTGTCCGCGCTTGCGAAATATTTGTATCATTCGCGATACGCATTGACCCAAGTCGCAAAGCTAACCGATGATCCGAAAGTATTGGAGGATATCACGACGGTTACTCTGTCCGCGCTTGAACGATAAGAAGGAATCCGAGACGCGGTACTTCCTTATATTCATTTTAGACTGATCGGTCAGTTATATGCTCATTTTAGACCAAATGGTCTATAAAAAAGGAGACGTTATTTGATGACATCAACCCGATTCAAAGGATTAGCATTGCTCATACTGGCCGTTTCACAGTTAGTGATGGCGCTCGATTACACGATTATTTTTGTCGCTATGCCGTCGCTTGGCGAAGAACTAGGATTTTCCGCCAATAACTTGCAATGGGTCGTGAGCGCTTATTCGCTCGTCTTCGGCGGATTTCTGTTAATCGGCGGCCGACTGTCCGATTTGCTCGGAAGACGACGGATGTTCATGATTGCCATGGCTTTGTTCGGACTAGGCTCATTGCTAGGAGGAGCCTCGGAATCCCAACTCATGCTGATTATTGCAAGAGGGCTGCAAGGCTTTGGCGGTGCGCTGTTGTCACCTGCGACTTTGTCGCTCATCATGTCCAACTTCGAAGAAGGTGCCGAGCGCAACAGAGCTATGGGCGTCTGGGCATCAATGGGCGGCGTCGGCATGTCCCTTGGTTTGCTGCTGGGAGGCGTATTGACCAGTTACGTCGGGTGGGAAGCCACCTTCTTCGTGAATGTTCCGATCGCCGTATTCACAATAGCATTGGCGCCTATCGTGCTCAAAGAAAGTATAAATATATCCCATTCCAAGCATTTCGACGTTGCGGGCACGGTATCGGTCACGGCAGGTATGCTGTCTATCGTTTATTATCTGATTCAGTCGCCGGTCGAAGGTTGGCTTAGCCTCAGTACGTTCCCGTTCGTTCTGGTAGGCGTTGCACTGCTCGTCGCCTTCGTCGTGATCGAGCTGCGTTCGGCAGAGCCGTTGATCTCCTTCCGGTTGTTCCGGAATCGCAATCTGACCGGCGCCGTGCTGACCGCTTTTCTTTTCTCCGCATCGTTCGGCACGCTTTATTACTTCCTGACGCTCTATACGCAAGACGTTCTGCATTATTCGGCGGTTCAATCCGGTTTCACGTTCTTACCGCTTACGATTAGCGCATTATTGGGAGTAAGGTTGATTAACGTTATGCTGGCAAAGGTGGGGGTAGCAGGTACGATTGCAACGGGAATGGCGATTGGAGCTGTCGGGTTTCTGATCTTGACACAACTATCCACGAATGGATCGGCGTGGGGAGTCATTCCGGGTATCGTGATCGTCGGCATCGGGCAAGCGTTTGTGTTCACGACGATGTTCATTGCCGGGGGCACGGGAATCGCCCCCAAAGAGCAGGGCGTGGCTTCCGCCGTGATCTCGACCGGGCAGCAAATCGGCGGCGCGATCGGCCTGGCGGTCATTATGGCGATTATCTCCGCAAGCTTGGGCTCGAATGCGACATTGGAGACGATGAATCCCGCGGATCTGAATCATGCCATTCATACCGCGTTCTTCGTCGCCGCGGCTACGGCGGTGATCGGCATTCTCGTAGCTTTCGCCACCCTCAGACAAGGCAAGGCGGCTACTACTGATCAATCGGCGATTAAGGCTTCTCACTAAAGTGAAGGATGAGGAGGGCAGATAGATCGTTTTTGGGAAAGCGATTGGTTTGCACGTGTAGAAAGCAAATTGCGACGCTCGCGTTCGTGACAGTCATTCTGATCTCGCCCAAGATGAGTGAAAAAGGAGGATTGTATTCAACCCGCTGTTATTAAAGCAAATAAAGTTTAAGCGGAAAGGGGCTGCCCCCAGAAGGTTATAAACCTAGGGCAGCTCCTTTGCATGTTTAAAGAAGGGAGAACCCGGCAATCAAGATGGAGAAGGAAATAATCTCAATGTAATAAAAATGCGAAAGGATTCATCGTTGCAATCCCTTTGTCTTAGCGATTTGACGGTTTTTTTAATTTGCAAAAAAATAAACGAGGTTCCAATTCACTCCGAACTTATCAGTCACCGCAGCCGCAAGTGCGCCAAAAAAGGTCCTTTGAAGTTCAGAGTCAACATTGCCATCCTCCTTAAAGGCTTCATATACCTTCCTGATTTCTTCCTCATTATCGATCTGAAGGTTAATTCGATGATTGCCGTCATAGGTAACCGAATGTTTCCCACCTTCGGTAATTATAATTAAAGAATTGTCTAACTGTAAATTGGCGAAGTTGGTTTTGCCTTCTTCATTCTTATTGAGATTTTTTACTTCTCCGCCCAACACTTCTTGATAGAACTTTAACGCTTCTTCACAATTGTCTACTATTACTACGGGGGAAACTGTTTTCATTTTTTACTCCTCCAATCAAGATTATGAGTTCGAGGAAAGCGAATAATGCCTGTCACTAACTATGTCGTAAGTGCGCGAGAAAACGTGACCGATCAAAAAAAATTTTCAATCTCTCTGTGTAAGGCCAGCATGGGCGTCATCTTTAATTTTATTTTTGTTTGTCGGCAACCTAGGAGCAGCGGCAGGCATTGCAGAAATGCTGCTTCAAAGCCATCTCAATGAGACTCTGCTTCTTCCTGCACTTCCTGAAGAGTGGGAAAATGGTTCAGCCACCGGTTTGAAAGCAAGAGGGGGCTTCGAAGTGAATAGGGTGTGGAAGTTTTTTGTCCAAAGCTCCGTGCAGACCATGCCGGAGCTTTCTTTGTATCCTTTTTCCCGGTACTACCGAAGAAGTGTTCACATTACATATCACCTAACATCAAAACGAACGATGTCATAAACGACAATTGTTAACCAAACTATAAACTTTTAGTTTACAATTAAAAGCCGCCGAATTATAATTCAAAACATTAGACGTCAACCTTCTTATGTTGGCACAATTCCGCATCTTGTTAGGGTTGATCCTTATGAATCGTTGGCCGATCACTACCTACTCCATCGGGCGGGCTTCTGAAACAAACAATCTAAATTAAGGTGTGACTGAAAATGAATCTGGTACTTCCTATACTAAACCGTGCATCGCTGGCACCGGACCGAATCGCTTTATCACACGGGCAGAAGCAACTTACATATTCCCAACTCATAGAGCGGGCCAAAAGAATCGCGAATGGAATCGGGAAATGCCGTTTTGATTGTGACAAGATTGCGATCCTATCTAGGAATCGAATAGAGATTGCCGAAGTCTTTATCGGTGCTGTTTATGCAGGGTTTGTGCCCGTTCTGTTAGACCCCAAATGGAGTCCGTTTGAAGTGAACAGGGTTATAGGGCAATGTCGGCCAAGTATTATTTTTAGCGAACATGACCTTGCCGAGATTCTATCTGAAGAACATAACCACATCCAGCGGTTGACCTTCACCGATGAACAGCCGGGAAGCTATGATCAATGGCTAACCTCTTTCACGCCTGAGGCTCTCGTTGGTCGAAGCAATGAAACATTATTTATAGGCTTTACATCAGGGACCACGGGGGTTCCGAAAGGATATGCGCGATCGCATCTCTCCTGGATTATGAGCTTTGAGGCAGCAAATAGGGCTTTCCATCTGGATAAAATGGAGCATGTGTTGGCTCCGGGACCTTTCGTACATTCCTTATCGTTATTTGCGCTGATACTGTCGTTGTACAATGGCGCAACTTTTCATATTTTGCATGAGTTTCACGCTGCCGAAGTGCTGAAGCTATGTTCCAAGGTACCGGATATGATATTATTTGTGGTTCCCACGATGATTGAATCGTTATTACAACGGACAGATCCCGGACAAGCATCCATTCAAGCTTTGATTAGTTCAGGCGGACAATGGTCCATTGCTTCGAAGCGAAGGTGCCGACAGGTTTTTGCCGGAGCAAAGTTGTATGAATATTACGGCTCTTCCGAGGCGAGCTATATTAGTTATATAGATGCGAATGAGGAAGAGAAATCCGGTTCACTTGGCAGACCCTTCGATGGGGTGGAAATTTCGATTCGTGATGAACAATTTCGGGAGGTGCCTACAGGGTCGATCGGTCACCTTTACGTTCGAAGCAAAATGGTTTTCGCAGGCTACTATCCGTTACCTGAGGAGACAGAGGGAGTTTTTCGGGAGGGCTGGCTTCGAACAGGCGATTACATGTATATCGATAGCGACAATTATCTTTATCTGGCAGGTCGTTCACAAAATATGATAAAGACGGGTGGAATGAAAGTATTTCCGGAAGAAGTGGAGGCTGTATTGCAGCGCATTCCAAATGTTCAGGAGGTCATGGTTTTTGGCAAGCCTCATGGTCATTGGGGCGAGCAAGTAACGGCCATTATTCAATGGCGCAGTGAACAGCAATTGACCCTAGAAGAAGTCAAACGATTTTGTATGGGGCGTTTGGCTAGTTATAAGATGCCAAAAGAGCTGATCACCGTGGACAAATTCTTTTATACAAACAGCGGAAAAGTCGCGCGTCAATTCATGAAGGCTTATGCGGAAAGAGCGATGTTATGACAGATGCGGTCATTGTCACGGCTAAGCGAACGCCGATTGGCAGAATCGGAGGAGCGTTAAGCAAGGTTGAACCTGAGGCTTTGCTTGCCCCGCTTATTCGGCATATTTTAATGGAAACGAACTTGTCGCCCGACATCATTGACGATGTGATTATCGGTAATGTTGTGGGACCCGGAGGGAACATTGCGCGCGTTGCGGCACTAGAAGCAGGGCTTCCTGTAACTGTACCGGGCGTAACCGTTGACCGCCAGTGCGGTTCGGGCTTGGAAGCCATTAATTTGGCCGCCCGACTCATACAAAGCGGGGCTGGTGAAGTATATCTGGCAGGAGGAGCCGAGAGTACAAGCCGTGCGCCATGGAAAATGCAGAGGCCGAGCACGCTGATCGAAACCCCGCAGATGTATTCGCGTGCCCGTTTTACACCAAGCTCATATGGGGATCCGGATATGGGAATGGCAGCGGAGAATGTGGCCCAGGCTTTTGCCATCTCAAGAGAGGCACAGGATCAGTATGCTTTAAGCAGTCATCAAAAGGCGGTTCGTTCCCGGACGACAGGACGATTCCAACACGAAATCGTACCTTTTCATGCGGATGGAAGCTGGGTCGGCGAGGATGAATGCCCTAGACCGGATACCAGCTTAGAAAAACTGCAAAAGTTAAAGCCCGTTTTTCTCGAGCAAGGCACCGTAACGGCTGGCAATGCATGTCCCATCAATGATGGAGCTGCGCTTGTCCTCATCATGTCGCGCGAGAAATGTAAGGAGCTGAATCTGCGAGCCGTGCTGCGGTTCGTGGATGCACGGGTAGCGGGAGTAGACCCGCATGTTTTAGGGATAGGCCCCGTCCCTGCTATCCGCGGCTTGTTAAGTCGTCACCGGCTGACGGCAGACGATCTGGATCTCGTGGAGTTTAATGAAGCTTTTGCTTCCCAGGTGCTGGCCTCCTTACAGGAGCTTCAGATTTCACCGGATAAGGTCAATATTGGCGGAGGTGCAATTGCTTTGGGACATCCATATGGTGCATCCGGCGCGATCCTGATTACGCGTTTATACGCGGAGATGCTGCGGAATCCCTTTAAACGCGGAGTGGCTGCACTCGGAATTGGAGGAGGGATGGGGATTGCCACCTTGGTGGAGGCAACCGGATGAACAAGCTTATATTTGAATATCATCTTACTGCAGTGTCCATCATCGTGTATTCGCAAAGCATCGAAGCCCCCTTGCAGAAAGTAGGCGGCGTATTGATTGCTCCGTCAACAATGCCGGTTCTATTTTGGAGAATCGCAGACGTTCCCTGGCTTGATAAAGAGAAAACATTCATTCATGGCCGGCAGTCCTTTACATACAGAGCCCCCCTAAAAGCAGACTCACATCTTGATTGCGAGTTGACATTAACCAAGAGGGAACAGAAGACAGGCCGAAGCGGGAATTTGATTTTGTATACACACACGCTTTCATGCAAATGCAAGGATGAACGGATCGTGACGGCAGAAACGGTATTAATATCCATAGGCGATCTATCATGAAGAAAAAAGTAACCGCAGAAGCGATCCGGCAATATGCCGATGCTTCCAGAGATTCGGCTGCTTTTCATTTCAATCCTGAAGCCGCCAAGAAAGCCGGGTTCAAGCGTCCAATTGCTCACGGCATGTATATCATGGGCCTAGCTCATTCCCTATACCTGAGCGAGAATCCCACTCACTGGATTCAATCCACTCAGATGACATTTGTAAGACCGCTTATGTCGGAATCGCTAGTGGACTTTGCATTTGAGTTGATGAACGAAGAGGTTCAGGTCACGGTTGCAGAGGAAAATGGGGAAGTCATTGCCAGGGGATGCTTTACCGTGGGAGGAGTTCTGGACAATGAATAAGACCGTTCTCATTACCGGTTCTAGCAGAGGCATCGGACGCAGATTAGCTCTGCAGCTTGCAAAAAACGGTTATCGGGTGGCTGTTAATGGAACGCAGCAAGCCAGCATTGACCGTGTTGTTGCGGAAATACGCCAGAATGGGGGCGAAGCCTCAGGTTATTGCGCAAACGTTGCGGACTCCGCACAGGTCACAGCCATGATTCAAGCAGTCGCTATGACATATGGTTCGATAGATGTTTTGATTCATAATGCGGGTAATTTGCAGGATCGCAAATGCGAACAGATGACGGACGAAGAATGGAAATCCGTGATTGACGTGCACTTGAATGGTGCTTTTTATTGCATTCGGCGGGTGCTGCCCTACATCCCTGATCGAGGCGGCGATATTCTTCTGGTAACTTCAACGGCCGGGTTGAATGGTTCTGTCGGACAAGTGAACTATAGTGCTGCCAAAGCCGGAATACTGGGCATCGTGTGGACGCTCGCGGAGGAGCAGCGGCACCGTCATATCCGAGTCAACGCCATTGCCCCCGCTGCATTAACGGACATGACCCGCCCTGTGATTGAGCATCTGAAAGAAAAATACGCACGTCGCAACGAACCCTTTCCAGCCTATTGGGACGTAGGTGATCCGGAAGATGTTGCACGATTTGTTAACAACCTTCTGGAGCAGCCCGATGAGGATTTGACAGGTGAAATATTCGGGATTAATGGCTCCATGGCGACACAGTGGCAAAGGCCCTCAAGAGCCTGGTCGATGAATGATCCTGCCTCTTTTTTTAAGACCTGGAAGAGCAGCCGGGGGGAAAATAAGGGAGGAAGAAGTATATAAAAATTGGAGCACACGCTTGACAGAGGTGTCCGATAAGCGGAACGTACTGGCTACGTATCTCTAAATTAATCTAGGAATCGAAACTCCCCTCTTCAAAAGCAGACGCTATACAAGACTATTGATGAATTTGTGCAGCATGGCCGAAAAATCCCGCTTGACATGTCTATGTTTGATCCTAATTCGTCCGAGGCCTCCTTTATTGGACTTTAAATTACAGGGCGGTGATATCACTCTCATAAATACGGCGATCATTGCCCTGGGTCGTCGACCCCAGCATGCCGAGCCCGATGATCGCTGCAGATGGGGACGGCTGTCAGATGACAAGATCATTGACCGATTACTGGCAAACGGTGTGACCGAAGAGATGAGCAACTGGCTCCGAATTAAGTGTTCTCCGGGTGGCGGCTTCCAAGTCAATCATGACATCAGATTTGTTAACAGAGCAACAATCAATTTCACGCGATTCAGCGCGCAAAATTGATCCTGCTACTGAGGGATCAGCTTTTTATTGGAATTTTGATTTCATGGGAAGAACATGTGATAATGTTTCGATATGATTCCTGGAGGCACAACCAACATTGAAACGCTACCCTTTTGAATATGACCATTCCCGTCCCTTTCTTCAACAGGTTGGTGAGTGGACTGCGGATGTGTTCTACGAGATACTGCCGGAAGCCGGTTTCGAAGTTCGCGATGAGCAAATTTATATGGCTTACCAACTGGAGAGAGCATTCGCCCAGAAGCAGACCATCTTCGCGGAAGCAGGTGTAGGAACGGGCAAAACGCTAGTGTATTTGTTGTACGCGATTTGTTACGCTCGCTATACCCGTAAGCCGGCGATCATTGCCTGTGCTGACGAATCTTTAATCGAGCAACTGGCAAAGCCGGAAGGCGATCTTGCCAAACTGGCTCGACATTTGAGCCTGTCGATCGACGCTAGATTGGCGAAATCCGCAGACCGGTATCTTTGCTTAACCAAGTTGGATCAGGTACAATCCGCTCACGAGCATTCGGATGTATTCAGAGCGGTGCACGAGGAATTGCCTAGGTTTGTCCATCAATACAAAGCGATGCAGTCATTCCATGCCTACGGAGATCGCAAACAATTTCCACACCTGAACGATCATCAGTGGAACAAGATCAGCTGGGACTCGTTTCAAGATTGCTTTTCTTGCGAACAAAGACACCGCTGCGGACAGACTTTATCACGCGAACATTATCGGAAGTCCAGCGATTTGATCATTTGCTCGCATGATTTCTATATGGAACATGTGTGGACGTATGAAGGACGCAAGCGGGAGGGGCAACTTCCGCTGTTGCCGGATCATTGTGCCGTCGTATTCGACGAGGGGCATCTGCTAGAATCTGCTGCACAGAAGGCGCTCACTTACCGATTAAAACATTCAGTGTTCGAACAATTGATCAGTCGATTGTTACAAAATGAAATACGGGAATCATTGGCTGTGCTCATAGACGAAGCGATTGACCGCAGTGAGTCCTTATTCAACATCCTTTTAGGACATTGCAAGGATATACCCGACTCTGACCGGAAACGAATTGTTATGAGTAAACAGTTGCTTGAAAAAGTGCGACTGTTCCGCCAAGTCATTGAAGGGATCGAAGAAGAACTGGTTTTTGAGAGCGAACTGTATACTTTGAACGAGTACCAGCTGCGCATCGTCGAGGAGCATCTGGAGATGATTCAGAAAGCTTTAAGCTTGTTCCAGAGCTCGGAAGCGTTGATTAGTTGGGTAACGGATGATGAGGACGGGCTAACCTTGGTCATCATGCCCAGAGCTGTTAAGGAAGTGTTGCGTGAAAGGGTATTTGCCCTGAATATACCGGTTGTGTTTTCATCTGCCACATTATCTGTGAATGGTTCATTCGATTATATAGCAAGCAGCTTGGGAATTGACCGTTATGAGTCCTTCAGCACGAAATCCCCATATGATTATAAGAATCAAATGGATGTCTTGGCTCCCAAGTTTCCTCATGGGGCATCGTCTGAGGAGAAATTGAAGGCTACCGTGAGCTTACTGAACCGAACCGAAGGCAGGGCGTTGGTTTTATTCAACGGCAAAGAAGAGTTACTCCGATTTAAGGAGTTGCTCCCATCCTATCCGGAGTGCGCGGATATGCGATTCTGGTTTGAAGGAGATGCTGAAATCAGCCACCTCATTGGCTCTTTTCAACGGGATGAGGCAAGTGTTTTGTGCGCTTTTAGTCTATGGGAGGGCCTCGACATACCCGGTCCTTCTCTTTCGAACGTCATCATTTGGTCGCTGCCTTTTCCTCCTCAAGATCCAGTGTTTATGGCGAAGCGGGAGGCGGCGACAACGCCGTACGACGAGGTGGATCTGCCCTATATGCTTCTTCGTCTTCAGCAAGGAATGGGACGGTTGATTCGCTCTCGCGAAGATCGCGGCATCGTCGCCATCTTAAGTGAGGAAATACATGATGACACGAAACTTCGACAGTCTATTGAGGAAATATTACCGCAAGGGGTTCCGCTGCAAAAACGGGAGCTTCGTGACTAGCATAGAGGCTGTCCCAAAATAAAAACAAACTAATCTCGAATCCCACCACAAAGTGAAGGCGAGGACCTCTTTCTACCAGAAATTCGGCTCTAAGTTGAGTTAAAAAAATCGCAAATTGACCCAAGGACCGGCATCATAATAAATACCAAGCATTCGCTGCCATGGTTTTGAAAAAATGGAGGAATGAAGGGCGACAAAACCCATTCCGCGGTTGACGACGTGATAGCAGATCCGGCTTGCAACAGTGTCATCAAAGGCTGCATTGTCGATGTGGCTCCACCAGATAAGAACGTCGGTAGCCGCCAGAACTTCTTCGGAAAGTCCATGGGAAGGCATATCCTGAGTGGCAATCGTCACATCAAAATCATCGTAACCATGAAAAGCCTGGGCTATAGCAGCATGAATACCATCGGGATAGACTGATTTCACGGGTTCGCTGCGGTCCTGATTGTGCTCGTTGAATATGGTGACATGGATTTTTCGTTCCATCAGGAATATCTCCTTTCTGTAATAGTAGTCCCTCAAATAGAGTACTATCGTTCGAATTGAAAACCCAGACGGGCTCCACAAGATTCCCGAATGATTAAATGGGGCTCATGGGAAATGTTGATGCCTTCGGAATCATGATTGATCGCGCTTATCAAGGTCATGATGGACATGCGCCCCAGGTAACTGTTCTGCTGGTCCAGCGTTGTCAGTCGGGGGCAGGTATATTCGCCTGAGGGAAACTGATCACAGCTGACGACAGAGATATCTTCCGGTACACGCAGTCCTTTATCCACGATTGCCCGGATGGCGCCCTGCGCTACCGCATCGTTGATGCAGATAATGGCGGAAGGGGTCGTTTCGGTTTGTTCCAGCAATTTTGCCATGGCTCGATAGCCGTCCGGCGCGTAATAATTACTTAGAGAGATCAGGGAAGGGTCAAAGGAGATCGCCAGGTTCTTCAGCGTCTGTGTAAAGGCAGCCAGTCTGGCTGTGGTCGTACGGATCCCTTCCTCGCCTCCGACAAAGCCTATCCTGCGGCGACCCAGCGCCAGCAGATGATGGATCAGGGCAGATATACCGCCGCTTATATTACGGTTCAAGAAGGTACAGCTGCAGTCCGGAACGGACTGTCCCAGAATGACTACCGGAATCTGTCTGCCCATACGGTTTAAGGCTTCTTTATAGGAATCGGAAATCGTATCCCGGTCGATTTCACCACCCAAAATCAATACGCCATCCACCTTTTTATCCAGCATCATCTGGAAATAGGTTTTTTCCGGTATGGCGTCGGAAACGCCATGGTTGGATCCGCCGTAAAAGGTGTTGCATAAGATGATGGAATACCCGAAATCCACTGCGTAGCGCTGGATCTCCAGATACAGCTCGCTAAAGTAAGGATTTGTGATATCCGATACGATAACTCCCAGCGTCTGGGTATGGTTGCTGTTCATGGCACGTGCCACGGAGCTTGGCGAAAAGTGATACTTGTTAATGATGTCGGTCACATGCGCTTTTGTCTTTGCGGAAACATAAGGGCTGTTGTTGATAACGCGGGATATTGTGGAAACGGACACCCCGCTCAACTCTGCGATTTTATAAATGGTAAGGTTTTTCTGATCGTCTGGCATGAAAAAAATCCTTTCTGCTATAGCATCTATATGGGAATACCAATACTCGAATCTGCAACCGGTACCAGAATGTCGTATTCAGTTAAAAACAGGAAAAAACAAGCAATTCGATGTTTTTCTTAATTGTAGTATGGGGGAAATTAAAAGTCAACGCAGAGCGAAATGGCTTTGATACCGATACCATGAAAAAGAGACCAAAGTAAATTCGCGTTAAAATCATATTGACAAAAACAAAAGGTTTAATTTATAGTTCAGGTTAGGAAGCGAAGATTCCAAAAAATGATAATTGGAGGCTGCTATTATTTTTTTATTTCGATTTGGTACCGGTACCAAAATTTCTACAAGATAAATATTGGTTTGACAGAAGGAAAATGTTTGATTTATAGTTCGGATTAGGAAGGAAAAAACGACAATTGGAGGTTGTTTTTCTTTTTTATATCTTTTTGGTACCGGTACCAAAATGGTTTGGGTCAAGGAGTAGAGATGCTAAAAACGATAAACGGAGGTTGCTTTTCTTTTTATATCATTATAAAACCGCTTTCAAAAAAACAAGGCTTTGGCATCGATACCAATAATAAAGGGAGAAGTTGCGATGCGAAAAGACAGGGAGACGAAAAAGACGGCGCAGAACCGGCTGATTAAACAAAAGAAAGGCGGCGTATTCAGCGAGCTGTACAAACACAGGACTTTATATGCGATGACGCTTCCGGCGTTATGCTTTTTCCTGATTTTCAGCTATATCCCCATGATGGGTGTGTATTATGCATTTGTCGATTACGACTTCGGCAAGGGTATTCTTCACAGTCCGTTTGTGGGATTGAAAAATTTTCAGTATTTCGTTTCCGGCGGATGGGACGCGCCGATCGTTTACTTGACCAAGAATACGATCCTGTATAACCTGGCGTTTATTTTCTTGGGAAATATCATGCAGTGTATGTTTGCCATCATGATTACAACGGTTGCCGGACGACTCTTTAAGAGAGTAACGCAATCTGTTATGCTGCTGCCGCACTTTGTATCCTACGTAATCGTGGGTACGATTGCCTATAACATTTTCAACAGCAACTATGGCGTACTCAATTCGCTTCTGAAGGCTTTGGGCGGGAGCGGGATCAGCGTGTATATGATTCAATGGATCTGGCCGTTTATCATTACCTTTTTCTTCCTATGGAAAAGTACCGGCTTCGGCATGGTCGTTTATCTTGCCGCCATCACGGGCTTTGACCGGGAGATTTATGAAGCGGCAAAAATCGACGGCTGCAACCTGTTTAAAGAGATCCGATATATAACGCTGCCGATGTTAAAGCCAACCTTTATTATGCTGGTGCTGTTCAGCCTTGGCGGTATTATGAGAGGGCAGTTTGAATTGTTCTATAACCTGATTCAGAGAAACGGACAGCTATTCAACGTAACGGATGTTCTGGATACGTACATATACCGTGCGATGACCGTCAATTTCAATCTGGGCACCTCTACGGCGGCAGGTGTTTACCAGTCCGTATTCGGCTTTATCCTTGTGGTCACCGTAAACCAGATCATCCGCAAGACGAGTCGGGAAAACGCCTTGTTCTAAAGGAGAGTTGAGAAAGATGAATAAACATGAGATGGCTGTCAGTGAAAAAGGATTAAAAATATTGTTCTATATCGTTTTATCCATGGCGTCTCTTGTCTGCGTGCTGCCCTTTATTCTGGTGATTTCCGGTTCCTTTTCAGACAGCGCGCAGATCTTGCGAAACGGATATTCCATTCTGCCCAGAGGATTTTCGCTGGATGGCTACCGCAGTATTTTCCTGTTTCCGATGCAGATCGCCAAAGCCTATGGGGTCAGTATTTTTGTAACCGGCGTGGGGACCGGCATGGGTCTGGCGGTCATGACCCTCTGCGGTTATGCGATTTCAAGAAATGAATTGAAATATCGCAATATCATTTCTTTCGCTATTTATTTTACGACGCTTTTTTCCGGCGGTCTGGTACCCTGGTACATCGTAGTGACCAAGCTGGGATTAAAGAACAGTATCTGGGCGCTCATCATTCCGTCCATCTGCAGCTCATTCTATATATTGCTCATCCGTAACTTTATGAAGACGATTCCGGATGCCCTTGTGGAATCTGCAAGGCTGGAAGGGGCCGGAGAGTTTCGTACCTTGCTGCAAATCGTCGTGCCGATGTCAAAGCCGATCCTGGCCACCATTGCCTTGTTCCTGGCGCTTGCATACTGGAATGACTGGTACCTGGCTTCCCTTTATGTGACAAACGCCGATATGTGGCCTTTACAATACCGGCTCTACAACATCCTGAATGCCGCCTCCAAGATCGCGTCGGTCGGAGCGGAGAACTTTACCAGCAAAATTCTGCCGACAGAGACACAGAAGCTGGCGAACGCGATTGTGGCAACCGGACCGATTATTTTCTTATATCCTTTCCTGCAGAAGTACTTTGTTCAGGGGATTTCCATCGGAGCGGTAAAAGGATAATTCCAAAGCGGTAGTAATGCAAATTACTATATAAACCTACTTTTTGAAAATTGGGGCAAGGGTCAAAAAGCAGGAACAGTTCATCTCAAAAGAGGAGGAAACGGAAAGATGAGAAACATGAAGAAACTGACGGTAGGGCTATTGGCGGCAGCGACGGTTCTCGGCAGTACGGCATGCAGCAGCAAGGCACCGACAGAAAGTGCGGAGAGTACCGGGTATACGGGCGATTTGGATTATGTGAAGCTGAAAATGTATGCGATTTCCGATGCGCCCAATAATACGGACCTGGCCAAGAAGTACTGGGATAATCTTAATGCCCGATTAAAAAAGGAACTTAATACGACGATCGATTTTACTTATGCGGCGGGAAACGATTACAAAAACAACTATGCTCTGGCCATTGCTTCGGGAGAAAAATATGACCTGATGCAGGCGGCTCCCGGCTGGCTGGATTATCAAAGCTATGCAGCAAAGAACGCATTTTTACCGCTTGACGATCTGCTGCCGAAGTATGCACCGTACCTTTGGAAGAATATCCCCAAAACGACATGGGACGCAGCTTCGGTCAACGGAAAAATCTACGGTGTTCCCGGTATGGATACGGGAGTCACCGCCCCCGCCTTCGTATACAGAGAGGATTTAAGAAAGAAATACAATCTGCCTGAGATCAAGTCCATGGATGATATTGAGACCTACCTGCAGGGAATCAAGGATAATGATCCGGGAATCGTCCCGAGCGATGACTATCAGAGTCAGGTATACGGTACTTCCTGGATTTACACCACGCCTTATATCGGCATCGATGAGATTCATGACAGACTTTTCAACTTTGTTTACGACCCCCGAAACGGTCAAGTGCTCAGTGTGATCGAGACTCCTGAATTCAAACAATTTATGTTTAAAATGAAAGATTGGGCCGACCGGGGCTTCTGGTCTTCCAGCGTACTTTCCAGCACGAACTGGGGCGTAACGCAGGTACTCAACGGAGTAGCGGCGGCGTCCTTCAACGAACAGCTGCCCGGCTATAACAACCATGCGACACAGGTGGAAAAAGAACATGGCGCCGAGGGCTGGGAATTGAATTACTTTATGTATTTTGAAGGAAATCCGGACTCCGTCCTTCAAGGCTCCACAACCGGCAGTATGACGGCAATCTCCAAGAATGCCGAGAATCCTGAACGAGCGCTGATGGTTCTGGATTATATCCAGCAGCATGAAGATCTCTGGGATCTCATTACTTATGGTACGGAGGGTGTCAATTACAACCTGACTGCAGATGGAACGATTGATACGTCTAACATTGCGGACGGCGCATCCTTCAACTATTTCCCCAGCGGCATGTTTGCCAATGCGAACTTCAAGAAGCGCAAAAGCGATGCGTGGGTCCATTACGACACCATGATGGAAAAGATCAATAAAAAGGTGGTACCCGACATTTTTGAAGGCTTTGTCATGGATAAGAGCAGCTTCGAGACGGAGTATACAGCGCTCAATGATGTCAATAGCCAATACGGATACCCGCTGGAGGCAGGTCTTGTCAAAGATGTGGATAAGGCATACGAGAATTATCTGGAGAAAGCCAAAGCCGCGGGTCTTGATAAGATTAGAGCAGAAGTGGAAAAACAGGTCCATGCATGGCTTGCATCCAAAAAGTAAAGAAAAATAGATGGACAGACCCGTCCTTTCCCGCAAGGGAAGGGACGGGATTAAGAAGATAAGGCGAGGAGCGCAGGTCAATGAAGAGCACAGTGTATATTATTCGCGATGATTACAACCACCCGAAGGAAGTTATTGATCCGGTTATGGAAAAGGTATTCGATGCGGAGCGGTGGGAGGTTATTCTCACGGATCGGGCGAGAGATTTGATTGAGACCGAGGCAACGGTAGATTTGGCCATGTTCTTTACCAACGGGCGTCCTGAAGGGGAGACCAATATGACCCCGGAAGAGCAGGGGCAGATTGTCCGGAAGGTGAGGAACGGCATGGGCATTATGTTCATACATGCAGGACTTGTTCTCATCGAGCCGGACAGCCCGTTCTATTTGGAGCTGAATTCCGGCCGATTCGTCGAGCATTCTCCTCATCACGTGGAGGTGACGAATAACCCGGCGATTAGCTTCAAGCATCCGATTATCGAGGGCATAGAGCCGTTCGTCGCCATCGACGAGCATTACTACTGTCAAGTCGATACGACGAGAACCGATGTGATTCTGTTCGGCACTTCCCGGCATGTGACGGCGGCGGCGGGATGGGCCCATCAGGTTGGGACAGGCAAAGTAGCGGCGCTGACTCCCGGACACAATCCGGAGGCGCTGGGCCATCCCCAAATGATTCAACTCATGAAGAACGGAGCGGACTGGGCTGCTCGCCGGAGCTAGCACATAACAAGGGAGCGATTGTCAGTGGGTTCGATGTCAGTGGCATTAGGATTGTACTCGGTATACAAGGAGCTTCAGCGCGACCTGGAATCGACGCTGCGCAGAGTCAAGGCAATCGGCTATGAAGGGGTGGAATTCTACGGCCCGTTCCTTCATGAGCCGGAGAAGATGAAAGATCTGCTGGAGGATATCGGACTCGTCAACTGCGGCTGGCATACGGAATGGAAATGGCTGCAGGCAGATACGCTTGATGAGACATTGGCCTACCATACCCGCGCCGGAACGACCAATATCATCATCCCCGCCCTGGGCGGGCCTTGGCAAATCGGACATATGATGAGCGAGGATTGCGCGGAGGTGTGGGTGCGATACGCAGGCCGTATCAATGAGCTTGCGAGGCTGGCGGAAGAACGGAATCTGCGCATTGGCTACCACACCCATGCGCATGAATTTCAAACGCATTTTGGCCAGTCAACGCCGTGGTCGCTGCTTAGCGAACATACCCATTCCGGCATCCTGCTGGAGCTGGATACGGGCAATTGCATGGAAGCGGAGACTGATCCGGCCCGGACGATTGCAGATCACCCGGGGAGAGTACAGCTTGTTCATTGCAAGCCGTTCTCCAGCAAACTTGGCCACGAGACCTTCATCGGCAGCGCTACGGATGACAGTGATTGGCCGGCTATTCTTGAGGCATGCAGCCGCTCGGGAACCGAATGGCTGATTGTAGAGCATGAATCGGAGACGGAGTATCCCCAATTTGATGGCGCGGAACGATGTTATGCCGGGCTGCTGGAGCAGTTGAACAGCTTCGGTCGGCGATAAAGTGACGAAACGAATAGGAGATGTTGCCGTGATACAGACCAATCAGGCGATCAGATTCACAGGCAAGCAGCAAGCATCGCTTGTACAGTGCAAGTGGGAGCCGTCGCCGCTTGCAGCCGATGAAATTATAGGGCGAACGATCGTATCGCTCGTATCGAATGGCTCGGAGATGGGCGCGTATCGGGACTATTCCGGGGGGATGAAGTATCCGGTAGAGACTGGCTATGCCGCTATTCTCGAGGTGCTTGAGGCGGGGGAAGCAATTGCAAATGTGAGAGCGGGCGAACATGTGCTGGCACTGTCCCCGCATCAGGCATACAGCCGGGTCAAATTCAATGATTATATTCCGGTCCCGGCCGGAATGAAGCCGGAGCATGCCGTGATTGGCCGATTCCCGGCAGTCTCGATGACCTCCATGATTCATTCCCGGATCCGCCCGACGGAATCGGTTATGGTAACGGGGCTTGGCATTGTGGGTCTCATGTGCGCGCAGGTGATGCAGCATTGCGGCTATGAGGTCTATGCCTTCGATCCGAATGAGGGCCGCAGAGCAACAGCCCGCTCTTGCGGATTGCGCCATGTATATGCCTCGCCGGATGAGGTTCCGATACTGAAAGGAACGGCCGGATTGGCGATGGATTGCTCCGGCAGGGAAGAGGCGGTGTATTCCTTGCTTGCCAACCTGCGCAAGGGCGGGGAACTGTATCTGATCGGCGTGCCCTGGTACCGTTCGACGGACAAGTTTGCGCATGACTTGCTGCGCAGCATTTTCTACGGATACGTCCAGGTTCATTCCGGTTGGGAATGGTCTCTTCCTCGACATTCATCGGAGTTTCATCCCAACAGCAATCATGGGAGCATCAGGAAAGCGATGGAATGGATTCGCGACGGGCTGATCCGGGTCGAGAACATTTATGATAGCTATGCGCCAAGCGCATGCGGAGAAGTGTATGCGGGAATTGCGGACGGCGCATTGACGAAACCTTGCGTTATTTTTGATTGGAGCTCGGTCTAATTCCGGCTTGCCGTCGGCAGCTCATCACATTTCCAGGAAGAGAGTGAGATCGTGTATACGACGACGAAAAAGCAGGGGATCCATCATGTTTGCCTAAAGACACGGGATATCGAAGGTACGGTCAAGTTTTACATAGAAGGTCTTGGCGCCCGCTTCGTCGTGGAATGGGGCAAGGATGGGGCCGAGGATCATGCGGTGCTGGTGGATTTGGGCGATGGCGATTTCCTGGAAATCTTCGAGACGAAGAGGGAATTTGCCGATGGAATGTGGGAGCATCTGGCCGTTCGTACGATGGATATCGAAGAATCGGTGCGTCGGGCCGTAGCGGCGGGTGCAACGCCTCTTGGCGTTCCGCGCCATAGCAATATTCCGACTCGCTCGGGCGAAATCGTCAGTTTAAGCTTCTCCTACGTTCGCGCGCCGGGCGGCGAACTCGTTGAATTCATTCAGGATGACCAATAAATAACCCCACAAAGTGGGGCTTAGCTTCGAAGGTTATTCAGGTACTTTGTGGGGGCCCCGGGAACTTATACATTCTTATCTAGTTAAAAACAGGCCTTCGCGCCATGATTTGTCTTCAGTTCCCGTGCCACCAAAGCAAGCGCTATCAGGAGGAACCACGATGGAGAAGTCCGTACTGGCTGTTGATCTGGGAGGAACCAAACTCTTGATCGGGGAGGTTTCGCTGGACGGCGAGGTGCTCGGAAGCAAGGTTTATGCATCGACAGTAGAATCGCAAGAGCAAGTATTCGAGACGATAGCGGCGGGCCTGGGCGATTATATCAAACAGGTGGGGCTGCGGCGCGAAGCGGCGGCGATCGGTATCGGCGTAGTCGGACGGGTCAATACGAGCGAGGGCATCTGGCTCGAAATCGATCCTTCCAGAAGTCAGCCGATCGAGCTTGCCCGCAAGATCGGCGAGCTGTTCGCGATGCCGTGCGCCATCGGCAATGATGTCTACTGTGCTACGCTCGCGGAGCAGAAGTGGGGCTGCGGCACCTATTCGGACAATTTTATTTATATGAATATCGGTACGGGAATTGCCGCCCGTTGCGTCGTAAACGGCGAGCCGATTATCGGCGGGCATTTCAATGCGGGCGAGATCGGGCATCATGTCGTAGATTATGACAGCGATGTTCCATGCATATGCGGGAGAAAAGGCTGCGTGGAGCCGTTGGCTTCCGGGCTCGGGATGCACAATCGGATCGTCGCGCTGAAGCCGTCCTATCCAGATTCGTCCCTTGTCATCCCGAATGATGGCCGCGTAGGCATCGAAGACATTTTTGCAGGCTACGATCACGGCGATCCGCTCTGCATAGAGGTTGTGGATACTGCGCTGCAAGCTGTAGCGGAAACGATTATGAATATGGTCCGCTTCTCCGATCCGGACACTGTCGTGCTTGGCGGCGGCGTTGTTAGCGGAAGCTGGTTTATGGACAAGCTGCAGTCCCGGCTGCAGGCGAAGACGATGCGCTTCGTTAGGAACGGCGTGAAGAAGTCGATGATCGACGAGGCCTTCGTCGGCCTGAAGGGCGCTGCATGGCTGGCTATACGAACGATAGCCAAGCAGAAAGCTTAAGAGGAGGGATAACGAAGTCATGGCATCGAAAATCGCACGTGAACTGGAACGGTCAAATTTGATTCACAGACCGCTGAAGGCGGACGAGAGTGCGTCATTGGAAGCGGATAGCTTGAAGAAGGAAGTATTGGACAGGAGAGTCATTCTCGATCAGGCAGCGGGCGGCGATCGGTGGACGCATCGCGGACTGGGGGCGTCAAGCGTGCTTGAGGGCGGTCTATTGCAGCTGACTTCTCCGTATGATATGGATACTTGGCCGGAAGGTTCGCCAAGCGACGGGGATTACAGCACTTACGGGCATGTAGGCGTCTATCGGACGTTCGATCATGAGAACTGGGACAATTTCAACCGAATTTCCTTCGAAATTTACCCGGACTGCAGCGGGATGTCGAACCCGCATATTAGAGTAGCCATAAAAAATGACGGCACGATCAAAATTCCCGATATTTATAATCGCGAAGGCTCCAATGTCATCAATTTGAAAGACCGCCGGTGGAATGTATGCTCGATGGAAATTCCGGACTTGCCGCGGGACGGGATTACCGAGCTTGAGTTTTGCTATGATATGTACGGCAAAGACCGTGCGACCGGCGATAAGATGAAATATCGCATTCGCAACGTCTTCCTGGAAAAGGTAGCCTACCCGAACCTTTCGAAAGGATGGCAGCCAAGAAGCAAGGATATTATTTTTTCCCATAACGGATACAGCGTGGAGCAAACTAAAACGATGATATTGGCGGAGCAGCAGACAGCGTCATTCACCGTTATCGAGCTTGAGACGGGAGAGGAGAAGTTCACCGGCCCCGTTCATCATGTGAGCACCTCCATCGGCAGCTTCTCCGTTGTTGATTTTTCCGCGTTTAAGGAGAAAGGGCGGTATATCGTCCGGGTAGGCGAACTGCTGACAAGGGCCTTCGAGATTGGCGACGCGGCGGACCGATGGGAAGATTCGATCTGGAAATCTATTAACTTTATTTATTGCGAGCGCTGCGGCTGTCCGGTGCATGGCATCCACGGCAGCTGCCATGAGGATATTCTCGCCCGGCATCACGACAGAACGATCATTTTTAATGGCGGCTGGCATGATGCGGGCGATGTATCCCAGCAGCTGGTTCAGACGGCGGAGGTGGCAAGCGCCCTCTACGAGATGGCCCATCAATTGAAGGGGCATAACGATCCGCTGTACCTTCGTCTTGTCGAAGAGGGAGAATGGGGGGTGGACTTCATTCTGAAGACCCGATTCGGCGATGGCTACCGGGCTACAAGCGCAGGGATCCGAATCTGGTCGGACGGCATCATGGGCAATATGGACGATATGACGGCCCGCGTGCATAACAACCCGTATGAAAACTTTATCCTCTCCGGCATAGAAGCGCAGATCGCCTTGTTCATGGAGGATGGGGATATACTGAAAGATAAATTAACAGCCTGCGCGATCCAGGATTTCAAATATGGAGTCGAGCAATTCGAGCTCAGAGGCTTTGCGCCGAAGCCTATCTTCTGGGAGCACACCTACATGAGCTCGGAAAGCTTGTTCATGGCGACGGCTTCCTGGTCGGCATCGCTCCAATATCGGCTGACTGGCGAAGCTTCCTATGCAATCAAGGCAGTCGAATATTTAGACTACGTTATCGATTCGCAAGAGCTTGCCGGCATTCGAACCGATGACGGCAAGACCGTAGCCGGCTTCTTCTACCGGACGCCGGAGAAGAAAGTCATTCAGCATTTCAACCACCAGGCCAGGGAGCATGTGTATTTGCAGGCTTTCAGCGAAATTCTGAAGACGCAGCCTGAGCATGCCAAGCGTGACGACTGGATGGAATCCGTCCGAAGCTACGGGGAATATATCAAGTTTCTAACAGCCTTTACAACGCCGTACCCCATGATTCCAAGCGGCATCTACCATGTGAATGAGAACGAGGACCGTGAAAGCTTCGAGCTCCAGCATTTGTTGGTTGGAGAGGAAGCGAAAGCGTTGTACACGGAACAATTGAGGCAGGGTGTCCGTCTGAACGACGACCATTACTTGAAGCGGTTTCCGGTATGGTTTTCGTTCAAGGGCAATACGGCGGTCGTCCTTTCTACAGGCAAGGCCGCGTCCCTGGCAGGCATGCTTCTTGAGGATCAGGAGCTAATCTCGATTGCGGAGAGCCAACTGCAGTGGGTAGTAGGCAAGAATCCGTTCGGTCAATCGCTGATGTACGGCGAAGGCTATAACTTCGCCCAGCAGTACAGTGTGCTTAGCGGAGAAATCGTAGGGGAAATTCCGGTAGGCGTACAAACCTTCGAGAACGAGGATATTCCATACTGGCCGCAAATGAACAACGCTACTTACAAGGAAGTATGGGTCGGCCTTGCAGGCAAATGGTTATCTCTGCTCTCCGACTTGTACGCGTACGACAAGCAGAGCGAGGCTTGAGCCATAGGAGGAAGAGAGGAAGAATTGATGAATCCGACAATGATGACTTATATTCAAGAAGAGCAGGCGGTAACGGAAGGCATTCTCGGCAATTACCCGGGCAATGTGGATGCCTTTGCGGAACTGGCGGCGAACAATAAGACGGAATGGCTTATTTTGGCGACCGGTTCAAGTATCAATGCCGCGCTAAGCGCCAAATATTATATCGAGAAAGTGGCGGATGTGCGTATTGACGTCAAAGAACCGTTCAATTTCACGCATTACGATAAAATCAGTCCGCACTGCGATCTGGTCATCGGCATTTCGCAAAGCGGCCAGAGTACTTCGACGATCGGCGCCCTGAATCGGATTCGCAACCAAACAGACCTCAAAACGGTCGCCTTCACGAGCAATGTGACAACAGCCATCTCCGAAGCGGTTGATTTGACGCTTGATATCGGCTGCGGCAAGGAAAGAGTCGGCTACGTGACCAAAGGGTTTATCTCTACTGTATTGACGCTGATGCTCGCCGGCCTTAAGACGGCAGTAGCGAAAAAAACGCTGACGGAACAGGAGGAGCAGGCCCATCTCGATAAATTTCGCGCTGCGGTAGCCGCTATCCCGCAAACGATCGCCAAAACGGAGGCATTCTTCGAGCAGCACAAGGAAAATTTGGCGAGCGCGCCCAGATTTTCCGCTGTTGGTTATGGCCCTACCGTCGGAACGGTGAAGGAATTTGAAACAAAGTTTTCAGAAACGGTTCGCTTGCCGTCGCAGGGGATCGATCTGGAGGCCTTCATGCATGGACCGTATCTTGAGGTCAATCCGGAGCACCGTATTTTCTTCGTTGAAACAGAAAGTCCGGTCAAGGAGCGGATGGGGCTGCTGATTGCGTACGAGAGCCGGATTACGAACTACACCTATACCGTTACGTTAGATAAAGCGGAGAATGACCGTACGATTGGTCTGGAGGTGAAGTTGGACGAGTTCATGGCTCCGTTCCTTATGATGATTCCATTCCAGATTCTGGCTCACCATATTGCGGAAGCAAGAGGAATCGATTTGACCCAGCGGATTTATACCGACTTTGGGGTAGCTATGAAGAGCAAGACACAGCCGGGAGACTACGCATAAGAGCGGAATCGCCCGGCGTGCGCAACTCCGTTCGTGCATGAGGCGCAGTACGAACGGCAGTTGTCTATCATGGTTGAACTAATGGCAGCCGTTAGAATGAGCGGCTGCCGTTTTCATTAAGCTAAAGGACATCTTGATCTTTATTAGATAAACCGCTTGATATCACTCGCCGGAGAGAAGCCGAACAGGCGCGCATATTCCCGGCTGAATTGGGAAGGGCTCTCATAGCCTACCTCGAAAGCGATATCTGCCACATGGGTCGATTCGGTTAACAAGCGACGGCGTGCTTCCTGCAGTCGAATTTGCTTCTGATACTGTACCGGAGTCATGGCGGTTACTTCTTTGAAGTGACGATATAACGAGGAGGAGCTCATGTTCGCCAGTTCAGCCAAATCTTCGATGCGCAGCGGCTGGCTGTAATCCCTCTTGATCCGCTCGACCACCTCTGCAATGGAGGCGTAATTGCTTCCAGCCATGGCAATCTGCTTGAACACATCCCCTTGATCATCGCTAAGGAGTCTGTAAATAATCTCACGTATGACGAGGGGCGCCAGTGCCGGAATGTCCTTCGGCGTCTCTAACAGGCCTACCAATCTGACCGTTGCATCGAGGAGAGCATGATTCATTTTGCCTACGAATAGCCCTCTGCGATATCTATTGGTGCTGTCGGGAAGCAATTCCGTCTCCTTCATGATCTGAAAGATTTGGCTGGCCTCTAAATCTAGACGAATCGCTAAGTAGGGGGATTCGGAAGTGGGCTGAGTGGCCCGGCCGGTTATCGGTACATCCAGGGATACCGCCAGGTAATCGGATACCCCGTATTGGTAGCGCTCATCTGCGAGCATGATTACCTTCTCGCCTTGAGCTACAATGCATAGCGATGGTTTTTGAATTCTGCAAATCGGAACCTCGGAGCGGGAATCGCGGACCAGATGCAATGAGGGGATCGGGGTAGCGTGGTCGCCATCTGCACCAGAGAACTTCTCAACGAGTTGCGCAAGCTCCAACTGTTTAAAGTATGTTTTTTGAGCTTCATCAAGCATGTGCATCCCTCCCATTACTGTGTTCCCTATAATCATCATAAATTCTTGAACTGTATTTGTTAAGCAGGGTGAGAATAATAGGCAAGAATGTGAGAATAATATTCTAACGGAATTTTGCTTGGAAGGAGCATAATATGTTTGTTCCGACAGACCTGCAGCAATGGCCCATATACACAAGAGTGATTATCCATCGGAGGGGAAAATATGCGGCACACTAAAGTATGGTACGTGACCGGTGCTTCGAAAGGACTAGGACTGTCCTTGGCGAGAAAATTGATTGAGCGAGGATATCGTGTCGCTGCAACTTCACGTAATATAGAAGGTTTAAAGCAAGCTGTGGGTGAGGTGCCGGAAGGACAATTCCTGCCGTTGGCGGTTGATCTGACCCAAGCGGGTTCGGTTCAGACATCCGTGAACAAAACATATGAGCAGTTCGGGCAAATAGATGTGGCCGTTAACAATGCAGGCTATGGCATCGGCGGTGCGATTGAGGAGCTGTCGCAGAAGGAAATCATGGCCAACTTTGAAGTCAATGTATTTGGCCCGATTCATGTCCTTCAAAGTGTGCTGCCCTATATGCGGAAGCAGCGTTCAGGGCATATTTTCAATATTGCTTCCATTGCCGGCTTCGCTCCGCATATGGGCTGGAGTGTGTATGCAGCCACGAAGTTCTCGCTAATGGGATTGACCGAGGTGCTTGCTCAGGATGTGCAATCTCTGGGAATCAAAGTGACGGCAGTAGCACCCGGGGGATTTAGAACCCAATTCAATAAGGCAGATTCCCTAGTTCTGTCCGCAAATAAAATGGAGGATTACAGCGAGCTTCACTCTGGGCACAACCAGTTCATAGCGGCAGACGGCAAGCAGCTTGGCGATCCTGAAAAAGCGGCAGAGGTGTTCATCGATTTGGCGGAATCGTCGAATCCCCCGGTCCAATTGTTTTTGGGCAGCGATGCTTACCGGAGAGCGTCCGAGAAGCTGCATCAATTGCGTAATGAACTGGAAGCGAACAAGGGCATCAGCTTCCGAACTGATTTTGAATAAACGGCGATCACGATATCTGGATACGAACAGGTTGCCGCCGCGGACCGATTCGGCGGCTTCATTAAGCTAAACCAGCTAATAGCTTGTCAAGATTTTTCAATAGAAGCTTGGGAAGATGATGATATACTTGTTTTTAGGCATGCCAAATACCCCTCCATTGAGTAGGTGGAAGGATTTCCATGTATTGGTTCTGTCCTCTAGGTAAGGTCTAGGAAGGTTTCTTTGCTTCTAAGAAGAGCAAAGATCCAATGAAGCAACTTATTTACACAAGCAATCATTGCTACTTTATGCGGCTTTCCTTCGGCAATCTTCTTATCGTAAAAAGCCTTCATTTTCTTACTGCCGGAACGTCGCAAGCTACAGATTACGGCCAAGAATAGGGAGTGGCGAAGCCTGCTGGATCCACGTTTCGTGATTCGGTTAATTGTGGTGAATTTCCCAGAGATATGAACACTTGGGTCCACGCCAGCAAAGGCCACCAGCTTCTTTGGGTGATTAAACCGATCGATCTCACCGATTTCCGAGATAATCGTTGCCGCGATTTTTTCTCCGATACCAGGGATTGATTGGATAATCTTATATTCCTCAATTTCATTAGCGAGGGCATCCATTTGCTTTTCCAGGGCGGTAAGATGCTCTCGGTAATGAAGTAACATGCTGACGTACATTTCTCAAGACTGATCAGTTGGCTTTGGAACGGCGCTCTACGGAAGGGATTCCGCTCAGCCGCAGTTAGTAAACGTTTCGGCCGGAGGTTGTCGTTTCGTTTTCGCTTCGCTTTGCCCCGCTCGTCACGTTGGTCAAAGAATTGTCGATTCGGGCAAAATCGGTTCCATTGTGCACGTTCAAGCGGTTAACAAGGTCCCGTACGGCGGCGTCTACTATCATCATTGGTACCGGGATGAGAACCATACCGGCGGCCTTTTCCTACAGAAGGCCAGGCGGAGCAAAGGCTGACCTTTGAGCAGCTAAGCGGACTGGCGCCGTTTATGTCCGCTTCCGCGCTGGAAGCGGCGGTTGAGAAGACGGACAGCGACATCCGCTGGTCCAACGTGGAGGCGGTGGCTCCCTTTCTCGGAAGGGAGACGTTGGAGAAGTTGGCGGACTAGGTGGCGGGTAGCGTGGACAAGCCGGAAAGAATCGTCGTATCCGGAAAATCAAAATGCGCAAACAAACCCGGACCGCTTCAATTGCGGCCGGGCTTGTTGTTTGCGTATGCCAGGGAAATTCGGCTGTTATGCGCCGAATACGATGCTTTTTGCCGCTTCGGCACGGGTGGCCGGGCTGTCGGGACGGAACGTGCCGTCCTCGTATCCGTCGATGATGCCGAGCTGCCGGCACTTCAGAACGGCTTGCTCCGCCCATTGCGCAATGTCTCCCGCATCCGTGAACGGCAGCTCCTCGCTGCGCGCCGGCACAGGGCCGTTGGCATATTCATATGCGCGAGCGAGCAGCGCCGCGAGTTCCGCGCGGCTGACCGCATCCGCTGCGCCGAATGTCCCGTCCGGACGCCCTTCGACGATGCCGGCGGCCTTCGCGGCGGCAATATCCGCCGCATACGCGCTGTCTGCCGGCATATCGGCGAATGCCGTCCCGTCGTTCGGCGGTACCAATCCGAGCGAGCGCGACAACATCGAGACGAGCTCGGCGCGCGTCACCGGCGCGTTCGGACCGAACGTCGTTTCGGAGGTGCCCGCAATGAGCTCGGCGGCGCTTGCGGCTTCGATATACGGGGCTGCCCAGTAACCGGCCGGCACGTCGGTGAAGCCCGGCTCGTAGGAAAGCGCGCCGTAGACCGCCTTCGCAATGCTCTGGACGATAGGATTGCCAATTTCCTGCGCCTTGTCGAAATCGCCGGTCGTCGTTACCTCGGTTAGGACGGCGATGGCAATTTCGCTGCCCGGAATGAGGAAATATCCCGCGTCATGGGTGACGTTCGCATTTTCGCCAGTCTTGTGGGCGATCGGCTTGCCGGGAAGGGCGGCGCCGAACTTGGTGTTGACTTCCTGCGCTTTCATCCAGTCGATAATTTGATCGCGGGATTGATCGCTTAAAAATTCGCCTTTATAAATTTTGTCCAGCAGGGCAATAAAGTCCGCGGCGTCGATATAATTGTCCTGCTCGGGCGTAGGCGCGGCGGCGAACATTTTGCGCCCGAGATGCATAACCTTCAGCCCCAGCTCGTCCATAAGCGACTGAACGTTGTCCAGTCCGACGACATCGATCAGCACGTTCGTGGCGGTGTTGTCGGATTGGGTGATCATCAGGCGGGCCAGGCGCTCGAGCGTGACGTCCTCCGGGAACGACGGGTCTTTCTGCAGCGACCCCGTGCCGCCCACGACGTCGTCCTGCTCGACCGTCACGGTTTGATCGAGCGAGAGCGTCCCCTCGTCAACCTGCTTCATCAGCGTCGATACGAGCGCCATCTTGATCGTGCTGGCCGGCGCAAAGGGCTGACCCGATCCGAGCAGCAGCTCCCGCTCCGACTTGCCGCTCTCGTCCTTGATGCCTACGGCTACGCGGATGCCGGCCTTCTCCGCCGCTTTCACGATCGGTTCGACGGACAGATAGAGCGTCGGCCACGTCGCCGGCGAAGCCGCCGCGCGAGGCTCGTCCATCAAGAAGTTGTAAACCGCCTTGGCTACCCGCTGCACGATCGGATTGCCGAGCTCCTGCGCCTTGCCCGAGTCCTCCGGCTTCAATACTTTCGTAAGCACCGTTATGGCGATTTCTTTGCCCGGGATCAGGAAGTAGCCGACGTCATGGCTGACGTCGCCGAGCTCGCCCGTTTTGTGGGCGATCGGCTTGCCGGGCAGCGCGGCGCCGAATTTCGTGTTGACCTCCTGGGCTTTCATCCACGTCAAAATCTGGTCTCGGGATTCGGGAGAGACAACCTCGGCGTTGTAAATTTTATCGAGCAGCGTCAGCAGCTCCGAGGTATTGACGTAGTTTTCCTCCTTGGGAGGATTGGCCGGCGATATCATTTTGCGGCCGAGCTGCATTACTTTGAACCCGAGGCTGTCGATCAGCTCCTTCACCCTGCCGAAGCCGAGCAAGTCGATCAGCACGTTCGTTGCCGTATTGTCCGACTGGGTGATCATCAGCCGGGCCAGCCGCTCGATGGCGACATCTTCCGGGAACGTATCGTTTTTGAGCGATCCCGTGCCGCCGACCACGACGTCGGACGTAACGGTCACTTTCTGTTCCAGCGAGAGTCGGCCGGCTTCGATCTCCTGCATCAACGCCGTCACGATCGCCAGCTTGATCGTGCTTGCCGCCAAATAGGCGTCCGGCGATCCGAGCTCGATTCTGTCGTTGCCGTACGTTCCGCTGAGGTCCTCGACGCCGATCGAAACGCCGACGCCGTCTTCCGCCGCGGCATCGATAATCGGCTGCAAAATGCCCGTTAACGATTTGAACGATCCGGCAGACGAGGCCGATGCGGCCGATGCCTCGGAGGGCTGCGCCAACGGATACAGCATAGAGGCAAGCAATACGAGGGTCAGACTGATTTTGATCGTCACGAAATTCC
The DNA here is from genome assembly GCF_014212055.1 of Cohnella zeiphila. GTDB lineage: Bacteria > Bacillota > Bacilli > Paenibacillales > Paenibacillaceae > Cohnella > Cohnella zeiphila. The sequence continues at coordinate 1,604 of NZ_JACJVO010000051.1, read as the reverse complement.
TTAGGCGCACAGCGATCTCTCCCCAATACTAATTTTGATGGCATTAGTTTGTCATATTATCTGACGCCAACTTAAAAAAATTATAGTATATTGTCATTAAATATTACAATGTAAAATTTTCCTGTCGGAAGATCGTGGCGAACGCGGATTCGATTTGTGAAAAATCAGGTTTTTGCGTCATGTTTTTAACACGAAACCCCCGACCTGCTCTCCCGCCGCTTGCAAAGGCCCTTCGCCCGTGTCAAGATGAGGATAAAATCGCTACGCAGGAGGAACCTTCACCATATGCCTTCCCCAAGGACAAATCCATCCAATCGTTTAGGGACACCATCCGAGCCCGGACACACGGACGCATCCCGCTGACCGTCTTTGAACTCATCGCCTCGATCAACCCTGTCATACGAGGATGGGGCAACTATTTCCGTAAAGCCCACGTAAGGAAGCTCTTTAACCGATTCCAACGCTGGATTATCCGGCGAATCTGGAGTCACCGCTTTAAACGCTGGCGCAAATCGTACGACATCGACTCTCATCGCAGGGCGAATGGGACGCCAGCGGAATGGAAGGTCAAGGAGCGTGCTACTTTCCTCTCCCGCCTCCAATCAGAGGGGCGGACGCGCTTGCTCGAAATCGGCGCGGGAACGGGGATTGACAGCCTGTTCTTCCGGGAGAACGGACTTAAAGTGACTTGCGTCGACTTGTCGGAGGAGATGGTTCGCTATTGTCGGGACAGGGAACTGGACGCCCATGTCATGGACTTCTATCGCCTGGACTTTGCGGACGAGACGTTTGATGCCGTTTATGCGATGAATTGCCTACTGCATGTGCCGAAGCACGAATTTGACGGCGTGTTGCAAGAGATCGGACGAGTCATGAAACCGGGAGCGCTGTTCTTTATGGGGCTGTATGGAGGTGCTGATTCAGAAGGCATCTGGGAGAACGATTGGTGCGAGCCCAAACGGTTCTTTACCTCGTATTCAGACGACGCGCTGCGGCAAGCTGTCACCAAACGTTTTGTTGATATAGATTTTCACATCGTACCGCTTCAAGAGGGACAGCCGTATTTCCAAGCGCTCCTTGTTCAGAAGTCGTGATAAAGAATCCGAATTAGTAAAAAGGCTCGCATGCTTAACGCAGAGGTCGATATTTCCAATCATTTCTTTGTTACGGAGAACCCTCTTCATCCGAATTCGAGACAGATATCTTGATCGAACCTTTTCGAAGTATACAAAAGAAAATGTTATGCTCTCTTCTGAAGATTGGAGAGCAGCATCGGAATAGCAAATGTGCGAAGAATTTTGATTGTTACAACCCCTTATCACATGCGACGTTGCTATCTAACAATGTTGACATTTCTACCTGATTCAATTTCTTATACATTTTGTCCCGCCAATGATGAAAATACAAGAAGAGATACTTGGTTTTTGAATGATTTAGGAACAGCAAGAGTAAGAGATGAATGTAAAAAATAGTCGAATGCATAAGAAACAATCAATTAAGGGATTTTGCTATTGAATTGAGCTAACGGGAAACGAGCTTCATAAACGACGAGGGAGCTGCCGCGCAGCTCCTTTTAATGTCTTGCGTGCCCAGCGAAGCACGCA
>NZ_JACJVO010000050.1 GCF_014212055.1 Cohnella zeiphila | reverse complement strand
TTGTTCGACATAACGGAGACGAGCCATGCCGTTCCGAGAGCGCCGCCGACCGTACGAAGCGTCTGCGACATCGCCGAGCCGTCGGGGTTCAAGCGCTGCGGCAGCTGGTTTAGGCCTGCTGTCTGAATCGGCATCAGCAGCATCGACATGCCGAACATCCGAATTGTATAGATGACGACCATATGTGTGTAAGTCGTATCGATCGTCAGTTGGCCGAACTCCCACGTGGTAATGGCCGTGATCACCAGACCGGCGACGGCCAGCCAGCGGGCGCCGACCTTGTCGAAGATCGCTCCCGTGATCGGGGACATAATGCCCATCAGAATCGCGCCGGGGAGCAAGGCCAGACCGGACTTGATCGGGGTCAGTCCCAGAATGTTCTGCATGTAGATCGGAGTCAGGATCATGCCGGCGTACATCGCCATCGTAATGAGAATGTTGATGACCGTCGTCAGGGAATACATGTTATACCGGAAGACGCGGAACTCCAGCAGCGGTTTTCCTTTGCTCGCCAATTCCTTGAGGACGAACAGAATCAGGCAGACCCCGCCGACGATCAGGCTGACGATAACCGTTGAGCTGTTCCAGCCGTCGTTGCCGGCTTCACTGAACCCGAACAGCAATCCGCCGAAACCGAGCGTAGACAGAATGACGCCGAGCAAGTTGAACTTCGGGTTCGTCAGCTGCCCGACGTTCCGCATGAAGATAAGGCCGATAACAAGCGCGATCAGAGCGAACGGCCCGATAATGTAGAACAGGACGTGCCAGGAATGATGCTCGACGATCCAGCCGGACAGCGTCGGTCCGACGGCCGGAGCGAAGATCATCGCAATCCCCATCGTTCCCATCGCTTTGCCCCGTTCCTCGACCTTAAAGATCGTCAGGACCACGATGGACATCAGCGGAAGCATAATGCCGGCGCCGGCTGCCTGCACGACCCGGCCTGCCATCAGAACGCTAAAGCTGTCCGCAAAGGCGCATAAGACCGTTCCGACGAAAAACAAACTCATGGCGGTAATGAACAATTGCCGAGTTGAAAATCTGCCGACCAAAAACGCGCTTAGCGGGATCAACACCCCGTTTACCAGCATGAAGCCGGTCGTCAGCCACTGCGCGGTATTCGTCGTGATGTCCAGATCGGCCATGATCTTTGGAAGCGCCACGTTGAGCAGCGTCTGGTTCAGGATCGTAACGAAGGCGCCGATGATGATGGCGGCCATAATAGGGCCTCTTTTAATTTGAGCTACAGCCTGGCTCATTTTTTATGCCCCTCTCCACTTTCTGTAATTTTCTTGACGATAAGTTGATGTAACTGCAGCAAATCCTCGACTTCCCGGTCGGACATATCCAACAACGGGTACAAATTCCTTACCGAGATTTCGTTGGCTTGCTCCAGCAATTCCTCTCCTTTCGGGGTCAAGACCAACGCTACGGATCGCCGGTCGCTCTCCAGCCGTTCGCGCATGACCGCTCCCATCTTTACCATGCGGTCCACGATTCCGCTGGCCGCGCTGCTGCCGATATGAATGTTGTCGGCAAGCTCGGACAGGCTGATTCGCGGGCACTGGCTGAGCGTCTTCAGGACGAACAGTTGAATCGGCGTTAATCCGCAGTTCTCCAGTCGCTTCCAGATCGCGTGATGAAAGGCCTGGTTGACTTCGCGAAACGACTTGAAGATCTCGCTGACCTTTTCGTTGTCTTCCATCCTACCCTCCATCCTTTGCAACTAAATAAGTTGCTAACAAACATTTTGCATACGAAGTATATTATAACTAAGGAAAATAAATGTCAACAAAAAAAATAAAGCTTATCCGTTAGAATAGGCTTTATTTTTCGAGTCGATGCCTGTTAGTTCTCGCTAGCTTATCTTATCTTTTAAGGCCGTTTTTATTGCTCGTTTTCGCTCTCTTCCCCGGCGGCCGGACCGGCGAACAACGCATGAACGAATTGCTCGGCGTCGAACTCCTGCAGGTCGTCCATCTTCTCGCCGAGTCCGACCAGCTTGACCGGCAGCGCCAATTCATGGCGAATCGCGATCACAATACCGCCTTTGGCCGTTCCGTCCAGCTTCGTCAGCACGAGACCGGAGACACCGCTTTTCTCGCCGAAGAGCTTCGCCTGCTGCAGCGCGTTCTGACCGGTCGTCGCGTCGAGAACGAGCAGCGTCTCGTGGGGAGCGCCCGGAATTTCCCGTTGGATGACGCGATAAATTTTGGACAGCTCTTCCATGAGATTCGCTTTGTTCTGCAGCCGGCCGGCGGTGTCGCACAACAGCACGTCCACGCCCCGCTGCTTCGCCGCTTGAACCGCATCGTACATAACCGCGGCCGGGTCGGAGCCGGCGTTCTGCCGGATGACGTCCACGCCGACGCGCTGCCCCCACACTTCCAGCTGCTCGATCGCGCCGGCCCGGAACGTGTCGCCCGCCGCCATCAGCACGGATTTGCCCTGCTGTTTGAAGCGCCACGCCAGCTTGCCGATCGTCGTCGTCTTGCCGACGCCGTTGACCCCGACGAACAGAATGACGGTAATCCCGCTCGGCTGCACGTTCAGCTTGGGCGATTCTTCCGATCCTTTAAGCAGCGCGACCAGCTTCTCCGACAAGATCGGCTGCAGCTCGGACGGTTCTTCGATCTTGCGCTTCTTCACTTCCGCGCGCAGTTCGTCGATCAGTTCCATGACCGTGTTCACGCCGACGTCCGCGCCGATCAGAATTTCTTCCAGTTCCTCGAAAAAAGCTTCGTCGATCTTCTTCCGGCGGGAGAACAGATCGGCGACCTGTCCCACGAAAGCGTCGCGCGTCTTGGCCAGGCCGTCGCGGAACTTGCTCGTGACCGCCTCCGCCTTGCTGGCGATGCTCTCTCGCAGCTTCTTAAAAAAACTCATCTTCCATCCTCCAACCGGGGAACCTTCCGGCCCCGTCGTTCTATAAGTCAACCCGCCCGATTCGGGCGATTAGGCCGTGGCGATCATCTCTTCGCCTTCCTCCAGCCGCACGGACACAAGCTTGGACACGCCGCCTTCCTCCATTGTAACGCCGTACAACCGGTCGGCCTCTTCCATCGTACCTTTACGGTGGGTAACGACGATAAACTGCGTAAGCTCGGAAAATTCCCGCATGTAATGAGCATACCGCGCCACGTTCGCTTCGTCCAAGGCGGCTTCGACTTCGTCCAGCACGCAGAAAGGTACGGGTTTTACGTTCAGAATCGCGAACAGCAGCGCGATCGCCGTCAGCGCCCGCTCCCCCCCGGACAGCAGCTGCAGGTTTTGCAGCTTCTTGCCGGGCGGCTGCGCGACGATGTCGATGCCGGTCTCCAGCGGCTTGTCCGGCTCGCTCAGGATGAGATCCGCGCGTCCGCCGCCGAACAGGCGGGAGAAGACGATGACGAAGTGCTTGCGGATCTCGTCGAACGTCGTGCGGAACCGCTTGGACATCTCGTCGTCCATCTCGCGGATAATCGCGTGCAGCTTCGACTTCGCGTCGATCAGGTCGTCCTTCTGCGCCGACAGGAACTCGTAGCGCTCGCTGACGCGCCGGAACTCCTCGATCGCGCCCAGGTTCACTTCGCCGAGCAGGGTGATCTTCCGCTTCAGCTCACGGACCTCGTTCTGCGTCTCCGCCACGTCTTCCGGAACGGGATATTTCTGCTTCGCCCATTCGAAGCCGATCTCGTACTCCTCGCTCAGCTTGCGGAGCAAGTTATCCAGCTCGACGTCCATCCGGTTCGTCGAAATCTCCGCTTGGCGAAGCTGATCTTCGACCTGCTTCAGCCGGGCGCGCTGTTCCTTCGTCTCGTTCTCCTTCTGCTCCAGCTGCTTCTGCCGCTCCGACCGGTCGGAGCGCCGGAATTCGATGCCTTCCGTGAACTCGCGCTTCTGCAGCCGCAGCTCGTTCAGACGCTCGCGCTGGGCGACCAGCTCCTGCTCGGTGCGTTCGCGCTCGGCCGCGTTGGCGGCGAGCGCCTCCCGCAGCTGCGCAAGCTCGGCTTCAAGCCTCGCCGACTCCGCGCGATGGCGGGCCGTTTGCTCGCCGATGGCCTGGCGGTCCTGCTCCAGCCTCGCCATCGCAACCTTCAGCTCGGTCAGCGCAGCCTGCAGTTCTTCCTTCGCCGTCTGGCTCCGCTTGCGCAGCTCCTCGGCTTCGCGGATTTTCTCCTGCAGCTGCCGCTCTTCCTCGGCCAGTCCCGCCAGCCGCTGCTCCGCTTCCGTCCGGGAAGCTTCCAGCTCGGCGGCTTCCCCGCCGAGAATCTCGCTCTCGCCGTCGAGCATGGCCTGCAGCTCGCCGTGCTGCCGCTCCTCGTTCTGCAGCTGCTGCAGCTCGGCGGAAGCTTGCTGCTCGTTCATCCGCTCCCGCTCGCCCAGCTCGCGAAGCTGCTCGATGTTCTGCTGGACGATCGCCAGCTCCTTCTTGCAGTCGTCCACCAGCGCTCGCGCTTGCGTCCGCGCCTGCTCGGCCGCGCCGATGTCGCGCTCCAGCTCCTCAAGCTGCCGCTGGCGCCCCAGCAGGCTGGACGATTTTTTCTGCAGGCTGCCCCCCGTCATGGAACCGCCCGGATTGACGACGTCGCCCTCGAGGGTGACGACCCGGTAGCGATATTGCAGCCGGGAAGCGATTCGGTTCGCCTGCTCCAGCTTCTCCGCGATCAGCACGTTGCCGAGCAAGCTGCCGACGATGCCCGCGTAGCGGTCTTCCGCCTTCACGAGTTCCGCGGCGACTCCGACGAATCCTTCGGCGCCGGCGGCCGCGCGCCGGTCTCCTTCTCCGATCGTCCGCGGCTTGATGACGTCCAGCGGCAGGAACGTGGCCCGGCCCGACTGCCGCTGCTTAAGGTAAGCAATTGCGGCGCGGGAAGTCGATTCGTTCTCCATGACGATATTCTGCAGCGCGGCCCCGAGCGCCGTCTCGATCGCCGTCTCGAGATTCGCGGGGACGCCGATCAGTTCGGCTACGGCCCCGTGGACGCCGTGCAGCTGCCCGCGCTTCGAAGCGCGCAGCACTTCCCGAACGCCGTGCTGGAAGCCGTCGTAATCGTTTTGCAGCTCCTTGATCGTATCGCGGCGGGAGACGAGCGCTTCCCGCTTCTGCTCGGACCGCCGCGCTTCCGCCTGCGCGTCCTCCAGCTTGCGCGTCAGCTCCGCCGAGCGCGCCCCTTCCGCCACGTAGCGGTCGCGCGCTTCCCCGACCGCAGCCGTGCAGGCGGCCAGCTTCGCTTCCAGCTCCGCCCGGCGCTGCGCCAGCTCGCTCTGCTGCGCCTGCCACTTCGCCCGCTCCTCGGCCGTGCGCCCGAGCCGCTTCTCCAGCACCTCGCGCTGCGACTCGCAGTAGCGAATGTCGTTGCGCGCCTGGGCCATGGCGTTCATCGTATCGAACAGCTCCGCCTTCAGCCGCTCCTCGGCGTCCGAGCTGCCGTCGGCGATCGACAGCCTCGCCGCTTCGGCCTCGTGCCGCTCGGAGAGACCGGAGAGCTCCGCCTCGACCTGCGATCTTCTCGCCGCCAGCGTCTCGCCTTCCGCGACGGCCTCCGCCATCCGCCGCTCCGCCTGGGCAAGCGACTCCGTCAGCCCTTCGCGGTTGCGTTCCAGATTCGTCCGCCGCTCGCCGAGCAGTTCGCCGTAGCCTTCGCTTTTCTCCGTCTCCTCGCTCGCCCGCAGCAGTCCGTCCTGCAGCTTCTCGAGCGATTCTTCCAAGCGAAGCAGCGACTGGCGGTCTTCTTCCAGCATGGCGTCGTGGCGGCTGACTTCCGTCGAGAGAGCGAGTTCCTCTTCCTTCAGCTTCGTCAGCTTCTCGTTCGTCTCCGCCCAGGAAGCGTGTACGCTCTCGATCTGGTGGACGTAAAGCGCGATCTCCTTGGCTTTCAGTTCCTCTTTGAGCGCTTTGAACTTCTCCGCTTTCTCCGCCTGCTCGCGCAGCGGGCCGACCTGCCCTTCCAATTCGACCACAAGGTCGTTGATCCGCAGCAGGTTCGCTTCCGTGTCCTCGAGCTTCTTCTGGGCTTCCTTTTTGCGCGCCTTGTATTTGACGATGCCTGACGCCTCTTCGAAAATGCCCCGCCGGTCTTCCGACCGCGTGCTGAGAATTTCCTCGATCCGGCCTTGTCCGATAATCGAGTAAGCTTCCTTGCCGATGCCGGTGTCCATGAACAGCTCGGTAATGTCCTTCAGCCGGCACGGCTGCTTGTTGATCAAATACTCGCTGTCGCCGCTGCGATGCACCCGCCGCGTGACGGTTACCTCGCTGAAGTCGAGCGGCAGCGATTTGTCGCCGTTGTCGAACGTGATGGACACTTCGCCGAAATTGACCGCCTTGCGCGCATCGCTGCCGGCGAAGATGACATCCTGCATGTTGCCGCCGCGCAGGCTCTTCGCGCTCTGCTCGCCGAGCACCCAGCGGATGCCGTCGGAGATGTTGCTCTTGCCGCTGCCGTTCGGTCCGACGACTGCGGTGATGCCGCGGCCGAATTCAAGCGCCGTGCGGTCCGCGAACGATTTGAAACCGGCGAGTTCGATTCCTTTCAAATACATCGGCTATCCCTCACCTTTCTCGTTCTTTGGAGAAACCCCCGCCGTCCTGCAGCAGGCGCAGCGCACGCGACGCGGCCCGCTGCTCCGCCTCCTTCTTCGAGCGGCCGACCCCTTCGCCGAGCGTCCGCTCCCCGACCGCGACGACCACGACGAACTCCCGATCGTGGGCCGGCCCTCTCTCTTCGACCGTGCGGTATTCGAGCGAGCCGAGGTTCCACTGCTGCACCTTCTCCTGCAGTTCGGTCTTGTGGTCTTTGAGCGGCAGCCGGCTCTCCTTGGGCAAATGCGCGAACAGGTGCGCATCCAAAAAAGCGCGCACGGCTTCCAGCCCCTGGTCCAAATACAACGCTCCCACGAACGCCTCGAACGCGTCCGCCAGCAAGGAAGGGCGGCTTCTTCCCCCGGTCTGCTCCTCCCCTTTGCCGAGCAGCACGACCTGCCCGAAATCGAGCGCCTCGGCAAAACGGACAAGCGAAGGTTCGCATACGATGCCGGCCCTCAGACGGGTCAATTCCCCTTCCGGACGGTCCGGGTACATCCGGTACAGCGCTTCGGATACGGTCAGCTGCAGAACGGCATCGCCGAGAAATTCGAGCCGCTCGTTATGCTCGACGCGGGCGCCGCGCTGCTCGTTCACGTAGGACGTATGGGTGAAAGCCTGGCGCAGCAGGGCGCCGTTCCGGAACCGCAAGTTCAACCTCTCCTGCAGCAGCTTCAAGGGTTCGCTCATCTCTTGGACACCTCCCGTTAAATAACCCCGCAGCGTGACGATTTGCTTCTAATCATAATCAAGCACTTTGCGGGGACCCCCGGAACTTAAAAAGCAGGCGGCATAAGCGCCGCCTGCTTCGCGCGTTCGCGCCCTTCGTTCAGGCTTCGTATTTGCGCATAATGATCGTGGCGTTATGGCCGCCGAAGCCGAAGGAATTCGACAGCGCGACCGATATGTCGGCCCGGCGCGGTTCGTTCGGCACATAGTCGAGATCGCACTCCGGATCCTGACGATCCAGGTTGATCGTCGGCGGCAAAATGCCGTTCTGCAGAGCCAGGCCGAGGATGACCGCCTCGACGCCGCCGGCGGCGCCCAGCATATGGCCCGTCATCGACTTGGTCGAGCTGACCGCCAGCTTGTAAGCGTGGTCGCCGAACGTCTCCTTGATGGCGGTCGTCTCCGACTTGTCGCCGACCGGCGTGGACGTGCCGTGCGCGTTAATGTATTCGATCGCTTCCGGTTCGATGCCGGCGTCCTTGACCGCGCGCTTCATGCAGCGGGCCGCCCCGTCCGGATCCGGCTCGGTCATGTGGTGCGCGTCGCCGCTCATGCCGTAGCCGATTACTTCGGCGTAAATCCGCGCTCCGCGATTCTGCGCATGCTCCAGCGATTCCAGCACGAGCACGCCCGCGCCTTCGCCCATAACGAAGCCGTCGCGATCGATATCGAACGGGCGGCTTGCCTTCTCGGGCTCGTCATTGCGCGTGCTCATCGCCCGCATGTTGCTGAAGCCGGCCATCGCGATCGGTCGGATCGTCGCTTCCGCGCCGCCGCAGATCATCACTTCCGCGTCTCCGCGCTGGATCAGCTTGAACGAGTCCCCGATCGAATGGGTACCGGTCGCGCAGGCGGTCACGGTCGTCGTGTTCGGCCCTTTGGCGCCGGTGGCGATGGAGATTTGGCCGCTGGCCATATTGGCGATCATCATCGGAATAAAGAACGGACTGACGCGGCGCGGACCTTTTTCCATCAGAATGGTATGCTGGTCCTCCCACGTCCCCAGGCCGCCGATGCCGGAGCCGACGCTGACGCCGACCCGTTCGGGATCCGCGTTCTCGCCGATGCGAAGATCGGCGTCCTTGATTGCGCTTAAGGAAGCGACCAGCCCGAACTGCACGAAGCGGTCCATCTTGCGGGCGTCTTTCTTATCGATTCCGTAATCTTCGGGATTGAAATTTTTGACCTCGGCCGCGATCTTCGTCGGATATTCCGTCATATCGAAGGCTTCGACCAGGCTGACGCCGGACTTGCCGGCGAGCAGCGCGTTCCAGAACGTATTCAAGTCCGTACCGAGCGAAGAGACGACGCCCATGCCGGTAACGACGACACGTTGTTTCAAAACGACTTCACCTCTTGCGCCAAGTTAAAGCGGCCCTTGAAGCCCGCCGCGTTTCGGCTGCGGGAGTCTCCATCGCGTCATTCGCGATAACCTCTCCCCAGGGCCGCGCCGCTCCCTCTGCCCGGAAGCGCTGAACGGAAACGATCCGGGAACGGAGGAAATCCGGGCTGCGAAAGGGAGTTCCCCTCCGAATCCCGGATCCCCCGCGAATCGCCCGTGCGAAAAAGCTCGTAATTGTGGAGAAGTCCCGTTGCACGAACGGGACCCGGCAGATCATTTAGGCATGAGATTGTATGTAATTTACGACTTCTCCCACCGTCGTGATCTTCTCCGCATCCTCATCGGAGATCTCCAGATCGAATTCGTCTTCAAGTTCCATCACGAGTTCGACGACATCGAGAGAGTCAGCGCCCAAGTCATCTTTGAAGTTCGCTTCGCTCGTAACCTCCGCCTCTTCAACCCCCAGGCGTTCGACTACGATGCGCTTCACGCGTTCATATACATCGGACATCCGGTTCACCTCCCTTAACGTATTATACGTGAATCATGGACAAAAAGCCATAGCGTAAACGTTTCCCCGCGGCGCGCGGGCGATCGCTACATGTACATGCCGCCGTCGACGTGCAGCGTCTGTCCGGTCATGTACGCGGCCGCGTCCGAAGCCAGGTAGACGACGACGGCGGCGACGTCTTCCGGCTTGCCCATCCGGCCAAGCGGGATCTGCGCCATGATGCCGTCCTGGACTTCCTTCGGCAGCTTGCCCGTCATATCGGTCTCGATATAACCGGGCGCCACCGCGTTGACCGTGATGCCGCGGGAAGCGAGTTCGCGCGAAGCCGACTTGGTCAGGCCGATGACGCCGGCTTTGGCGGCGACGTAGTTGGCCTGGCCTGCATTGCCGAGAATGCCGACGACGGAAGAGATGTTGATGATCCGCCCCGAGCGCTGCTTCATCATCGGGCGGGTCACCGCCTTGATGCCGTTGAACACGCCTTTGAGGTTCGTCTCGATGACGTCGTCGAACTCTTCTTCCTTCATCCGCATGATTAGATTGTCACGGGTGATGCCGGCATTATTCACCAGAACGTCCAGCTTGCCGAACGTCTCGAGCGTCTGCTGCACCATCGCGTCGAACTCGGCCGCTTTGCCCACGTTCGCCCGGACGACGATCGCCCGCCGTCCGAGCGCTTCGATCGCCTGCGCCGTCTCCGCGGCGGCCGCTTCGCTGCCCGAGTAATTGACCGCGACGTCCGCTCCCGCTTCCGCCAGCGCGATCGCGATCGCCCGGCCGATGCCGCGCGAAGCGCCGGTAACCAGTGCCGTCTTGCCCGTCAGATCGAGTCGTGCCATGTCATCATCTCCCCTTTCAACGATATCGGATTTCCTCGCCGCGATCAGCCGAGTTCGGCCTCGAGCACGGCCGAAGCGCCGTTCACGGAGACGACCTTGACCGAACGGTCGATCTTCTTGATCAGGCCGGCCAGCACCGTGCCGGATCCGATCTCCACGAACGTGTCGACGCCCTCCGCGATCAACCGCTTCACCGAGTCCTCCCACTGGACGGGGGAGACGACTTGGCGCACGAGCAGCTCCCGCAGCCGCGCGCCCGACGTGAACGGGCTCGCGTCGACGTTGGCGATGACCGGCACCGCCGCATCGGCGAACGAGACTTTGGCCAGCTCGTCAGCCAGCTTGTCGGCGGCGGGCTGCATCAGCGAGGAGTGGAACGGCCCGCTGACGTCCAGCGGAACGACCCGTTTGGCTCCCGCTTCCTTGCCCCGTTCGGCCACGGCCGCGACTCCTTCCGCCGATCCGGACACGACGATCTGTCCGGGGCAGTTGACGTTGGCCAGCTCGACGAGACCCACGGAAGCCGAGATGTCGCGGCAGAGCGCTTCGAGCGCCTCGCGCTCGGCGCCCAGCGTCGCCGCCATCGCGCCTTGTCCGCTCGGCACGGCCTGCTCCATGAACAAGCCGCGAGAGCGGACGAGCCGCACCGCGTCTTCGAACCCGAGCGAGCCGGCGGCGACGAGCGCGCTGTACTCGCCGAGGCTGTGGCCGGCGACATAGTCGGGCTTGACCCCGCGGCGCTTGAACGCCTCGAGCAGCGCCACGCTCGTCGTCAGCAGCGCCGGCTGCGTATTGGCGGTCTGGCGCAGCTGCTCGTCCGGTCCTTGAAAAATCAATTCGGACAGCGGGAAGCCGAGCGCCGCGTCCGCGCGTTCGAAGATCGCCCGCGATTCCTCGAACCGCTCGCAAGCGTCCTGCCCCATGCCGACCGCTTGCGCACCTTGTCCCGGAAATACGAATGCGATTTTACCCATCGTTATGCGCTCCTCCCGCGTTTTCAATCACGTATTCGTCCGCGCGGGTCCGTTACCAGACCAGCATCGACGCGCCCCAGGTGAGGCCGCCTCCGAAGCCGACCATGAGCAGCCGGTCTCCTTCCTTGACCCGGCCCTCTTCCACCGCTTCGGCCAGGGCGACCGGGATGGACGCCGCGGACATGTTGCCGTACCTGTCGACGTTGATCATGCACTTCTCCTCGGGCAGCTCGAGCCGCTCCAGCGCCGATTGGATGATGCGGATGTTCGCCTGATGCGGAATGAGCAGATCGATATCCTCTTTGCCCATGCCGGCCAGCTCCAGCGCTTCTTCAGCCGCGCTGCCCATGATGCGAACCGCAAACTTGAACACGTCGCGGCCGTTCATGTACAGGAAGTGCTGCTTCTCGGCGACGGTCGTCTCCGAAGCCGGCAGCCGCGAACCGCCTGCGCGCAGGGCGAGCAGCTCGCTGCCGCCGCCGTCCGCTCCCAGCTTGAACGAGCGGAAGCCGCGACCTTCCGGCACTTGACCGAGCACGACCGCGCCGGCCCCGTCGCCGAACAGGATGCACGTGTTGCGATCGGTGTAATCGGTAATGCGGGACAGCGTCTCCGCCCCGATCACGAGCGCGTACCGGTACATCCCCGTTGCGATGAGGCCGGAAGCGTTGGCCAGTCCGTAAATAAAGCCGGTGCAAGCCGCGGACAGATCGAACGCCGCCGCGTTCTTGGCGCCCAGCTTCTCCTGGACGATGCATGCCGTCGACGGGAAGAACATGTCCGGCGTAACGGTGGAGACGATGATCAGATCGAGCTGGTCCGCCGTAATGCCGGCGGCCGCAAGCGCCCGGACGGCCGCTTCGTACGCCAAATCGGACGTCGCTTGCTCCGGGGTCGCGATGCGCCGCTCCCGAATGCCGGTGCGGGTGACAATCCACTCGTCGTTCGTCTCTACCATCGTCTCCAGTTCCTGGTTCGTCAAACGGCGTTCGGGGCTATACTTGCCGGAGCCGAGAACACCGACGGGAATTCCATTCATGCGCCCTGCCTCACTTTCCGTCGAATTCTTCGGCCAATGCCGGTATAAGTCCGTTGTTGATCGCCATCCGCGCCTGGCGAATGGCATGCCTCGTCGAGGCCGCGTCGGAAGAGCCGTGGCTTTTGACGACCAAGCCGTTCACGCCGAGCAGCGGAGCCCCGTTGTGCTCCTTGTAGTCCATCATCAGCCTGACCCGGCGGAAGTTGGGCCGAAGCGCCGCCGCCGCCAGCTTGGAGCGAAGCGAAGAAGTCAGCTCCGTCCTCAGAACGTTGAACAGCGTCTCCGCGGCTCCTTCCATCGCCTTGAGCAGGATGTTGCCCGCGAAGCCGTCGCAGACGAGCACGTCGCAGCGGCGCTCCAGCACGTCCCGGGCCTCTACGTTGCCGATAAACTGAATCGGCGCCGCCGACAGCAGCTCGAACGCCGCCTTGCTCAGCTCATTGCCTTTGGCCGCTTCCGTGCCCACGTTGAGCAGGCCGACGCGCGGCTTCGCCATGCCGTGCACTTTCTGCCGGTACATGCTCCCCATCAGCGCATAGTTCAGCAGGTGCTCGGGCTTCGCGTCCATGTTGGCGCCGAGGTCGAGCGCCAGCACGCCCGCCTTGTCCACCGAAGGAAGAACGGACGTCAGCCCCGGGCGCTCGATGCCTTTCATCCGGCCCAGCACGAGCAGGCCGACGGCCATCAGCGCGCCGGTGTTGCCGGCCGAGATCATCGCGTCCGCGCCGCCTTCCTTGACCATCCGTCCGGCGACCACCATCGAAGCGTTCGGCTTGCGGCGAACCGCCCGTACCGGCTCGTCGTCCGATTCGATCTTGTCCGACGCTTCCACGATCGTCACGTTGGACGGTTTGCCGCTCCCCAAGAACGGATTTATCGCATCCGGCTTGCCTACGAGCAGTAACTCGGTGTCCGGCCACTCCTTTGCCGCCGCCAAAGCTCCTTCGACCGGAGCCTGCGGCGCGAGATCGCCGCCCATCGCGTCAATGGCGATTCTCATGCGCTTCTCCCCCTCCAGCTTCCGTAACGCCCGCCGATCGGTAGATCACGAAGTTCCCCTGAAACACCATCTCGTCTCCGACGTACGTGAACACTTCCACTTTCGCCTTTCCCTTCTGCGAGCCGCTCGACCGCACGTAAGCTTTGGCGATGCACTTCTCCCCGAGCCGGGCCGGACGAATAAAGCGAATGTCCGCCGACGCGGTGAGCGCGACTTCGTCGTTGATGACCGCCACCGCCAGCGAGTTCGCCTGCGCGAATACGTGGTGGCCACGCGCGATGCCGGTGCGGGAAAAAACGTGCTCGTCGCGAATCTCGAACAGCGAAATGCCGCTCTTGTCGAGCTGCAGGTCGACGATATCGCCGATGACTTCGTGCAGGGGAAGCGACCGCACCGAATCGTACGAACGCTCCGCCATCATTTTGAGCCGCTCCCGCAGCTCGGGAATGGCCAGCTCCAGCCGGTCCAGCCGGATCGTCTGGATGCTGACCTTCAGCAGCCGGGTAAGCTCGCGGTCGGTGAGAAACGGATTTTCCTCGATCAACCGGCTGAGCTGCTGGTGACGCTGACGTTTGGGCAGCCGTTCCATAACCGCCACCGCCTTGTAGGTTCATATTGATACCTGGTGCCAATGACCGGTAAAGAAAAACGCGCCGGGACGCAAGTCACGCCGAGACGCGTTGTCTTCTTATTGCTTGATGATTTCGCGAGATTTGTAGGTTCCGCAAACTTTGCAAACGCGGTGCGCCAGCTTCAGCTCGCCGCATTGATCGCATCTGACCATGCCCGGCACGACCAGCTTAAAGTGCGTGCGGCGCTTGTTCTTGCGGGATTTCGATGTTTTGCCAAAAGGGACTGCCATGTTCCCACCTCCTTATCCAAATGAACGGATCCTCCAAGAAGGTCCCGATCGTCCGAAACCGATCGCTCTTGGGGGAGCCCCTGCCAATTGTGCCTTTATCGGCGTTCATAGCCTTGCTTACGGTTATTCCGGGCTGAACCAGCTCTTGAGAGCCTCCAGCCTCGGATCGACCTTGTCCGCGGAGCAGCCGCATTCCGCTACGTTGCGGTTGGTCCCGCACTCGGGGCAGAGCCCCTTGCAGTCCTCCCGGCACAGCGGCGCCAGCGGCAGCTGAACGATCAGCTCTTCCAGGACGTACGGCCGCAGCTCGAGGCGTTCGCCTTCGATCGGCACGAAGAGGTCGTCGTCCGGCTCGGACGGCTCCCGCGTCTCCTTCGATACGACCTTGAAGGTCTCCTCGAACGGAATGCGGAGCTCTTCCGCCGTCGGCTCCAGGCAGCGCGAGCACGAAAGCCGGATCTTGCAGCTGACGGTGCCCGTCACTTCGATTACGCCGTCCGCGTAAGAAGCGGTCAGCTTGGCCGAGACGGGACTGATCGGAACCGCGTCGCGAATGCTCGCGAACGCATCCGAAGCGTCGAACGATTCTTCTAAGCGGGCCGGCTCCTTGCTCTGAGCCAGCTCTTGAACGTTGAGAAGCATCATGATCACTCCAAACAAACAAAAGTAATTATATCCGTCGCGGAAGGCATTTGTCAACAATCCGCCGGCAGGACAAACGCGCTTCCGGCGGGCTTCGCCCCGCTTTTTCCCCGCGCCCGGCCTCGTGTTATATTGATAGCAGAACATTTACCCCTATGCCGCAAAGGAGACTGCTATGCGCACCGTCGGTATTATCGTCGAGTACAATCCGCTGCACAACGGACATCTCTATCATATCCGGCAGTCCCGGAAAATAACGGAGGCGGAAGCCGTCGTCGCCGTCATGAGCGGCCATTTCCTGCAGCGGGGGGAGCCCGCGATCGCCGACAAATGGGCCCGGACCGAGATGGCGCTGCGGGCGGGCTGCGATCTGGTGCTGGAGCTGCCGGTCGCCTACAGCTCGCAGCCGGCCCAATGGTTCGCCTACGGCTCCGTCGCCGTGCTGCACGCGACCGGCGTCGTCGACGCGCTCTGCTTCGGCAGCGAAAGCGGCGACGCCGGGACGCTCGGGCGGATCGCGGACCGGCTGGCCGACGAGCCCGCGGCCGTCGGCGGCGAGCTGGCGCGGCTGCTGAAGGAAGGGCTGCCGTACCCGACGGCCTACGCGGAGGCGGTCCGGCGCTTTCTGCGCCGCGAGGGCCTGGAAGCGGAGGCCGAGTACCGTCTCGACCAGCCGAACCATACGCTCGGCCTCCATTATCTGCTCGCGCTGCGCCGGCTCGGAAGCCCGATCGCGCCGTACTCGATCCGCCGCGAACGCTCCGAATACGGCCAGTCGACGATCACCGACGCGGCGATCGCCAGCGCGACGGCGCTGCGTCGGCTGCTGGCGGAGTCGGGCAGCCTGGCGGAGCTCGCCCCTTACGTGCCGGCGTCCACGCTGGACGTGCTGGAGCGAGAATACCGGGCCGGCCGGGCTCCCGTAACGTGGGAGAGCTTCGCGCGGCCGCTGTTCCATCGGCTGTGGACCGAGGACGAGGAGCGGCTGGCCGAATATTCCGAAGTCGCGGAAGGGCTCCAGCATCGCATTCGCCGCGCGCTCGGGCAGCTGCCGGCCCCTACCGTCGAAGCGCTGCTGGCGGCGCTCAAGACGAAACGCTATACGAGGACGAAGCTGCAGAGGACGCTGCTGCGCATTCTGCTCGGCCACCGCAAGGAGGAGCTGTCGGCCGGTTCCCTTGCGTCCGGGCTCCGCTGCCTCCGCGTGCTCGGCTTCACCGATCGCGGCCGGGAACTGCTTCGCCGGATGAAAAAGCGGGCGGCGCTCCCCGTCGTGCAGTCCGCCGCGGACAACGATTCACCCTACCTTGCCATGGACGCCCGGGCTTCGGCAGCCTACTCGCTCGCTTTTCGCGATCCGGACCCCAGGCTCGCCCTTCGGGACTTTACGCTTCCTCCCGTACGCCTCTGACGCCCCGGGCGATGCTCCGTGCCGCGGACAAGTGGTCTAACGCCGCCGGACGGCGCGTACATTGGGTATAAACGCCGCCGTACCGTCCATGCGGCGTCGCGGCCCGTGCCGCGTTCCCGGGAAGGAATGACGCCCCATGTCCGATGCCCGTCCCGCTCCCCGCAGGAGAGCGGTGCTGCTGTCCATCCTGTCCGGCGCCTGCGCGCTGCTGCTCGTGCTGGCCATCGTCCGATCCCCGGGGGAAGCGTTCCGCGCTTCCCTGGCCGGCCTGCAAGTGTGGTGGCAGACCGTCTTTCCCGGCTTGCTGCCGCCCCTGATGCTGGCCGAGCTGCTGGCCGCTTCCGGCCTGCTGCACGGCTTGTCCGCGATCTGCGAGCCGGTAACCCGGCGGCTGTTCCGGCTGCCGGGAGCCGCCGGATGGGCCGTCTTCTACGGCTGGATCTCCGGCCTGCCGACCGGCGCGCGCGAAGCGGCGCGATTGCGGGATGAAGGGCTCGTCCGCAACCGCGACTTGGACACGCTGCTGCTGCTTGCCCATCAGCCCAACCCGTTCGTCGTCATCCTCGTGGTCGGAAGCGGCTTCCTGCAAGCGCCCGCTTACGGCTGGGCTCTCGTCGCCGGACTTTGGCTGTCGGCCCTGATCGCCGGAGCGGTGTGGGCCCGCTTGCCCAGAAGCGCCAAGCCGGACGCAGACCACGCGAATTCGCGCGCGACGCCCGTTCGGCCCGGAGCGGCCGTTCGCCGCGCCCGCGAAGAGGACGGGCGCCCGTTCGGCCGGCAAATCTCCGACGCCGTCACCCGCGCGGTCGGAATGCTCATGGCGATCGGCGGCTTGATGATGATCAGCTCGGTGCTGCTGCGCATGATTCAGATCGCCTGGCCGCAGTCGGACGCCTGGCTGGCCGTTCCGGGCCTGTACGAGCTGCACCTCGGCGCCTACGATGCCAGCCGCTCGCCGCTGTTCGAAGCGTCTCCCGTCCATGCGGTCTCGCTCCTCGCGGCCGTGCTCGCCTGGACCGGCTGGAGCGGCCTGCTGCAGGCGCGGGCCGCTTTCGGCCCCGGCCCCGGCTTCCCGTGGGGCCGGTTCATCGCCGGCCGCCTGCTGCAAGCCGCGCTGGCGGTGCCGCTGACGTTCCCCCTGGCCCGCGCCGTCCAGAACGGTTGGCTCTCCGCCGCGCTGCCCGCCTTCGGCTTGCCCGAATGGCCGCTCGCGGACCGGGCCGCCGGGGCGCTGCCGCTGCCGTCGGGATGGACCGCCCTCTCGGAGACGACGCTAGCTTCGGCCGCTTCGATCGCCGTCTTCCTCCTGCTCGCTCTGCTCGCCGCGATCATCCGGCCCTCCAAGCGGAGGCCGCGCAAATGACGCCGGCCCCGCCCGGCTCCGTTCCTCCGTCCGCCCGCTAGATGCCGAACCGCCCGGCATGGCGTGCCGGGCGGTTTCTTTTTCTCCCGTTCGAGGGAGCTTTCGGGTTAAGCCTCGTTGCCGTATTTGCGGCGCAGGGCGGCCTCGACCGCAGGAGGAACGAGATCCTGCACCGGCCCGCCGAACTTGGCGATTTCTTTCACGATGCTGGAACTTAAATAGGAATACTTCGGGTTCGTCATCATAAAAATCGTCTCGATCCCCTCGTCCAACTGACGGTTCGTCGAAGCCATCTGCAGCTCGTATTCGAAGTCGGTGACGGAGCGGATGCCCCGCACGCTGACCTGGGCGTTGCGAGAGCGCATGTAGCGGACCAGCAAATCCCGGAAGCTGTCGATCTCGACGTTGGAAAGGTCTTTGGTCACTTCCCGAAGCAGATCGGTCCGCTCTTCGACCGAGAACAACGGATTTTTCGATGTGTTGTTGAGAACCGCGACGATCAGCTTGTCGAACTGTTTCGCCGCTCTGCGGATAATATCCAGATGGCCGAATGTCACCGGATCGAAGCTTCCCGGATATACCGCAATCCGGTGCTCGCCTTCCTGCCGGGCCGCTTTACCGGTCATGATCGTTTTCTCCTTCGTATCGATATATGGATAAAGCCGTTTCTCCGTAGACGGCATGCCGAATGCGCCCGAACGGCCCGAACCGCTCGCCGTAATCGAAGCCGGCGTCGTGCTCGACGACGGCCACGGCCCGATCGGCCAGCAGGCTTCGCTCCGCCAGCTCCCCGAGAAGCTCGTCGCAATCTTTCATGGCATACGGCGGATCGAGAAAAACGAGCTCGAACCGTTCTTCCTTGCGCTCCAGATGCTTGATCGCTTTTCGGGCGTCGTTGCGATAAACTTCGGCTCGACTCGCCAGCCCCGTCGCTTCCAGGTTGCGCCGCACGACCTCCACGCTGCGCGGGTTCGCATCGACGAACACCGCATGTCCCGCGCCGCGGCTCAGCGCCTCGATGCCGAGCCCGCCGGTTCCGGCGAACAAATCCAGCACCCGCTCCCCGTCGAAGTACGGGCCGATGATGCTGAACAGCGCTTCCTTCACCTTGTCCGTCGTCGGACGGGTCGTCTGCCCCGGCACGGCTTTCAGCGGCCGCCCTCTCGCTTCTCCCGATATGACTCTCACTGACATTCACTCCTGCTTTGTGCCTTTCCGCCGCAGCCTGTCGCCTTCGCAGCTTCCATCGGTGCTATGTTACCATATTCCGACACGGGGCAAAAGCGAATTCGCGGGCCGCCCCGGAGACGGCCTCCAAAATTTTCGACTGGCGATGTATAAAATTTGGGCATCGGGCCACACTGGTACTACCGGCGCCTAAGAAACGCCGGGGACAACCGCGGAGAAGACTTACGTTTCCCCATAAGCTCTTCGTCCGGTTTCTCCTCTCCCATGAAGACCCTCGTCGCGAGACGGGGGTCGATTTTTTGTCTCTCCGTCCTCATAACCCTTTCCTATCAAAAGGCGAACTTATGCATGATGAATTGTTTCATTCCCTTAAACCAAAACTAAGCAAAAAAAGGAGTCGACCATGACAAAGAAAAGCAAAGAGCTTAGGGACTTAAAGACCGAGCAAATGGGCGTCACCAATCAGCATGAAACCAGGACAGCGAAAGAACCGGCGCAAATCGATCCGCCTAAAGCTAGTCCCGGGCCCTATACGGAGAGTTTTTTGGAGGATAATGAATAACAAAAAAGAGCAGCGAGGTTTAAGCCTCCTGCTCTTTCTTTTCGTCTGCCGCCGGATAATCTGCCTGCAGCTCCTCTAAACTGTTGTATCTCGCCGTTTCAAAAACCAGCTTTGCCGGCTCTTTAGCGGTCCGGTCCTTTACGATGTTCCCGATGATCTTCCCGCCGCGTTCAAAGACAAACATGGTCCGGCCCGGCTCGTCCTTAAGTGGATATTTGTTTGCCACATCGACGCCTCCCATCATTTCCGATGTTATTCATTCGACGCCGTATTGCGAAACCCTGCAAAATAAAAAGCCGAATCCGAAGTCGTCAGGGGACGGCCGCGCAAATCTTGGCCCTTATTCCGGAGTCGAAGCCCCGGGCAAAAATCTTAGTAAAATGGGCAAGCGTACTGACCATAATGATACTTGATAATATATATAAGTAGTGGCATAAGCCTCAATACAAAAGTGGTGGTGATAACTTTGGGTTATCCTGTAGGTGGTGTTGGCGTAGGCAGCTGTGCTGGAGGCGGGGCTGCTTTTGTGCTCGTCCTCTTTATCCTCCTGGTCATCATACTGGCCACGATCGCCTTCTAAACCACTTTTCCGCAAGTCTCCCTTTTGCCCATCACGATAACCGGCGTGATGGGCTTTTTCTATTTTGAGATATGACAAAGCCCCCGACGAATCCGGATCGAACATCGGATTGTTCTGTTGCTAGCAATAATATTCGGCGTTGAAAACAAAAATAGCCCGAAAGCCGAAGCCCCCGGGCCGGTTTTCGGGCATGCCGCCTTATTCCTTCGGTTTCCCATCCTTCTCCTTGGATTCCTTCTCTTTCGTCTCCTCCGCCGTCCACTCGCGAGACCGGAAAAACTCCGCTCCGTACCGGTTCAACCGCGCGATCATTTCGGAGCGGAGCGTCTCCCGAACAATGCCGAATTTGTCCTCGTAGCCCCGACATACGTACCGGTGGTAGATGACGCCGTCGTACGTTTCGTCGCTGAACACTTTGATGTTCCGCCGGGATAACTCCCGCCGAAGAAGCGACAGCTCGCGGCTGATCCGATCCATCATCCACTGAACGAGACGTTCGAACATGCCCCGGAATGTGTTGGAAGTGCTTCGTACGTCCTGGAGGCCTTTTTCGCTGACGGTGAGCATATAGGGCAGCATGATCAAGTCCCGGATCATCTCAAGCTCTTCGGTCGTCGGTCTTCCGGATGGCTTGCTTTCTTTTCTCTTGTCGTATTGTTCTTGATGTTCGGTCAGCAGCATCTTGGATTCCCAGCGTCCGTTGCCGGCCAGCTTGCTCATTTGTAATGACCTCCGATCTGCTCCGCTCTCTCCAGCGCCACTCCGGACGACAACAGCGACGAAGCCCGCAGCAGCGCGGCGCTGCCGTACCGTTCCTTGATGGCATCGGACGTTCTCTCCAGCGCGTATGCCGTAATCCGGTCCTCGAACAGCGTCAACTGATCGATCCGGTCGTCGGACAGCTCCGTCAGCGCCACGAACAGCCGGCCTACGGCCTCCCCGCTCCAATGCGCGACGAAGAGCTTGCGGGCGGCGGCCGCAACCTCATGGGTCAGCGCCGTCGGCTGCGACAGCGTCAACTGGCGGCCGAACCACGTTTTCCGCTCTCCGTCCTCTCCCATGGCGCCGACGCTGACAACGCGCCCCTGACGGCCCAAGCGCCGCGCCCGCTGGCACACCTCGACCACGAGCTCGAGCAGCACGACCTCGATATCTTCCAGGCGCCGGTACAAGCTGCTGCGCAGCGCCTTGCCGTGGCTGATCGACTTGAGGTTGCCGCGAATGCTCGCCTCGACCGGGCTCGGATCGATTCCCCGCGCCGTCTGCCAGTAGTATTCGGCCTGAATGTCCGACTGCTTCCCCATCTCCCGGCGCATCCTTCGCTTGAATTCGCCGAGCTCCAGACGCGCGATGTCCCCGATCGTCGGCAGCCCCATCCGGATAAAATGCCGGGTCATGCGGCCGGCCACCATAAACATCTTGTTCACCGGCAGTGGCCAAAGGTCGCTTTCGATATTTTCCGGTCCCAGTCTGAAAATGCCGTCCGGCCGGCGCTTGGCGAAATTGTCGGTCGCCATCTTGGCCAAAATTTTGCTCGGACCGATACCGACCCGGGACCAGACGCCCGTGGACAGCCGGATTTGGGTTTGCAAATAACCGGCGAGTTCCTCGGCGGATCCGAACGAGGAGTCGAGTCCGGTTACGTCGAGGAATTGCTCGTCGATCGAATACGGTTCCACCAGGTCCGTCACCGATTCGAAAATCTCGGTGATCAGCAGCGAGATGGTGATGTAGCGCTGCATTCGCGGCCGGATGACGACGAGGTCCGGGCATTTGGCCCGCGCTTCTCCAACCCGTTCGGCGGTCGTCACCCCCCGCGCTTTGGCGTCCGGACAGGCCGCCAGAATGATTCCCGACTTGCGCGCCGGATCGCCTACCGCGATCGGCCGGCCCTCGTATTCGGGATGGGCCGCCTTCTCGATGGACGCGTAAAACGATTGGCCGTCCACCAAAAAAATCGTTCGCTCAGGAGGCATGGGGCATCACCGGCTCCACGGCCAAAATCCGATCCGCCCGGAAGCTTCTCGGCTGCCCCTTATCCACATCGAACGCCCGGACCGTGCCTCCTTCGACCTGAACGATCCGGATCTTGCGCCGGCTGAACCGCTGCCTGCCGTCCATGTAAACGATACAAACCAAACGGCCGACATACTTATCGATGGACATCTCGCTCACCCTCCGCAAGAACGTTTGTTCCCTTATTTTAATACGAACAATTGTTCCCTTTCAAGAAACAATTTATTCCGTTTCGAGAAATGGGCATACGCTCTGTCCAAAACGGAATCTCCGCATATAGTGAGGTGTGGCAAAAAGCCGCAATGAACATTCGGAGGTGTTTGATATGAGCGGAGTTGTAGGCGGTGGCAGCGGTGCCGCTTTCGTGCTGGTATTGTTTATTCTTCTGGTCATCATCCTGCGGACCGGTTTCGGCATTTATTAAGCGACTTCCAATCGGCAGGAAAATAGTTATCTATCCCCGCCGCGGCCAGCCGGTCCGGCGGGCTCTCTTCGTCGGACAAGCCCGCTGCCCGGCGGATCGGAACTTCGCGAAGGATTGCAGCATCTGTAAATGGAATGTGAAAGGAAGAGAGGGGAGCGGTGCCTTCTCCGGCGCTATTCCTTGCTTACGTCGCCGTCAAAGAAGTTCCCGTCATAAACGGGCCGATCGAGGGTAAAGGCTTGCAAAACGATGGCGGGGCCGAGACTGATTTTAGAGAACGCCGCCCCGGTCCCGGCTCTCCGGTTCTTCCGGCTGCGGCCGCGTATCGAACTCGCGCCAGTTGGTCCTGATGTCGCGAAAAGCGCCTTTGAACGGGATGCCGAATTCCGCCGCGATCAAGTAACCGGCGCCTAGCGCGAGCGCGATCAGGCTAAGAACCCGCAGCTCCGGGCCGACATCTCGGAGCAGATCTTGAAAGAACGGCCGGCTCCAGCTTTGTGCGCCCGAGCCGTAAATCGCCGCGCTCAAATAGCGGACGCCGTACAGAAAAGCGGCAATGCAAACGAAAAGCATGCCTGCCGTTCTTTTGTGCATAAGATTACTCCCTTTTCGGTTAGTCGCCGGGGTTGCCCCGCCGAATTAGCCTTCGACCCAATACCAGTGTTCTCCGTATGGCTTGACGACGAGAAACGGAAGAACCCCCGGCGGTTGCAAAGGCCCGCCGCCGCCATGATAATAGAAACCCGTCAAGCCGTCGACGCTGCCGCGGTCAACGGGAAAGTATACGTCCGGTGCAGGGCCTTCCCGCCAAACCATGACCTCCCGGACGCCGTGAGCGTCAGCCGGAAAATCGCGCTCGAGCGGAATAATCCCCCAATGATGGAGCGAATCGTACGAAATATCGCCGGCCGCGACCGCCGCCACGACGGCCTCCCGCTCGGAAAGATTCCAATGGTAGTCGAGATCCAACGACCAGCGGCCCCAAGGGAGCTCCCTGGCAAGCGGGAACGCGAGCAGACTGACCGCAAGGGCGGCGGCTAACCGGCCGCGGCGGGCCGCCGGACGCCGATACAGAAGCAGTCCCGCGCAGCCGGCGGCAAGCAGCAGCAGTTCGATCCCCAGCAGATCCCGGATCATCTCGTAATGACGAAACCGCGCACGGATCGGCCACTCCAAAAAACGCCAAAGCAAATATATAAACAAAGAGCAGCCGGCGAGAGGCAGCGGACCGCAGCGGACTATTCCCGATTTGATCGCGTCCCCCTCCCTTCGTCCGCCGCCGATTTTAAAGCTCCATGACAAAACCCGTTTTGATCCCTTGGCGAAAGCCGCATTTCTCATAGAAACGGTGGACTTCCTCCCGCTTGGAACCGGTGAGCAGCATGATCTTGTAACAGCTGCGCTGCGCGGCCAGTTCCGCAGCGTATTTCAGCGCCATACGGGCGAAGCCGCTTCGCCGGAAGCCAGGATGCGTGTCGACGTTCTCGATCAGTGCGTAAGGCCGCGCGCCCCGGATCAAGTTTTTATGAATGGCGAGCACGCACGAAGAGACCACTTGACCGTCATGTTCGACCACGACGATATCCATGTAAGGATCGTCCAATATTTCCGACCAGAGCTCCCGAAGCCGGTCGTCCGGGGTCAGCTCGGGATCGTCCTTATGAAGATAGCGATACAGCGTCAACAGCGCCTCAAGCTCCCGAGGCTCGATTCGTCTGGCCGAATGCCTGATGCCCATCTCCCCCTAACCCTGGAGTTTCAAGCTGCACTCCGAACAATATTTGTCCTCCTGCCGCACCTTGCTCCCGCACCCCGGACAGGTCTCTCCGGGCTTCTCCGGCCCCGGCGGCGCCGAGGAAGCCGCGCTCTGCCCCTGCAGGAAATCCCGAATCTCCCGGATGTTCGCGGCCAGCTTCGAACTGTCGATCGCCGACCGGATCACGCTGTGCAAAATAAAGAAAAACACCATCAATCCGATCAGCCAGACGACAATGATGCCGCCCATCGAACCCACTCCTCCGATGTCTAATCTCGGATAATCGCCTGCGCTTCGATTTCCACGAGCAAGTCCGGATCGATCAGCGCCTTGACCTCGACCATGGTCGCAACCGGGCAGATGTCCCGGAAAAATTCCCCATGCGCCTTCCCGATCGCTTCCCACTGGGAGATATCCGTCACGAACATGCGGGTCCGGACGACGTCTTGAAGCGCGGCTCCGGCCTCTCTCAGGGCGGCCTCGATCATTTCCAGCACGGCCTTGGCCTGCCCGTAGGCGTCCCCCTTGGCGACGACTTCGCCGTTCCTCACTGCCGTCGTACCCGCCACTTCCACGATATTGCCGACGCGGACGGCCCGGCAATATCCGACGACCGGTTCCCAAGGCGATCCGGTGAACACCCTGACTCGTTCCGCCATGCTTCGCACCTCTCTCCCGTCCGAAATCGGTTTTCCTCGGAAATTTAGTATATCATCTCCCGTCGAGTGAAGGAATCGTTTCCTTTATTGGAAACCCATTCCTCAGTCAACTCGACAGATTACATCTTGGCCCGAAAAGCGGACGGGCTGGAGCCGCTCTCCCGGCGGAACGCCTTGGCGAAATGATTGGCGTCGTCAAACCCGGTCCGAGCCGCGATCTCCTTGATGCTGAAAGGCGTGGCACGGAGCAGGAACCTCGCTTTTTCCATGCGCTTGCGGTTGAGGTATCGGAGCGGCGTCATGCCGAAGTGCTTTTTGAAATAGCGGATCAAGTAATTCGGATGCAGATGCACCTGCTTTGCGATCTCCTCCAGCGTGACCGGTCCGTGCAGCCGCTCCTCGATGTACGCCGCGATCCGGGACAGCCGCTCGGCATCCTCGGCTTGCCGGCCGCCGGCACGGACGGCCGCGCGCTCCGCGACGACGGCCAGCAGCTCCAGCAGCGCCGCCTTCTCCCGAAGGCGGGCGGACAGAGAGCGCTCGCGTTGGCAGGCGATCAGCGCCTCGAACAGCTCGGTCACCCGCTCCGGCTCGGCTACGTCCAGGCAGCCCGGCGTCTCCAGCCACTGGAAAAGACCGGTCGAACCGACGTCTGCCGTAAAGTGGCACCAATATTTCCGGAACGGGGGGAGACCGTCGATCGCCGAGAAGGATTGGCGAATATGGGCCGGCATCAGGCAAAGCTGGCCCGGCTTCGGCCGGTGTTCCCGATCTCCGATCTTGAGCCAGCCTTCCCCCTCGCAAATGAAGTACAGCTTGCTATAAGCGGGAACGTAGTCCAGCTCCCGCCAATCCGGCCGGCATTGCGTCAGATGCGCTTCGATCAGGTCGATCTGCAGGTTCGGAAGCATATCGTGCAGCGCTTTCAGCGCGTCGGGCTTCGGTGTATGCATGGCAGGTTACCCCTATTTACAAGAAGGTTAATTAGATCCCGGTTCGGATAAAGACCGTCCCTGTCCATTATAGCAAACGGCGGATAAACTGAGAGGGCAATGATTCCTTTTGGAGGTGCTTGCGCCATGACCGATACGAACCCGGAGATCGCCGCCCGAACGGAGCGCACCCGCTGGTTCCTGCAAGACCGTTTCGGAATGTTCATTCATTGGGGACTTTACGCCATTCCGGCGAGAGGAGAATGGGTCCGCAACAGCGAGCGGATTACCGTGGAAGATTACCGGCCCTACTTCGAAGAATTCGATCCCGTCTTCTACGACCCGAAGGAGTGGGCGCGCGCCGCCAAGCAGGCCGGCATGAAATACGCGGTGCTGACCGCCAAGCATCACGACGGGTTCTGTCTGTTCGACAGCAAGCTGACCGAGTACAAGTCGACGAACACGAAGGCCCGGCGCGATCTCGTTGCCGAATTCCTCGAAGCGTTCCGCGCGGAAGGGCTCAAAGTCGGCCTCTACTATTCGCTTATCGACTGGCACCACGAAGACTATCCGGCCTACGGGGACTTGCACCATCCGATGCGCGACGACGAGCGGTACCGGCGCGATCCGGCGACGTTCGACCGCTATCTCGAGTACATGCACGGGCAAGTGCGCGAGCTGCTGACGAATTACGGCAAGCTCGATATCATGTGGTTCGACTTCTCTTACGGGAAAATGGCGGGGGAAACGTGGAAAGCGGCCGAGCTCATCAAGACGATCCGTTCCCTTCAGCCCCATCTTCTTATCGACAACCGGCTGGAAGCGGGCGGAGAAGGCGGCGGCAGCATCTATACGAGCGAGCCTCTCCCGTACGCCGGCGACTTCGCTTCGCCGGAGCAGATCATCCCGCCGGCTGGCGTAACCGACGATAGCGGCCGCCCGATCCCGTGGGAATCGTGCATTACGCTGAACAACAACTGGGGCTACGCGGCCGCCGACCGCACGTACAAAAGCGCGGCGACCGTCATCCGCAAGCTGGTCGAATGCGTCAGCAAGAACGGCAACCTGCTGCTGAACGTCGGTCCCGACGCCACAGGGCGAATCCCGCGGGAGTCGCTCGACATTCTGGCCGAAGTCGGCGAATGGATGAGCCGGAACGGCGACAGCGTCTACGGCTGCGGCCAGGCGGAATTTCCGAAGCCGGAATGGGGACGTTTCACGCAGAAGGGGAACAAGCTGTACGCGCACTTGCTGGAGGAGAACGTCGGCCCGATCAACCTGCTGGGTCTGGCGGGCAAAGTGAAAAAAGCGCGCCTCCTGGCCGACGGCTCCGAGCTGTTCCTGTCGCGCCCCTGGAACGCGTCCATGTATCCGGACGACGCGTTCGTGAACTTCGCCCGGCCGGAGCATCAAACGTACCCGCTTCCCGACGCCCGCGATACCGTCCTGGAACTGGAACTAATAAACCCCCAAAAGTGACGTGATGCTTCGATGATTAATCCGAATACTTTTGGGGGAGCCCCCGGATATAGACCCCAAAAGTGACGCGATGCTCCGAAACGAAGCAAGCCGACGCCGGCGAATTGCCGATGTCGGCTTGCTATCTTGCTCCTTTCCCCTCGTTACCCGATGATTTCCCCTTCGTCGCCCGTCGAGGCGCCTGCCGCGTTCCCTTCGTCCGTGTCGATGTGCATGTCGAGCGCGAACTGGTCCGACACCCGCGCGATGACGTTCTCGAACACGACGCCGCGCTCTCCGCCGACCCGCACTTTCAGCAGCTGCTTGTCCGCGATACCGAACTTTGCCGCGTCCGACGTGTGAAAATGAATGTGCCGCGCCGCCACGATCACGCCCTTCTCGATCGTCACCTCGCCGGCGGGACCGACGATGCGGACGCCCGGCGTCCCTTCGATGTTCCCGGATTCGCGCACCGGCGGGTTCAAGCCCAGCGCGAACGCATCCGTCCGCGACACTTCCACCTGCGTCGCCCTGCGCGCCGGACCGAGAATGCGCACCTTGGCGAACGAACCCTTCGGACCGTGCACCGCCACCGTCTCGTTCGCGGCGAACTGCCCCGGCTGGGACAGCGGCTTGAACTCCGTCAGCTTCGCCCCCGGGCCGAACAAAATTTCAATGTGCTCCTGCGTCAGGTGAACATGGCGCGCCGAGACGCCAACGGGAACTTTTTTCGCTTCGCTCATACGTCCTCCGCCTCTCACTGGATCATCTATGCCTGTTCCTTTATTATAGCGCAAATGAAAAAGAGAGGCCCGCGGCCGGACCGCTCCCCCCCTCTTTGGAACCGCTATTTTCCCGATTGTCGGGCAATTGTCAAAAAAAGGCCTGCGACCGGTACTATTCAAAAAGGCGCCGGCCCCGCTTCCGCGACCGACGCCCGCCCATTTTAATTGAACTCCGCCAATCGGGGAATTGCTCCAGATTGTCGATATGCTTCTTGAACCAGTCGTACGTGTTCACCTTATTGAAGGTGAAGCATAGGCTGACCCATGATGACATATATAGCCAAAATAGGACTTTTGATATATAATTATGTCGAACATGTAGGAGCAAATACCTCAGCCGATGGGGATATATTAATGGTGATATGGTGAAGATTACACTAAGGCATTCGTCTGGAGTCACAAAAAGAATAAAACTTGGGTTTTCATGGACACTGTTTTTCTTTGGGCTATGGGTTCCCATATTCCGTGGGGATTTTCGCAATCTATTGCGTATTTGGCTCTTAGGCATAATAACATTGAGTATTTATTACTGGGTAGCCTGCTGGACGTATAATTCCAGATACAGCAAGTTACTGTTGGAAAGAGGCTATTTACCTGCAGATGATGCTGCAAAATCCGAACTGATCAGAAGAAGAATTATTACCCCTGAGCCATCCTTTGCGGTTTAGGTTGAAAAGAAAATTGGAGAGCAGTGAGGTTACAACCTTACTGCTCTCTTTATTTTTACTTTCTTGAAAAACAACTCAACCAAGCCCATTCATTCTACGTCGATTGTCCCGTTGTCTTACTTGACCACTACAATATCGA
The DNA here is from genome assembly GCF_014212055.1 of Cohnella zeiphila. GTDB lineage: Bacteria > Bacillota > Bacilli > Paenibacillales > Paenibacillaceae > Cohnella > Cohnella zeiphila. The sequence goes on along the minus strand of NZ_JACJVO010000050.1, from coordinate 63,843 downwards.
AATCAAAGCTGCAAGCTGTTAAGCCCTTGGACTTTAAATGACGACAAAGAACGCTTATCCAATATCAATCCCTCCAATGGATTAATTTGATAAGCGTTGTAGTTAGTACGCTTGCGTAACGGGGTAACTACGCTATTATCTGTCGTACATACCCGCTACGCAAGCTATGAAGTTTTGACCCTATTTTTCGCGCTGCCCTTATTTGAACTCCGCCACCAGCTTGTCGAACTGCTCGCGCGACAGGCTAAGATCCTGCTTCGCCAGCGCTTCCTGCCCGAAGCCGACCGCCATATCCTCGTACGACTTGCGGTTTTTGTCCTGGTAGATCAGGCCCGTCAGCATGCCGCCCGTCTCCATGATCTTGTTCATGGCCGCGATACGGTTGGACGGATCGTATTCGGGGAACTGCTCCAGATTGACGATATGCTCCTTGAACCAGTCGTACGTATTCACCTTGTTGAAGGTGACGCACGGGCTGAACACGTTGATCAGCGAGAACCCTTTGTGCTGCATGCCGGCTTCGATCAGCGAAGTCAGCTGTTTCAGGTCGCTCGAGAACGATTGGGCGACGAACGTCGCGCCTGCGGACAAGGCGATCTCCAGCGGCGACAGCGTGCTCTCGATCGAGCCTTCGGGCGTCGACTTCGTCTTGAAGCCTTCCGCGCTGCGAGGCGACGTCTGGCCCTTCGTCAGGCCGTAAATCTGGTTGTCCATGACGATGTACGTAATGTCCAGGTTGCGCCGGATCGCATGAACCGTGTGGCCCATGCCGATAGCGAAGCCGTCGCCGTCGCCGCCCGATGCGATGACGGTCAGCTCGCGGTTGGCGAGCTTGACGCCCTGGGCGATCGGCAGCGCGCGGCCATGAATGCCGTGCAGGCCGTAGGCGTTAATATAGCCGGAGATCCGGCCGGAGCAGCCGATGCCTGAGATGACGGCCAGCTGGTGCGGCTCGAGGCCGATGTTCGCCGCCGCCCGCTGAATCGAAGCCTGCACGGAGAAGTCGCCGCAGCCCGGACACCAGTTCGGCTTGACGTTGTTGCGGAACTCTTTGAACGTTGCCATGTTTTTATCTCATCTCCCTGCAAGCTTTTTCGATTTCGGAGGGGAGGAACGGCGTGCCGTCGTACTTGAGCAGGCTCTCGATCTTGTCGTGGCAGCCGACGTTCATCTTGATCAGGTTGGCCAACTGGCCGGTCGCGTTGTTCTCCAACACGACCACCTTCTTTGCCTTGCGCAGATGCGGCTCCAGCAGATCGGACGGGAACGGGTGCAGCTGACGCACGGTCACGTGGTTGATCGCCATGCCTTCTTGAGCGAGGCGAAGCCGCGCTTCGTCGACCGTGCCGCCGGTCGAACCCATCGCCACGACGACGAGATCCGGCGCTTCGTGCGGAGCGTCCGCTTTGACGGCGTCGGTGATCCGCAGCGAATCCAGCTTGCCCATGCGTTTCTCCATCATTTTCCGGCGGTTGTCCGCGCTCTCCGACGGCTTGCCCTCCTGATCGTGCTCGACGCCCGTCACATGGTGAATGCCGTTCATCGCCCCCGGCAGCACGCGCGGGGAGATGCCGTCTTCGGAAAACTCATAACGCGGGAACAGCTTGTTCGGCTCCCGTTCCGGCAGTTCGCCCGTCTGCAGCTTGCCGCGTTCGATCCGGATGCGGCCGTAGTCGAGCGGCTCGCACGATTGCTTGCCGAGCGACAATTGAAGATCGGTCGCGACGATGACCGGAACTTGGTACACTTCGGCCACGTTAAACGCTTCAACCATATCGTAAAAGCATTCTTCGATCGTGCTCGGCGCAAGCACCACCTTTGGAATCTCGCCGTGCGTTCCGTAAATGAGCGCGTTGATGTCGGACTGCTCCTGCTTCGTCGGCAGGCCGGTCGACGGGCCGCCGCGCTGCGTGTCGACGATGACGAGCGGAGTCTCGGTCATTCCGGACAGGCCGATCGACTCCATCATGAGAGACAAGCCCGGACCTGCCGAAGCCGTCATCGTGCGTACGCCCGCATAGTTGGCGCCGATCGCCATCGTCGCCGCCGCGATCTCGTCTTCCGTCTGCACGACGGTGCCGCCGAACTTGGGAAGCTTCTTGATCAGATATTCCATAATCTCCGAAGCCGGCGTAATCGGATAAGCGGACATGAGACGGCAGCCTGCGGCGATGGCGCCAAGGCCGAGCGCTTCGTTGCCGATCATGAACAGCTTCTGCTTGCCGTCCGCCGATTCCAGCTTGAATTGCTCCAGCGGTCCGCCGGCCTGCTCCAGCACGAACTCCGCGCCGCGCTTGACCGCCTGGACGTTCTTCTCGACGACGGCCGGGCCCTTGCGCCCGAACTCCTCTTCCACCGCTTTATTGAATACTTCGAGCGGAAGGCCCAGCAGTGCCCAGGACGCGCCCGAAGCCACCATATTTTTCATAAGGGAGGTGCCGAGCTCCTCGGCGATCGCTGTAATCGGTACCGCGAACAGTCGAGCTTCGATGCCCTCCGGAATCGTGGGCGAAAATTTCGCGTCCGCCACCACGACGCCTCCGGCACGCAGCTCGCCGGCGTTCAGGTCGATGCTTTCCTGATCGAAAGCGACCAGAATATCCAGATCGTCCGAGATCGCACGAATCGGCTTCGTGCTGATTCTGATCTTGTTATTCGTATGCCCGCCTTTGATGCGCGAGGAAAAATGACGGTAGCCGTACAAATAGTACCCCAGCCGGTTGAGCGCCGTGGAGAAAATACGATCCGTACTTTCCACGCCCTCGCCCTGCTGCCCGCCAATTTTCCAAGACAATTGACTGATCACAGTGTCCATCTCCTCTTGAACGCGAGTTCAATGACGTATTGTCAAATAAATTCTATGATTGCGTAGTGTAAAATGCAAGCTTTTCCGTCCAAAAGGAATAATAGCTCTTTCTGATGGAACCGTTGCGATCCCGGTATGAATCAAGCTTTCGCCGCCATCGTTTACCGCAAATTTCGAGATAGAAACCGTCTGGCATTGCCTCCCAGAAATCCGCTGACGAGCGGCTCCGGATACCGGGCGAGCAGCGCCTCGGCCAGCGCCGGATACTGGCCGGGATGCGCCAGCCCGTTCACGTACCGGTCGATGCCGTCGAAGTCCGAGCCGAACGCCAGATGGTTCTCCCCGCCGAGCTCGCAGACATGCTCGACGTGCCGCAGCACGTCGTCGATGGTCGCCGGCTCCCGGTCGGTCAGAAACCACGGGACGAACGTGATCCCGACCAGCCCGTCCACGGCCAGAATCGCTTTGAGCTGATCGTCCGTCAAGTTGCGGGGGTGGTCCCGGATGGCCCTGGCGTTGGAATGGGAAGCGAAGAACGGGCGGCCGGCCAGTTCGGCCACGTCCCAGAAGCCCCGCTCGGAGAGATGAGATACGTCGATCAGAATGCCCAGGTTCTCGCACTCCCGAACGAGGCGCCTGCCGTCGCGGGTGAGGCCTGCTCCCCTCGGTTCCGTCGCGCCGTCGCACGCCCAGTTGGCGTTGTTCCAAGCAATGCCGAGCAGCCGGACGCCGAGTCGGTGCAGCAGCTGCAGCGCCCACCACTGGCCCTGCAGGCTGTCCACTCCCTCCAGCGAGAGCAGCGCCGCCGTCTGACCGTTCCGAGCCGCTTCTTCCAGATCGGCGGCCCGGCGGACCGGGCGCATGCCGGGCACGGCGGCGACCTTCGACCAGAACAGTTCCGCTTCCCGCAGCGCGGTCTCCGGCCGCATCGGCAGCTCCGCCGGAATGTAGATGGCGAATACCTGCAATCCGACTCCGCCCGCCGCAAGCCTCGCCTTCGTCACGTCGAGCTCGCTTGTTTCCTCGCTTGCTTCCAGCGCGAGGTCCGGATTTCTTGCCATTTTGCACAGCACGTCGCAGTGCAAGTCCGCTACCGGCAACATGAGCATTCCTCCTTAATTTGGTCCCCTAAAAGTGACGTGAAGTTTATTCCCATTCCTTTTGGGGGAGCCCCCGATATCAAACCCCCAAAAGTGACGTAAAGCTTCGAAGTTTATTCCGATTCCTTTTGGGGGAGCCCCCGATATCAAACCCCCAAAAGTGACGTAAAGCTTCGAAGTTTATTCCGATTACTTTTGGGGGAGCCCCCGAATTTATTGACCCCCCGTATTAAACCGCCGAACAACAAAAAACCTGTCCGCCGAATCCTCCGGGGAAGAAGGTCTAAGCGAGATCTCCCGGATCCGATTCTTCGTGAACAGGCTGGACGGCCGATGGCCGATCGATTATCTGGGCTCTACGATGAGCTTGATCGCCGTTCTGTCTTCTCCGTCGATTACGATATCCGTAAAAGCCGGGATGCAAATCAGATCCACCCCGCTGGGAGCCACGAACCCGCGTGCGATTGCGACTGCCTTGATCGCCTGGTTGAGCGCTCCTGCCCCGATCGCTTGCAGTTCCGCTCCCCCGCGTTCGCGAAGCACGCCTGCCAAAGCGCCTGCGACAGAATTTGGATTGGACTTTGCGGATACCTTTAAAACTTCCATGACCATTTCCTCCTCGGCTCAGGGATCAAAGGTTGGGTCCACTAAGGGATATTTATTCGGTGAGAAGGCCAATAATTCCTGCCGTATCAACGGCCGTGACACGTTAAAATGCGAAAAATTCTGAATTCTGCGATAGCGGACCGCTCTGGCGGGATATTCGGGACCGAAAGGATGGAAAACATTCCTCAGAATGGGAAAACGCAGCCGCCCTCGTTCGGGCGCGCTGCGTCGGGGATTAACCGCGAAGCTTCAACTGGGAATCCAGGAGTCCTCGTCGACCCGGATCGTCTGAACTTTGACCGCCTTGCCGGTTGCTTCGTCGATGTCGACGAACACGCCGCTCAGAATCCATTTGGTCTCCGCCACTTGGAAGCGCGCGGGCAAGCCGGTGATGAACTTCCGGATGACCGTCGTCCGATCCATGCCGAGCACGCCATCGCGAGGGCCGGTCATTCCCGCGTCGGTCACGTAGGCGGTCCCTTCCGGCAAAATCCGTTCGTCGTTGGTCTGCACGTGCGTATGGGTGCCGACCACGAGCGAAGCTTTTCCGTCCAGATGCCAGCCCATGGCGATTTTCTCGCTCGTCGCCTCCGCGTGAAAATCGACCAGAATGCATTTATGCTTGCGCCGCAGCTCGTCCAAGAGGTCGTCCGCCGTCCGGAACGGGCAATCGGCGGGCGGCAGGAACGTGCGGCCGATCAGATTGACGATCGCCAGTTCCTTGTTCCCGACCTTGATGACCGCGCTGCCCGTTCCCGGCGTTCCGGGCGGCAAGTTCGCAGGCCTTACCATCCGAGGCTCGCTGTCAATAAACTCGAAGATGTCCCGATTATCCCACGTGTGGTTGCCCATCGTGATGCCGTGCACGCCCCATTCGAACAGCTCGCGCGTAATCGCCGCGTTGATGCCCCGTCCTCCGGCAGCGTTCTCGCCGTTGGCGATGACGATATGGGGCTGGTATTTATCCTTCAGCCAAGGAAGCAGCCGCTTCACCGCATCCCGGCCCACGTTGCCGACGATATCCCCGATAAACACTACTTTCATCCGAGCGCTCCTTTCCGATCCGAAGCTCCCTTAAAAAAAGGGAAGAAGCGGCTGCGAGCTTGCTCCGCAACCACTTCTGAAGCCTTCCCGTTTGTTATTTCGCGTACTCCACCGCGCGGGTCTCGCGGATGACCGTGACTTTGATATGACCCGGGTAGTCCAGCTCGCCTTCGATCTTCTTCGTGATGTCGCGGGCAAGGCGGAACGCCTCCGCGTCGTCGATCTTCTCGGGCTGAACCATGACCCGAACTTCGCGTCCGGCCTGGATGGCGTACGACTTCTCGACGCCTTCGAACGATTCGGAGATCTCCTCCAGCTTCTCGAGACGCTTGATGTACGTCTCGAGCGTCTCGCGACGGGCTCCCGGTCGGGCCGCGCTGAGCGCGTCCGCCGCTCCGACGAGCATCGCGATGACCGACGTCGCTTCCACGTCTCCGTGGTGCGACGCGATGCTGTTGATGACAACCGGATGCTCCTTGTATTTCTTCGCCAATTCAACGCCGATCTCGACGTGCGAACCTTCCACTTCGTGGTCGAGCGCCTTGCCGATATCATGCAGCAAGCCGGCGCGTTTGGCGAGAGAAACGTCTTCTCCGAGCTCCGCCGCCATCAGTCCCGTCAAATACGCCACTTCCATCGAGTGCTTCAGCACGTTTTGGCCGTAGCTCGTCCGGAATTTCAAACGTCCGAGAATTTTGATCAGGTCCGGATGGATGCCGTGCACGCCCACTTCGAACGTCGCCTGCTCCCCGTATTCCCGGATTCTCTCGTCCACTTCCTTGCGGGACTTCTCGACCATCTCTTCGATTCGGGCCGGATGGATGCGTCCGTCCGCCACCAGTTTCTCCAGCGCGGTACGCGCGATCTCGCGGCGAATCGGATCGAAGCCGGACAGGATCACCGCTTCCGGCGTGTCGTCGATGATCAGGTCGATCCCCGTCAACGTCTCCAGCGCGCGGATGTTGCGGCCTTCGCGGCCGATGATCCGTCCCTTCATCTCTTCGTTCGGAAGCGATACGACCGATACCGTCGTCTCCGCCACATGATCCGCGGCGCAGCGCTGTATCGCCAGGGAGATGATATCTCTCGCGCGCTTGTCTGCCTCTTCCTTCGCCTGCTGTTCGATATCCTTGATCAGCTGGGCCGACTCGTGGCGAACTTCCTGCTCCACCGTGGTCAGGATAAGCTGCTTCGCGTCTTCCATCGTCAGGTTGGAGATTCTCTCCAACTCGCTGATTTGCTGCTTATAAAGCGATTCGATCTGCTCTTGAATGCCTTCGATTCGTTTCTCCTTGTTGGCGACCTGCTCCTCTTTGCGCTCCAAAGCTTCCATCTTGCGATCCAGCGATTCTTCCTTCTGCACCAAACGACGTTCTTGGCGTTGAATTTCGTTTCGCCGCTCGCGGATGTCGCGTTCGGCTTCGTTGCGGAGCTTGTGCACCTCGTCTTTGGCTTCCAGCACCGTCTCCTTGCGGGCAGCGTCGGCTTCCTTCTTGGCGTTCTCGATAATCTGAAGGGCCGCTTGCTCGGCACTGGAAATTTTGGCTTCCGCAATGGTTTTGCGCACCACATAACCGATCCCAAAGAACAGCGCGCCAACAACGATGACGATCAAGACCCAAATCCAAACCATTTGGTCTTCACCTCCTCGTTGCATCACCAAGGCTCCGCTTGGGATACTTATGAAATTGTTGGCCGGTTTTTCAAACCGTTTCATTTCGTCTGTCGGTCAAAAAGTCGAAAAAAAGGTTTCCGAATCGTTTTTTGGAAGGAAAAAGGGTTCGGAAAAGGGTAATGGAATACAAATTCATTGTATCTTTTATGAAAATGGATTGTCAAGCAACCGCAAAAGCGGTTACTTGCCCGCCGAAGCTTCCTTTTAGGAGCACCCGACCACCGCCCCCGCGTCTCCGGCCAATGCCGCTATGTATCCCAACCCTCTTCCGTTTCGCTCCATTCCGTCTCTTCCGCCTGCTCCGCCTCGTCATCGGCCGCGCGCCGCGCCGCTTCCATCGCCAGCCCGCCCGGGAATCCACGTCGCTGCAGCATCGCGGCCAGCTTGTACAGACGTTCTCGGCGGCTCGCCCCTTTGACCGACGGCCAGCGCTTCCGGGCCAGCGCCAAGGCCGACTCCCGTTCCGCTTCCCCGTCCAGCGAGGAGATCGCCTGCTCCACGTCGCTCTTGGCCACGCCCCGCTGCAGCAGTTCCTGCCGCACCAGCCGCCTTCCCTTGCTCTGGGCGGATACTTTCTGTTCCGCGAAGCGCTGGGCGAACGCCGCATCGTCCAACAGACGATGGGCTATTAGTCTATCCAAACAAGCGGCAATTGCTTCAGCCGAATGCTCTTTGCGCTTCAGCGCCCGCTCCAACTCCTTCCGGGTGCGGGCTTTGCGGTCCAGCATCGCGAGCGCCGACCGGTATGCCTGCTCCGTCTCCTCCGACTTGCGCAGCCCGCTCCATTCGTCGCCCGAGAGGCTCCGTCCCTTCAGCAGCCGCCAGCCGACCAGCGTATCTTCGTGCACCGACAGCAGTACCGGCTCTCCGCCGCCAGGGGCAAGGACGGAGACGCGGTACATGCCTTTGCGTCTCGGGTCCGGCTCTACTGCCGTCACGACGGCAGCGCCCGGCACGAACGCAAGCCCGTCATGCTCCTCCTTCTCCATCTCAACGTCGCTCCTTCCTACGACCAAGAGGGCATCCGCACGGCGCAGATGCCCTCTTGTCCGCTCTCTTCGATTCGATTATTCCATCTCGGCGAATTCGCTGTCGTCTTCATCGTCGTCCGATACCGACGCCGCCGAGGCCGAACGGTTGATTGCATCCACGCTGAGCGTCGCCTCGCGGATCTGCCGCTCGATCTGATCCGACAATTCCGGATGGTCCTTCAGGAACTGCTTCGCGTTCTCCCGGCCTTGACCGAGCCGCTCGCTATTGAAAGAAAACCAGGCGCCGCTCTTCTGGACAATATCCAGCTCGGTGCCGATATCGATGATGCTGCCTTCTTTCGAAATCCCTTGTCCGTACATGATGTCGACTTCCGCCTGCTTGAACGGGGGCGCCACCTTGTTCTTCACGACCTTGATGCGAGTCCGGTTGCCGACGACGTCGTTGCCCTGCTTGATGGACTCGATGCGGCGCACGTCGAGACGGACGCTGGCATAGAATTTGAGCGCGCGGCCGCCCGGGGTCGTCTCGGGATTGCCGAACATGACGCCGACTTTCTCCCGCAACTGATTGATGAAGATCGCGATGGCTTTGGATTTGCTGATCGCTCCCGACAGCTTCCGCATCGCCTGCGACATAAGCCGGGCCTGAAGGCCGACGAAGGAATCTCCCATATCCCCCTCGATCTCCGCCTTCGGCACCAGAGCCGCTACCGAGTCTACGACGACAATGTCGACCGCTCCGCTGCGGACGAGCGCTTCCGCGATCTCGAGCGCCTGCTCGCCGGTATCCGGCTGGCTGAGCAGCAGCTCGTCGATATTGACGCCCAGGTTGCGGGCGTACACCGGATCGAGCGCGTGTTCGGCGTCGATGAAGGCAGCTTGTCCGCCGGCACGCTGCACCTCCGCGATCGCATGCAGGGCGACCGTCGTCTTACCCGAAGATTCCGGTCCATAAACTTCGATAATCCGTCCGCGCGGGAATCCGCCGATTCCAAGCGCGATATCCAAGGCAAGGGCGCCGCTCGAGCTAGTCTCGACCTGCAGCTGAGCGCTCTCCCCTAACTTCATGATCGAACCTTTGCCGAACTGCTTCTCAATTTGGCGCAGTGCCATCTCCAATGCGGCGCGACGATCGGACAACACACCCACATCCCTTATCATTTGATAGTGTAATCATACCTTCTTTTGCTTCGTTTGCCAAGCTTTTTGCGAACATTCGTTCGATTTATTTCCGTAAAAAAACCGCAGCAAAGTAATCTTCGCTACGGTTCTTCCGCAACTTTCATAGGAAACTTTAACATAACGCTGACATTTGTTCAAGCCTTTTTATGGATTTCGTCGGAAAAGACGAATTTTTGTCACATAATCGCCGGGAATATCCGGTTATTGCCGTTTGAGGGAGGCCTATATCGGCATTAATCCGGCATATTGCGCGAAAGAAGCAATCAGATTACCCACATCGGCAGAAATCCGGCATATTGTTCGAAAGAAGGTAATCAGATTACCCACATCGGCAGAAATCCGGCGTATTACTCGAAAGAAAGTAATCAGATTACCCACATCCACCGGAATTCGGTATATGGAGCGCGGCGATGCTGACGTTAACCCGCCGCTGCCGCCTCTTCCCGCGGCAAGCGCCTGTCGGGGGAGGCACTCAGGGCTCAGCCGCGCCCGGTCAGGCTCAGCCAGAGCAGGTGAAGCGACCGCTTCGTGGCGCGAATGCGAATGCCCTCGCGGTCCCCGGAGAGCTCCAGCTTGTCCGTCCGCGCGGGCTTGCCGCGTTCCGCGAGGCCGACGTACACGAGGCCGACCGGCTTGCCTTCCGAACCGGCGGGCCCCGCCACGCCGGTAACCGACAGCGCGAGGTCGGCATCCGCCGCCGCCCGCGCGCCTTCGGCCATCACCGCCGCCGTCTCCGCGCTGACGGCGCCGGGCGCGCCGGGGCCCTCCAGCAGCTCGGGCGGCACGCCGAGCAGCCTTTTCTTTACCGCGTTGCAATAACTGACGACGCCGCCGAGAAAAACGTCCGCGCTGCCCGGCACGGCCGTCAACGCGGTCGCGATCATGCCGCCCGTGCAGCTCTCGGCCAGCGCCAGCGTCAGACGCTTCTGCGCCAATTGGCGGATGACGGCTTCCTCGAGCGGAATATCCTCCTCGGCGTACAGGTACCGCTCCGCCCGGGCCCGAATCGCTTGCAGCGCAGGCTCCAGCCGCCGAGCCGCCTCTTCCGCTCCGGCCGCCTTCGTCGACACCCGGATCGCGACTTCGCCTTCCTTCGCATAAGGAGCGATGGTCGGATCGGTCTGTTCGCGGATCAGGTCGATCAGCAGATCCTCCAACGCCGATTCGCCGATCCCGCTGAACCGGAGCATAACCGAATGAAGCGACGCCGCCGGGCCCATCAGCCCCCGCAGCCACGCCGAGCCGTCGCTTAGGAACATCGGGCGCATCTCGCGCGGCGGACCGGGCAGGAGCAAGTAATGCGTCCCGTCCGCGGACAAGGCGTTGCCGACGGCGAGCCCGGCGTCGTTGCGCAGCGGCTCCGCCCCGTCGATCAGCAGCGCTTGCCTGCGGTTGCTCTCGACAAAGGTCGCCCCGCGGCCGCCGAAACGCTCCTCGATCTTGCGCATCGTAGGCTCGTGGATCCGCTGCTCGCGGCCCAGATAAGCGGCCAGCGCGTCGCGGGTCAGATCGTCCAGCGTCGGCCCGAGCCCGCCCGTGAACACGAGCAGCTCCGCCCGGCCTCGCGCCGTCTCGATCGCTTGGCGAATGCGCGATTCGTTGTCTCCCACGACGGTCTGATAATAAACGTCAATGCCCAGCTCTGCCAGGGCTTGCGACAGAAACTGGGCGTTGGTGTTGACGATTTGGCCGAGCAGAAGCTCCGTCCCGACCGCGATAATCTCCGCTCTCATACGTTGCGACGCACCTCTTTGGCCACCGGTTTCGGCGAAGAATTCGAAGGGTTCGTAGGATTCGTAGGATTCGAAGGCTGAGCGGCGTTGACAAACAAAGACTTGTTCTTCACGAAATAATCGATGCCCGAGTACACCGTGATGAGCGCAGCCGCCCATACGACCACGACGTCGACCGGCACGTGAATGTACTCGAAGGGCAAGTTGTTGAGCAGCAGCACGACGATCATCGCGATCTGTATCGCCGTTTTCCACTTGCCCCATTTGCTGGCGGCGAGCACGACGCCTTCCAGCAGCGCGATCTGCCGGAGGCCCGTCACCGCCCATTCCCGGCTGATAATGACGATGGCGACCCAGGCGTCCAGCTTGCCCATCTCGACGAGCGAGATCAGGACGGCCGCCACGAGCAGCTTATCCGCCAATGGATCCAGCAGCTTGCCCAGATTCGTAACGATCTTCCGCTTGCGCGCGATATACCCGTCCAAGCCGTCGGTGCTGGCGGCGATAATGAACAGCAGCAGCGCGAAAATCTGATTGTAAGACAGCGTGTAGCTTCCCAGCGTAAGCGGACCGACATCCAGCTTCACCAGCAGAAAAAACGCCACGATCGGAACGAGAAAAATCCGGGCCAGCGTAATGCGATTGGCCAAGTTCACGAAATTCCCTCCTTGTTCCGCTCGCTGCCGTCCAAACGTGCGCCGTCGGACGAGAAAACTTCGTAAGTCGCCGGGCGGCGCTTGCTCGCTGCCCGTTGCATCTGATCCATCGCTGTCTTCCCCCACCCAAGTCCCCGGGACTTTCCGCTTTTAACTGAAATCAGTATAAACGAAGCCCAAAGACGTGTCAAAATGCCGCAATCGGCCGGAAATTCAGGCTTTTTTCGGCTTGCCGCCCGACATTCCGGAAGCGGCTTCTTACCGGTAATTGATGAATTGCAACTCCAGCTTCAGATCCGCGCCGCGAAGCAGCTGCATGACGGCCTGAAGGTCATCCTTGCTCTTGCCGGTCACGCGCAGTTGGTCTCCTTGGATCTGGCTTTTGACTTTCAGCTTGGAATCGCGGATGAGGATATTGATCTTCTTGGCCGCTTCCTGGTCGATTCCTTGCTTCATCTTGATCTGCTGCCGGACCGTTTGCCCGGACGCCGGCTCCACTTTGCCGTAATCGAGATTCAGAATCGGGACGCCGCGCTTGATCAGCTTGGTCTGAAGAATGTCGAGCACGTTCTTCAGCTTGTATTCATCGTCCGATCCGACGACGAGCGTCTCTCCTTCCAGCTTGATGCTGCTCTTGCTGCCTTTGAAGTCGAAGCGCGTCTCGATCTCCTTGAGCGCCTGGGTTACCGCATTATTCACTTCCTGCATATCCACTTTGGAGACGATGTCGAACGAATATTCGGATGCCATGATTCAAGGTCTTCCTTTCCGGTATCGCCATGATTTTCTTCTATTATAACAGAGGCGCCCGCCAAGCCAAACCATGACTTCGAGCCATTTCGCAGCCTGCGAAAAAAACGGAAGCCCTCCGGCAGAGGGCTTCCCGTACCCGTATCGATTGTCAACGCGCGCGAGTCGGAGCCCGGAACATATCCAGAATGCCGAGTACGATCCACGCCAGCCCGAATCCGAGAATCCCGTACCCCCAGGCGGTCGGCGTCAAATACCAGCCGAACAGCGTGACAACGATGCCGATTGCCGCAACGATCCAGCTTGTCGCCATGGCCATCCCCTCCACCAAACGGAAAAATGAGAAAGCCTCCTCATTGTCTCCATGGCGATGGCCCGTTATTCCGTTACGGCGTAGGCGAAGAACCGTCCGTCGGATTGAACTGGAACTTCTTCGACCCGCTCACGTCTCCGTCGTCGACCGGCGTTCCGTCGATCGTAATAGTCGCGGTCTTGGCATGGGCGATGTTAACGTAGAACGGGCCGTCGATTTGAACCACGATTGGTGTTTCGTCCGAGGGCGTCTTGTTAATAAGATACTTACCGGAACTGCTGTCCTGCTTCACTCCGACCCAACTGTTCGGCGATACGATCTGCAGTTCGTGTGTCCCGGCCGGCGATAAGTCGTAGGTCGTCGTGTTGCCCGAGGTCTTCGTGACCGTCAGGGTGACCGTCGCCGGCGGCGGCGTGCTGGACTCGACCGGCGGAGGAGTGACCGACGCCGACGGAGATGACGAAGGCGTAACGGAAGGCGTGGCGGTCTCGTTCGTAATTTGCGTGTCCTGATCCGACTGTTTGGCCTTCGAGCCGGTATTTTTTTCGAAATAAATATAGATGACGACGACGATCAGCACCACGAACATCCACAGTACCAGATTGACGACCAGCTTGCCCCACCGGTCGCTATGCTGCACGCTGCGGCTTCGCGGCTTGATCATCGCCTCCTGCGTCACCGTCTCCGGCGTCGCCGGGCGAGGCAGCTCCTTATGGTAGAGACGGAGCACCTCTTCGGCGTCGAGACCGACCGTTTCCGCATACGTTTTCACGAAGGCACGCACGTAGAAAGAGCCGGGCAGCACTTTATAATCGCCCTGCTCGATCGCTTCCAAATATCTTTTTCGGATCTTGGTCGCTTCCTGGACATCATCCAGAGAATAGCCTTTCTGTTCCCTGGCCTTGCGAAGCAAGAGTCCCAAATCCGACATCAGTCTCACCTCCGTATCTGATCGTTTATGAGGGCGGTAAGCTTAGCTTGCATTAGAAGCCGTCGTCCAACCCGGCCGTCGTGAAATTCTCGTATGTAATTTCTTCCTCCGGCGTATTGCGGAGTTCGATGATGCAATCGAACAAGTCGTAATCGAACTCCGATTCCCGAACGAAAATATCGGGATGCTCGATCACCTTCGTCGAAGGCATCGCCATAATGTCCTGCAGCAAGCCGTAATGCTTCTCGTTGGACCGGATCGTGCTGACGATGCCGTCGATAATGAAGACGTTGTTCGGATTCATCTCTTCTTCCGAAAGCTGGCTGCGGACCGTCTGCCTCAGCAGCGTCGAAGAGACGAACGCCCAGCGCTTGTTGGCGCATACGCTGCCCGCGATGATCGATTCCGTCTTGCCGACCCGCGGCATGCCCCGTAGGCCGATCGTCTGGTTCCCTTCTTTTTTAAACAATTCACCCAAAAAATCGACCAGCAAACCGAGTTCGTCCCGCGTGAAACGAAACGTCTTGCCGTCGGAGGAATCCCGTTCGATGTAAGTCCCGTGGCGAATCGCCAGAATATCGGTCAGCCTGGGGGGACGAAGCGTAATCAAGGAGATGTTCTCGACTTTGGATAGCATCTTTCCGAGCAGTTCGATCTTCTCGTCGTCGTCGGTCTGCAGCAGCAGTCCGCGCGTCCGGTCCTCGACCCCGTTGATCGTAATGATGTTCACTTCCAGCATCCCGAGCAGAGAAGCCAGATCTCCCAGCAAGCCGGGGCGGTTTTTATGAATTTTGTATTCCATGTACCATTGCTTTTTTTCCATTCCCGGCACCTCTTGGGGGCAGCAATTCGATGCGTCGCCTAACGATTCATCGGCCCTTTAATCCATTCTACAAAACTCGTCAAACTCCTGCAAAAGTTTCGGGAAGATTCCTCCCAAAGTCCCAGAAAAGCTTCTCATGCCCAAACGGCCCCGCACCGTCTTGGGCGGAGCCGTTCGCATAGGAACGCTCGTCTTATGGTTTATGACGATTCAAAATGACGCTCGGTTCGTTTCTGATAAAAAATTAATGACGATCCGCCAGCTTGACCATCAGGCGAGCCATCGTTTGACGTTCCGATTCGTCGCCGACGTCCCAGAGATCCTTCAGGATGCGCTGCTCTTCGTTCTTCGGATCGACTTTGTTGCTCAGAAAATCTCCGATCTCAAAAGCCAGCTTGGAGATGGCCTCTTCGTTGATCCCCATTTGTTTCGCGGCGTCCACCCGGTC
Source organism: Cohnella zeiphila (assembly GCF_014212055.1). GTDB lineage: Bacteria > Bacillota > Bacilli > Paenibacillales > Paenibacillaceae > Cohnella > Cohnella zeiphila. The sequence continues at coordinate 48,784 of NZ_JACJVO010000050.1, read as the reverse complement.
TCCCAAGAAATGCTTCCACGATTCGAAATTGTTCAGCACGGTCGACATCGATTGAGCAGCCTCCTGCCATGTTGGATTGGTGCTACAACCGATAATATATCCGAAGCGCCCCTTCGGTATTCGTCCAAAGTTTCAAGGCGCCAACCTTCTACGCTTGCCATCCGCCCGTCAGCGCAAGCACCTGTCCCGTTATGTAACCGGCCCGGTCCGACGCCAGAAAAGCGACCAGTTCCGCCACTTCCTCCGGCTTCGCGAAACGGCCGAGCGGAATATCGGCGATCAGTTCCCGCCGCTCGTCGTCGCCCAGCTCGCTCAGCATGTCCGTATCCACCGCGCCGGGCGCGACCGCATTGACCGTCACGCCGGCAGAAGCCATCTCCTTGGCCAGCCCCTTGGTAAAGCTGTTCAAGCCTCCTTTGGCGGCGGCATAAGCTACCTCCCCCGCCGCGCCGACAAGCCCCCATACGCTGGACAAATGCACGATCCGCCCCCAGCGATTCCAGCTCATGGCCGGTCCGAACAGTCTGGCCAGCCGGTACGCCGACTTGAGATGAACCTGAAACAGCTCGTCCCACGCTTCTTCGGGAGTGTCCTGCAGCAGCTCATAGCGGGTAAAGCCGGCGCAGTGGACGACGACGTTCGGCGTCAGCCCCCTAACTTCCAGCTCCGCCTTAAGCGCCTCCAAGTCCCCGCCGGAACGCAGATCGGCCCGCACGGCTTCGGCGCGGGCCGAACCTGCGAGAAGGCAGGCGGAAGCCGTCTCTTCCGCCCGCTCCCGCGAGGAACCGTAATGGACGATCAGATCGGCTCCGTCTTTCGCCAGCCGGCGGGCTACCGCCGCGCCGATGCCGCCCGAGGCCCCGGTCACGAGCGCGACCGGCCGCCCGTTCCGGCTCAAGCCGAACCTTCTCCCCCGCGGACGATGGAAACGGCCAGACGCGACGGATCGGCGTGCTCGCGCAGCCGCTCGTTGATCTCGCCCACGGTCATGCTCTCATACAGCTCCACGACCTTGAACAGGTCGCCGCCCTTGAGATAGTAACGGGTATACTCCCCGGCGATCGCCTCCGGACTGTTGAGCATCCGCAGGTAAGCGCCGATCCGCTTGCGACGGGTACGCTCGAATACCGCTTCTTCGATTCCCCGCTCCGCCGCCTGGGCGAACGCCTGCCCGACCTTGGCGAGCAGCGCGTCCGGATCGCGGGTGTCGCCGCCGATGGCGGAGAAAGCGTAGCCGGGACCGGTGTTGTACTCGTGGCCGAAGCTGTCGGAGATGAGATTGTCGTCGTACAGCTCCTGGTACAACGGCGAGCTCGCGCCGAGCAGCGCATCGAGCATCAGCTTGGTCGTCAGCTCGCGGCGAATCGCGGCATCGCCGGATTGCGGGCCCGGCTCTTCTTTATAGCCGAAGATGCATTTCGGAAGCGAAACCGGCAGCGTCGCTTCCTTCCGGGGCGTACGGACTTCGGCCGACTCTTCCGGGAAGAAACGCTCGATCGGTCCGGCCGGCTCGAACGTTTTGCGCGCCTGGTTCGCCTTGATTCTCTCCAGCATCGCATCGGCATCGACTCCGCCGACGATAAACAGCGTCATATTCGACGGATGGTAGAACGTGCGATAGCAGTCGTACAGCATCTCCTTCGTGATCGAACGGACCGAATCCGGCGTTCCCGCGATGTCGATGTGCACAGGGTGGTTCCGGTACAGCGCCTCGATCAAGCCGAAGTAGACGCGCCAGTCCGCATTGTCCCGGTACATGTTGATCTCCTGCACGATGATGCCCTTCTCCTTCTCCACGTTCTCGTCGGTGAAGTAAGGGTTCTGGACGAAATCGAGCAGCGTGTCCACGTTCGCTTCCACCGCTCCGGTCGCCGAGAACAGATAGACCGTGCGGTCGAAGCTCGTAAACGCGTTGGCGGAAGCGCCTTGCGAAGCAAACCGGGCGAATACGTCTCCTTCCGGCTCTTCGAACATCTTGTGCTCGAGAAAATGGGCGATGCCGTCGGGGACGCGCCGCTCTTCATGGCCCGCGGCCCGGAAGCGGTTGTCGACGGAGCCGTAACGCGTCGTAAACGTGGCGTAAGTCTTCGTAAAGCCCGGCTTCGGCAGGATGAACACTTCCAGGCCGTTGTCAAGCTTCGCCACGAGCAGCGTCTCCTGCAGCTTCGGATAATTCCGAACCGTCATCTTACCCCTCCCCCTTCCGGTCCCGCAGGAAATAGATCGTGTCGAGCCCCACGCCGCGCGCCGCTTCGGTCACCTGCTCGGGCGTTACCGCTTCGACTTCGGCCAGCAGACTCTCGCCCGTGCGCTCCGTCGCGGACAGCACGTTGTTGAAATCGAACGAGATCCGCTCGTAGGCGGAATCCTGCAGCTCCCGGAGCTGGTTGGCCAGCATCGCCTTCGTGCGCTCCATCTCTTCTACGGAGATCTGGCCCGCCTGGATGGCGGCAAGCTGCTCTCGGATGATGCCGAGCGCGCGCTCGAAATTTTCGATCTCGATGCCCGACTGGATCGTCAGCAGACCCTTGTGGCCGTCAAGACGGGAAGAAGCATAGTAAGCAAGGCTCGCCTTCTCGCGAACGTTGATGAACAGCTTGGAGTGCGGGAACGCGCCGAGTATACCGTTGTACACGAGCAGCGCGGGGTAATGGGCGTCGCCGTAGGTCGATGCCGTGCGCAAGCCCATGTTCAGCTTGCCTTGGCCGACTTCCAGCCGCTCTACCACCGTCTGCGGCTCCGAACGGGGCTTCCTGAGTTCCGGAGGGGCGTAACGGTCCGGGGAGCCCGCCGGCAGCCGGAAGGCGTTCTCGACCAGCGGAACGACCTCGGCGAGCGACGTGTCGCCGGAGACATAAAGATCGAGAACGGCGCTTCCGAGCCATTCCTCATATTGCTTGTGAAGCTTTGCCGCATCCAGCCCCGGCAGATCTTCCTTCCGGCCGAGCGCCAGCAGGCGATACGGTTCGTCCTTGCACATCTCCGCCACGCACCGCTCGGCGGCGTACCGGATCTTGTCGTTGACGATCGCCTCGATCCGGCGTTCGACCGTCGTTTTCTCCGCTTCGACGTAGCGGGTCCGGAAATGACCGTCCTCCAGCGCGGGAGCGGTCAGCGCTTCGCCGAGGAAGCGGATCGCTTCCTTAAGCAGAGATTCATCGGAAGAAACGAAACGGTCGTTGATGATGTCGAGCCGCATCTGGACGATCTGATAATCGCCGCGCTTGTAAAGATCGAAGCCGAAGCCGGCTCCGTACAGGTGGTCGAGCCGCTCGCGGAAAGAGATCGTCTCCGGGTAGGAGGCCGTTCCCCGCCGAAGCACGAACGGGGTGAGCGCGACAGGCGTCACCCGGGATTCGGAGAGCGGGATACCGATGAACAGAGACAGGGCATACGTTTTAAAACGCTCCGTCGGAAGCACGTGGACGCGCATCCGCCCAACGGATCCGCGCTCGAATTGTTCTGTTTTCAAGGCATCAAACCCCTTAGATTTCTTTTCCAATTCAGCCCCATTCTACCCGATGGCCATGCCCGAAGCAAATCAAAACGCAATAAATATTTTACCGGCAGAAAATATGCTTTCCGATCGTCTTGTACTGGGGCCGCGACCAGATCCATTTCGAAGTGGCGGTCTCCGGATTGAAGTAGTAGAGGCAGCCTTCGCTCGGGTCCCAACCGCTCAGCGCATCCTTGACCGCCTTGGCCGCCGTCGCGTTCGGCGTCAGCCAGATCTGGCCGTCGGCCACGGCGGTAAACGCTCCGGGCTGGAAGATGACGCCGGAGACGGTATTCGGAAACTCGGACGACTTGACCCGGTTCAGAATGACCGCCGCCACCGCGACTTGTCCTTCATAGGGCTCGCCCCGCGATTCGCCGTAAACCGCGTTGGCCATCAGCTTCATGTCGTTGGCCGAGATGCCGGCATGATTCGATGCGGGAAGATCCGCGGTACCCGCGCCGCCGCCGGAAGTGCCGCCCCCGGTCGTGCCGGCCGTATTGTTGGAGGGAGCCTCCTCGGCCGTCGGTCTCCAATCCTTCGTCGCTTTCCAGAGCATCAGCTTCGTTTTGGCGCCGACGACGCCGTCCGCCTTCATGCCGAACTTCCACTGGAACCACTTGACCGAGTTCAGCGTGTCGGCCCCGAAGCTGCCGTCCACTTTCCCGTTGTAATATCCGAGCGCCTTGAGCCGGCCTTGAAGCTCATACACATCTTGGCCGGACGCGCCTTGCTGAATGATCGCTTCGCTGAAGGTCGATTTCGCATGGTTGGAATGCCCCAGCGTATAGAGCCCCAACACTCCCATTACCAAACAAACCGCAAGGATTACCAGACGATATCTCACGGACGAGTCACGCCTTTCCCAGTCATTTTTGGCTGGCCGTAACGGCCACATTGATGGATGTTAGTATGAGGAAGGATTGGCTGACTTATTCGCATCCGTGCGGGAAGCGGCGAACTCGGCGCGGTACGGGTTCGGGAAGGCTGCGGTTTGACGGCGAACGGCTCGGCGTTTGCTCCCGAAACAGCAAAAAAACCGCTCCGAGGAGCGGTCGTCTGCTCATGATTTCCGTTGGATGGCCGTGCCCGGCCCGGGTCCCTAGGAAGAGATCCGGTTCCCGCCCGTCTGAAACTGCTCCAGCGTCATCAACACTTCGCGCGGCTTGCTTCCTTCGTAGGGGCCGACGATTCCCCTTGCTTCCATCGAGTCGATAAGCCGCGCGGCACGGGTATAGCCGATCCTCATGCGGCGCTGAAGCAGCGACACCGAAGCCTGCTTCGCTTCCAGGACGATGCCGACGGCTTGGTCGAACAGTTCGTCGAGAATTTCGTCGCTCTCGGATTCCGCCTCTTCGCCGACTTCCGGCACGAGTTCCTCGTCGTAGCTCGCCTCCGCCTGTCCCCGCACGTGGGAGACGACCGCCTCCACTTCGTTGTCGGACAGGAACGCGCCCTGAACCCGGATCGGCTTGGAGGAGCCCATCGGCAGGAAGAGCATATCGCCGCGGCCGAGCAGCTTCTCGGCGCCGACCATGTCGAGAATCGTGCGCGAATCGACCTGGGACGAGACGCCGAAGGCGATCCGGCTGGGAATGTTCGCCTTGATCACGCCGGTGATGACGTCGACCGACGGGCGCTGCGTGGCGATGATCAGATGAATGCCGGCCGCCCGGGCCATCTGCGCCAGCCGCATAATCGCGTCTTCGACGTCTCCCGCCGCTACCATCATCAGGTCCGCCAGCTCGTCCACGATGACGACGTAATAAGGAAGCACGGCGTCGGGGTTGTCGCCGCTCAGCATCAACGTGTTGTAACCTTCGATGTTGCGCGTGCCCGACTTGGAAAATTTCTCGTACCGCTTCTCCATTTCCACAACGACCTTCTTCAGCGCCAGAGCGGCGCGGCGAGGGTCGGTCACGACGGGAGCGAGCAGGTGCGGAATGCCGTTATAGACGTTAAGCTCGACCATCTTCGGGTCGATCATCAGAAACTTCACTTCGTCCGGCTTGGCTTTGTACAGGATGCTGGCGATAATGCCGTTGATGCATACCGACTTGCCCGAACCGGTCGCCCCGGCGACGAGAAGGTGCGGCATGCGCGCCAGGTTGCCGACGATCGGCTGGCCGGAGATGTCTCGGCCGAACGCGATCGACAGCCTGGACTGCGCTTCTTGGAACGCTTGCGTCTCCAGCACTTCCCGAAGCGTTACGACGCTCACTTCGGAGTTCGGCACCTCGATCCCGATCGCCGACTTGCCCGGAATCGGCGCCTCCATCCGGATATCCTTCGCCGCCAGCGCGAGCGCGATATCGTCGGTCAGGCTCACGATCCGGCTCACCTTCACGCCGGTATCCGGCTGCAGCTCGTACCGTGTCACCGCCGGGCCTCTGGCGACGTCCAGCACTTTCGCGCGCACGCCGAAGCTCTCCAACGTCGCCTCCAGCTTGCGGGCCGTCTCGCGGTTGTCCGCCGCCGAGCCGCCGCGGCCGGCCCCCTGGGGCTTGCCGAGCAGGTGAAGCGGCGGCATCCGGTAAGGCCGCCTCGGCTTCGCTGCCGGCTTGGCCAGGCGGGCGCCTTCGCCCGCTTCGCCGGAGCTTTCCGCTTCCGCCGCGGGCGTCCCCGGCTCCGCGCCTTCTGCCGGCTCCGCTCCTTCATGCGGCTCGTCGTCGTCCCATTCGCCGTCCTGCATCTCATCCGCCCCGGCCCACTCTTCCTCCTCGGGCGGCTCTCCGAACGAGGCAAAGGACGCCTCGCGGCCCTCTTCCTCCGGCCAGGAGGGCGACGCCGGAGGCTCTTCCGCCACCGGCGCAGGCGCTTCATGTCGCTGGCCGAACAGGCTGCTGACCGGTTCCGCAGCCCGGTCTTTCTTCCCCGAGGAATGGATATGTACTTTCGGCCCTTCCGCGGCCGGATACAGAATCGGCTCCCCGTCCTCTTCCCAATCGGGGGCCCCGCGATCTTCACGGTCCGACTCCGGCTTGCCGTGGAACAGCTGGAAAAAAACCGGTTTCTTGCGCGCGGCCGGCGCGAGCGGCGCTTCCTCCTCGGGGTCGTCGTCCAGCACCGGCGCCGGAACCGCCTTCGCGCGGGAGGCTCCTTTGCCTTTGACCGGAACCGCCTTGGCCGCGATTTGCTTGCGCCCCGTCGTCAGGCGGGAGAAGAAGACCGAGCCGAAACGCTTTAGACCCAATCTAAGGGCTCTGACCATATCGACGTAAGATCGGTTCGTCACCAGCATCAGCGCGATCGCGAATTCGATGATCAGTACGAATCGGGAACCGGCGTACCCGAACAGCCAGAACAGCAGCGAATATTGCAGCGCTCCGAGCAGGCCGCCGCCGATGTCCTTGTCGTGAATGCTGAACTCCGCTTCGACCGGTCCGCCCCAGATTTGCTCATACAATTGATGAAGCGTTTGCGAAAAGATGGTCGAAGGCGTGACCGCGTTCAGCGGATCGAGACGGCCGTCGATGAAGCCCATGGCGCTCCATAGCGTCAGACCGCATCCGATCAGAACGAAGCCGCTTCTTCGCGACGTCCAGCCTCGCGGCCAGGATCTCTTGATCATCGCATGCAACCCGAGCCAGATGCCGCCGATCGGCAGCAGGAAATAAAAATTGCCGAGCAGATATCCGAACAGCTTGGACAGCGACCTTCCGCCCGCCGCTTCGCCGTATATCGCAATGACCGAGAGCGTGATCAACAGGATGCCGTAAATTTCGAATTTCAGGCTTGCTCCCAACGAGGCCTTCTTGCGTTTCCGTTTGGCCAAGTTTGCCACCTCCCGGTTCAACATTATACCATAGTCGAACCGGGTTTACATGAGGGGCGGCTCTAACTGCGGCGGCGCCGTCTTCTCCTCCAGGCCGGCGCCGCCGTATAAGACGATAGAACCAGGTGCGTACTCCGGCTTCAGATAGTACTCAAGAGGCGCGACGAGCAAACGGACGATACGTCCGACGCCGGGCGCCGTCGGCGCCACCAGCATCGTCAGTCCTTCCCGTCCCACCTCCACGAGCGGCCCGGGCCCCTCATGCATGCCGTCCAGCACCAGCTCGAGAGGCATGCAGGTATACAGCGTCATACGGCTCCCACCCCTTCGGGGCGTTCGGCCTTCTTCTCCGCGATCCGGCGATTGAGTTCCCGAATCGCTTCGCCAATGCCGCCGACGGCATCGATCAAGCCGTGCCGGACCGCTTCCATGCCGATGACGTTCGTGCCGATATCCCGCGTCAGCTCGCCCGTCCGGAACATCAGATCCTTGAACAATGCCTCGCTAATATTGGAGTGGCCGGTGACGAAGCGGACGACCCTCTCCTGCATTTTCTCCAAATATTCGAACGTTTGCGGAACGCCGATGATCAGCCCGTTGAGCCGGATCGGATGAATGGTCATCGTCGCGGTCTCGGCGATAAACGTGTAATCGGCCGACACCGCGATCGGCACTCCGATCGAATGGCCGCCGCCGAGCACGACCGCCACTTTGGGTTTCGACAGCGATGCGACCATCTCCGCGATCGCAAGACCCGCTTCGACATCGCCGCCCACCGTGTTGAGCACGAGGAGCAAGCCTTCGACCTTCGGATTTTGCTCGGCCGCGACCAGCTGCGGGATGACGTGCTCGTATTTGGTCGTTTTGTTCTGCGGCGGCAGCATCATATGTCCTTCCACCTGTCCGATGATCGTCAGGCAGAAGATGTTCGATTCGGCGGCGGGAACCGCCGCCTGTCCCAGTTGGACGATGTTGTCGGTTACGGCGGATTTGCGCTCGTCATCCACCGGCGGCGCCGGCTCCGGCTGGATCTGAGGCTTGGGTGTTTCGTTCAAGCGGTTCGCCCTCCTCGCTTCCGCCGCAAGGGCGGCGGGGATTGACATAGTATGGGCGTCCGTTCGTCCCGCCATTCCGCGACGACGTCAGCGAAGGCCGGAAAAAGCTTCCTGAGAACAGAACAATTCCCCCAAAAGTGAAGCGATGCTCTGAAGTTAAATCCGATTACTTTTGGGGAACCCCCGATAAGAATCCCCCAAAAGTGAAGTGATGCTCTGAAGTTAATTCCGATTCCTTTTGGGGGAGTCCCCGGTTATCCACAGGAAGTTTAATCGCATCATTTCCTAAACAACGAAAAAGCCGCCCGCTCTTCCGTGAAGAAGAGAGGCGGCATTCATGGCTTGTGAGTGTGGGATGTTGCTGATGCTTGTCTTGCGATTATACTTCCATAATGATCGGCAGGATCATCGGTCTTCTTCTGGTTTGTTCGAATAAGAACCGGCCGAGCGCATCTTTGACGTTCGTCTTGAGCGAAGCCCATTCGTTGACGTTCTCGCTCATCAGCTTCTGCAGCGTGCCCGACACGATCCGGTTCGCTTCTTCCAGCAGCCCCTCGGATTCGCGAACGTACACGAAGCCCCGGGAGATGATGTCCGGACCGGACATGATGGTTCCGTCCTGTTTGCTCAGCGTAACCACGACCACCAGAATGCCGTCCTGCGACAGCAGCTTGCGATCGCGCAGCACGATGTTGCCGACGTCGCCGACGCCGAGTCCGTCGATCAGCACGTTGCCCGCCGGGAGCTTGCCCGCCTTGCGCGCGGTGCCGTTCTGGAACTCGACCGTGTCGCCGTTGTCCAGCAGGAAGATGTTCTCCTTGTCGATCCCTACCGCCTCGGCCAGCATTGCATGATGGCGAAGCATCCGGTACTCGCCGTGAATCGGCAGGAAGAACTTCGGCCGTACCAGGTTCAGCATCAGCTTCAGCTCTTCCTGGCTGCCGTGGCCGGATACGTGCACCCCGGTGACCGAACCCGGTCCGTAGATGACGTAAGCGCCGAGCCGCATCAGTTCGTCGACCGTGCGTCCGACATACCGCTCGTTCCCCGGAATCGGCGTCGCCGAGATGACGACGGTGTCTCCGGGAAGAATGTCCACCTTGCGATGGGTCGACCGGGCCATCCGCGTCAGCGCGGACATCGGTTCGCCCTGGCTGCCCGTGGACAGAATGACGACGCGGTCCGCCGGCAGCTTGTTTACCTCTTCAGGCTCGATCAGCATTCCTTCCGGAATGTGAAGATAGCCGAGCTCCGAGGCGATGCTGACGATATTGACCATGCTGCGGCCGATGACCGTCATCTTGCGGCGCGTCTCCGCGGCCGCGTCGATGATCTGCTGAATCCGGTGCACGTTCGACGCGAACGTCGCGATGACGACGCGCTGGCGCGCGCTGCGGAAAATATCGACCAATTCCTTGCCGATATTGCTCTCCGAAGGCGTAAAACCGGGACGTTCGGCATTGGTGCTGTCCGACAGCAGCGCAAGCACGCCGCGCTTGCCGATCTCGGCGATCCGCTGCAGATCCGCGAACTGATCGTTGACCGGAGTATGGTCGAATTTGAAGTCCCCCGTATGGACCACGGCGCCTTCCGGCGTGTCCAGGCAGACCCCGACCGAATCCGGAATACTATGGTTCGTACGGAAAAAGCTCGCCCGGATCGAGCCCATCTGAACTTCCGAGTCGGCGTTGATCAGAATCCGCTTCGTCTCGCCGAGCAGGCCCGCTTCCTTCAGTTTGTTCTCGATCAGGCCGAGCGTCAGTCTCGTCGCGTAGACAGGTACGTTCAGCTGCTTAAGCACGTAAGGCAATCCGCCGATGTGGTCCTCGTGACCGTGCGTGATCAGAATGCCCCGTACTTTGTCGCGATTCTCGAGCAAGTACGTGATGTCGGGAATGACGACGTCGATGCCGAGCATTTCCTCTTCCGGGAATTTCAAACCGGAATCCACGACGACGATGTCGTTCCCGTATTGGATGACGTACATGTTTTTGCCGATCTCGCCGACGCCACCCAGTGCGAAAATGAGTAATTTGTCTTGGTTGTTCTTTTTGGACAAGTCTAGTACCTCCTACATTTGGATCCGACGATCCCGCTCCTATGGAATTGTCAAGTTGCAATGAAATTTTAGCCGCACCCAATCACTCCACTTCATTATACATGAAGCAAAAGACCGAATTCAACCTGGCGCGCCGCGGCTTTCAGCCAGATCCTTTTCCCCTATAGCGTCTCCTTATACGACAAAACCGATGCCTGCGTCAGGCATCGGCTTTACGGAGCGGAAGCTTCCGACTCTTAAGAAGCGCCTTTAGCCGAGCAGTTTGCGGATAAATGCCGCTTCCTCTTCCGACGGTCCCGCGAGCGGCGGGCGGACGTCGCCGACGGGAAGCCCCTTCAGGGTAAGGGCATATTTGACGGCGACGGGATTCGGCACCGGATGCGGACATTGGAACAAGCCTTTGAATACCGGGAAGCAGCGGTTGTTGAGCCGGACCGCATCCTCTCTTCGACCCTCCAGCGCAGCCGCGATCAGCTCCTTCATCTCGGCTCCGATCACGTGGCTGGCCACGCTGATCAGTCCGTAGCCCCCGATCGAGAGCACGGGCAGATTGACGGCATCGTCGCCGCAGTACAGCAGAAAGCCTTCCGGCGCATCCTTAATGATCTCCGTCATCTGGTCGAGCGTGGAGCATTCCTTCGTGGCCGCCACGTTGGGCAGCTCGGCGAGCCGCAGCGTAGTGGCGGCCGAAAGGTTGACTCCGGTGCGTCCGGGCACGTTATAGAGGATAACCGGAAGAGAAGTCGATTCGGCGATCGCCTTGAAGTGGCGGTACATTCCTTCCTGGTTCGGCTTGTTGTAATAAGGGGTGACGAGCAGAATGCCGTCGACGCCGGCCTGCTCCGCGATCCGCGTCAGATGGATCGAATGAGCGGTGTCGTTGCTTCCCGTGCCGGCGATAATCTTGCAGCGGCCGGCGGCGCGTTGGACGGTGAAGCGGAACAGGGCTTCCTTCTCGTCGTCCGTCAGCGTGGGGGATTCCCCGGTCGTGCCGCTAACGACGAGGCTGTCCGATTTCTGCTCCTCGATCAGGTAATCGACAAGCCGGCCCGTTACTTCCCAGTCGATCTCCAGCTGCTCGTTGAACGGGGTGACCATCGCCGTAATCAAGCGACCAAAACTCATCTTCGTTTCCTCCTCCGAAATGTGCGCGAAAGGGCGTTGCGCCGGTCCGCAAGGACCGGGGCGTCCGCTTGCGCCGTCCTCCCCGTTCAGGGAGTCAGGTGCAAGCTGAACGCAGAATGAAGAGCCCGCATGGCGGGCGCCATATCTTCTTCAGACACCAGCACCCAGATGGTGGCGTTGGAGTCTGCCGATTGCAAAATGGGGATGTTGCTCTCCGTCAACGCTTCCACGATTCGGGCCATAACGCCGGGCTCTCCGTTCATTCCGCCGCCGATGACCGCCACTTTGGCGCATCCGGCCCGGGAACGGGGCTCGAAGCCCATCTCGCGCAGAAGCGCGATCGCCAGGTCCGCGTCGGGTTCGCCGACCGTATACAGAATGCCGGCCGGCGTCACGTTGATGAAGTCGACGCTGATGCCGTTTATCGCCATGGCCCGAAAGACTCGTAATTGCAGGTCCGACGGCCCCTCCGGCGTGCCGACCGCCAGCTGGGTTACCCCGCCGACGTGGGCGAGACCGGTGACGGCGCGGTCCATCCAGCCGCTTTTCTCGCGGGCAAGGTCCGCGCGGGTCACCAAAGTGCCTTCGCTATCCGAGAACGTGGAACGCACCCGGATCGGCACCCCGGCCCGCATGGCGATCTCCACGGCGCGCGGATGAATGACCTTGGCTCCGTTGTAGGCCATGTTGCAAATCTCTTCGTAGCTGACGACCGCCAGCGGCCGCGCTTCGCCGACCAGCCGGGGATCGGCCGTCAGAATGCCTTCGACGTCGGTGTAGATGTCGACGACGGAAGCTTCCAGCGCCGCGCCGAGCGCGGCGGCCGACGTATCGCTTCCGCCTCGCCCGAGCGTCGTGATCTCCCCGTCCTCGGTCATGCCCTGGAACCCGGCTACGATCACGACTTTGTCGTCGGCGAGATGCTCGGCGATCTTGGCGGGATTCACCTTCGCGATGCGAGCCGAACCGAAACGGCCGTCGGTGACGATGCCCGCCTGGCCGCCGGTCAAGGCCACGCTCGGAATGCCTTCGCGATTCAGCAAGCTGCACAGCGTCGCCGCGGAGATCAGTTCTCCGCAGCTGAGAAGCATGTCCTTCTCGCGATCCGGAAGGGATCGGCCGTTGCGGTCGATCCAGTCCAGCAGCGTATCGGTCGCATAAGGCTCGCCGCGCCGGCCCATGGCCGAGACGACCACGACGAGACCGGCGCCGGTCGCGCGTTCGCGCGAAATATGACGGAGGACGTGCCGCCGACCTCGTTCGTCGGACAGCGACGTCCCTCCAAACTTCTGCACCGTGATCATGATTCGTTCCTTCCTTCATCCTTGATGAAAAGCGGATGAACGACAAGGCGTCGGGGGTCCGATCCCGGGTGCGATGAATCCGATGTAAAATGCTGCATCGTAAAATAAAGAAAACAAATCCCGTCAGGCGTATAAAAATCGTTCAATCAGCATGGGCTGAAGCTGTTTGCCTTGCAATGCGGCCTCGCACGTCTCCATGACCAGGTCCATTCTCGCCACGAGCGAATTCGGCTTCGCTTCGGGATTATCCTGGCCGAACGGAACGAAGTAAATGTTCTTCGCCACCAGCAACTTGGCGATATTGGCGGCGTTCAGCCCGAGGCCGTCGTTGGTCGAGATGGCCAGCACGATCGGCCGGCCGTTGCGCATCTGCGCCTTGGCCGCCATCAATACCGGACTGTCGGTGATCGCGTTGGCAAGCCGGCTCGTCGTATTGCCCGTGCACGGCGAGATCGCCAGCACGTCGAGCTTCTTCGAGGGGCCGAGCGGTTCGGCTTCCGGAATCGTGCTGATCAGCTCGTTGCCGGTCAGCTCGCGAAGCTGCTCCTGCCAATGCTCGCTCGTTCCAAACCGCGTATCCGTCGTCATGATCGTTTGACTCACGATCGGCACGACGTTCGCCCCGGCATCGACGAATCTCTTGATCTGGGGCATCACTTCCGCCAGCGTGCAGTGAGAACCGGTCAAAGCGTAGCCGACCGTCGTTCCTTGCCAATTCATGTCGCATTCCCCCGTTGTCGCCCGTCTTCCAGAATCATCTGGATGAGGCCGTTGGCGATAATCCGACCGGCGGTCTTCGGAGCGACGATTCCCGGGAGTCCGGGAGCGAGCAGAGCCTTGATTCCGCGCTTCTCGGCGAAGCGAAAATCGGTTCCGCCCGGCTTCGAAGCCAGGTCGATAATAACGGCGCGCAGGGGGAGTCCGGCGATCACTTGCGCTGTGACTATCATATTAGGAATTGTATTAAAAAGCAAGTCGATATTCCCCGTCTGACGCGCCAAATCCGGCATGTAGAAAGGCTCGAACCCCATCTCGTAAGCCCGTGCGAACGACTCCTCCCGACGCACGCCGGCCTTGACCGTCGCTCCCAATCCCTGAAGCGTCCGCGCCAGCGTGAGACCGGTTCTGCCGAGTCCGAGCACCATGCAGGTGGAGCCGTGAATCGTGATGTCGGTATTTTGAATGGCCATCATCACGGCGCCTTCCGCCGTCGGGATGGAGTTGTAGATCGCAACGTCGTCCCGTTCGAACAGCTCAACCAGTCCGATCCGATGTTTCTCGCACAAGCGGCGCAGATAAGGTTTGGCCATGCCGCAATAAATCCTGCTCGTCTTCGGCAGCGCCGCCAGATGCTCGTCGGACAGCTTCATGTCTTTCTCCGTGAAGACGGCCGAGATGCTGCCGTCGTCCTCCGTTCCGACCGGCGGAAGCACCAGCGCATCCGCTTTGATGAGCGCTTCGGGCGACCATTCCGTCCTCACAACGCCGGGCAGCGGCGTATCGAGCCGGTCGAATCCCGCGACGACGACCGCCGCGTCCAGCTCCGTGAGCCGGCGGATCACTTCTAGCTGCCTTGCGTCTCCCCCTGCGAGCACGACTTGCACGCCGGTGAGCATGACAATCCCTCCCTTCTGCTGCGAGCAGCCTAGCACATCTTATGCAGCCGCCTAGCGTCCGGTGCGTGGACGGAAAGGCGGGAAGGAGGCGCCTCGCCGCCGGAAAATCCGGACGCGAAAAACCGCCGGGGAATTCGTTCCCCGGCGGTCCGGAATCCGCGCCGTCAGCGGCTGCGGAACTTCTGAACGTGCGCGCGTGCGTCTTCGACGCTGCCGACGCGGTTGCGGCTCCATTCCAGCAGAATGCGATCGATATAGCGAAAATGCAGCTTGCCCGCGAATACGGACTCCTTGAGCGCGAACAGCACAAGCTCTTCGGCATAGCCGTCCGAATCCAGCCAGCCCGTGATCGTCTCGCACTCCATCGGCGTAAGCGGCCGGCCGAACTCCTGCTCGAATACGGTCAGCAGGTTCGTCGGCGCCGCTTCGTCCGAGGCCGGGCGAAGCGGCTTCCGCAAGGAGGCCGTATCGTCCGGGCCTTCGGCGCCGAGATCCGCCGCGCCGCCGCGCAGCGGCAGCTCCTCGGCCGCCAGCAGCGCGGCGATCTTCCGGAACAGGCCGGTCAGGTTGTACCGTTCCGATTGAACGCCCGTTGCCGGGTCGTACACTTCGTCAATGCCGACGAAGCCGTGCTTGACAAGCTTCTGCATCGCCTGCCCGACCGCCGTCTGCGATGCGCCGAGCCGCTGCTGGAGCTGTTCCATCGTCGGGAATTCGTTCTGCTCCAGCTGACGGAACGCCAGCAGCTGGATGACGATCATGCATTCCGTATCGGTCAGCTTCAGCGCGCGGTAACTGCGCAGCAGGGCGTACGGCAGACTGACCGCTCCGTCCATATAAGCTTCCGCAAGCCCCCGCGCGAGCGCGTTGCGATCGAGCATCCTATTTTCTCCTCCCCTTCCGGCCGAACCTTACGGGTACAGCCGGTAAAGCATGCGCGGGAACGGAATCGTCTCCCGCACGTGGTCCAGGCCGCAAATCCAGGCGACCGTACGCTCCAGCCCGAGACCGAAGCCGGAATGCGGCACCGTGCCGTATTTGCGCAGATCCAGGTACCAACCATACGCTTCCGGCGCCAGCCCGTGCTCGGCGAAGCGGGCTTCGAGCAGCGCCGGGTCGTCGATCCGCTGCGAGCCGCCGATGATCTCGCCGTACCCTTCCGGAGCGATAAGGTCCGCGCACAGCACGACCTCCGGCCGGTTCGGGTCCGGCTTCATATAGAAAGCCTTGAACGAAGCCGGGTAGTGAGTAATGAACACCGGCCGGTCGAACCGCCGGGCGATCGCCGTCTCGTGCGGAGCGCCGAAATCCTCGCCCCACGGCAGCGCCATGTCGTCTTCCTTCAACAGTTCGAGCGCTTCGTCGTACGTGATCCGCGGAAACGGAGCCTGCACCCGCTCCAGCGCCGACGTGTCCCGCCCAAGCGTCTCCAGCTCCTGCCGGCACCGGTCCAGCACCCGCGAGACGACGAAGGAGACGAACTGCTCCTGAACGCGCAAATTTTGTTCGTGATCGACGAACGCCATCTCCGGCTCGATCATCCAGAATTCGATCAGATGCCGCCGGGTCTTGGATTTCTCCGCCCGGAACGTCGGCCCGAACGAATAAACTTTTCCGAGCGCCATCGCCGCCGCTTCCATATACAGCTGACCGCTCTGGGTGAGGTAGGCGTCCTCGTCGAAATATTTCGTATGGAACAGATTCGTCGTCCCTTCGGCGGATGATGGCGTCAGGATCGGCGGATCGACCTGCGTAAAGCCCCGTTCGTCGAAAAAATGCTGGATCGCCGACACGATCTCGGCCCGAATGCGCAGAATGGCGCGCTGCCGCGGCGCGCGAAGCCACAGATGGCGGTGGTCCATCAGGAAGTCGACGCCGTGCTCCTTCGGCGTAATCGGGTAATCCTGCGCGATCTGGATGACCTCGATGCCGGTCGCGGCCAATTCGTAGCCTGATGGGCTGCGAGGCTCCTCGCGGACGACGCCGGTAACGTAAAGCGAGCTTTCCTGCGTCAGCTCGGAAGCGGCCTGCCACGCGTCGGCCGGCGTCTCCTCCTTGACAAGCACCGCCTGAATAAACCCCGTACCGTCCCGCAGCTGGAGAAATTGGATCTTGCCGCTGGAGCGTCTCCGCGTCAGCCAGCAGCCGATGCGGACCTGCCGGCCCACATGGGAGCCCGCTTCCGAAATCGTCGTTTGGACGCTTGCCGTCATGGCCTTTTCCCCTTTCGTTCCTGTATCCCGTTCTGTTACCTCTTGCCCTTCGGGCCGATCGCCAAACGGTAGGTATCGCGGGCGATCAGCAGCTCTTCGTTCGTCGGCACGACCAGAACGTCGACCTGCGATCCGTCGGCGGAGACCCGCCGCGTCTCGCCGCTCCGTACTTCGTTGCGGGCATCGTCCAGTTCGAGCCCCAGGAACGTCAGCCCTTCGCAGACGCGCTTGCGCAGCGGAACGGAATTTTCGCCCACGCCTGCGGTGAACAGCAGCACATCGATGCCGTTCATGGCCGCCGCGTATGCGCCGATATATTTGCGGATGCGGTAGGCGTACATCTCGAACGCAAGCTTCGCCGGCTCGCTGCCTTCCTCCATCGCCTGCACCACTTCGCGCATGTCGCTGCTGAGGCCGGAGATCGCGAGCAGTCCGCTGTGCTTGTTCAGCATCGAATTCACTTCGCTAAGCGTCAGCTCTTCCTTGTTCATCGCGAACGGAACGATCGCGGGATCGAGATCGCCGCTGCGCGTTCCCATCATCAGCCCTTCGAGCGGCGTCATGCCCATGCTCGTGTCGTACGACTTGCCGTGCAGGATGGCCGCGCAGCTCGCGCCGTTGCCGATATGGCAGCTGACGATCTTCAGCGCTTCCGGCGCTTTTCCGAGGAAGGCGGCCGCCTGCTTGCTCACGTAATCGTGGCTCGTTCCGTGAAACCCGTAGCGCCGGATCTTGTGCTTGCGGTACAGCACCGTCGGAATCGCGTACAAGTAGGAAGCCGGCGGCATCGTCTGATGGAACGCGGTGTCGAACACGACCGCCTGCGGAACGTCCGGCAGATTCGCTTCCACGGCCAGGATTCCCATCATGTGCGCCGGATTGTGCAGCGGAGCCAGGTCGAACAGACGGCGGATTTCCGCCTTCACGTCGGCGTCGATCAGCACCGATTCGTGAAACGACTCGCCACCGTGCACGACGCGATGGCCGACCGCCTGAATGTCGCCGATCGCCCGGAGAACGCCGAACTTCGGATGGGTCAGCATGTCGAGCACTTTTCGTACGGCGGCCGTATGCTCCAGGATCTCGCTCACTTCCCGGACATCCGGCTCCCCTTCGACTTCATGGGTCAGAATGGACGATTCCATGCCGATCCGTTCGACCCGCCCCTTGGCGAGCACCGTCTCGTTCGTCATGTCGTACAGCTGGTACTTGAGCGAGGAGCTTCCCGCATTGATCACGAGTACGTTCATCCGATCCGGTCACCGTCCTTGTCGTACGAGAAAAATCCGACGCCCGTCTTGGCGCCGAGCTGCCCGGCCCGCACTTTTTTCTTCAGCAGAATCGAAGGCCGGTACTTAAGCTCGCCGTATTCGCGGAACATCCGCTCCAGCGCGGCCAGCACCGAATCGAGACCGAACCGGTCCGCCATCTCGAGCGGGCCGTGCTGGAACCGGTAGCCGACGCGCATCGACGAATCGATGTCCTCGGCGGACGCCACCCCTTCCTCGAGCAGATGCAGCGCCTCGTTGATCAGCAGGCAGCTGAGCCGCGTCGTGACGAATCCGGGCGACTCGAATACCATGACGCCTTTTTTGCCGAGCACCTGCTCGACGAACTCCTTCGTATCCCGGAACGTCTCCTCCGAGGTTTGCAGGCCGCGGATAATCTCGACGACGTCGATGCGGATCGCGGGATACACGAAGTGCATGCCGATGACCCGCTCCGGCCTCCGGGCCGCGCCGGCCAGCTCGGTCAAGCTGAGCGTGGACGTATTGCTCGCGATGATCGTCGTCTCCGGCAAAATCGCCCCAAGCTGCCCGAAGACGGCCAGCTTGCTGTCCAGCTCCTCGCTGATCGTCTCGATCACCAGCTCGCATGAAGACAAATGCTCCAGAGAGGGCTCGGGATGAATGCGGTTCTGGATCAGCTTCTTCTCCGCCTGCGTGATCGCCCATCGTTCGATCTGCCGGTCCAGGCTCAGCTCGATCGCTTCCACGCCCCGCTGCAGCTTCTCCGGCGTCTTCTCCGTCAGATGGACGTCCAGCCCTTTCGCTGCGAGCATCTCGGCGATTCCTTGCCCCATCGTGCCCGCTCCCACAACTCCAATCTTGCGAAACATCCGCCTTCCCCCCACCGTCTGAATGCGATCGTCACCGTTGTCCCTCTCATCTTACCACAACCGTTCTCGCCCTTGAAACGGACGAATCGATGGCGAAATTAAGAGGATTTCATGAACGCGGCGAGCTCGGAGAGAAGCAGCTTATTCTCCTCGCGGGTTCCGACCGAGATGCGAACGTGGCGCGGGAGATTCCACCCTTTGCCGGAGCGGAGGATCACGCCTTTCGCCATAAGCGCCTCGAACATGCCGGCCGCCCGTTCGCCCGGCTCGGCCAGAATGAAATTGCTCATGCTCTCGATATAGGGGATACCGAGCGCGGTCAACCCGTCGTACAGCTGCTTGCGGCCCTCTTCGTTGACCCGGCGCGACGCTTCCAGATGCGCGTCGTCGGCGAGCGCCGCAGCGGCGGCGGCTTGGGCGAGCGCGTTCACGTTGAACGGCTCCTTGACCTGGAGCAGGGAGCGCACGATCTCCGCCGGCGCCGCGCCGTAGCCGACGCGGATGCCGGCCAAGCCGTATATTTTGGAAAAGGTCTGCAGCACGACGACCGGCCGGCCTTCCCGTACGTATGCCATACCGTCATCATAGTCCGGAGCGGTCGCGAAGTGGGCGTAAGCCGAGTCGATGACGACGAGCACGCGGCGCGGCAAAGAATCGAGCAGCCTGCGCATCTCCGGCCCGGGCAGATAGGTGCCGGTCGGGTTGTTCGGCGTGCACAGATAAACGAGCTTCGTCCGCTCCGTTACGGCGGCGAGCAAATCGTCCGTAGAAAAGCGATACCCCTCGCGGAGCGGGACCGGGACCGGCGTCGCGTTCATGAGACGGGCGCCGAAGGCGTATTCGCTGAACGTGGGAGAAGGCACGACGACCTCGTCGCCCGGTTCCAAATAAGCCTCTGAAAGCAGCGTGATCAGCTCGTCTCCTCCGTTCGTGACGATCAGGCATTCCTCCGGCAGGCGCAAGCGCTCCGACAGCGCCCGAAGCAGGCCGAACGCGCGCTCGTCGGGGTATCGGTGGAGGTCCGGGAGCAGCGACTGTATCGCTTCCAGCGCCTTCGGCGACGGGCCGAGCGGGTTCTCGTTCGACGCCAGCTTCACGACCCGGTCCAGCCCGTACTCCCGCTGGACTTCCCAGATCGGCTTGCCCGCCGTATAAGGCGTCATGTCCGCCAACACGCGGCGCGGAGATACTCGGAGATCGTTCGATTCCATGGGGGTCAACTCCTATTTCGCTTTATTATAGTAATATGATAATAAATTAACGCTTTAATTTGTTAAAGTCAATAGAAAAGACAAAGTTTTCCGTTTTTCGTTTGGCCCGGCCGGTTTCAAAAAATTTCGGGACCTCACGCCGCTCCCCGCTTCTAAGTTAATCTGATTTCAAACTATCTTCGGTCCTCACGCACTCCCCACGGCTGCGTTCATCTGATTTCAGACCAAATCCGCCGCTCACGCGCCTTTGCGAGCGGATTTCGTCTGATTTCAGACTAACCTAAACTTTCGAGCAGCCCCCCACCTCGAGTTAATCTGAATTCAAACTAACTTAGGTCTTCAAGCAACTCCCCCCACTGAGTTAATCTGATTTCAAACTAATTTCGGTCCTCCCGCGCTCCCCAAGGCTGAATTATTCTGTTATCAAACCAAATCCGCCGCTCACGAGCCATTGCGAGTGGATTTCGTCTGCTTTCAGACTAACTTCGGTTCTCGAGCAGCTCCCCACTTCGAGTTAATCTGATTTCAAATTAACTGTGCTCCTCAAGCGCACCGGTAACCAAACCTCCGCGCTCTCCAATCGAAAAAAGCCCTCGTCGCGATAGACGAGGGCGGGAAGCCAGGTTCGATTCTTAGTCGGTTCAGGATTTAGCCGACGGCAAGGCCTGCGGCTTGTAGTCGAGAATTTCCGCGACTTTCTTTTTCCATTGGTCGGCGTAGTTTTTCGACTCCGACTGGTTCAGCGCCCACAACACCATAATGATCGATTCGTTCGGCTCCAGCTCGATCGGCAGCGGGTGGGACAGGCCGTCCTTCTGTTTGTACGCGTACACCTTGATCTCCCGGTCGACGACGGTCGCCAGCAAGTCGTTGTACGAGAATGCGTCGGTGGCGGTCGGCTCGACCTGCCGGATTTGATCCCAGGTCCATTGGAGCGAATCGTTCGGCGCGACCCGTTCCGGCAGCTCCGTCGGAATCTCCCGCTCCGCATTCAAGTCTACCGGCGCCGTTACGGAATCGGCGCCGTAGGAGACGCCAGTCCAGCGGCCCGTCTTGCGGGCGATGGACCATTGCTCCGTCTTGCCGCCGTCCGCGGAAGCGCCGACTGCCGCAGCATCTTCCGCCTTCGCTGCCGTCGAGCTGCCCGGCTGCTCCGCCACGGCGTCTTCGAACGCCGTATGAGGCTCGGTCGACGGATCGTAGTCGGTGCCGGCCGAAGAGGCGAGCTGCTTGATGTTCTTCACATAAAGGTACTCGGGAGCCGCGCCGTCGCCGCCTCCCGCGGCGTCCTGCGCAACGGCCACGTATTCGTTCCCGACGAACAGCAGCCGCTCGGAGACGAGATTCGGCCTGGGCGTCGCCACGACGGAAGCCGGCTTCTCGGTCAGCGCCTTGCTCCCGTAAGCCTGGTAGGCGATCAGGCTCTGGGAATCGGAATGGCCGTCGTCCGCCGTCGTCTCGATCTTCCAGAACGTCTGCTTGTACGGCATGACGATGCCGGAGCCTTCCGCCGCGACCTCCAGCTTGTTGTTCTGCGGAGCTACGAGCACGGTCCGATAGGAGCTGACCGTTCGGCCGTCCGGAGCGGTGACGTCCTTGCGCAGGCCGATGAGAACGGCGGAACGGATCGTTTCGTCGTAAGCCTCCGTTAGGCCCGGCACCGTCGCGCTCTGCAGATTATTAAGCTTCGAAGCCCGCTCGCCCGCATGGCCGCCCAGCCCGGCCGGCCCCCATTGCCAAACGGCGAAGATCAGCGCCAGGACCGCCGCAGCCGCGAGAGCCCCGGCCGCCCGGCTGCGGCGCCTCCGGGAACCCGAGCGGCGCTGCTCCGGCCGGTCGAGGTTCATCTCGATGCGGCGGCGAAGCCGATCGTCGAAGCCGTCCCGGGCGAAGGGGCCCGATGCCAGCTGCTCCTTCAGTTCCTTATCGGTCGGATCCATGATCCATCCGCTCCTTCATTTTCTGTAATTTCTTGCGCGCATGGAACATTCGCGACTTGACCGTGCCTTCCGTCACTTCGAGAATGTCCGCGATCTCTTTGAGCGATAGTTGGTTATGAGCGTATAGAATGAGTACCTCCCGATATTTGACCGGCAGCTGCAGAACGAGGCTCCACATGTCGTTCACCGTCTGGTTCTCGATCACGTCGTGCTCCACGGATCTGCGTTCGCCGGTTTCGCCGATCCAGTCGGTCAACGTCACCTTCCGCAAAAAGGCGGATCGCTGGAAATCGATCGCGGTATTGCGCGTAATGGTGAGCAGCCAGGTTTTGACCGAGGCGTCGCGGCGAAAGCCGTGCAGGTTCTTGTACACTTTGATGAATACCTCTTGCGAGATATCGTCCGCCAAATCCCACTTGCGGGTAATACTATAAGCATAATTCCAAACTTCTTTGCCGTAAACCGTCATCAGTTCGCCCAGCAGGGCTTTTTTGTCCTCATGATCGGTCATATATTTTAAATAATCGAAATTAGCCTCGGATTCCAAAACCGTTCACCTCTTCATTTGACGAACGTACCGCCAAGACGGTTCAAACAAAAACCGGAATTTCGCCAAAACGAAGCTCCGGCTCGAAGAACCTCCTTCTCATGCTATCACAATTGGCATCGAATTTCCTTTAAAGATTCCTTAAGACTTTCGGGAAATTTCGCGCAAAAGGATCGGTATTCCGTCAAAAAATCCGAAACGCAAACAGCGCCTCCGGGTCCCGAGAGACCCGAAAGCGCTCGGATGGAATCGAATCAGGCAACAGCTTGCAGCTGCTTGCGCAGCTCTTCGCCGGACAGCGTCTCCTCGCGGATCAGGATGTCCAGCATGCGGCGGAACGTCTCCAGGTGAACGCCCAGCAGATCGCGCGTCCGCTCGGTCAGATCGCCCAGGATATTCGCGTTCTCCTGCGACCACTGCTCCGTCGTGAGCGCCTGCGGGTGGACGATGCCGAGACCCGACAAGCCGGCTTCGATCATCATGCGCACGATGTTCGTCGCTTGCTCGAAGTCGTTGCGGGAACCGGTGCTCCGGCCGCCGTAATTCAGTTCCTCCGCGATCGCTCCGCCGAGGGCGATCATGATTTGCTCTTCCAGCACCGTCTTGGTGTACAAATAACGATCCTCGCTCGGATTGTGCCTGACATAGCCGAGCGCTTGGCCCCGGGGCGTCAGCGACACCTGCGCGACGCTGCCCGGACGGACCGTCTCGGCGACGATCGCATGGCCGAGCTCGTGGATCGCGACCCGCTCCCGTTCCTCGCGGGTCGTCTCGCGGTCCATCCGCTCGCCCATCATCACCTTGTCGATGGCGCGCGACAGATGCTCGGTGCGAATCTCGTCGCACTCTTCCCGCATCGCGTAGATGGCCGCCTCGTTCATCACGCTCTCGAGCTGCGCGCCCGAGAAGCCGAACGTCTCGTCGGCCACCTTCGACAGCGAAGCTCCTTCCGCCAGTGGCTTGTTGCGCGCATGCAGCTTCAGGATATGCTCGCGGCCCGTCTTGTCCGGCAGATCGACCTGAATGTTGCGGTCGAACCGGCCGGGGCGCAGCAGCGCGGGATCGAGCGTGTCCTTGCGGTTGGTCGCGGCGATCAGGAGCACGCGCGGATGCTCGTCGCCCTGGATGCCGTCCATCTCGGTCAGAAGCTGGTTCAGCGTCTGGTCGTATTCGCGATGCTGTCCGCCGTCGCGCTTGCCCCCGATGCCGTCGATCTCGTCGATGAAGACGATCGCGCTGTCCTTCTTCTGGCGCGCCGCCTGGCGGCGCGCTTCCTGGAACAGCTCGCGGATGCGGCTCGCGCCGACGCCGACGTACATCTCGACGAATTCGCTGCCCGAAGCGGCGATGAAAATCGAGTTCGTGTAGTGCGCCGCCGCTTTGGCCAGCAGCGTCTTGCCGGTGCCCGGAGGCCCGGTCAGCAGAATGCCCTTGAGCGGGCGGATGCCCAGCTTCGACAGCTGTTCGCGCTTGACGAGAAATTCGAGCGCCTCCGTCAATTCGCGCTTGGCTTGTTCCTGTCCGCCGATATCTTCGAAGGATAGCTCCTGCGGCGCTCGGGACGGACGCTTCCGGCCCGCCGCCGACACCGCCACTCCGCCCCGCGACTTCGCGAACAGAAGCAGGCCGGCGACCAGGAAGACGCCCAGCAGCAGCGGGATCGCGGGAAAACCGGCGAAGATCAGAAACGCGAGGAGAACGGGAATGAAGCCGATCGCGATCTCCTTCCGGTATTCCTTCAGCTTACGCATTCGGCCACACCTCCAGTTTCTGCGGTTCGCGAGGCAGAATGACGTATTTCACCGCGTCTTGGTACTTCA
This sequence comes from Cohnella zeiphila, assembly GCF_014212055.1. Taxonomy (GTDB): domain Bacteria; phylum Bacillota; class Bacilli; order Paenibacillales; family Paenibacillaceae; genus Cohnella; species Cohnella zeiphila. The sequence continues at coordinate 24,504 of NZ_JACJVO010000050.1, read as the reverse complement.
AGGTGACGTATACGTTGGTGTCGTCCATTTCGGTCGCCGTCGTCAGTCCGGGATGCTTCTGCTCGAGTTCCGTCATGGCGTCCTGAATGCCGGAATAGGTCCGATGGTCCATCGCCTCGGCCACGTTAAACAGTGCTTGTCCCCACATTTTCTCCAGAGTCGGATCGGACGGAGCGTTCACCGCGAGCTCCAGCTTCTTGCCGCCGATCGACTGCGCGCCGTTCTGTTCGATCTGCCGGTAAACCGAAGCGAGATCCGCGTCCGGCGACAGGCTGACGTTAAGCTTCACTTCGCTCGCCGAGCGGCTCGTCTGCGCCGTTTCGACTCCGGGCACCGCCTGTGCGATCCGGTCCAGCGGCTTCTCCACGCCGTAATGTCCGTAGGCATACCAGCCTCCGAACAGCAAAGCTGCCGACAGAGCGGCCGTTACCGCCATAGGCACGATTCGCAGTTTCATGCCGTTATGCCCTCCTTTATGGTATGCGAATTTGAATTCGTATATCAAATGGTTACAAAAGAGAGTATATCATATTTTGATAGATAAATCGTCATCTAATGGTTGGCAGTCCGACCATCGGACGGATCATCGGGCTGGCCGAGACGCGCTTGAACAACACGAAACGGCTCCGCCTTTTCCTCTCGTCGAGAAAAGGCGGAGCCGTTCGCGATAACGTTATTTGCCCGGAAGATCGTAGGTTTTGAGCTTGGCGCCGTCCTTGAACGAATAAAAGACGATCGTCTCGCGATCCGTCGACGGATCGCTCTCGTACCGGATCTCCCACACCGGCTGTCCCTGGAACCAGCCGGGGATGATGCGGACGATCTGCAGGTTGCCGTTCTCCTCGCGGAAGCGAGAGACGGCTTGGCTCTTGGCGAGCCCGTCCGCGGCTTTCTCCTTCGTGACGGTACCGTCCGGCAGCTCCCAGACGAAAATGTCGTTTCCGTCGGCATCTTTGCCGGTGACGACCCAGACGGTATCGTCCCATACGTGCTTGATGGCTTCGTCCGTCTTCTTCAGACCGGCTTCCTGCTTGGCCGTCCGGATGGCCTGGTTCGCTTCCGCCCGGTAATCGGCTTCGGCCGATCGGATGTAAAGCACGAACGAGATGCAGACGAGCACCACGAACAGAACGCCGACGATGATCCATCGCCCGACCGGGACTCCGGACGACCGGCGCCGGTTCTCGCTGCGGCTGAGACTCATGCCCGCAGCCTGTCGAACGCCCGCTGGGCTTCGAAGCGGATGCGTTCGGCGTCAAGCGTGAGCAGCTGCCGCTCGCGCAGAAGCTGCTTGCCGTCCACCCAGACGTCGGCCACGTCGGCGCCGGAAGCCGCATAAACGAGATGAGAGACGTAATCGGTTGCCGGAACGAAATGCGGCTTGTTCGTCCGCACCGAGATCAGGTCCGCTTTGAGACCCGGCTGAAGGACGCCCGTCTCGCCTTCCAGACCGAGCGACTTGGCGCCGTAGACGGTTCCCATTCGGAGCGCCTCGGGCGCGGGGACCGCGGTCGGATCTCCCGTAACGCCTTTGTGGAGGAGCGCCGCCAGCCGGATCTCCTCGAACAGGTCGAGATTGTTGTTGCTGGCCGCGCTGTCGGTGCCGAGCGAGACGGTAACCCCCGCCTTCAGCAGCTCCGGAACCCGGGCTACGCCGCTCGCCAGCTTCAAATTGCTGACGGGATTATGCGACACGGCGACGCCGCGCTCGGCGAGCAGGGCAATCTCCTCGTCGGTCAAATGCACGGCGTGGGCAACGAGCGAGGGGCCGGAGAACAAGCCGAGACGGTCCAGATGCTCCACCGGACGAACGCCGTAGTCCTTGACGTTCTGGGCTACTTCCGCCGCCGTCTCGGACATGTGCGTATGAAGCGGCAAGCCGAGCTCCCGGGCGGCGGCCACGATCCGTTCGATGTAGTCGGGCGGACACGTATAAGGCGCATGGGGAGACATCATCACCCGGATGCGGCCGCCGGCCTGTCCGTGCCAGCTTTTGGCGAAGCCTATCGCATCGTTCAGCTTGGCCGTCTGCACGTCGGGCGGGCAAAGGCCGATGACGCCGCGCGTCAGCACCGCTCTCAGGCCGGATTGTTCCACGACTTCCGCCACGCGGTCCATGTGGTCGTACATGTCGAGAAAGGTGGTGGTCCCGCTCAAGATCATCTCGGCGGCGGCAATCGACGTGCCCCAGTAGACGTCATCGCCCGTAAATTTCGCTTCCATCGGCCACATATGATTTTCGAGCCAGTCCTGAAGCCTCAGATCGTCCGCCAATCCGCGCAGCAGCGACATCGCCGCATGGCCGTGCGTATTGATCAGCCCGGGAAGGTACAATTTGCCCCGGCCGTCCACGAGTTCTGCCCCGAGCTTCCGCTCCTCATCCGGCGCTTGGCCTGTACCCAGCCCGGCAATCCGGTCGTTTTCGACGGCCAGCCAACCTTCCACGACCGGCTGCTGCGGATCCATCGTAATGAACGTTCCGTTCTCGATCAACCATCTGTTTTTCATCCGTCCGTTCCCCTCGCCATTTCCTCGTCTTCGCTGTTCAAATAATAAGCCAAGCTTAACAAATCGGCCGTAAAATCGGTCTGATGGATTCGCACGTGCCCCGGCGCGCGAAGCACCGTCGGAGCGAAGTTGAGAATGCCCCGGATGCCGGCCCCGATGAATTGGTCCGCCACGTTCTGCGCCTCGGCGGCCGGCACCGTGATAATGCCGACGGAAATATCGCGTTCGGCGACCGTCCGCTTCAGCTCGGAAGTCGGCTGAACGGTCAGGTGGTTGATGACGAGGCCGACCTTGGACGGATCCGCGTCGAATACGGCGATGATTTTCATATTGTCTTTCAGATAAGTATTATAGTTGCAAAGCGCGCGGCCCAGGTTGCCGGTTCCGACGAGCGCCACATGCAGCGGCCGGTCCAGCTTCAGGATCTGGCGGATTTTCTCGATCAGATAGCTTACGTTGTAGCCCACTCCCTTGCGGCCGAAATCGCCGAAGTAAGCAAGATCCTTGCGAATCTGGGCCGGATTGAGGTCCAGCTTCTCCCCGAGGTCCTGGGAAGATACGGTCTGGACTTCGCTTAAGCTCAATTCGTTCAAATACCGCAAGTAGATCGGAAGCCGGCGCACGACCGCCTCCGATATTTTCAGCTGCTTCGTCATCCGTCCCGCCCCCCTTGTTCCGCAATCGGTCCGGCCTCCACGGCGGGGCCGGGAAGCCATTCCCTTACTCGATCGACCAGCCGCGCGTTCGGCAGATGCTCCATCTTCGGTCCCGGCAGCGAATACAGGAAGTGCTTGCCGTAGCTCGTCTCCAGCACTCTCGTGTCGTAGACGATCACGATTCCGCGGTCGCTCGCCGTCCGCACCAGGCGACCGAAGCCTTGCTTGAAGCGGATGATGGCCTGCGGCAGCGACAGCTTCATGAACGGATTTTTTCTCTCCGCCTGCAGCCGTTCCGATTTGGCTTCCACGACCGGATGGTTCGGCGGCTGAAACGGCAGTCGAACGATGGCCAGGCAAGTCAGCGCGTCGCCCGGCAGGTCGACCCCTTCCCAGAAGCTGCTCGTGCCGAGAAGCACCGAGGCGGGCCGCTCCATGAACTGCCGCGTCAGCCTGCTGCGGCTTCCGCCGTCCACCCCTTGCCCCATCACGTCGATTCCTTCCGTCGTCAGCTGTTCCTTCAGCGGGGCGTAAACCTGCTTCAGCATTCGGTAGGACGTGAACAGCACGAGCATTCGGCCGCCCGTCTCCTTGGCCACGTTCGCCAGTGATTTGGTCAGCTCCTGAACGAACAGAGCTTCGCCGTCCCGGCCCCGGATTCCCGGAAAATCGCGCGGAATGAGCACCAGCGCCTGCTCGCGATAGTTGAACGGCGACGGCAGCTGAGCCGTTCGCAGCTTCCCTTCCGCTTCGGCGGCGTCCAGTCCCAGCTGTTCCTTGACGTATTGAAACGTCTTGTCCACGGTAAGCGTGGCCGAAGTCAGCACCACGCTCGACTTCCGGTCGAACATGCCTTCCTTGAGCAGCTTGCTGACGTCGGCGGGAACGCCGAACATCCACACCGACCGGCTGCGGTATTGCGTATGGCCTTCGAGCCAATACACGAAGTCCGGATTGCCGAGCGTCACGAACGATTGCAGCTCGGAGCGGGTCGTCGTCAGATCCTTCAGGCTGCCGTTCAGGTCGGTAATCAGCGCCTGAAGCGACAGCTCGTCGGTCGTCTCCCTTATCTCCGGCAGCAGCTTGTCGAGCGGACGAATCAGATCGCTAAGCAGTTGAATCGCGTTGTGGCCGTCCACCTGCAGCGGTTCCCAACCGGCGGGCAGCTGCTCGGGCTTCAGCCGCAGCGTCAAGCTGCCGCTCTCGTCGGCCGCCGACTCCGACGCCAGCAAGGCGAACAGACCGTCCATCCAGCGATCCCATGCTTCGCGCATCTCGTGGACCTTGGAGGATGCCGCCTCCAGCTTCTCGATCCATGCCGCCGCTTGGGATTCGCCGGAGCTCTCCAATGCGCTCATCAGGCGCGGAAGCTGCCCGGTGCGGGCGTCTTTCCAGAGTCGAACCAGCGCACCCATCAGCGAGGAGTACCCGGTTCGCTGCCCCAGATGCTGGCTGGCGATCTCTTCGAGATGATGGGCCTCGTCCACGATCAGGCGGTCGTAGGAAGGCAGCAGCCGGTTCTCGGCCCGCATGTCGGTGAATACCATGGCATGGTTCGTGATGATCAAGTCCGCTTTGTTCGCATCCTGGCGGGCGCGATGGTAGAAGCACTTGCGGAACCACGGACATTGCCGGTTCAGGCAGGAATCCGCATCGCTCGCCACCGCGTTCCATTCGTCGCGGGAACGGCTGCCCAGATTGAGCTCCTCCGCTTCCCCGCGTTCCGTCTCGGAAAGCCAGACCGTCATTTGCCCTCTCGTGACGGCTTCTTCGCGGCTCAGCGCGATCTCGGGCATTTGAAGCTGGCTCTCGAACTTGCGCAAGCATAAATAATTGCTTCTGCCTTTAAACACCGCCGCCTTGAAAGGCACCTGCATCACCTGCTGAAGCAGCGGCAAATCCCGCTGGCGAAGCTGCTCCTGCAGTTGGATCGTATGGGTGCTGACGACGATTTTTTTCGATTCCTTCAAACCATAATAGAGGGAGGGAAGCAAATAACCGAGCGACTTGCCGGTTCCGGTTCCCGCCTCGACGAGCAGGTGGGAGTCGCCGCTCAGCGCTTCCAGCACTTCGCCGTACATGATCTCCTGTCCCGGTCTCGGTTCGAAGGAAGGCAGCAGTTCCTGCAGCCGTTCGCGGACGGAGCCGACGAAGTCGGGAAAGGCTGTCTCCGATAATCCGCGTTCGGGTTCGCCGTCCGTCTCCGCCGCCGGCTCCGCGTCGGGCGATTCTTCCGTCCAGTCCGTTACTTTCAAAGCGAACTGACGGTAATATTGGTATTCTTCTTCGTCGGGTAGCGAGAGCATCTCCCTTTGCGCCAGCGTATCGGCAACGAGCCAGCCCAGATCGTTGCGCTCGGGATCGAACAGGTACGCCAGCCGCTGCAGCGTGAGCATCGGAAGACGTCTAAGCCGGTCCATGCAGCGGGCGAACAGTTCGGCGGTTGCCAGCGCGTCGCTGTCGGCGCGGTGAGCTCTTTCATGCTCGATGCCGAGGCTGTGGGTCAGCGAAGAAAGCTGATAGGAGGGCATCGAAGGATACAGGAGACGCGCCAGCTCCACCGTATCGAGCATTCGGCCCGTAAAAGGCAAATAGCCGCACCGGTCCAGGGCGGCCTGCAAAAAAGCGGCATCGAACCCGACGTTGTGAGCGACCAGCACCGCATCCTGAAGACGAGGCACGAGGCCGGCCAGCATTTCCTCCAGACCGGGAGCCCCTTCCACGTCCTCGCCGGCGATGCCGGTCAGCTGAGTGATCCATTCGGGAATCGGCTTCTCCGGCTTGACGAAAGACGCGAACACGTCGGTGACGGCTCCCGTCTCGTCGATCAAAGCAAGGCCGGCTTGAATGATTTCGTCTTGTTCGGACGACGTTCCCGTCGTCTCCAGATCGAGCACGGCGAATTTCATGCCTGACGTCCTTTCCTGGCGACCCGAAAACAAGCGTTCGGGCTTTCGATTCGGTTCGGCTTTAGGCCAGCATCATCGCGGACAGCTCCGCGCTGCCGAATTGAAGCTGGAGCCGGCCGCTCGAACCGCGGTTGCGGCAGGATTCCAAATTCCGGCGCGGATCTTCGAAATCCGGGTCGGCTTCCACCGCTTTCTGAAAATAAAGCTGGGCTTGCTTCAAGTTGGCGAATACCGCCTGCACGCAGCCGAGCGCGTTGAAGGCGATCGCCTTCAGCTTCGGCTCGTCCGTCCATTCGGCGATCAATTGGAAATGGCGCTGCGCTTCGGCGAATTGCTGGAGATGCATGCGGCACATGGCGAGCAGCAGCCGAGCCACGTTCAATTCGGGTTCCAGGGAGAGCGTCCGCTCGAAGCAATCGGCGCCCTCCGCGAACATATGCAGCTTGAAATAACCTTGGCCCTTCAAATAAGGACCCATGAAATCCTCGCCCGCCAGCGCCTTGAAGCTCGGAACGTTCTCCTGCTTGAGGTTCCGGTACAGCGCCATTTTGTCTTCGAATTGAAGCCATGCTTCAATAATATCATCACTGATCGTTTTTAACACGTTCCATTGTTGTTCCAGTTCGTCTTTTTCTTTGGTGGAGGCAGTCGGGTAACGGCGGAGAAGATCGTCAAGCGTGTCGTTCAAAGCACCGAACCATTGATCGATCATGAAGTTTCCCCCTTGGCGCTTTCGGCTGTATGGTCATTCTGCGTTGCCGGAGGGGGTTTCATACGCCTTACAGGACGGTCGAATGCGGCTCTTCCGCCAGCAATCGGGACACGCGGTTCCGGTCGTCCAGAATCGCCACCTTCGGAACGTGGCGCCGCGCTTCCTCATCGGTGACGTAGCCGTAACCGATAATAATGACGATGTCGCCCGGCTGGACGAGACGCGCCGCCGCGCCGTTCAGGCAAATGACGCCGGATCCGCGCGGACCGGGAATGACGTATGTCTCGAACCGTTCGCCGTTGTTGTTGTTCACGATCTGGACTTTCTCGTCGGGCAGCAGATCGACCGCGTCCATCAAATCCCGGTCGATCGTGACGCTTCCGACATATTGCAAATTCGCTTCCGTCACCGTCGCCCGGTGCAATTTGGACTTCATCATTTGGCGCAGCATGGGAACCACCTCTTCTTTAGGGAGTCAGCAAAATATTGTCGATCAGACGAGTTCGCCCGAAGCGGACGGCCAGCGCGACAAGCAGCCGTTCCTTGGCGGCGGCCTCCCGCAGCGGAGCTTCGCCCGGAGGCAGCAAGTCGGGATACGTCAGCACTTCGGCGTATTCGATATCGGCGAGCGGCATTCGGCGGACGAGCTGTTCCATACGCTGCTTCAGCAAGTCGGACGTTAGACCCGCGTCGTCGGCCAACCATCCGGGCACTTGCGCAAGCGTCCGGGACAGCACGAGCGCCTGCTCGCGCTCTTCGGCGGTCAGATAAACGTTGCGGGAGCTCATCGCCAGCCCGTCCGGGTCGCGGACGATCGGACAGGGAACGATCTCGACCGGTACGTTCAGGTCTTCCGCCATGCGCGTCACGACGGCAACCTGCTGGGCGTCCTTCATTCCGAAATAAGCGCGGTCCGGTCCGACGATGTTGAACAGCTTCGACACGACCGTTCCGACGCCGTCGAAGTGACCGGGGCGGCTCGCGCCGCACAGCCTTGAGGTGACCTCGCTGACGAGCACCGAGGTCAGCGGCTTGCGCGGATACATCTCGCCGACCGAAGGCATGAACAGCACATCGGCGCCCGCCTCGGCGGCGACGGCCCGATCCCGTTCTTCGTCGCGGGGATAACGGTCAAAGTCCTCGTTCGGACCGAATTGCAGCGGGTTGACGAACACGCTGAGCACGGTCAAGCCGTTCTCGGAGGCGGATCGGCGCATCAAGCTGGCGTGGCCTTCATGCAGATAGCCCATCGTCGGCACCAGTCCGACGGTCGCTCCGGCGCCCGCCGCCGCGCGGTATTCGTTCACGGCGGCGCGGACGTCCGCGATCGTGCGGACGATCCGGGGCCCGGTACGGGTCAAAGCGGTCATTTGGCTTCGCCTCCATATAAGCGTTCGGTCGCTTCGGGCGCTTTCCCTTCGTCGGCCGCGAAGGCGTGCCGCTCCTCCGGAAAGCTCCGTTTTTTCACATCTTCCACATATTCCGAGATCGCGGTCCGGATGGTCGCTCCGATATCCGCGTACGTTTTGACGAACCGCTTCGCCCGGATGCCCGAGCCGTATTGGATCAGATCGTGAAACACGAGCACTTGCCCGTCGCAGCCTCTTCCGGCCCCGATCCCGATCGTCGGAATTTGCACGGAACGGGTTACGGCCGCGGCGACCGGTTCGGTCACCAATTCGAGCACGACGCCGAAGGCTCCGGCTTGCTCCAGCGCTTTGGCGTCTTCCAGAAGCTTCTCCGCTTCCTTCTCTTGCTTCCCTTGCACCTTGTAGCCGCCGATCTGAAGCACCGACTGCGGCGTCAGCCCGAGATGGGCGAGCACGGGAATGCCGGCGGACGTCAGCCGCTTCACTTCCTCGGCCAGCTCGGCGCCGCCCTCCAGCTTGACGGCGTGGGCGCCGCCTTCCTGCATGATGCGCGCCGCATTGCGCAGCGTCGCTTCCGGTCCGAGCCGATAAGTGGCGAACGGCATGTCGGTCACCACCATCGTGCCCGGAGCCCCCCGGACGACCGCCCGGGTGTGGTGGATCATATCGTCCAGCGTAACCGGGACGGTCGTATCGTATCCAAGGACGACATTGCCAAGGGAATCGCCGACAAGAATAATGTCGACACCGGCTTCTTCCGCCAGCTGCGCCGTCGGGAAATCGTAAGCCGTCAGCATGGCGATCGGCGTGCCTTGCGCCTTAAGCGTCTTTAAACGAGGCAAAGTCATCGGTTGTTTCATCGGTTGGCGCCTCCTTCGGAATGGCGGATAAAAACAGAAAAAACCTTGCTTTTTGCCCATGAGCAAAAAAAGGTTTCCATTCAGCAGGAGCGCTTCACGTCCTTCTGTCTCGGTCCCTTCGGCTCAGAGCAGAATCCGCCGCGAATCATCACGGTATTCGGTTGTGGTCTTAAGATCTTGCAATCGTCGTAAAAGAAAAAAAAAAGGAGCCTTCGCAAGTGCAATTCGACGAATCGATACCGCCTTGCGTGCTCCATTATAGCACCGATTGGCAGCGGCGTCCATCGCCTTTCACGACGATCCGCCGGCTCTCTTATTCCCTCATCAACGCCCGCCGAGTTCGCCCGTGTAAACCGTCCGCAGCGTTCCGTCCGCTTGACGGACGCGAAGGCCGCCGAGCCCGTCCAATTCTTCGGCCGTTCCTTCTACCGTTCCCTGCGGCGTCGAGAGCGTGACGGACCGGCCGAGCGTCACCGACCTGGCCTCCCAAAGGGCGCGGATCGGCTCGAAGCCTTGTTCTCCGTACAGCTCGTACAGAGACTCGAACTCTTCCAGCACCGAAGCGATCACCTCGGCTCTGTCGAGCGGCTTGCCGGACGCCATTCGCAGCGAGATCGCCTTCTCCAGCACCTCGGGCGGGAAATCTTCGGCTTCGAGATTGACGGAGATGCCCATGCCGACGACGACGTACTTCAGCCGTTCGTCCTCGGCTGCCGATTCCAGCAGGATGCCGCTGATTTTGCGCCCGTCCACCAGCAAGTCGTTCGGCCACTTGATGCCGATCGGAAGCGGCGCCTCTTTGCCGATGCCGCGGCTCAGCGCCACGGCGGCCAGCAGCGTCAGCTGCGGAGCCTGCGGCAGCGGCACGCGGGGACGAAGCAGCAGGCTCATCCAGACGCCTTTGCCGGCCGGCGATACCCAAGCGCGCCCCATCCGGCCCCGTCCCTGCGTCTGCTGCTCGGCAATGACGAGCGTGCCTTCCGGCGCTCCCTCTTCAGCCAATTGCCGCGCGATATCCTGCGTAGACGGCACCGCGTCCAACACCTGTAGCTTTCGGCCGAACGACCGTGTCTGCAGCTTGCCCAGCAGTTCGGATACGGACAAGCGAGACGGACGGCCGATCAGCCGATAGCCGTTCCGCGTTGCCGCTTCGATCTTGTAACCTTCCGCCTCCAGCTTGCGAATATGCTTCCAGATCGCCGTCCGGCTGACGCCGAACTTCCGGCTGATCTCCTCGCCGGACACGAATTCGCCGCTCCGCTCCTCCAACAACGACAACAACGCTTGCGATTCCATGAGTCACCTGCTTCCGAGGCGCGGATCGGTCCGGCCTCTTCTCTGTTTAGATTCTGCCTGCTTCGCCTTCCCGTTCGCCCGTAAAGGAAGAGGCCGCTTGCAGCAGCGGACCCGCTTCGTTCGGAAGCTCTCCAAGCGCGACGCGCTCGAGAAGCGACGCCAAGGCCGCCGCCACCCACGGACCGGGCTTGCGTCCGGTCAAGCGAACGAGCTCGTCTCCGCGGACCGCGAGCCCGGAGACGGAGGCCGCCGGCATCTCGCGCAGCCAGGCCGCCAGCCGCTCCGGCTGCCAATAGGCGCAGCCGCCGGCCGCACGGCGAGCCGCAAGCGAGGGCGCGGCTCGCATCGCCTGCAGCCACAAGCCGGCCGCCTCGGTCCCGCAGGCGAGCGCCGTCCGAATCCAGATTCGCCGCCGCCCGGCCTCGTCCGTCGCTTCCCAGAATCCGGCTTCCCGCAGATCGCCATCCACCCGAAGCGCGGCTGCAAGCCTCGCCGCCCGCTTGCCGTTAAAACGCAGACTCCGCGCAAGCTCCCCTGCACCTGCCGCATCCATTCCCGCCGCCAGCAGCAGAACGGCCCAGCGCGCATTCTCGTCGTCCAGCTCGCTCCAGCGTGCGTCCGGCGGAAGCTCTGCCCGTCCGGGCAGCGCCGCCGCGACAGTTTCCTTCGCATGCCGCGTCAAGCCGCTGTCGGCAAGCAAAGCGAAGGCGCGGCCCGGATCGGCCCCGCCCGCCATCTTGTCCAATTCCGCGCCGATCCGCTCCATGGCGACCAGCGCGAGGCGCTCGCGCTGCGCCCGCAGACCGCTGCGCAGCTCTTCGTCCAGCTCGAAGCGCAGCTCCGCCGCGAAACGGATCGCCCGAAGCATGCGCAGCGCGTCCTCGCCGAACCGCTCCCGGGCGTCTCCCACGCAGCGGACGACGCGCCGGCGCAAATCCGCCTCGCCCTCGAAGGGATCGACCAGGCATCCGTCGCTGCCGACGGCCATGGCGTTAAACGTGAAATCCCTTCTCGACAGATCGGTACGGAGATCGGGGACGAAAGCGACTTCGTCCGGATGCCTTCCGTCGCTGTATGCCGTTTCCCGGCGGAACGTCGTCACTTCGAACGGGCATCCGTCCTCCAGGACGGTCACCGTTCCGTGCTTCAAGCCGGTCGGGACGACTTTGCCGAAGATGGCCGTCACTTGCTCCGGAAAGGCGGACGTGGCGATGTCGATGTCGCGGAGCGCCCGCCCGAGCAGCCGGTCCCGCACGCAGCCGCCGACCAGGTACGCCGCGAACCCGGCCTCTTCTATCGAGGCGATCAGTTTCATTCCTTTTCGCCACAACGCCTCTCCGTCAAGCTCCGTCATCCGCTTCACCTTCTTCGGTTCTTAAACGCTCCCGGAACTCTCGCAATCAAGCTTCGCACAGCGGAACGGGAACTTCCTGCTCGATTCCCAGGACATCGTAATAGATTTTCTCGTACTGGGCGGTGATGCGGTCATTGCAAAACTCCGTGCGCGCCCGGATCAGACAAGCCTCGCGGAAGTTCGCGTACAGCGCATCGTCCGTAAGAAGCCGCACCGCGCTCGCCGCCATGCTGTCCGTGTCCCCGATCGGCGACAGGAAGCCCGTGCTCCCGTTCACGACGAGTTCGGGAATGCCGCCGGCCAGCGAGCCGATCGTCGGCACGCCGCATGCCATCGCCTCCAGCGCGACGAGGCCGAAGCTCTCCTTCTCCGACGGCAGCAGCATCAGGTCGGCCAGCGAGATCACCTGCGCCACATCGTCCTGCTTGCCTAAATAATGAACCCGGTGGCTGAGTCCCATCGCGTTGATCTTGGCTTGAATCTTCGGCAGGTCCGGCCCTTCTCCGACGAGCAGCAGCTTGCTCGGCACCTTGGCGTTCACTTTGGCGAATATCTCGACAACGTCGCATGTGCGCTTGACCGGCCGGAAGTTCGAGATATGCATGAGCACTTTCTCGCGCGGTTCCGCAAAGTCGCCCCGGAGATCGGAGCAGTCCCGCGGATAATACACGCGCTTGTCGACGAAATTGTAAGTCAGATGAATCGGCTCCCGAATATCGAGGAGGTCGCACGTCTCGCGGATGAGATCCGCGCTGACGGCCGTTACCGCGTCGCTGGATCGGATGCCGAGCCGAATGATATCCTTCAGCGATTCGTCTTGCGCCAGGACGGTGATGTCCGTGCCGTGCAGCGTCGTCACCACTTTCAGCCGGTCGCCCGACATCTGCTTGGCGAGATAGGCGCAGATCGCATGCGGAACCGCGTAGTGCACGTGCAGCAGATCGAGCTGCTGCAGCTCGGCGACCTGGTGCATTTTGCTTGCAAGCGACAGATCGTACGGCGGATACCGGAAGACGTAATAGTCCGAAACTTCGACTTCGTGATAATAAACGTTGCGATGAAACTTCCCCAACCGAAACGGCATGCTGTGGGTAATAAAATGAATCTCGTGCCCTTTCTCCGCCAGCAGCTTGCCGAGTTCCGTCGCCACGACGCCGGAGCCTCCCAGCGACGGATAGCAGGTGATCCCGATTTTAAGCGGTCGGTTCATTCGCACTCCTCCCTTCTCTATCTTATTCCCCAAAAGCTTGCTTCCTTCCGTTCGAAACCCGCAAGCTTCGGCTATTAAAATCGTTCAACCGCGAAAGCCCCCTTGGGCACGAACCCTTCGGCGAAAGCGAACTTGCGCGGAGCGCCGAACAGCCGGTCCCTGGCGGCGACATTGTCCAGATATCCTTGCGTCAACGGCGTCTGGACCCAATCCGTCAGATCCCCGGCAGGCTCGAATTGGGAACGGTACGCCCGAAGCGCGTCCATTTTCCTCTCGTGAACGTCCGTCACATCGACGACGATCTGCGGCGGGTGAACGTCGTTGATAAAGTAGAAAACAAGCTGTTCGGCCGTCCAGGCCGGCTCGTCCGGCTTGTATTTCCGCAGCTTCGCGTTAAAAAAAGCCTCTTCGGCCATCCGGCTGCATTGGACGTGATCGGGATGCCGGTCGACGAAATACGGCGCGAACACGACACGGGGCCGGTAGCGGCGAATGGCCGACACCAGCTTGTCCGATTGATCCGGAACGGCGGCCAGGCCGCGGTCGGGCAGCCCAAGGTTCTCGCGGACCGTCAGGCCGAGAATGCCGGTCGCCGCCTGCGCTTCGCGCTGCCGCGTCTCGACGTCGCCGTTCGACGACATCTCGGCGAACGTCAGATCGATCAAGCCGACCCGCTGCCCGGCTCGTACCGCCTTGGCCATCGTGCCGCCCATGCCGATCTCGGCATCGTCGGGGTGAGCCGCGAAGACGAGCAGGTCGAGATCGAACTTATCTTGCGCGCTCATTCCTCGATCCCCGGCTTGTACTTGTGGACCAGCTCGCGCCAGGCGAAGTCGCCCCGCTCCAGACATTTGACAAGCAGTTCGGCCGTGGCGACGTTCGTCGCGACCGGAATCCCCTGAACGTCGCAGAGGCGCAGCAGGGCGATAATGTCCGGCTCATGCGGCTGCGCCATCAGCGGGTCGCGCAGGAAGATCAGGAGGTCCAGCTCGTTCTGGGCGACGAGCGCGCCGATCTGCTGGTCGCCGCCGAGCGGGCCGGACATGAACCGGTGAACGGACAGCGACGTGCTCTCCATGATTCGGGCCCCGGTCGTCCCCGTCGCGTATAGCTGATACGGCTTCAGGACGTGTTCATAGGCGACGGCGAAGTTGACGATCTCTTCTTTTTTTCTGTCGTGCGCGATAAGCGCGATCTTCATCATGGCGTCATCTCTCCCTTGTGACTGCGATCTTTAGTCGAGAAAATGCTCGAATCCGTACACCATTCCCGTCGCCGCCATCACCTTCTTGATCGCGGTGTTGACGCCCGGCATGTAGCCGGCCCGTTCATAGGAATCGTGCCGGATTTTCAGCGTCTGGCCATGGCCGCCGAAGACGACTTCCTGCTGGGCGAAAACGCCCGGCAGCCGAACGCTATGTATGCGGAATCCGTTGTAATAACCGCCCCGCGCCCCTTCGATCACTTCTTCTTCGTCCGGGTTGCCCTGCCTCAGCTCCCGGCGCGTCTCGGCGATCCATTCCGCCGTTTTAATCGAGGTGCCGGACGGCGCGTCCAGCTTCTGGTCGCCGTGATACTCGATGATCTCTACGTGGGGCATATATTTTGCCGCCGTCGCGGCGAATTTCATCATCAGGATGGCGCCGATCGAGAAGTTCGGCGCGATCAGGCCGCCGATTCCCTTTTCCTTGCACTGCTTGTCCAATTCGACGATCTGTTCGGGCGTAAACCCCGTCGTGCCGACAACCGGACGGACGCCCAAGCGGATCGATAGCTCCGAATTCGGCATGGCCGCCTTCGGGCTCGTGAAATCGACGAGCACATCGGGCTTCGTCCGCGCAAGCGCCTCTTCCAGATCGGCGGATAGAATCACGCCGGTATTCGGCTTGCCCACAAGCGACCCGGCGTCCGCCGGCTCGGCCGACCGGGCCACTGCGGCCGCCAAGGCCAACTCGGGATCCTCCAGCACCATTTTCACGACTTCCCGGCCCATGCGGCCGGTGGCTCCGGCTACGGCTACGGAGATTTTCTGCGACATCCTGCATTCACCTGTCCCTTGTTCGATTCGTTGGATCGCGTTTCCATTCGAACAGCCAGCGCTGTTCGGCTTGCCATTCCCGAAGAAGCTTGTTCGCTTCTTCATATTGCGGATTGAGCGCCAGCGCTTCCCGCAGAGCTTCCCTCGCCCTGCGCTCGTCGCCGGACATCCGGTGCGCGATGCCGAGCAGAAGCTTGGCCTTCGCCGCCAGCGGATCGAGGCGGAATGCTTCCGCCAGCAGCTCGATGGCGGGCTCCGGCTTGGGCGGCGTCAGCGCCAGCAGCCGTTCGGCTTCGGCGATCTTCTCGCGCGCCTGAAGCAGGCGGAGCTGAAGCGCGTACGACGTCTCCTCCGGCGCCAGCTCGACGGCCCGCTTCGCGTACCGAAGCGCCTGACCCAGCTTGCCGCTCCTCGCCAAGGTGACCGAGCCCCGAAAATAATAGGAAGGATTGTCGGGCTCAGCCTCGACCGCGCGCACAAACCAGATCGCCGCGGCTTCGAAATCTCCTTGCAGAAGCGCTTCGTATGCGGCTTGAACGCAGCTTTCCCCTTCCAATACCGACCATCCTCCCTTCCGTTCCGGATGGTACAGCATATGTAAGTCAGGCAGGGTCGGTGTTTTTCTTCGTCCACCGGCCGGCGTCGCGCGTGTTGAACTTATGCATCACTCGGCCGAACGCTTCGGTCAGGTCGATGCCGAGCGAATTCGCGAAGCAGACGGCGATGAACAGCACGTCTCCCAGCTCCATCTCGACCGAATTGTCGGCTTCGTCCGGTTTTTTCGGTTTTTCCCCGTAGCGGTGGTTGACTTCCCGGGCCAGCTCTCCCGCTTCTTCCGTCAGACGGGCAAGCAGTGCCAGCGGCGAGAAATAACCTTCCTTGAATTGGGAAATATAAGCATCGACCTCTCGTTGAATGTCAGCGAGCGTTCGCTCTTCGAGCGGCTTGCCCGCGATCTTCGATTCTGCCATTCACAGCTTCCTTTCCATAAAGAGGCGGCGCGGGACCGCGCCTGCGGTATCAACCCTATGTTAGCCTAAGATGCCCGTAAAGACAAATGCAAAATTGCGACGAGGAGCGTGGGAAAATGAACGGCAACAAAGCGCAGGAAGCGATCCGGACGGGGCTGGTGCTCGCTCTCGGTACGGCCGTTTACGCCTTCGGCATCGAATACTTCATTCTCCCCAACCGGCTGATGGAAGGCGGCGCCACCGGAATTGCCGTTCTCCTTCAATATGCCGCCGATCTGCCGACGGCCGCGACGACGCTGGCGATCAACATCCCTTTGTTCATCGTCGGATGGCGCCAGCTTGGCAAGGAGTCGATGATGTATACGATCACCGGAACGGTGCTGCTGTCGGTTTTTCTATGGGCGTGGGAGCGGGTGATCTCGCACGGCTGGATTCGGCCGTTTACGACGGAGCAGGATTTCATTCTCGTCGTGCTGTACGCCGGCGTAACGCTCGGCACCGGACTTGGGCTCGTCTTCCGTTCCGGCGGCACGACCGGCGGCGTCGATATCATCGCCCGCATCGTCAATCGTCATCGAGGCTGGAGCATCGGCCAGATCATCCTGACGATGGATGTCGTCGTGCTCGGCCTGTCTCTGCTTTTCATCCCGAAAGAGAAAGTGCTGTATACGATCGTCAGCGTCTTCATCTCTTCGCGCGTCATCGACTTCATTCAGGAGGGCGCCTACGCCGCCAAGGCATTCTCGATCATCTGCCGCTCGCCCGAAGAGCTCTCCGCCGCGATTACCCGCGAGCTGGACCGCGGCGTGACGCTGCTGCACGCCGTCGGCGGCTTCTCGGGCGAAAACCGGATGATGCTTTACTGCGTCGTCAGCCGCTACGAAATCCGCAAATTAAAAAGCCTGGTCCGTCGGCACGACAGACAGGCTTTTATTGTCATCAACGACGTGCATGACGTGCTTGGAGAAGGGTTCAAAGAGGAGTGAGCTTATCTCTTCGGGTGCGCCCGATCGTAACGGTATCGCCGCCAGCCGGCCCAGGACAGGATCGTGACGATGAAGGATCCGACCGTCGCGGCGAACCCCCACGTCGGCGGCATCAATGCCGGCACGGCCGTCTGCGGCTCGCCGCTATCCGGGAACAGTCCCGCCAGCGCCTCCCGAACCGGCTCGGCCAAGCCTCCGAGCAGCGAAGAATCCGGCCGGTCGGCCTTGAGCACCCGCTCCGCGTAACGAAGCACCGAATCCGTCCGTACGACGGCGGACGGCTCTTCCCTGGTCATCAGCACGGCCGTCCGAATGAGCGCATACCGCGTCTGAATCCGCTCCAGCGCCGCAAGTGCTTGTCCGCCCGGCGCCCCGTCCTTGCCTTTGTCCGCCAGGGCGGCGTCCAGTTTGTCGGCATCCTCCAGCAGCAGCGGCTTATACTGCAGCCACAACGGCTCCTCGGGCCGAGTCAGTACATCCGCGGCGAGTCTCAGCGCGCCGGCCGCCCGCTGCAGCCGCTCATCATCCGGCTGAAGCGACGCCAACGCCCGCTTCATTTCCGTGACGCTCCCCGCGAGCGCCTCGACGCCTTCCGCCGTCGGAATCGCCGTCATCGGCAGCGCTCGGAACGCCTTCTCGGCCGCCGTCAGCTGCCGGCTTGCTTCCAGCCGGTTCCCTTTCGTCAATGCGTCATATAACGAATCGGCCGCCGAACGGAATGCGCTCACGGCATCGCCGGATCCGGCGGCCGGCGCCGCCGCCCGGGCCGTCGCGGCACAAATGAACAACGCCGCCAGCACGATCGCCAGAACGGCTCCGCCCATCCGTCCAGGCCGAAATCTTTTTCCCTCGGAAACTGACATGGACATCCCCTCCCCCACCAAAATATGTGGGACAAGGGGAGCTTAGAACCGATCAGTCCGGCTTCGGCATCAATCGTCGGGCTGCCCGAGAGGAAACCGGGTAACGGCGCGCGATCGCGGCGGCCAGCACGCTGCAGGCCGTCAGCGAGAACGTGAACCAGGCGATGCCGGCCACATTGTCGTCGAGCTCGGACGGCAAGTACGGGTAAACCCCGAAGCCGTAATCGATGGAATCGTTGAGGAACGTCCACGCCGCTCCGATGGCCAGAGCCATCGGGCCGAAATAGAAGAAGCGAGCGTATAGCAGCGCGCAGATGGCCATCGCGCCATGGGAAACGACGAGCATCCAATGCTGCCAGACGAGAACGTCGCCTTGGGCCGCCCCTATGAAAATGATCGCGCCCGCCCAGATGCCGTATTTAATGGAAGTAACGACGGCCAGCGCCTCCAAGACGCCCCGAATGCCGGCCGCCCAAGCCGAGCGGGGCTTATCCGGCTGAATCCAGCGCCAAACGATCGCCAGCGTAAAGAACAGCGAAGCGGTCGGACTGTCGGGTACGAACGGAATCTGCCAGTGGGGATGATCCTGCCACGTATCGATCAACTGACCTTCATACCAGATATAACCGTAGACGGTTCCCGGCACGTAGAACAGAAGAAGCAAGGCTAGCGTCATCGGGTGCAGCAGGAACGATCTCGATCCGAAGTACTTCCAATCCATATGGTCCAATCCCTCATTTCCTTAATAAGTGAACAAACCCCCGAGATTGCAGCGACGCTTCGATGCCGATTCCTTAAGAGGACAATTGCCCATCCAAGCCGACCAGGCGTTCCGTTTGGCGAAAGAGACCTGGCCGCAAGCGGTCAGGTCTCTTCTTCGTATCGGTTATTCCGAGGATCCGGCGGCATCCGCCTTCTGCTCGGACAGCCAGGTGGCGACTTGGTCGATCTCCGCCGATGTCAGCTTATCCTTGAAGGAAGGCATCGCGCCGTTGTTGCGGCCGTTCGTGATCGTATCGACGATCTGGTCCTTCTGCAGCGTATCGCCGATGCCGCGCAGAGACGGTCCGGCTCCGCCTTCGAGCTCGGTGCCGTGGCACGCGATACATTGCGCTTTCTGCATGATCGAGAACGCCGGATCGTCCGCCTTGACGAGCGCGACTTCCTTCTCGCGCCCATAGATGTACCGTCCCTTGCCTTGCTCGATCGATTCCTTCGATTTCTCCGCGCGCTCGATCTGTTCCGGCACGACGCCGTTCTTCTCGAGCTCGCCTTGGTACGTATTCCAGGATACCCAGGTCAAGTAGCAGGCCGCGATCAGCGACAGAAACATCAGCGAAGACGCGATCGGCCGTCTGTAGAAGCGGCGCTCCTTGCCGGTATCGAGGAACGGTGCGAGCAGCAATGCGCCGAACGCGATCCCCGGAATCAACACCGTCCCCAGCACGATGTACTGGTCGGACGTGTACGGGTACTTCAGCAGTTGGTAAATAAACAGGAAGTACCAGTCCGGCATCGGAATGAAAGACGAGTTGAGCGGATCCGCCGGATATCCGAGCGGTGCCGGCTCGGCGATCGTCAGGACGAGAAAGCCGACCAGCATGACGACGCCCGCCATCCATTCTTTCAGCAGGAAGTTCGGGATAAACGCTTCCGACTTACCCGGGAAGGAGGTATAGTCCGGAGGCGCAGGCTTGACGCTGCTTGGTTTGCGAATGCGGGAGTCGCCGACGTAGACGACTTTCTCATTCGGATTGTGTCCGTGTCCGTGTGCCAAAACTTGCCACTCCCCTCTCTCTTACAGCGGCCCGGAAATGCCCTGTTTTCGAATCATGAAGAAGTGCGCGGCAAGCAGCGTCAGCAGCACGCCGGGCAGGAAGAACACGTGGATCGCGAAGAAGCGTGTAAGCGTCTGCGCGCCGACGATGGATCCTCCGTTCAGCAACTCCTTGATGTATCCGCCGATCCAAGGAACGGAACCGGCGATCTCCAAGCCGACCTTCGTGGCGAAGTACGCCTTGTTGTCCCACGGAAGCAGGTAGCCCGTAAATCCGAGCCCCAGCATAACGAAGAAAATGAGCATCCCGACGACCCAGTTCATCTCGCGCGGCGCCTTGTAGGAGCCGGTGAAGAAAACGCGCAGCGTATGTAAGAACATCATCACGATAACGAGACTCGCGCCCCAATGGTGCATGCCGCGCACGATGACGCCGAACGCTACCTGGTGCTGGAGATAGTCAACGCTGTAATAGGCGTTGATGATGTCGGGCACGTAATACATCGTCAGGAACATCCCCGAGAGGATCTGGATGACGGTAATGAAAAACGTCAGGCCGCCGAAACAGTAGACGAAAGCGGAGAAGTGATGCGCCGGGTTGACGTGCTCGGGCACCTCGTGGTCCGCGATATCTCTCCACATCGGCGTAACGTCCAGACGTTCGTCGATCCAATTGTACATGCCTTTAAACATGGGACGAAACGCCCTCCTTATACCCGTGTGTTCGGTTCAAGCGGTCCGAGGTAAACCCAACCGTTGTCGACCTTCACTTCGTATTCATCCAGCGGCTTCGGCGCCACCTTCAGATTTTTGCCGTCCTTCGTATATCTCGCGCCGTGGCACGGGCAGTGATACAAGTTCGGCGCCTCCGGTCCGCTCCAGCTGATCGTGCAGCCCAGATGCTTGCAAATCGGAGACAAGGCGAAGACCTTGCCGTCGTCGCCCTTGGCGATATAAGCTTGCATCTTCGGGTCGCTCTCGTACCAGCCGTCGACCTGGTGCACCTTGAAATCCACCTGCTGAGGCTCCGAGGTCACTTTGCCCTCTTCGATTACCTTGACGAACGCGCCGGTTTGCTTCTTCTCGAGAAGCGGATCGACGGCGAATCGCAGCATCGGCAGAACGGCTCCCATCGACATGAAGGCCGTCGCGCCGCCCAGCGTATAGGACAAAAATTGCCGTCTCGTCATCTCTTTGCGCTTGACAGGCTTGTGCGCGGTTTCATGCTGCTCGTTGTGGTTCATATGTTCAACCCCCTTTGCCCACCAATATCGCGTCCTTTACGGACTTCTTCACTTTTTGTTCACAAAGACATAAATAATAATAGCCCAGGCTTATGGGGGCGTCAAGAATTGCCAGTCCCGTTTGGGGGGCCGACGGAAATCGACCGGCCAAAATGTTATCAATTTGTCACAATTCACCTGTGGCGGTTGCCCGCTTATTGTTTGCTCCGATCCTCTCATCTTATGCATGCCCCGCCTCTAATCCCGAATCCCTTTCCACAAGGCGGCGACCGCCCGTTTCAGCGCTTCCGGATCGGGTTCTTCGCCCGCTTCCGCCGGCCCGGCAATCAGGTCGGCAGGGGGTATCGTTTGCGCCGTCCATCCTGCCTCGCCGGTCACCACGATCAGATAACGGTAGGCGGATCGCTTGACACGCTCGCAATAGCGGACGAGCCGTTCCCTCTCTCCTTCGTCCGAGACGTCGGCGTAGTGATAGGCCGGCAGAGTGACGGTCCGGCCCCGGAATGCAAGCTCGAGCGGTTGGAGCCACTTCCCTGCCTCCGCCGCTTTGTCCGCCGCTTCCGGAGGCGTCTCTTCGCCCGTCAGGCCGGTGACGGGGAGCAGGCATGTATCAAGATAAGGGGCCAAATCCGCCCATTCTTCTTCCTTATTGAATTCGCTAAACTTCATCCATAGCTTCCTTTCAGGTTCCGGAACCCGTTCCGGGAGAGCCGGCGCCAAACAAACCGCTTCGGATCCTGGCGTCGACGCGCGTTTTTCCGGTATTCTAAAGCAGTTCCTTCAGGAATGTCATCGTCTTCTCGTCCATTCCGGGCAGCCCTTCATGCCCGTAGTCCGGGTAAACGGCCAGCTTCTTGGGGGACGTAATTTTGTTGTACGCCGCAAACTGCGTGGACGGAGGCGTGACCGTATCCATCAAGCCGGTGCCCATGAGCACGTCCCCCCGGATGCGCGGCGCCAGGAATTGAACGTCGATATAGCCGAGCGTGCGGAAAAACGCCTCTTCCCGTTCGTGCATCGGATCGAACAAGCGAAAATAGATGCGAAGTTCCTCGTAAGCGTCCTTGGCCAGGTCCATCTCCCATACTCTGCGGTAATCGCTCAGGAACGGATAGACAGGCACGAGCCTGGAGACGCGCGGCTCCAATGCGGCACAGGCGAGCGTCAGCGCTCCGCCTTGGGACCCGCCGATCGCGGCGACCCGGCTCGGATCGACTTCCGGAAGCTCCATCGCGATGCCGGCCAGCTGCGCAGTGTCGAGGAAAATATGGCGGAACAGCAGGTTGTCGGGATGGTCGTCCGCGCCGCGAATGATATGTCCCCGCAGCGTGTTGCCCTTAACGCCGCCGGTATCTTCCGACTTGCCTCCTTGTCCGCGGACGTCCATCGCCAAAACCGAAAACCCGAGCGCGGCATAGCCGAGCTTCGACGTCCAATCGCCCGAATGACCCGAATAACCGTGGAACTGCACGACGGCAGGATGCGGTTCGGCCACGTTTTTGGGTTTGACGTACTTGGCGTAGATTCTCGCTCCCCTCACGCCCGTAAAGGTCAAATCGTAGCATTCCGCGAACGGCACCTGAAAATCGGCCGGCTTCATCTCGATCTGCGGGTCAACCGCCTTCATCTCGGCGATCGCCCGGTCCCAGTAAGCGTCGAAGTCGTCCGGCTTCGGGCTGATTCCCTGATAAGCTTTCAATTTCTCAAGCGGCATGTCCACCAACGGCACGGCCAATCCTTCCTTTCCCTCTCGCCTTTAGTTAAGTAGGAGTTCACTATCATCCTACTGCAAAAAGGACGGCCGCGAAAGCCCTTTCGCGACTTTTGGCGAGCAATTCCCTTCGGGTGCCGCCCGGAAGATGCCAGAACAAATCCCCCAAAAGTGAAGCGAGGCTCTGAAGTTAATTCCGATTACTTTTGGGGGAGCCCCCTGTAATCCACAGAAATTTATTCGCATCATTTCCTAAACAGTAAAAAGAGCCGTCAAGGCGGAAGCGTTGCCGCTTCCCGCCTTGACGGCCGTGCCTTCCCGCCGCAGCTACTGGATCGTCTTCAGCTCGTCGGTCAATCGGCGGAAGGTGTCCGCGTCTCCCTCGGCCAGCGCCACGTCGATCGCCTCGTATATTTTTTCCGTCCGGTGTTTGCGCAGCGCCTCGTCAAGAACCATTTCCGCCGCCAGCCCCAGCAACGTCTCATAGGCGACTTTCATGTCCATCGGTTGCACCTCCAAATTCCGGCGTAAAGGGTTCACTCTACAAGCATATTCAACGATGTCGGCCCCGTTCGGGACGTTTAACCCCCCATGCCGATCAATGTACCCTTGCCCAAACAGCGAATTCCTCAAGCAGCGGTATATCTGTCGGCGTTTTGCCGCCCTTAAGAGCCGGGCGGAAAACCGCCGAAGACCGCGGAAGGCTCTCCGGCCATCGCGTCGGCCCACGGAAGGCGATCTTCGAAGCCGACTTCGCTTCCGGTAACCATCTGCCTTCCTTGCGGCGTCATCCGTACGACCGCCTCCCCTTCCGCCGTCTCTCCCCACGAGAGCAGGCCGAGATGCATCATCATCGCGAGCACCCGGCTTCGCAGCACGTCTTCCGGCGTATCATAATAGAAGGGACGAATCAGCGGAAGCAAGATTTGCCCAAGCGATGACACCGTCGTCCACTCTCCGGCAAGCCGGGATATCCAGTGAACGAGCGAGATCAGATTCGGAACCGGGCCTTTGTAAAGCCGGAGCCAGAAACGGTACAGATCCAGCGGATCGACCGGCCGTTCGCCTGCCGCCCTCTTCGCTCCTTCCTCCGTCAGCTCCAGCCGTTCCGGAAGCTCCGCGATCCATCCGGCGTAGCAGCCGTAATCGTAAAGGAGGGAGAACCGGTCCGGATAATCTCGGAAACGGCGGCCATAGCCGAAGCGCCAGCCGCTTTTGCCCGGAAGCTGCTCCGAGACCGACATCAGCTCGAGCACTTGCTGAATCTGCCGTTTGTACATGGCCTGTTCGGTCGTGAGCGGTACGTCGTTCCGCTGCACGAACCGAAGAAATTCCTTCAGATCCGATGCCGCGAGTCCCCTCTCGTCCCGGTAAACCGGCGGTTCCTCCCGGATATCGAGCAACATTCGGTAGCGCTGGTCCAATGCGTCGCACAGCCTTCGTTTCACGTCTTCCGGCACATGGTAGAGGAATCGTGTTTGGTGCGAGAAACCGTTGAACAGCCAGCCGAATCGTTTGAACCTGGCTATGGCGCTGCGGGCGGAGCTTTCCGGCTGCGGCGGCGGCTCAGGCTGTTTGCGGGCCGCCCGTTTGCGGCCCTTCGGCTTATCCGGTTCCGTCCGCGCCTCCGTCCCTTTCGCCTCTTCCCCTTCGGGCGCAGCCGTTTGCGCCCGGGCGGTAAGCTCTTCGAGACTGTAGGCCGCCCTTCTCTCGAAGAGCAGCGAATTCAGAAAGCGCAAATCGTTCTCGCTCATGTCGTCGACCCTGGACTCGAGCACGTCGCGCCGCTGCACCGTCATCAAAATGGTCTGGATCAGCTCGTTCTTGGAGTGGCTGCTGCACTCGCAGCGATAGGTGTCGGCGATTCGGGTCAGTTGATCGATATCGGCGTAGCAGAGCATATCGGCCAGATTCATACCGGCATTCCCCGTTTCCGGACATTTTATCCCCAGTATCGGCCGGTTTGCCGCGGTTTAAACGTCGGACCGGCGACGGCCGGCGACCGTAAAAGCGCAAAGACAAAAAAACCAGCTAATACA
>NZ_JACJVO010000005.1 GCF_014212055.1 Cohnella zeiphila | reverse complement strand
CTGAAGCAGTTGTCGGTGGAGTTCCGTGATTATGTCCACTGGTTTAATGAGCATCGGATTCATGGGACGTTGGGTTATCGAACGCCCGCTGAAGTCAGACGGTTGCCCTCATAATCGTTGTCCAGTTTTGTGTTGACAATCCAGGTTACTCTCTTTCGGTTCGCTTCTCGGAATTCCGCCAAAGAGACGAACCTGGTTACTCTCTTTCGGTGCGCTTCTCGGAATTCGGCCCAAGAGACGAATCTGGTTACTCTCTTTCGGTGCGCTTCTCGGAATTCGGCCCCAGAGACGAACCTGGTTACTCTCTCGCCGAACTCTCAATCAACGCCCGACTGGCCGCCCAACCCTTCTTATCCAACCGGTAATAGTCATACTTTTCGCTGTCGATCTCGATCACGCTTTGATAGTGAAACCCGCATTTGCGAATGACCGCATTAGACGGCGCATTGCCTACCAGAGCAATCGCCGCAAGCGCTTCAACGTCCGTTTGCTCGAATAAGTACCGAATCATCGCTTGGGCGGCTTGGGTCGTATAGCCCTTGCCCCTATGATCCTTAGATACGGCATACACGATCTCCCGGTTCGGGGAAGGCAGCTCCTCCTTGATTCCCGTGCAGCACCAGCCGATCAGCTCCCCCGTCTCTTTCAGGACCATTCCCAATCGAAGCCGGAGATCGCCGATGACTCCGCCTTCCGATACGGCATTCAGAAATCGCTTGTTCTCCGGAATCTCGTAGCCCATGAGCCACTCTTCCCGCTGCTCCCTGGAGACGTTCCAGCCCGGCAAGTATTCACGAATCTCGGGCTGCCAGGTCAGCAGATGAAACGGCTCCAGATCCGTCGCGACGAATTCTCTTAAAATGATATCCTTGCACTCGATGGTAAATGCGCTTTCTGCCGAACGATAGATAGTATCCACGAGAGGCCCCCTCGAAAAAAATGCCATAGCTCATCATAACTCTCTACGGGATTCTACGGCACGGGGTCAAAATAGTTATAGTCAGACGCCACCGCCCCTCCCGCCGATCACGGAGCGCTGCGCCCCTCGGCGAACTTCTGGAGCTGGTCGAGCGCGGCTTGCGGGGACAGGCTGTCGTACAGGATGGCGTCGCCCATCTTGCGGCTCGTATCCATGACGGCCTGCCAAGCCGGCTGCTGAATCGGATAGAACATGGCGGTGCCGAGCTCGGCGATGTTGCGGCGCATGGCGGCATCGGTCCGGGACAGCTCTTCGCCCACCGTCGAGGTGACCGGAATAAAGCCTTCCCTGACGGTCATATCCTCATAGTTGCGATCGTCGTACAGAAAGTCCAGAAACTTGGAAAGCGCCGCCTCGTCCGTATGATCCGTCCGGAACGAGACGATCACGTCCTGGACGCCGAACGTGATCGGAGGCACTCCCCGCTTGACGGGGATCGGCCCGGCCCCCCACTCCAGCTTCGGAAATTCGCGAGGCACCACCCGGGTAAAGTAGTTGCCGGAGATCATCATGCCGAGCTTGCCGTCTCCGACGATGCGCTGCTTCTCGTCGCGGATCGTCACGGTCGGCTCCGGATCGGTCAGCCCGTCATTGAACAATTGCTTCAGGTAGGTCAGCCCCTCCACGTTGGCCGGGCTGTTGATGATCCATTTTCCGTCCCGGAACCAGCCGCCTCCCGCCCCGAAAAAAAAGTAGGACAAGTACGCCTGAATCTCGTCGTCGGTCAGATCGACGCCGAAGCCGGATGCCCGTCCGGTGTCCTTGATCTTGCGCGCGTCCTCCCGGAGCGAATCCCAGTCCGTCGGCGGGGAAGCGATGCCGGCCTCCCGGAACAGCTCCTTGTTGTAGTAAAGATTGCGCACGGTGGCGACGTAAGGCAGCGCGTACTGAACGCCGCCGATCTGGTCCATCTGCATCAGATTCGGATACATCTTCTCCTTGAGCCCGGGAGACAGGATCTGATTCAAATCATTCAAAATGCCGGCTTTTGCGAAATGGGCGTAAACGTTCGTGATCAGAAGATCGGGAGGCTGGTTCTTGCTGATCATGCTCGTGTAGATGCCGTCCAGCACGTTCCAGTTGGCCACTTGAAGCTCCACGAGAATATCGGGATGTTTGAGCTCGAACTCGCGGACCAGGTTGTCGAGGAACGGCTTCGTCTCGGTGCTGTATTCGGCGGCGACGAACCGGATGACCGACTGTTTCTCCTCCTGCGCCGCGACCAATTCCCGCTTCCCTCCGCCCGAGCAGGCGGTCAGCGGTCCCGCGCACAGCGCGAACGCCATCGCCGCCAGGCCGGTCTTCTTCAACGCGCTTCTCATGCCCGCTCGCCCTCCTTCTCCGAATCGTTAGCGGAACGGAAAAAGCAGCTTCTGATTTTCCGGGGAATACATGTTGATCTTCGTGACGACGATCGTATCGATGAGGGAGCTCTTGTCGACGCGGCTTCCGCCAAGCTGCTTCAGCGCGTTTTTGACCCCCAGGTAGCCGATGTTGAACGGCCTCTGGACGATCATGGCGTCCAGGCTTCCCTCTTCCAGCAGCCGAATCTCGTATAAGGTGCTGTCGAATGCGATGAGCTTGACGTCGCCGGTTCGGCGGAGCTCCTTGAGCGCCTTCGCGGAGCCCAGAACCGCCGGCTCGGTCAGCGCCGCGATGGCGTTGATCCGCGGCTCTGCCGCAAGCAGGGACCGCGTCGCGTCGTACGCCTTCTCTTCGGAGTCTTCGACGTAGAACGTTCCGGCGAAGCCGTCCTGACCGACGGCTTCCCGGATGCCCGCTTCCCGCTCCGAAGACACGGTCGAAGCCGCGTAGTCGCCGAGCACCGCCGCCATCGGCTTGCCGTCGGTCTCCTCCGCGGCGAGCCGGCCCGCCTGGCGGCCGGCCTCGCGATGGTTGCCGGCTACCTCGGCCGGTTGGGGGCTTAGCGCAAGCGGCGTATCCAGAACGACCAGCTCGATTCCCGCCTCCTGGATCCGCTTCAGAAATCCCATGACCCGCTCGTCGTTGATCGGCGCCGCCACGATCGCATCGGGCTTGCTCTCGAGCGCTTCTTCCAACTGAAGAGCCTGCGTCGCGGCGTCGGTATCCTTGAGCGGCCCGACCGTCTCCAGCCGCGCTCCCGCTTCCTTGGCCGCCGCTTCCGCGCCGCCGGCGACCGTCTGCCAGAAGTCGGCGCGGACGTTGGTCGATTTGAGCACGACCACGATTGTCTTCACGCCGCTCGAGCCGACCGTAAACAGCTTGAAGTAGAAGACGGCGAACAGAACCGCGGCCGCCAGCAGCAGAGCGATTCCCGCCGTAAACCGATGAACGCGCATCGCCTGTCGTCACCCTTTCGCCGGCCATTTGGGAATCGTAATCGTGACGCAAGTGCCGACCTCCCGCTCGCTGCGGATCCGGACGCCGTAGGCCGGACCGCAGATCAGCTTGATCCGTTCGTCTACGTTGCTGATGCCGATCCCCTTGCTCCGATTCTCGCCGTCTCCCGTTTCCCGGATTTTCTCCAGCTGTTCCGCCGTCATGCCGAGCCCGTCGTCCTCGATCTCGAACACGATCCGGCCGCCGCGCTGCATTGCCCGGATGACGATCGTGCCGAGATCCGGCTTGTTGCGGATCCCGTGATAGATCGCGTTCTCGACGAAGGGCTGCAGCAGGATTTTCGGCATGCGGTCGTTCAGGACGGCCTCGTCGAATTCCAAGCGATAATCCAGCTTGTTCGCGTACCGCATTTTCTGGATCAGCAGGTAGTTGCGAATATGCTCCATCTCCACCCGGATCGGCACGAGCTCCTGATCCTTCGCGATGCTGGCCCGGAACAGCTTGGCCAGAGCCGAAGTCATCAGCACCACTTCCTCGTGCTGCTTCTGTTCCGCCATCCAGACGATCGAATCGAGCGTGTTGTACAGGAAATGGGGGTTGATCTGGGCTTGCAGCGCCTGCAGCTCGCTCCGGCGCTTGTTCTCCTGCGTGCGGATGATTTCCTGCATCAGGTTTTTGATCTGGGCGACCATCATGTTGAACGTGCGGCTGAGCTGCCCGATTTCGTTCATTTGCGTCACTTCCGCCTGGACGTCGAAGTCTCCCTTCTCTACCAGCCGCATGCTCCGCTGCAGATGGCGGATCGGCCGCGACAGCCGGTGCGACAGCACGACCGAGACGAACAGCGAGATGGCGACGGCGGCGAGCGTGATGAGCAGCGTGCGGCCGAGCGTGCTTTTGTACCCGATCAGGTCGGTCTCGTACGCCACCCCGACGATTTTCCAGCCGAAGTTCGTGTCCTTGACGGAATAGAACCGTTTGCCCTGCGCATCGTCGACCTCGAAGGACGATCCGCTAGACGCCGCCGTCACCTCCGCGATCTTCTCCGTTCTCAGGTTGCTGTAGATGAGCTGCTGCTGCGGGTGGTAGACGATGTTGCCGTCCCCGTCGACGATGAAGACGTAGCCTTTGGAGCCGAGATTGATTTGACTGCATAAATCGTTAATGACGTTCAAATTCAAGTCCACGAGGAAAATGCCGTCCGCCGTCAGCCCGTCCACGTTCTTCAGCTCGCGGCTGAGCGAGACGACCCAGCGGTATTCGTTCTGGATGATGTTCTGCACGTGAGGGGCCGACAGGACCGACTTGCCGCCCGCCAGCCGGGCGTTCCTGTACCAGGCTTGATCCTCGATCTTGGCGTTCGGGTTCAGCGTCGTGATGCGGCGGTCCGAGACGAACCGGCCGTTGTAGCCGAACACCATGATGGAGGCAATGTCCTTGCGGGTGTACAGAATCGACTGGAACAAGTCCGAGATTCTCTTCTCGTACGGACGGCTCTCCTCGTCGCTGATGAAGCTGTCGTTGGAAATGTAGTATTTAACGTCCTTGTTGGTCATGGCCAGCAGGGAGATATTCTCCATATTGTCGACGTACGACTGGATGTTCGTATTCACCTGGTTAATGACTTCCTTGATATAGCTTCGCGAGTTGTTCTCCACCGCGTCGACCGACAGCCGGTAGCAGCTGAGACTCGTTGCCGCGATCGCCAGCAGAAGGAGGCAGGAGAAGGCGAAGGCGATGCTCGACTGGATGCTTTTGAGCGGGAAAATCGTCCGGCGTTCTCCGGGCATGTCACGGCACTCTCTCTTGCGCCAGCCGCTCCCGGAAATCCCGGGGCGTCGCGCCGGTATGCTTCTTGAACAGAACGCTGAAGTAGTTCGGATCCGCATAACCCACCCGCTCCGCGATCTCGTAAAATTTGAGCGGCGTGGCGGCGAGAAGCTCCTTCGCTTTCTCGATGCGCACGCGGGTCAAATATTCGACGAACGTCTCCCCGGTCTCCTGCTTGAACGCCAGGCTGAAGTAGCTCGCGCTCATCAGCACGTGACGGCACAGCTCCCGCAGCGACAGCTTCTCGTCGGCATAGCGCTCCTCGATATACGTTTCCGCCTTCGCCATCTGCGCCCGCAAGTGATGGCTGCGGCCCGCGGCGATCTCCTCGATGAGGTCGGCGACCGTCCTCTTCAGCCAGCGCTCGATCTCCTCCAGCGTCTTGAACCGGTAAAGATCGGTCAGCCACAGCGTCCGCCCCGCCGTTCGCACCCCGTCCGCTCCGTTCCGATCCAGCTCCTGGATGGCGTTCAGCAGCGTCAGCACCACCTTCTGCAGCTCCAGATAACAGATCTCCATCGGCCCCTGCGAGGAGCGAAGCCGGGCGACCATCCGTTCGATCAGTCCGAACGCCTCTTCCGACGCGCCCGTCTTGATGGCCGTAGCCAGCTTGCGATCCTCGTCCGGCAGCGAAAACGTCGTGTCGGGGGCGGCCCCTTCCAAATCGCGGATCCCGTGAACGCGGTTCTTGCCGTGCAGGAACCGGTAGTCCAGCGCCGACAGGGCGCTTTTGTACGAGAGCGGCAGCTGCTCGGCGGAGGAGCACGCGTGCCCGATGCCCAGCGTCACCGTCAGCTTCAAATATTTCTCGACGCGATGGCGAACGTCTTCCGCGAGTCCGAAGGCGGCGTCGTGCAGCTCGTCCTCGTCGTCCGCCCCGTAGACGATCGCCGCCGACCTCTCTTCGCGCGTGCGGAACACGAGCGCGTTCCCCCGTTCCGCCGCCGTCTCCTCGAAAATATTGAATACCGCGAAGCGCAGAAACTCCGCGTCATGCTCGTCGTCCAGCCATGCGTCCCGCTCTCCGAAATCGTCGATGTCCGCCGCGATCGCCAGCGCCGGCGGCTTCAGCGGCCCGAGCCCGAAGTAGGCGAAGCCTTCCTCGATCTCGGGCTTGGCCATTCCGAGCGCGGCGAGCCGTTCCAGGAACCGTTCCTTCAACAGCGGCAAGCTTCGGGACAGCTGGCTCTGCAGCCGGCCGAGATCCTCCAGCCGCTTCGCCTCTTCGTCCATCTCCGCGCGGACTTTGTCCAGGAGCTCCCGCATCTCGCGGGCGGTGATCGGCTTCAGCACGAAGTCCCGCACCTTCAGCCGGATCGCCTGCTGCGCGTACTCGAACTGGTCATAGCCGGTCAGAATGATCATTTTCATATACGGATAGGTTGTCGCCACGAGCCCCGCCAGCTCCAGTCCGTCCATGAACGGCATGCAGATATCCGAGACGATCAGATCCGGCTTCAGCTCGCAGGCCGCCTCCCAGGCTTCCCGTCCGTTCTCGTAATCCCCGATCAGCTCGAAGCCGTGCTCGTTCCAGGCGATCGTCTTCTTGAGCCCTTCCCGAACGACCGGCTCGTCGTCCACCAGGATCGCTTTGTACATCGGCCCCGCCTCCCGCAGCCTCGTTGATTCCATCATAAAGGAACCTTCGGCTCCCGGTAGGGATACAATTCTCTAGTCGCGGGATACTTTCGGGCAATGCGCACGGCAAAGCCGGCAAAGAAAAAGAAGCAGCGGAGTCCGGGACCTCTACGTCCGCGGCTGCCGCTGCTTCTCTTTCGCTATGATAGGCGATCCTCCGCCATCAGGTTGAAGCTTGATGACCAGGATCGCTTCTTGCTGTCTTATTCCTTGATCAAGGACAGAAACTCCGAGCGAAGGGCCGAGCTGTTGCGGAAATGTCCGCGTACGCCCGAGGTGACCGTCTTGCTGCCCGGCTTCTTGACGCCGCGCGCGCACATGCAAAGATGCTCGCCTTCGACGACGACCATGACGCCGTGCGGCTGGAGCACTTCCTCCATGATGTCCGCGATCTGCGACGTGATCCGCTCTTGCACCTGAAGCCGACGCGTCACCGCTTCGACCAGGCGGGCCAGCTTGCTTAAGCCGGCGATCTTGCCGCTCGGGATGTAGCCGATGTGGACTTTGCCGAAAAACGGCGCCATATGATGCTCGCATTGGCTATAGTAGACGATATCCCGAACGATGACGAGCTCCTCGTGCTTCTCGTCGAACGTGACGCCGAGCACGTCCCGCGGATCGATCTCATAGCCCGCGAAAATCTCCTCGTACATTCGCGTCACGCGAGCCGGCGTCTCCAGCAAGCCTTCCCGGTCGACATCTTCGCCGATCAATCGCAAAATTTCGCGCACATGATGCTCGATCTGCTCCCGGTTGTCCGACACTCGCGAATTGAGGTAATCCTTCACTCCTGCCATCGGTATCCCCCCCTTTAGCGGCATAAGCCGTTCAGGCCGGCCGCGAAACGACCTTCTCTATGGTCCGCTTCTTTACTTGCGGCGATTCTTGGAATTCTGCTGCTGCTGAAGCATCTGCTGCGCTTTGTTCAATTGCTGCTTATTCATGTTGTAGCCCATTTGCTTGGCCATCTTCTGCAGCATCTCCGGATTGTTCTGCATCCGGGTCATCTGGCTGCGCAAATAGAAAACGCCGACGAGAAAGCCGACAATCAAGCCGACGATCAGCGTTATAATCGGAATAATCACGTTCCACATCGATAAGTTCCCTCCGACTTCCGTCAAGTTAACATCCGGCTTCGCAGCCGCGCGGCGTCGGCGCCGCTAACCTATGATAGCACGGCCTCGCACCCAGGGCAAATCGCCGTCAGACCAGTACCGAATCGATAAAAAGAGTCGTATGCTGCGCCAGATCGATCTCCTGCGCGGCGACCGCGGTATCGCCGTCCTTGTCGATGACGCGCACGATCGGACGGCCCGGAAGTCCCCGATGCTGGCCGACCACGACGCCGGTCTGCCGGTTCGACAGCCGAACCGAAATGCCGTTCGGATAGACCGAGACGATGCGCAGAAATTCGACCAGCACGTCCCGCTCCAGCGCCGTCCCCGACATCGCATGCATCCGTTCGAGCGCTTCGTGCGGCATCAGCCGGCGTCCTTCGGAGAGGTCCGTCAGCAGATTGTCGTAAGTGTTGGCGACCGCCGTTATTTTCGCGTACAGGTGGATCTCTTCTCCCGGCAGCCCGCGCGGCGTGCCGGTGCCGTCCACTTTCTCGTGGTGCTGAAAAGCGACATGGGCGGAGAGCAGGCTGTATTCCCGCTTCATCTTGAGCAGTTCGAATCCCCGCCACGCATGATGGTAACGGCCTTCCTGCAGTTCCGGCGCGTTGATCTTGCCGATATCGTGCAGCAGCGCGCCGATGGCGAGCTCCTTCAATTGAATCATGTTGAGCCCCATATTGAGGCCGACCAGCGTGGACATCATGCATACGTTCATCGCGTGAATGTACATCGCGTTGTCTTCCGTGCGAATATCCGAAAGCTGCACCAGCACGCTCTGATTTTGCAGAACTTCGTCCAGCAGCTGATCCACCGTCATGCTGACCGCCTTCGTATTGAACGTTTTGCCGGAGCGCAGCGCGTCGAACGATTCCGACATCTGCTGGATGACGGCGCGCTTCGTGCTGTCCGACAATACCTCTTCGTTCGTTACGTCGCGGAACAGCGGATCGTCGATGTAGACCATCGTGACGCCGATTCTTTTCAACGTGCTGATCATAAATACGGTCAACTGGACTCCGATCGAGAGCAAAACGGTTCCGTTGGCGGAAAAAATCGTTCTTCCCAGCGTCTGTCCGGGTTCAATGGCTTCGATGTCGACCAGCTTCAAAGGTAGCTTCACTCCTGTCCCGTCTGTGCGTGCCGCCGGTAAGATGGCGCGTATTGCTTACTATTTCGGTCGAACGGGACGGAAAGTTTATGCCGATTTTGCCGCAATGACGCGGCCCGCGCGCGGATCGCGCTCCGGAAACGTGTCACATTGCCCGGGAAATCATCGGATTTCGCGAATCGCCGCGAGCGCCCGCTCCGCCGCGTCCCTCACGCGCTCGTCCGCGTCCGTCTCGCGCGCTTCGCGCAGCGCGGACTCGGCTTCCTCGCCGCCGATCCGGCCGAGCGCCCAGGCTGCCGTTGCGCGCAGCTCGAAGCGCGGATCCTCGCGCAGCACCCGGACGACGTCCGGCGCCGACTCGCGGTCGCGGAAGTTGCCGAGCCCGATCAGCGCGTTGCGCTGAATCGGCTTCCGCCGGCGCCGAACTTTTCCTTGAACTCGCGGTTGCCCATCGTCAGCAGCGGACGCAGCAGCGGCTTGACGATCTCGGGATCCGGCTCCAGCTCTTCGTGCCGCCGGATGTCGATTCCCCGATTGACGGGGCAGACGATCTGGCAGGTATCGCATCCGTACAGCCGGTTGCCGATCTTCTCCATCTGCCATTCTTCGAGCGTCCCCTTCGTCTGCGTCAGGAACGAGACGCACTTCTGCGCGTTCAACTGACCGGGCCCGACGAGCGCTCCGGTCGGACAGGCGTCCAGGCAGCGCGTGCATTCGCCGCAGCCGTCCTCGACCGGCTGGTCCGGAGGGAGCGGCAGGTTCGTGATCATCTCGCCTAGGTAGACCCACGAACCCAGCTCGGGCGTGATCATCAAGCTGTTCTTGCCGCTCCAGCCGAGCCCCGCCCGCTCCGCGACCGCGCGATCCGACAGCGCGCCGGTGTCGACCATCGACAGGCCGCGCGCGTCCGGCACCCGCTCCGCCAGCCAGGCCGTCAGCCGCTCCAGCCGCGAGTTCAGCACGCGGTGGTAGTCCTCGCCCCAAGCCGAACGGGACAGAATGCCGCGGCGCTTTCCCGGCTCGGATACGGGCGGGTTCTTCAGCTTCGACGGGTAAGCGACCGCGATCGCGATGATCGACCGCGGCTCGTCGAAGAGCAGAGCCGGATTCGTCCTTTTGTCCAAATCCGGCTCCTCGAACCCCGACTCATATCCCAACTCCCGGTGCTCCCGCAAGCGCTCCTTCAGCTCGGCGAAGGGATCGGCCGAAGCGACTCCGATCTTGTCGATGCCGAGGCTCATTGCCGCTTCCTTCATCTCTTCCTTTAGCTTCCGCCAGTAGGCGGCGTCTCTCTTCTGCATTGCCGGCGCTTCGGCCATTCCCTTCCCCTCCTTTTTATAAAGTCCGATCCATCGCCAGGATCGCGCCCGTTCCGGCGCTAACGAATCTGTGCGTTCTTATTTGGTCAAAAAAACGAATTTAACGACCTTAACGAATCCGAGCGTCTTTATCGAACCCAAAAATGCCGGAAATCGTCACTCGGATGCCAGATAAGGTCTTTTAGGTTCGTTAAAGTTTGCAGCCCCGCGAATTTGCCCGATTAGCGCCGCTAGGATTCGTTAGACCCGGCTTCAGGACGGATCTCCTTCCTCCCTCCCGGCCGAATAAGCCTTCCACTCTTCATAATAGCGTCTCGCATCGGAATCCCCGAACGGGGAAGCGCGCCGCACGATGCGGGAACGAAGCCGGACGAGCCCTTCTTCGACCTGTTGCCGGACGGCCGAATGGTACCGGTACTCTTCCTTGTGCTTGTCGTATTCGTCGCGGTCCAGCTCATAGTAGCTCCCGTCCGGAAGCAGGATCATGTCCAGATCGTAGTCGATGTACGTCAGTACATCCGCGTACCTGCAGGGAGGAGAGGCGACGTTGCAGTAATAGCGAACCCCCTTCTCCTCCAGCAGCGCGACAACGTTGAACCATTCTCCCGGTATAAAAAAAGATACCGCCGGAACGCGGCTGATCCACTCTTTG
The DNA here is from genome assembly GCF_014212055.1 of Cohnella zeiphila. Taxonomy (GTDB): domain Bacteria; phylum Bacillota; class Bacilli; order Paenibacillales; family Paenibacillaceae; genus Cohnella; species Cohnella zeiphila. The sequence goes on along the minus strand of NZ_JACJVO010000005.1, from coordinate 234,494 downwards.
CCGTCCGCTTCCCGTATCCCCGTATGCTCGTTGACGAACACCCACATCGATTCGTCCAGATGCGCCGGACTCATCGCCGCCGGGGGCACCTGCCAGTTCTCCAGCCATACCCGGTGCAGGGCTCCGTTGTTCTTGAAGCTCTTGATGATGCAGCGCTCGTATCCTTGCTCTTGCCCAGCGTAAGGCGTGCTGCCCATATTGCGTCCCCCTGCCGGCCGTCGTCCATGTAAATTTACTTATAAGAAAAGCATATCTTATGGCCAAAAGCAACCGAAATCGCGGCGCCTCCATGCACGTAAGATATGCTTTCCTCGATTGGCCGGTCCGACGCATGCCGGCAGGCTTGTCCGCCCCTGGTTGCGGGCGCTTGGGATTCGCGTCCTATACCGCCATAATGGCCAGCGGCTTCGACAGCTTGACGAAATCGATCAGAAGTTCGCCGAACGATTGGTAGAACGGCAGCAGCAGCTCGTTGTGCTTGTCCCCCGCGATCAGGATCTTGAACACGTTCCGCTGGCGAAAACGCTGGTTCATCGCCGCCACCAACGCGCGTCCGACCCCTTGACGGCGATTGTCCGGATGTACGGCGACCCGGTACAGGTACCCTTTGTTCTGGTCGATGGTCCCGATCATGGCCCCCACGATCGCCCCTTCTCTCTCCGCAACAAGAATCAATTCGCTGTCCCAGGATAATTGCCTGGCGAAAGCCCCCATCGTCTCTTCGCAGCACTCCTCGGACAAAGCCACTTCCAGAAGCTCGGTTACGGACTTATAGTCCGCAAGTTGGAAAGCACGAATTCTCATGTCCTAAATCTCCTCGGCTGAGTTTAGAAAGACCGACGTCGCAGCGACCAAACCGATTTAACACAAAGTTAATTTTACGACAACTTTTCGAAAATTTCTCCCCTTTTATAAAGAAATCCTAAAATAAATTTAAAGAAAACGAGGGAATGCGAGTGTAAGCGCTTCATATGAAGCGCTTTCTGTGAATACATGTCGAAATTCGGCTTGATCCCGGGTTTTTAGGCCAAATATCGCATACCAGGCATGCATGAAATTGGAAACCGCTGGGGACGCTGTAAGGAGGTTTGGCTCCCCGCCCCGGCGACTTTACATACATCAACGTTGCTTTAATGCCGAAAATCAGGGATAATACGGGTAGGCTACATATTTACAATTTAAAGGAGGATTTCAATTATGGCACATGTATTGCCCCCGCTGCCTTACGCCAACAACGCACTGGAACCGCATATCGACGCGCTTACGATGGAGATCCACCACGATCGCCACCACAACACTTACGTAACGAACCTGAACAAAGCGCTGGAATCCGCTCCGGAGCTGGCCGACAAGAGCGTGGAAGCGCTGATCGCCGACCTGAACTCCGTTCCGGAAAGCATCCGCACCGCCGTTCGCAACAACGGCGGCGGCCATGCGAACCACTCCCTGTTCTGGGAAGTGATCGGCCCGAACGCAGGCGGCGCTCCGACCGGCACTCTCGCAGCCGCGATCGACAGCGAGCTGGGCGGTTTCGAGAAGTTCAAAGAGACTTTCGCCGCCGCTGCTACGACGCGTTTCGGCTCCGGCTGGGCTTGGCTCGCGCTGAGCAAAGACGGCAAGCTGAAAGTCTACAGCCTCCCGAACCAAGACAGCCCGATCATGGAAGGCGACACGCCGCTGCTCGGCCTGGACGTATGGGAGCACGCTTATTACCTGAAGTATCAGAACAAGCGTCCGGACTACATCGGCGCGTTCTGGAACGTCGTCAACTGGAGCAAAGTCGGCTCTCTGTACGACGCCGCCAAGAAGTAAGCGGGCTTTAAGAAGCCGCAGCGAAAAACCGCCCTTCCTCCTTCGAGGAACGGGCGGTTTTTTTGTATGCAATGCGAAACATCGTTAGCAGTGCCTTCCTCGGCTACGCGCGATACGCTGGCGATGCAAATCATCGCAAGCAGCGGCAATTCGTCGGGCTTAAGCGGCAAACCGGCGCGCTTGCGATGCGATACATCGTTAGCTCGCCCCGCGGAAAGGAGGCCTCTGACGGATGCGATCATTTGGAGCGTAAGCAAGCGACTCGGCCGCCACCTCGGCGAAGGGTCGGCGTGATGGCTGCCCTTCCGGCGCTCACGAGAATATCTCCCTACGTCCGAGGGGACGAGCGTGAAAGCTAGCTGGATTCGAAGTGGGCGGCGAGGATTTTGCGGAACACGTTGGGCCAGGCCAGCGCTTCGAACTCGGCCCGGTCGATCCAGCGATAGTTGTCCTCCCCTGCCTCTCCCCAGGGGAAGGCGGCTTCCCGCACGGCAAAAGGCAGCGCGGCTTCCTGCCCCTCTGCCGAAGCGGAAGCGGCGGCAGCTTCCCCCGCAGCCGCCAAGTCCCGCTGCGCGGGCGCCTCCAGGGAGGCGCCGGAAGCGCCCCACACCCGCACGTACCAATGCAGGTGCGTGAAAACATGCTCCGCGTCGCCCAGATGCCGGTTCGGACGCACGCGCACCCCTTCTTCGAGCACGAGCGTCTCCGCGAGCCAGGAAGGCCCCGCCTCGGGCGAGTCCCATACCGACTCGCTCGGCGCCTCCACGTGCGGCAGCTCCCACAGCCGCGCGAGCAATCCTTGCGCCGGCCGCCGGCGCACGAGCACGCGGCCGTCGGCGCGCACGGCCAGTACCGCCAGCCGGTGCTGCGGCTTGGGCGGCTTCGCCTTGCTCTTGACGGGAAGCTCCTCTTCCCGTCCGGCGATCCGGCCCTCGCAATGCGCCATGACCGGGCAGGTCAGGCAGTGCGGCGAGCGCGGCGTGCAGACGAGCGCTCCGAGCTCCATGAGCGCCTGGTTGAAGTCGCCCGCGGCGCCCTCGGGGATCAGCTCCCGCGCCAGCTTCTCCATGCCGGTGCGGGTCGCGGGACGGGCGATGTCCTCGTCGAGGCAGAAATACCGGGACAGCACCCGCATCACGTTGCCGTCCACGGCCGGCTCCGGGCGGCCGAAAGCAATGCTTAAGATAGCTCCGGCCGTATACGGTCCTACGCCTTTGAGTCCCCGCACCGCCTCGACATCGTTCGGCACCCGGCCGTCGTACCGCTCCGCCACTTCCCGCGCCGCCGCCTGCAGGTTGCGCGCGCGCGAGTAGTAGCCGAGCCCTTCCCACAGCTTCAGCACGTCCTCCTCCGGCGCTTCGGCGAGCGCCCGAACCGTCGGGAATCGTTCCACGAACCGGTTGAAATACGGAATCACCGTCTCGACCCGCGTCTGCTGCAGCATGATTTCCGATACCCATATATAATAAGGATCGCGGCTGCGCCGCCACGGCAAATCCCGGTTGCCTCTCCGGTACCAATCCAGCAGCTCCCGGCCAAAAAACCGTTTCAGCTCCGTCTCGTCCATGTCATCCTCCTGCTCGTCCCTCTTGCCGACAGACCCTGATGCCAATCTCCTCTTCGCGCGACGCTCCGAAACTCCGGCAAGGCCGCCGCGTTCCGTCGTCAGCTTCTCGGCGCGCTCCCCGCCGTCACCGACGCCAGCTTGCGATACTTGCTGGGCGTAAGCCCCGTATGCGACTTGAACATGCGCGAGAAATAGTAGATCTTCATGCCGATCCGGCAGGCCACGTCCGATATGCTGCAATCCGGCCGGAGCAGCAGCGCGCGCGCCGTCTCCATCCGCCGCTGCTTGACGTACTGAATCGGCGAGCAGCCCATCATTCCTTTGAAAAAAACGATAAAATAGTTCGGATGCAAGAAAATTTGCCTCGCCAAATCCTCTACTGTGATATTTTCGGCGAGATGACCGTCGATGTAGCGGAGCACCGTGTCGATCTTCTCCAGCTCCTGGGAAGGCTTCTCCGGATAGCTCGCTTCGATCCCGAACGGAACCCGTTCCAAATACAGGCTGAACAAATTCAGCATAGCCGCCTTGATCCGCAGCCGCGACGTCAATCCTTCGTGCGAGACGTAATAGATGATCTTGTCCATCAGGCCCGCCGCCTCGTCCTGGACCATATGGACGATTCGCGGAAGACGAAGCCATTTGTACAATTCCCGGTCTCCGAAGCTGGCGTGAAAATGGCACCATTTGAACACCAATCGGCTGCCGGGACCGGCTTCGACCGTATGCGGCATTCCCGACAAGATGATGCAGCAGTCTCCCGCCTTGAGCGGCTCTTCCTCTCCGTCGACGGCCAGCGTTCCTTCTCCCGACGTAACGAGCAGCATCCGCGTGCACTCGCACACCTCCGGCCCTTCCGTCAGCGGCTCCGCTTCGTCCGCGGCCGACTCGGCGGCGGCCACCATTTCGATCTGCATATGTTCGAGATGATTTTTTAATATGGTAAAATAGCTTATAGTCATGTCTGCTCCCCGTGCTGTCTTCCTAGTTGCGATCATCTTTGTGGGCGTGCTGTTTCTCATTATAAGCGAGACAAGGAGAAGATTTAAATTGTATAAACTTCCAATCCTCACTGCCATTCGTGCCCGTCCGGCCTTACGGCGTCCGGCCGCGGCCCTGCTCGGGCTGGGCATCGCCGCCATCCTGCTGGCCGCCTGCGGAAGCGGCGGCGGTTCCTCTTCTCCGGCCGCTTCCTCCAAGCCGCTCGAAGGTCCCGAGGAGACGGTGAAGCTTTACCGGACCAGCTGCATCTCCTGTCACGGCACCGAGCTTCAGGGAAGGATGGGCGACGAGTCGAACCTCCAGAAAGTGGGCTCCCGCATGACCGAAGATCAGATCCGCGCGCAGATCGAGAACGGCGGCAGCTTGATGCCCGCTTTCTCCGGCAAGCTGAAGCCGGATCAGATCGATGCGCTGGCCAGCTGGCTGGCCGGCCATAAATAAACTCGGCCGCCCAACGGTCCGGTGAAAAACAGCGCATCGCCAGCGGGTCGTTTGTCCGATTCGTTTCTGGGAACGATTCCACAATTTGGCACTGTCATTCGCCGGCCTCCTTCGGACGGCCGAGCCTAAGCTTACCCAATGCGTTCTACGATCGCGGTGGCGGCGGCGAGGCTGCGCTCATGGGTGATGGCCACGTGGATCGCGTGGCGTTCGGACGCAAGGCCGAGCCGTTCCCAGGCCGGCCCGGTCATCCGGCAGCCCGGCCGGCCGCGCTCGTCCGGCATCAGCTCCAAGTCCTGAAAGCCGACCTTCGCTCCGATACCGCAGCCAAGCGCTTTCACCACCGCTTCCTTGGCCGCAAAGCGCCCCGCCGCGAATTCGGCCGCGCGCCGGGGCGGAAGTCCGCGGAAGCGCTCCAGCTCCCCTTCCGTCAGTACCCGCGCGACGAACCTTGCGCCCGCAGAACCGGCCAGCAGCTTCTCCATCCGTTCCAGCTCCACCACATCCAGCCCGACGCCTACGATCATCCGCTTATCCGTCAGATGCCCGGAATGGGCGACCGCTTATGCTCCGTGCGGAGATAGCGCTGCTCCAGATTCTCGCGGGCGGCCGGGTCGATCTCCTTGCCTTCGAGGTAGTCGCTGTTGGCGTCGTACGAGACGCCCAGCTCCGCTTCGTCCGTTTGCCCTTCCCACAAGCCCGCCGTCGGCGCCTTCCGGATAACGCTCGCGGGAACGCCGAGCCGAGCCGCGATCTGGCGAATCTGCCGCTTGTTCAAGGTGCTGAGCGGCGTAATGTCGACCGCGCCGTCTCCCCACTTCGTATAGAAGCCGGTGAGCGCTTCGGACGCATGGTCCGTGCCGACGACCAGCAGATTCATGTCGAAGGCGAGCGCATACTGAACGACCATCCGCGTCCGCGCCTTGACGTTGCCCTTGCCGCCGCGGCTGATATGACGATGAATGCCGAGCGACTTGAACGCATATTCCGTCTCCAGCGCGATCTCGTCCACCGCTTCCTCGATGTTCGTCTCCACCTTGCGGGTCAGCGCGAACGCCTCCGCCACTTCGTAGCTGTGGGCGATATCTTCCTGCTCTCCGTACGGCTGGAATACGCCGAGCGTTATGTACTCTTTGCCGGTCTCCTGCGACAGCTCGTCCGTCGCGCGCTTGCACAGCCCCGTCGCCACCGCGCTGTCGATTCCCCCGCTGATGGCGATGAGCAGCCCGGTCGCTCCCGCTTTCCGAACATAATCTTTCAAAAAAGCGACCCGTCTCGCGATCTCCTCGTCCGGATCGATCTGCGGCTTCACGCCGAGCTTCGCGATAATTTCTTGCTGCAGGCTCATCATCTTCACTCCGTTCGCAAACGAATGGTTGCTTTACCCGGTACTTTATGCCCTCTTATCGATGAAAAAATTCCCGCAGGCGTACGCGCCCGCGGGATCGTTATGATTTACCGGCAGTAGCGGTCGAAAGCGTCGGCGAGGTCCGCGGCGATCTCGCCCGCGCTGCGGTTCTCGATCTGATGCCGCTCGATGAAGTGAACCAGCTCGCCGTCCTTCAGCAGAGCGATCGAAGGGGAAGAAGGCGGGTACGGCGCGAAATACTCGCGCGCCTTCGCCGTCGCTTCCTTATCCTGACCGGCGAATACCGTGTAAAGATGATCGGGCAGCACGTCATGCTGCAGCGCTTGCGCCACGCCCGGGCGCGCCATTCCGGCCGCGCAGCCGCAGACGGAATTGACCACGACAAGCGTCGTCCCTTTCGCATCCGGAATGGCGTTCTCCACTTCCTCCGGCGTCCTAAGCTCTTGAATGCCGACCCGGGTCAGCTCGTCGCGCATCGGTTGTACCATGTCCAGCATGTACCGTTCGAATGACATCGACATCTATATTCCCTCTCCTTCGTTTACGAATATTGGCGGGTCCGTTCCGCTTCCTTACATTATACTGCTTCTTTTAAATACCCGTCAAAAAAAGATCTTCGGGGGCTCCTCCAAAAGTAATCGGAATCGGCTTCGAAGCTTCGCGTCACTTTTGGGGGGATTTATCGGGGGCTCCCCCAAAAGTAATCGGAATACGCTTCGAAGCATCGCGTCACTTTTGGGGGAATTAAAAAACCCTGACGTTAAGCGTCAGGGCTCGTCCAGCACTTCGGGCACGGAATAATAAGCGTCTTCCTCTTCTTCGTCTTCCGGAGACCGGCCGCCCGATCGCCCGGCGTAGGCCGTTTGGTGCGTCGGATGCCCGAACGTTCCCGTTCGCGGCGCGATGCCGTTCTCGAAGAGGTCGCGGTTCTCGCTCGTCCGGAAGCCGATATCCTTGTACGGATGCACCCATTCGTCTCCCGCCATTACCGCGGGATCCGTCTTGGCGCTCCAATTCTCGAGAGGAGACTGCGGCGATTCGTAATCATGGTCTCCGATGACAACCCCGTGCGAATTGACGAAGGGCTCGTGCGGCCCCCGATTCGCGTGAAATTCGGGACGGAACTCGATCTCGAACGGATCGAGAGCCGAATCGTCCTTTCCCGGGGCAGGGACGGCGCCCTTCTGCGGTTTCCTTTGGTTATCCGTCATGGCGATCGTCCTGTCCTCCCTTTTTCAGGTGGAGGGCCGGTTCGGTCCGTCCAGCTTTTTGTCGTATCCGGGGGCGTTCGGTTCGCGGCGTTTGTTCCCGCTTGGCTCCGAGCGGGTTTTCCCGAGCGGAGAAGGACCTTGCGGATTGGGCATGGGGGCTTCCTCCTTCGTTGGATAAGTCCCGTCTATTATGCTCCTATTCCCCGCTCTTATGCATCGTTACCAGCAATCCCTGCCGGGCTTGCAGAAAGTGACCGCGAACATCGTCCCTTCTCCGAGCTTCGATTCGACGCGAATTTTCCCGCGGTGCCGCTCCACGATGCTGAGGCAGAGAGCAAGCCCGAGGCCGGTGCCGTTCGTCTTCGTCGTATAGAAAGGCTCGAATAGATGCTCAAGCTTCTCCGGAGGGATGCCGGTTCCGTTGTCGGTCACCCGAAGTTCCACCGAATCGGGGAAGTCCAGCGTCTCGATGCGAAGAACCCCTTTGTCGTTCATCGCCTCCATGCCGTTGCGCGACAAGTTGAGCACAAGCTGCTTGATCTCCTTGATGTTCAGTTCCAGCGAATCCACCCGTTCGCACAGCTGCAGCTCGACCGACTGCCCCCTCATGTTGGCGTCGGCCCAGATGAGCGGCATCAGGTCTTCCAGCAGCTCGTGCAGATCGCAGTCGCTTTTCTCCACGATCCGGTTCTGCGCAAGCGACAGGAAGTCGTTGATGATGCCGTTGGCCCGGTCCAGTTCTTGCAGAATGATGTGAAAATAAGACTGCTGGTCCTTCTGGCTTCTCTCGTTGAGCAGTTGAATGAAGCCCCGGATCACCGCCATCGGGTTGCGAATCTCGTGCGTGATGCTGGCCGCCATCTGGCCGACCAGGCTAAGGCGCTCCATTTTGCCCAGTTCGTCTCTCAGACGCTGCAGCTCCGTCACGTCCTGGGCGAGCAAAACCGCGCCCTCCGCGCGTCCGTCAAGCGGCCTCTTCCATTCGGAGACGACGACGTAATACATCCGGCCGCCCAAGCGAAGCATGTGGTAAAGCTGATCTTCTCCACGCAGCACGCGGCCCACGGCGCCTGCCAGCGCTTCGTCGCCCAGCGGCTTGAAGACTTCCGGGTACGGGGCACCCGCCGCTTCTTGCCTGTTTGCGGGAGGCAGCCATTCGAGCGCGAGCTTGTTGAGATAAGTGACCTGGTCTTCTTCATTCACGAAGAGAACCGCAAGGGGGGATAGTTCGGCGAACTGACGAAGGCGCTTCGTCTCCGCGTCCCTTTCCGCCTGGACGCGCCGAAGCTCGGATTCCAGCCTCATTCTTCCAAGTCCGCTCTCGATCAAATAAACGGAGCATGCGACGCACGCTTCGACGATGACAAGCACGAAAATTCCGCTGACCGAAATCCGCAGGATCGATTCTCCCCGGGGCAGAAAGTCCCATGATTCGATAAAAGGAATGAGTACGGCAACGGCTGCCAGCTTCATGGACAGAGTCAGCTTCCCGCGAAGACCGGCATGCTGGAAGGTGGAGATTAGACTAAACAGAAAGGGAACGAGACCCAGCAGAAATACGCCCAGCATCACGGAGATGAATACGTCTCCAATCTGGCCGAGATGGGACGCCACATAAAGCACCGTCATCACCGACGCGCCGGGGATTCCTCCATACAGGGAGCCGATCAGGAAGGGCACCATTCGCAGGTCGAAACGTTCGAGCCCGTTCGAGTGGAACATGCCGAGCAGCATCGACACGCCGCTCGCCGCCGCCATGAAGGCGGGCGTGTACCGGGCTCTGGCGGGATGGTTCAGCCAGAATTGCAAGGCTCCAATCGGCATTAGCGCAATGAAAATTTGAAGCAGCGTATATTGCCACACACCGATGACCCTCCGCTTCCACGGATGCCTGATTCACCAAACTCTATCGATAGACCCGGTAAGTAACTTTTATATTTAATCTGATTAAATCATAAGATTTGCAAGATTACAATGAATGCGGCAAGATCCTGGTCAGGTCCTGCGGCGATTGCTTTCCTTTCGCGGCAACGAACGTTACAATAGGTAGAAAACGTTTGAAAAAATTCGAAATCGGAAAGCGCGGTAGAACGACAAATGCGGGACGTGATCGTAATCGGCGGCGGACCGGCCGGACTGATGGCTTCCATCGCCGCCGCCGAAAAAGGGGCGGACGTGCTGCTCCTGGACAAAGGGGATAAGCTGGGGCGCAAGCTCGGGATTTCCGGCGGCGGCAGATGCAACGTAACGAACAACAAGGAGCCGCAGGAGCTGATCCGCTTCCTCCCGGGCAACGGGCGGTTCCTGATCGGCGCGCTGACGCGGTTCGGAAGCCGGGACATCGCCGAGACGTTCGAAGGATGGGGCATCGCCTTGAAGGAAGAAGATCACGGCCGCATGTTCCCGGCTACGGACAAGGCGAAGACCGTCGTCGATACGCTGGTGAACCGGGTGAAGGATCTGGGCGTGACGGTGCTGACCCACCGGAAGGTGGAGAGGGTTCTGTTCGAGGCGGGACGCGCTGCGGGCGTGCGGCTCGCGGACGGGGAGACGCTGGCTTCTCGCTGCGTCATCGTCGCGACCGGAGGCAAGTCCGTTCCGCAGACCGGATCGACGGGCGACGGCTACGGCTGGGCGATCGAGGCGGGCCATACGGTGACGGAACTGTATCCGACCGAGGTGCCGATCACCTCCGACGAGCCTTGGATCGCAAGCCGGGAGCTGCAGGGGCTGAGCTTGCGCGACGTGACGCTGACCGTACTCGACGGGAAGGGCAAAAAAGTCGTCTCCCATGAAGGGGATATGATTTTCACGCACTTCGGCTTGTCCGGTCCGGCCGCTCTTCGCTGCAGCCAGTTCGTGGTCAAGACGCTGCGCGAAGGGCGGGGTCCGGCGACGGTGGCGATCGACCTGTTCCCCGGCGAGAGGGTCGAGCGGCTGGCCGCCGAGTGGGGAACCGCATCGCGTTCGGACCCCCGCAAGGCGGTCAAGACGCTCGTGCGCCAGAAGCTGACCGAGCGTCTCGTTCCGCTGCTGCTTCGGCTGGCCGGAATGGACCCGGACGCCGGAGTGGCCAACGTGCCGAAAGCGAAGTGGGAGACGCTTGCAAGCCTCTGCAAGAGCTTGCCGGTCAACGCGTCGGGCACGCTCTCGATCGAGGAAGCGTTCATTACGGGCGGCGGGGTTCATGTGAAAGAAGTCGATCCCAAGACAATGGAATCGCGAATCGCGCCGGGCCTTTACTTCTGCGGGGAAGTGCTCGACGTGCACGGCTATACGGGCGGCTACAATATCACCGCCGCCTTCTCCACGGGCCACGCCGCCGGAACCGCCGCCGCCGAAGCCGGCCTTGCCGCCCGCGAAGACATGAATCGTTAGCGGCACGCTGTGCCGTTATCTAGCTTCGAAGTGATCGTAACTGCCCGAATCCGGCTTCAGGCCGCGAAGTTCCCGCTCTTCCGCATCCAAGGGCGACTCGGCCGCCCGGTCAGCCGCCGATTCCTCTTCTGCGGATGAATGCCGGCCTTCTTGTTCCGCTCGCGTCTCGAAGCCGCTCCGCTCGCCGAGCTCCGCTCCCGCTTCCATCCCGTACGTCGAGCCTTCCTCCCAATCCTCGTTGACAAGATGGGCGGGAATCGGGATCGCATCCGGCTCGCAGGCCGATGACGCGAACGACGCGTTTGGGGCGGCCGCCTGCTCGACCCACTCTCCTCCGTGCGCTTGCACGATCTCCAGCGCGGACGTCAAATCCTCGCCCTCGACGTGGATATGCAGCCGTCCTCCTTCGTGCAGCTGCGGATCGTATCCGAGATCCCGCAGCGTTTCGAAAGCCTGCATGGCCGCCTTTTCATGAGGGAATTGAAACAATATCGCCGTGTGGCCCATCCTTCTCCGCTCCTGACCCGTTAAAGTCGCCATACCGTACCTATCCTTTCCCCCGGGCAGCGTCTCCATGTACGGCCGCTTTATCGAGAGCAAAACCGCGATCGCGGCTCAGCTTGAAGCGAAGAAGAGATCCAGGCCGGGCCGGACCGCATCGCCTCCCTAAGGCAATACCAAACAGGCCAGCCGGGATATCCGGCTGGCCTGTGATCAATTGGCTATTGCTATTGCTTGCGAAAAGCCGCCAAAGCATGGTTCAGATCCCGGGTGTGCGCATAGACGTCCCGGTAAATCCGGAACAGCTCCGCATAGCGCGCCGAACGGGCCGGATCCGGCCGGTACGAGCTCGCGCGCTTCACGAAGACGTCCGCGCAAGCGTCCAGGCTCGGGAACCAGCCGCAGCCGGCCGCAGCCAGCATTGCCGCGCCGAGGCCCGGCCCCTGCTCGTTCTCCAGCGCCACCACTTCGGCTTGGAAAATGTCGGCCTGCATTTGCAGCCAGGCCGGATTTTTGGCTCCGCCGCCGATGGAGACGATCGTGTCCACCGTTTTGCCGGCTTGGCGGAACATCTCCACCGACTCGTTCAGCGAGAAGGTGATGCCTTCCATGACGGCCCGGGCAAAATGCGCCCTCGTGTGGGCGCCGTCCATGCCGATGAAGCTGCCGCGGATCGCCGAATCGGCGTGGGGGGTCCGCTCTCCGACAATGTACGGCGTAAACAACAGGCCGTCGGACCCCGGAGCGATGTCTTCGATTCCCGCGAGCAGCGAATCGTACGATTCGCCTTTGGCGAACGTGGAGCGGAACCAGCTCAGGCTGTAGCCCGCCGCCAGCGTCACGCCCATGGCGTAGAAGGCGTTCTCCTTGCCGTGGTTAAAAAAATGCACCTTGCCTTTATAGTCGGCGGACGCATCCGCTTCGTAAGTAAGAATAACCCCGGACGTGCCGATGCTGCACAGCGTCAGTCCCGGCTTCAGAATGCCCGCGCCGATCGCGCCGCAGGCATTGTCCGCTCCGCCCGCGAATACGCGCGTCTGCGCGCTCAGTCCTGTCTTCGCAGCCGCATCCTCGCTAAGCGTGCCGACCTGGGCGCCGGCTTCGACCAAAGGCGGGCACAGCGCTGCGCCAAGCCCGAATGCGCCGAGCACCTCATCGCTCCAGCGCTTGTTCGCCACGTCCAGCAAAAGCGTGCCGGCCGCATCGGACAGGTCCATCTGAATGCCGCCCGTCAGGCGATAGCGCACATAATCCTTAGGCAGCACGAAACGAGCCGCGCGTTCGAACGCTTGCGGTTCATTTTCGCGCACCCACAGAATCTTCGGCAAGGTAAAGCCTTCGAGCGCCGGATTGCGGGTGACGGCCAGCAGCTTGTCTCCCAGCGTCTTCTCGATCTCGCGGCACTGCGCCGTCGTGCGGGTGTCGTTCCAGAGAATGGCGCGGCGCACCGGACGATTCTCGGCATCCAGCAGAACAAGGCCGTGCATCTGGCCGGAGAAGCTGATGCCTTCGATGTCCTGCGGGCCGACACCCGCCTGGGAAGCCAGTTCCTGAAGCGCTTCCAGCGTGCCTCGAACCCAATCTTCCGGCTCCTGCTCGCTCCAGCCCGATTTCTCGTGATAAAGCGGATATTCCCGCGTCGCTTCCGCGCGGACGGTTCCGTCCTGAGCGACGAGCAGCGTCTTGACCGCGCTCGTGCCCAAGTCGACGCCGATGACGTATTTCATCCGATAGTCCTCCTCGGGGCAATCGCCCCCCGGACAGGCCGAGGGGCGATTCGTTTCCTTATTAGAAATTACACGCTGAAAATGACTTCGTTCAACGTCGCGCGGATTTGCTCCAGGCGGCCGGATTGGTTCTTGATCGGCTGCTGCTTGTTCAGCACGTACTCTTCGAGCGACTTGAGGCTCGCCTTGCCGGCGACGATCTCGGCGCCGATGCCTTCGCGGTAGCTGCTGTAGCGGGCGTCGACGATGTTGTCCAGGACGCGCTCTTCAATCAGCTTGGCCGCTGCCTTCAAGCCGTGGGCATAGGCGTCGATGCCTGCAATGTGAGCGAAGAACAGGTCTTCGTCCTCGAACGAAGCTCTGCGGACTTTCGCGTCGAAGTTGACGCCGCCTTTGCCCAGTCCTCCGTCGTTCTTGAGAATCTCGTACATCGCCAGCGTCGTGCTGTACAGATCGAACGGGAACTCGTCCGTATCCCAGCCGAGCAGGTAATCGCCTTGGTTCGCGTCGATGGAGCCGAGCGCGCCGTTCAGGCGGGCGACGCGAAGCTCATGCTCGAACGTATGGCCGGCGAGCGTCGCATGGTTCGCTTCGATGTTCAGCTTGAAGTGATCTTTGAGGCCGTACGTCCGCAGGAAGTTCAGCGCGGTAGCGGCATCGAAGTCGTATTGGTGCTTGGTCGGCTCCTTCGGCTTCGGCTCGATCAGGAATTGGGCGGTGAAGCCGATCTCCTTCGCATAGTCGACGGCCATATGCAGCATGCGGGCCAGGTTGTCGAGCTCCAGCCCCATATCGGTGTTCAGCAGCGACTCGTAGCCTTCGCGGCCGCCCCAGAAAACATAGTTCTCGGCGCCGAGTTCCTTGCCGACTTCGAGCATCTTCTTGATCGTCGCGGCGGAGTAAGCGAACACTTCGGCGTTGCTCGAAGTGCTGGCGCCATGGACGTAACGAGGGTTCGTGAACAGGTTCGCCGTGTTCCACAGCAGCTTCTTGCCGGTCGATTGCTGGAACTCTTTCAGCTTGGCGACGATAACGTCGATGTTCTTGTTCGTCTCGGCGAGCGTCGCGCCTTCCGGAGCGATGTCCGCGTCATGGAACGCATAGAACGGAACGCCCAGCTTCTCGAGCAGTTCGAAGTTCGCTTCCACGCGGGCCTTGGAACGGTCGAGCTGGGACAGCGAATCCCAGCTGCGCACCATCGTGCCGGCGCCGAACGGGTCGGTTCCGTTCGCGTTGAACGTGTGCCAGTAAGCGACGGCCAGACGGAGATGCTGCTCCATCGTTTTGCCGAGGACGACTTCCTGCGGATTGTAATGCTTGTAGGAATACGGATTTTTGGAATCGCGGCCTTCAAACTTGATTTGAGGTACGTTCGGGAAAAAGCTCATCGATGGGTGGCCTCCTATAATAGGTAGATGGATTGCCTTGGCCTTAGCATAACACTTGCTTCTTAGTTTGTCTATTGACTAAACAAAGTTGCCAACCTAATTTATTGTGGTATGATGAAGGCATTCCTATTCCGGAAAAATAAAAGGGGTCTCATCGGCATGACAACGAAGACGGGCGATCAGGCGCTCATCAAACGAATGAATACGGCGATCGTGCTGGAAGCGATTTTGCTGGGCGAACCGCTCTCCCGGGCCAGAATCTCGGATACGACCGGCCTTAACAAAGCGACGGTGTCCTCGCTCGTGCAGGATCTGATCGACAACCGGCTGGTGCGGGAGATCGGAACCGGGGTGTCGAGCGGCGGCCGCAAGCCCGTGCTGCTGGAATTCATCGCGGAGGCCGGCTACGCGGTCGGAATCGATCTCGGCGTGAATTACTTGCGGGGAGTGCTGACCGACCTGCGGGGACGCGTCGTCGCCCAACGGGAAATTCCGCTAACCGATCCGGATCCCGAGGAAGTGTTCAAGGTGCTGCGCCCTTTCATCCGGCAGCTGATGGACGAGGCGCCGGCCAGCCCGTTCGGCGTCGTCGGGATCGGAGTCGGCGTTCCCGGCCTCGTCGACCGGAACGGCTCCGTCCTGTTCGCGCCCAACATGGGCTGGCGGGACGTTCCGCTGCGCGAAGCGCTGGACCGTGCGTTCCACGTTCCCGTGCTGATCGATAATGAAGCGAACGTAGGCGCGCTCGGCGAACAGAAGTACGGCATCGGCCGCGGCATCTCGAATATGGTGTACGTGAGCGTGGGGATCGGCATCGGGACCGGACTGATTCTGCACCGGGAGCTGTACAAGGGCGAATCCGGCTTCTCCGGCGAGCTTGGACACCTGTCGGTGAACGCCCACGGCAAACCCTGCCGCTGCGGCAACCGCGGCTGCTGGGAGCTGTACGCTTCCGAGCAGGCGCTGCTGGAACGGGCCGCCGAGTCGGGGTATCCCCGCGACCTGAACGCGCTGCTCGCCGCCGCCCAAGACGGCGACGCACAGGTGCAGGCGCTCCTGGCCGACATCGGAGAATATCTCGGCGTCGGCATCGCGAACATCGTCAACGTGTTCAATCCGAACGCCGTCATCATCGGCAACCGGCTCAGCCGCGCGCAGGCTTGGCTGGAGCCGGCCATGCGCCGCACGGTCGAGGAGCGCGCGCTCGGCTTCCATCTCCGCAACGCGCACCTGCTGTTCGCGGAATTGGGCGACCGCTCCGCCGTCATGGGCGCCGTCGAGCTCGCGATCGCCGCCTTCTTCGACCGGCTGAAGTCGGCTTGATTCGTTCCCGGCTCTCTCTTGCCGGCTGAAGTCGGCGTGTTCCCGTTCGCATCCTTCTCCGGCCGGCTGAACTCGTGTGATTCTGGGGCCCGTCCCTTCGGCAGCAACGCCCAGACCTGCAAAAGCGGGCTTTACGCCTCGCCCCATTCGGCAACCCGCACAAAAGCCTGCAAAAGTGCAGGCTTTATACCTGAAATCGGTCTATCCGCACAAAAAGCCTGCAAATGTGCAGGCTTTTTCTACGCAAACCGCTCCAACGGGGCTTAGACGCCCGAAAAAGATGCATTTTTGCAGGAATTATCGCAGGAGACCGATTCGACGAATCAAAACCTGCATTATTGCAGGTATTTGAATAACCGGGGCCTGTGGCCTCTTCCAGCCGCTAACGAAGACCGCGCTCTTTATTTGAATGCCGGCAGCATGCTGCCGTTCGCCTCGATCATCTCGTCGACGAGCGCCTTGATCCGGTCGATCGGCAGCTCCGCCGACGTGTGCGGATCCAGCAGCGCGGCGTGGTAGACATGCTCCCGCTTGCCGGTCAAGATCGCTTCCACCGCCAGCAGCTGCATGTTGATGTTCGTGCGGTTGAGCGCCGCCAGCTGCGGCGGCAGCGCGCCGAACCGCGTCGGCGTGACGCCGCTGCCGTCCACCAGGCAGGGCACCTCCACGCACGCCTCTTCCGGCAGATTGGAGATGAGGCCTCCGGTGTTCAGAACGTTGCCCGCAATTTTGAACGGCACGTTCGTCTCCATCGCTTCCATGATGTACGAGGCATACTCGTGCGTGCGGGTATGGGCGATCTCCGCGTTGTTGACCAGCTCGCTCATGACCTTTTCCCAATATTCCTCGCGGCTGTTGCCCCAGCCCTTGTAATTCTCCGTCGGCACGTTGTAGCGCTCGAGCAGCTCGGGGTACGCATTCTTGATAAAATAGGGCACGTACTCCGCTCCGTGCATGCTCGATTCGGTCACGTAACAGCCGAATGCGTTCATGATCTCGTAGCGCACCATGTCGTCGTGGGGGCCCGGCCGCGCCGCCGCTCGCCGCTTGATCTCCGGATACAGATCCTCGCCGTTCCGCGTAATGTCGAGCAGCCAAGCCTGGTGATTGATGCCGGCAATCCGCCAGCGCACGTTGTCGGCGCTCATGCCCAGGCCCTCCAGCAGCTCCTTCGCGCACACTTGAACGCTATGGCACAGGCCGACCGCCTTGATTCCGGAACCGCGCAGCAGCGCCCCCGTCAAAATCGCCATCGGGTTCGTATAATTCAGGAACCACGCGTCCGGACACAGCTCCTCCATGTCACGGGCGAATTCGAGCATCGGCCCCGCCGTCCGCAAGCCCCGGAACAGTCCGCCGATCCCGAGCGTGTCCGCATACGTCTGCTTCAGGCCGTATTTGCGCGGAATTTCGTGATCGCCCCGAATGTACGGCTCGAACGCGCCCGCCGTAATGGCGTTGACCACGTACGTTGCGCCCTTCAGCGCCTCGCGCCGATCGGCGTAAGCTATGATCGTCGCTTTGTTCCCGTTGTTGCGGTTCAGGTTCTGCAGCATCGTCTCCGATTCCTTGAGCCGCTGCAGGTCAATGTCGTGGAGCGCGATGTGCGCCTCGGCGAGCGCCGGCGTCATCATGCAGTCTCCGAGCACGTTTTTGGCGAAGATGGTGCTTCCCGCTCCGATAAAAGCGATTTTTAACATGATTCTCTCTCCTCGTTTTCTCTCTCCCGGCGCCCGCTTCGATTGTCGGTCCCGGCGAGGGGGATCGGCTCGGCTTATCCTTTGACGCTGCCCATGACGATCCCTTCGGCGAAATACTTCTGCAAAAAAGGATACACGAGCAAAACCGGCACCATCGCGACGAATACCTGGGCCGCCTTCGACGTCCGATCGGAAATTTCCGACCAGCGCGCAATGTCCGTCGAGGTCAGGAGCGACAGATCGCGACCCACGATGACGGTCTGCAGATAGCTCTGCAGCGGGTAGCGGCTCGGATCGTTCATCAGAATGAGCCCCTCGAACCAGGAATTCCAGTGGGTGACGATGCAGAACAGAGTCAGCGTGGCGACCGCCGGCGCCGACAGCGGAACGGCGATGCGCCAGAGCGCCTGCCAACGTCCCGCTCCGTCCATCTCCGCCGCCTCTTCGATCTCGTCCGGCAGCGATTTGAAGAAGTTAAGCAGCAAAATCACGTTGAAGATGGGTACCGCCCCGGGCAGAATCAACGCCCAGAACGTGTCGATGATCCCCGTCATCTTGATGGTCATGTACCAAGGAATGAGTCCGCCGCTGAACAGCATCGTCAAGATAAAATACCAGGCGTAAGCGTTGCGGAAGCGAAAATCCTTCCGTTCCTTGGACAGCGGATACGCAACCAGAATGGTGAGCAGCATGTTCAGCGGCACGCCGGCGGCGACCCGGGCCAGCGACAGGAGAAACGCCCTGCCGAATTCCGGCTTGCCGATGACGAACTCGTACGACTTCAGCGTGAAGCCGATCGGCCAGAGCTTCACCTCGCCCGCAGAGACGGCCGAGCTCGAACTGAACGAGACCGCCAGCACGTTCAGCATGGGGAACAGGCAGGCCGCCGCCGCCGCCGCGAGGAACAAATAATTGCCGAAGAGGAAAATCCGCCTGCCCGTCGAGGTCTGTCTCATGACCCTCCTCCTTCCTTCAGAAAATCCGGTAGTCGGTCAGCCGGTAAGCCAGCAAATACGAGGCGCCGATCATGACGAACGATACGGCCGATTTAAACAGCCCGACCGCCGTGGCGACCCCGTAATTGGCGTTCTCGACGCCGATCCGGAATACCAGCGTATCGATGATGTCCCCGGTCTCGTAAACCTGCGGGCTGTACAAATTGTAGATTTGATCGAAGCCCGCGTTGAGCACGTTGCCCAAGCTGAGCACCGACATCAGCACGATCATCGGCAGCAGGCCGGGCAGCGTGACGTGAAGCGTCTGGCGAATCCGTCCCGCTCCGTCCATCGAAGCCGCCTCGTACAGAGCGGGATTGATGCCGCTGAGCGCCGCCAAGTAGACGATCGTGCCGTAGCCGAACTCTTTCCACGTATCGGAAGCGACCATGGCGAACGGGAACCAATGGGCGTCGCCCAGAAAGTAGATCGGCGGAATGGCGAACCAGCCGAGCGCTTCGTTGACGATGCCCGACGACGGAGACAGGATGTCGATCAGGATGCCGCTCAAGATGATCCAGGACAAAAAGTGCGGGAAATAGATGATCGTCTGCACGCTTCGCTTGAACAGCCGGCTCCGCGCTTCGTTGAGCAGAAGCGCGAACGCGACCGGCACCGCGATTCCTGCCGTCATCTTCATCGCCGCGATAAACAATGTGTTCCACAGCACTTGAACGGTGTCGGGCAGATGCAGCATGTATTCGAAGTTCTCCCATCCGACCCAAGGGGACGCGAACATCCCCTTGGACGGAACCAGTCTCTCAAAAGCCATGACGATTCCGGCCATCGGAATGTAGCTGTAGACGAACACCAAGACGAATCCCGGCAAAATCATCAGGTGCAGAGGCAGCTCCCGGAAGCTTCTGCGTCTCATCGTTCCACCGCCTCCTTGCCGCCCATTACGGCCTGTTTCGATTTACTGGGAAGCTTGCCAAGCGTTTACTTCATCGGTAATCGTCTGACCGCCTAGGCTGTTCCACTGAGTCACGAATTTGTCGAAATCGTCGACCGCTCCGCCCATAATAATCCTCGTAAAGGTCTCCAGCTGCAGTTTTTGCAGCGTGGCGTTGTTGTCCGTCATCCCTTGGGTCGGGGCCCCGAAGTAGGCGTCCGCCATGATCTGCCCGTTCTTCGAGTAGTCGTCGATGACTCCCAGCGATCCCTGCGGCCCGTACATGCGTTCGTTGCCCCAGCCCTTGGTGTCTCCGCCTTGGTAGGCGACAATGCTGTCGTAATATCCCTTCTCCTCCGCGTTGAGCGCCGAAGGATCCCCCGAATCGAGAGCTTTGACGACCTCTTCGTGCGCGTCCAGGTTCTTGCGCGGCGCTTCACCGTATAAAAGCGCAAAATCGAACACCGCCAATCCGCCCTTGTCGACGTTATAAACATCGGGCTCCGCCGTTTTTCCCCACAGCTTCTCCATGTCGAAGTTCAGCAGCTTGACCGCGGCTTCCGGATGATCGGTTCCCTTCTTGACCACATAATAAGAGCTGATCGCGAACGGAACTTGGGCCCTGGCCGGCTGATCGTCCGCCGACGGCAGCGGCAGCGCCTGCCACTCCATGCCGGGATTCGCGTTCTTGGCATCCTGCTGCCAGCCGGCGTCCCAGAAATAACCGTAGAACATGCCCAGCTTGCCGGCGCTGGCCGCTTCGCTCACCTTCGTCGCGTCCTTCGTGCCGTATTCCTTGTCGATCAAGCCGTTCTTGTACATCATCTGAAGCTTCGCGAGCGCCGTCTTGACTTCCGGCTGAACGCTGCCGTATACGAGCTTGCCCGAACCGTCCTTGAGCCAGATGTTCGGATAGGCATGGAACCCGTTGAAGAAGCCCTCCATGGCCGCATAATAGCCGAAGATATCCTTATTGATGCCGAGACCGTACGTATCCGCCTTGCCGTCGCCGTCCGGATCTTGCTTTACGAACGCTTCGGCCGTTCGGACCACGTCGTCCATCGTCTTCGGCTCCGGCAGGTTCAGCTTCTTCAACCAGTCCGTCCGCACCCACAGCACATGGGACTGGCCGAGCCCGGAGCTCATCTTCGGCAGCGCATACAGCTTGCCGTCGAAGGTCGCGGACTTCAGCGCGTCGCCCCCGTCCTCCGACAAAATCTGCTTCGTCAAGTCCGAGCCGTATCGGTCGTAAGTCGACGTCAAATCCTCGACCTGCCCGTCCTCCACCAAGCGTTTCAATTGCGCCGCGCTGACCGGCATGATGTCGGGCAAATCGTCCGAGGCGATCGCAATGTTCAGCTTCTGATCGTATTGCGCCGCGGGCGTCGTCCACAGATAATTCACCTTGATGCCGAGCTGGTCTTCATAAGCGCGCGACCAGACATTGTTGTCGATCGACTCGCCTGCGTTGAACTTCGTCCCTTCCGAAATCGCGCGCACCGCCGACACTTCGATCGGAGGATCGTACTTGCCGAGCGGATCCGCCGGCGCTGCCGACGCTTCGTTCGTCGCGGCGGCGCCGCCGCTTGCCGAAGAAGCCGCGGCCGGAGCATTCTCTCCGTTGCCGCCGTCATTCCCTCCGCTCCCGCTGCACGCCGAAAATGCCGTAATCATGAGTGCGGAAGTCAACAGCGCCGCCGCTCCGCGCGCCGCCGTTCCGTATTTGCGTTTCCTTTTCATGCAGAGGCATCCCCTTCATCTTGTATCGTGTTCAAGCCTATATCGAAATTATAACAATCGCCCGCCTCCCCCTAAGAGAGACGCTGCTTCTCAGATGGTGGGGATTTGATCTCCGAATCTTCGGATATGCCGGCTAGCCGTACCCTACTCCCCCTTCTCGGAGACGATCGCCGCCATACGGATCACGGGTTTAAGGATCGGGCTCAGGTCGTTATTCAGAAGCGAAGGAATAAGGGGAGGACGGAAGTGGGAGGGGAGGGCACGGACGCGCGGGACCTGGAGAGGCCCGAGGAGCACATGGAAGAGTCTGAATGCCCGTTCAGCCTCTCTCCTGGTGCGCTTGACGATATTCGCTCGGCAACAGGCCGGTCTGGTCTTTGAACATTTTGCTGAAGTACCGTTGATCCGCAAAACCGCATTTTTCGGCGATCGAGTAGACGGGGTAGTTGGTCATCAAAAGCATCTCGCAAGCGTTCCCGATGGCGACCGTTTGCAAGAAGTGCGTAAACGTCATTCGGGTGATATCGCGAAAACTGGTGCTGAAATAGCTTTTGCTCAAGCTTACCGACTGGCTGATCTCGCTCTGCTTCAGATGAGCCCCCGCTTGGGAAACGATCCGTTCGACCGCTTTGACGATCGCCGAGATGACGTCCTCGGAATATCCGGAACGACGCAGCCAGCCCTGTACGTTTCCCCGAAGTTTTCGCCACCATATTTCCAACGCCTCTGGCTCTGTCGGCGGGGCGGATTCTTCATGCCAATCGTACATCGGAAAACTTAATTTCCACCGTTTAAACGACAGGGCCGCCGTCCGGGCCCAATCGGAAGCTTCGCGGCGTCCGGCGTCTCGAAGCGCTTCCATGAGCGATCCGAACAGGGCATCGTCCACGATCCAGGCAACTCCCTCCGCCTCTTCGGTCTTGCGGCGCAGCGAGCTTGCACCTGTTCCGCCGGACGCTTCGTTCGCGGGCGCTTCCTGGCGCACCGCTCTCAACATCCGCTCCATTGTCTGGTCCAGATCGAGCTTCTCCAGTTGGGTTTTCACGATATAGTCCACAGCCCCTAAACGCAGGGCTTCCTGAATGAAGTCAAAATCCTGGTGGCAGGTCAAGATCACGACCTTGATGGAAGAATCGTGCCGCTGGACTTCCTTGATCAATTCAAGCCCGGACATTCCCGGCATGGTAATATCCGTCAGCAGCAATTGGACCGGGCGGCTCCGGATGAATTCCAGCGCCTTCTGCCCCGTGGCGGCTTCGCCGGCGATGGCAATGCCATAGCGGTCCCAGGGGAACAGCAGCCTCATCCCTTTGCGAACCAAGCTTTCGTCATCCACGATCAGCGCCTGGATCAAAGAATTCTCCTCCTTTCAGTACGACAGGCAGGCGGATGGCTATCGAGGTGCCGCCTCCATCTTCGCTCTCGATGCTCCACTCGGCGTCCGAATCGTAGTACACGGACAGCATCTTTCTCACGTACCGAAGACCGATGCCCAAGCCCGACCGGCGCAGCCGATCGTCATCCTCCCCCATCATCTTCGCCAATTTCTCCGCCGGAATCCCTTTGCCGTTGTCCGTCACGCGAAGAAGCAGACGGCGGAGCCCCGAAGAAGAAGACTCTATCGCAATGACAACCTCGATCTTCCCCCCTTCGTCGTTGTCGAATCCATGGTACAAGGCGTTTTCCACAAGGGGCTGCAAGATGAAGCGCGGAATCGGGACCTCTTCCGCAGCCGGATCGACCTTCAGGCGGACGTTAAAGGAATGATCGTAACGAATATTCTGGAGATCGATGTAATCGCGAACCGCCTCGACTTCTTCGCGGACGGTCACGATAATGCTTTTCTTGCCGAGATTGTAATGCAGCACTCGGGTGAAAATTGATACCAGTTCCGCTATATTCGTCTGGCCCTGTATCCGTGCCAGCCATTGAATCGTATTCAGCGTGTTATGAAGGAAATGCGGATTGATCTGAACGAGCAGCTTTTCCAATTCGAGCCGGCCTCTGCGCTTCTCCTTCTCCTCCACATCGCTGATCAGTTCCGCGATACGCAGGCTCATCGATTGAAAATTGTCCAAGATGCGGTCGAATTCCGCAAGTCCGGTCGCGAGCGCGGGATTCGGCATCTGGTTGTAGCGAAACCGGCTGATCTCCCGGTTGATGATTCGAATCGGGTGGTACACCATTCTCCAGATGAGCCATGCCAGCGCGATGCCGGCGATGAGGGAGATGGAAGCGAGCAGCGCGAACTGCGACAGCCAGCGATTCATTTCATGATTATAAACGGGGGACGGAATCAGCTGGTACAGCGTCCAGCCGTGCTGACCGGAGGCGCGAAAGATTTGATAGTTCCGATCCGAGACTCGAAACGTCTGTCCGATTGGCGTATCGTCCGGCAAATTGCTGAAGGCGGTCTGGCCGGACGGGTTGGTCAAGACGTGATACACCGGAGAATGGCCGGTTAATGACGGATCGCCGGACGATGCGAATATCGTCTCCAAGCCGGTCACTTTGGTCTCCACATAGGCGTAAAGAAAACGGCCTTGGCCGTAATCCAGCTTGCGAAGCAGCGCAAAAACCGGCTCGCCCGAGGCGTCCTGATTAAGAGAAGGATAAGGGCCGTAATAAGTGAAGTCCTTCTGCCGGTAAAACAGCGGCAACGAATCCAAGTCGAACGAAATCTTCCCGGGCGTGTTGGGGAACAAAATCGGCTCGTCCAGCCCGGGAACGTAAAAAAACATGGCTCCGAGGGCAGGATTGGAAAAATTGACGTTCGCGGTCGATTCCGAGATATTCCGATACAGGACCGAGCGTTCGTAGGGGTCGCCGCTTTCGATATACTGCACGACCTCCCGTCCGATCCCGCCCTCCACGTCCAGCAATTGGGATACCCGCCCAAGCTCGTCGAGCTTCTGTTCCAATTCCGTGCTGTCCCGTTCCACTTTGTCCATCCAGTCGCGATAAATCTTCTCCGTCTGCACGATATAAATCCAGCGGTAAGAAATATAGCCGGTCAACAGAATCGGAATGGCCGCCGCCACGATGAGCAGCGCGGCCAGTCTCGCGCGAAGGGATCGGAACGGGAGCAATCGCCCCATGAGGTTCATGGCTTGCAAAACCTCCTGCGTCGGGAAGCTTGTCGGTTCGGTTATTCTATTATAACGCTGGGGGGAAAATTGCGGCGTTCGATTATTTTCCGCAAAGAGGGGGGCTGCGATTTGAAATCCCTTTGTGCAGGCTGTCTTGAAGACCGGCCCGCTCCTGTTCGAGGCTCGAGCTGCATTCCGGCCAAACCCAGGCCGCCATTCCCCTAAACGCAAACCGCCCCCGTTCCGTGACGGGAACGAGGGACGGCTTGTTTGCCGCTATTCGCTTTTGACGACGCCCTTCTTGAGGATGAGATTGGCGTACAGGGCGCTTTCGCCCGTCGCGACGATCGCGTACGCCTTCTTCGCCCGCTCGTAGAACGCGAACCGCTCCACTTCCTCGAACGGCTCCTCGATGCCGGTATGCTTCCGGATGACCGAACGGTACGTATCCCAGATCGGGGTCTGCACCGTATCGCCGGGGACGACCTGCATGAGCGCGGCCGGACGGTCTACATACGGATCCAGCGGGAACAGCTTGAGAATCGCGTCCAGCAGCTCCGGGACGCCGTGGCCGTCGCACCGGATCAACCGCGCGGCATGGCTGGCCGCCGGGAAGTTGCCGTCCCCGAGCACGATCTCGTCGCCATGCCCCATTTCCATCAACACTTTCAGCAATTCGGGAGAGATCAGGGGAGAAATGCCGTACAGCATGTCGTAGCCTCCAATGGTTTCAATGATCATAGCCGACAAGCCGATTGTACCATACGCACGGACGGAATCGTCCACCGAAATCTCGCGATCTCTCCCCTTGCAAATCCCCTATTGCTGATGGCTGGTCGGATGGTTCGCGGTGACCGGGATTTGCCCCTTGAACATCCGATTGATGTCACCCGCAAGCCTCAGATAGAAGTCCGAAGAGACGGCCGCGCCATCCGCGTCAAGCGTCAGAAAATACTGATTAGACGGGATCATGGAGCTGTTCTCCGCCGCTTTCGCAATGGCCGTTCCTTCGTCGTACTCGTCGAACATCGCAATGTACCCGGTGCCAATGCCGATATTTTTCATATCGTACGCCTGACGCCACATGAAGTCGCCGTGAAGCCTCGGAATCTGGTTGCGCGGCCCGCCGGTCATGTTCGACCAGGCAAAGCCCGGCCAAAGCACCGGCTGATAGGCGATTCCGTTCTGCTGAGCGAATGCGAAGTCCGGCTGCCAAACGGTCGTGCTGAAGTTATCGGCTCCCGAAAGCTGCCCGAAGCGTCCGACGAACCACGGGGAGATCATGTCCAGCGATTTGTAGACGTCCAGGAAGCCGCTCTTCGAATCGTTGACGCCGGTTCGCCAGTAGGTCGGGACTCCTCCGATCACGTAGATGCCCTGGTTCTGGAACCAGCTGATAAGATCGGCCGATTCCGCCGCGGTGCCCGGACGGTCCGTGAAGCCGATGCCCCAGATGCAGACGACGGTTTTCCCGTCCTGCTTCGCATAGGCGGACGACGAGGGCAGGCGCATCGCGTTCACGACGTTCGTCGTCCAGTCGTGCTTCACCGCAGCCTCCCAGGTGGACGGGTCCATTCCCGTGATGTCGTACATGACATAGAACTTGCGCCCGTACGACTCGGCTGCGTTCTTGACTTTGACCGCCACGCTGTCGCGGTTCGTCTTCCAGTTGTTCGGCGTATCGCTCAGGTCCGCCCCGAACCGCTGCAGCGCGGCTCCGTCGATGTTGTACGTCCGCATCCATTCGAAATGCTTGTTGACCGTCTCCTGGTCATACGACGAGAACAGCTTCGCCGGCTGTCCGTTGCCCAGGTTGGCCAGATTCGTCTGATAAAGCTTGGAATATTCGCGGAGATCCGGATACAGCTCGAAATTCACGTTCTGGTTCGCGGCCGGGGCGCTGCTGTTTTTCGACCAATGCACCCATCCCCCGTTCGGCGAGCCGTCGCCCGAGGCATTGAACCATCCTTGATAGCCCGCGAAAAGATGCCCGACGACGTCCCCGCCCGTTGCCGGAGGAGTTCCGGTTCCTCCCGAGAACTGGAACCACAGCACGTTGAAAAGATTGCCGGCGCCTCCCGTAAACTTCAAATAGAGGCTATGCGTGCCGCTGAGCTGGTTTACGGCGCAGTCGACGGTCGTCCACGACTGCCATCCTCCCGTTCCCGGGACGGAGCAGGTGCCCGCCAACGGGCCGTTTATCCCGTCGGTCCGGATCTCGATGCCGCCTCCGGACGCATTGCTTGCCACTCGCGCCGAGAAACTTGCGGCCCCGCTGCCAAAGTCGACGGAATCGAAAGCAATATAGTCGCCGTTGTCGATGAAGGCGACATCCAGTCCTCCCTCGCTCGCCGGCTCCAGCTGGATGCCGGATTGGCTCGTGTAAGAGGAAGCCGCGATCCGGTCGAACGCGGATACGGTTTGCTGCCCCGCCGTTCCGTACACTTCGAGCTCGGAGACCTGCCCTCCCGTGGCGCCCGAGTTGGCCGAGAAAACCAGTTTGACGTACCGGACGCTCGCTCCCGCCACCGGAATGGAGACGGAGTTCATACTCGGCGCGAACGTATACGTCGCGGACGAGACGAGCGTCGAATAGCTTACGTCGTCGGAACTTCCCTGCACCGCAAGCGTCTGCGTGCGGCTGCCCCAGGAGCCGGGCAGCTTGATAACGACCTGGCTCACGGCTCTGACGCTGCCCAAGTCGACGCGAATCCAATTCGGATAGGCGTTCGCGGCCCCTTCCCAATACGTCGCCGAATTGCCGTCGTTCGCGTTCGCCGCCGCATAGACTTGCGTATGGCCGCCCTCCGCGATCGGCTTGTTCAGGGCCAGATTGGTATCCGCCATGGCCGTCCTCGGCGAGACCGACGCCATGCCCGCAATCCAGGCGATCGCCAAAAGAACGGCCAGCAGCCGACCGTATGCGCTCCGTTTTTTCCCCATATACGCTCCTCCATTCATGAACGAGAAGACGAGAAGCTCGCCGGTACCGTCGGGTCGCTTCTCGTCTGTCGTTTTTTTATATATTGGAGTTACTTGCCGTTATGTCCTTGACCGTTGCCATTGCCGCTTCCATTCCCGTGCCTGCCCCGCTCCGTCGCGTCCAGCTGGGCGCTCAGCCGCTTCTTGACGTTCCCGTCCTGAAGCACGTTCACGAAGCCGCGGGCCGCGCCGATCGAAATCTCGTCCTTCGCCTTCTTCGCGCGATCGACCGCCGCCTCCGCCGCAGGCACCGACCAGTCGGCATACTTGCCTCCGAGCAGATAAAGGTCGCCGTACAAGGTGAAGTCCTTGCTCGCGCCGATGCCCTGGTTGTACTCCATGTAGCCCTCCCGTCCATTCCCGTCGTTCTCGTTCAGGAGCAGCGAGAAACCGAGCGGATCGGCGGACGGGGCAAAATCGTAGCCCGCCGCATGCAGCGACTCGAAAGGAATCGTGATGGCGTACCGGGTCACGCCCGCAGCTTCGTCTCGCGTAATCGCCGCATCCGCGGCATCGCCGAGATCGCCGGTCGGCAGTCCGTCCGGCGCCTTCCAGCGCCACTTGTTCACCGTTCCGTCGTCGTTCAAGGCGAACCCGAGCTCGCTGACGTTCCGGCTGGCCGCTCCGTCCTTCCTCGAGAGGTCGAAGCCGAGCTGAAGGCTGTCTCCCTGCCAAATATCCGCGCCGCTGTATGTCTGCGACTGCACGTCGTCGCGGACCTCGACATTCACGTACAGCTTGCTGTCGTCCCAAGCGACGTCCGCCTTCGCGCTCAGATCGTCCGGTCCCTGCCGGCCGCCTCCCGTATATTCTTCGGGTGCGGACACATCCATCGAAGGCATCCCCGTCGCGGCCGCATCGGCCCTGCCGGCGAACGATTGCGCCAGTCGGACCGACTCCAGATAAGATCTGCCGTCATCGAGCGTCACTTGATATTGGAGCGAGTCCGCGGCGATGTAAGGCAAGGGGATCGTCAAGCTGTCCCCGAGACCGAGCTTGGAGAAATGGATCGGCACCAGCTTCGACGCATAGGACGCCGGCTGAACGAGCTCGACCTGACCGGAGAGCTCGCCCGGTCCGGCCGCGTTCATTACCGTCAGACTCGCGTTCGGCCGTTCCGGATGGGCGGCGTCGGGAACGTTTTTCGCAAGCGTCAGCGCGACGGGCAGCAGGTTCGTGCCGGTGACCTTCGTGCCCGCTTCGTTGACGAGCTTCATCCCTCCCTTGAACAGGTTGTTCGTCACCACGAGCTTCTCGATGTCCGGCGATGCGTACACGTGCGTCGTGTCGGCCCGCTGGAAGTACGAGTCATAGAGACCGATCGTGCCTCCCAGCGCATTTAGCCCCTTTTCCCCGACCGCGGTGAAGTTGCTCTGCTGAATTTGAACATTCCCCCCGTACACGTCGACCGATCTCGTCGGGTCGCCCCACATGGAGGTATTGAACAGCTTCGCCGTAGAGTCGAAGTCAGGTCCGACCGTGGCGTAAACTTTGTCCGAAGTGCTGATCGAGACCAGCTCGGTGTTGACGAACGAAAGTCCGGCCGGGCCCGCTCCTTCGATATAAATCCCTTTCTTGCTGCCGTCCGTTCCATGACCGATCACGACGGCTTCCGGACCGCCGCCCGGGCTCTGCGGCGCAAAATGGATGCCGTTCAGCGAGCCGAAGACGAACGTGTTGAAAATGGTCTCGCCTTTGGCGTCCCCGACCCGAAACGCATCGAGGTTCTCCTTCTGATAGCTCCACACCTTGTCGGAATCTTCCCCCGTCGCCGGGTGGTTCGGATAGTTGTTCCGCCCGTAGTAATGAGGGTTGAATTGAACGTTCCTCATGATGCCGCCTTCTGCCCCGCCTCCGACGAAGATGCCCTCCTTCAACGGGGATCCCGCGACGTAGTCGATATAGTGTCCGCTCGTATCGTAGGTGCCGAAATCGATGCCCTGGTAGGGATTGATCAGCGTCGTATCGATCGCGTAAACGCCGTGTCCCTTGCCTTGGATCGTCCAAGCGTACGGCTTCACCTGATTCCAGTCCTGCTCGTCGTAATAAACCGACAGGCCGCGAACGCCGGCGGATGCTTCGAGCGTCAGGAGCGCAGGCGTGCCGGCATCCGGATTTTCGCCGTAACGGGTGAACAGGACGGTGCCGCCGCCGATCGTATGGTGCGGAACGTCCCAGGAGCCCCTCAGCTCGACTCCGCCCGGCACGTCAAGCGGCGAATCGACGCGGTAGATGCCCGCCGGCAAATAAACCGTGCCGCCTCCAGCCGCGGCGGCGGCATCCAGCGCCTGCTGAATCGCCGCAGAGGCGTCGCTGCCCCCGCTCTTGTCGGCGTTGTAAGGCGCGGATGTCACGTCGAACAACAGATTCGTCGCCGGCTTCGGAGCAACGGCCATATCGGTCTGCACGTTCTGCGGAAGCTGCTCAAGCGCGGAGCTCGCATCCCGGTTCACGTTCACTTCCGCTCCCTGGCTCTCGTCGGCGACCTGCAGCGCATCGCCGTCGTGCCCGGAATTAAAGGCATTCACCGTCTGAACGGGACCCGACAGCCTCACTTGACGGTCGGCCTGGGCGAATTCCGATTGCCCGAGAATCAGCGAGCCGCCTTTCAGGTCGATCGCATAGCCGGCCTGGCTGTCCCAGCCCTCGAACGTGCTGTTCTCGAACGACAGGACGCCGCTTCCTTCGCTGTATACCGCGTCCGACGGACTGCCTCCGACCGTAACCCCGTTGAACTGGGCGATGGACGAGAAGCCCTGCGTCGCGTAGATCGCCTTGGGGGAATCGCCGACGTTCGCGCGGAAGCTGCTGTCCGATACGAGCAGGCCGAAATCGTTCACGCCTTCGATCTTGAGCGCCACGTTGCTGTCGTCGATCGCGATCCGGTATAGCTGCGCGTTCGCGCTCTCCGTCGAACCGGTTCTCGTCGTCACCCGCATGCCGGTCTTGAAGCCCGAGAGCCGGATGTCCGACATGTACTCCCAGTCCGACCGCCCCATCACGACCCCTTCCGCGTTCGCCGTCGTATAAGCCGACACCGCTTCGGCCGCAGGCGCTCCGGCCAGGCCCGAATCCGCCCAGTACGAAGGCGAAAGGCTTACGCCCTCCAAACGTCCGATGTCGGTCGTGTAATCGAGGAAGATCCCCGTATGGAGCGCCGTTCCGTACAAGTTCTTCACGTAATGAAGCTCGTTCCAGGACGGCCCGATCTTGACGCCGTCATAAGAATTGACCAGCGTCAGGTTCTCCATCGTGGCGCTGTCCCCCGACAGCTGCTCGATCGTCCAAGGATAAGGTACCGGATCGTCCAGCGTTTGCTCCGGATACCAGATCGACAGGTTCGTCACGCCGCTGACCTGCTGCAGCTGAATAAAGCTCGTTCCGTCTGCCTGGCCTCTCCCGCCGTAGGACGCAAGGACCGTGCCGCGAACGGCGCCGCTCGCCGCATCCGGACTGGCCCAGTCGCCCCGCAGCGTAACGCCCGTCGGCACGAGCAGGCTGCCGTCCAACCGATAGACGCCGGTCGGAACGAAAACGACGCCGCCTCCGCCTGCGCCCGCCGCGTCCAGCGCGTCCTGGAACGCCTGGGTGTCGTCGCTTGCGCCGTCAGCCTTCGCTCCGAAGTCGGCCACGCTGTATTCCGCGATCACGACATCCGAAGTCGGGTTCTCGGTCGCGTATACTTTCGCTTGGGAGGAGGCGTTCCCCCGCGGGACTTTCTTGACCGTCACCGAAGCGACGGACAGGTCCGGATTGTCGCCGGGGCTGCCGCCGCCGACGACGGCGATCCGGAAGTCGGATCCGTTCGTGCCATTTGCGAATTTCGCATCGGAGAGCCGGAACGTCTTCGTCTTCCACGTTCCCGAGTTCCCGTACGTGAAGAGCAGGCCATCCTTGAACGGCGCCGATAAAGCGTCGTATTGCAAATGGAAGCTGCCGCTGCCCTGGTCCAAATACTCGACCGTAACGTAAACGTCGTTATCCGTGTTGTCGTACAGATAGCTATCGTCCACGTCCATGTACAGGTACAGCGTCCGGGGATCGGGAGCGGCGCCGTTCGTCCGCCAATACCCTTTGCCGTCCAGCGTTCCCGTCACCAGACCGTCCGGATTATCCCCGGCTCTCGCCGTGATTCCGTTGGACGCCGGATTAGGCCCTAGCGTTATGCTAACGCTTTCAGGATCGTCCGCAGATGCGAACGCCGGAGCCCTTGGAGCGCCTGCCAGAAGCAGCAGCAAAGCAAGCGTACCCAACAGAATCGTACGATACCGCAAGCCTCTTCGATTGTTTTGCACGATCTTTCCTCCTTTGCGAATGAACTCGATGACAGAATAGCGCTTGGGACGACCAAGAACAATGTGCTATTTATGGCTTTATATGGGCAATTCCAATCTTCTTCCGCCTCGCTACGGAAGAAGCCGTCGAAAAGCCAAAAAAACTACGACAACATAATTAACAAACAAAGCTTGTGGGACATGCGAGCCCCATCCGGCTGTCGGTAGCCCGAGAGGCTTAGCGGCACACTGTGCCGTTATTGGGCATTGACAAAACCATGAACATGATTCATGTACGTTAATTATCCTGTCGTAGAAAAAAAAAGCCCCGGAACGGAATACGTTCCTGGGGCTTCCTTGCAAAGTCCGTACGACAAATCGGTGTCTCCCTCAAAAGGAATCGGAATTCGCTTCGAAGCATCGCGTCACTTTTGGGGGGGCTATTATTTAGAAGCCTGCTGCGACTTTAGCGGCTTCCGCCAAGCCCGCTTCGACGATCTGCTGGGCGCGGTCCTGGAACTGGTTGTGGCCTTCGACGATAACCGTCTCGACTTCCTTGATGCCCCAGAAGCCCATGATGTTGCGAACGTAATTGACCGACATCTCCCATGAAGCCATCGGGCCTTCGGAGTAGACGCCGCCGCGTGCGTTCAGCAGCACGACTTTCTTGTCGCCGGCAAGGCCGACCGGGCCTTCCGACGTATATTTGAACGTCTTGCCCGCTTGGTTCAAGTAGAACAGGTACGTCAACAGTTGGGCCGGAATCGTAAAGTTCCAGAGCGGGAAGGCGAAGACGACTTTGTCGGCTGCGAGGAACTGATCCAGGTAACGGTTGGCGATCTCGGCCGCACCCTTCTCTTCGGAGGTCGCTTCCATGCCGTTTGCCAGCTTGAACTGGCCCGTCATCATCGTGGTGTCGAAGTAAGGAAGATGTTCTTCGAAGAGGTTCAGCTCCGTGATGGAATCGTTCGGGTTGGTCTCGCGATACGACTTGACGAATGCGTCGTACAGCTTGACGCTGACGGCCTGATCGGCCGGACGTCCGTTAGCTTTGACGAAAAGTACGTTTGCCATGGTATGGTGTCCTCCTAAAAATGTTTTTCTCTAATTGTGCTAATTATTGCCACAGTAAACGTCGCTTCGAGCCGCCGTCCGCAAGCCTCGGCCAAAGTCCGTCTACTGTGTTGCGAACGATCACAGTATACACTCGGCCAACCCACTATGTCAATTGGTGTTACTTACTTTTTAACAGGAAAAAGTTCGGTTAACCAAATCGGCTACCGTCTTTTGCTCGAGAAGCCCGATCATCAGCCGCTCCGTCTCCTCCATCAGCTCCGAAAAGGCGTCTCTCACGTCGGGGCCGATCTGTCCCCCTTCGGCCGTGTCCATCATGCCGGTGCACAGCGGCTCCGTCATCTCCAGCGCCCGATACACTTCGGCGAGCGTAATCGACTCGGGAGACTTGCGCAGGTAATAGCCGCCGTCCCGTCCCTCGCGCGCCTCCACGATACCGGCTTTGGCGAGCTTGGCGAGAATGCGGCGCATCAGCGTCGCTTCGGTGCTTACCTTGTAGGCGATCTCGCCGCTGGGGCAGCGGCTGTCGTTCTCCGCCCGATGAGCTAAATACACAAGCGATTGCAGCGCGTAGCCGAACCATCTCGGCGTCGCCGCCGCTCCGCCGCATTTTTCGATTCCCATCGCTTTTCCCTCCATCCGCCGGCTTCTCCTCTTCCCTACTAGTATAACTTATAATCCCCTTCTCTTGAAAAGCCCGAATGATCTGAAGCGTGTCCGAACACGATAAAGATATGACCAACAAGAAGAAAGCGGGGGTTGACCGATGAAGAAGAGTTTCAAAATCGCGCTCGCCATGGCCCTATGGGGAGTAGCAGCGCTCCCAACAGGGGCAATCGCCCAAGGAAGCGCCGCGGCATCCCGGGAAGAAACGCGGGAAGCGCCGGAGATCGGGGCTGCAGCTCCGTCGTTCACCCTGACCGGCATGGACGGCAAAACTTACAACCTGCGCCAATTCCGGGGAAAGCCGGTGCTGCTGAACTTCTGGGCATCGTGGTGCGGGCCGTGCCGGGAAGAAGCGCCGTACTTGACCAAGCTGAAGGAGAAGTACGGAAACGAGCTGCAGATCGTCGCGGTCAACGTGACCGATTCGGACAGCGAGAAGTCGGCTCGCCAATTCGCGTCCAGCTACGGCTTCACGTTCCCCGTTCTGCTGGACCCGGACGGAACCGCGGCCGCCCGTTACCGCATCCGCCCGATCCCGACGAGCTTGTTCATCGACGCGAACGGCGTCATCCGCGACGGCGTGCTCGGCGCGATGGACTGGAACGGCCTGCTTTCCCATACGGAGCGGCTCCTTCGCCCTGCAAAGTAAAACCGTCTCACCGGGCGTCCGCTTCGAATTTGAAGCTTCGGGCGATATAAATGACCGGCGTCGAGGCCACCGAGATGACGAATTTGAGCACGTACGTTGTCAAGGCGATCTGCCACCAGACGTCCCAGGAGTAGACGCCGATAAACGCGATCGAGCTGAACACGAGCGTATCGACGAGCTGGCTGAGTCCCGTGCTTCCGTTGTTGCGGATCCACAGCTGAGAACGGTTCGGATAGGCGACCTTCAGCCGGCTGAAGATGCGGACGTCGAGAAACTGGCTGACAAAGTAGGCGCACAGGCTTCCCAGCGCGATGCGCGGCGTCATGCCGAAGATGAACCGAAGCGAATCCTGAGCCTGCTGCGAGATCTCGTCCGAAGCAGGCTTGAACGCCAGCGCCATCTGCATGACGATAAGCGACAGGATCATGGCGAAAAAACCGAACCAGACCGCTTTCCTCGCTTCCTTCTCCCCGTATTTCTCATTCAACAGGTCGGTCGTCAAGTAGATCGTGGCATAGATCGTATTGCCCAGCGTCATGACGATGCCGAACATCCCGATCGTCTTGACCACCTGGATATTGGCCAGCACCGTCGCCGCCCCGATCCAGGCATAGAGGCCGTTCTTGCCGAGCAGCCGGTAGCACGCCAGAAAAAGCGCAAAGTTGACGATGACGAATAATACGCCCCATAAAAAATTAAACATCTAAAAAGCTTCCTCCTAGTTTTGATAACGCGGGAGTTCCCGAACCGCGGTCCCCTTAAGCCAGGACAATGCCTTTCATTATAGCACAGAAGCGCCAATCGCCCCCTCAGTCTTTTTTGGAGCGCACGCCTCCTGTCGGACTGCCGTTTTTAGGCCGTCCCGCCTCTCCCGGCGCTGCAACCCTCCCCGGGTTCGATTCGTCTAAGGGGTGGACGGTTAACGAAAGGTTAGGCGTACAACAGCAAAGGGCGGTGTTCATGATGTTAAAGAAAAAAGGTTTGGGAGCAGGCGCGCTGCTCATGACGCTTGCGCTCGCGTTTACGATATCGGGCTGTCAAAGTTCGGGCGGAACGGCTTCCGGCAATTCGGGATCCAGCCCCGGTTCGAGCCAGACCGCGTCCGCTTCTCCGTCTTCGGACCCTTCGGCCAGTCCTTCGTCCTCCACGGCAGACGATTCGAATTCCGCGGCTCCGACGGATTCTTCTTCCGGCGGCGACACGGCTTCCTCCGCTCCGCAAACGACGCCGGTCAGCTCCGAAGCCCCGAAGGCATACATGGGGCAAGTGACCGCGCTTCGCTTGGCGGACGACAAGATCGGCTGGGTCGGCGGGAAAGGCTGGATCGCCCGTACCGACGACGGCGGAGCCCGCTGGACCGTTCAGTATTCGCAAGGGTCCGACGAGATCCATCAGCTGTTCGCGCTGAACAGCCAGAAAGTGTGGGCGACGGTCGTGGGCGGAAGCGGAAGCGGCGTTACGCTCATTCGCTCTACCGACGGCGGCGCGCACTGGAGCAAGGTCGGCACCGTGCCGAACGACGGTTTCCTGCACTTCACGTCCGATACGACGGCGTTCAGCGGCAACGCGATGACGACCGACGGCGGCAAAACCTGGACGAAGCTGAGCGTGCCGTCCCATGCGGTCGGAGACGTCTACTTCCATGACAAAGCCAACGGCTGGGCCGTGCAGAAGGGCGACGGGAAATTCTACTTCCTGCATACGTCCGACGCCGGCAAGACGTGGAAAAACGTCTTTACCCGCACCAACACGGCCGAGCTGAACGGCGCCGTCATCCGTTCGACCGGCAAAGACGACGCCTGGATCGAGCTGATCGGCGGGTCCGGCATGTCGCAGACGTCCTACTCGCTGTTCCATACGGCCGACGGCGGCAAGAGCTGGCTGCCTTCCGCCTGGAGGAACGGAGCCGGTTCAGGCCCCGCACCCGGCTTCAAGATGGATGACGAGTCCGTCCCGGACGACAGCAGCGCCGGCCCCGGAGATCTGTACGTCGTCAACCCGCAGACGGCTTTTATGGGACGTCAATGCTCGGCTTGCGATCAGCCGAACAGCGTCATGGAGACGACCGACGGAGGCAAGTCGTGGGCGGTCCGCAAGGACGAATTCGGCGGCTATGGCACGCAGTTCGTCGCCGCGACCGACGCCAAGCACGTCTGGCTGATCACGACCGAGAACGAAGCGTCGCCCGTCCTGTATACCTCTGCCGACGGCGGCGTTCAATGGAAGAAGGTTCATGCTTTCGAAAAGGCGAAGCCGGAATAACAAGGAGACAGCCCGGGAGGATCGGCTTGGAGCCGATTTCCCGGGCTGTTTTTTCATTTTTTCATCCCTCGGAGCTTGGCGTTGCGGTTACCGTATTCGATTCTCCGTCGTACAAGCCGCCGCTGACGTATACCTTGAACATGTATTCGACATCCGAGCCATAGATAGGATGAACCGTTACCGTCACGGTTTTCGTCACCGGATCGACGACGTATTCGTTCGCGTCGGGGTAGGCCGTAACCCAGCTCCACGCATCGCTGTTGATTTTGTACCAAACCTCGTAGCTGTCGGCCTCAGCCGGTTCCGGGAAGCGAAGCGTGACCGTATCTTCTGCAACTCCCGCGACCTCCAAGTCGTCGATCGGCCCGATATAGTTCGGTTGAAGCGGAATATCGATCGGATTCATCCGATAGAGGGCATCCGCTTCATCCGGAGCATCGGCGTCCGCGACCCAGGCGGAGAGGTTTACCGTCCTCGGCTCCGTATAATAGCCCAGGTCGATGGTAAAATCGGCAGTCTGATCCGTACCGTTGGCAAGCGTAAACGGTTCTCCCGTAGGAGAGAAGTACCCGACAAATTCGTCCGAGCCTTCTTCCGCCCGATCCAGCGTGAACGAATCGCCATCGTCGTCGTAGGAAACCCAAACCTTATCGTACATATCATATCCGGGAACCGTCATCCGAACGCCGTAGAGCGCATTCTCGATATCCGGTCCCGTGTTCGTGATCCGAATCGAAAGATTGACGTTGCGAGACTGCGGGTCGAGATTCGAAAGGTCGGGAACGATCCGAACCGGCGGGATCGCGACTGTAAAATGAACCGTCGTTGCATGGCCGCCATTATCCGTTACGGTCAGCGCGTAATCGCCGTTCTCCGAGATCGCCGCGCCCAGCTCGTAGCCGGCGACCGGCTCGCCGTTCTTTGTCAGCGTTATTCCGGCGATATCCGTATCCGCGCTGGCCGGCGTCACCGCCGCCGTGTACGTCTCGCCGTCCGCGACGCCGGAGATCGCCGGCGGCAGATCGACGGGGACCGCGACCGTGAAATGAACCGTCGTTGCATGGCCGCCGTTATCCGTTACGGTCAGCGTGTAGTCGCCGTTCTCCGAGATCGCCGCGCCCAGCTCGTAGCCGGCGACCGGCTCGCCGTTCTTCGTCAGCGTTGCATTGGCGATATCGTCGTCTTCGCTGGCCGGCGTTACCGCCGCCGTGTACGTCTCGCCGTCCGCGACGCCAGAGATCGCCGGCGGCAGATCGACGGGGATCGCGACCGTAAAATGAACCGTCGTTGCATGGCCGCCATTGTCCGTTACGGTCAGCACGTAATCTCCGTTCTCCGAGATGGCCGTTCCCAGCTCATAGCCGGTGACCGGCTCGCCGTTCTTCGTCAGCGTCACGCCGGCGATATCCGTGTCCGCGCTGGCCGGCTTTGCGGAAGCCGTGTACGTTTTGCCGTCTTCCACGCCGGCGATCGCGGGAGCCGGGTCGGATGTGCCCCCGCTTCCGTTGCTGCCGCCGTTCCCGGAAGAACCGCCCGTTCCCGCGTTCGAACCGCCGGAATTGCCGGAAGCCGGCGGAATATCGCTTGCCTGCTCCACTTCTCCCGGTTGGCGCTCGAAGGAAGAGCCCAACACGTGCAGCGTCACATGAGCGATACGCCCTTGTCCCGTTACTTGGATCACGGCATAAACCGTCAGCGTCTCGACCGAAGAGTCGGACCCCATCTCGAACAAAGACTCGGACCGGACTTCCAACTGAACGATAATTGTCTTGCCTTCGGTCACCAGGCGGATTTTCCCGTCCGGCTTGTTCACCGTCAGCGACCCGAAACGGGAATCGATCAGATGAACGCTATGTTCCCCGCCGCCGGCTACGGTCGTTTTCCCTTCGACCGTAACGTTCTGCAGCGTAACGTCTCCCTCTCCGATCGCCTGATCGAGAAGCAGATCGCCCTTGATCGTCAGGTTTCGGAGCGTAACTCCCGGGGCTTTCACGACCGCGTTCCCCGCGATCTCCTCGGAACCGATCTCCGGCCCGTACGTCCCCGCCTTGTCGTATACCGCGTCCTTCGCTGCCGTCGCCCGCAGCAGCCGGTCCAGCGCCACCACGGCCTCCGCCCGCGTCAACGGAGCGTTCGGACGAAACGTTCCATCGGCGAAGCCTTCCAGCACGCGGGCCGACTTCAACGCCCCGACCGCGCCGCGGCTCCGTCCGCCGATCGAGGCGGCGTCCTTGTAGCCGTCCGCCTCCGCCGCCGCGGACGCGTCCCGCAGCTTGCCCAAGCCGGCCAGCATCGCCGCCGCTTCCTGCCGCGTCACCGCTTGCGACGGGCGGAACGTCCCGTCCGTATAGCCGGATACGTAACCGGCTTGAACCGCTTTGCCGAGCTCGCCCGCGTACCAAGCCGCGGCCGGCACGTCCTTGAACGAGGCCGCCGCCGTCGCGGTCAGCCCGAAAGCCCGGTTGGCGAGCGACAGAAACTCCGCGCGCGTCACGTTCCGGTCCGGCTCCAGATTGCCGCTGCCGTCGCCGGTCAGCAGCCCCGCATCCTCCCACTTCTGGAGCGTGGAAGCGGCCCAATGGCCGGCGGCGTTGCTGCCGGAAGCCGCCGGCGCCGCGAAGACCGCGCCCGTCCAGCCCGATACCGCGAGCAGCAGCGAAAGAGCGCCGAGAGCGATTTTCCACCGTCTATAAAATCTTCCCACTATCATCATCCTCTTCGTCAAGAATCGAGTCCGTGAGGTATAATAGACTAGCAATCTTTCAAAAACGACTCACTTTGGTTAACTCGTTCAAAAAAAATGTCGAATATCCGCCATCCGTTCCTACATACACGAGACCTTGCATCCGAGGTGAGACCGTGAACCAAGAGATCATCCTGAGAACCAAAATCCGTCCACCGGTCCCCCGGGCGGGAGGCTTGCACCGGGCCCGCCTGACGGAGCGCCTGGACCGCGCCCGCTCCAGCGGCCGGATTACGCTCGTGCACGCCCCCGCCGGCTTCGGCAAAACGACGCTGCTCAGCCAATGGGCGCGTCAATCCGCCGATCCGGTCGCCTGGTATTCCCTCGACGAGACCGACAACGATCTGATCAAGTTTTGGCGATATGTGAGCCAGTCGGTCTACGCCGCCGTCTCTCCCGGCTCGGCCGACCGGCTGACGCCCCTGCTCCGCGCCTATCCGAACGTAAGCATCGGCGGCATTCTCGACGCGCTGCTGAGCGGTCTCGAGGAGGCCGAAAGTCCGCTCGCGGTCGTTCTGGACGACTATCAAGTCATCGCCGACCCTTTCATTCACGATAGTCTGAGCTATTTCATCGACCGGCTCCCCGACCCGGTTCACCTGGTCGTCGCGAGCCGTTCCGAGCTCCCGCTATCGACCTCCAAATGGAATGCGAGAGGACAGCGCCATCTGCTGACGGCGAAGCAGCTCTCGTTTACGCCGGAGGAAGCGAGGGAATTTTGCCTGCAAGCGGCCGGCCTTACGCTTACCGACGATAGAATCGGCCAATTGATGGATTGGACGGAGGGCTGGGCCGCCAGTCTGCAGCTGATCTCCGTGTCCTTAAGCGAGCATCCGAATCCGGATGTTTTTTTCGATCGCGGGCGCGGGACGAACCGCGACCTGATGCAGTATTTGCTGGATGAAGTGTTCGAGCGGCTGCCGGAACGTCTTCGCGGCTTTTTGCTGCGCACCTCGGTTCTCTCCCGCTTCGACGCGGAGGCCTGCGACGCGATGACCGATAGCAAGGACGGCTTGCGAACGCTGGACGAGCTTCAACGGCGCAACTTGTTCCTCACCCCGCTTGACGATTCGGGGGCCTGGTTCCGTTACCACCACCTGTTCGGCCAGTTCCTGCAGGATTATGTCCGCCAGCACGAGCCCGGTCTATGGCCCGATCTCCATCGGCAGGCGGCCGTTCATCTTTCCGGACGCGGCATGCCGGACGATGCGGTGGAGCATGCGCTCGCGGCCGGAGACCACGATCTGGCCGTTCGGCTGCTGGAACGGCACGTCGAATCCGTTCTTCGCCGAGGCGAGCTGGCCACGTTGCTTCGCTGGATGCAGTCGGTTCCCAGAGACGCCATGACGCATTCTCTGGCGACGCTGCACGCTTTCCTGCTCATCGTGACCGGTCAGATCGAGCCGGCGGAGCGGGAGCTGGCGCGCTTGGAGAGGGAGGCGGCCGAAGAGGCTTCCGGAGAGGCTCTTCGCGAGCTGCAGAGCGGGTTGTTTTTCGTCAAAGTGAATTGGGCGTTCGCAAGCGGACGTTACGAGCAGTGGTACGCTTACGCCGAGCAGCTGCCCGGCATGCTTCCGGAGAACCCGATATTTTACCACTTTAACTATAATTCGAACGAGCCGTTCGTCCGACGGACCCTGTTCGGCCTGCGCGGCGTGCAGAATGTGGAGACGGAACAGATCGCGAAGCGAATTACCGGAATCATGGAAGCCCATGGCTGGGGAAACGCGCTGTTTACGCTGTACATTATCCAGTCCCTGAGCGAAGGGTATTACGAATGGAACCGGCTGGAAGACAGCGAGGCGCTCGTGCGCCGGGTCGAACCGATCGCGCGCCGGCAGCGGATCGCCGGGCTGTATGTGCCGAACCGCCTGACGGCGGCGCGAATTCAATGGGCTCTCGGGCAAAAGGAAGCGGCGTGGGCGATTCTGAACGAAGCGATCGAGGAGATGCGGGGGGCGGGGGAAGACGAAGCCCAATGGCTTCGTCCGCTGCGCGCTTTCGCGGCGTACCTTCACGTTCGCGAAGGCGATCCGGCCCGCGCCGACAAGGAGCTGTCCGGGCTGGAGCTGCAGCCGGGCAAAATCTCCCTGCTGAGAATGACCGAATACATGGCGCTCGCCCGGCTTCTCGGAGCCCGGCGCAAGGAGAAGGACGCGCTGCGTTTGCTGGACCCGCTTCGGCAAAAAAGCGGAGCCGACGGCAGCCTGATCGGCCTCGTCGAGATTTCGGCGCTGCAGGCGCTGCTGGAAGCGCAGCGGGGCCACCGCGCGGCGGCTCTCCGTCATCTGGGAGAGGCGCTGGCGCTGAGCGAAGCCAGCGGATATATCCGGACTTACCTGGACGAAGGGGAGTCCATGCAGTCTTTGCTGCAGCAGTATCGGGACCTGCGCGTCAAGCAGCCGTCGCCCGGAGAACCGGAAGCCGCGGCGCCGTCCGTCGGCTACGTCGAGCGGGTGCTGGCCGCGTTCCCGCAGAAAGAGCCGCCGGCCTCCCGTTCGGCTCGGCTGCAGGAGCCGCTAAGCGCGAAGGAGCGCGCCGTTCTGCTCGAAGCGGTGCGCGGCGCCGTGAATCGCGAGATCGCGGAAAGGCTCCATCTGACGGAAGGAACCGTCAAGGTGTATCTATCGCGCATCTACGCCAAGCTTGGCGTATCCACGCGGGTTCAAGCGCTGCGCCGGGCGGAGGAGCTTCGCCTGTTCGAAGCGGACTGAGGCGCCTTGGGCGGACCGCTCTCGCGAGCGGGACCGCCCTTTTCGAGCCGCCGCGGCTGCTAGGCTTCTTCTTGCCGCTATGAACTCAACCGATTCTATTGCCGGGGAACCCGGCTCGCACCGTGCGGAGGATGGCGTCGACGTTGCGGCGCAGCCTCCTATGCAAGTAGCCCACCTATTGCACCTCTTCCTCGCGTTTGTGCCGTTTCTCCTCTATGTAACTCAACCGCTGTGCCTCTTTCCCATGTTTGCACTATAGGACTTCCGCCGAATCCTCGCCCATGTGATGAATCTGGTTACTTTCTTCCGCCACTTCCGTCGAATTCCCGCCCATGTGATGAATCTGGTTACTCTCTTCCGCCACTTCCGCCGAATCCTCGCCCATGTGATGAATCTGGTTACTTTCTTCCGCCACTTCCGTCGAATTCCCGCCCATGTGATGAATCTGGTTGCTCTCTTCCGCCACTTCCGCCGAATCCTCGCCCATGTGATGAATCTGGTTGCTCTCTTCCACCACTTCCGCCGAATCCCCGCCTATGTGACGAATCTGGTTGCTCTCTTCCACCACTTCCGCCAACTTAGCTCCTCCACAGGCCTCTCTCACACGCAACCTCACAAAAAAAGCGTTGCCAAAACCGGGCAGCGCGTGCTAATAATAGAATGTATTATGTTTTCATTACCTAATTAATATAAATATTAATCATGAGGTGATCGAATGTCTGACAGCAGCGCATCCCTGAAGGTGGACAAAGACTTCCGGATCGGCGAGGTCGACCCCCGCTTGTACGGTTCATTCATTGAGCACTTGGGGCGGGCCGTATACGGGGGCATCTACGAGCCCGGACATCCGGCGGCCGACGGCCAAGGCTTCCGCGCCGACGTTCTCGAGCTCGTGAAGGAGCTGCGGGTCCCGATCGTCCGTTACCCGGGCGGCAACTTCGTCTCCGGCTTCAATTGGGAGGACAGCGTCGGGCCGGCCGAAGGGCGAAAGCGCCGGCTGGATCTTGCCTGGCGCACGATCGAGACGAACGCGTTCGGCCTGAACGAGTTCATGGATTGGTGCCGCAAAGCCGGCACCGCCCCGATGATGGCGGTCAACCTCGGCACGCGAGGCCCGCATGAAGCGCGCGAGCTGGTCGAATACGCGAACCATCCGGGCGGCACGTATCTTAGCGATCTGCGCGTCGGCCACGGGTATCGCGATCCGCACGGCATCAAAGTGTGGTGCCTCGGCAACGAAATGGACGGCCCCTGGCAGATGGGCGGCAAGACGGCCGCGGAGTACGGCAGAACGGCGCTGGAGAGCGCGAAAATGATGAAATGGGTCGATCCTTCCATCGAGCTCGTCGCCTGCGGCAGCTCCGGAACGTACATGCCTACGTATCCGGAATGGGAAGCGACCGTGCTCGATCATACGTACGACCATGTCGAATACATTTCCCTCCACCGCTACTACGAGAATCATAAAGACGATTCCGCCACGTTCCTGGCCCGGTCGCTCGACATGGACGAATTCATCAAGACGATCGTCGGCGTGTGCGATTACATCAAAGGGAAGAAACGCAGCAAGAAAAACGTCTTCCTTTCGTTCGACGAATGGAACGTGTGGTACCACTCCAACGAGACCGACAAGAAGCTGACGCCTTGGCAGATCGCCCCGCCGCAGCTGGAGGACGTCTACAACCATCAAGACGCGCTGGTCGTCGGATGCATGCTGATCAGCATGCTCAAGCGGGCCGACCGCGTGAAAATGGCTTGCATGGCCCAGCTCGTCAACGTCATCGCGCCGATCATGACCGAGAACGGCGGACGCGCCTGGAGACAAACGATCTACTATCCGTATTTGCACGCGAGCGTTTTCGGCCGGGGTACCGCCCTTGTCCCGCTCGTTCAATCGCCCAAGTACGACTGCAAAGAATTTACCGACGTCCCGTACATCGAAGCCGTCGCCGTTCACAACGAGGCCGACGGGGAGGTGACCGTCTTCGCGGTGAATCGTCACTTGTCCGAGCCGCTCCAGCTTGAGATCGACCTGCGAAGCTTCAACAAATCGGCCCTGATCGAGCATCTGGCAATGACAAGCGACGATCTGTACGCCGCCAATACGGCCGACGTTCCGGAACGGGTGAAGCCATATAGGGCGGTCGGCACGGTGGCCGGCGGCGCTCCGGGCTCGTTCGCGGCGAAGCTGCCGAAGGCTTCGTGGAACGTGCTGCGGTTCAAGACATAACGCCAAACAAGCCTCCCCGGCGATCGGGGAGGCTTGTTCGTTTGCAGGTTAGCGAGCTTCAGAGGAACCGATCGTCGGTGCGGACGTCGGTTTGCGCCGCGTGAACAGCATCGTCAGCAGAACGACGATCATTCCGATATTGAGCGAGATGTCGGCGATATTCATGACGCCGCCTTGCCCTTTAAGCTGGATAAAGTCCGTAACCCCGTTAAACAGCACGCGGTCGATCGCGTTGCCGATCGCTCCCCCTACGAAAAAGGCGGTGCCGATCTCCATCCAGCGTCCTTTCAGCTTGCCTTTGCCGCGGTAATAAATGACGACCGCAACGATCAGAACGGCAATCGGAACGAACCACCGTCCATATCCCTCAAAGGAGCTGCCGGCGGCTCCCGTGTTCTCCAGACGAATGACGTGAATGAAGCCCTGCCAGATCTGCGTGGACTCTCCCATCAGCAGATGTTCGCGAATCCAGTACTTGGACAATTGATCGACGGCTATTACGAATGCGGCGAGCACATAAAAAAGCAGAACAACCAAGCCTCCTCCCCGCAACCGTTATTGTCAGCCGAGGGCTGCCGGATCGGTTGTCGGGCTTTTTGGAAAAAGCTCCTGTTACGATTTTAACATGAAATCGCGATTTGCGAAAAAAGTAAAATTTTTTCATTTGCAACGATATGGGAGGCGGTACCGTAAATAGTTCAGATCAAGTTGGAAAGAAGGGCTGCCGCGTTGAGAAGCGAAGAGGAAATGATGAAGCTGCTGGTCGAATTCGCCGGGAACGACGATCGCATCCGTCTGGCGACTTTGGAAGGATCGCGCACGAACGCCAACATCCCTCCCGACCCGTTCCAGGATTACGACGTATCCTGCTTCGTAACCGATCTGGATTCTTTCAAGGAAACCGACGATTGGCTGCTTGCGTTCGGATCTCGCCTGATGATGCAGAAGC
This sequence comes from Cohnella zeiphila, assembly GCF_014212055.1. GTDB lineage: Bacteria > Bacillota > Bacilli > Paenibacillales > Paenibacillaceae > Cohnella > Cohnella zeiphila. Next base: position 189,816 of record NZ_JACJVO010000005.1, on the reverse strand, counting down.
CCGAAGCGATGGAGCTTTTTCCTCCGGAATTGGGCAATCGGTTCTCTTACCTCATTCTGTTCGAAGACGGCAGCAAACTGGACCTGACCTTGATTCCGATCGGCGAGGCCGAAGCTTATTTCGCGGGGAGCGACGGCCTGGTCCGGGTTTTGCTCGATAAGGACGGTCTTGTTCGGGACGAGCCGGTTCCCGATGACCGGCAATATTGGATTCGGAAGCCGACGGCCGGAGAGTTCGACGATTGCTGCAACGAGTATTGGATGGTTTCGACTTACGTGGTCAAGGGGCTGGCGAGGAAGGAGATCCTTTTTGCCATCGACCACCTGAACGGGGTCATGTGCCCTCAATTGCTGCGCATGATGGCCTGGCGGATCGGAGCGGAGCGCTCCTACACGTTCAGCGTGGGGAAAAACTGCAAATTCATCGACCGTTATCTGCCGGATGAGGATTGGAAGGCGCTGCTGTCCACTTTTTCGGAAAACGGCTATGAGGAAATGTGGAAGTCCCTGTTCGCGTGCCACGAATTGTTCAGAAAATACGCCAATGCGGTGGCGGGGCATCTCGGTTACGCCTACCCGGATTACGACGAGGCCGTCGCGAAGCATACGATGAAGATATATCGCTCGCTGCCGTGAGCGGGAGGGGCGCGATGTTGGCGAGGTTCAGCTCCGGGGATTGCATGACGGCTGCTAACGGTCGAAAACATCGCGTGCAAACGCCTCTCGCACGTTAACGAGCCCGCTTGCGATGTTTAGCATCGTAAGCGGGCCTCTTCGCGCTTCGCCAACGGCGCCGGACCCGTCGATGCGATGTTTTTCATCGCATGCTAGCGCCTCTCGCACGTTAACGAGCCCGCTTGCGATGTTTGGCATCGTAAGCGGGCCTCTTCGCGCTTGCCGCAGAAGCGGCAGCTCGGGCTACCGCTCGGATCCTGGCCGAGTCAATCTTCCTTCTTCTGCACGACCGGCATCATCATGCCGTCGTCCATGCCCATCATGCGCACGCTGTCGGAACCTTCGACGCCGTCGTATAGGTAGACCTCCGTCCCGAACGCAGGCTCGGCGTACGGCAGATGCGTTCGGCCGCGGGCGAGAATTTGCCGGTAATTGCCGGAATCCCCTTCGTAGCCGTCATGGTCCCACGGCACCAGCGAACGGGCGTTGCAATAATGGCACACGTACGAGCGGCGGAAGCGGTCCGCGGTCTTGTTCGGGTACGAGCGGTGGAACAGATGCGAATGGAAGAACAGCACGTCGCCCGGCTCAAGCACGACCGGAATCGGCGGCGGATAGTTCGCCACTACCTTGGAAAGCGTGTTGACCTCGTCGTCCAGATGGCTGACGTTCTGCACCTCGTGAAGATCGCTGAACGAATCGAGCGCATGCACGTTGCCGCCCCCGAACCCGGCGGGAGGATAGATCGGCTCATGGTTGGAGCCCGGCGCCACCCACAGGCACCCGTTCTCCTCGTCCGCCCGCTCTAAGGCGATCCAGGCGCCGATCAGCGTGTCGGGATGCGTCTTGATATAGCACGCGTCCTGGTGCCAGCCTTGTCCGCCGCGGCCCGGCGGATTGAGGAACATCATCGATTGAAGCGCATACACGTCCGGCCCGACGAGCGCCTCGATCACGTCCAGGATAAGCGGGTTCAGCATGCCGCGCTCGGCGGCCGCGTCGATGCGGGAGAGCATGTGAACGCGGGTCGCTTGGGCGAACTCCTCCTTCAACGGGTCCGTCTCTCCGGTCTTGACCTTCGTATCGGCCCGAGTGCGGGTTCGTTCGGCCAGGTCGTACAATTCGCCGATCGTACCCGCGGGAAGCAGCCCCCGGACGATGACGTATCCTTCCCGGTGATACTGCTTATATTCATTGACGCTGACCCGATATCGATCCGCGCGTCCCCTCGATTTCGGCGTATAGGCGATGCCCATGAAGCGATCCCTCCATCCTTTTGATGACCCCATTATGCCTCGGGTCGGATCGCTCCCGCCATGGACGAAACCCGCGAAATGGGGTGTTTATTTGATCGGGGCGTTCACCATGACATAACAGTTGATCGGGTACGGCGTGTCGGGATCGACGGCCGCCGCCGTATGGCGGAACAGCGGATCCTTGCAGCGCTCCATATATTCGGAGGCGGTGATGCCGCGGATGCGCTTGTACATTTTCGAGAAATGGTGCTCGTCTCCGAAGCCGACGCTGAAGGCGATCTGCTTGACCGTCCCCTCGGCGCGCAGCATCATTCGCTCGGCCCGCAGCAGCCGGCGCTCGAGCAGCGCCCGCTTCGGCGTCATGCCGAGCTCGGCCGCGAACACGCGCGTAAAGTGTTCGTGGGACCAGCCGGAATGCCGGGCGATCTTCTCGATCGACAGCGCCGGCTCCGCCAGGTGCTCCTCCATATATTCGATGGCCAGCGAAATGGGAAGCGAGACGGGCTGCGAAGCCGGGCCCGAGCCGCGGCCGGCGCATGCCTGCAGCTCCTCCAGCGCGGCTGCGAGCAAGGCGGAGATCCGCCTTTTCCAGCCGGGGCCTTGCTCGTTCGCGATGCGGAGAATTTGCCGGATCATCCCGGCTGCGAGGCTGCTCCGGAGAGCGGGAATCCGGTCCGTCCGGACGAGCGCCTCCAATCCGGACGACGGGTCCCGGAAGGCGGCGTAATCGAAATGGACGAACAGGTGACGGACGTTGGCGGCCGGATCGAAGCGGTACCGGTGACACTCCCCCGGCCGGGTCAGGACGAAGCAAGGCTCATCGAGCGGAAGGGCGTCGTCTCCCAATTCATACACCGTCCCCGTCCCTTCCGGGAAGTAAACCAGTTCGAAGTCCCCGATCTCCCGAGGGCCTAGCACGAAGCCTCTCTGAACGAGCACGTCCCCTACCGTATGAATGACAGGCCAGCTCATCTCCTCCGCTTCCATTCCGAAGACCTCCGCTCTCTCATGCCGTTCCCCTTAAGCTTCGCCCTCATTGTACCCGATCTCTTCTCGGTGCGCTATCCGGGCAAGCGGGATTCACGACTCGATCTCCCTCGCGGAGATGTGCACGTCCTTTGGCTGGAAAAGAGGAAGCAAGGAGAGTAAGCCGGCCAGCGCCAAGAAGGCTCCGACCCACAGGGGAGAAGCAAGGCCGAAGCCGGCATCGATCGCAAATCCGCCAGCCGCGGAGCCAAGCACGACACCCAGACTGATGACGGATCCGTGGATCGTCGTCACCAAAGTCCCGGTACCGGCAATCCGCGCGATTCGGGTCGTCATGGCCGGATTCATGGGCACCCCGACGATTCCGACGGCGACCACGGCCATAACGGCGACGGCCGGTCGATCCGCGAACAAGGCGAAAAGAATCAACGCCGCTGTCAACGCGGCGAGGCCGGCAACGTGAAGGGGCATCGCATAGCGATCGGCGAGTCTTCCCGTCGCGATATTGCCGAGCACGGTCGCCCCGCCGTATATCCCCAGGATCAGGGGGAGCGCCACGGGGCCGAATCCGGCCAGATCGGCCAGGATCGGGGAGAAGTAGCTGAAGGCTGCGAACGTGGCCCCAATGATGAGCATGCTTGTCGCGTACGCCCCCCACAAGTACGGATTGGCCAGTGCGGTCAGTTCGCTCCGAATGCGGATGGATGCCGGTTGGGCCAAAGCGGGAATCGCTTTTAAAGCCGCAAGTCCCGACAGCAGAACGAACAGATCCACCGCCCAGAAGCTGAAGCGCCAACCGAAGAAGCGGTCGGAAACCATGGATGCCGGCAGTCCCAGCGCGGTGGCGATCATGAGTCCCCCGAGCACGACGGAAGCCGCCCGGCCGCGCGACCGAGGCGGGACGAGTTCGAAGGAGATGGCGAGCGATACGCCGAAGCAGGCCGCCGAAGAGATGCCGGTCACGATTCGGGCCGCCATCATGGTCTCATAATTCGGGGCCAGCGCCCCTAGCGTCTGCCCGGCAAGGAAGATCAGGGCCAGAAGCAGAAAAGCCTGCTTTCGGGGCATTTTCGTCAGTCCGACGGTCAACAGAGGGCCTCCTACGATCATCCCTGCCGAATAGGCCGAGATGAGGTATCCGATCGCCGCGATCGACACTTCGAACTCCTCGGCCAGGGAGGACATCATCCCGGCTACCATGAATTCGGACGTCGTCATGGAGAAGATCATCCATCCCATTGCGTAAATCGCTATAGGCATCGCAATAACTCCTTTTTGATTTTTGTATTAATCAGTACAAAATTGGTCAAAAAAAGCGCCGCAAGCGGCTCTAATTCAATACGTTCAGCACTCCTTCGGCTACTTGATCGGCCATCCCGCGATTCTGAGCGGCGGCGTTGAGCACGCGAAGCCCGTAGTAGCTGCTCAGGAACAAGGCGGCAAGCTCCGACGTCCGCCGCCCGGAAGGCACTTCCCCCGCGTTCCGGCCTTCTTCGATCGCCTCGCTCAAAGCCTGCCCCAACCGGTCGACATGCTGTTTGAAGATCCGCTCGACCGCCGGATCTTTCTGCGCGCGCTCCATAGCCGCATTAATGATCAGGCACCCTCTGCGTCCGGCATCGGAGAAATCTTCGCGAATCGCCCATTCCAACAAAGCGCGCAGCCGTTCCCTCAGCCGGCCCGGCCGCCGCAAAATGTCGATCTGAGCGTCGATTCCGGCTCGATGATATCGCAGAAGCGCCTGTTCGTAGAGCTCGTGCTTGCTCCCGAACGCATTGTACAGGCTGCCCCGCCCGAGTCCCGTTCCTTTGCACAGATCGTCCGTGGAGCATGCTTCATAGCCGTTCTTCCAGAACACTTCCATAGCGGCATCGATGACCGTCGTATCTTCGAATTCGCGCGGCCTTCCGCTTTTGCTCATCGGCGATTTCCTTTCCCATAATGTGGTTGTGCTCCTATCGTAGCAATTCTGTACCAATCTGTCAAATATTCAGAAACCATATATTCAGGAAAGATACTGTTTCCTGAATTGCAGAGGCGACTGCCCGACGGTGCGCTTGAAGCAGGCCGAAAAGTACGGCGCGTAGCGGAATCCGACCTCTTCGGCGATCCTCGAGACCGGCCAGCCGGTCGCGACCAGCAGGCGTTTGGCCTGCTCGATCCGATAGTCGTGCAGGTAATCCATCGGCGTGCGGCCGTATTTCGCTTTCATGCAGCGGACCACGTAGTTGGGGTGGAAAAGGAGCGCCTGCGCCAGCGCCTCGTTCGTCAGCTCCGCGCGGTGGTTCTGGCGCAGATAAGCCGCGGCCCGTTCCGCAAGCCGGGCGGACGGAGATCCGGCCTCGCCTTCGCCTTCCCGCTCCAGCATGGCGAGCAGTTCGGCGAACAGCCGCTGCTCCTGCCAGAAGGAAGCGCCGCCGGACGCCGGAGCCAGCAGCTGCCGCAGCAAGCTGAAGGCGGCTTGCGGGTCGGCAAGCCGGGAACGCTTCGGAATGCGGACGCCGTGGGGATTGCCGAACGGCCGGGAGGCCCGGACGGCGTCTTCGGAAGCCCCCGGCTCCTTCCCGTGCTCGAAGTGAACCCAATAGAACACCGTCTCCCGGTCGCAAGGCCCCGCCGCGTAATGCTCTCCCTCCGGAAAAAGCAGCAGCGTCTCTCCTTCCGTCAGCGTCCATTCCCGGCCGTTCTCCCCGATCGGCAGCGCGCCTTTGACCACGAGCAGCAAATCGTAAATGCCCAGATTCCGCCGGTTCGGATGCTGATCCCCGGGCTTGAAATCCGAACGGCCCGCCCCCAAATAATACGGAAGCGGAGGCGCCTGGAGAAGCACCGTTCCATCCTCGTTCATCCTTCCGCCTCCTGTGTCGGATTTTATAGAAATGAAGTTCAATTCGGCTCTATTTCGCTTACCACGAAAAGAATATACTCGAAAGGAGGAAGAGTCAATTTCTAATGTTTCGAGGAGGTAGCGGCATGCGGAAAGGGCAGGTTCAGATCCGCGACGATTTCTGGAGCGGGTATTCGGAGCTCGTTCGCAAGACGGTCATTCCTTATCAGTGGGAGGCGCTCAACGATCGGGTCGAAGGGGCGGAGCCGAGCTACGCGATCCGGAATTTCCGCATCGCGGCGGGGCTGGAGGAAGGCGAATTCGGCGGCATGGTGTTCCAGGACAGCGATCTGGCCAAATGGCTGGAGGCGGTCGGCTATTCGCTCGCCACGCATCCGGATCCGGAGCTTACGAAGATCGCCGACGACGCGATCGAACTGATCGGTCAAGCCCAGCGAGAAGACGGCTACTTGAATACGTACTTCACCGTCAAGGAGCCGGGCAAGCGTTGGACGAACCTGCTGGACGCCCACGAGCTTTATTGCGCCGGCCATATGATCGAAGCCGCGGTCGCTTACTACAACGGTACCGGCAAGCGAAAGCTGCTCGATATCATGTGCCGGTTCTCCGATTATATCGACAGCGTGTTCGGTACGGAGCCCGGCAAGATCAGAGGCTACTGCGGCCACCAGGAGATCGAGCTGGCGCTCGTCAAGCTGTACGAGACGACCGGCGAAGAGCGCTATCTGAAGCTGAGCCGCTACTTCATCGACGAGCGCGGCAGCAAGCCGAGCTACTTTACGGAGGAATGGGAGCGCCGGGGGCGGACGAGCCACTGGGTGCAGGGAACCGTCTCGGCGCCGAATCTGGAATACAACCAGAGCCATCTTCCGGTCCGCGAGCAGTCGGTCGCCGTCGGCCACTCCGTTCGCGCCGTCTACATGTATACGGCGATGGCCGATCTGGCCAGGCTGACCGGAGACGCCGGCCTGCGCGAGGCTTGCGAGCGCCTGTGGCGCAACGTGACCGGCAAGCAGATGTACATCACCGGCGGCATCGGCTCGACGCACCACGGCGAAGCGTTCTCGTTCGACTACGATCTGCCCAACGACACGGTGTACGCGGAGACGTGCGCCTCGATCGGGCTCATCTTCTGGGCGCGCCGGATGCTGCAGCTAGAAGCGAAAAGCGAGTACGCCGACGTCCTGGAGCGCGCGCTGTACAACAACGTGCTCGGCAGCATGTCCAAGGACGGCAAGCACTTTTTCTACGTCAATCCGCTCGAGGTGTGGCCGGAAGCGAGCGCCAAGAATCCCGGCAAGCATCATGTGAAGCCGGTCCGGCAGAAGTGGTTCGGCTGCTCGTGCTGCCCGCCCAACGTGGCCCGGCTGCTCAGCTCGCTGAACGATTACATCTATACCGTCTCCGAAGACGCGAAGACGGTTTACGCGCACCTGTTCATCGGCAGCGAGGCGGCGTTCGATCTCGCTTCCGGACGGGTGACGCTGCGGCAAACTTCCGAGCTGCCATGGAACGGCCGCGTGGAATTCCGGGTGTCGCTGCCGGAAGGCAGCGTCCCGTTCGCGCTGGCGCTGCGCGTGCCGAACTGGTTCCAGAGCGGCAAGCCGGCGCTGACCGTCGGCGGGAAGGCTCAGGATTACCGCGTCGAAAACGGCTATGCGATCGTAGAGCGAACCTGGGCGGACGGCGATACGGTAGAGTGGCTGCTGCCGCTGGAGACGAAGCTGGTCGCCGCCCATCCGCTCATCCGCGCCGACGCGGGCAAAGCGGCCATTCAGCGCGGCCCGCTCGTCTATTGCGTCGAAGAGGCGGATAACGGCGCGCCGGTCGCCTCGCTGTCGCTGGCCGACGAGCCGAAGCTGGCGGAGCGGTTCGATGCCGGTCTGCTCGGCGGCTGCGTCGTCGTCGAGGGAGACGGACAGGTCGACGACGCGTCGGCTTGGGCGGACAGCGTGCCGTACCGGCCGCTCGAGAAACGGACGAAGCCCGCTCGCTTCAAGGCGATCCCCTACTACTTGTGGGGCAACCGCGAACCGGGCGAGATGAGCGTCTGGCTGCGGCGTTGATCGCACAAAAACGCCGGGCGAAAAGTGCCAGGCGGCCGTTCGGAAGAGGCAAGTGCGTCCGTTTCTCCCCGGCCGGCGAGGTCCAAAGCTTCGTTGCGATCCAAAACATCGCATCGAACCGAGCCCGTCCGTTCGCCACTCGCTTTAACGATGTTTTGGATCGTATCAGTCCACCTTCTCCTTCGCGAACCGAAGAGAATGGGGGCTGATACGATCTTTTCATCGCAATACCATGGTCGGACGACGTCGCCCCCTCGCGTTGCGATGATTTTCATCGCAGCAGCCGCGATCGCCTCAGTCCTTCAAGCATCCCCTTCGAGCCTGAGGATGCAGGGGACAGCACCTCCTTGAGCTCGTTGTCGTCGATCTGGTGTACAAGCTGAAAGAAAAGGACGAGCGGAAGGACCTGTGCGCGCCAAGACGGATTTCTTTAGGCTTTCCAGTCTTTCTTCGCAGCCAAGCTGCAGCAGGCCCACTCGATGGGTCCGCCAGTCAAACGTCCCAAGCCGGGTCGTCCGGCGCGGAACCGAACACCTTCGGCCCCTTTGGCGCCGCAGAAGGTCCCGCCGGCTCGAGCGTCACTCCGATCGTCTGAATCGGGGGCGCATCGTCCGCCAATGTAGTCGTCAGGATGCCGATGCCCGAGTTCTCGACCTTCAGGGCGCCGGCGCTTCGGCGGACGCCGTCGTTCCACAACCACACCTGATATGCCTCGTCCCCGTCCGTGCGGGGCGCCCCGAACAGGTACACGATCAGTTGTCTCGGCTTGTCGGGTGAAGTGCTGACGACGCAGGCAACCCCGTATGCCTGCGGATATTCCGACATCATCCCGTTAGACGGGTCGGCTACCAGGTGGAACAACGAATCGATGCGGTCCGCGGGCGGCAGTGCCGCCACAGAGTCCGTTCCCCGCGATCGGAACGAGGAGCCGCTCCACCACCCGGCCCCGAAAACGAGAACGAGCGCAATCGCCGCAAGGCCCCATGTCCGGAGCCGGGGCTTCGCCGGCGGGCGAACGGCGGCTTCGGCCTGCATCGGGCTCGGCTTCCCGAGCCGGCGCACCGCCAGCGGCCGGGCTTCGGGTTCCGCCCCGCCTGCTTCCGCTTGCTTAAATGCGGCAGCCGGCTCCCTTGATTCCCCATCCGCCGCGTCCAGCGCGTCCATCACCTGAAGCTTCAAGTCCGCCGGCGGCTCCGCCCATTCGACGTCTTCGTGCAATTCGCCCCACGTCTCCTCCCAGACGGCGGCATCCGCCCGGCAGGACGGGCATTCTTCCAGATGCCGCTCGAACCTTTTGCGCTCCACTTCCGTTCCCTCTCCCAGCATGTGGTCGACAAACCCGTCGCACGGGGACGATTTTCCGCTATGCCGATCTCTCACTGACTCTCCTCCCTCATGCCCTGCAAGTAGCGCCGCAGCGTTCTGAGCGCCTGATGCAGCCGGTTCTTGACGGTGCCGATCGGCTCTCCGCCCATTTCGGCGATCTCCCTCAGCGTGTACCCCCGCCAATAGAGCAGCTCGATCAGCTGGCGCTGGGAATGGCTGAGCCGCCGGGCGGCCGCCCTCATCTCGGAGTATTCCTGCCGGCGAATCGCTCCCGACTCGGGGTCATTCGAGCGAGCGTCCGCGTTGGCAGGCGTCAGCTCATCGATCGGGACGGCCTGGCGATGGCGGCGTTCGCGGCGCAGAACGTCGATGGCGATGTTGCGGGTCATGGCGATCAGCCAATTGGCGAAGGCGCCTTTGTCCGCGTCGTATTCGGCGCGAGTCGTCCACAGCCTCGTGAACACGAGCTGCACGACTTCCCGCGACAGGCCCTCGTCCCCCGTCGCCCTTCTGGCGAAGGAATAAACCAGCTTGACGTAGCGGTCGTACAGCTCTTCGAGCGCGTCCCGCTGCCGGTCCCGAATTCGCCGCAGCAATTCGGCCTCGTTCTGCTCAGGCATCGTCGTCCGCTCCTCCCTCCCGATCGTGGCTTGCCCGCTATCAGCATAACAGGAAAAAGCAACGAACGGGCGGTTCCGTTCGCTGCTTGGCGTTCTCACGGCGACTCGACGACGACGGTCGCGGTCATGAAGGGATGGGGACCGCAATGGAAGGTGTACGTCCCCGCCTTGTCAAACGTAACCGTGGCCGATTTGTCCTTGTCGATCAGTCCGGTATCGAACGATTTGTCATCCGCCACCGCCGAATGCGCCACATCGTCTCGATTGATGAATTCGACTTTTCCGCCGACCTTGACCGTTATGCTGTCCGGAGAGAACGCGTAGTTCTTGATCTCGACGGTAACCGAATCGGCCGGCGAGTCTTCGGACGCCGACGGCGAGACATTGTCGTCACCCGGTTCGGCCGAAGCGCTTGGAGAGGGGCTCGATCCGGCATCCGCCGCCGGCTTAGGCGTCGGCTTGGGCGTCGGCATCGGCATCTCCATAGCCGCGGAGCCGGACGGTTTGGCGGAAGCCGCCGGCGTCGGCGATGCTTCAGCCTTCGATGGCGTCGGCGAAGCCGCGGCCTGCGACGGCGCCGGTGAAGCCGTCTCTCCGCCGGAAGCGTCCGGCGAGGCCGGCGGGGATGCGGAAGAATCTGCGGAAGCCGCCGATCCGGTCGAAGCTGGAGACGTCTCTGTCCCGTCCGACGCTGCGGTGCCGGAATCGCCGGAAGAGGCGGACGAAGCTGCGTCCGCCTCCGGCGAAGCGGAGACGGTATCCGCGGCCGCCTGCGACGGAGACGGCGAATCCGAATCCGACTTCGACGAACATGCCGCCAGCGCGAATAGGGCCAATAGAGCCATTAACGATGCAAAATAGCGTATTTTCATGATGGTTTATCCTTTCTGCGCTTTCCCTGCCGTCGTACCGTCGAACTTCGCCGGATCCACCACGAACCACACGTCCCCGACGCCTTGCCCGTTCAAATTGCCGCGCGCTCCGTCCTTGACGAAATAATACAGAGGATAGCCCTTGAACGTCGTCTGCTTCGTGCCGTCCGCTCGGGTAATCTCCCCGAAGTCGTCCGGATTCAGGCCGACGGGGACAGCGCCGGAGTCGGCATGGAACGCCGGCCAATTCGCCAGACACGTTCCTTCGCACACGCTCGTTCCGGACGGATCCATGTCATAGTAATAGAGCGTGCGGCCCTGGGAATCGGTCAAGTAGTTCCCGAGCTTATCGTCCGTGCCGATGGCCGCCGAGTAGAACGGCTGCTTGATCAGGAACCAGACGCCGCCGATCCCCTCTCCGAACCGGTCGCCCGCCTTATCCTTGATGAAGTAGTACAGCGGCCAGCCTTGATAGGTGACCTGCTTCGTGCCGTCCGGGCGGACGTGTACGCCGAAATCCGCTGCGTTCAGGCCGTCGGACAGAATCAGCTTGTCGGCCGAGAAAACGGGCCAGTTCGCCAGGCAGTCCTCCTGGCACGAGTCCAAGGTGGCCATATCTTTGGTATACAAGTAGAGCGCGCGACCTTCCCCGTCGGTCAAATAGACGGTCCCGTCGTCCGCTTTCCCCGCGTTAACCCGGCTCCCTTCCAGTTCGGCAGCCTTGTCGCCCGGGATCGCCCCGGCATCGGCCAGCTTGCGGCCGAGCGTCGCATCGCCGCCCTTCGGCATGGCCTGCAGCGCCTCTACGAGCGCCCCGGCCAAATTCCGGTTGGCGAAGCTCGCCGCGTCCGCCTCTTGCCACAGCCCTTTGGTCGCCGCGAAAGCGAGCGTATCCTTGAACGCGAAGTCTTGCCCCGAAGAGTAGCCGAGCGCTTCAAGCAGCACTTTGTACATCTGCTGGCTCGTGACGGGAGCGTTCGGCTCGAAGCGTCCTGCGGTCGTCCCGTTCCACCCCAGCTCGGGATGAGCCTTCAAGTAGGCCAGCACGGGCCGATTGGCGGTTCCGGCCTCCATCGAATCGGCAAAACCCTCGGTACCCGAATAGGCCAGCGCTTCGACTTCCTTGCCGATCAGCCGCAAATACAGGATCGCCGCCTGAAGCCGGGTCGTCCGCTGCGCCAAGTACGCATCGGTCACGCCGTCCCCGTCGCCTTTCAGAACGCCCAGGTCCTGCACGATCCGGTCCGGCGTCAGCGCGGAGATCGGATCGACCTGCTTGGCGGCCGCGGCACCGGTCCCCGTATCGGCCGCATAAGCTCCCAGCGGCGCCATCGTCAGCATAACGGCTGCCAGCAGCCCTCCGAAGATTTTCCCTCTCTTCCTCATTCCACCCGCTCCTCCCGATCCTCATCTCCCTTGCAAACCAAGTTAACGGAGCCTCGGGCGGTTCGGTTCGAAGAAAATTTCAAATTATTTTTTCGATTTGCGTTTTCGGATCTTCAAAGCGGCCGAATAAGCTGTGCCGAACGTTCCGGACAGGCGCATTGAAACCTCCCGGCGATTATGGCATGATCAGAATCAGGAGAGAATGAAGCGAGGACATGCAAAAGGGAGGCTGTCAACCAGTGCCGAACGAAGAAGTGATTCTGACCGCGGAAGGATTGGCCCAATTGGAGGCCGAGCTGGACGATTTGAAATACGTCAAGCGCAAGGAGCTGGCCGAGCGGATCAAGATCGCGCTCAGCTACGGAGATTTGCGGGAGAATAGCGAATACCATTCCGCGAAGGAAGACCAGGCGTTCATGGAGACGCGCATCCTGACGATCGAACGCATTCTTCGGAACGCCCGGGTCGTTGATGCGAACAACATGGATTCGTCGGTGGTCAACATCGGCTCGACCGTCGTCCTCAACGACGTCGAATTCGCGGAGAAGATCGACTATCAGATCGTCGGCTCCGAGGAAGCCAACGTGGCCGAGAATAAAATTTCGTACGAAAGCCCGCTCGGCAAGGCGCTGATCGGCAAGAAGGTCGGCGACGTCGTCCAGGTGGACGCGCCGGCGGGCATGGTGGAATACGAGCTGCTGGAGATCAAATCGAAGCTGTAGCGACCGAAAAAACAAGCCGTTGGAAAACCGGTTCCAACGGCTTCCCCCGCCGTATGATCCATAGGATGCAAGCAGAAACCTTGAATCTCGTCAGGGAGGAATTCGAATGCACGAGGATTGCAAAGCGGAGACGGCGCTGGAGATTCTGATCGGGAAATGGAAGCCCGTCATTTTGTATCATCTCTTTTCCAACGGTACGATGCGGTTTAGCGAGCTTCATAAAGCCATACCGGATATCACCAAAAAGATGCTGACTTCCCAGCTCAGGGAATTGGAGTACCATGATATCGTACATCGGAAGATCTATCCCGAGATCCCTCCGAAAGTCGAATATTCGATTACGGAGTACGGCCAAAGGCTGACCCCGCTCCTCCAAACGATGGGAGATTGGGGATCGGCTCATGAGCGGCATTTAAAAGAGCTGTACGGCGAAGACCGCCCGGCGGAACCGCTCAACCTCAAGAAAGAGACGACCGCGGTCCAATAGGCCGTAAAAAGAAAAATCCCCGCCGCCGCGGGGATTTTTTGCTCTGATTATCTCAGCGTCTTCAGCGCGCCGCCCCATGCGAGGACTTGATCCAGCATGGCATTGACGTTGATCAAATGCAGCTCGGCAGGCTTGAAGGTCGAGTAGTTCTCGAAATCGGTGAAGAGCGACAAGGTCGGATGGACGCGGACATCCGCCACCAGAAGCTCGCCCAGAATTCCGCGCAGATGCTCGGCGGCGCGCGCTCCGCCTGTCGAGCCGTAGCTGACGATACCGGCGGATTTGTTGTTCCAGGGGTCGCGCGCGGAGTCCAGCGCGTTCTTCAAAGCGCCCGTAATGCTGTGATTATATTCTTGGACGATAAATACGAATCCGTCCAGGCTGTCGATCTTGGCGTTCCATGCCGCCAATCCAGGCTCTTGGCCGGTGCCTTCGCCCAGGAACGGCAGCTTGTATTCCGCTATATCGACGATTTCGTAGTCCGCGTCTCCGCGTTCGTCCGCAATCTTCTTGATCCATTCCCCGACTTGAGGGCTGACGCGCCCTTGACGCGTGCTGCCCAGAATAATGCCGATCTTGAGCTTTTCGCTTGCCATCCCCTGTACCTCCCGAAGTGAGTAGATAAGTTACTTGATGTTTCTTTCATAAGTATAGTGGTTGGCAAAACAAACGGGAAGAAGGCACTTTAAAAACACCCGGTATCCTTTGGGAAACCTTCTCTCATTGCCGATCCTGCCGGGAACCGCGAAACGCCAGCGAGTGGAATCCGCCGATATGCCGGAACAGTTCCTTGCCGTCCGTCGGAAAGTTCGGGTTCGTGCCGAACGATAAGTACAACGCGCGATACGGCTCAGGCACCCAGACGTACTGATGCACGTACTCCGTCGCCGTGAATCCGCAGCGCTCCCAGAAGCGAATGCGGGCGAGATTGTCCGGCTCGGGATCGGCTTCGGCCTCGATGATGATCCCGTCCAGCTTCCGCTCCCGCGCATCCCTGACGATCTCCGCCACGAATCTCGCGCCGATGCCCCGGCCCCGCAGCTCCTCGCGTACCGCCAAATAATCGATCAGCAGCGCGTTCGCCTCGCGCGCGATGCCGGCGAACGCCATCGCGTCCATCCGCCCGTTCTCTTCCAGTCCGGCATACAGCAGGCCGAATCCCTTCTCGAACGTCGCTTCGATAATCCGGTCGGGCTTGCTCCCTTTCGGAAAAGCTTCGTGATACAGCTCCAGCGCCGCGGGCCAGAGACGGTCGTCAAGCCGGCCGAGCGTCTCAAATCTCAATTTGCTCCGCCCCCGTTCCCGAAGCTTAAGCCCGTTCCCGCAGGGCGTTCAGACCCAGCGCGAGCGAGCCGCAAAGCCCGGCGTTGTCTCCGAGGCCCGGAGGGACGATATAGTCGTCGATCTCCTGCAGAATGGCAGAAGCGCTGACGTAACCGTTCAGGTTCTTCCGCACCTCTTCGCGGATCATCGGGAAGAGCTGCATCTGATGCATGACGCCTCCGCCCAGAATGATCTTTTTCGGCGACAAAGTCAGAACGGTATTGGCTACAGCTTGTCCGATGTAGAAAGCTTCCATTCTCCACGCCGGATGGTCCTCCGCCAGCTCGCTGCCCTTGACCTTCCATCTCTTCTCCAGCGCCGGGCCGGCGGCGATTCCTTCGAGGCAGTCGCCATGATAAGGGCAGAACCCCTCATACGCGTCGTCCGGATGACGCCTCGTCAGCACGTGGCCCCCTTCCGGGTGCACCAGGCCGTGAATCATTCGGCCTTCCGCGTATACGCCGACGCCGACGCCCGTTCCGATCGTATAATAAACGCAGCTGTCGAGCCCCTTCGCCGCGCCCCAGGTCGCTTCGCCGAAGGCGGCCGCGTTCACGTCCGTGTCCCATCCCATCGGCACGTCGAACGCCTGCTTCAGCACCGGCAGGAACGGATAATCCGTCCAGCCCGGCTTCGGGGTCGTCGTGACGTAGCCGTATTGCGGGCTCGAGCGGTCGATGTTGATCGGACCGAACGAGCCGACTCCGATCGCTTCTACCCCTTTGCCCCGAAAATAGTCGATGACCTGTCCCAGCGTCCGCTCCGGCTGTTCCGTCGGAAAGCTGACCCGATCCTCGATTTGTCCTTCCTCGTTGCCGATGCCGCAGACGAACTTCGTGCCGCCTGCCTCTATCGCACCAATCCGCATGGCCGGTTAATCCTCCTACACGTAAATTTCCCGTTTTCTATTGTAACGCCAAAACGGAAAAAATCACATCTTGAGGAGGATTTATTCCTTCACGCTGCCGAGCACGATCCCTTTCATGAAGAAGCGCTGAAGGAAAGGGTAGACAAGCAGAATCGGCAGCGCGCCGAGGAAGATCTGCGCCGCTTTGGCCGTCCGGTCGTTCACTTCGGCGAGCGTCGCCATATCCGCGGACGTCACGAGCGACAGGTCGCGGTTGATGACGACCGTCTGCAAGTAGCTTTGCAGCGGGTAATGCTCCGGCGAGTTCATAAAGATAAGGCCGTCGAACCACGAATTCCAGTGACCCACCGTCGCGAACAGCGTAATCGTCGCGAGCGCGGGCAGCGACAGCGGAACGAAGATGCGCCACAGCGTCGTCCAGTGGCCGGCTCCGTCGATGAAGGCGGCCTCCTCCAGTTCCTTCGGCAGGCCGCGGAAGAAGTTGAGCAGCAGGATGACGTTGAACACCGGAACGGCTCCCGGCAGCACGAGCGCCCACACCGTATCCATAACGCCCGTGTACTTGATCGTCATATAGAGCGGAATCAAGCCGCCGCTGAACAGGATCGTGACGACGAACACCCACGCGTAGAAGGTGCGCGGCTTGAATTTGCGGCTGTCCTTGGACAGCGGATAAGCAACCAGGATCGTCAGGAGCATGTTCACGCACACCCCGACGCCGACCCGCTCCAGCGTGACGAGAATGGAACGGAAAAACTCCGGTTTCTTGAGCACGAATTCGTAGGAACTGGTCGTGAACTCCACCGGCCAGAACGTGACGTAACCCGCCTGGGCCGCTCCGCTGGAGCTGAACGAAATGGCGAGCACGTGGATGAGCGGAAGCAGGCAGACGATCGCAAGCAGACAGAGGAAAACCGAATTGCAGCCGATAAACAGCTTGCGGCTGAAGGACCCGTATTCGACCATCGACACCGTCCCTTTCAGAAAATGCGGTAATTGGCGAAACGGTAAGCGATATAGTAGGAGAGCGAGATAAAGATCATGGAGACGAACGACTTGAACAGCCCGACGGCCGTCGCCACTCCGTACTGCGCATCGACCAGGCCGATCCGGTACACGAACGTGTCGATGATGTCTCCCGTTTCGTACACTTGGGGGCTATATAAATTGAACACCTGGTCGAAGCCGGCGTTCAGCACGTTTCCGAGGCTTAAAGTTAACAGCAGAATCATGATCGGCGCCATGCCGGGGATCGTCACGTAAAGCGTCTGCTTCCAGCGGCCCGCTCCGTCGACGATCGCCGCCTCGTACAGCGACGGGTTGATGCCGGTTAACGCCGCAAGATAAACGATCGTGTTGAAGCCGAACTCCTTCCACGTGTCGGAAGCGACCAGCACGTATCGGAACCAATGGTTGTCTCCCAGAAAATAAATCGGCTTGATCCCGAACCATTGGAGGAACTGGTTGACGATGCCGCTGGTCGGCGACAAAATGTCGATCAGAATGCCCCCCAGGATGATCCAGGACAGAAAGTGCGGCAGGTATACGAGCGTCTGAATGGTCCGCTTCATGAACTCCTTGCGCACTTCGTTGAGCAGAAGCGCCACGACGAGCGGCACGACGAAGCCCGCCACGATCTTCATCAGCGCGATGAAAATCGTGTTGCCGATGATTTGTCCGGTCTCCGGCATCTCCCATACGTAACGGAAATTGTCCAGACCGGCCCATTGCGAGCCGAAGATGCCCCGGGCCGGCACGAACTTCTCGAACGCGATCACGAAGCCGATCATCGGACCGTAGCAATAAACCAGAATCAGAATCAGACCCGGCCATATCATCAAATGCAGCGGAAGTGTCGCGTTCCGGTTTTTCAACATCTCGCCAGTCCTCCTTCGCCTCCGGGATGTGGACGGCCATCGCGAACGGACGTGCGGGCGGGAGAAGGCCGAACCCTCTCCCGCCTGCGCGGCCGCTTATTTGCTCTTGGCCCAGTCGTTCACTTCTTTGGTGATGTCGTCGCCGCCCAGCTTCTTCCAATCGGCCACGTACTTGTCGAAATTGTCGATCGGGTCGCCCATGATGATCTTGGTGAACACTTCGAGCTCGCGCTTCTGCAGGTTCGAATCCTTCTCGACCATGGCCGGCGTCGGAGCGCCGTAGAACTCGTTCATCATCAGCGTATTGTTCGTGACGTATTGGTTGGTGACGGCGAACGAGCCGGTGGTGCCGAATACCCGTTCATAAGCCCAGCCGAGCGGGTCGGTCGACGTGCCGTCCAGGTACGCCTTGATCTTCGAGTAGTTGTCCTGCTCCTCGGCGTTGAGCTTGGACGTGTCGCCGGACTTGATCGCGTCGGAAATATGCAGATGGATATCCAGGTTTTTGCGGGCCGGCCACGCCTGGAACGGCATGAACTTGAATTTCTCGTACCCGTCGCTCGTGAAGTGCGCCGCGTAGTTTTCGGGGGTCGTCGTTTTCCCCCAGCCCGTCTCGACGAACAGGTTCATCAGCTTGAGCAGCGCTTCGGGGTTTTTGGCGTTCTTCTTGACCGCGAAATACTGCCCGACGGCGAATCCGACCTGCTCCCGGACCGGCTGGTCGTCCGCCGATACGATCGGGTACGACTGCCATTGCGCGTTCGGGTCGTTCTTGCGGTTGTCGACGAGCGGCCAGAGCGGATTGGACATCGTTCCGAACTCGATGCCGAGCTTGCCGGAAGCGGTCAGCTCCGCCTCCTTGCCGCTGTCCTTGACGCCGAATTCCTTGTCGATCTGCCCTTTCTTGTACAGATCCTGGAGCGCCGCCAGCGCCGTCTTCATCTCCGGCTGGATGCTGCCGTAGACGAGATTGCCGCTCGCGTCCTTGATCCACTGCCGCGGATAGGCGTGATACCCGTTCATGAAGCCGGTCAGATCGGCGAATCCGGTGTACAGGTCCTTGTTCATCGCGATGCCGTATGTATCGGCTTTGCCGTTGCCGTCGGGATCCTTCGTCGTGAACGCCTCGGAGATGGCGAGCACGTCCTGCATCGTCTTCGGCTCGGGCAGGTTCAGCTTCTTCAGCCAGTCGCTGCGGATCCAGATCATCGGCGCTCCGTCCATCGACGAGCCGGTATTCGGAATCGCCATCAGCTTCCCGTCGAACGTCGCCGACGCCAGCGCGTTCGGTCCGTCCTGGTTCATGATTTCCTTCAGGAACGGGGAGGCGTATTTGTCGTAAATGTCGGTCAAGTCCATCAGCTCGCCCGCTTCCTGCAGCTGCTTCAGCTGCTTGGAATTGACCGGGATGAAGTCCGGCAGGTCGCCGGAGGCGATCGAGACGTTCATCTTCTGCTCGCCCTGCCCGCCCGGCTGGTCGCCGCTGACGACCCACAGGTTCTTGATCTTGATGCCGAGCTTCTCCAGCATCGTCTGCGTCCACACGTTGTCGTCGATCGAAGAACCGTTCGGATATTTGACCGTGTCGTTGACGATGCGAACGGTCGAAATCTCGATCGGCGGGTCGTACTTGGCGAAATACGGATCGGCGTCGCCCGAAGCGGCGCTGCTGCTTTCCGGGCTGCTCGAACCGGTATCCGCGGCGGAAGACGAAGGACTCGCGGACGACGAAGAGCTTGCGGACGGCGATGCGGAGCCGGAGCTTGCGCTTTCGCCTCCTTTGTTCGAACTGCAAGCGGCCACGAACACGACAGAGAGAACAAGCGACAGCATGGCGGTAGCCCTCATGAATTTGACCATCCCGTACCTCCTCCAAAAATTGGGGTTGGCGATACAAACAGCAATGTAAGCGTTGTAATTTAAGCTTAAGGGAGTCGGGAGATCAGCGTAAATGAACCGATCTTTGGATTCATGGTCTCTTGTTTGGGTCAGTGGGACGAGCGGAATTCCTGCGGGGTGACGTTCAGCCTTTTCTTGAAAAAACGGATGAAATAGCCGGCGGTGCCGAAGCCGACGCGCTCGGCGATCTCGTGGATCTTCAGCGGCGTCTCCGCCAGCAGCTCCTTTGCTTTCTCCAGCCGGAGCCTAGCGATGTGGTCGGACAGATTATGGCCCGTGCACTGCTTGTACAGAACGGACAAGTAGGTCGGATTCAGGTTGGCCACTTCCGCCAGCCGGGTCAGCGACAGGTCGCCGTCCAGCTGCTCGCGGATATAGCCATGGAGCTTGTCGAGCACTTGATGGGTCCGCTCGTCCCGCAGCTCCCTAAGCTTGGCGAACAACGCCGCCGCGGCGAGGAGCAAGGTCCGGTCGGCCCGCTCCCTGCTTCGATGCGCCGGCAGATCGAGCAGCGTCTCCGCGTCGAAGGGCGGCTCTTGCGCGGAAGACAGCTCCGCTTCCGCCGCGGACAATAGCAGCGTCGCAGCCGCATAGTATGCCTGCATATAGTCGGCATGGCTCGCGGGAGCCTCCAGGAATTGCTTTAACGTCTCGGAGAACGGCTCTTCCAGACGTTCCTCCAGCAGCCGTTCCAGCTTCTTGACCATCGTCCGGACGGACGGCATCGAAGCCGGGCCGGACTGACGATGCGGCTCGACGGTCAGCAGCATGCCGGTGCCGGCGCCGAGTCCGAGCAGCAGCTTGCGGCGCATGTCCGCGTATGCCGCGGGGAGCGCCTTCCAGCAGATCGGATAGGCCGTGCTGACGAAGGAGAGCGTCAGGCCCAGCAGCCGGCCGCACGTATCCTGCAGCGATTCCACCGTGCCTTGAACGAACGAAGCTTTGAGCGGCGCGGCAGCCGCAACGCCGTCTTCGCTTCTCCCCGCCGCAGGCTGAAGCAGCAGAAGAAGATGATTGGCGTCCAGATGAACCGGGAAGCAGACGACCGTCGCGAACAGCTCCGAAGCGATATTTTGCAAGGCGTACATCAGCAGCGTCCGGTCCGAGCCGCTCAGACTCTCGTCCCATCGGTCCACCCGGGCCAGCACGGGAGACAACGGCTCGCCGGCGTCGAGCGGAATGCCAAGGTCCTGCATTCTCGCCGGCTGGGGGCTGCCCCCCGCCGCCGGATCCAGCAGCGCGGCAAGCCATTCCCGGTGGAGCAGCGGCAGCGCCAGACGCATCTGCTCTTTCGCCTGCAGAATGATCTGCTCGCTCCGCGACTCCAGCGACAGCTCGTCCATCGCCTTGCGGATGCCGCGCAGGATGGCCTCGTCCCCCTCCGTTTTCAAGATATAGTCGATCGATCCCGTCCGCATCGCCTGCTGAGCCATCTGCAAATCCCGGATGCCCGTCAGGAAGACGATCTTGCAGCGCGGCCAATGTTCGGCGATCCGGCGCTGCAGCTCCAGTCCCGACATGCCGGGCATGCGAATGTCGCTCAGCACGATGTCCATCCTCGTCCGCATCAGCCAATCCATCGCCTCTTCCGGGGAGTACGCCCGGTACAGATCGAGGTCCAGCTCGGCGCGGTCGTCCAGCATCTCGTATAAGCCGTCAACCGTATACGGCTCGTCGTCGACAATCAGCAGCCTGATCAATGGAGTTCCTCTCCTTCCGCGAAAATGTCCCTTTGCCCTCAAACGGAACCCGCCGGGATGACGGGAGGCCGATTCGCAGCGATCCGCACAGGTTCGCTTCCCGTGCCGGGCTTTGCCGGCGTCTCGGGCAGAATCATCGTCACTTTCAAGCCTTTCTCCTCTCCGATCTCCAGCGTCATTCCCCCCGGCTCTCCGTATTGGATCCGAAGCCGGCGATGGATGTTGACCAGACCGCATCGTTCGGGCGGCTGCTCGCGCTCGAGCAGAAGCGTC
This sequence comes from Cohnella zeiphila, assembly GCF_014212055.1. GTDB lineage: Bacteria > Bacillota > Bacilli > Paenibacillales > Paenibacillaceae > Cohnella > Cohnella zeiphila. The sequence continues at coordinate 168,632 of NZ_JACJVO010000005.1, read as the reverse complement.
TGCATGTCGAGCAGCTTGGCCGCATCCATCTCGCCGCCGTTATCCTCCACGCAGATAAGGACGGCGCGATCCCGGCGCTCGAACGTCACCCGGATCCAGCCGCCCTTCCCTTTGTCGGTCAGCCCGTGATTATAGCAATTCTCGATCAGCGGCTGCAGAATCAGTCGCGGAACCGGCAGATCGGCGGCCGATTCGGGCGGATCGCCGAACTCGACGCGGATTCGGCCCGCGAAGCGGAACGACTGAATCTCCGCGTAAGTCCGGGCGTGCTTGACCTCGCTCCCCAGCGGTACGTCCTCCATTCCGTCGCGGGTGATGTATTCGAAGTACTCTCCGAGGTGCTTCGTAAAATAAACGATGTTGTCGTTGTCGTTCAGCATCGCCATCCGGTACAGAATGAAGTAGCTGTTGTACAGAAAATGCGGGTTGATCTGCGCCTGCAGATGCCGCAGCTCCGCCGATCTCGCGCGGAATTGCTGCTCGTACACCTCGTGGACCAGCACGTTCAGACGTTTGACCATGCCGTTGAATTGGCTGTACAAATAACCGAATTCGTCTCTTAGCGAATAATGGACTTCCTGATCGAAATGGCCTTGTTCGACTCTTCTAAAGGAGCGGACGAGCTTTTTGAGAGGCTGGTGGATGATCAGATAGATCATGTACGCGAACAGCAGAACGACGACGACCATGACGAGCGACAGCGCGTTGAACCAGGAACGGTACGTATCCAGCGAGGCGTTCACGCGCTTGCTCGGCAAATACATGTAGAGCGTCATGCCGAGGCTGGACGACGGCTGCGACACGACCGTATACGGCAAGTCTCCCAACTTGACGGAGCGGATCGCAGGTTCGTCCGGCGAGTCGGCGGGCGGCGGATCTGCCGACAGCGCGTCTACGGACGGCGCGTCTACGGATGGCGCTTCTGCGGACGGCGTTTCTGCGGATGGCGTTTCTGCGGCGGCTCGCCCGTTCAGGCCCGCGATTTCGTGCAGGATCTGAGCCCCCTCCTCCTCATGCCCCGTTCCGCTCACCGTCCAGGGGATGCGGTTGCCGGACAGCACCGCCCCGCCTCCTTCGCTCGTCAGCTTGTTCAATTCCTCGGCGAGCTCCCGCTTGGAGATTTCCACCGTCAGCAGGAACACCGGCTCCTTGCTGCTCGAGACGGCCGGATCGGGATACGGCAGGCTGATAAAGATCCGGTCGTGCCAGACGAGGAACGGGGATTCGAAGCGGTTCGTCGATTGCGTCAACGCCTGCATCTGGTCTCGGTCCAGCGCGGTGAAGATGTTGTCGTTGGCGGAGATCGTCCGATTCATGACCGGGATGAACGCGCTCGCGTTCTCGACGAACTTGCTCGAGCGCTTCAGGATGTCCAGCCGCTTCTTCAGCCCGAGCTGCGCCTGCATCTTCTCGATCTCCGTCATCACTTCCGACGACGAGGTCAGCTTGAGCAGGTCGTCGTCGTTCAAATATTCTTGCAGCAAAGAGATGACCCTTCCGAGGTCGAACTCCAGCATGTTCATATACATCGACGTCCGGGACTGCAGAGAATCGGTAATTTCCTTCTCCACCGTCTTGGAGCCTTCGCTGTTCATCCGCCAGCCGATGATATACATCGGACTGAGCACCAGCAGAAACGTGAGCACCAGCTTCGGATAAATCGATAACGAGGCGAACTTGCGCCAAGCTTGCATCTTTATCCCCTCCGTAGGCTTCTGTCTTCCGCCAGCTTACGATTCCTCCCGTTCGGACGGGCTTTCGGGGAGCTGACGAAATTCTCCCGGCGTCATGCCCGTCATTTTCTTAAAGTTGTTGGAAAAGTAATGGACGCTCGCATAGCCGAGCCTCTCGGCCGCCCGTTCCGTCGTCTCGCCGCGCAGCAGCGCCTGCTTCGCCCGCTTGATCCGCTCGGCGACCAGAAACGCCTTCGGATTGCGTCCGAACGATTCGCGGAACACCTTCGTGAAGTAGCTGGGGTGGTAGCCGCACAAGTCGGCCAGCTCCGCGACCGTCCAGTCGCGCGCGGGCTGTTCCGTCATCGCCCGAATCGCCGGTTCCAGCCGATCGCCGAGCCGGCCGCGCTCGTGCCGGGCCAGCGCATGCCGGACGACGGTCAGGATCAGCTCCGCCGTCAGGGCCCGAAGCAGCAGGGCGCTTCCCGGAAGCTCCTGCCGGTATTCCTGAACCATCCGCATCAGAAGCGCGTCCGAGCCGGGAAGCTCGAACCGGTGCGGGACGGCGATCTCGCCGCGGCCGTCGACCGCAAGGCGGACGGGCTCGGGCGTTCCGGTCAGCCGCTCCCAGGGAAGCTCTCGAATCGCCAGCGCGGGGTGGACCGGCTGCGGAGATTCGGCGTGCAGCCGGAAATGCAGACTGAAATAATCCGTTCGCCGGACAACGGTTAACAGATGCGCGGCCCCTTCCGGGTAGAAAACCGATTCTCCGGGACGGATGCGAAGCTCTTCGCCGCCGAGGCGCAGCACCGCCTCCCCCGATACGACGTGGAACAGCTGGCAGTCCGGATTCGCGCGCGGTCCCCAGCGCTCGCCGGGCTCCGCAGTGTCCCGGCTGGCGAAATTAAGGGCCGGCGCCAGGTCGCTCAGCGTTCTGACGGACATGGATATCCCCCTCTCGGCTGCCGATCTTGAAAAAACGTAAAAAACAATTCGAATTTGTCTAAATACGGAAATCGGACGATTCGGTAAGATGAAGGCGTAATCAGGATTGGATAAACAATCGATTCCGAGGTGATCCGACCATGTTGACGCAAGCGCAGTTGGACGAATTCAACCGTAACGGATTTTTGAAAGGCGACGTCATTCTGAGCGACGCGGAAGTCGAGGCGTTGCGGGAAGAGCTGGATCTGGTGATGGACGGCAAGTCGGTCAAGAAGCCTGTCCTGAACCACAATATGCTGGATAGCTCCGACAAGCTTTACGACCGGATGAAAATGACGACGAACGAGCGCGTCGTGCAAATCGTGAACATCTGGATGGCGAGCGACGCTTTTTACCGGCATGCGGCGCATCCCGTCATCTGCGAGGAAATCTCTCAGCTGTCGGGCTCCGACACGATCCGGATCTGGCACGATCAGATTCAATACAAACCGCCGAAGTCGGGCGGGCCGACCGGCTGGCACCAGGACCATCCGCTCTGGCCGATCATCCAGCCGGCCGACCTCGTCAGCGCCTGGGTTGCGCTGGACGACGCGATCATCGAGAACGGCTGCATGTGGATGGTGCCGGGCAGCCACAAGTGGGGCAACCATCAGAAATATTTGGCCAGCGACGAGAAGTTCAAGCCGTACCACAAGCAGCCGGAGCTGCTGCCGGAAGGGGCGAACGTGGAGGCCGTGCCGTTCGAGATCAAGAAAGGGCAGGTCGGCTATCATCACTGCCTGACGTGGCACGGCAGCCCGCACAACCGCTCCGAGCTCAAGCGCCGGGCGATCGCCGTCCATTACATGCCCGGCCATATCCGCTACGAGCCGACCTCCGGCCACCCGATGCTTGAGCACGTTAACGTTCAACCCGGCGAAATATTGGCCGGACCCAGCTTCCCGGTCGTTTACGAACGTTCCGCGGTCAGACCGTAACCGAAGCCTCGCCTACGCAAGAGAGCAGACCCTTCGTTCTTATCGAACGGGTCCGCTCTCTTGCCGTTTTCGCCGCGGGGCCGATCCGCTAAGCCGTTCCCGGAGCCGCGGCGTCCCGGCCGGCCAGCTTCGCTCCCGCAAGCAGCTGCCGGCGCGTCCACTCGTTGCCGACGGCCGGGTCCTCGTCGCGTTCCAGCAGCTCGAATAAGCGAACGCGAAGCTCTGCCACGAGAGCCGCGTGCTCCGGCTCGCCGATCCGATTCGTCAGCTCCCCGGGATCGGCCTCCAGGTCGTACAGTTCGTCGGTATCGGTCAGATTCCAAACGTACTTCCACCGCTCCGTCCGAATCATCCGCTGCGTATACAGTCCGAACTGCTGCCCGTTATACGCCGCGACGACGGCGTCCCGCCATTCCGATGCCGTTTCCCCGTCTGCGAGCAGCGGCACCAGCGATCGGCCCTGCAGATTAGCGGGCGCTTCGGCCTCCAGCCCGAGCAGCTCCAGCAGCGTCGGCGGCAGATCCAGCAGGTTGTAGACGAACCGGTCGCAGCGGACGCCCTGCCTCGTTCCGGGAAGGCGAAGGAGGAGCGGAACGCGGACGACGTCGTCGTACAGGACGTAATGCTTATCCATCATCCGGTGGGAACCGCACAGATCGCCGTGATCCGCGGTGAACGCCACGATCGTGTTGTCGGCCTGCCCCGACTCCTCCAGCGCCGCCACAATCCGTCCCACGGCCTCGTCCAATTGGCTGATCATGCCGTAATAGCGGGCGACGACCGGCGCCCAATCCTTCCATTCGAAGTTCTCCACGCCCCAGCTGTACAGCTGCTGCTTCTGGATGTACGGCTTGCCTTCGAACGTATCGCGGAAGCCGGCCCATTCCGGAACGTCGGCCGGATCGTACATGGCGGCGAAGCGGCCCGACGGCCGGCACGGAAGATGCGGCTCCGCGAAATGGACCGCCGCATGCCAGGGCGAGCCCGTCGCCGCCAGCCGGCCGATCGTTTCGATCGCCCGATCCGCGAGCCAATGCGTGCCGGAATCCTCCACGGGAACCGGATTGTCTTCCCCGAAGAAGCCGGCGGCGAAACGCACGTCCGGATACCGCTCCTTCAGGAAAGCCTTGTACTCCCCTTCCCCCAGATAGCTGTCATAGCCGAACGATGTCGCGTCGAGCTCCGGGTGAACGCCCCATTTTCCGAGAAAAGCCGAGACGTACCCGTTCTCCGCCAACGTTCTCGGCCACGCATAGTGCTCGGGCCGCAGCGAGCCGACCGGCAGGAAGGCACCGAAATTCCACAGCGCGCCGAACGTTTCCGGCCGCCTTCCGTGCAGCAGCGACTGCCGCGCCGGGCAGCAGACCGGCGCATGGGAATAGGCATGGGTAAAGGCGATGCCGCCTTCGGCGAGACGGTCCAGATTCGGCGTCCGGACCGGGTACATACGGCTGTAGCCGACGCAGTCGTAACGCAACTGGTCGGCCGTTATGAGCAATAGATTGGGCTTGCTCGCGCTCATGCCCGCAGCTCCTCTCCTCACTTACGTCCACGAAGGAGTCGACTCCTGCCTGTACTGGCTCGGCGAGCACCCGACATGGCGAACGAACAAACGGTTGAAAAACGACTGGTCCTCGTAGCCGACCATCGTCGCCACGGAAATCACCTTCTCGTCCGTCTCCAGAAGCAGGTGCTTCGCCCGCTCGATCCGAATTTCGTGAAGCGCGTCGAACACGCTTTTCCCGTACTCTTCCCGCATCAGCCGGTTCAGCTGGCGAGAGCTTACGTTAAACAAGCCCGACAGCGACTCCAGCGTCAGCTTCTTCTCGCAATTGCGCTCCAGGTAACCGTAGATTCTTCTGGCCGCAAGCTCGCGCTCCAGCTGCCGGGGCGACGGGTGCGGCCGGGTCTGCCGCTGCATCAGCGAATAGTAGCGGGAGAGCAGCACCAGCAGCTCTACCATCTGCAGCCGGATAATCGTCTTGTGGCCCGGATGCCGGACCCCGACCTCGCGGATCATGCTCTCCAGCAGCGCCAGCACGGCGGCGGCGTCCTGTCCCTGCAGGTTCAGGCGGCGATTGAACCGGACGTCGTGCTTCAGGAAGGGGTGAACGTAAAAATAGTCCATCGATCCGGTAATCTCCAGATCGCTGAGCAGCGCGTCCGAGATGAGCGACGGCATGAACAGAACGTTGATGATCTCGAGCTGGTTCCCCGGCTCCACGACGTAAGCGTGGATCTCCCCCGGGTTGATGATGAACACGTCGCCGGCGTGCACGGCATAGTCGGAGCCCTGGAATTGATGAACGGCGCATCCGCGCACGACATAGACCAGCTCGACGAATTCGTGGCCATGCTCGGCAATCGAGCCCTGCGCGACGCGCATAATCCAGAACGGAAATTCTTCCTTCATATAGCCCTCGCTGCTCAAAATCCCTTGCATTTTCCGTACCTCCGTTGGCTCCGGCATCTGCATCCGCTTCCATTATCCCACCGCGGGGCCGGACCGGCAACGCTCAATTCCCGCGGCTAGCCGCCCGGTCGAACCGCTCCCGGCGAGGATCGCGCCGCCATTCCTCCCAATCCAGGCCGGCCCCGCGAAGAATCTGCTCGATTCTGCGGCGGAACGGCAATCCGGCTTGGGACAGCTGCCGCTCCATCGGATCCTCCCGGCCGCCTAACGTGCGGCGAACCCATTCGTTCAGGTCGCGCTCGAAGCGGTCGGCCCGTTCCGGGTCGCTCTCCGCCAGGTTGACCGTCTCCTCCGGATCGGCCGCAAGATCGTACAGCTCGCGCGGCGGGCGCCGGAACGGGCCGGAATCGTAGGTGCGAATGAACTTGTAGCGGTCGGTCCGCACGCCGCGAGCCGCCTGCCAGGCGCATTCGCTCAAATAAACGGTCTCGTGCGTGCCTTCCGTCTCGCCGCCGATCGCCGGCCATAAGCTGCGTCCGTCGAGACCCGCCGGATCGGCCAGCTTGGACGCGTCGATGCCTTGAGGCGCTTCCCGCCGTACCGCTTCCAGAATCGTCGGCAGCAGATCCACCTGCTGTACCAGACCGCGCACCCGGCGCCCCGCCTCGATCCGGCCCGGCCAGCGGACGATGACCGGCACATGGACCGTCTGGTCGTACAGCCCGCAATGGTCCCAGTAGATGTCGTGCTCGGTCAGGCTCTCGCCGTGGTCCCCGAACAGCACGAGCAGCGTGTCGTCGCGAATGCCCAGCCGCTCCAGACCGTCGTCCAGCTCCTTCAGCCGATCGTCGAGATAGCGAATCTCGGCGTCATACAGCGCATCGTAATAGGCGCTGTCCGTCACCGGGCCGACCAGGTCGTAATGGTGGTGCTTGAAAAAAGGATACGCCGCATGGTTGTAGGCGCCTTCCATGCTCCGGTTCCGGGGGTCGTACGGGTCCCGGCCCGCTTCGTAAAAGTCCGGCACGTACGACTCCGGCGGCAAGTACGGCGTGTGGGCATCCCAATAGTGCAGGAACAGGAAGAAGGATTCGTCCCGATGCTGCTCGATCCAAGGCAGCGCCAAATCGTTGACCGTCCGGCCGTCGATCCAGCGGTTGCCGCCGACGCTGTTGATATAATAGCGGTAGCCGCGGGCGAACCATTCCTTGAGCTGGTACAAATTGTCCACCGCGGCGGTCGCGAAGCCGGCCGCCCGGAGAAGCGACGGCATCCATTCCGCCGACTTGGGCAGATGGGCCAGCTCCGAGCCGTGCGAGACGACGCCGGTCGTCAGGCCGACTTTGCCGGTGAAGATGCCGGTGTGCGCCACTTCCGTCGGAATGTCGGCGGCGAACGCCTTCTCGAACAGCGCGCCTTCGCTGGCGATCCGGTCCAGATGCGGACTCGTCGGCTTGCCGTAGCCATAGCAGCCGAGCCGCGACGCCCGCAGCGTATCGAGCGATACCATGACGATCTTCATGGCAGGGCCTTCCCATTCCGAGGCGCCCATCCCGGCAGCGGGGAATGGCGCTCCAGCCACTCGACCACGGCCGCGCCGTTCGCCTCGAGCGACACGGACTGGGTCCGCAGCGTCAGTTCGGGATGCTCCGGCGTCTCGTACGGATCGGAAATTCCCGTGAACGCCGTCACTTCCCCTTTACGGGCTTTGGCGTACAAGCCTTTGACGTCTCTGGCCTCGCACACCTGAAGCGGGCATTCCACGTAGACTTCCGCATAGCCCGGAAGCTCGCCGCGCGCGTAATCTCTCATGTCCTTATACGGCGTAATCGCCGAGACGAGCACGTCGACGCCGTTGCGCGACAGCAGCTTCGCCAAATAGACGACGCGCCGGATATTTTCGAACCGGTCCTCGCGGGTGAAGCCGAGTCCTTTGCATACCGTGTGCCGCAGCTCGTCGCCGTCCAGCACCTCGACGAGACGGCCCCGCTCCCTCAGCTTGCCGGCCGCATAGCGGGCCGTCGTCGTTTTGCCGGCGCCGGACAGTCCGGTAAACCACATTACCGCTCCCTGGTAGCCGTTCATGTCTGTCCCCTCCGATTGCTCCAATGCTTGCTTACCTCGTCTCGCCTTGCGGCACTTCGACCGGAGCGCCTCCGAGCTTGTGCGAGCGGATGGCCGCCTCGATCGCTTCCTGCGCCGCCAGCGCATCGGCGCCCGACGCCGAGATCGCGTCCGGTCCCGCGCCCGCCTTCAGTTCCTCGATGAACCGTCCGATCCGCTGATCGAACGTGTCGTCGAACCCTTTCATTCCGCCGAACAGCGAATTGCGAATCACGGTCAGCTCGTCGGAATGATGCGGGTAGAACGTCATGCTCTCGTAGACGTTGTCGATGATCAGCCTTCCTTCGCTGCCGGCCACCTCGCAAAATTCGATCGGATGGCGCATCGACATGTCGTAGCTGCCCGTCAGATGGCCGACCGCGCCCGAGGCGAACTCCATGTTGACCGATGCGGTCGACCAGCTCTGCCGCCCCGGCGCCTTGGTCATGAAGCTTTGAACCCTGGCGATGTCGCCCGCCAAGTAGCGCATGACGTCGACGGAGTGCGGATGCAGCGCGCGCATATGGAGCCATTCCGTATCTTCCTGCGGGTTGCGGATCGTCAGCCGCATGTTCACGAACAGCAGCTCGCCCAGCTTGCCCTGCTCCACGAGCTCCTTCGCCTTGTAGGCGGCCGGCGTAAACCGGTGGTTCAGGTTGCAGGCCAGCCGGACGCCTTTTTCCCGGGCGAAGGCGACCATCTTGCGCGCCTCTTCGATGTCGTTGGAGAGCGGCTTCTCGACGAATACGTCGACCCCCGCCTCCATCGCCGTCATCGCCGGGGCGAAGTGGTGGCTGCCCTTCTCCACGCCCGCGGTCGCCACGACGACGACGTCGACCGTCTCCTTCTCGAGCAGCTTGCGCAGATCGGCGTAATGGGGAACCCGGTGCTCGCGCCCCGCCGCTTCCGCCCGCTCGGAGATCAGGTCGCAGACGGCGACCAGCTCCGTATCCGGGTGCTGCCGGTAGGCGCGGCAGTGAATGTTGCCGATATGATTGACGCCGACGACGGCGACTTTGATCATGGCGAGCCCGCCCTTTCCGTGGTCAATTCGGCCGAGCGTATGACCGCTCGCCTGTGTGGGCAGCTAGACTGCCCTCTTGCTCTCTATCCGCCGAACTTCCGCCCCCTGTGGGCGGTCCGCTGTCAGCGTTTCATTTTCAACGGTCACTTAGGCCTTCTTCTTCTTCCCTTTGCCCTTGCTTTGAAGAGACCTTGCGTTCGCGATCGACCCGATATGAAGAGAGTCGTAGGCATCTTGAGAGGATTCGAACGGACGGTTCAGCCCGGCCCAGTTCAGGTTCGTATAGATCGGGTTCGTGCGGCCGACTTCCTTCTCGCGTTTGGCGATATACCGGTTCATCCGTTCGCGCAGCAGCTCCACGACCTCCGGCTCCGACTCGGCCAGATTGACGTTCTCCTCCGGATCCCGGATGAGGTTATACAGCTCGACCTCCGGCTTGAAATGGAAATCCGGCTCCAACGCGCAGATCAGCTTCCACTCCGGCGTCCGCCAGCCGTGCTTGCGCATCCAGGTGCACTCCGTGATGTAGAATTCGCTTTTCCGCTCGGCCGATTCGCCGGCGATGACGCCGGTCAGGCTGCGTCCGTCGAACGGCAGCCCGCTGTCGATCCCGAGCAGGTCGAGGACGGTCGGCATAATGTCCGAGATGAGCGACACGTCCGAGATCCGCCTCCCTGCCGGAAGGCGGCCGGGGAACTTCAGGATGAGCGGAACGACGAGCGTGCATTCATACAGGCCGTGATGGTCGAAAAAGCAATCGTGCTCGTACAGCGTCTCGCCGTGGTCGGACGTGATGACGACCAGCGTGTCTTCCTCGACGCCGAGCGCCTTCAGCTTGGCGAAAATCGTCTGGATCGCCGCGTCCATGTACGCGACCGCGCCGTCGTATTGGGCGGTGACGTACTCTTGGTCGGTGACGCCTTCGGGAATCCACGATTTGAGGAAATCGGCGAACGGCTTAAAGCCGTATACCGGCTCCATCGAATCGTTGGACGGATCTTTCTCGTCGCTGCCGTAGAACATCCGCTCATAAGGGGCGGGCGGCAAATAAGGAGAGTGAGGGTCCATATGCCGCATGAACAGGAAAAACGGCTTGTCGTCCGCGGCCAGCCGCTCCAGCTCCGGCACCGCTACTTCATTCAGGTTTTGCGCCTTCGGCGCGCGCCCGGACGCGTCCGGCAGCCACGATTCGTAGTCCAGGTACGTCTGGAAGCCGCGCGAGGACGGATTGCCCGTGAACCCGATGCAAGTCGTGTTGTAGCCGTTGTCGGCAAGCGTCTCCGCCAGCGTCTTGACGTGATCGCCGAGAGGGCCCTGGTGGCGCAGCGCCACCACGTCGGTGCCGAAAACGTCCCGCCCCGTCAGCATCGATGCGTAGCCCGGCGTCGTCGGAATGCTCGGGCTGAAGTGGTTCTCGAACAGCACGCCCTCGCGGGCGACCTGATCCATATGCGGCGTCGTCAACCGCGTATAACCGTATGAGCTCATATGGTCGCGGCGCAAGCTGTCGATGCCGAAAATGACGATGTTCGGTTGTTTCCATTCTTTCGGCTTTTTCGGCTTCTGCGACTTTTTGGATGCCATCGATAAGTTCCTCCTCTTGCTATCAATATCCGGTGGAAAAAACTGTTGTGCCTTTTTCGCCCATCTCGTTATCGTTACGCTCATGTAGGTAATCTAGTTACTCTCTTTCACCAGTTCCGCCGAAGTCCCGCTAATGTGAGTAATCCGGTTACTCTCTTTCACCGATTTCGCAGAAGCCCCGCCAATGTAAGGAATCCAGTTACTCTCTTCCGCCGATTTCGCCGAAGCCCCGACAATGTGAGAAACCTCGTTACTCTCTTTCACCCATTCCGCCGAAGCCGGAGTCCCGCGCTTTACCTGGCGCCCAGCCGCTTCAGGCAGGCGTTCAGGTAGCCATACGATTCGGCGGCCACGATCGACAAGCGGTCCAGCGTATGCTCGGGAGTCGCGCCGATCACTTCCAGCACGACCGGGCCGTCGTAGCCGCCGTCGACCATCGCCTTGCAGTAGCCGTACAGGTCGATGTCCCCGCGGCCGCACGCCTGCAGCTCGATCGGGCCGGGTCCTTGCTCGCGTCCCTTGCAGTCGCGGATGTGCACGTGCTTCACCCGGCTCAGCACGGCCGGCAGCGCCTCTTCGGCGTTCTCGCCGGAGCGGTGGATGTGGCTCGGGTCCATGTCGATGCCGAACGCCGGCGAGGCGATCTCGTTCATCGCGCGCAGCGTGGTCGGCGTGTTGTAGATCGCGTTGCCGACGTGCGCCTTGACGCACAGCGTCACGCCGTAGGAAGCGGCCCGGTCGGCCATATGGCCAAGGCGATCGATCGAAGCCGCGAGGTCCTCCTCGACGCCCGATTTGCCTCCGGGTCCGACGTTGACGATCGGAATGCCGATCTCCGCCGCGGCCTCGAACGCCGGCAGCAGTCTTTCCTCGCTCAGCGAAGCGACCTCCGTGGACAGGAACCGCAGCCCGTTCTCCTGAACGATCGCCTGCAGCTCGGCTTTCTGTTCTTTCCAGCGGCTCAGGTCCAGATGCTCGCACATCCCCTGAATGGCCGCGATCTCCACGCCGTCATATCCGGCCAGCGCGATCGCGCGCGCCGCCGTGGCGAAATCGAACTGCTTGAACAATACGGAGTTGACTCCCAAACTGATCATGTATGATCCCTCCTGTTTACTTCATGAAGTGCGGGTCGCCGTGCAGCGGCGGCAGCGGATTCGGCCGAACGAGCTCGCCGCCGCGCTCGTACGATTCTTGGACGGCGTGCGTATACTCCATCACGGCCAGCGCGTCGCGCCCGCTTCCGCGCAAATTTTCGAACGCCACCTTATTGGAGACATCTTCAAGGAAAGCGTGCAGCCGGTTGCCGAACGTCGAATTGAAATCGTTCGTGCCGAAGTCCGTCACAACCGGCTCGGGCTGGACGCTGATCGCCGGAATGCCTTTATCCGCGCGCCAATAGGAGATCTTCTCGACGCAGTTCTCGATGCAGAACGTGCCGCGCGTGCCCGCCAGCTCCAGGCTCCACCAGCCGCCGAGTCCGTACACCGCATCGCCCCGTTGGCTGAGCAAGTATCCGACGGCGCCGCTCGCGAATTTCAGATGGATGCTGTTGATCGAGACCATGACGTCTCCCGCGCTCCGGCGGAAGCCGGGACGGTCGGAGAACGTCTGGATATGGGTCACGTCGCCGCAGAAGTAACGCATGACGCTGAGCGGGTGAGTCAGGAACGCCCTCATGTGAAAATAAGGATGGCCCTTGATCTTCGGCGATGCCGCCAGGCCGTAATTCGCTTCGCCGCCGTTGAAGCCCATCTTCGCCAGGCAGTAAACCGTCTCGCCGATATCTCCGCTCTCCATGTACTGCTTCGCCTTCTCGGCCGGAGACGTGAAGTAGTGGTTCAGGTTGCAGCCCAGGTAAACTTTCTTGCGATCCGCCGCCGCGACCAGCTCGCGAGCTTCGCGGACATCGTTGCTGAGCGGCTTTTCCACCAGCACGTGCTTGCCGTAGCCGATCGCTTCCATCGCCGGCTCGAAGTGCCAGCTCCCGTTGTCGATGCCGCCGGTCGTGACGTCGACCACTTCCAGATCGGGCTCGTTCTCGATCATGTCCTTCAGGCTGTAATATGCCTTGACGCCGTGCTTCTCCGCGGCCGCATCGGCCCGTTCCTTAACGACGTCGCAGACCGCCGCCAGATCGGCGAGCTCATCCGTCTTGTAACAGTTCGCATGGTTGTTGCCGATTCCGTTCATGCCGACGATTCCGATCTTGACTGCCATCGCTTCGTTTCCGAGCCTGCGCCCGTGCCGCAAGCCGGAAACTTCACCTCCTCTTTTTTTGGGGGAAAATGTCAAACCTGCTCCAAAGCCGGGTCGTCCAGACGAACCCGCCTGCCCTCGCGAGACGAAACGTAGGTGGCCAGCACCATGCGCAGCGAGGCGATTCCTTCCTCCGCGGTCGCCAGAGGCTCCCGCTTGCCGCCGATAAATTCGGCCAGCGGTCCGGCCAGCGCGCGGATCCGGAAGCCGTGGTTCGGCGGAGCCGCGATCGGGCTCTCGGTCCAAGCTCCGGTCCCGACGTCGAACCGCTTGAGCGCCGCCGCTTGCTCCGGGCGGGGAACGTTGCAGCTGACCGCGTCGCCGAAGTTTTGCACGATCGTTCCTTTCTCGCAGACGATCTCCGTCGTGTTCTCCGCCGCCGCGCACGTGAACGAACAGCTCACTTCGGCGATCGGCCCGCCCGGGTAACGATAGACGGCGATGCCGTTGTCGCTGGGAATGCGCGGATTGTACAGCGATTCGATCTCCGCCGTCACCGTCTCCGGGACGCCAAGCAGCCAGTGGACGAAGTCGGCCGGGTGCGAGCAATCGTCGGCCCAGATGTCCCGGTTGAGCGCCGGATCGACGTGCCACGAATTCGCAAAGTCGGCACTCAGCCCCATCGACAGGCCATGACGGCGGCGAACCATGAATACTTGGCCGAGCTCTCCGCTCTCGAGCCACTTTTTCATCTGAACGTTCTGCGGATCGACCCTCATCTGCCACGCCAGCGTAAACGGCACTCCGTTCCGGCTCACCGCGGCGCGGATCCGCTCCGCCTCGGCGAGCGTCAGCGCCATCGGCTTCTGCAGCACGATCGCCTTGCCGCGATCGGCGGCAAGCTCCGCCAGTTCGGCATGCCGGGACGTCTCCGCTCCGATCACGACCGCGCGAATGTCTTCGCGGTCCAGCAGCTCCCCGACATCCGGATACGGCGCCAAACCGTACTCTGCCGCCGCCGCATCCAGCCTGGCCGCGTCATGATCCCATCCCGCCAGAACGCGCACGCCGTAATCGGCCGTTCTCCATTCCGCGCAATACGCTCCGACATGACCGTGGGCGAAGCCGAGCACGCCCACTCCGATCGTCTCGCTCAGGTTCGTTCCCTCCCTGCCCGGCGGCCGTTCCGCCGCTTTATGTAACCGATTTCCCCCTCATCATAATCGACCGCTCCGGCGAATTCATGGCCGATCCGGACAATAACTGTTGCGATCGGGACGATTTTCGCCCCGGCCGACCGGCCGAAACGATTTGACTATTTTTTCTTGTTTCCATATACTTAGAACATCTATTTAATAGATAATCTATCTAATAGAATATCTATCATTTTGCGATTTAGCGCAGCGATTTGATGGCGATATGCGCGTTCGGGGAGGGACCGGTTTGACGGACAGGCAGAAGAACATAGCCATGCAGTTAATGGAATCGTACTTTCAATCGCAGGTTAGCGGAAATAGGATGCAGAATCGCTCGCTATACCATCAAAAGCCGGGCGAGATTATGGTTCTCTATTACATCAGCAGGAATGCCAAGGATGACGGTCCGGGATTGATGGTCTCGGAAATAAGCGGGAAACTGAACGTCACTTCTCCAACGGTAACGCACCATATCAACAGTCTGGAGGCACAGGAACTTGTCGAGCGTCAGGCCGATCCGGCCGATAGGCGGGTTGTCCGAATCCGGCTCTCGGAGAAAGGCAAAGAGTATATACAGCGTATTAACGAAGCCCGCCTCGGCATGTTCGTCGGTCTCGTCAAGCATCTGGGAGAGGAAGAAAGCCTGCTTTTTACCGAGATGATGAGAAAGGCTTCGGATTATATGCTCAAGCAACAGGAAGCTTATATCCGCGGTTTTGAGAGTTAAGGAACAGGAGGATGATGATATGAAATATACGGTCATTACGGGAGCCAGTTCGGGAATCGGGTATGAAACGGCACTCGCTTTTGCGGCCCGCGGAAAAAACTTAATCCTGGCGGCACGAAGAACGGCGGAATTGGAAGAGTTAAAATCAAAAGTGGCCGGCATGAACCCGGATCTGGATGTCGTCGTTCGAACCGTCGACTTGTCTGTTACGGCTCGTGTTAATGAATTCTACGATAGTCTTCGGGATTATCGGATCGAGACTTGGATCAACAATGCCGGGATCGGAAACTTTGCTTCCGTCGGAGAACAAAATGCAAATAAAATATTGACGATGCTTCGCGTGAATGTGGAAGCCGTAACCGTTCTGTCCTCACTTTATGCACGCGACTATGCGGATGTCGAAGGAACCCGGATCATTAATGTATCTTCGGGGGGAGGATACCAAATAGTCGGCTATTCGGTGACCTACTGCGCGACCAAGTTCTATGTAAGCGCCTTTACGGAAGGTCTCGCGCAAGAATTGAATGAAAAAGGAGCCGCCCTGCAAGCAAAAGTCCTGGCTCCCGCTTCAACCGAAACCGAATTTATTAAAAGCGCCTTCGGCATGGATGAGTTTATTTATAAAGGGAGAGTCCCCCAATATCATACCGCAAAAGAAATGGCCGGATTTCTGCTTGATCTTTACGATTCCGATAAAGTGGTTGGAATGGTGAACGAGAAAACGTATGATTTCGAATTAAGAGATCCGATCTATCCGTATGTGTCGAGGAATAGAAACTAATTTGACAGCGTCCGCAACGCCGGCCGGGAGGCGCCTACATGACGGTATACCCGACGAACAAACATTTGTCCGATTACGAGCTGATCTCGCCCGACTTCCCGTTCCATCTTTCCTTGAACGAGATCCGCCGCGCTTTTCCCGCTCACCGCCACGACTTCCTCGAATGCTCGCTCGTGATCGAGGGGGAAGGCCTGGAGAAGATTAACGGGGAGACGCATCCGATGCGCCGCGGCACGTTTACCCTGCTGCTCCCCTATCAGATCCACGAGATCGTCACCACCTCTTCCGAATCGCTGCGCTTGTACAACTGCATGTTCGCGATGGATCTGCTCGTACCGTCTGCCGATCCCGGCTCGCGCCGGCTGCTGGACGGGGTGACGGGCAACCGCTTGCCGTTTCACCAGTTCGAAGAGTCGTCGCTGCCTCCGCTCGTTCATCTGTTCGAGGAGATGCTTCGCGAATCCCGTGAGCGGCGCCTGCTGTCGCGGGAATACGTGACGTTGAAGCTGCACGAGACGCTCATTCGGTTTTTGCGGGCCGGCGAACGCCAAAAGCCGCCCGATCCGAAGAGCGAACTCTCCGGAAAAGGCGGCTACGCATGGTCGATCATCGAATACATTCACGGTCACTACCGGGAAGACATGGCGTTAAGCGATTTGTCCGCGCGGTTCTCCCTGCATCCTTCCCGTGTCAGCGCGGCTATCAAGCGGCACACCGGAACGAGCTTCGTCCAATTGCTGCACGAGATTCGCCTGCGCCATGCATGCGGCCTGCTGGCCGCCACGGATATGAGCATGCTGGAGATCGCGCTGGAGGTCGGGTTTCGCTCGTACAAAGGGTTCGCCCGCGTTTTCCGGGAGAGCAAGGGCCTCTCCCCCGGCGAGTACCGCAAAAGGCGATTACAACAGTCCTAGAAGCATTCCGCCCGCCGCGCCGGCAATCACGACCGCCCACGGCGGCAGCTTCCAGAAAACGAGCATCGCGAACAAAATCGCGGCCAGCCCGAAATCCGTCGGCTGCAGGATGGCCGAAGTCCAAAGCGGGTCGTAGAGCGCGGCCAGCAGGATCCCGACGACGGCCGCATTGATTCCGACCAGCGCCCCTTGTATTCTTGGACTGTTTCTCAACCCGTTCCAAAAAGGAAGCGCGCCGATGACGAGAAGAAAAGCCGGCAGGAAAATCCCCAAGGTGGCGATCGCCGCCCCCGGAATCCCCTTGGCCATCGCGCCAAGGTAGCCGGCAAATGTAAACAGCGGTCCCGGAACCGCTTGGGCGACCCCGTAACCCGCCAAGAAATCTTCCTGGCTGACCCAACCCGGCGGAACGACTTCGCGCTGGAGAAGCGGAAGAACGACGTGCCCTCCGCCGAATACCAATGAACCGGAACGGTAGAAGCTGTCGAACATCGCCAGCCATCCGCCATCCTCGCCGAATCCCTTGAGAAGCGGAAGCGCCGCCAGCAGGCCGAAATACAGAACGAAACAAACGACGGCAAGAGGGCGGCCGATCGCGATCCGCAGGTCCGGAGGCTTCTCTCCCGCTTCTTTGCGATAAAGCAGCACGCCGACGACCCCCGCGGCCATGATCGTGGCCACCTGGCTGAAAACCGATTGCCAGCATAATGCGACAACCGCGGCAAGGACGGCCAGGGTCGCCCGATTCCGATCGGGCGCAAGCTTTTGCCCCATGCCTAGTATGGCGTGAGCCACGATCGCCACGGCCACGATTTTGAGCCCGTGTATCCACCCGGCGCTCCCGATATCAAAACCTTGCAGCAAGAGGGCAAACGCTACGAGCGCGATGACGGAAGGCAAAGTAAAGCCTACCCAGGCGACGAGACCTCCAAGCAGCCCCGCCCGGATTACGCCGATTCCGATGCCGACCTGGCTGCTCGCCGGGCCGGGAAGGAATTGGCAGAGGGCGACCAAGTCCGCGTAGCTTCGCTCGTCCATCCATTTTCGGCGTTGAATATATTCGTTGTGAAAATAACCCAGATGGGCCGTCGGCCCTCCGAAAGAAGTAAGCCCCAGCTTCGTGGATACCGTCAAGAGTTCCAGCAAAACGCCGGCTTTTCCCTTGCGGGCTTCCGCCTCTTTCGGAGCCTTCTGTTGAGTAGGCTGCATTCTCGAACCTGGCTCCTATGCTAGAAAATATCATAACGATTTCTTGAAAAGTATATCACGTCGCCGAGGTCCGTTACGTCATCTTGTGTAAAAAAACTACAGCGGCATCATCGACTAACAAAGTTTGTGGGACATGCATGTCCATTCATAGGGCTTACCCGGCAGCCGGTGCGACAACGATGCAAATCATCGCATCAAGAGCCCATTCGGCAGACTTCGGAGGCGAGCCTGTGCGCTTGCGTACAATATCGCACCTTTTTTCGGGCGGTGGTGAAGTGATGGAGATGAAAATTGTTCGTTCATTATGCCGTCGTAGAAAAAACAGGGAGGGCTTTTGCTTGTCGTAAGCAGAAGCCCTCCGTTGCATGCCCATCTAATCTCCCCGGCCGTCCAGGCAGAGCCGGATCAAATCGTTCACGTCGGCCGTCGCGAGACATTCGTAGGTGTCGGCCGCCCCGTAGTAGATTTTCACCTCTCCGCCGTCTTCCAGGATCATTCCGCCGGGAAAAATGACATGGTTGCGGAATCCGCCTTCCCGCTCGTACGGGGCGTCCGGCGCCATCAGCGGCTTCTTGCTTAGCCCGACGATCCGTGTCGGATCATCCAGATCGAGCAGCATGACGCCGGCCGTGTATCGTTTGATCCACGCGTCTTCCCAGCCGTTCTTGCCGCGGCTCGGGTCTACGTCCACGGCATGGAACAGCGTCAGCCAGCCCTTCTCCGTCCGGATCGGCGGAGCGGCCGGTCCCAGCTTGTCGTTGGCGAACGGGACGTGCTCCACGCCGAGCAGCAGCCCGGAGTTGCCCCAGAACCGCAGATCGGGCGACTCGGAGAGCCAGATGTCGAAGCGGTTTCCGCCGCCTCGCCCGTAGATCGGGAACGGACGCTCCAGCCTGACGTAATTCCCGCCGAGCTTCTCCGGGAACAGCACCATGTTGCGATTGTCCGGCACGGACAGGCTCAGCACCTCGAACCGCTCCAGATCGTCGGTCACGGCGATCCCCCCGCGAATGCCGTGTGGCGTATCGACCGCGAAGCACATATAGCAGCGTCCGTCGATCACCGTCAGCCGCGGATCGTAGACGCGGATAACCTCCGGTCCTTCCAGAACGAACAGCGGCCGGGGCCGGACCTCCCAATTCACCCCGTCGTCGCTAAAGGCAAGCCCCAGATTGGTGGTGCTGCTCGGCAGAAGCGTCCGCTCCTCCGGGTTGCCGTAATCGTTGCGGAAAACCATCACGTACTTGCCCTGGAACTTGGCGACGCCGGCATTGAAGACAAGCGCGGGCCGGTAAGGAACGTCTTCGGCGGTCAGAATCGGATTGCCCGCGTGGCGAACGACGCGGGGAGCGGACGCCAGCGGACCGATGATGGGACGATTCATGCGGTTCATCTCTCCTTCAACGGGATCATGTCGATGCAAGCTGCTTTAAGATCGAGTGTATTCCGGAAGGAGCTCCGGCATCGGACATAACCGCGCGAATCTATCCCATTTTTTTGCGCTTCCGGTTCAGTCGGCCCGCGACAGCTTCAGCAGGGTCGACTCGGCCGGAGCGAGCGATACGGTCAGCTGCCCCTCGACGCTGCGCTCCTCCTTGGACCACAAATCCTCGCAGCGCCAGTCGGCTTCATCGTCCAAGCCGATGCGCGCCAGATCGACGGTCAGCTCCGCCGGCCGGTCTTTCGCATAGTTAAATACGGCTACGTGAGCGCCGCCGTCCGGCTCCATGCGAATAAAGACCGGCGTCGCCCGATCTCCCGAGTCGCCTTCGAGCGGCACGAACGTCTCGCCCCGCCGGGCGACTGCCATCAGCGCCGGATCGGTCAGCCAGGCGAGCGCCCGACGCCGGGCCTCCGGCTCCCGGTAATCGTCGCCCATCAGCAGAACCGTGCCTGCGATGAGCGAAGCGTTCAGGCGGCTCCGGCCTTCCGCCTCGGTCGTCGGCTCGTGGTTGAAGCTCTTGTACAGAACCGTATGGTCCGGGTCGTTGAACGCGTAGAGCGTCCGGTGCATCCACCAGCCGTACGTCACGGAATTGAGCATGTACTCGGTGTCCTTCAGCTCTCCGAACGCGTCGCAGGAGATGCGTCGGCCGTGCGCGTAGGAATGAGGGAACAGCGGCGCGATCGACAGATGGATGAAAAACGGCCGGCCGATCCGCCGCGGATCGAGCAGCGACACGATCTGTCTCATCCCCTCGTTATAGGCCTGGATGCCCGTGCGGATATCCGAGCGGTAATGCTTGCCTTCGAGCGCCCCGTGCGCCATGAAGTCCAGCTTGACGTATTCGTAGCCGTCCTCCGCGATCTGCTTCAGCGTCCGTTCCGTGCGCAGCAGGTTGCCCGGGTGCGTCGGATCGATCGCCCAGCCGCCGTCCAGATCGGGCAGCACGTTGCCCGCTTCGTCCCGCAGCAGCAGATCCGAGTACCGGTAGCGCCCGTCCGTCCCTTCGACGACCCGATCGCCGGCTTCCTCCGGCTTGCCCCAATACGTGAAAGGCGTCCAGTACGTCCCCGCCTTCTGTCCGTTGCGATGCACGTGATCGACGGCCCGTCTCCGCTCCTCGGCGGTCAGGTTCGAACCGAACGCGTCGAAGTTGACGTAAGTCACGCCGCCGTCATGGAAGCCATGGCCGCGCACCTCCCGGATCAGATCGGCGGCGGCGACATAGCTGTCGTACGATAGCCCGCTGCCCACGGCCGACCAACTGTTCCAGCCGAACGGCACGGTTCCTTCCCACGCGAGCGGCGGCGCGATCCGGGCGTTGGCCCGGCCGAGCGTCTCCATCCCGTCGCGGTAATCGGCGAACAAGCCGAAGAAGACCGTCGGCGAGACGACGGTTTCCCCCGCCACCGCGCCGTGCGGAACCGTATCCCGCGTATACTCTCCGGCGGCTCCCCCGTAGACTTCCAGCCGATGAACGGCGCTGCCGTCGGCACCTTCGATCTGAATTCCCGTTTTCCAAGTATCGTGGGTGACGGAGCCGAGCACGAGACCGTTCCGCGTACCGTTCCGATAGACCGCCGTCGCCTCGTAGCTCTCCAGCTTGCCCGGCATCGCCACCGACTCGAAGCGCACCCACTTGTCGTTGTCGTACGGGACAAGCAGTGCCCGCAGCGCTTCGCCGTCAGCCTGCCCGGCCGAACGTGCCGCCGAGCCGGTCTCCGTGCCGCTCCCCGAAATTGCTTTCGAGTCCGCTCTCCGGGTCGCTCCCCTTTGCTCTCCCAAATTCTCGTCCGAATCCGCTCTCAAGGCCGCTTCCCTGCGCGCTCCCGAATTCACCTCCGAGCTCTCCGACTCAAAACCAGCAGCACCCTCTTCGGCCAACGCGCTGATCGGCGCGATGCGGTTCGTCTCCAGCATTCGGCCGTCCGCCCCACGCGCTTCCAACCGGACGAAGCCGTAGTTTAGGCCGTCGTAGAGCGACCAACTCTGCGTTAGCTCCGTCCCGTCGCCGAGCCGGTGAACGATGCTCAGTTCCGCTCCCTTACCGAACGCGTCCTTGATCTCCCGGACCGAGCTCTCGCGCGATGCCGCGTCCGCCGTCGACTTCGTCGCTCCGTCCAGCAGCACCACGCTTACCGCGTTGCGAATGAACCCTGCCGGCTCCCCGTCCCCGCCGCTCCATTCGATCCTCGCTTTGCCGTCCGCCAAATCGACCTCGACGCTCATCCGGCCGTTGCGAATCCGCGCCGCTTTCTCTTGCAGCTCCCATTGTACCGTTGTCATAATAACGCCTCCTCTAATAAACACGTGCCAGATCCCCTGAGCATTTCCGTCTATGTGAGTAATCTCATTACTCTCTTTCGCCTACTCAGCCGCATTTCCGCCCATGTGAGTAATCTCGTTACTCTCTTTCGCCTTCTTCGCTGCTTTCCCGCGAATGTGAGAAATCTCGTTACTCTCTTTCGCCAACCATTCCCCATAAAAAGAGGGAGACGGCGCGCCGCCGGCTCCCCCTCTCCGCTGCCCGGCTTACTTCCAAAGAGCCAGACGCGCTTGATAGTTGTCGTTGATGATCTTCTCTACTTTCTCGCTGCCGGCCGCCTTCATGTCGGACAGCATCTTGTCGAACACGGCGTTCGCTTCGTCTTCCGTCTTCGCGATAATCGCCTTCGTAACCGACTGGTTCATGATGTCCGATACCTTCTGCGCCACCAGCGCTTCCGGCGTGCCGCCCTGCGGGCCCAGGTTATCGTAGGCGTCCGTGTTCCAAGCGGAATCGGCCAGGTTCTTGATCGCCATCTGGTCGACCTCGCCCCGCTGATAGCGAACGGCCATATCGTACACCGTTCCGTCCGAGCCCTTGCCGCTCTTGATGAACCAGGTCCACTTGCGGATGCCCGTCTTCTTGGAGTAGTTCGTGAAATCGTCTTTGAAGCCCTGCAGCGTCTCCGGCTTCGGAACGTGCTTGCCGTCCACCATATCCCAATCCTTGCCTTCGATGCCCCATTGCAGCAAGTATTGGCCTTCCTCGCTGGCGAGGAAATTGATGAACTGCATCGTCCGCTCCGGATCCTTGTTCGCCTTCGTAATGCCGATCGCGTCCCATCCGAGCGAGCTGGACGGCCCGTACGTCGTCTTCGCCGGATCGACGCCCGGAGCGACGACCTTGTACGCGTACATCTCCGACTTTTCGCCGCCGTCTTTTTTGAGAGCGTTGTTGGCGTCGCCCAGATCCCAGTAAGCGCCGGTCGAAGCGAACACCGCTCCGGACGACAGCTTCTGCAGCCAGGATTCCTTCTTGTTGATCGCCCAGTCGACGTCGATCAGCCCTTCGCGATACAGCTTGTTCATGTAGAGGATCATCTCGCGGTATTTCGGATCCTCGACGTCGTACTGCAGCTTGCCGTCCGTCTCATAGTACGATTTGAGTCCGTACATCCCTTTGAACGTGCCCGTCACGGCGCCCATGTTGGAGCCGTCCATCGTCAGAGCGATCGTCGGCTTGCCGTTAATCGTCGGATACTTCTCCTTGAAGCTCTTGAGCAGCGCTTCGAACTCGTCCGCGGTGAACGGCTGGCCGCCCTCCGCCTTGTCCGGGGCGAGCTCCGTCAGAAGGTCCTTCCGGATGTTGAAGCCGAAGACCGGCTCTCCCTCCGAGAAGCCGTACCAGTTCGACAGATAATAGTTTTTGCCGTCGGTATAGCGGGTCTTGTTGAGCGTATCCCCGTACATCTCCTTGACGTCGGGACCGTATTTGTCGATGAGGTCGTTCAGCGGAATGAGCGCGCCCGCCGCGATATACTTGTTGACGATGTCGCTGCTGCGGTCCATGAGCACGATGTCCGGCAGGTCGCCGCTGGCGAGCATCAGGTTCAGCTTCTCGGCCGGGTTGCCCGTGGGCTGCTGAATCTCGACGGTGACGCCGGTCCGCTTCGTAATCTCTTGGGCGACCGGATTGTTGAAGGCGTCCCCGGTATTCTTGTCGAAAAACGTGAGCGTAATCGGCTTGAGCGGTTCGCCGGAGTCGCTGGCGGAAGCCGCCGGGCTGGAAGAACCCGAGGCCGAAGCCGCGGGCGAAGCGGACGGGCTCGCCGCCCCGTTGTTGCTGTTATTGCTATTGCCGCAGGCGCCGAGCACCGATGCGGTCAGCACGAGGCCCGACGAGATCGCAAGCCACTTTTTCACAGATGTCATGGTATGTCCCCCCATACGAAATATAGAATACCGCAACGCTGCACCGAAGTGCCTTGCCAATTTATCGAAACTTTCACCCCCCTCTCGGAATCTTCCGTCAGCAGTCAGCTCTTGACCGCTCCGAGCGTCATGCCCTTGACGAAATAACGCTGCAGGAACGGATACACCGCGATGATCGGGAGCGTCGCCACCATCGTGGCCGCCATCCGGATCGTATCCGAGGACACCGAGAGCCGCTTGGCCGAATCGGCCATCCGCCCGGCGTTCGACGTGAACGAATCCGTCTGGTATTGGTTGAGAATTTTGACGAGCACGGCTTGCAGCGTTTTGAGGCTGGATTTGTACGTGAAGACGTAGGAATCGAACCAGGAGTTCCACTGGTTGATCGCCGAGAACAGGCCGATCGTCACGAGCACCGGCACGCAGATCGGCAGAATGACGCGGGCGAAAATCTGCAGGTCGTTCGCGCCGTCGATCTTGGCCGATTCCTCTACCTCGATCGGCAGCTCCTGCATGAACGTCCGCACGATGATGACGAAGAACACGTTCATCAGATTCGGCAGGATGTACACGAGGAACGAGTCGATCAGGTGAACGCTTTTTAGAATCATATAGTAGGGGATGAGACCGCCGCCGAAGTACATCGTGAAGATGAAGAACAGCGACAGCGCCCGTCCGCCGACCAACTCTTTCTTGCTGAGCGCGAAGGCGAGCAGGCTGATGACGAGAACGGTCAGCGGCGTGCCGATGAGCGTCCGAAGAACCGTCACCTTCAGGCCGTTCAGAATTTCGCTGTCGCCCAGAATCTCGCGATAGCTCGCGAAGCTGAGCACTCTCGGCCACAGGTAGATGCCCCCGCGGACCGTATCGTCGGCGCTGTTGACGGACAGCACCAGGATGTTCCAGAAAGGATAAAACGTGATGATCAGAACGATAGCCAGGCATACGTACACGACGGACAAATACAGCAGGTCCCCCGAGCTTCTCTTGGTTGTCGGCAATGCAGGCGGCCTCCCTTCTAATAAAGTGACTGCTCGTTGACTTTGCGGGACCAGGCGTTCACGAGGACGACCAGCACGAAGGCGACGACCGACTTGAACAGCCCGACGGCCGCCCCGTAGGAGAACATGCCGTTCTGGAGACCGTACCGGTACGTGTACGTGTCGATGACGTCCGAATATTTGAGCACCGTCGTGTTCTGCAGCAGGTACTGCTGATCGAAGCCCGCGTTCAGTACGTTGCCGACGGCCAGGATGGACAGGATGACGATCGTCGGTTTGAGCGCCGGAAGCGTCACGTTCCACATCTGCCGCCACCGGCTGGCGCCGTCCACCCGCGCCGCCTCGTACAGCTCCGGATTGATTCCGGCGATCGCCGCCAGATAGATGATGGCGTTGAAGCCCATGTCCTTCCACGTGTTGGAGAAGGCGATGATCCACCAGAACATGTGCCCGTTCTGCAGGAATTGGATCGGCTCCTTGACCAGGTGCAGCGAGACGAGGAGCTGGTTGATGACCCCCTGCGACGACAGCAGCGTCACGATGACGTTGGCCGCGATGACCCAGGAGATGAAGTGCGGCAGATACGACATCGTCTGAACCGTTCTTTTGAAAATGCCGCCGCGAACCTCGTTGATCATCAGAGCCAGAATGATCGGCGCCGGGAACCCGAGAAGCAACGACAGCAGGCTCTGGGCCAGCGTGTTGCGCATGACGGTGTAGAAGTCGCCGCTGGTGAAGAAGTAGCGGAACCACTCCGTCCCGACGAAGTCGCTGTGGAAAAACTGGTGGAAGAACGTGCCGCCTCCCGGAGAATAGTTGATGAAGGACATATACAGCCCGAACATGGGCCCGTAAGCGAAGATCAGCGTGCAGACGAAGGCGGGCAGGATCATCAAATACAGGTACTTCTGCTGTTTGGCGCGCTTCCATCTGCGGCCGGCCGCCGCCGCCCCGTAACCCGTCCCTCGTTGCCGTTCCATGCGAGCTTCCATCGAATTCCTCCCGTTGTCTGCTAAGCGTATTCCCATTATAGGGGCGGCTTCGAAAGCGCATCCATATCCCGTTTCTCGAAAATACGCCTCAAACCTACGCGATTTCGGCAGGGGTCATTGTTGAAATCCGTTATCGCTTCTACAATAGAGTTCGATCGTCTCAATCGAATCTCGCGGGCAGGAGGATTATCGCATGTACACGATTCTGTTGGTGGACGACGAGAAGCTGGAGCTCGACGCCATCGCCCGTTATATCCGCTGGGAGGACATGGGCATCTCCGTCGTCGGGACGGCGCGGAACGGCCGGGAGGCGCTGCGCATGCAGGAGGAGCTGAGGCCCGACATCGTCCTGACCGACGTCCGCATGCCGATCATGGACGGCCTGGAATTCGCGAGAAAGGCGAAGCAGTTCGACAAAAACGTGAAAGTCGTGTTCCTGAGCGGACACGACGAATTTCAATATATCAAGGCGGCGCTGACGATGGAGGCGATGGGCTATCTGCTCAAGCCGATCGATAAGGCCGAGCTGGCCCAGCTCATGGAGCGGGTCATTCGGAAGTGCGAGGAAGACAAGCAGCTGTCCGAATCCGCCGAAGGGCTGAAGGAGAAGCTGGTTCGCTCCCTGGCCGCGGAAAGCTCGGCGGAGACCCGCAAGGAATGGGTGCGGCGCATCGCCATGCTCCCCCGCCCGCTTCCGCCGACCGGCGATTACATCGTCTGCCTGATCACCTGGGACGAGGCGAACGACCGGGAGCGGGCGGACGTGCTGGCCTCCCTCGCCTCCGGCTGGTCGGAGCTGAACGGAAGCAACTACATGTGGGAGGCCGACGAGCGCCGCTTCGGCGCGATCGCTTACTTGGACGGCGATAGCGGAACGGAGAGCGTATGGCGGTTCTGGGGAAAAGCGCTCGAAGAGATTCGAGGGCGCACCGGCATCGTGCTGACGATCGGCCTGTCAACGGAAGGACGGTATTTGGAGCAGCTGCCCGAGCTGTGGGGGGAAGCCCGAGAGGCGAACGCGGCCAAGTTCTACGAAGGCACGGGCACAGTACTGCCGTATGAGGCCGAGCCTCGCCGGGAGACCGCTGCGGTTCGTCCGGCGGCGGTCGCCGAGCGGCTGGGCCATGCGGTCGCTCATCTGCAGACGGAAGCAATGGAGGCGGAGCTCGCGGGCTTTTTCGCTCCGTTCCGCAAGAGCCGGACGCGGCGCGAAGCCGTCATCGCCGATACGATGCAGCTGGCCACCGAGATCTCGCGCCGCTTCTCCCCCCTGCTGGAGCGGCAGCACGGGGCCGAGGCGATCGAGCCGGATTGGCGCGCGATCACCGAGCCGCAATCGCTGGCCCAGCTCCAGGCGACGCTCGCCGATTGGTGCCGGCGGATGATGGACCGGATCCGCGAGAAGGACCACGACAAGAACCTCCCGATCATCCACCGGATCCGGGAACTGATCGACGCGCGGTTCAGCGAGGCGCTCACCGTCGAAGAGCTGGCGGCGGGCGTGTACCTGTCGCCCAACTATATCCGAACGCTTTTCAAAGAGAAAACCGGCCAGACCATCCTCGAATATATGACGAAGGTCCGGATCGACCGCGCCTCCGGGCTGCTGCGGAACAAGTCGCTCAAAATTCACGAGATCGCGAAAGCGGTCGGCTACGAGAACGTCTCCTACTTCTGCTCCCTGTTCCAGAAGCACCGGGGAGTCACGCCGAACGAGTACCGCAAGAAACTTCTGTAGAAAGGGGCGGACCCATGCTGCGGCCGGTCTGGCGTAAATACGGAGTCGCTCCGTTCCTGAACCTGAGCATGCGGAACAAGATGTTCGTCCTGTTCCTGCTCGTCTCGATCTTGCCGCTGCTCTCCTTCGTCT
This sequence comes from Cohnella zeiphila, assembly GCF_014212055.1. Classification (GTDB taxonomy): domain Bacteria; phylum Bacillota; class Bacilli; order Paenibacillales; family Paenibacillaceae; genus Cohnella; species Cohnella zeiphila. Next base: position 141,383 of record NZ_JACJVO010000005.1, on the reverse strand, counting down.
ATTATTCCTATCACTCCGTCAAAACCCAGTTGGTCAAGCAAACCTACGCCAACATGAGCTCGATGACCTCGCAGATCGGCAGCAACCTGGAGAACAAGCTAAACAACTATACGAAGCTGTCGGCCTCTCTCTATCTGGATTCGACGCTCCAGGAGTACCTGGTCAAATCCTATGGGGACAACGCCGATTATTTGGACGCTTACCGCTACATCGACAACGTGATGAACAACGCGCTGACGAACAATCCGGAAGTCGACGCGATCACGATCTACTCGACGAACGCGAACATGCCGCTCGACGATCTGTTCATCAAGCCGCTGGACGACCTGATCCGCGAGAAGCCTTGGTTCGACAAAGTGAAGCGGACGTACGGCAACGTCATTTTTACCGTCACCCCGGCCGTGCCGGCCAAAGCTCCGTTTCAGGAGTCGCCGCCGATGTTCACGCTGGTCCGGTATTTGAACTACAACAGCTTGAACTTTCCGTACGGCATTCTCACGATCGACGTGAAGGAGGACGATCTCTATACCCTGATGGCGAAGGAAGACAGCGACAAGGACATCTTCATCGTCGACGAGCACGGCACGATCGTCTCGAACAAGAACAAGGATCTGCTCAACACGCCCATCGAAGCGCTGCTTCCGATGCCCGCGAACGGCAAGCCGGCGGACCAATTCGAGACGGTCTACAAAGGGGAGCGCGTGCTGGTCGTCACCAACACGATCCGCAACGGCTGGAAGACGATCTCCATCGTTCCGTACAGCGGCTTCATCCGGGAAGCGAAAGCTTCGTCCAACCGGGTTCTGCTGATCGCTTCGTTCTGCATCGTTTTTTGCGTCGTGTTGATCTACCTGGTCGCCCGTCTGTCCACCAAGCGGATCGAGTCGCTGCTCAAGAACATCCGCCGGCTCGAACGGGAGGATTTCGATCTGCCGGGCGGCGTTCCGATGGGTCACGACGAGATCGGCCAAATGTCGTTCGCCCTGGGCAAGATGGCGCTGCGGTTCAAAAACCTGATCAACGAAGTGTACAAGAAGGAGCTGTCCAAAAAAGAGGCGGAGATGAGCATGCTGCAGGCGCAGATCAACCCTCATTTTCTCTATAACACGCTCGCCTCCATCTCGGCCCTGGCGATGAAGCACGACGATCCGCAGATTCAGGATATGGTGTCGCATCTGGCGAAGTTTTATCGGGTGTCGCTGAACAAGGGCAAGACGATCATTACGCTCAGCGAAGAGCTGCGGCTGACCCGCAGCTACGTGGCGATTCAGCAGATCCGCTATGGGGAGATGCTGCGCGTGCGATACGACATCGACGAAACGGCGCTTGTGCACCAGTCCGTCAAGCTGATGCTGCAGCCGTTCGTGGAGAACGCCATTCACCATGCGTTCTGGGACGAGGATCTGGGCATTACGATCGTCATTCGATGCTACCGGGAAGCGGAAGACATCTGGCTGGAGGTCGTCGACGACGGCATGGGCATGACGCCGGACGCGCTGGACAAGGTCCGCTCCATGCAGGAGACCGGCTACGGCATCCGGAACGTCAACGAGCGGATCAAGCTGGCGTTCGGCGACGACTACGGCGTCACGATCGCAAGCCGCCTCGGCATCGGCACGCAGGTCCGCATCCGTCTCCCGGCGGGGGGCGTTCTGTAGGGGGGTTATCGGGTTAGCATTCGCATCAAGACGTCAATGTCCGGGAACCCGTATTCTTCATCGCCTTGTTCCTGAAGGATGAGGCTGTTGACGACGGACATGTACCAGCATAGGAGCTGCCGGGGATCGCCGGGAGCGAATTGTCCGATTTCCTGCCCTTTGACGAAGATGGGCAGCAGCCGCTCGATCATCGTATCGGCGGAATACTGTTCGAAGATCCGCGCAACTTCCGATGGAAGTTCGTTCGTCTTTCGCGCTTTGAGAATAAGCATGAAGGCGAATTGATTATCGGCGTCCAGCATATTCCGGGTCAGCTCCTTGATCTGTTCGTAGGGAGTGCCCGGCAGTGCCCGACTGTCGTCGATCTCGCTCGCCGCATCTTCCATCAACTCTCGGACGATCGCCGTGTAGAGCACGTCTTTGGATTCGAAATAACGGTAAATGAGGCCCTCGCTGATGCCGGCGGCAGCCGCGATCATGCTCGTCTTCGTGCGGATAAATCCGTGCCGGGCGAACACTTTGAGCGCCGCTTGCTTAATCTGCGTCGAGCGCTCGTCGCGGATTTGGTCCAGTTGCTGCTTGTTTAAAGGTGACATTGGACTTCAAGCTCCGATCTTTGGAGAAGTTACCCGTATTATATCACAGCGGCACTTCCTGAAGACCGGCGGTCGGTCGCTCGCGTCAAAGGCAGCACCCGTTGAACCAACAGCTCGAGGAATGGTTCGGGGCGGGCAAAGCAGGCGAGATGCCCGGCGTTCCGGATCAGCGCGAATTCCTTGCGCGGCGCCTCAATGTCCTCGAAAAAGTCTCGCGCCGTCTCGACCGGCGTGACCAAATCCGTATCCCCTTGGAAGATGAAGTAGGGCAATTCGTACCTCGTCCCGAGCTTGCGGGCGTCGAATGAGATCAACTCGTCGAACAGTTGGGCGAGAGAGTAATTCATGCCTTTGAAATAAGAGAGAATGTCCCGGAACGTGTGATTCGGCGATGCCAGCATCGACGGCAGGACGAGATCCATAATCATATTGGGAGCGGGCGTGACGACTTTGACCATCCAACGATTCTTGCGGTCGAAGTCTTCCAGGCTCCAACGGGAAGGATCGGGCCCGATTTGCTCGAAGAGCTTGATTCCTTTGGCGCAATTCGCTTCGCGAAGACCCTTCAGATTCATCCGGTACGACAGTTGATGTCCCTCGATATTGACGTTCTGATCCGTCCCTACATAGGCATGGAAAAGCTCGGGTCTGCGCTTGGCCATCCGTGTCCCGACGACGCTTCCAACGGAACTGCCGACAAGGATCAATTTGTCTTGCCGAAGCGAGCGAAGCAGGTATTGCGCAACCTCGATCCCATCCTGAACGAGACGCTCGAAGGTGATCGCGCCGCTGCCTTCCTTGCCGTTTCTGCCGAACGTTTTGCCGGCTCCGCGCTGATCCCATTGAACGATCGTAAAGTGTTTCTCCCAGGCGCGAATCAAGGGGCTAAAGATGGAATAGCTGGAAGCCGGGCCGCCGTGGACGAACAAGAGAATGGGATTGCGGCGGTTCTCTCCGCGAATCGAAATCCACTGCTCGATGCCGCCGATGGCAACATATCGGCTTTCTGCAATCCCGTTCGGCGACTGCAACCGAAGCTTTCGCGCGTTTTTCCGTTGATTAAGCTTCCTCAAAATCAGATCCGGCCATACATTGGTTTTGCTCATCATGACATCTCCTTTGGTTTTTTGATGAATGAGTAACTCACTCATCAAAAGAATAAGCCGATTTCCTCAAAGTGTCAATCCCCCTTTTAAAGAAAAAAACATCCGCGGTCCTGCCGCGGATGCTGCCTTGCTGCTGCAAGATTTCTTTCATTTCTAGTGACAATTCGGACCCGCGGTTTCCTCCGGGAAAATGCATTGACCAGGTTATTCAATCAATCCGGACGTTTTCAAATCCTCGATGCTAAGATACATCATCCCTTTATATTTCTTTACGTGGACATCGCCGAGAACGAAGTCGCCGTTCGTCGCCTTCTTGTACTCGTCCGTCAGTACGATATCGAGGCGTACGAGTTCGATACCGATGTATTTGGCGATCGTAACGGTATTGGGGTCGGTGTTGCCGATTCTGTTGACGTTCTCGATCTTGGACAGCATCGCAAGCGAGATCCAGCCTTCGCTCATCAAGGGCGGTAGAGGTTCGTTGGCCTTCGCCGCGGCTGCGTAGTTCTCGTCCCAGTAGTCGGGGTAGCCCTTATAGCCGGGATCCTTTGACTGTTCCTCCGTCGGTTTATCCGAAGAACTGATCACGCCGTACTCGGATTGGAACTCGCGAATGGCTTTCTCCTCCGCCAATTCCCTTTCGTTGGCGAGAGCTTCGTCGGCTGCGGGTCCGACAAGGAGTGCACCGTTGGATTGCACCACAACCGTAACGCCGTCCACGGTGTAGGCCGCGATCTTAAAATCGGGGCTGCTGACCGTGATGAGGTTCGCCTGGGAAGACCAATTTACCGAATTTCCCGTCGCTTCTCCGACAATTCGCAGCGGAATGTAGGTCGTGCCGCTCTGCGTGAATGGAGCCGCCTGCAGCACCTTTTTCCGGCCATTGACGTAAGCGGTTTTACTGCCGATCGTGAACGTGATTTTCAGATCGTCCTTTGTACCGGTCACTTGCTGCAGCTTGGGGTCGTATCCGATTCCCATCCCCAACTGCTCGAACAGTTCGCGGAAGGGGACGAAAGAACCCCCGTTCTTCGTCACGGCCTTCGAATGCAACGGCACTCCATCGACATAGATGTAGGCTCCTCCGCTCGCTGCTGAGGCTGCCCCGGGAGCGATACTCGCGGTCAGCAAAGCGGCGCAGGCCATAGCCGTTATGAACCCCTTCTTCAATTGACTTTCTCCCTTCACTCTCTCGGTAAGTACTCTCTTGCTTTAGGAAATTAGGCATATAGAGCATGAATATTATACCATGGAAAAAGGAAGAAACTGATATAAAAATAGGATGATAGAACCGGTGCCCTGTCGATTTCTGCGAGATCATCCGAGCCCGGCCGTCTACAGGTCCGGATGTGAACAAAGCCGACGAGACGGTTGACTCGCATAAAACGATATGTCATATAATATGACGCACAAACATAAAAACCGGATGATTTCGCCAATTACCTACCTATATTTTCAAGTTTGCGTCAAGTTTTTTATCGGAAAGCGCTTCAAAAAACAACTTCTTTGCCAAAACCCCATTGTAATCTGCTTTTCCATGTAATAAAATGAGATCAGAAATTGCGTAAACGTTTTGACAAAATAAACTGTTGATCACCATTGAAACAATGTGATCAATAAGGGAAATAGTGTAAGAACGTTATTACAAAATTTTGGAGATGGAGGCAGCCCATGACGAACCGGAGCATCACGATCAAAGATGTAGCCAAAAAAGCCAACGTATCCGTCGCCACCGTCTCCCGGGTCATCAACGGGCTGGACCGCGTGAGCGACGCTACCCGGAAGCGCGTGCTCAAAATCATTCAGGAGCTGAATTTCGTTCCGAACACGATGGCCGCCTCCATGGTGAACAAGAAGACGAAGATGCTCTCGGTCGTGGTGCCGGAAATCCAGAATCCCTTCTACACGGCGGTGATCGAAGGTACGGTGGAAGTGGCCAAGCGGGAAGGCTTCTTCACGCTCGTCCTCTCCACCAACGGGGACGAGAGCGAGGAAGAAGATTTCCTGGAGAGCTTCCTGGGAAAAAACGTGGACGGCATCATTCTGATCGGCAGCCACAAGGAAGCGGAGTTCTATCGGGGAATTCAGAAACCGACCATCCTCGTGGACCGCTACTTCAACGACTGCGACCATGACGGCGTCATGATCGACAACTATCGCGGCGCTTACGAGGCGACGAAGCATTTTATCGAGTACGGGCACGAGCGAATCGCCATGATCGACGGCGAGCATGACTTCAACGACGGCAAGGACCGCTTCTGGGGCTACCGGCAGGCGATGCTGGAAAGCGGGCTGGCGCCCGATCCCGATTGCCACAAGCAGGGTCGCTGGACGGAAGCCGACGGTTACCGGCTGACGATCGAGCTTCTGCAATCGAAGCGGCCGCCTACGGCGATATTCGCCGCCAACAACGTGCTCTGCAAAGGAGCCATCCGGGCGATTCGCGATTTGAACCTGCGAATGGGCGAGGATATCTCGCTGATCGGCTTCGACGAGAACGAGCTGGCCCAATTCGTGCAGCCGCAAGTAACGGTTGTACGAAGGCCCACCAGGGAAATGGGGGTGCAGGCGGCGGAAATGCTCGTTCGCAAGATCAGGGAAGTCCCGATGGAACAGGGCAACCCCAAGTGTGTCGTTCTCGGCGTGGAACTGCTGAAGCACGGCTCCGTCAAGAAACTGAAGTAAGCCGCGCACGGGGGCGCGGACGGCGAGATCTCTCTGCCGGAGCGCAAAAGACAAGGCCGTAAGGCCGGCTCCGCTGCGAATTCGGTCTCTTACCGCCCCCCGTTGCCGTAACAGTAAAGCATCGTCGCATCCAAGGACTTTGTCGCATTAACGCTTAGTCTTATTAAAGATACCCAAAAACGGCCATACGCAAGACCCATTCGCCCGATCAACGGGAATAGGAAGTGAGCTACCATGGAGCATCCGGTTTTGACGATGGACGGAATCAGCAAGGAATTCCCCGGCGTGAAAGCTTTATCCAACGTTCATTTCGAACTGTATCCGGGCGAGGTTCACGCTTTGATGGGAGAGAACGGCGCCGGCAAGTCGACGCTGATGAAAATTTTGTCCGGGGTCTATCCGGCGACGGAGGGCGTCATCCGGCTGAAGGGCAAGGAGGTCGCGTTCGGCAGCCCGCTCGACGCCCAGAAGCAGGGCGTGTCGATCATCCACCAGGAGTTCAATTTGTTCTCCAACCTGTCGGCCGCCGAGAACATCTTTATCGACCGGCCGGAGATGACAGGCAAGCTCGGACGGATCCGCTGGTCCAAGCTGTATGACGAAGCGCAGCGGCTCGTCGACTCCGTCGGCGGCGGCGAGATCGACGTCCGCCGGGAGGTCCGCCACCTCGGGGTGCACAGCCAGCAGGTCATCGAGATCGCCAAGGCGTTGTCCTTTCAGGCGGACGTGCTGATTATGGACGAGCCTTCGGCCGCTCTGCCCGAGAACGAAGTGCAGAAGATGTTCGACGTCGTGAAGCGGCTGAAGGCGCAGGGCGTGGCGATCGTATACGTCTCGCACCGCATGAAGGAAATTTTCGAGATTGCGGACAAGGTCACGGTGCTGCGCGACGGCGCCAAGATCGACACCCGGCGCATCGGCGAGGTTACGGAACAGAGCCTGATTCAGATGATGGTGGGCAAGGAAGTGAACCAGCTCTATCCGGACCGCGATCAGAAGCCCAGCGAGGAGCGTGTCCTGGAGGTCCGGCAGCTGTCGCTGGACGCCTCCCGCGCCGTGTCGTTCGAGCTGCGGAAAGGAGAGATTCTGGGGCTGTTCGGCGTTCCGGGCTCCGGCTCCCATACGATTGCCGAGCGGCTGTTCGGACTGAAGCGCGGAACGGGCGACATTCTCGTCAACGGAGCCGCGGTGCGGATTCGCCGCCCCGGAGACGCCAAGGCGAAGCGAATCGCCTACGTGCCGCCGGACCGCCATCGCCAAGGCATCATCAAGCCGATGTCCATTCGCCAGAACCTCTCCCTTCCCTTGCTTCCGGAACTCTCGAAGGGTCCGCTGCTGGACCAGAAGCGCATCAAGCAGATGAGCCGGGACTACATGGACAAGCTGCGGATCAAAGCGCCGAACGATCAGCAAAGCGTCGATTTCCTAAGCGGCGGCAACCAGCAGAAGGTGGTCATCGGCAAGTGGCTGGCGGCCCATCCGGAGATTCTGATCCTGGAAGAGCCGACCCGCGGCGTCGACGTCGGAGCCAAGGCGGAAATTTACGGCATCATTCACCGGTTGGCGCAGGAGGGCCTGAGCATTCTGCTGATCTCTTCCGAGATGCCCGAGGTGATCGGGCTCAGCGACCGCATCCTGGTTCTCTACAAGGGCGAGCTCGTGCATGAATTCGCCCGCGGGGAAGCCGATCAGGAGCAGTTGCTTAGCCGCGCTTCGCATCCGCGCGCTACGGAAGGAGATTCTCTATGAAGCGAATCGCGAACATCCACGAGGCGCCCATCGTTCTGTTTACCCTTATTGTCATCGCGCTGTTTTCCAGCCTGTCGCCCGACTTCTTCCAGTTCGACAACGCCAGGCTGATTCTGGACCAGAACATCTCCTCCTTCATCGTGGCGATCGGCATGACGATGGTCATTCTGCTGGGCGGAATGGACCTGTCCGTCGGTTCCGTGCTGGCGCTTACCGCCACCTCCGTCGGCGTATTCCTGAATCACGGCGTCCATCCGTGGATCGCGGCGCTGCTCGGCGTATGCATCGGCGTGCTTTGCGGGGCCGTGAACGGCTATTTCATCGCGATGCGGAAAATTCCCGACATTATCGTGACGCTCGCCACCATGTACATCTTCCGGGGCATCGCGGTCGGCATCAGCGGCGGCACCTGGATGACGAATTTCCCGGAGGGCTTCCGGTACTTCGGACAAGGCAAGCTGCTCGGGATGTCGTTCCCGCTTCTCGTCGCCATCGTGCTGATCGCCGTCTTCATCTACCTGATGAGGTTCACCCGGGGCGGCCGAAGAATCTACGCCATCGGCGGGAACGGTTCGGCGGCCAAGCTGGCCGGCATCAGCGTAGTCCGAACCAAGTTCACCGTGTACGTGTGGACCGGCATGCTGGTCGGCATCGCCGCCGTGATCTTCGCCTCCAAGGTGGGGAGCGTGCAAGCCTCGACGGCGGGCAGCAGCTTGTCCTTCGAAGTGATGGCCGCCGTGCTGATCGGCGGGGGCAGCATCTTCGGCGGCGTCGGCACGGTGGCGGGCACGATGATCGGCGTGCTGTTCATGGGCATCGTCAAGAACGGCCTGATCATCTCCAAGATCTCTCCGTTCTGGGTAGACGCCACCACCGGTTTTCTGATTATTCTGGCTATTGTCATCAACACCTTGCAGCGCGTCAGACAAAACAAAAGCAAAGAGGGTGATCTGGTATGAGCATGCGGACGATCGGGCTCTCGTTCAAGCAAAACAAGCTGCTGGTCCAGCTTCTCCTGCTGCTCTTCATTCTCGTCTTGTTCAGCATCCTGTCCCCCTACTTCCTGTCCGTCACCAACTTCATGAACGTCTTCAACCAGATGGTCGAGGTCGGCCTGATCGCCATCCCGATGACGATGATCGTCATCTCGGGCGCGATGGACCTCTCGGTCGGCTCCATTCTCGGCTTCTCCGCCGTCTGCATGGGGATCGCCTTCGAGCACGGCCTGAACATCTGGGCCAGCGTCCTCGTCGCCCTGCTGGCGGGATTGCTGTGCGGCGCGGTCAACGGCTATCTGATCGCCCGGCACCGCATGCAGGCGATCGTGGTGACGATCGGGATGCTGGTCATGCTGCGCGGCCTGGTCTACGTCCTCAACCAGGGCCGGCCGATCAGCGGCTACCCGGATAGCTTCTACTTCCTGGGCCAGCAGTATATCGCCGGCGTTCCGTTCAACGCGATCTTTCTCGCGGCCGTTTTCCTGCTGGCCCACTTCGTCATGAAGCGGACGAGGTTCAGCACCTACGTTTACGGCATCGGCAACAACGAAGAAGCGGTTCATTATTCCGGGATCTCCGTCGTGCGCACGCGATTTATCTTGTTTCTGCTCAGCGGCTTGTTCTCGGCAATGGCGGGTGTCTTCCTGGTGTCGCGTCTGGCAAGCGCGGAAGCGACATCGGGTACCAATATCGAGCTGGATGTTCTTACAGCTACATTGATAGGCGGCACACATATTTTCGGGGGGAGGGGAAGCTTGTCGGGAACATTCATCGGCTTGCTTATTATCGTGTTCCTGCGCAACGGCCTGAATTTGCTGGGCGTATCGGTGCTCTATCAAGCGGTTATTCTGGGCGCATTGCTGCTCATTGCCGTGGGCAACAAACAATTTAACAGGGGGTTATCTCGATGAGAAAAGTGGCATGGACGGTACTGACGGGCGTTATGGCGCTCAGCTTGGCGGCATGCGGAAGCACGAGCAAGAATAATGCGGCGCCGGCCGGCAGCGGCAGTTCGGACGCTTCGTCGTCCGGGGCTGCCCGAACTTACTTCATCAATCCGAAATCCATCGGTCCGGCTTATTGGGCGGCCGCCCAGAAGGGCGCCGAGCAAGCGGCAAGCGACCTGAACGTCAAGGTCGTCTATAACGCGCCGACCGAAGCGGACTCCTCCAAGCAGATCAACATGATCCAGGACATGCTGACGCGCAAGGTCGACGGCATCGGCGTATCGCCCAACGACGCGAAGGCGGTCGGCCCGATCTTCAAGAAGGCAGCCGGACAGAATGTCCAGATCGTGACCTGGGACAGCGACGCGCCGGATACGGATCGCCAATATTATGTCGCTCCGGACACCGACAAGGCCGTCGGCGAGCTGCTGGCCAAGACGATCGGCGACGAGATCGGCGGCAAGGGCAAAGTGGCCTTTATGGTCGCCGGGCTGGGCTCGGAGAACCAGATCGCCAAGTCGGACGCGGCCAAGGCGTACTTCGCGGCGAACTATCCGGACGTTCAGGTGGTGACGACCGTCGCCAGCGACGACGACCAGCAGAAGGCCTACGCCAACGCGCAGAACCTGATCAAGACGTACCCGGACCTGAGGGGTATTATCGGCTTCGCCGGCGGCGAGCCGCCGGCCGCCGCGGAAGTGGTCGAGCAGGCCGTCAAGGCCGGCACGATGAAGCAAGGCCAGATCGCGATTACCGGCATCGCCGTGCCGAGCGTCGTGAAGAACTACATCAAGGACGGTACGATTAACACAGACATCATCTGGGATCCGGGCAAGCTGGCGTACACGACGGTGTATGTGCTGGACCAGCTGGCGCAAGGCAAGGAGATCGCGGACGGCATGGACATTCCGACGGTCGGCAAAGTGAAAGTGGACGGCCAGAACGTCTTCATCGGAACGCTGCAGGTGACCAAGGACAACGTAGACAGCTTCGACTTCTAATCGCGACAGTTGAAGCCATAGCATCGGGGAGGCAATCATTCATGCAGCATCAAGTACAAATCGAGGAGCTGACGCCGGAGGCGTTCGCTCCTTACGGCAAGGTCATCGATCTGCCCGCCGGCGCCCCTTCCAAGAGCGGAGACGGCTGGGACTGCTGGAGCTATATTCAAATGCTCGACGCGAGCGTGCCGCTCGGCTTCGGCCTGGTCGTCACCCGGCGGCGAGAGCCGGTCGTGGACGCGATGGAGCGCCATGTCAGCCGGGAAGAGCTGCTGCTGACCTTCGATCGGGAGATCATTCAGCCGGTCGCCCGGTGCGCGGATATCGACGATCCGGACGAGCGGCCGGACCCCGCCACGGTGAAGTGCTTCAGGATCAAGCCCGGACAAGCCGTCGTGATCGGCCGGGGCGTCTGGCACAGTCCGGCATACGCGGCCGCGGACGATGCGCGGTATCTGTTCGGCATCGAGAAGAAGCCGGACAAGTTCGGCGACGAGATGGTCCATCCGTGGGTGAATTTCCAAAGCGGCGACACGATTCGGTTCGGGTAATCCGGGAAGGAGCGACAGCATGAATCAGGAACAACGCATTATGCAATGGATCGACGGGCACCGGGAGGAGATTCTGTCCTTTCTGCAGCAGCTCATTCGCATTCCCAGCGTTAACCCGTGGTTTTTCGACGAACCGGCGCCTTCGAAGGAGAAGGATTTGCAGGAATTTCTGCTCCGGAAGCTGTCCGGGCTGGGGGCGAGCACCGAGCTCTGGGAGCCGGTCGCCGACGACTTGAAGCCATACGAAGGAATGGCCGGTTATTACCCGGGAAGAGACTTCACGGGCAGGCCGAATCTGGCCGCGACCTTCGAGCCGGACGCCAAGGGCAAGTCGCTGCTGCTGTTCGGCCACATCGATGTCGTCATGGCGGGGAGCAAGTGGACCGTCGATCCGTTCGAAGGCAAGATCGCGGACGGCAAAATGTACGGACGCGGCACGGTCGACATGAAGGGCGGCGTCGCCGCCATGATCATGGCGATCGAAGCCGTCGTCCGCAGCGGCTTCAAGCCCAAGGGCCCGGTTGTCGTCGGGACGGTCGTGGACGAGGAAGCCGGCGGCATGGGCGCGCTGGACTTCATCCACCACGGCTACCGTACCGACGCCTGCATTCTGACCGAGCCGACTTCCCTGACGATCGCTCCGCTGTGCAGAGGAATTCTGTGGGGCAAGATCAAGGTGCAGGGCCGCAGCGGACATATCGAGATGCCGCAGGCGGACTGGAAGGACGGCGGCGCGGTCGACGCGATCAAGAAGGCTCGGTATCTGCTGGGCCGGCTGGACCGGCTGAACGAGGAATGGGCGGTTCGCAAAACGCATCCGTACTTGTCCATCCCCTGCCAAGTGCACGTTGCGCAGCTCAATGCCGGCGAGTACCCCACCTCCTTCGCCAATGAGGCGGAGATCGTGTTCAACGCGCAGTACCTGCCGTCCGAACGCGACGAGAAGCTGGTCGGCGGCAACGTGAAGAAGGAGTTGACGGACTTCCTGGCCGCGGCGGCGAAGGAAGACCCGTGGCTGAGCGAGCATCCGCCGGAGATCGAGTGGCTGGTCGACGCCGACTGCGCGGAGACCGACGCCTCCCACCCCTTCGTGCAAACCTGCGTCCGGTCGCTGAAGGCGATCGGCGAAGAAGGGAAGATCGAAGGGCTGGGCTTCCATACGGATATGGGCTGGCCCGTCAACGTCGGCATTCCGACCGTCAACTTCGGTCCCGGCGATCCGAGCCTGGCCCATCACAGCGACGAATTCACGCCGGTGGACGAAGTGATTCAAGCGGTCAAGATGATCGCCAAGACGATCGTCGACTGGTGCGGCGTGGAAGAAGCCTGACGGCCTAACGTTCGGCGCGGCGGAGGTCCCGATCAGAAAATGGAGGTCATGACCATGAAAATTTTATTTGTCGGCGAATCCTGGATCGTCCATATGATTCATACGAAAGGCTACGACAGCTTCACCTCGACCAAATACGAGGAAGGCGCGACATATCTGCTGTCCTGTCTGCGGGAGAACGGCATCGACGTTACCTACATGCCGGCGCATGAAGTCCAGGTGCGCTTCCCGCAAACGCTGGAAGAGCTTCAGGCCTACGATGCCGTCGTGCTCAGCGACGTGGGCGCGAATACGTTCCTGCTGCAGAACGCGACCTTCTATCAGATGCAGGTCGTTCCTAACGCGCTGGAACTGATCAAGCGGTTCGTGGCCGAAGGCGGCGGCCTGCTGATGATCGGAGGCTACCTGACCTTTATGGGCATCGAAGGCAAAGCCAACTACAAGAATACGGTGCTGGCCGAGGCGCTGCCGGTCTTGATGTCGGACGGGGACGATCGCACGGAGATGCCGAGCGGCTTCGCTCCCTCCGTTGCCGCATCGCATCCGCTGGTGGACGGCTTGGGCGCATGGCCGAAGCTGCTCGGCTACAACCGGCTGACCGCCAAGCCCGGCGCGGAGGAGCTGTTGAGCCACGGGGACGACGCGATTCTGACCGTCGGCAGCTTCGGAGCCGGCAAGACGGCGGCATTCGCCAGCGACTGCTCGCCGCATTGGGGCTCGCTGGAATTCATGAACTGGGAGCACTACCCTGCGTTCTGGTCCCGGCTCATCCGGTATTTGAAGTAACGTCCGGTTATCAGCCGCGACAACGGCAAGAAACATCCACGGCCAAGCCGTGGATGTTTCCGTTCGTTCTTCGAAATCTTTCATCTGCCATGGATAATCATTCTAAACTTTTCTGGACTCATTTCGGCTTCGTGCTTTTGCAAGGATCGACCTTCGGCTGCATGCACGTGGGAGCCGCGATCTTGATCAAGCGGGACTCCGCCGGCTGAAGCGTGAGCGACAGCGTCCCGCTTACCTTTCCTCGCTCGCCCGTCCACAGGTCCAGCGTCGTATACTTGGCGTCCGCGCTCAGGCCGAGGCGCGACAGGTCGATCGTTTTCTCGGCGGGCGAGCTGCCGCTGTAGTTGAACACCGCCACATACGCGGAATCCCCGTCCTTCAGGACGAACGTGTCCGCCGCGTTGGCGTTCGTGTTGCCCTCGACCGGACGGAATGCCTCGCCGCGAACGGCCAAGCCGTTGACGAGCGGATTCCCGTAAAGCTCCGTCATGTACTGCCGGGCGGTCGGGTCGTTCACGTCGTCCGAATCGAGGAATACGGTGCCGGAGATGACCGCCGAATTGACCCGGCTGCGAGCTTCGGTCAGCGAGCCCGCCCGCGACAGCGCCATATGGTCCGGGTCGGTGTAGCGGTAGATCGTCCCGTTCTGCCACCAGCCGTACGTCAAAGAGTTGAGCTCGTACTCCGTCTCGTTGATCTGCCCGTACGTGTCGCAGGAGATTCGACGGCTGTGCGCGTACTGCGACGGGAAGATCGGGGAGATCGATTCGCTGATGAACATCGAGCCGTCCAGCGCTTGGTCGATGTAAGCCATCCCCTCGTTGTACGCCTGAATGCCCGTCGTTACCGCCGGATCGGCATGGACGCCCTCCAGCGAGCCGTGCGTCAGGAAGTCCAGCTTGATGTACGTAAAGCCGAGATTTTTGAACCGTCCCAGGTAGTAGTCGATCCGCTCTTTCGTGCCCGGGTTCGTCGGATCGAGCGCGTATGCTCCGTCCAGCGTCGGCAGCGGATTGCCGTTCGCGTCTTTGAGCACGATGTCCCCGTACGTATACTGTCCGTCCGTTCCTTCCACGGTTTGGCTCATATTGTTGCCCCAATAAACGAACGGTCCCCAGTAGATGCCGGCGTTCTGGCCGTTGCCCTTGATGACCGATACCGCCTGGCCGAGCTGCTGGTCGCTCAGGTTGTCCCAGTAGGAGTCCAGATTGACGTAGGTGGCCCCATCGTTGTTCATCAAAGGCAGATGGTCGTGAAAATAGTTCGACGTATCGACGACGTCCTGATACGAGAGGCCGCTGCCGAACGCGCCCCAGCTGTTCCACCCGACCGGCACGCCCTGCGGCAGATCCGCGCTCAAGGGCAGCGGCGGCGCGACGACGGCGTTCGCTTTTCCATACTCCTCCAGACCGGTCCGGTAATCGGCGAAGCCGCCCGCCAGAATCGTCGGAGACGATACCGTCGTGCCGGACAAGCTGCCGTGCGGCTGACTGTCGTGAGTAACGGACGAAGAGGCGCCTCCGTACACGGTCATCTTGTTCAGCTTGCCGCCCGAGCCGCTCCAGTCGATGCCCGTTTTCCACTTGTCGTGCGTGACGGAGCCCAGAATGAGGCCGGTCCGGGAGTCGTTGTCGTACACGGCCGTCACTTCATAGCTCGTATCCGAACGGTTGACGCTCTGGGCTTTGAAGCGAATCCAGGCGTCGTTGTCGAACGGAACGGTCAGCACGCGGTCGTTCGTGCCTTGGCCGCTCTTCACCGCATCCGGCCGGCTCACGGCGATCGGCGCCATGTAGTTGGTCGAGATCGCCGTCTCCGAGACGGCGTCCAGCCGCGTCAGGAAGTAGGAACGGCCTTCATAGAAATCATACACCTGCTTCAGCGTCGGCTTGCCGGCCGCTTCGTTGACGAAGACGACCTCGATGCCTTGGCCGAAGCCGTCGTGAATCGGAACCACGCTTTGCACCGAAAAAGAATGCGTCTCGTAATCCGTCGTCTGCAGCGTCTGTCCGTCCAGCTTCATTTGTCCGGAGACGCCGGTCACTTTCTGCCCGCCGGGCCACTCGTAGTCGGCATAGCCGGTAGCGCTATGATACGTCATGCTGTACGAGCCGTTCGTAATGACGGCCCCCGCCGTGTAAGGCGTCACCGTAATCGCGCCATAGGGAACCGGAGTCAGCGCGTCTCCGATGCTTCCCTCGTCCGCGCCGGGCTGTTCGGCCTGGGTCGCCGGGCGCACCGTGATGCGGTCCAGGTCGGGCGAATAACCGTTGCCGTCTGAGAACAAGATCCGGTTGCCGCCCGCCTGAAGCGGAACCGTCAGCTTGTACGTGCCGAGCGTGTTCCAGTCGGCGGTTTTGAGCGAATCGTACAGCTGCGACTCGCCGTCGTTAACGGTGACATAGAAGGCGCGCGGATCGCCGGAGATGAACGACAGCTCGATCTCGTAGTCTCCCGCCGCTTCCGCCGTCACGTCCGGGAACAGCAGCGAACTCCCTCCGTACAGGCCTCCTACCTTCTTCCCGCCCGAGCAGGCGCCGCAGTCGGACACCGCAGCGTTGCCCGTCAGGACGTTGCCGGCCGCCTCCGCCTCGTAGACGACGCCAGGCGTCGTCCCGGGATCGCTTCCCGAAGCAGGAGCCACGACGATCCGGTCGATGTCCGGCGCGTACCAGTTGTTGTCGTCGAACGTGATCGTGTTCGTTCCCGCCTGCAGTTCAAGCGTCACGTCGTAGCTGCCGACCGTGTCCCAGTTCGCGGTAGCGGGAAATTCCACGTACTCCTTCTCCCCGCCGTTCACGCTGACATTGGCCGAACGAGGATCGCCGGAGACGTAGGATACCGTCACCTTGTACGCTCCGGCCTCCGCTACCGTCACGCCGTTGAACTGCAGCGAAGCGCCCTGGTAGAGCCCTCCGACCTTTTTCCCGCCGGAGCAGGCCGCGCAGTCGGCGACCGAAGCGTTGCCCGTCAGCGTATTGCCCGCCGCCTCGGCTTCGTAGGCAACCGCCGCGTCCTCGGCGCGGGCCGTTCCGCTTCCGGGCGCTCCCAGGGAGAACCCGATCCAGGAGCAGAACAAGACCAGCAGAAGAACCGTTTTTGCCGCTTTGCCAAACATAAAAGACCTCCTGTCCCCAATAGATTTGAATCCACTCTTGATTATGAAGCGTTTCCAAACTTGCCTCCACGCAAGGATGTTCCAAAACATGCCCCGATCCGCCTGAAATGGGACGATTTCCCGCGCGAAGAACGGATTGACACGAGGCGCGGTTTTCCTTAGAATGAATTCCAACATCAAAAGCTTCGACCAAGGACATGATCGCCGGAAGATGCCGTTCAGAGAGAGGGAGCTAGGCTGCGACTCCCTTCGGCTGCGCCAGCGTTTACCGCCTTGCAGCTGCGGTTCTGAAATCGTGCGCGCCGCGCCCGAGCGTAGGAATCGCCGGGAATTCCCGTTACCGAATCCGAAGGATTCGCCGCCTGTTGCGCGGCCGAATCGAATGAAGGTGGAACCACGAGCTCGCTCGTCCTTTTGCGGACGGCGGGCCTTTTTATTTTCCAAAAAAAGCGATGACCAAGGACATGAACGTTGACGGATGCCGCACAGAGAGAGGGAGCTAGGCTGCGACTCCCTTCGGCTACGCCTGACGTTTACCCCCTTATAGCTGCGGTTCCGAGATCACGCGCCGTGTGTGCGCTTGAGCGTAAGAGCCGCCGGGAATTCCCGTTACCGAATCCGAAGGGTTCGCCGCGCGTGGCGCGGCCGGACCGAATGAAGGTGGAACCACGAGCTCGCTCGTCCTTTTGCGGACGGCGGGCTTTTCTTTTATATCCAAAAAAAGCGATGACCAAGGACACGAACGTTGGCGGATGCCGCACAGAGAGAGGGAGCTAGGCTGCGACTCCCTTCGGCTACGTCTTCGTTTACCCCCTTATAGCTGCGTTTCTGAGATCAGGCGCCAGGTGTGCGCTTGAGCGTAAGGATCGCCGGGAATTCCCGTTATCGAATTCCGAGAATTCGCCGCTTCTTCGCGGCGGGTTGAACGGAGGGTGGAACCACGAGCGCGCTCGTCCCTTTTTGCGGACGGGCGCGCTCTTGTTCATAAATCAAGCCAAGGAGCGATGCAAAATGAGCAAATCGGAAGACATGTCGCGCCTGCAAGCGGCGCAGCTGCTGGCCCAGGCGGTCCAGCGAAAATTCGAGGGCGCGAAGCTGGGGGGCGGCGCCTTGACGGCGCAGGGCTTCGCTTGCGACTTCGACGTTCCCCGTCCGCTGACGGAGGAGGATCTGGCCGCGCTGGAGGATGAGATGCGGCGGATCGCCTCGGCGGGCGCGCCAGCAGCCGTCCGGCGAATGCCGCGCGAGGAAGCCGTTCGTCTGTTCGAAGCGAGAGGCGAGCCGTGGAAAACGGAACTGTTGCACGAAGGCGAGGCGTCCGACGAGGTGGCGATTTACGAGCGCGAGGAGTTCGCCGACGTTTGGCCCGACGACGGCCTGCGGCCGGAAGCGGCGGCCGCTCCGCCGGCGTTCAGGCTGCTGCATGCGGCCGGCGCGTATTGGCGCGGCGACAGCCGCAACCCCGTGCTGCAGCGGGTGCACGGGGTCGCGTTCGCCGGCTCAGCCGAGCTGGACGCCTGGCTGGCGCGGCACGAGGAGGCGCAGAAGCGCGACCATCGCAAGCTCGGCAAGCAATTGGAGCTGTTCATGTTCGCGGAGGAAGCGCCGGGCATGCCGTTCTACCTGCCGAAGGGGGCCGTCGTCCGGCAGGAGCTGGAGAATTTGGCCCGCCGATTTCTGCGCAAGTACGGGTACGAGGAGGTTCGGACGCCTTTTCTGATGGATCGTCAGATGTGGGAGCAGTCCGGGCATTGGGAGCATTACCGCGATAACATGTACTTCTCCGAGCTGGAGGACCGGCATTGGGCGGTCAAACCGATGAACTGTCCGGGCCACATGCTGCTGTTCCGGAGCAGCCTCCGCTCCTACCGGGACCTGCCGATCCGGCTGGCCGAGTTCGGACAGGTCCACCGCCACGAGTTCAGCGGAGCGCTGAACGGCCTGTTCCGGGTGCGGACGTTCTGCCAGGACGACGCCCATATCTTCGTTCGGCCGGACCAGATCGAGCAGGAAATGCTGCGGACGATCGCGCTCATCCGGGAGATGTACGATCTGTTCGGCTTCGACTATGCGGTCGAGCTGTCCACGAGACCGGCCGATTCGATGGGCAGCGACGAGCAATGGAAGGCGGCGGAAGCGGCGCTGGCGAAAGTGCTGGAGGAGTCCGGCCTGGCGTTCCGGATCAACCCCGGCGACGGCGCGTTTTACGGGCCCAAGATCGATTTTCACATTAAGGACGCGTTGGAGCGCAGCCATCAGTGCGGCACGATTCAGCTCGATTTTCAGATGCCGGAGAAGTTCGGGCTCTCTTATGTGGACGAGAAGAACGAGAAGCGGACGCCCATCGTCATCCACCGTGCCGTCTACGGCTCCATCGACCGGTTCTTCGGCATTCTGATCGAGCATTTCGCCGGCGCCTTCCCCGTCTGGCTCGCTCCCGTGCAGGTGACGGTTCTGCCGGTGTCGGAGCAGCATGCGGCGTACGGCGAGGAAGTATGCGAAGCGCTGAGATCCGTCGGCGTAAGGGCGGCGATGGACAGCCGAAACGAAAAGCTCGGTTATCGGGTTCGGGAGGCGCAGCTTCAAAAAATCCCTTATTTGGCGGTAGTCGGGGACGCGGAACAAGCGGCCCGAAGCGTGCAGGTAAGGGCGCGCGGGGAGCAGCGCCGGCAGTCGTTCGGGCTGGAGGAGTTCCGTTCTCGGCTGCTTGCGGAAATTCGGATCGGCGATTAACCTAAAGCGGCAGGAGAGCGCCGACAGCGGTCGGCGTATTCTCCCGCCTTTCCGGATTCTAGCTTGACTCTAACATGGATGTCAGGGTTTATCATAAGATCGTCTCCAATCAGAAAGTGAGTGAAGCAGGGATTGGATGGCGGCGAATCTATAAGAAAGGAAAAGATGCGGAATGAATATTACGCCCCAAGAAGAATCCATGATTAAGGCTCTCCGCGAGGCTGCATTGCCCCCTTTGTTTGTGCTTATCCGAATTCGAAACGATATTCTAAACGACACGGCGAATGTCAAAGAGAGCCGAAGAAATGACGTCGTAAACCTATTGGAAAAATACATCGGTCCCCTCTGGGAAGAGTATCACAAGACAAAGTAACGCAAAACAACCCCAAGTGGGCTTAGCTTCGAGGCTTTCTTAGGTACTTGCGGGGCCATGGAAGAATACACGAATGTGCTGGCCTTATCCGCTTCGGGCACCGGGCTGAACGCGTAACGGAGAGTCGGCTGCCTAGAGGCCCCGTTAGTCGATTTTTTCGGCTATCGGTATCCGTTCGGTCTGCCCCGACGCCCCGTTAGCCGATTTTTTCGGCTATCGGCATCCGTTCGGTCTGCCTGGAGGCCACGTTAGCCGATTTTTTCAGCTATCGGCATCCGTTTGGTCTGCCCTGACGCCCCGTTAGCGGATTTTTTCGGCTATCGGCATCCGTTCGGCCGCCATGGGACTGCAATAACCACTTGGGAAGCTTTTATACTTTCTTTAATGTCGAAAAAAACGAATCGCCCTTCCTCTGACGGGAGGAAGGGCGATTGACCGTGTTATTTCATCATCATGGCATGTCCGGCAAGGTACATGTCGACGAAGGCTTTGGTGACGTAAGTTTTGTTGCCGATAACGACCGGAGCGTCCGTCAGCATGGTCTTCATCGTATCGATGGTTGCGGTTTTGCTGCCGATCATGATGTTGACGCTGTACACACGAGTCATGGATTTATCCGTCATGGACTTATCCATCATGGACGTATCCGTCATGGACTTATCCGTCATGGACGTATCCGTCATGGACTTATCCGTCATCGACTTATCCGTCATGGACTTATCGGTCATCGACTTATCGGTCATGGACTTATCCGTCATCGACATGTCGCCCATCGGTGGATTCGTCATGTCTGATTCGCCGTCGTTCATCATGGTCGTGCAGGTCAGCGTCACCGAATGGTCCATCGTGTTCCAAGCCACCTGGTACCCGAGCGACTCCGCGATCGGCCGAAGCGCGACCAACTCCATTCCGTCTTTCGTTACCGTGTCGGTTTTGCCGTCATCCACCATCGGTTTCATCATGTCCATACTGGCTGCGGAAGCTGCTGCCGGGGCCGTCAACGTCAAGACAAGCGACGATACGGCAAGCAATCGTTTCATGCGGTGCATTCGTTTTACCCTCCTCCGAGGAATGTATTGGTTTTCGAAATTCATCATAGAGGTGCGATCTTACTGAAGACTAACGCATTTCTAACGAAACTCTTAAACGTTTCTATCAAGTTCGTTAGCCGCCGCGAAGACCGACAGCCCAAGGTTTACGGTGAAAATCGCCCCGGCGCCCCATTACTTCATACCAACAAGACCCGAGGCGAAAGCTGGGGTTCGCGCGCTTAAATTCAAAACCATCTAAACTTAGCAATCCAAAAGAAATTTCCCGATTTTATTGTGGTATTGTTTGTTTAGCATCTTCTCGAGGAGGAGTCCTGATGAATTTTTCAGAAAGGTTGATTGGAGAGTTAAAACGGGAAGCGGAATCGACCCGGAGAGTGCTCGAAAGGGTGCCTTCAGACAAGCTTTCCTGGAAGCCGCATAAAAAGTCGATGTCATTGGGCCAGCTCGCTTTGCATACCGCGGGAGTACCCGGAGCCCTAGCCGAATTATTGGATGAACGGTCGCGCGAAGTCCCGGTGGTTCCGCTCCCCGAAGCAACATCGGTGAGCGAGATCCTTTCGGCGTTAGATAAATACATGCTTTTGGCTGAAAACAAGCTCCTCGCATGGGGAGAAACCGGTCTGATGGAGTCGTGGAAGCTAACCCGTGAAGGCATCGCGATCTTGGAGGTGCCCCGAATCGAAATGGTGCGTACCTTAATGCTCAATCATTGGTACCATCATCGGGGGCAGCTAACGGTTTATTTACGGCTTCTTGAAGTCCCGGTTCCGTCCATCTACGGCCCGAGCGCCGACGAGAGCAGCAACCAGAGCGGGCGAGCATAACTGGCAACGATAACGGGGAACGTTCCATGAAACAGCGGCAGCCCAGGACTTTTTTCTCTCGTCCGAGGCTGCCGCTATTTCCATTATCGGGGTAAGTGAAAGCCGGGACTGTTTACCGGCAGCGGATCAGAAGGTCGATCGGATAGCGTCCGGCGTTGCGGCCGTAGAGCGTCAAGCCGCCTTCGTCGGCCTCCAGCTGCAGCTTGAACGCGCGGGCGCGATCCAGCTTCGCGGCCAGTCGGCCCGGAACGGAAGCGCGGCATAGGTAGCCGTAGGAGCCGGCTTCCTCCAGCTTGTCGTGGCGCGGCTGATAGTGCCACGACAGCACGCCGCGGCTGTCCGCCGGGTCGTCCGGCAGCGCGAACGAAGCGATCTCTTCCCCGTCGATCAGCACCTTCACCCGGGAAGGATGCTTCTCGTCGTCGGTCATGTAATACGTGCTCGGGTTGAACTCCACGTTCGCAGAAGCCCCGTGCATCATGCTGATTCCATGCTGGAAGGTGCGCGCTCCTTCCGTATTGCGGGCGAGCAACCGTTTGGCGCCGGCTTCGAACCAGATGTCGACTTCGCGAATCAAATCCAGCTCCGACGCGTCCGGCAGCTTGACTTCGTAGACGAAGTCGCCCGCACGGCCGCCGCTCGCCTTGGCCCCTTGCAGGGAGTTCCACTGGTAGCCGAAGGATTGCTCCGCGAACGAGGTGACGGGCACGCTGAGAGAAGCGCCGTCCGTCGGATCGGAACCGTACGTGCCGCCCGCGCGCACGTCAAACGCGATAAAATTCCGCGTGACGACATGGCCGTTCCCGTCCGTCAAACGAATCGCCAGCACGGCGACCGCCTCCTCGGCCGGCATCCGCAGCGCAAGCGGCGCCAGCGGCCGCACGCCGAAACCGTCCCATGCGACGTCCCGCGAACCCCGGTCCGCCGTTACGCGCTCATCCAGGCTGTTGTACGACAGTTCCCACTCCAGACGAAGCGTTTGTCCATGGTGCCGGTCCGAATAGCTGGACGCGAGCAGGTCGACGGACAGCTCCGCGCCGGCGTCGATCGTCCGGCAAGGCGGCGCGTCGATAACGACGAAATCCGGAGCGTGCAGGTCGCGCAGCGTCATGCCGGGCACGAGCTCCTCGTAGCCGAACTGCTTGTCGCTGCCGTCCAACCGATAGTAGCCGTTGAACTCGTTGGTGACGTCGCGGAACTCCGTGAACACGAAGCCGCACAGCTTGTCGTGCCTGCGGAACTCGTTCAGCATGTAGCGGTAATGCCAGGCGAGATCGCTGTCTCCCGCTCCGCCGTCCTTGATGCCCCATACGTTGCCGCATTCGCTGTTCATCAGCGGCGCATCGCCTTGAACATTGCCTCCGATGTAGTTGAAATCGGAGCAGGCATGCGTCTTCGACGTTACTTCTTCCAGATGGCTTCTAACCTGCTCGTATCCGTTGATATAAAAGTGCCAGGTATTCAAATCCGACTCGACATGGTCGTAGTTGCAAGGCGAGTTATCCTCTATGAGACGGGTCGAATCGATACTCTTGGCCCACCGGTAGATGGACCGCACCCACTCTTGCGTCTCCTTCAGATAGCTGGTCGGCTGGCTTCCGTCTCCCGTCAGGCCGCCGCCTTGAGGATTCGTTTTGAGTCCCCATGTCTCGTTGAACATGACCCAGGAGAAAATCGACGGATGATTAAAATCGCGGGCGATGATCTCGGACGCTTCGCTCTCGTAAGCGGCGCGGGCCGTATCGTTCGGATCGCCCCAGAAGCACGGCATGTCTTCCATGACAAGCAAGCCCAGCTTGTCGGCCCAATACAGCTTCCGCGGCTCTTCCGGCTTGATATGGATGCGGACGAAGTTCAGCCCGATGCGCTTCATCAGATAGATCTCGTCCCGCATCTCTTCGTCGGTCGGATACGTGAAGTAGCCTGTCGCATGATAAGACTGATCGAGCGTTCCGTTCAGGTAGATCGGCTTGCCGTTCAGCGTTACCCAGCGGTAATCCCGGTCGCCGAACTTGGCGGAACCGATCTCGCGGATGCCGAAGTAGGTCGAGACGACATCTTTGCCGGAAGAAGCGGCGAGCGTCAGCTCCCCTTCGTAAAGATTCGGATGCTCGGGGCTCCAGAGCTGCGGGCCGGCGACGGCGAACGACGAGACAACGACGTTCTCCCCGGCTTGCAGCGCGATCTTCTCCCGATGCTCCACTTGCCCGTCGGCGAAGCGAAAGACCAGTTCGGCTTCCTCTTCCCGGGCCGCCACGATCGTCGAAGTCGCCGTTACGCGCCCGTCCAGCGAAGTAGCGAACTTGGTTTCGCGAATATAGCTTTGCGGCCGCGCCTCCAGCCAGACCGGCTGCCAGATGCCGCGAATCTCGCCGTAGCCCTGCTTGCCGCGCGCCTGATAGTCGCGGTCGAAATCTTCCGCCCGCACGACGACGATATTTTCTCCATCCGCCTTCCACCATGACGTCACATCGAATTCGAACGATCCGTAGCCGCCTCTGTGCGATCCGGCGTGCGTTCCGTTCACCCATACGTCGCATTCGTAGTCGACTGCGCCGAAACGCAGGAACACGCGGGAACCGGCAGCGGACGGCTGCCAGCGAACCGAGCGGCGGTACCAGCCGGCTCCCTTCTCGTTCAGGCCGACGCCGGACAGCGGGCTCGACCAGGAAAAAGGAACGACGATGCTCGAATCGTAAGCGTTCTCAGGCGCGTTCTGCCAGTCGGAGTCCGCGCCCTCCCCTTTCGGATCGAACCGGAACGACCAGGCGCCGTTCAAATTCAGCCAATCGCCGCGCTCCCAATCGGGGCGCGGGTATTCCGGACGCGGGATCGCCGCCGTCTCCGTTGCCGCTGTTTGCTTGGACATAGCTTGTAAGCACAACCTTTCTTCTAGGATCGGATTTGCCCCCATTGTAGCACCAATATTTTGTTATCGCAATGTATATTATAGTTTTACAATATTAAAAAATCATTGTACACTGAGCACAACCGCATAGCACGGAAAGGAATGAACGGAGTGAACGAACCCAGACAGGAGACGATCCGCTACCCGGCCTCCCGAATCGTGGACGTGGCCAAAGCGCTCTCGGGCGACGTGCGGGTGCGCATTCTCGAAGCGCTCGGCGACCGGCCGATGAGCGTCGGCCAGCTCGCGGAGGCGCTTGGCGTCGCACAGCCGACGATCTCCATCAATGTGCAAATTTTGGAGCAGGCGGAGTTGGTGTCGTCCTCGCAAGGGGCGAATCGCGAGAAGATTTGCGCCGCCACCTGCCGCTCCATTCTGCTGGAGCTTCCCGCGAAGCCGGGGGAAGGCCTTCACCGGACGGAAGAGATCCATATGCCGATCGGCCTGTATTCGCACTGCTCGGTGCAGCCGACCTGCGGCATGGCCGGCAGAGACGGCATGCTCCTCGGCTCGCCCGACGATCCGCGGGCATTCTACATGCCGGAGCGTACCGACGCCGCGCTGCTGTGGTTCTCGGGCGCCGGCTACCTGGAGTATGTATTCGCCAATCCGATGCCGCCCGGCGTCCGGCTGGACGAGCTGAGCGTCAGCGCCGAGCTGTGTTCGGAGGCGGTGGGCTTCCAACAAGAGTGGCCGTCCGACATCTCGCTGTTCGTGAACGACCGTTTGATCGGCGTCTGGACGAGTCCCGGCGACTTCGGCGACCGCAAGGGCAAGCTGACCCCCGAGAAGTGGAAGGCGGGAACGGAATACGGGACGCTGACGAAATGGCGGGTCACGAAGGCCGGCAGCCAAGTAAACGGAGAGTCGTCCGCGGACACGACGATCGACTCGCTCGGGCTTGACTTCAACCGGCCGATCCGCATCCGATTCGAGGTGCGCGAAGATGCCGCCAACGCCCGCGGCCTCAACTTGTTCGGCAGCGGCTTCGGCGATCATCCGCAGGATATCGTGCTATCTTTCGTGCGGTATCACGATAGCGAGGAGTAACGGAAGGAAAGGCGGGCGGGGAAAGAAGCGGATGGTTCCGCTCCTACCAAGAGGTCCGCGGAGACTCGGACAGTCCCTCACAAGAGAGCAACCTCGTTCCTCTCTTTAGCGGAGATTCAGCCAGGCGCTCACATGTGAGCAACCTCCTTCCTCTCTTTAGCGGAGACTCGGACAGTCCCTCACAAGAGAGCAACCTCGTTCCTCTCTTTAACGGAGATTCGGACAGTCCCTCACAAGAGAGCAACCTCGTTCCTCTCTTTAGCGGAGACTCAGCCAGGCGCTCACAAGTGAGCAACCTCGTTCCTCTCTTTAGCGGAGATTCAGCCGATCGTGCTCAATAGCAGCCATGCGGGGCCTTCCGCTGTTCCGCAGCCGGTTTCTCGAGCGCCGAGTTCGTTCGCGGCGCCCGCTGAAATTCCGGCAAACGCCTGCCGGGGAGCGAGCGTGATCGCTAACGAAACTCGGAGGCGCTATTTCGGCAAAATCAAGGGTTGGTGAAACGTAACGAAACAGAGAGAGCTTATTGGAGCAAAAACCGGCCGTTTTCCGCACCAAACGTGCAAATAAGCCTCCTCAGATTCGTTAGAACGCAAACCACCCTTTTTCCCGCCAAATAAGACCGCATACTTTCGTTAGCGGGCGAGTCCGGAGCAGGCCCGGGCTGTGCGCACGGTACGCCGGTGCCGCAAAGCCGGCCGAGCGGCCTTCCTCATCCGCCGAGAGAGGGTTGCATGTAAGGCCAAGGCCGCCGCTCCTACTGCTCGTGCAGCATCCGCAGCTTGGCCGCCGTGTCGAATTCCGGCAGCGGAATGTTGACCGTTACCGTCAATTCCGGGGCATCGGACGGACTGAACGAGATATGGTCGAAAGCCAGCTGCCCCACGATCGGGTGATGGAGAATTTTGTTCCCTTCGGGCGCTCCCAGCACGTCGTGGCGCGGCCACCATTCGCGGAATTCCGGGCTCGCCTCGTTCAAATCCGCGATCAGCGCCGTCCACCACGGGTCTCCGGCAAAATTCGCATAGTGGGCGCGAAGCTGCGCCAGCCTCCTCCGAGCCTGGGCCTCCCAGCCTTCCCTCAGCATCAGCTTCATCGCCGGGTCGGTGAACGTCCGCCAGACGACGTTGCGCTCCCGTCCGGACATTTTCTCGTAGTCGCCGTATACGTTGCGGGCGGCCCGATTCCATCCGACCGCGTTCATTCTTTGATTGAGGACCATCGCCGGGCAGCTGCCTTGAAGATCGAGCAGCTTCTGCAGCGTCTCGCCGATCCGGCCGTCCTCTTGTTCCGACAGCTCCGAATCCGCCGGCAGCTGCCGGAGCGCCAGCAGGTACAGATGCTTCCGCTCGCTCGCATCCAGCCTCAGCACCTTCGCCAGGCTCTCGATCACCTGAGCGGATACCTGAATCGGCCGCGCTTGTTCCATCCACGTATACCAATCGACGCTCATGCCCGCAAGCTGGGCCACTTCCTGCCGCCGCAGCCCCGGTGTCCGCCTTCTTCCCCCTTCCGGAAATCCGGCTTCCGCGGGGCTCATTCTCTCCCTTCTCGTCCGCAGAAACTGCGCCAATTCCTCCAGCCTGCCTTGATCGCCCGTATCCGTCAACGCCGTTCCCCCTTCCCAATCCGCCCGAGACGGCAGCTCATCCCCGCCCATCTATCCAGGGATCGTTACTCCTAGGATAAACCCTCATCTCGCGGTTCCATGGATACCATCTTACACTATTCGTCAAGGAAGCCGCCACACGGCAATCCATACCCGGAAGGAAGGTTCTTCATTTGGAAAACGCATCTCTCGCCCAAGCCCGAACGGCGCCCGCGGCCCGAAGCCGCGTCTGGCTGCTTCTCGGCCTCTCGCTTGGTTACTTTCTCGTTCTGCTCGACACGACCATCGTCTCCGTCGCCCTTCCCGCCTTGCGGGACGATCTGGGCGGAGGTTTAAGCGGCCTGCAGTGGGTCGCGAACGCTTATACGATCGTATTTGCCGGCCTGCTTCTGACGGGGGGCGGTTTGGCCGACCGTCTCGGCGCCAAACGCGTCTTTATGAGCGGTCTGATCCTGTTCCTCGCGGCGTCCGCCCTGTCGGCGGCAGCCCCGACGCTTGGCGCGCTGATCGGCTTGCGGGCGCTTCTCGGCGTTGGAGGCGCAGCCCTGGTGCCGTCCTCGATGGCGCTCATCGCCCACGCCTATGCCGACCCCGCCCAGAGAACCCGCGCTCTCGGGGTCTGCGCTTCCATCTCCGGCATCGCGCTGGCCGCCGGCCCCGTCGTCGGCGGTATCCTCGTCGATACGCTCGGGTGGCGCAGCATCTTCCTGATCAACGTGCCGATCGGCCTGTTTAGCCTGGCAGCCACCGCCTTTCTCGTCACCGAGACGCGGCGCAAGCAGCGTCAAGGCTTCGATCTCGGCGGGCAGATCACGGCCATCGCGGCGATCGGATGCTTGTCTTACGCGCTGGTGGAGGGCGGATCCGCCGGCTGGTCTTCCGTCCCCGTCGTCATCGCCTTCTGCGCAGCCGCCCTCTCGATCGCCGGGTTTCTGCTGGCGGAGGCCAAAAGCCGCAGCCCTCTGCTGCCGCTGTCCCTGTTCCGGATTCCGACGTTGTCGGCCGGCATGGCCGCCGGCATGCTCGCCAACATCGCCCTGTCCGGCATTCTGTTCCTGCTGCCGCTGTTCTTCCAGCAAACGCGCGGCTTATCCGCTCATGCCAGCGGGCTCGCGCTGCTCCCGCTCACGCTGCCCATGACGATCAATCCGATCTTTACCGGCCGCCTGGCCAGCCGCATCGGGCCCCGCATCCCGCTGACCGCAGGGTTCGTTCTGGCCGCCGCCGGTACGCTGATCGAAGCGGCGGTCGGCCCGGCCACGCCGTATGCGGTCACCCTGATCGCGCTGCTCCTGATCGGCTGCGGCATGTCTCTCGTGCTTCCGCCGCTCATGGCCTCCGTTATCTCCTCCGTTCCCCGCGAGCAGAGCGGAACCGCCTCCGGCGCGCTCAATTCCAGCCGCCAACTCGGCGCCGCCCTCGGCGTCGCCATTCTTGGCGCCATCGTCTCGGGCGGCAGCTTTATAGGCGGTCTTCATCTGGCTCTGGCGGTAGCCGGGATCCTGCTCTTCTGCGGAAGCGCCGTCTCCTTCGCCTGGATCGGCCGCAAACGCCGATCCTCATAAAGCAGCGGTCTTTCCGGTAAAAATAAGCAGCGTAAGGAGGAACGGCCATTGAAAATTTTAGCCCTTACGCTCGGGCTCGTGCTCATCAGCATGGCTTATGCCGTCACGGTCAACTGGCTGGCCGGACTCGGGCTCACCGAATCGCTGCGAGTGCTCCAATATCCTTTCGCCTTGATGACCCCGGCGGAGTACGCGATCGCGATCGGGCTTCTGCTGCTGCTCCTTGCGGACTCTCTCGCGCCAAGCTTCATGAAGAAGCGTTGAGGAACCGGCCGCTTTCTTCACCTGGATATTTTGGCGCGGAACGACTTGCGGATCAGATGAACTGCCAGCAGCAGGACCGGAATCGCAATGTTGTGCAACGGCAGGAGCATCCCAACGAAAACCTTGTTCCCGATCGTGACAAATTCGCTCCAATTGTTCGCGGACATCATGGAGATCAGAAGGATCACCAGCCCGATCGGCAGCATCAGTTTTTCCGGCTTGCTCACGCGGAACAGATCCGCCGCCACGCTCGCCGCCGCATAGCAGAAGATCGCGAT
The DNA here is from genome assembly GCF_014212055.1 of Cohnella zeiphila. GTDB lineage: Bacteria > Bacillota > Bacilli > Paenibacillales > Paenibacillaceae > Cohnella > Cohnella zeiphila. The sequence continues at coordinate 112,205 of NZ_JACJVO010000005.1, read as the reverse complement.
CTTAAAAAAGGCGTTCACGATCAAGGTGAGAATGACGATGCCGTCCATCCGTTGGATAAAATCGAGAATGTTCACTTTGCTGATGGTCAGAAACAAGGGGAACGTGGAGCGGCCGTAGATGTTGGCGCCGAGAACCGCGATCTCCATCGCATGAGTGAAGCTCATGACCAGGCCGGCAATTAGAAGAGCGACGATTCCCGCTTTCCTCCCCGTTGCCTTCTTGCGCAATTGGGGAAGAATCGTCGCGAAACAAATCGTCTCGCTGAAGGGAAAGGGGAGGATGTTCCCGTACGCCGCCGTCAGAACCGGCTTCCAGCCGTTGCCGGCCAAGGGCAACAGGTTCTGAACGTGGATGATCCCGGACAACAGCACGAGAGTCGCCCCGAGCGCGCCCAAAAGAATCACGACGATCAGGAAGATCTCGCTCGTTCTCGCCAGCACTACGACGCCTTTGCGCAATACGTAAATGACAGACAGCATGAGCATCGCGTTAATGACGAAGAGCGGGGTTTGGTCGTAGGAGGAACTGATCAGCAGTTCTCCGGTGTCCCGCAGAACCCGGGCATCGCCCTGAATAAAGAAGCTCAGGTATAGCAGGCACACGGGCCATCCGACGACGCTGCCCAGAATCCGGCGGATATAGCCGCTCAGCGGCAGGCCCGGGTGCTCGCGGTACAGATAATCGAAGATGACGTACAGCACGACGCCTCCGATCAAGGCGAGCAAGATGGAGATCCAGACGCTTTGCTCCGCGACAAATCCGATCGGCAGGACCAGCGACGTGCCGAATTCAAACAGAATGATGAGGGAGAACAGCTGTTTGGCGCTGATTTTCTCCTGTTCCACTGCGCGTTCCTCCTTCTCCCGGCTTCATCGCTGCTTTTCCGCTTTCGTGTAGGGCTTAATCCGCATGCCGGAGCGGCGAATGTACGATTCCGCTTTGACCTCCACCCGGCACTCGGCGAACGTTCGGCTCCAGCTGTTTTTCATTTTCCGCCAAGCCTTCGGACGGGAACGGTTCAACGCGTCGCCGAATCCGAAGATGTCGCTGGCGTGACTCTGTGCGACTTGAACGGCTTCCCGCACTTCCCTCTCGATCTGCCGCGACAGCTCACGTTCCATTCGGACCATCGTCTCTTTCTTGCTGAGATCGATGGGGCACAGCACCTCGTTGATGTTGCCTTCCGACTTCACGGTAACTTGAAAAACCGGATCGCCGTTTCGGATGTCCGCCCGAACCTTGGTGCGGGAACGCATAATTTCAATCGCGGTCGCGTCCTTCTTGTTCTGGCATGGAATGGTCATGACGGTGCCGTCCACTTTATTGTCCACCCATAGAACGCCTCGCGCCGTATCCCCTTCCAGCCAGGTCTCCAGCTTGCCGTTTCGGAAGAGCCCGATTCCTTCGATGTCGAACAGCGCAGGCGGGTCGACATGCTCCACGTTGGCCTTCCTCTCCCCCAGGGAAGGATCCCCCTTTAGGCGGACACCGGAGAGGATCAATTGCTTACCCGGACCGACCAAAGAATTGACGACGGCATCGACCTGCATATCCAAGCTTTCGGACCAAACCTTCGAGGCGGTTCTCAGCTTGCCGAACATCGCGTCGGCCGGGATTTTCTCCAAAGGGGCCATTACTTTCAGAACGGTCTCCGCATCGTTGTCTCTGGCGACAAGCAGGCTGGTCGTGAGGCGGACTTCGTGCGAGCGTTCGAAAAAATCGAACAGGTTGGAGACTCCTTCTCTGGCGAACGGCTCGCCGATCAGAATCAGCCGGATCTGCGAGAAGAACAACTGCCGCGGAACTTTCTCCGACGTCTGGCGGATCGCTTCGAAAAGAGTCGATCCGGTTCCCGAATATACGGTGACGGGCACCCCTAATCCTTCGCCGCCTCCTCCGGCCCTGCCAGCAGCCACGGTGCCGGGATCGATGATCTGGAAGGAGACCTTGAACTTTCCGGATTCCGGAACCCGGTCCACTCCCATGGCCAATACGATCGCCAGATCCTTCAATTCTCTGCTGTTCCAGCATCCGGGCAGGATCGCAACGGCTCCAAGAAGCAGAACGAACGGAACGATTCGGCTAGCTCTCATCGGCTCCGTCCTTTCCCGCTTGCGGCTTCGGCGAAGGCGGCCGTCCGCCGCGCTGACGAACGAGATTGCGCCGGCCGACCAGCGACGGACGCTTCTTGAAGGTCCATACCGGAAAACGAAGGAGAGCATCCTTCTGATCCGACAGATGAAACGGCGCGAACGGCGTCATATAGGGAACGCCGAACGAGCGCAGGCCGCACAGATGCGCGACGATCGCAATCGCGCAAAGCGTAATTCCGAAAAAGCCGAAGAGTCCCGCGAGAATCATGATGGTAAAACGCAAAAGCCGGGCGGAAATCCCCAAGTCGAAGGCCGGAGTCGCGAAGCTGGCAATTCCGGTCAAGGAGACCACGATGACCATGGCGGAAGAGACGATCCCCGCCTGAACCGCAGCCTGTCCAAGGACGAGCGCCCCTACGATCGAGACCGCCTGGCCGATTGCGCGCGGCATGCGGACGCCGGCTTCGCGCAAAATTTCGAAGCTTCCTTCCATAAGGAAAGCCTCGACGAACGCGGGAAAAGGCACTCCTTCACGCTGAGCGGCCAGGCTGATCAGCAGCGACGTCGGAATCATCTCCTGATGATAGGAGATGGCCGCGACATAAATGGAGGGTCCGAACAAGGAAATCAGAAACGAGACCAAACGAAGGCATCGGATAAAGATGCCAAATTGATAGCTATGGTAATAATCCCCCGACGACTGAAAATACATCGTAAACGTGGCCGGAGCGATCAGGGCGAACGGCGTGCCGTCCATGACGATCGCGACTCTGCCCTCCAGCAAGCTTCCGGCTACGCTGTCCGGGCGCTCCGTATTAAGGATCGTGGGAAAGACCGAGAACGGCTCGTCCTCGATCAATTCCTCGATGACGCCGGAATCGAGAACGCCGTCGATATCGATGGAACTCAGCCTCTTCTTGATCTCCCGGACGGTATCGTCGTTCGCCGTTCCTTTTAAATATAAAATCGCGACGTCGGTCTTCGTCTCGGTTCCGACCCGAACGCTATCCAGCCACAGGTTGGGGCTCTTGATCCGTCTCCGAATGAGCGATACGTTGGTGGCGATCGACTCGGTGAAGCCGTCTTTGGGACCTCGGATGAGGACTTGCGTGGAAGGCTCCTCGACGGCACGGTATTGCGCTCCTCTCGTGCTGGAGACGATCGCTTCCGAGCAACCGTCGAGAAGAATCGCCGTATCCCCGGACATAACGGACAGAAAGAGGAGGTTCCAATCTTTAGCGATATCTATTTCCCCTACGGCGAGCGCATTTTCCTTGATGAAGTTCATCAGCGTCCGATTTTGATCCGGATTCGCGCCGGGTTCTCCCGCGTTTTCCAGGAACGGGTCGACCATTAACGATCGGAGGATCAGGTCCCCGATCATCTTCTTGTCCACCATATTATCGATGTACACGATGGCGGCTTTGTGCTGCGTCGTGCCGATTCGAAATTCGCGGACGACCAGATCTTTGCTGGAGCCTACCCTATTTCGGATGTAGTCCAGATTGCGCTGCAATTCCGCGTGCAAAAACATTTCCTCGTCGGCGTCTCTCGGCTGCTGGGGCATTTCTCATTCCCTCCTCCCTGCCAATTTTGCCCAAACGCCGCAAAAAAAACCCCGAAAGGGGCAGCTGCCCGTTCCGGGATTTCTTCTCGTTTCACATCGTTAACCGTTCATCCTATAAAATGCGCCGCGCCGTTACGTAGTTCTTTTTCCAATAGCTGTCGCTCAGGTTGGAAATCGTGACGCCCTTGCTCGTGCTCGCCTGCAGGATCTTGCCGTTCCCGGCGTAGATTGCGACGTGGCCGATGCCGCTGCCGCCTGCCTTGAAGAAGACGAGATCTCCGACGCTTAAGTATGCCTTGGCTACCTTCACGCCCAGCTTCGACATCGCTACGGAAGTACGCGGCAGATCCACGTCGTTTTGGGCGAATACGAACTGCACGAACGAAGAGCAATCGAAGGCGGAATCGTCGCCGCTGGCGGCGCCGTATAAGTATGGTGTTCCGATATAGTCCTTGCCGAACGAGAGGAGCTCCAAGGATTCGGCAGTCGCCGCGCTGGCGGAAGACGAATGACCTGCCAACATTCCGAACCAACCTACCGTGGCCATCAAACAAACCGTTAGAAGCTTCGCTTTTGACTTCTTCAGCATGAATCGCGTGTCCTCCCGACGTTCCCTTGTTGAAGTGTTGCATTTGCGCTGGGATAACTATATCACACGCGAAACATCCTAAATTTTCCCAAAGTGAAAGCGAATCCACGGTTCCCAATGGTCCGGAAGCTTTTCTTAGAAAATCATGAGAATTCGTTAATCGTTGAAACCAATGTCGCCGGAAAGACGTCTGTAACTGATGGCGAGACTCTCGAACGGATCCCGGCGGCAGTCGTCCTGCTCGACCACGTACCACTCCACGCCCGTCTCCCGGCACGCGTTCACGATGTCGCGAATGTTCATATTGCCTTCCCCGATCTCCGCCGTTACCGCCTTATCCTCCACGATCGCCATATCCTTCAGGTGCACGACCGCCATGCGGCCCTTGACCTTGCGAATCCAGTCCGTCACCTGGCCGCCGCCCGCCTGCGCCCAGAAGACGTCCAGCTCGATGCCGAACGCGTTCGGATCGGTCTCTTCGATCAGAATGTCCAGACCGGTGCGCTCGCCGTCGAATTTCTCGAACTCGAAGCGGTGGTTATGGTAGACGAACTGCAGCCCTTCCGCCCGCAGCCGTTCCGCGATCGGAGCGATCTCCTTGACGAAAGCAAAGTATCCTTCTTTCGAGCTCCGGAACTGCGGCGGCATGGAGCCGAGACCGACGTAGCGGCAGTTCCACAGCCGGTGTTCCGCAATGACTTGGTCCAGTTCCTTCTGCAGCCGCTCGAACCCGATATGGGTGGCGCAGATGCCGAGGCCCGCTTCGTCCGCCGCCGCCTTCACCCGCTCCGGCGCGATCGGCCCGATCGCCGACACCTGCACCGTCTCGTAGCCGATCTCCTTCACCTTCCGCAGCGTCCGGCGGAAATCTTCCTCGTTCTTCGTAAACTCTCGCACCGTGTAGAGCTGGGCTCCCGTATGCTTCTTGTCCATGATTTTCATCCTCCCTATAATCGATCGGCGGGCCGTCCTTCTCCCATCCTTCGCCGATACTCCTCGGGGGTGCTTCCGACCGTCGCCTTGAACAGACGGCTGAAGTGCGCCAGATGGGTAAAGCCGACTTCGCGGCAGACGGACGAGACCGAGCGGCCGGGCTCGAACCGGAACAAAATTTTGGCCTGGTTGATGCGCCGGTTGTACAAGTATTTGAAAATCGTCGTTCCGGTCACTTTCTTGAACAGGTTCGCCAAATACGGCTTCGTCAGGTGCAGGGCGTCCGCGATGTCGTCCAGCGTAATGTTCTCCGGATAATGCGCCTCCAGATACGTAACGACTTCCTGCACGTGCTCTTCGTTGTGCGAGCGGTGCTCCCGGTCCCGGATCGGCTCGGCGCACCAGCCGGCGATCCGATGCAGCAGCTCCAGAAACCGCAGATCGAACCGGTCGATCGGAGAAGAAGGACCGTCGCCGTTCCGCTGCGCATAGCAGACGGCCATATCGGCAAGCAGCTTCTCCAGCTCCTCCTGATCGGCCTGTCCGAGCGGGATCCGGATGTTGCGCAGCTCCTCGAACGGCCTGAGCAGCGCGTTCGCCGGCTCCGCCTGCAGCAGTCCGTGCACGTAAGCCGGCTCGAAATGCACGATCGACCGGACGTACGGCCGATGAGGCGACGGATTCGGGCTGTGCAGCGTCATTCCGTGCATGAGAATGAGATCCCCCGGCCGCAGCGCCATCAGCTTGTCGCCGATCAGGTAGGTGCATTCGCCTTCCTGAAAATAATAGATTTCATAGAACGGGTGCGAATGGAACAGGGAGCCGCTCACCGGAGAATCGCTTCGATAACCGAACTCGATCGGATTGCGGATCTGCATCGTATGCGGCATGTACCCGAACCTCCCGGCGGAGCCCCCAGGCGCTCCGCCCTCTTATGAGGTTCATTGTACCATGCCTATCCTTCCACGCGAATGGCTTGTTTCTGGGCTTGCAGGCACAGCTCGGCCGCCTTGAACGCGTGCTCCTGCGTCATCGCGTTCTCCGTGCGGTTCAGGCAGTCGAGGATCAGCTCGCCGAAGAACGGGTACCCGACCTGGCCGGAGACCGAGTAGCGGTACTCCCCGCTTCCGTTAACGAGATAGACTTGATTTCCTTTGCTCTCGCGAGCCACGTCGATATATTTGCGGATCTCGATGTATCCTTCCGTGCCGAGAATGATCATTCTTCCGTCGCCCCAGGTGCCCAGCCCGTCCGGCGTGAACCAGTCCACGCGAAAATAGTTCGTCGCCCCGTTATCCCCGATCAGCGTGGCGTCTCCGAAGTCTTCCAGCTCGGGCACGTCGGGATTGGCGTAGTTGGCTACTTTGCTGTGCGCGACCTTGGCATCCTTGCAGCCCGCGAAGTAGAGGAACTGCTCGATCTGGTGGCTGCCGATGTCGCATAGAATCCCGCCGTACTGCTCCTTGCGGAAAAACCAGTCCGGCCGCGATGATTTGCTCAGCCGGTGCGGCCCCGTGCCGATCACCTGCAGCACGCGTCCGATCGCCTTTTGCTCATGGATGAGCTGCCCTGCGTAGACGGCGCTCTCCACGTGCAGCCTCTCGCTGTAGTACACCATGTATTTGCGGCCGGTCTCCGCCGCCTTCGCCTTGGCGGCAGCCAGCTGCTCAAGCGTCGTAAAAGGCGTCTTATCGGTAAAATAGTCCTTGCCCGCGTCCATCACCTTCATGCCCAGGCCGGCACGCTCCGACGGAATCGCCGCGGCGGCGACGAGCCGCACCTCGGGATCCGCCAGAACCGTCTCCAAAGAATCCGCGGCCTTCGCCTGCGGATATTTCTCGATGAACTGCGCCACCTTGGCCGGATCGGGATCGTACACCCACTTCAGCGTCGCCCCCGCTTCCAGCAACCCGTTCGTCTGGCCGTAGATATGGCCGTGGTCCAGCGCCGCCGACGCGAAAACGAACTCGCCCGGCCGGCATACCGGCTTTGGCTTCGCGGCGGACACCGGCGCGTAGTTCATGCCGTCCGCCCTATTGAAATCGCTCATGCTCCCATTCCTTTCTGCGGTGCTTGCTATTTAGAAAAACAATCGCGCCCTCGGCGAACGGCCTCCCTGCCGCCAACGCGGCCCCCGGCGTGCCGCCCCGCTTGCCGCGCTTGGCGGCGATTGGGCTGGCGGCGAGCGGGGCCGGCGCCGGCGCATGGCTAGCTGGGCATTCAGGCGCGCCGTGCTGCATCCGAGCACGCGATATCGCTCGCTAACGAAACCACACGATTTTATTTGGCGAAAAGGAGAGGGGGTTGCGTTTTAACGAATCCCAGGAGGCTTATTGGCCAGTTTCATCCCGCAAATGGCCAATTTCCGCCTCCATAAGGTCTACTCGATTCGTTACGCTTGGCCCGCCTCTGATTTTGCCGAAATAGCGTCGCCGGGATTCGTTACGTTTACGCTCGCCTCTCGAGCGATCAGCGTTCGCGATCGCAATTCGAGCATTAGCGTTCACGTCCGCTTCCCGGCGGCCGTCCGCGAGAAGACGCCTGTTCCCGGTTAAGCTCCCGTTCGCCGCTCATCTTAGAACGTCCCGGTCAGATCGGCCGGCTTCGAAGCGTCGGCTGCCGGAGCCTCCTTGCGGTACGACGAGGTCGCGATGCGCTTGTTCAATTCGGCCAAGTGCAGCTCCTCGTCGAGCGGCAGGTCGACCCAGCCGTCGATCCACGAAGACAGATGAATCGCGTTGGAGATGGTCAGGCCGCGAATGCCTTCCTCGCCGGGCGCGACAAGCTCCGTTCCGCTCAGGATCGCATCGGTGAAGTTGCGGATGATGCCCGCGTGCTCCGGACTCGGCCCTTGGTCGGGAATCTCGATCTTCCAGCATTCCGGGCCGGCGAACGGCGTCCGGTTCCTGGCGTTGAATTCCGGTTCCGGCTCGCGCAGACGCCAGAACGTCATCTTGCCGTCCTCGATGACGATCTTGCCCCGTTCGCCGGTCACTTCGAAGCGGTTCGTTCCCGGCGCGTCGGCGGTCGACGTGATGAACACGCCGGTCGCCCCGTTGGCATACTCGGCATAAGCCGTCACGTCGTTCTCCACTTCGATGTTCCGGTGCTTGCCGTTCTGGCAGAAAGCGCGGATCCGCGTCGGCATCATGCCGATCGTCCACTGCCACAGGTCGAGGTTGTGAGGGCACTGGTTGATCAGCACACCGCCGCCTTCGCCCGCCCAGGTCGCCCGCCAAGTTCCGGAATCGTAATAGGCTTGCGGACGGTACCAGTTCGTGATGATCCAGTTCGTCCGGCGAATCTCGCCCAGCTCCCCCGAGGAGATCAGCTCCCTGAGCTTCCGGTAGAGCGGGTTCATCCGCTGGTTGTAGACGATGCCGAACTTCCGGCCGCTCGCCGCGGCCGCATCGTTCATCTCCCGAACTTGCTTCGCGTAGACGCCGGCCGGCTTCTCGATCAAGACGTGCATGCCTTGGGCGAACGCCTGGATCGCCTCCGACGGATGATCATAATGAGGGCAGGCGACGATGACGGCGTCGACCAGCCCGGAAGCGATCATCGACGCGGAATCCTCGAATACCGCCACGTCGCTCCATTTTTCCCGGGCCCACGCCCGCTTGCTCTCGATTCCGTCGCAGACCGCCGTCAGCTCCGCTCCGGCGATGGCGCCGGACTTGAGCGTGTTGGCATGCCCGCTGCCCATATTGCCGATTCCGATAATCCCGTACCGTACTTTGCTCATTTCCGTTCTCCTCCGTCCTCCATGCATTTCTTTTGATCGTCATTGTCCGTTTGCCGGTCGTCTGCCGACCGAACACGGCTCCTTGCCGGCTAGTTCGGGAACGCTTACAACGACTGCTGCCCATGCGCTCAAGCTGCCGGCTGCACACTAGGCCGGGCGGCTGCCGCCGGTGCGAGACGCCCGGCCCTCGGCTCTCTCGCCCCGAAGCATCGCGAAAAGCCGGGCCCGAAACGCCCCGGGGTTCCCGGTTCCCCTCCCGCTCGTCGCTTCCCAAGGCGAGTTCGTCTCGTTCAGCGTCATTGTAGCACACGTCCGGAATGCGGAACGCGCCATTTCGGCTTTCATTAACCACAGTCAAATAAATGCCCAAAATCCGTTATGTAAGTCAAGCAAAAAAACAAAAGAAGCTTTCGCCCGCGCCTGCGGCGTTAGGCGGAAACTTCTTCGTTAGCCGATCTTTCACTCTCCCGGGTACGTCAGACCCCACTGGCCCCGGATCTCGTCCAGCGTGCCCATCAGCTCGACCGTCTCGTCCAGCGGCATCTCCGCGCTCTCCTTGCGCCCCTCGCGCAAGCAATTCATCGCTTCGACGGCCTGGAGCGCATGGCCGACGAACGTCCGGTCATCGCGGATGACGACGGGCTCTTCGCCTCCGGCGTATAAGGTCGCTTCCTTCGCGGCGAGGAAGTTCGGCACGTGGATCTTCCCTTTCGTGCCGTAAATCCATGCGTCGTTGTTCATCGGCAGCCGAACGCCGCCGTGCAGCGAAGCGACCTGTCCCCCCGGATACTCGAACAGCGCCGAATACTGCTCGTCCACTCCGGTCTCGCCGATGACGGCGGTACTCAGAATTCGGGAGGGCCTTTGCCCATAGACGAAAGAAGCGAACGACACCGGATAGATGCCCGCGTCGAGCAGCGTGCCGCCGCCCTTCTCTTTATTCAGCAGCCTGCCTTCGGGATTCCAGCCGGCGTCGAAGCCGAATTCGGCCTTGAGCAGCTTCACCTCGCCGATAGCGCCGCCGCGCAGCCATTCCTTAACCTGACGGATCACCGGCAGATAGCGGGTCCACATCGCCTCCATCGCGAACAGGTTCCGCCGCCGCGCCTCCCGGGCGATCTCCCGAGCTTCCGCCTGCGTCATCGTGAAGGGCTTCTCGCAGAGGATCGACTTGCCTCCCCGCAGCAGCGTCAGCGCGTTCTCTTTATGAATCGGGTGCAGGGTGCCGATGTAGACGATCTCGACGTCCGGATCGTTCGCCAGCTCCTCGCAGCTTCCGTAAGAACGCGGCACGTTGTACTTGGCGGCGAAGGCGTCCGCCTTGTCCTTCGACCGTCCCGCGACGGCGACCAGCTCCGCGCCCGGCGCGTGCCTCAGCTCCGACGCGAAATTGCCGGAGATTCCTCCGGGTCCCATAATGCCCCATTTGACCGTTCTCTCGTTCGACATCCGTATGTTTCCTCCTTCTCCATATGACTGGCTACCTATACGATACGCCGTCAACCGGCCAAGCGCAATGAGAACGTTATCCGGACGCGAGCTCCTTCCAGCTCGCTCCGCCGTCCCGCGTGCCCAACAGCGCCCATCCGCCATCCTTCTCCGACCGGCACAGCAGCCAGCCCGACTTTGCGTCCGCGAATTGCATCCGCTCCGGAATCGGCATCTTCGCCAGCGCGCTCCGCAATACGCCGTCGCCCGGCACCTCGGTCCAGCTTCGCCCGCCATCCGCCGTCTTCCGAAGCGTTCCGTCTAACAGCGACCAACCGTCTTCTTCGTTAGCGAAAGCAAGAGACGCCTTATCCCGGTCTGTGCCCCGATCGCCAAGCATCTCAAACGAAGACCAGGTCTTGCCTCCGTCGGCAGTCTCGAACTTGCCGTAGCGTACCTGTCCGTCCGATACGTAGGCCGCGGCGAAGTAGCCTTGCCGTCCTTGCGCATCGGCAAAACGCGGCTTCTCCGGTACCGAATAGATGCCGGCCGCATCGATTCCGTCCGGAGGCGGCAAGGCGTCTTCTTGCCACGTGCTCCCGGAATCGGATGTCCGGTAGAGCTGCAGCTTGGCGTCCAGCGGATTTTCCAGCGCCGCCCAGCCGAGCTTCGCGTCGGCGAACGACAGTCCCAGAGCAGCGCCGTACTGCGGCAGCGCCTGCCCGGTCGCGTCCGGGTCCGGGATATATCCCGTATCGCTCGACGCCAGCTTCCACGACTTCCCGCCGTCGACCGTCCGGAACACTTTTTTCTGCGTATGTCCCATCGCCGCATCAAGGCCCGTCGCGAGCAGCCAGCCATCCTTCTCGCCTACGAACTGCATGTCGACGGCCCGAACCGGATAAGCGACGGACGATTCCGCCCACGTCTCCCCAAGATCGTCCGTTCGAAGCAGCCTCGTCTCCTTGCCGTCCGACCATCCGATCATGACGGTTCGCGAATTCGGGAAAAGGACCTGCGGCAGTCCGAACTCCCCGCCCGTCTCCGGAGCCTGCCCGCTCTTTCGCAGAACGGCTTGCCAACTGCTCCCGCCGTCCGTCGTCCGCAGCAGCTCCAGCTTGCCTCCGCGATCGCCCCAGAGCCATCCCGTCCGCCCTCCGTCCGCCAATTGGAACGAGGCCGGCCCGCCCGTAAACATGGCTTCCGCCGGCTTCGATACCCGGGACGGCGCCGCGGACGCGGATGGCGAGCCCGCCAAAGCGGCCGGCGAAGCTCCCGGCGTTGCTTCCGCCGTCGCCCCCGAGGCGGCCGATCCTCCCGTTTCCGCCGCGGCGATTCCCGGCGCGCTCCCCGACTCCGCGGAAGGCGGAAGCTCGGGAGCGTTCTTTCCCGCGCAAGCGGACAGCGCCAAAATAGCCGCGGCCAGGACGGCCGCCGGCTTGAGACTCGCCATCGTTCTTTTCCCGTGTTCGCCTCTCATTCCGATCACCTCTACGGAATAGACGAACGAACGCGGCTCGCCGTTGCCGTCATGCGGCACGATTTCGAATGCGGCTTCCGTCGCGAAAAAGACGGGCGATGTCGCCCGTCCTTTCCTTTAGACGCCGAGCGGCATCTGCGGCTTTCGCAGCTTCCGGTCCATGTACGTCTTGATCTCCCGCAACAGCGCGACCGAGGCTTCGATCTCCACCTTGCGCGTGGAGACGCTCTCGACGCTGCAGCCGATCGGAATTTCTTTCTCCAACCCGAACTCGAACAGCTCCTCGAACACTTCCCGCGACAACCGCACGGATTGGTCCAGAATGTCATGGGCGTGCAGCAGTTCGTTCTCCAGCCACTTCGGGATGCTGATGCCGAGCCACTTCATGAATTCGAGCGTCTTCTGCGAGCCGCACGGCGCCAGATTGAACAGGATCGGCACCGTCGGAATGCCATGCTCCCGGCAATGGTAGTAGTAATCCGACAGGAAGTTCTTCGACGCCTCGACGTCGTACGTGGCCTGAGACACGAAGAACGAGCAGCCTCCCTCCTGCTTGGCCGCGGCGCGCAGATGCTCGTCTCCTTTGCTCTTGTGACGCTCCGGGATGACGACGCCCCCGAATTTCATGCACTCGTTCAGCTCCCGGCTGAGCCGATAAGCTTCGGGCAGACGCATCGCGACCTCCTGCTTGCTCGAGGAAGCCCCGACGAACACCGAATACCGATCCTCGTCCGGATCGGAACGTAGCCAGTCCGCAAGCTCCTCGCGTCCCACCTTGCCGATCACCCGATAGATGATCTTCGGAACGTCAAGCCCGGCAAGATACCGTTTGCTGTATAAGGTCGGATCCAGCGTGGCCAAATAAGGAAAGGGCCGGTCCGCGTCGATCCGGTCCGCTTCGTCCTGCACGTCGTAAAGAATCAGGCCGTCCAGACCGATGCCCCGCAGACGCTCCGCCTGCTTGTCCGCAATCTCGGCGATCTTCTCGGCGGGATGATTGACTTTCGGGGGCGTCATGCCATATGTCAAAATGCCGGCTTGCCGGTTCTCGATCTTGTTCTTCAGCATGCTGCCGACGCTCCTCTTGCGCTTCCTCGTTATGTCCTACGACATATCCTAGTGTAGCACTTTGGATTGGCGGCATAAAGCCTTTTCTTTCGTTCGGACCGGTCCGATCGCGAGACGAAAGGGCGTTCCCCCGCTTGCTTGCCGCGGAAAAACGCCCTAAGGCATTCTCTCTTTAAATGATCCACCTCAGAACCAGCAGCACGGCTCCGACCGAGATGTTGATCCATCCGAGCACCTTCGACGTTTTCGCCTCTCTCGCCATGGACTTCACCCGGAAGGAGCCCGCGTCCATCACCAGAAGGAGCACCCCCGTCAAGATCCACAAAGGCACGACATAGCCGAAGGATCCGGTATAGCTGTAGGTTTGCACCGTTCTCCCTCCTGTCCTGTCCGATTCGCCGGTTATCTCGCTTTCATCCCGATTCTTCTGATCCTGGAATGAATGTGAAAGTCGACCGTGATTCTCGGGTACATCTCTTGCCAAGCTTCTTTGCTTTTCACGTGCGTCCGCCAGTAACCCGGCTTCATCGCCCGCACGTATTCTCCGAAGCCGAATATGTCGCTATGCGCCTGCTTCGTCTGCTCGATCAGGCTTTCGACCGAGCTGAGAAGGGCTTTTTCGTTCTGCTTGCCGACTTCCCTCAACAGCGAAGAACGGTTGACGGTCAGCTCGTTGCTTACTTTCTCCTCGAGGTTAAGTTCGGTGAAGATATTCACGTCGAAGTGCGGCAGGCCATTCCGGATGTCGACATTGATTTTGGATTTGCGGGAAGTCGCATACACCATGACCGTTCGCTCCGGGTTTCCCAGGCGGACGAACGCCCGGTAGCCGGCCGGATTCAGTCCCTTGATCACCATGTAAGTGGCGATCTCGAACGGCTTCGTGACCCCGACCATTCGGTCTTTCTTGAAGTAGGCCATTCCCTTGAGCTCGATGTTCTGTTCCTTCTTCATCTCCACGTAAGGCAGGAAGCCTTCTTGCCCCTTTTTCGAGGCCCGGCTCCAGTACATGCCGACATAATTGGTCGGAAATTTGCCCATGCGGACCGCGCTGTCCATCGTCGACATCAAATAAAGCGTCGGGACCCGTTCCAGCTCCGGCGCCGACTTCATCAAGTCCAGCGCCTTGCCCTTGGTCACCATCATCCAGGCCATCCGCCTAAGCTGCGAATTGCGCCGCAAGTAGTCGTTCAAGTTCTGGATCCCTTTGCGCGCCAGGCTCTCCGAGACGACGATCACCCGCAGATGCCCAAAGAACAGCTGCCCCGACAGCTGTTGCTGCAAATTCATCAGCGCGTCGTCGATCGTGTAGCCCGGAACGTCCATGACCCATACCGTTCGCTTCGAAGACCCCTGGCCGCTGCCGCCCCCTTCGCCGGGACCGAGCGGAATTCTCCCCGGCACCGCGATTTGCACCCCGAGCCGGATCATCGATCCGCCGGGCTCCAGGTAACTGCCCCGGAGGTGAGTGATCTCGTCTTCCTTCTCCGCCTCCGAAGGATCGATCGCGTCCACCGAGATGCCGAGCACGACCGCCCGGTCTTCGATCTCCAGCCGGTCCCAGCACCCGGTTAACAAGGGCACCGACGAGAGAAGCGCGATCAACGCCAATGCGGATTTGCACCACGCGCGCGCATTCAGGTCCGATCCCCCCGCTTCCCTCGCACCCATGCGATGATCAGCAGGAAGGCCGGGTACCCGATCGTAATGATGAGACCCATCTGGCCGATGTTCCGGATGACCTCATACATTTGCAAAATGTTTTGCGGGAGCATGGCCACAAGGAATACGATGGGCAGCAGAAAAAAAGACAGCATTTTGTGATCCTTGAGATGAAACAGGTTGCCAAGCTCCGTGACCGTAAAGAAGTATGTCGAGAACAGCGTCGTAAACACGGCGGTTACCCATACGGCCAAGAAGGCGGCGTCCAACCGCTCCAGGACGTTCGCGGGCAGCGAAGTCGCTTTGGCCAGTTCCAGCGTCGGCCAGAGCAGGTTTTTGATCTCCTCCGAGCCGAAAACGCTGACCGTCGCCAACACGATCGTCACGTAAAGTCCCCCGGAGATGACCATGCCCCATATACTTGCCCGCAGCGCCCGATTGGGACGCCTCATGGAGGGAATGACAATAGCCAGCACGAAAGCGCTCTGGAACAGGGAGGCAATCGTCAGAATGCCGTCTATCGTGCCTTTGATCCCGATATTGCCGTTCCCCCAGATCGGCAGCAGATTGATGGTATCGGCGTTCTTGAGGGCGAGCACCGTGATGAGCAATGCCGGGCCGAGGAGAAGCGGGAAATAGAAAAAATGAATATACGCGAACGTAGTGATGTTGTTGCGCGTGGAGATTGCCGCGAGCAGCAGCATGACCGTGACCGTCACTTCGAGAGGGGTTCGCGGCAATACCGCCGTAATGACGACTTCGCCGAATTCCCGTGCGGCCAGCGACGTCAAGATGGCAAAGAAGGCGATGACCATGATGCTGCCGATACGCCCCGGCCACTTGCCGATGATCGTTTCGCTGTACTGGCCGATCGTCTGACTCGGAAAGCGCATGCCGAGCACAGACACGAGGACGAGACTTGCCATCGCGACTAGCGCACTGATGAACGTAATGAAAGGGGCGCCCGATTCCGCCGCATGCACGGCGAAGAGCGGCAGCGGAAGCACCCCGACACCGATAATGGTACTGATCAGAATCGCAGCGGCCTGAATAGTCGTTATTTGCCGGGCTTCCGCCATCCATTAACGCTCCTTTCGGTCTTCCTTGAACTTTAGGGGATCGAGTACGTCGTTGCTCGGCTTCTGCACGTAATCGATCGTGCTTTCGTCGACCCGGTGCTTGTCGCCCGTAAACAGGAACGAAGGGCGTCTCCACATCCACCAGAGCGGCGCGCGGGCGATCAGATCCTTCATTCCCTGGAAGTTGCCGGGCACGAGCGGGCTGAGGTACGGGACGCCGAACGACTTGAGGGACAGCAGATGGTTCGCGATCAGAATCAGCCCGATCATCACCCCGTACAGACCGAAGATTCCGGCCATGATGACGAGCGGGAAGCGAAGCAGGCGCAGCGCCAGCGCCGCGTTGTAGGCCGGCGTCGCGAAGGAGCCGATCGTCGTCAGCGCGATGATGACGACGGTAATCGGGCTTGCGAAGCCGGCGGCGACGGCGGCCTGCCCGACGACGAGAACGCCGACGATGGAGAGGGCGCCGCCGACCTGCTGCGGAAGGCGGATCGTCGCTTCCCTCAGCACTTCCATCGACACTTCCATCACCAGCACTTCAACGATGGCCGGGAAGGGCACGCCGGCTCGGCCGCCCGCGACCGCAACCGCGAACTCGGTCGGAATGAGCTCCGGGTTGAACGAGATGATCGACACGTACAGCGAAGGGAAGATGAGCGAGAACACGAGCGCCACCAGGCGGGCCAGCCGGATCGCGCTCATCAGCAGGAAACGCTCCGTGTAGTCCTCAACCGTCTGGTAGAACTGGTTGAACACCGTCGGGACGAGCAGCGCCAGCGGCGACCCGTCGACCATAATGGCCACCCGTCCTTCCAGCAGGTTGGCGACGACCTTGTCCGGCCGTTCCGTATATTGCACCTGCGGGAACGGAGAGTAATGGTTGTCCTCGATATATTGCTCGAGATAGCCGGAATCGAGCACGGCGTCGATATCGACCTGCGACAGGCGGCGGTTCACTTCTTTGACCAGGTCGGGGCTGACCACGCCTTCCAGATAGCAGATCGCCACCTTGGATTGCGTGCGGCGGCCGAGCTCCATCGACTTGATCCTGAGGTCGCACGTCTGCAGCCGGTAACGGATCAGGGAGAGGTTCGTCCCGAGCAGCTCGATGAAGCCTTCGCGAGGTCCCCGAATGACTTGCTCCGTCGCCGGGGTGTCGATGCTCCGTTTCAGGATGCTGCGAGTGTTGACGACGTAAGCTTCGTCAATCCCGTCGACGGCAATGACGGCCTGGCCGCGCAGCACGCCTTCGACAAGCGACGCCAGGTCGCTCTCCAGCTTCACTTCGGTATGATGCAGCGCATCGCAAAGGATGACCTCTTTCAGGCGTCCCCTTGGCGCCGCTTCTTCCCGGAATTGGGGCGGCGGGTACATGAGCGCCTTCAGAACGTCGGAGTTGATCCCTGCTTGATCCACCATATTCGAATAGTAAAAGATGACCGCGGGATGACGGCCGAAGATGCGGAGCTCGCGCATGACGAAATCGTCGTTATCTCCCAGCAGGCCGTTGATGACGCGAACGACTTCTTCCAGCCTGCCGCTCATATCGGTGTGCCGGACTTCCTCCAATCGGCGATCGGGAGGAGCGGCATTCGAAGGCGGTGCCTTCTTTTTCAAGGACCTTCTTCTTCTGAACAGAGGCATTCGCGTAAACACCTTCCGATGCTGATCTCGCTGACAAGAATGAATTGCCGCTTTCTTCATTGTTTGGTTTATCGCGGTTGTTTAAACGTTGTCCCGGGAAGAAGCCCGCGGATTGGAGTAAAAAACAAAAAAACAGAGGGACGCGAAGTCCCCCTGTCGTTTGTCGTTAACGGCCTTAAACTTTAAAGGCCTTCATCGCTTTGGCCAGTTCCTTGATCGACGGGCGCTTGCCGTACATCAGCACGCCCGTGCGGTAGATCTTGGCCGACAGCCAGCCGATCGCGAGCACGCTCGCCAGCAGGATCGCGATCGAGACGATAACCTCCCACCCGGCCGGGTTCGCGAGACCGATCCGCAGAAACATGATGAACGGCGAGAAAAACGGAATGTACGAACACACCGCGATGAAGGAGCTGTCCGGATGCGACAGGCCGAAGATGGCAATATAGAAGCCGGCCAGCGACAGCATCGTGATCGGCATGACCGCCTGACCCAGATCCTCGGTCCGGCTGACGATCGAGCCGACCGCCGCGAACAGCATCGCGTACAGGAAAAAACCGGCCAGGTAGAAAAGCACGGCATAAAGGATCATCGTCGAATCGATCGCGCTAAAATCGATGCCGAGCGAATTCAGCGCATTCTTGTTCTGGGACAGGTTCAAGTTGACGACCGCCGCGCCGATGAGCAGAACGAGCTGCAGCAGGCCGACGATGAAAATCCCGATCACCTTGCCGAACATTTGCTTTAGCGGCGAGACGCTGGTGACGATAATCTCCATGACGCGGGAGCTCTTCTCCGCCGTGATCTCCGTCGCGATCAACTGACCGGTGATCATGACCGCCATGAACAGCAGAATCAGAATGGCGTAGGTGAGGCCGATCGCCGTCCCCTGCTGTTCGGCCGTCTTGCCGCTGGTCGAGTCGCTGATCTGCACCGAATCGAGCTTCACTTCGGCGAACAGCTTCGCGAGCTGCGCTTCGGTCAGTTTCGCGTCGTGCACCGCCTGGTCGGTCTTGACCGATTGCAGCGCCGTTTTCAGCGCCTGGGACGTGCCCGAGTCGAGCATCTTCTTGGACGTGTAGGTGACGTCGGGGAAGCCGATGTCCGGGTTGTCCTTGAACGTCAAGTATCCTTTGACTTTCTTATCCTCGATGGCCTGCTTCAGAGAAGCTTCCGGCGAACCCGCGGCATCGACGGCGACGAGTTCGACGTCCGGCTTCTCCTGCTTCGCGAAATAGCTCTGCAGTCCCTGGACGATGTCGCTTTGTTCGCCGGAGACGTAGCCGACCTTCGTCGGGCCTCCGCCGGAGCTGATCTTGTCGATGATATTCGGAACGTTCGCCGCGACGATGGCCAATACGACAAGGATAACGGTCGTGATAAGGAAGGACTTGCTGCGAAGCTTGCTGCGAATCGTGAAGGACATGACGGTCCACATGCTATTCATGGCGATCACCTACCGTTTGGATAAAGATTTCGTTCAAGGTCGGTTCCATCAGCTCGAACTTGCGGATCGGCCCCTGCGCCAAAGCGTGGCTGAGCACGCTCTGCGCCGCTTCGGGATTCGCGACCTTCAATTCGTAGTCATCGTTCTCGTGGCGGACGACTCCCTTCACGCCCGGAATCTTCTCCAATCCTTGAATCGGCCCTTCGCCGGCCAGCACGACCCTTTCCCGAGGAAAACGGCCCTTGATCTGCTTAAGCGAGCCCTGCAGCACGGGATTCGAGCGGTGCATGATCGCGATGTTGCGGCACAGCTCTTCGACATGCTCCATCCGGTGCGTGGAGAACAGGATGCTCGTTCCCCCGTCCCGCAGCTCCTTGACCGTCGCCTTCAGCAGCTCGACGTTGACGGGATCGAGCCCGCTGAACGCTTCGTCGAGAATGAGAATGCGGGGGCGATGGATCACGGCGGCGATGAATTGGATTTTTTGCTGATTCCCCTTGGACAGCTCCTCTACCTTTTTGTCGCGGTATTCTTCGATCTCGAACCGCTTGAGCCATCTCCCCAGATTGTCCTCCGCGTCCTTGCGCGACATCCCGCGAAGCTGGCCCAGGTAGACGATCTGATCGCTCACCTTGATCTTCGGGTACATGCCCCTCTCTTCCGGCAAGTAGCCCAGCATGCTAAGCTGCTCCTTGCCGTAGCCTTTGCCGAAGTAACGGATCGTTCCGCTGTCCGGGAAGATCAGGCCCAGCACCATTCTCATCGTCGTCGTCTTGCCCGCGCCGTTGGCGCCGAGCAGTCCGTAAATTTCTCCTTCGGCCACCTCCAGGCTCACTCCGTTCACGGCCGTCTTGTCTCCATAATGCTTGACAACCCCTTCTACCGCCAGCGGTTTCATCTTCTGGCCTCCTCCTTCCGAATTAAGCAACCCATAATGTCCTCAAGCTCCATTCGTCGGGTGGCGATTACCCGGCAGCCCTCCGACCGGCAGAACGCTTCCGCTTCGTCGGAACGGTCGGTCGCGAGCTGCCAGATGCCCGGCGCGGACTCGATCGCATCCTGCACCCCCGGCGCGCGCTTCAGGTTCGCCGCGCTCGCTCCCTCGTCTTCCAGCGAGACCGTGATCGAACGCCAGCTGTCGAAAAGCTCATCCTTCTCATAGAAGCCCAACGTCTTGCCGCGATGCAGGAACAATACGCAATCGGCCAACCTCTTGACCTCTTCGGCGATGTGGGTGGCGATAATCAACGTCCGGTCCCCTTGCTCCATGTATCGCTGAAGTTCGTCGATCATCGTTTTCCAAGCGAACGGATCGAGTCCCGACGACGGCTCGTCGAGCAGCAGCAGCTCCGGATTCGGCGCGAGCACGCCCGCCAGCTCGACTTTCCTTCTCAGCCCTTTGGACAGCTTCCGCAGCTTGGTGCGGTTCGCTTCTTCGGCATCGAACCCGCGAACCAGCTTGCGATACCGGTCCCAATTCCAACCCGGATACCATAGCGAAGCGAACCTCGCTTTCTCTTCGGCTGTCAGAGCGTCTTCATAGCTGTACGGCAGCTCGGCCAGAAAGCCGATTCTCTGCTTATAGCTCTCATCCGCATCCGGCCCGATCGTCATGCCAAGCAGCTCGGCCTTCCCTTCCTGATAGGGCTCCATATTCATCAGCAAGCGAAACAGCGTGCTCTTCCCCGAGCCGTTGGGACCGATTACGGCCGTCACGATCCCCCTGGGGATCTCCAGATCCAACGGCCCCAGCGCAAAACGCTCGCTTCGGACCGCCACGCCCGCCAGCCGAAGGGCGACGTCGTCAGATTGCTGCGCGGTCACGGCCCCACCTCCTTCTCGTTCTTTGCCTTCTCATAAGTCTCGCGAAGGATGCGCTCCATCTCCTCCCACGTGCATTGAAGCTGCAGCGCGGTCTCCACAGCCCGTTCAAAGGCCTCGACGACCCGGTCGAGCCGGTGGCCTTCCCTCGCCGTCAGATCGACTCCGGCGACGAAAGTGCCGGTTCCTTGGCGCGTGCGCAGAAGTCCTTCGTTCTCCAAGTCCTGATAGACCCTACGCACCGTAATGACGCTGCATTTCAGCGCCACGGCCAGCTCGCGAATCGACGGCAGGAGCGTTCCTTCCGTCAGTTGCCCGCCTAGAATCAAACCTCTGAGCTGCGTTTCGATCTGATGGTAGAGGGGCTCGGGGCGGTTCTCGTCAATATGAATGGGGAGCCACACAAGCCCACCCCTCTCTGTCTAGAAAGTGTAGCGGCGGCGGCGCATGCGGGCGATCGCGAGCCGGTAACCCGCCCCTAACGCAATGGCAAGAACGGCGAGGGCCGCGATCGGGATCGAGACCGGATGAGCCGCGACCTTGTCGGCCAGTCCGGTGAAGATATTCACGCCGTGCCACCCCGCGAATCCCACAAGGAGAAACCCCGCGGCGTTGAACGCCAGGTACCATTTCACATAAATCTTGCCGCTCCAGCCAAGCTCGAGATAAATGTATAAAATTTGCACGATCAAGCCGTATGCCATCCATACGACGGTCGTCGCCGCCCATTCGGCCGGGGTCGCCAGATCGCGAACTCGGGAATGCAGCAAATATTCCGCCGCCGCGAACAATCCTCCGATAACGATCATGATCGCGGCCGTTTGCAGGAAGCGCGCCACGAGAATAGTCGGCAGCGGAATCGGCAGGGTCCGCCAATGGGCGATTTTTTTGGAGAACGGGTCGTCCCTCCAGCAATGGAAGCTGTTCCGGCTCATCGGGCTGCCGAACAGCGGGAACCCGAACAAGTAGATCCAGTTCGTCATGGTAACCAGGAAATGCTTCGCATTGCCGCTTGCATCGGTCGGATCGTCGAGGCCGATGAAGATGACGCCGAAATAAGCGGCGAAAAGGCCGGTTATCAACACGCCGCCCCATTCCCTGCGCAATTCGAATGCGACAATCGCGCCTACCGCGCGCCAGCTATTCATAGGGAGCACCTCTCCGATCCCAATAGGAATTCAGTGTTTATAGTGTGTATATCTACATACACAGTATAAACACGCATGGAAGGGCGTGTCAATCCTATTGTTTGCTCTGCTCGCTTGCAGTTTCTTTTCTGAACGGATTCCCCTATAATCGAAGAACATAACAGTCGAGCGATGCCGCAATCGCCAGGAGGCCCTATCATGAACCCGAAGCGTTCCCGTTCTCATCCGCCCCGCAAGCCGGACCCGATCCGCACTTTCACCGTTCGGGAGCCTGCCCAGCTGTTGGCTTTCTTGCTCGCCTCGCCGACCGGACAAGGGCGCAACGCGATCAAATCGATGCTGGCGCGGGGCCAGATCGCGGTCAACGGGAACGCCGAGACCGCCTATGATCATCCGCTGTCTCCGGGGGATTCCGTTACCGTAAGCCTGGAGAAGATCGTTCAGAAGACGCGGTTGATCGGGCTGTCGATCCTGTATGAAGACGAAGAGCTGATCGTCGTCCAGAAGGATGCCGGTCTGCTCTCCATCTCCTCGCCTCATGACGCAAGCGCCTTGACCGCCTATCGCCAGCTCATGGAGCACGTTCGCCAGAAGGACCCGAATCGCAGAGTCTTCGTCGTGCATCGGTTGGACCGCGACACGTCCGGCGTCATGATGTTTGCCAAAAGCGAACGCATCCAGCAGGCGCTGCAGAACGATTGGCAGAATGCGGTGAAGGAACGCGTCTACGTCGCCTTGGTCGAAGGGCATGTCAAACAGGCCGATGGGACCGTCTCTTCCTGGCTGAAGGAGACGAAGACGCTGAAGATGTATTCCAGCTCTCATCCCGGCGACGGTCAGCATGCCGTGACCCATTACAAGCGGCTGCAGTCCGGGGCGGGGTTCTCCTTGCTGGAAGTGCGCCTGGAGACCGGCCGCAAAAACCAGATCCGCGTCCACATGCAAGACATCGGGCATCCGATCGTCGGCGACAAAAAGTACGGCTCCCGCTCCCGAGAGATCGGGAGGCTCGGATTGCACGCTTCCGTGCTCGCGTTCGTCCATCCGGCGACGGGCGCTACCCTGCGGTTCGAGAGCCCGATTCCGGGCGCGTTTCTCCGTCCGTTCCGTCAGGACTCGGATTAAGCCGCTTAGGAACCGAAGGTTATCCGATGCGATTCCGGCGCAAGAACAAATCCCCCAAAAGTGAAGTGATGCTTTGAAGTTAAATCCGATTCCTTTTGGAGGAGCCCCCGGGTATTCACAGGAAATTTAATCGCATAATTTCCTAAACAATAAAAAAACGGCTAAGCGATCGAATGGGGTCAGTCCCCAATGATTCGCTCAGCCGTTTTTCTTTGGATTACAATCCGAATATCGCGTCAATCACCGGCTTCGTATGCCCGCCCGGATACATCAAGTAGAGCAGGACGTAAACGGTAATGCCTGTCGCCGCCGTAACAAACCAGGTAGATGCCGTGACTCTGCCCCACTTGCGGTGCTTGGCGAAGCGCTTCTTGAACGCTAGCGTCAGCGTCGTGATGCCGAATACGGCTGCCACCATCGCCAGAACGATGTGGAAGACGAGGAAGATCGTATACAGCGTCTTCAGATTGTCCGGGCCGCCCCATTCCGTATTCCCTACGAATATGGTACGGGATACGTAGAACAGGAAGAACAGAAGGGCGGCGATCGCGCCCGCGATCATCACCTTCTGATGCGATTCGCGCTTGCCCAACAGAATGAGACGCCAGCCGATGGCGACCAGAATCGCGCTAAGTGCGATGAAGCTCGTGCTGATGGTCGGAAAAACCTGATACCATGTCATGAACGGGGGTCACCTGCTTCAATGGATAAGTGGATAAATGGTTAGCCGGGCTGCAGCTGTCTCCATTGTACCCTGCGCATTCGGGATGCACAAACGTCCCCTTCCCGATTTCACACATTGTTCAAACGTCCGGACGCCGCATGGTCGAACGTCGGATCGTCCTCCTGCGCGCGCTCTTTCTTGTACCACTGCATGAACACGGTAAACAGCGCCCAGATGTTCACGAACTCCTGCAGCAGCTTCATAATGATGCCGCCGAGCTGCTGGTCTTCATGCGGGCTCAGCACGCTGAAGAAGCCGGGGCCGTTGAACTCGGCCAGCAAGCTGGCGGAGCTGCTGGAGACGCAATAGCGCATCGCCTGCGCCCACACTTGCGGGTCGTTGTATACCGAGAACAGCGGATCGCTCGCGAAGATGATGAGTACGCAAGCGGGCGTCAGCAGCAGGCTGTTCAGGAAAATAAACCCGAGCCGGCGAAGAGGAGTCAGCCCGACCCATTCGGGCACCGGCGCGGAGATATGCCACCAGTTGAGGAGCGCGGCAAGCAGAAGCACGATATAGAACAGGCCGTGGATGAAGTAATGGACCATGATCCAATCGTGAATGCCGGGCAGATGATAGAACGAGAACATAAGGTTGAACAAGAACAAGCCGAACAGAGGCTTCCCGAGAAAGCGGATCGGCCGCCAGACCGGCAGGCTGAGCAGCGATCGCCACATCCATGACGGAATTCCGTACAGCAGGATGGGCGGAACCAGGATGTAAGAGATAGCCATATCCGTCATATGGTACGTGAACATCAAATGCCCCATCAGGCTGAGGGGGCCTCCGTGAACGGCGTACAATAACACGACCGATAGATAGAACGCGATCTGCCGACCGATCGTTACGGGTTCGCTGCCTTGGAACCGGTATCGCCACGGTCCGACGAGGAACGAATACAGCGTCGCCACCGCCAGCATGAAGACGAGGAAGAACGGGCTCCACAGATCGCTGAACGAGAAATAACTTAGCCCTTTCATCGCAATTCCCTCTTTCTTAAGATAACCCCACAAAGTGAGGCTTTGCTTCGATGTTTACTCAGGTACTTTGCGGGGACCCCGGGAACGTGAAGTGATGCTCTGAAGTTAAGTCCGATTACTTTTGGGGAGCCCCCGGTTATCCACAGGAAATTTAATCGCATAATTCCCTAAACAACAAGTGAAAAGAGGCGGGTACGCAGCCCGCCTCCTAAGCAGTTTATCCTTTTGCTTTTACCACCATACCCAATAGCTGGCCATGATGACCATCGTGAAGACGACGATTACCCCGAAGGCGATTCCGATAATCGGGAACGCGTGGCCGCGATCCTTCATGTGCATCCAGAAAGCGAGCTGGACGAACACTTGCATGATCGCCATGCACACCAGGATGATGTACGTGAACTGCGTATTGATCTCGCCCGAGGCGACCGCGGCGAACGCGATCAGCGTCAGCGCGAGGGACATGACAAACGCGACGATGTGCTTGCGGGGGCCTTCGACTTTATGGTGCCGCGACTGTCCCTCGGATACGGAAGAATGATTGTCCGACATCGGTTACGCCGCCACCTTTCCCATCAAGTAGACCACGGTGAAGATGAAAACCCACACGACGTCGATGAAGTGCCAGTAGATCGCGGACACGTAAATTTTCGGCGCCGTTACGACCGTCAGGCCTTTTTTCAAAATTTGCAGAATGAGCAGCGTGATCCAGAGAACGCCGAACGCGACGTGCGCGCCGTGGAAACCGACCAACGTATAGAACGAAGAACTGAAGGCGCTGGTGTTCATCTTATGGCCTTCGCTTACGTAAGTGGTAAACTCGGTAATTTCCAGTCCAAGGAAGCCCAGGCCCAGCACGACGGTAGCGACCAGCCAGCCGATCATCGCCTTGACCTGGTGGCGGTGCATCGCCTGCACCGCGAACACGCTCATCAAGCTAGAGAACAGCAGGATCATCGTGGCCGCGAAGACGGTCGGAAGCTCGAACAGCTCGGATGCTTTCGGGCCGTCGCCCACATTGTGGCGCAGCGCGACGAAAGCGGAGAACAGCGTGCCGAACAAGACGGTCTCGGCTCCCAGGAACAACCAGAAGCCAAGAATCTTGTTGCGGCCTTCCATCGTTACTTTCTCGGGTTCATGAGACATCAGGCCTTCTGCGTGTTGATGCGCGCTCATGCGTGAACCCCCTTCTCTTGTTCGTCCTCTTCGATATGGAAGCCGTGATCGTCGAATACCGAGCGGAGGAGCATGCACACCAGGGTGATTCCGATGCCGCCGATGGCCAGATACAGCTTGTCGTACATGAAGCCGAATCCTCCGATGAAGAGCCCGATGCTCATGATGAGCGGCATGATCGAAGGCGAAGGCATGTGAATCGGTCCGGGCGGTTCCGCAGCAGGCATCTCCGCCTGACCGTCCATCTTCACGCGCCACCATGCGTCGTAGTTGCGCACGAGCGGCAGCTGCTTGAAGTTATATTCCGGCGGCGGGGACGGAATCGACCATTCGAGCGAGCGTCCGTCTTCCCAAGCGTCGGCTTTGGCGTTGCGCGGCTTGGCAGCCGTCACGAAGATATTGATCAGGAATACGATGACGCCGACGCCCATCAGGAAAGCTCCGATGGTGGAGATCACGTTCATCGTATCGAAATCTTGACCGGGCAAGTACGTCCATACACGGCGCGGCATCCCCATCAAGCCGAGGAAGTGCTGGACGAAGAACGTCAGGTGGAAGCCGGCGAAGAACGTCCAGAACGTCAGCTTGCCGAGACCTTCGTTAAGCATCCGGCCGAACATCTTCGGCCACCAGTAGAACAGGCCGGCGAAGATGCCGAAGATCAGACCGCCTACGATTACGTAGTGGAAGTGAGCGACGACGAAGTACGAGTCATGGTACTGATAGTCGGCCGGCGCTACCGCGAGCATAACCCCGGTGACGCCGCCCATGACGAACGTCGGGATGAACCCGATCGCGAACATGGACGAGGTCGTGAAGCGAATCGATCCGCCCCACAGCGTGAACAGCCAGTTGAAGATCTTGACGCCCGTCGGAACGGCGATCAGCATGGTCGCGATCGAGAACAAGGCGTTGGCCACCGGCCCGAGACCGGTCGTGAACATGTGGTGCGCCCAGACCATGAAGCCGAGGAAGGCGATCAGGACGGTCGCGAACACCATCGAGCTATATCCGAACAAGCGCTTGCGCGAGAACGTGCTGACGACTTCGGAGATGACGCCGAACGCCGGCAGAATCAGAATGTACACCTCGGGGTGACCGAACACCCAAAAGACGTGTTCCCAGAGTACCGCGCTGCCTCCGCTTCCCGTCTCGAAGAAGTTGGCCTGGAACAAGCGGTCGAACATCAGGGCGACCAGACCGACGGTCAGTACCGGGAATGCGAAAACGATCAGTGCGGACGTGATGAAGATCGTCCAGGTGAACATCGGCATCCGCATGAAGGACATGCCCGGCGCCCTCATGTTGATGATCGTGGCCATAAAGTTGACGCCCCCGAGGAGCGTCCCGATCCCGGCGATCTGCAAGCCGATGACGTAGTAGTCGACGCCGTGGCCCGAGTTGTAGGTCGGGCTTGCGAGCGGTACGTAGGACGTCCAGCCCGCGTCCGGCACGTTGCCGGCGAACCAGCTGATGTTCAGCAGCACGCCGCCGAAGAAGAACGTCCAGAAGCCGAGGGCGTTCAGGAACGGGAACGCGACGTCGCGCGCCCCGATCTGCAGCGGAATAACGGCGTTCATGAGCGCGAACAGCATCGGCATGGCCCCGAGGAAGATCATCGTGGTGCCGTGCATCGTAATCAACTCGTTGAACGTGTCGGCTCCGACGAAATCGTTCATCGGCTTGATCAGCTGGATCCGGATGAGCAACGCCTCCAGACCGCCGACGCCGAAGAACAGTCCGCCCGCCAGTAAGTACAGAATCCCGATCTTTTTATGGTCGACGGTCGTCAGCCAATCCATCAAGCCCTTGTAGCGCTTGACCTTATGCCCGTGGTGCGCATGAGCAGCATTTGCAGCGTGTGCAGCCAAAGCCGCTTACCCCCTTCGTTTCCCAGCCGATTTAGTAATCGAGTTTGTAGTTGGCCAAATACTTGGCGATGCCGTCGAGTTCGTCCTTGGTCAGGCCGATGTCTTCCGCGGAAGGCATCGTGGCGCCCGGCTTGACCTTCTGCGGATCGGTGATCCATTCCTTCAGATTGTCCTCGACCGGCTTCTCGTCGTTATAGAGAATGCCGCCGATGGTAAGCCGGCTGCCGACACCCGTCAAGTTCGGCGCGCTCGCTCCCGTGTTCGTCTCGCCAACGGCATGGCAAGCCAAGCATTTGTTCTCGAAGGCGGCCTTGATCGCAGCGTCGTCGGAATACTTGGCAGGCTCCTTCATCGCAGCCACCCAGCGATCGAACGAAGCCGGATCGACGGCTTTGGCCTTAAAGTCCATCAAGCTGTGCGAAGGTCCGCAGAGCTCGGCGCACTTGCCTTTGAATACCCCTTCTTTGGGGAAGTCCAGATACATCTTGTTCGAAACGCCCGAGTTCGCATCGATCTTGCCGCCGATGGACGGAATCCAGAAAGCGTGGGTTACGTCGGAGGAAGCGATCTCGAACGCCACTTTCTTGTCGGTCGGAACGACGAGTTCCTGCGCGGTCGTGATGCCGTACTGCGGATATTCGAACTCCCACCAGTACTGATGCGCGGTCACCTTGACCTGGATGGCATTTTTGTCGTGCGTGTAGTCTTTGGAAAGTTTGAAAACCGAATTGATCGTCGGCACGCCCAAAATCAGCAGCAGAACGAGCGGGATGACGGTCCAAATGATTTCCAGCTTGTGATTCCCTTCCACTTGCTTCGGAATCGCGTTGTCGCCTTTGCGCCGGCGGAACCGGATCAGAACGTAGATACAAATGGCGAAGACAACGACGACCACCAGCGCCATGATGCTGATCGACAGCTTCATCAGGTCAAATTGCTCTTGGGCGACAGGCCCTTGCGGTTTCAACGTGGACAGATCGCTCTTCCCGCCGCAGGCGGACAGAAGCAGAACCATCCCTGCCAAGAGCGGAATCAACCGCTTCATTAAACGCCACCGATTCATCATTTTCAACCCCATCTCGACGTTTTCATAGACTGCGAAATCTTGTGGCGGCGGCAGTCTACGTGTGTTTCACGGATGTCTGAAATTGCCAACAAACGCTCCTAATCACTCTAATAAATATAAAGATTGGCATGTCTGTTTGTCAATGTTCACAGAACAGTTCACAAATTGTTCTCAAAACTGTCAAAATCGTTGGGGCCGTAGGGATTTACGCCGCAGGCTCCCCCGTTTCGGAAGCTCTTCCGGCGGCTCGCAAGCGTTTCCGCCGGCCCTGCGGAACCCCGCCTCGCGATCGGTTCTCCCCATCAGCATTTGCCAAAGCAGCCGAGTTTTATGTACGCGTGCGCGGTATAGTTTCGAACGCGGGAACGAATGCTACGGCCAGATGCTTTTCCTTGAGGAGGATGCGAAAGATGGCTGTCCGTCAAATCTTACCCGCCCGCCGGCTTGTGGCGCTTGCTTGCGGCATCGCGCTGGTCTGCGGACTCACCGGTTGCAATTACACCTCCTATTATCAAAAGAGCGCTCACGATTATTCCAGCCGGACGAAGAACGATCCGAAAATGATGCGCGTCCGTTCCTACGGTTCGACGACGGGCAACCCGAAGCAGCACGAGAACCGTTACTTCGAATACAGCTCCAAGCTTTCCTATGACGTCAAGGCGCTGCCAGGGGTCAACGCGGCCATCGTCATGCTGACGGACAAAAACGCCTACGTCGCCATCCTGACGGACTGGAGCGCGACGGGAACGAAGTCTCACGGGGGAGCGTCCACGAGGGAACAGGACAACACCGGGACGACCGAAGGGGTCTATAACGTAGATACGGGCGGGCGGACGCCGGTCGATCGCCAGCTCGTCACCCCATACAATTCCTACTTCACGCACAAGGACGTCTCCGACTTGTCCTCGGAGCTGCGCCAGGTGATCGGAGACACCGTCCGCAAGGGGAATCCCCGCATTCAGGAAGTGCACATCTCGGCCAATAAGGAATATGTAAACCAGATGGTCGAATTCGCCAAGGCTTCATGGGGAGGCCGGGATCTGCAACCGCTCGTTCCCGAATTCAACAAGCTGGTAAACTACACGTTCGGCCAAGGCAACGAAATCCCGCTTCCCCTCAACGATACTCCTTACAAATAAAAGGACAACAAAAAGGATCGGCCGCAGAGCTTCGCCGGGAAGCTCTCGCCGATCCTCTCCGCATATTTTTAGGAAGCCGGAGAATTTAACCGAACCAACTCGCGTTCGACGAGCAGAGTCAACTCCTCTTCGTATCCACCGGTAATCCGATATTTCCGGATGTAATCTTTCACAAACTTGCGCGGGTCTTTGGGTCGGAAAATACGAGTCAGTTCACGTAAACTTTCCTGGACTTCGTTGTGGCTTCGTTTGGCCATGCGATACCCTCCCAGCGGAAGAAATCCCGCAAGTTTTGCTCAAGCTTCACTCCTTAGGACAACGACAATTCGGTTAGACACCACTCCATTATACCAGTTATCGTCCGGGGTTAAAAGCGAAAGCCTTATATTTGGACCTCGAACCAATGCTTGGAACCGGACAGCGCGAACCGTTCGCCGGGAGGCAATTCGTATATGACGCCGGGCAGAAGCCGCTCGCCGCCGGACAGAAACGTGCCGTTGGACGAGGCATGGTCTTCCAGCAGGAACAGGCCGCGGCTCTCCTCGAAGCGAAGCGAGCAATGCTTCCGGCTGATCTCGCCCGCCGCGCCGCGGAAGATGACTCCGCACTGGGAAGCGTCCCGGCCCATCGTCAGCCAGCGGTTCGATACGAGAAATCCGCTGCCGGTAAACTCGCCTTCCACTCCCCATACGCTGGGCATCCCCGCGCGAGCGGGAGCGGCGGCTTCCGGAGGCTCCTGGGCGACCGGCAGCGGGATCGTATAATCCGGATCAGTGACGCCGGAGGAATCCGACTCCTCCTCGCCGGATTCCGGCTTCCTTCCGTCGTCTTCCTCCGGCAAGCGCTCCTCCGCTTCCGCGGATCGCTCGTCTTCTCTCTCTTCTTCTCCCTGAACTCCAGCCCTGCGGGCCTTCCTCGTCATCTGCAAAAACGCAATGACGGCGAACACCGCGATCGCGACGCCGATCCCCATCGCCGCCAGCAGCGGCAGCGTGTCTACTTCCCTCTGCGCCGCTCTTCGCGAAGTCCAATCCGCCGCTCCCGCAGGCGCCGCTCCGACCAGCCAGAATATCGCGCCGGCGCACAGCCCGACTGCCCGAATCAGGCCGCTTCTCCTCGCCATGCGCGGCATCCGTGTCGTTGCCGGACGGCCGCTCGCCGCCAACGTTCGCTGACCGCCTCGTTTCGGCCGGTCATCGACCGTACTCATCCGTTCATTCCCCCCTCTCATCTCTTTATCGGAACGAACAGACACCTTCTTCACCTCCGCATACGCTGTAAACGCTTTCGTTTTCGTCGTGATCCGTGTCCAAAAAACTCGCTAACGCCCTTATCCGGGGCAGACCTTGACCTTTCAAGCGTCTCTCCGCTTTTGGTAAGACGTTTTAAGTATACAATTTTTCACGTACCCGCTTCAATGCGAGGCGCCCATTTTTTAGCGAAACTTATGAATATTGTATGCACAAAGCCCGCCCGGCAAATGCCGGACGGGCCGCATGCGGCAGCCGTTACAGCTGCTCCTGCTTCAATACGTACTCGTTCTGGCCGAACAGCCACTTGCCGTCCTTCTTGACCAGATCGTCGCCTTGAATGATCCGGAACTTGGCGTCGGAGCCTTTGACGGTCAAGATTTTGGACTGCACGACGACGGCGCTGTTGCCGCCGCTGCCGTAATCGACGACCGCCGTCTTCTCGATCTCGTAGTTGACGTCGGCCTGATCGAACGCCGCCTTCACTTGCTCCATCGCATCGTCAAGTCCGTCAAACGGCTCGTAGGTCGCCGTAAGCTTGTCCATATCCTCGGCGTTGATCGCGTCGTTCTGCGCCTTCAGCAGGTCGTCGATCGCCTGCTTGTCGGCGTCGGGCACGTCCGCCGCCTTGGTCAGCAGCGCGTCGGGATCGTCATAGACGATGTCGTATATGCCCAGATCGTAGAGCACCCAGTCGCCGGACGCATTCGGGTGGAGCGTATACTCCATGTCGGTCGTGTTGGGGAAGTAGTACTTGCCGCTTTCCCATACCGTATGCTCTTTCGTATCCAGAATAACCTCGGTCGGCGAATAGGAGACGATTTGCTTGTCCAAATACTCCGTCTTCGTCGTTCCTTCCTTCAGCTGCTCCGGCAGATACTGCTCGATCGTGTCGCGCAGCGGAGAATCTTCGGCGACGAGCGCCATATAGCTATCCGCGTCTTTGGCCGCCTCCGACTTGTCGAGGAAGCTGTATACCGCCGCGGCCTGCTCCGCCGTCGGTCCGCTATCCGTAATTCGGACCGTGGAGGAAGCCGCGATCCAATCGACTTTCTTCCCGGACAGCATCGCGATGAATCGAACGCCTACGACCGTGCGGCCGTTCGAGGTCTTGAGCTGACCGTCGATCGGCACCGTCTTGCCGTCCACGAATGCGACGTCTCCGCCCAGCGTCATCTGAATCTCGTGCTCGTCCGATTTGGCGTCGATCTTCTTCGTCTTCGCGTCGTAATTGACTTGATAGCCCAGTTGGGCGAACAGAGAGCGAAATTCGACGAACGTCGTATTGCCGATCGTCGTCGGCGGCACGTCGAACGTCACCGCCGCGCCGTTCAGCTCCACCTGGATCGGCTGCGCTTTCCCCGCCGCCGACGCCGTTCCCGCCATGCCCGCGAACAGCATCGCGGCCGCAGTCAGCATTGCCACTTTTTTCATGCCCAGTCTCCTCATCCTATGTAATCAGTCCATAATCACTGTAAGGGCAAAGCGCCCCCATTTCAAGTATTTGGAAGGCAAATTCACAAAACCTTTAGCCTAGCAAGCTTTGCAGATCGCGCAGGCTCGGCTTCCGAAATTGGACGATCGCTTGCCCGTTCTCCAGCCGAACGTCTTGGATGCGAAGAGCCTTGGGCAGTTCGTCGCCCAGCGGAATGACGACGTCGTCGAAGGATCCCGCCGGCAGTCCGACGTCCTTGATCTTGGCCTCCACCACATGCGCCGTCAGGTTCGGGCTGTTCCAGCCGAGCCGGTATGTCAGCCGCAAGCCGACGGGCACCCGGTCGCGCCATTTGACGTTCACGTCGGCCACGAGCAGATTCCCGGACAGGGAGAACTTGGCCCCGGTAATCAAGACGCCGGGCTCGTATTCCGGATTCTGCGCCAGCTGCTTCACGGCCAGATTGTCGACGTCCCGCTCCGTCAGGATCATCTCCGTGGACAAGCGCTTCGCCATATCGAGGGCCCGATCCGTAAGCGGCACCTCCTCGTAGCCGAGGTCCAGCTTCTCCGCCGGAGCGGCGTACCAATAAGCTCCCCCCGCCGCGGCCGCGACGAGAATGACGAGAACGACCAGAGCCAGGAACAGTTTCTTCATTCGCGTTCTCACCTTTCGCCAAATATGGATTGACTTCCGATAGGGGGAAGAGTATAACAGATATTAAAATTCCATGAAGGGAACACGTTCCCCCGGCCGTTCGATCCTCAGAGAGTCGGCGATTCGCTGCGAGCCGACGTTCGAATCCGCGGGAATATCCTCCCCGAGAAGCCGCGCCCAAAGAAGGTTCGTAAGCGCGGACGGAAGCCCCCGTTACGGGCCGCGCGTTCCCGTCCGGAACGCGAGCCAAGCGCCATGGCCATCGAAGGGCCCTTCGACGAAGCCAGGGAACAAGGGTGGTACCGCGGATCGATATCCGTCCCTTTTGCGGGGACGGTTTTTTTGCGTTCGCTGATGATGATACGATGCCAAGCTCTCTCAGGTTTCACTCCGACCTTATATCGAAAGGATGATGAACGATGCCCTCTCCCGAAGTTACCGTGCGCCTGGAGGATATCCTTCACGCCCACCGCGTCCTCCAGAACGTGCTCGTCCCGACGCCCTTGCAGCCGAATCGCGCGCTGTCCGCCAAATACGGATGCAACGTCTCCCTGAAGCGGGAAGACCAGCAGGTCGTCCGCTCGTTCAAAATCCGCGGCGCGTACAACCTGATCTCGTCGCTTCCCGAAGAAGCGAGACGCGGCGGGGTCGTCTGCGCCAGCGCCGGCAACCACGCCCAAGGAGTCGCTTACTCGTGCCAGACCCTCGGCATTCCCGGCATCATCTACATGCCGACCACGACCCCCCGCCAGAAGATCAACCAGGTGAAAATGTTCGGAGGCGAGTACGCGGACATTCGCCTGGTCGGCGATACTTTTGACGACGCCTATGCCGAGGCGATCCGATGCAGCGAAGAGGAAGGCCTGCCGTTCGTTCACCCGTTCGACGATCCGCGAATCGTGGCCGGCAACGGCACCGTCGGCAAGGAAATCGTCGAAGCGAGCAAGCAGCCGATCGATTATCTGCTCGTGACGATCGGCGGGGGCGGCTTGGCCGCCGGCGTGGCCGCTTACGTCAAGGCGGTCAGCCCCGCCACCGTCGTTATCGGCGTCGAGCCCGAAGGCGCCGCCTCCATGCGGCGATCCCGGGAAGAGCACGCCGTCGTCGCCTTGGACGAGATCGACAAGTTCGTCGACGGAGCGGCGGTCAAGCGCGTGGGCGACCTGACGTTCGCGATGTGCGAGGAACTCGTCGACGAGATCGTCGTCGTCCCCGAAGGACGGGTCTGCACGACGATTCTCGAGCTGTACAACGAGCATGCCATCGTGGCCGAGCCGGCCGGCGCCCTTCCGGTCGCCGCCCTCTCCGCCCTGTCGGACCGGCTGGCGGGCCGCAACGTCGTCTGCGTCGTCAGCGGCGGGAACAACGATATCGACCGGATGCAGGAGATCAAGGAACGTTCGATGATCTATGAAGGACTCAAGCATTATTTCATGATCAATTTCCCGCAGCGCGCCGGCGCCTTGCGCGAATTTCTCGACGACGTGCTCGGCCCCGGCGACGACATCGTCCAATTCGAGTATACGAAAAAACATAACAAAGAGAACGGCCCCGCCCTCGTCGGGATCGAGCTGAAAAGCAGGGAAGATTACGGCCCGCTCGCGGAGCGGATGATGCGCAAAGGCTTCCGCTTCGTGGAGCTGAACAAGGATCCGCTGCTGTTCAACCTGCTGATCTGAAACGCGGCCTGTCCCGCTTCGTAATTATAAGGAAGATTTGCGCTCCTCTTGCGGGGAGCGTCGATAGAAACGATAATGTAAGTAAATGGTACCTCCGATCATGGGAGACGGAGCCGGCCGCGGAGCAAGATCTCTATCACCGTTAAAGGAGACCTGCCCGTGAATTCCGCTTCAGGCAAGACGCTTTCTTTGTTCGCGCCCGAAATGTCGCTTCTCGCCGTAACCCTTTATTTCGTCGAATTCGTCCGGGGCGCGGCGCTCATCAGCTTCTTGCCGATCTACGGCAAGAACGAGCTGGGTTTGTCGCTCGGGGTCATCGGAGCCGCGATTACCGCCAACGCGCTGGCCGACACCGCCGTCAAGCTCGCCATCGGCTATCTGTTGCATCGTTTCTCCGTCCGGACGCTCGTCTGCGGGGGGCTTGCCTTCTCCCTTGCGGGGATCGTCCTGGTCGGTCTCGCCGATCGGCCGTGGTTGTTCATCGTCTCCTCCGCCGTCTACGGAATCGGCATCTCGCCGATCTGGATCGTCTGCCTGACCAAGGTCCGGGAACGCAGCCGCGCCACGCAGATGGGCGTCCTCTATACGATTTGGCTGGTCGGCCTCGGATCGGGCCCGGTCGTCACCAACTTCGTGCTGGAGCGCAGCCCTGTGGTCGCCTACGCGATTATGGTCGCAGTTTCGGGGGCGGCCTGGTTGATGTCGCTGTTCATTCCCCGGGATTCCCGCGCCGAGATGGCTTACGTTCCGTTCCGCCGCCAGCTCTCCATGCTGGCCGACCGGCTCAGAACCATGAATCTGCTGCTGCCGGGCATGGTGCTGCAGACTTTGGCGGCCGGGATGCTGATGCCGATTCTGCCCAGCTTCGCGACCGACCACCTGGGCTTGAGCGGCCCCCAATATTCGCTCCTGCTGTTTATCGGGGGCGGGTTCACCGCCGCCGGGCTCATTCCGATGGGCAAGCTGTCCGACTCGTTCGGGAAAAAGTGGTTTCTGATCGCGGGCTTCTGCCTGTTCGGCTTGTCGCTTTTCTTCCTGACCCGGCTTCCCCCCCTCGGCTTGGCGCTGTTCTGGGCGTTCGTGCTGGGAATCGCATACGCCGCCGTGCTGCCGGCCTGGAACGCGCTTCTCGCCGCGTACGTGCCGCCCGGCCAGTCGGGCCTGGGATGGGGCGTGTTCTCGACGGTGGAAGGCATCGGCGGCCTGCTCGGGCCCGTCATCGGCGGCCTGCTCGCGTCGGACTTCGGAGAGCCGGCCGTCGTGGGGCTGACGGGCGCGATCTTCATCGTCATTAGTCTGTTTTACTTGCTTTTCTCATTCCGTCTGTTTCGCGGGGAAGGCGCCGCTGGAGACACTGTGGGGTAGATTCATGCTTTCTTACACGGCTTGGCTCGGTTCCGGGCGATGGCAACAATGGGTCGCCTTTTTCAAAGACTTGACGCTGGAGGATATTCAGGAATTTCTGCACCGCTACTCGGCGCTCGGTCCCTTCCCGGGCATTCTTCTTCCGCTGCTGGAGGCGCTGTTGCCGTTTCTGCCGCTCGTCGTATTCGTGGTAGCCAACGCCTCCGCCTACGGGATGTGGTTGGGGTTCCTGTTCTCCTGGGTCGGGGCTTGCGCCGGAGCGCTTCTCGTGTTCGCGCTGGCCCGCCGCTTCGGCGGACGGTTCGGCGAACGCGTACGGCAGCGAATGCCGAGGATGGAACGGTTCTTCTCCTGGATCGAACGCAAAGGCTTCACGCCGATCTTCGTGCTCTCCTGCTTCCCGTTCTCTCCTTCGGCCGTCGTCAACATCGCGTCCGGCATGTCCAAAATCCCTCTGCACACGTTCCTGATCGCGATCATGCTGGGCAAAGCCGTCATGATTTTCACGTTATCCTTCCTGGGCCACGACCTTCGCGCGCTCGCCGAGCATCCTTCCCGTCTCGTGATCGCGCTCGCCATTCTCGTCTTCTTGTGGTTCATCGGCAAGAAACTGGAGTCGCGCTACCTGTAGCGCGATTATTTTGTTTGCGGCGCGGCGGCCGGGCGCGTTCGCATACGGCGGACGGCCGCGTGGCAACCTAAAGGCGGATTCGCGATTGACAAGCCGAGGAGGGAGAACGATGTCCGGCGAACGACCATCCGGCAAGCAGGAAGCGGCCAGCCGCGCCCAATCGAAGGCGGACCGCGGCGGCTCCGGCAAAGAGCGGGCCAGCCGCCTGCAATCCGAAGCGGACCGCGCGGCGGTTCCCAAGCACGGTTTATAAGCGGGCGGCCGCCTGCAGCATCACGGAATGAGGTGACACCATGAGCGAAGAGAACGGCATGCTCCCGATGTCGGGAGAACCCGTCGAAGTCGACGGCGTATACAAGAACGAGTGGGGCCGCGAGCTGGAGCTGCAACGGGGAGATGTCTTCCCGGCCGATCCCCAGCTCGGCACGACGGAGTGGCAGTGGGTGGAGATGAGCTTCGACAACCACCACGAGGGCGAGACCGATCCCCGTCTCTACCCGAAGAAAGACGATATCGACAAGCAGGGCAAAGTGCTTCATCCCCGCCGCCAGATGGACCGGGGGAAGAAATAAGAAAAAAGGCAGCCCCATTCGTCCGCCAAATACGACGAGAGAGGCTGCTTTTTTGACTTTCCTATCCCTTGTTACTCCGGCCGGTTTTGCGTTTGATGTCCGACTTCGAAAGGCGACGTAACGCCCTCGTAGGCCAAGTGCAGCGTCATCCCGATGGCCGCATGATCGAGATTGTGGCAATGATCCATCCAGAGGCCGGGATTGTCGGCTGCGAACGCGACCTCGTAGCTGTCGCCGAGAGCCACGTTCAGCGTATCTGTCCACCATGGGCTCCCGGCGGAGGGCTTGCCGTTCCGGCTCAGCACGAGCATATGGTGACCATGCAGATGCATGGGATGGGGGACAAGACTCCGATTGACGAATGTCGTCTTGACGAGATCCCCTTCCTTGACCATCAGCATCGGCGTGTCGGGGAACACTTTGCCGTTGATCGTGAACAGACGTTCGAACTTGCCGTCGTAGAAGCCAAGCTTGTTGTCGAAGACCATGGTGAACTCGCGGTTGAACTTGGTGTTCGGTCCGAACGGCGTCGATGCAGGGCTGCCGTAAGATAGCGGGTCGAAGGCCGAGACGTCGGCGATCTTCGGAATATCTCCCTCCCCGTTCGGGCTCAGCAGCAGACCCGAAGCCGGATCGGTCGCAACATAGACAGGCGCCGACGGCATCGTAAACGTGACGTCATAGCGGCCGCCGGCAGCGAGCTCCAAGCGAACGTTCTCCAGCTCCCCCGGATCGTTGACCTCGGTTCCGTCAATGGCATCTACCTTGAATTTGGCGCCGGAAACGGAGAAGTTTTTCGGCCAATTTCCGGTATTGTACAGCCGCAGCCGGACCGGAGTCCCCGGTTCGATCTTCCGCCGGTCGATCGGATTCAGCCAGTTCGTTTCCGATCCGTCAAGCGTGACGTACGTCGGATCCATCACGGTGATGTCCTGTTCGCCGAAGGGGCGACCGGCTTCGGGCTCGACGATCAGCGGGCCGAACAATCCTTTCTGAACCTGCTCGGACGACTGCTGGTGCGAATGATACCAGTACGATCCGGCTTGCTCGGCGACGAACCGGTAGGTGAACGTCTGTCCGGGCATGACGGCGTCCTGCGTCAATCCGGCCACCCCGTCTTCGGCGTTCGGTACGTCCAAACCGTGCCAGTGAAGCGTCACTCCCTCGTCGATATCCTTGTTGACGAGCGTCACCTCCACGAGATCGCCCTGTTTCACGCGCAGCTCCGGACCCGGCAGCTGACCGTTGAACGTCCAGGCGTCGATGACTTCGCCCGAGCGAAGCTTTACCTGCTTCTTCTCGGCGGTAAGCGTAAATCGTTCGTCCGGCTCTCCGGTCCGGGGACCGGTCAGATCCGTCACGCTAACGGTTCGGACGAAGCCGGAGGAACTGCTTGAGTCGTTCATCATGCCAGGCATTTCGCCATGCCCGCCCACGGATGTCATCTCGGCTTCCGGGCCGCCGCCGTAATCCATCCGGCCCGACATCATATTCATCCGATCCGGCAGCTTGCTGGCCTGGGACGAGAGCGTAAACCACCCCGATATGCCGACCACAACGACAATCGCCGCGACGACGATTCTCAAGGATCGGCGGCGAGCCGGTGAAGAGCCGCTCCGATCGTTCGGCCGTGAACGCCGCCGCCAAATGGCCCATTGAGCGCCGACGATGACGGCATACGCGATCAAAATGACCGCCAAGCCTCCCGCATTCGCCGAGTCCTCCGGAAATAAGATCGTCACGATCA
This sequence comes from Cohnella zeiphila, assembly GCF_014212055.1. Classification (GTDB taxonomy): domain Bacteria; phylum Bacillota; class Bacilli; order Paenibacillales; family Paenibacillaceae; genus Cohnella; species Cohnella zeiphila. The sequence continues at coordinate 73,080 of NZ_JACJVO010000005.1, read as the reverse complement.
GGTCCAGCGCCGCTCCCCATCCAGCCGCCTGGACCGGCAGGACGGTTTTTGCGTCAAAAATGGCGCCTCCCCTGCCTTCGGCCGCGCCCGAACGCAGTTCCTTTTGGACGGAACGAACGATCCTCCAAAGCTTGGGAATGGTCAAGATGACGACCGCAGCAAGCGGAATCGCCAGCAGAACCAGGTGGACCGGCAGCGTATCCTGAACGAACCGCGAGTCTCTTCCGCCCAGCAGCGCCAAGGTGACGATTTTGCCTAGAGCGGCAATAAAGCCGCAGCCTTGCAGCGCGAGCTGCCCCCGTCCCCGATACGCCGCGCGTCCGGCCTGATTGCCGAGGCCGGCGGCACGTCCTATCCGAACCCCTGCAATCCCCCAGAAGACAGCCAGCAACAGTAGAAAAGCAAGATCCGCCGCAATCAAAATCATCGTCGTTCCTCCCGGTTTGTTACTCAGGGTTCCCCCCCTGACCTAACCAAGAGTAGCAAGCGAATGTCCAGAACTTATGGAGAAATGTTATGGAATCGGTGGCGACGGGCCATCTAAGGTGAAAAGCCGGTATAATACGAATAACACTCGACAAAAAGAGGCTGGCCAAAATGACGACGATCTTGCTGGTAGACGATGAGCCGAAGATGATTGGAGCCTTGGCGAACTTTTTGCAGTCGGAAGGCTTTCGAATCGTTACCGCCGCGACAGGCAAAGAAGCGCTGCTCGCGGCCGAAGCCGAGAAGCCCGCGTTGGTCGTTCTGGATTGGATGCTTCCGGAGCTGAGCGGAATCGAGGTGTGCCGCGAATTGCGCCGCACCGCTTCCTGCGGCATCATCATGCTTACCGCCAAAATAGAGGAAACGGATAAAATCGTCGGCTTGGAAGTCGGGGCGGACGATTATATGACCAAGCCTTTCAGCCTAAGAGAGCTCGCGGCCCGGATTCGCTCCGTCCTCCGCCGAATTCGGGGGACGGCCGACGAGCCGTCGGTCCTGCAAAGAGGAGGGCTGACGATCGTCGAATCGAAGCGGCAGGCATTCAAAGACGGACAGGAAATCGTTCTGACGCCTACGGAATTCAAGCTGCTGGCCGCCCTTGCGGCGAAACCGGGCATCGTTTACAGCCGGCTTCAACTGATGAGAGCGGCCATGGACGACGATTTTATCAATTACGAGCGAACGATCGACTCCCACATCAGCAATTTGCGCAGAAAAATCGAGGACGATCCGGCCGATCCCCGATATATTCAGACGGTTTACGGGTTCGGCTACCGGTTTGGGGACCGCCTATGAACGTTCGGTTCAAACTGTTCGGGATCATGGCGTCGCTCGTCCTTCTGGTGACGGCGGTCTATTTCGGAACGACGCAAGGCTATCTGGAGAGCCGCTTCGGACGTTTCTCGGCCACGGACATCGCCGGCTTGCTGCAGACCTATTACGAGGAGAACGGTAACTCGTGGAACGGAGTGGGGCAGGCGGATCTCGCCGCCGCCGGAAGGCCCGGGACAGGCGGGGGCGCAGCCTTGCTGTCTCCGCAGGGGACGTATCTGCTTAAAGTCGGACAAGCGGACGATTCGTTGATCGTTCGTCGCGGCTTCCGTCAAGCGATTCGCGTCAAGGGCGTTCGGGTCGGAACGGCGTATGCCTACCGTTGGGACACGGACGATTCGCTTCGATTGAAAGATTCGATCATGAGCTCCATGAAGATCGAAGGCGTTCGAGCGGCCGCCCTGACCGCCTCCGCCGCGCTTCTTCTCGGCCTGTGGCTCGCTTGGAAGCTGACGCGGCCCTTGAAACGGTTGATCGCTCCGATCGACCGAATCGCGGCCGGGGAACTGGATGTCCGATTTCCCGTCGACTCTCGGGACGAATACGGGAAAGTCGCCGCTGCGCTGAACCATATGGCAAATCAGCTGCTGCGCGCACAGGAGACCCGCAAACGCCTGACCGCCGACGTCGCCCATGAGTTAAGAACGCCGCTGGCTATCATCAACAGCCAATTGGAGAACATTCAAAACGGCGGCCGAAGCGTTCCCCCGGAGACGCTGTTGCCCATTCAGGACGAAGTCATCCGGATGACCAAGATGATCGGCGATCTCCATCAATTGGCGTTGGCCGAATCCGGCGCGCTGCCGCTGGACCGGAAGCCCGCGGACTTGGCCGTTCTTCTGGACGGGATTATAGGCAAGCTGGAGCCCGAGCTTGCGGCGCAGAAGATTCGGATCGTTCGGACGGCTGCCGGGACGGTGCGGCCGGTCGACATCGATTCGAGCCGGATGACGCAAGTGTTCTACAATTTGCTTAGCAACGCTATCCGCTATACCCCCTCCGGCGGTACCATCGAATGCGTTATATCCGAACGGGAAGCGGACGGTTCGCCTTATGTTTCCGTTTCGGTAACGGACACCGGAATCGGTGTCCCGGAAGAGGAGCTTCCGTACTTGTTCGAGAGATTTTATCGAGTCGAAGAAGCGCGTTCCCGCCACACGGGCGGAATGGGGCTCGGACTTGCGATCGCCAAGGAGTTCGTCCAGGCCCACGGCGGCTCAATCTCGGCGAAGAGCAAGCCGGGGCAGGGGACGACTTTCGTCGTCAACCTGCCCCGGCAGCCGCTTCAAAACGCAAATTATAAATAACGGTTGCGATACTCTGTCGGCGTCAGGCCGAACTGCTTCTTGAACATCTCGCGAAAATGATCCTGGTCGGCGTAACCGATCCGGTCGCAAATCTCATAGATCCGGTTGGCCGGATCCTTCAGCAGCCGGGCCGCTTCCTCCATCCGCAAGCGCACGATAGCGTGGTTGATCGTCTGCCCGGTCACTTCCTTGACGAGCAGGTTCAAATATTTTTCGCTCAGCCCGACTTCGGCCGCCACTTCTGACAGAGCCAGCTCCCGGCGCCGAAAGTTGTCGTTCAAGTAGCGAAGCGCCTGCTCGACCAGCTTCTTCTTCTTAAGGTTGCCGGTCCATTCCTTCTGCGGCAGCGCCTCCGCCACGTTCGGCAGCTCTTCCCGGATGCTCCGCTCCGCCCGCGACCCGGAACGGGCTTCCCGCTCCTTGCGCAGCTCCGCGACGACCGAGGCGAACACTTTCTCGATCTCCTCGGGATCGATCGGCTTCAGAATGTATTCCTGCACCTGCAGCTTGATCGCCTGCCGCGCATGCTCGAATTCGTTCAGTCCCGACAAGATGACGCAGCGGAGGTCCGGCTTGCGCGTCTTGCAGGCCTCGATCAGCTCCAGGCCGTTCATCCGCGGCATGCCGATGTCGGTCAGCAGCACGTCCGGCTCCTCCCGCTCCACCAACGCCAGCGCCTCCTCCCCGTTCTCGGCGGCGCCGAGCAGCGAGAGGCCGAGCCGGTCCCACGGGATGGAACGGACCAGCGTCTCGCGGACGGTCTTTACATCCTCCGCGATGAGCAGTTTAAACATGTTCAAGCACCTCCTGGCTCCACGGGCAGATTCGGGCGATACGGCAGGACGACTTCGACGCAGGCGCCTTCGTCCGCCGGGACGTAACGCAGCCCGTATTCCATGCCGCCGTACAGCTGAATGCGGCGGTGGACGTTCAGCGTGCCGTAGCCGGACCCGCCTTGCGCCGCCTCGCCGAGCGGGGGATCGCCAGTCGCATCCGGCTGCTCCGAATGCTCCGGCTGCTCCGGCTGGCCCCCCGCCAACTCCCGGAGCGCCCGGTTCCGCTCCTCTGCATCGCAGCCGACGCCGTTGTCCGCCACGCGAAGCACGAGCGCCTCCCCTTCCAGCCTGGCGTCGATCTCGATCCGGCAGCCGGACGTCCGTCCGGCAAAGCCGTGTACGATCGCGTTCTCGGCCAGCGGCTGCAGGCAGAAATGAACGATGGAGGCGGACAGAAGCTCCTCCGGAACCCGGATGTCCACCTGCAAGTCCTCCATCATCATCCGCTGGATGTGAAGGTAGGCTTCCACCTGCCGAATCTCGCACTCCAGCGATATCCACGGCTGTCCCCGGTTCAAGCCGTAGCGAAATACGTTCGCGAGCGAGCGCACGATCCGGCTGGTCTCCAGATCGCCAGACATGATCGCCCGGCAATTGATCAGGTCCAGCGTGTTGTACAGAAAATGCGGGTTGATCTGAGCCTGCAGCAGTTCGAGCTGGAGCTGGCGCCGCTCCATCTTCTCCGCGAACGACTTCTCGATCAGACCGTGCATCGTGACCAGCATGGACGCGAACTTCCGGTTCAGCGCGTCCACTTCGTCGATGCCCGAATGCGGCTCGGGAAGCGCCTCTTCGAACGCCAGCACTTCCGGACGCTGGACGGCGCTCACGAGCCGGGTAATCGGCACGGTGACCCTGACGACGATGCGCCGCAGCCAGAGGCCGGCGACGAGCAGCGCGGCGGCGGCGGTTACCGCTCCGACGGCCGAGATGGCGAGCGTGTAGCGGTTCAAGTGGCTCTCCGGGACGACGGTCAGCAGCTGCCAGCCGTTGTTCATCCGTTCGTACATGACCCGGTTCCGCTCCCCGTCTATCGGGGTGGCGAACGAGCCTTCGGCTCCGCTCAGCGAGCGAACGTAAGGCAGTTCGCCCACAGGCTCGAGAAAGCCGTACCTCTCGCTGTAGATGACCTGTCCCGACTCGTCGATGAGCAGGTGATAGCCGTTCTTGAGCGCGGCGTTCTCGAACAGGCTGCGAATGCTGCCGATATCCGCGCCGATGACGACGGTGCCGATCGTCCGGCCGTCCTTGGTGCTCGTCTTTTTGGTCGCCAAATAGATCGTCGCCATGTCGGAACGGCCCGTCCTCTGCCCCCACCAGACCGTTCGGCTATCCCCGCCGTCCAGCTGGCGATACCACGGCTGATTGCGCAGATCGTCGGACTTGAAGACCCCCGTCACCGGGTCGAAGCGGTCGGTCGCCATCGCGTACAGCCCGCTCTCCGGCTCCAGCGCAACGGCTACGATGTAGGACTGCTGCACGTCGGTGCGCGAGCCGGAGCCGCCGAGCAGCGACAGCAAGGACAAATTCTGCAAATTCGTCTCCAGCGAGAAAAAGTCCTCGACCGCCTCGTAAGGCTGCTGATGGGGAGTCTCCAGCAAGTTTTCGATGGACGGGTTCGTCAGCAGAAACGCCGCCATATTGTTCATCGTATCAAGCTGAAACTCGACGTTGCGGTGCAAGAACTTCATCGACTGCTCCGCCATCTGGCGGGTATGGTCGTTCTGCACCCGAATCAGGATATAGCTGGCCGAGGTGGCGAACAGCGCGATGAACGTCACGATCAGGGCGAAAATCGGGAGACTGAGCCGCCGAAGCAAGCTCGAGGTGCGGCTTCGCCGCGCCGATTCGGTGGCCATCGTCTCCCTCCTTTCCATCCTGGTGTCGAATCAGCTTCCCTGAAGATAGGCGATGTCGCCCTGCAAGGCGGAAGCGAAGCCGGCGTCGATCGCCTTGCCGGTCTGCGCCGAGATCTCGTTCAGCAGCGGCTTATAGTTTGGATTGCCGTCTGGACGGGCGGCTTCCTTCTGAATGGTTTCCGCCTTGGCCAGGAGGCTTTGCAGCGTACCCTCTTTGGCGATCCATCCCCGGTCGTAGCCGTCGTTCAGCAAATCGTCGAGATCGTCCACTGTCATGATAACCTCGATCGACGCCGATTGGAACGCCCGATTGCCGGCCAGGTCTTCCGCTTGGGCCGCAATCTCATGCTTGCCCGCCGCCAGCGAAAGCGGCTCGATCGTATACGGGCTGGCGATCGGCTGTCCGTCCAGCCGCAAATCGACCGATGCGACGCCGCTCCCTGCATCCTCCGCCTCCAGCGTCAGCTTGGCGCTGCCGACTCTCGATACGCTCTGCGGCGCATCCAGATGCAGCACCGGCGGCTCCGTGTCCGCCGCGGGCGGCGGATCGTTATCTTCTACGAAGACAAAGGAGTCGTACAGAGACGTGTTTTTGGCGTCGGCTGTGCCCGGCGTCCATTGGATGAAGTTGTCGCGGCCGTTCTGCAAGTCCGCGTCGTTGACCGCCACGTTGAAGCCGATGGAGCCGCCGAGCGCGGGCTGCAAGTCCTTGACGTCCGCGGACGGAATCTTGAATTCGTACAGCGTGCGATGATTCGCTTCGTCCCGTACTGCCGCGAACGGAACCTGGCCGCTGAGATCGCCGCTCGGATTGGGCGGCGTCGCGCTGAAGACGTTCGTAAGCAGCGCTCCCGCGTCCGTCAAGGCAAAGCCCCATTCGACGTCGTCCGGTCCGTAAGGCGCTTCGCGGTTATTCAGCGGATCGAGGCTGACTTGGACGGAATCGTTCTTCCACAGATTGGCCGCGTTCTCGGATTGCTTGTGAATATTGTCCTGTACCGATACCGCCGCGTAAAGCCCGTCGTCGGCCCACTTGACGTAAGCGGTCGCCTTAAGGTTGGCGGGATCGTGGTAGCCGGTGGCGTTCTGGTCGTCGCGGCGGAGATGGATCGGATACGCGTCCTGCCAGTCGGTCAGGTCGCCGTCCACCGTCACATCTTGCACCTTCTGCGCCACATTGAAGTCGAGCGGCAGCGCCGGATCGTGGAAAATCGCCTTGCCGCTCGCCGACTCCTCGACCTGTACGTCGACGGGATACTCATGGAACGGAACCGGTTCATGATCCGTCCATTGGAAGCTGAGCTGCGCTTTGTCGCCCAGCTTCAGCGAGCTGAACGCATCGGTCGTCACCGGCGCGAGCTTGGTTCCGTCCGGGCCCTTTACCGTCACGGTGCCGGACTTCTCAAGAGACGACGTTCCCGTCAGCTCCACGGTGATCGCGTTCGTGTCCGAGATCGTCCGGTCTACCGGCAGAACCCGGACGCCGATGCCGTCCTGCACGGTAAGCCGCGCTTCCTTGGTATCGAAGACGGCTCCGTCGTAGAGGACGCCGAACCCGATCGTATACTGGCCCTTGACCGTGTCTTCCGGCACCGCTATTTGGAACGCGGCGTCCGTCGAGCCGAACGCGGGAATCGTATAATCGGCCGTCAGCGGACCGGTCTGCGAAGCTTCCCAGCCGTCCGGCAGCTTTAACTGCACCGTCACCTGCCGCGGCGTGTCCGTGTCATTCGTCAAAGACAAGGCGAACGGGCTGGCCGTTCCGGCTTCCGCATCCGCCCGAACCGGGACGAGGTTGGCCATGACGCCGATAAACCTCGCGGGCTCGGAGGCGACGATCGCGGACACGGCGCCGGCGAATTCCCGCGCGAGCAGGTTGTAGGCGTAGCTCTCCCCGTAGTCGCCGCGGTTGTGCGCGGCGGTGGCCAACCGGCCGTAGCGGTTCATCCGCAGTACCGCCGAGGCCGAGACGGGCATGACGCTCGCCTCGCCTTTTTTGGCGTTGAACGCTGCCGTCGCCGCTTGGGTCGCGGCTTCATAATCGAGGCTGTTCGCGGCGGAGCCGTCCATCGCATAAGACAAGGCGACGGAGGAGCTCTCGGCCAGGTTGTAGAGTGCTTCCAGCGTCACGTTGCCGGGCGCCTGCGCCAAGGAGCCGTCGCCGATCTGGCCGGCCATCCGGCTCATGAGCGCGTAGACGTCGCCGATCCCTTGCTCCAGATCGGCCGCCGGAGAGCCGCCGCCCGTCCCGTTCAGCGCACCCGTCAGTCCTGAAGCGATGGCGGCCAGGTCCGACGCGTCTTCGTCCACGAGGGAGTCGTTCGCGTCCGTCCGCAGCGCGGTCAGCTTCGCCGCCGCGTCCGACCGTTTTTCTTCCAGCAGCTGCGCGGCCGCCGAGTAGACGAAGTCGGCGGGAATTCCCGTCACGTAGACAGGCGATCCGCTGACGGTCAGCCGCAGCTTGCCGTCATCCCCCGCCGCAGGCTGCATCTCGGCGCCGTCGATGTCCTTCAACGTTACGTCTGCCGCGGCGAAAGGAAGCGTAATCTCGCTCGTAGGCGGCTTCACCGCGGGATCGTCCTTGGCGTCGACCTTTTTCCAAGCTACGAGCACCGGCTCCCCGTTGTTCACGAACAGCTGAACCGACACGTTCGGATCGCCGGCGTTCCATGTCCCGACGTACCGGGACTGATCCAGCTCGGTCATCAGCTGATTGACGGCGGCGTAGGCCAGCTTCGGCCGTCCGTCGTTGTCCGTGATGCCCCAGAAGATGTCATAATAGCGGTCGTCCGTGCCATCGTTTTTGTAGTCGTAATATTCATAGACTTTCGCCTGATCGATCGTCATGTAGGTAAGGAAGGCGCGGACGATGTAATCCCGCTGCGTCGCTTCCGACACCGACGGATACCCGCCGTTCGCCGTCGGCCAGCCGCCCTCCGTCAAATAGTAGTCTTTCCAGCCGCCGTATGCGTTCACCAGATCCTTAACGCCGTTAAGCATATTCGCAAGGTTGTCGTCCGGCATGGAATTGTACACATACGGATGGAAGGAGTAAGCGTCGGCGAAGTCATAGGACCCGAGCGCCAGCTCCTGCGGCAGCACGCTGAGTACGCTGGACGTATGGTCGCCCGCGAGCAGCATCGCGTCGGGATCGGCTTTCTTCATTTGAAGATAGGCGGTCTTCTGCAGCTGGACGTACTCCTCCGGAATGTAAGGCTGCGCGTTGATCTCGGGCTCGTTCGGCATCTCCCACTGCCGGATCCGCCCCTTGTACCGGTCGACGGTTTGGTACACGAAGTCGCCCATCGCTTGCAGAGCGGCCGTCGTGTTGACGGTGCCGCTCTGGTAGTAGGCGTTCTTGTCGATGCCGAGGACGGGAATCTGGTTGAAGCCGTAGTCGAACAGCTTGCCCAACATCGCGTCGGCTTCGCCGTAGTCGTATATGGTGGCGCCTGAGGCGTCCTTGACGTTCTTGTCGACCGAGTCCCAGGAGACGCCGGAGCGGTGCGAGCGCGCCCCCAGCTTGCGGGCCCCGTCGATGATGTCGTCCCGCCAGTTGAGCGCGTAATGCGTGTTCAGGCCGAACTTGCTCTCGTTGTCGAGGTCGGGCGTCGATACCGGCGCCGCTTGGCTCACGACGGCGATGCGCATCCGCTTCGACAATCCCGGCTGCGGCTCGCCGTCCACCGTTACGTCCGCCGCCACGTCGTACGTGCCGATATCGCCGAGTCCGGGCTCGAACGGAAGCGTATCGGCCGCTTGCTCGTACTTGGCCAGATCGTATGTTTTCGAGCCGGTGACGATCGTAGCCTTGTCCCCGTCCGCGCGGCTGACCGCGTAGTCGATCTTGAACTCGCGGGCGGACCCGCCGGCGTCCAGCGCCACCGACAAGCCGGGCGACTCGCCTTGGGCATAGATGCCGGCGTAGTTGCCGGAAGGCTGCAAGTCGACGACTTCCGGAAGCGGAATCGGGTCGATCGAGAAGTCGTCGACCGTCAGATTAATGCCGCTGACGACGTTCCACTGGAAGTAGCCTTTCTGAGGGGCGAGAGGGTCGGAGTCGTCTCCGCTCGCCTTCAGCGCGCCGTCGATGTACAGCCGGTGCGTAATGCCGCTGACGCGCAGCTCGTAGTCGTGCCAATCGCCGAGCAGCGACTGGACGTAGTTGGCGATCGGATAGTTGCCTCCCAGCGACGTCTTGCGCATCAGAAAATACTTGGAATTATGCGTCGCCCACTCCAGCGCGTTGTTGTTCGAATCGTCCGTCGCGCGGTAGCGGAGCCGCCATGTATTTTGTACCGCCGTACTCGTACGTTCGTACTTCGCTTTGAACTTGACGACGAAGTTGTCCGCGTTCCGGTACATCGGCAGGTTCAGCTTGGCGCTGCCCGAACCGTTCAGGTTGAGCGCCTTCCCGCCGTCCGGAAGCTGAATGACCTTGGCGCTGCCTCCCGTCGTCCAGCCCGAGGGAGCGGTCCCGACCGTCTCCGCTTCGAAATCGTTGAAGTAAGGAGCCATCGCTTCGATCGGCACCGAGACGTCCCCGGTCTCCGGGTATCGGGCCGTTCCCCCGTCGCTATCCTGCGCGGTCAAGTAGTAGCGGATCCGGTCCGCCCGGTTCGTGCCGGGAATCGCAGCCGCATACGAGCCGCTGCCGTCGCCGGTCGCAGCCATGGTCCTGTCCGTCTCTTCGTCCCCGTATCCGTAATGGACCGTAGCGGAGGCGGGCGATCCGGACACCGTAAAGAGGAGCGGCAGATCCGCGTTGTAAGCCAGACTCGCCGGCGGCGTATGCTGGATGGCAAGCGGGCCGGAGCCGGACGATACCGTCCGTACCTCCACCTGATCCACGCTGGCGCCAACGGCCGGTCCGACGCTTTTCAAAGCGAACCCCACCCCGCCGGCGGTCAGCGACGAGTCGGCAAAGGAAGCGGTTGCAACTCCGTCGACGGAAAGCGTGAACGTGCTGCCGACCGCATCCACCCGGTAGTCGTGCCAGGCCGTCAGGCTGAAGCCGGGAATCGCGGCGCTGATGTCGACGGACTGGCCGACCTGTACGCTGGCCGAGGAATTCGGGTATTTCCACAGCTCGACTAAGCTGGCATTCTTGAATTCGAGAAAATAGTAGCTTGTGCCCGAAGTGTACCGGAACATCGCCCGGAAGCGATCTCCTTCGGCCCGGAACGAGAAGGCGTAGTCACTCGAGCTGTAGGGAAGCGCAGCCGCCTTGACGACCGCCCGCTGCGGCGCCGTCGACGTCGTCGATCCCGTCAGCACCGCGTCCGTGCCGCTGCCCTGCACTTGCCATGCCGTGCTGCCGAACAAATCCCAGTTCGCAAGCCCGCCGTCGAAGCCGTCCGCGAACAACGTGGACCCTCCGGCGGAATCCGCCGCCGCAGCCGACGCCGGCAGCGGAAGCCACTGCAGCCCAAGCGCCAAAACCAGAAGCCATTGAACGATTCGATACCGCTTGCCCATTCCGCTTCTCCTCCTGCGAATGGCAAAGCAGCCCCCGCCGAATCCGGAAACCCGGAAACGACGGGAGGCTGACCATTCGGATGTTATTGGCCCATCTTCTTCTTATAAGAAGCTTCCAGCTCGCTGATGATCTGGTCGCCGCCCTGGGACTTCCACTTCTGCACGAAGTCGTCGAACTTGCCGATATCGTCGCCCATGATGATCTGCGTAAACACCGAGTCGCGCATCGTGTCCAACTCCTTCAGCTTGGCGATCTTCGTCGGGGAATCCAGATTGTTGGAAGCATCCGTAATCTGGTACTTGTTGTTGATCGCCACGTCAAGCGCCTGGGATGGACGGAGCGGAAGCGACTCCAGGTATCTCGGCCAGCCGTTCAGGCCAGGAGCGAACAGATAGCTCTGCGTGCCGCGGAAGTTGCCTTGCGGGTCCTGCATCGTATTCGGGTCGACCAAGGTCGTGTTGAGCTTCATCTTGTCGTTCTCGATGCTGTAATCCTGGCCTTCGATGCCCCAGACGGTCAGCATCTGGTTCTCCGGAGAAAGGGAGTCTTCGATAATCGACAGCACCCGCTTCGGATCCTTCGTCTTGACGCTGATCGCGTTCATCTGGGAGAACGGAGCGCCTGCCGGAGCGACCGCCGTGCCGTCCGGGCCGACGAGCGAGCCGGCGAGCGTCAAATATTTGTACGGCTGCTCGGACTGGTTGGGCAGCGTACCGTCGGCCGCCAGCTTCTTGCTCTTGACCAGCTCGTTCGTCTCGATCATGGTGTCGTAGTCGCTTGCCGTCGACCACCAGCCCATCCAGGAGAACACCTTGCCGCTGTACAGCTTCGTCCGCAGCTGCTCTTCCTTGATCGTCGCGAACTCCTTGTCGATCAGCCCTTCCTTGTACATCTTCTGCAGGAACAGCAGCGCGTCTTTCATGCGCGGATCGATGTCATAGTTGCTGAACTTGCCGTCTTGCTCCGTAAAATAGCCGGGCGTGACGCCGAACGCGCCGAAGATATTGTCGAACGAGTTGTTCGCGAACTTCACTTCGCCGATCGCCGAATTGTATCCTCCGAGCGGAATGACGTCGGGCTTCTCGGCTTTGATCTTCTTGAGCAGGTTGTAGTAGTCGTCGAGCGTCTTCGGCACCTCGGCTCCGACATCCTTCAGGTAGTCCGTCCGCATGACCAGATCCCACCGGTAGCCGGCTCCCGGTCCGCCTTGATACGGAATGCCGTAGATGCGGCCGTTCACCTTCGCCTGTTCGAACACTTCCGGAGGAACTTCCTTCAGAATGTTCGGCGTGTCCTTCTCGTTGATCATGTCGGTCAGATCGACGAACGCGCCCTGCTGCGCATATTTCTGGAAGTCGTCGGCGAAGTCGATTCTCGTCACGTCGGGAATGTCGCCGCTCGACATCTTCAGATTCAGCTTCGTCTTGTACTGCTGGACGTCCACCATCTCCGGAACGATCTTGATATTCAGCTTTTGTTCGATCGCCTGCTTGATGACGTCCTTGTTCGGATCGTAAGGCTTGGAGATGTCCTGCGCCTTCAGCCATTTGAGCTCGTACGGCTGCGAGTCCGCGGACGAAGACGGCGACGCCGAGCCGGACGAGGCCGGCGCGGATGCCGAAGGCGATCCGGAAGACGGCGAAGGCGAGCTTCCCTCCGCGTTATTGTTATTGTTGCTGCCGCAACCCGCCAGCGTGACCGTTCCCATGATCAGCGCGACGAGCGCTCCGTACCCCCAGCTTTTCGCTTGCTTGGACATGAACGACAATCCCCCTCTGATTTTTGCTATCCTTTGACCGAACCGATCAGCATGCCTTGCTCGAAATATTTCTGAATGAACGGGTAGACGATCATCATCGGCAAAGCGACGATGACGATGGCCGCCATCTGGATGCCGATCGTGGGCGGCGGCGTCTTCCCGGCCGCTTCGAGCAGTTCCGGCGGCAGGCTGGAGCTGGCGATGATCGACCGCAGCACGAGCTGCACCGGCGCTTTGTTCCAATCGGTTACATAAAGCAGCGCGTTGAAAAAATCATTCCAGTACGCGACCATATAGAGCAGGCCGATCGACGCGATGACCGGCATGGACATCGGCAGCACGACGCTGCGCAGGATCCGGATCTCGGAAGCGCCGTCGATGGCGGCGGACTCCTTCAGGCTCTCGGGGATCCCCTCGAAAAACGACTTCATGATGATCATGTTAAAAGCGCTGTAAGCCATTACCAGGATGAGCACGTAGTCGGTGTTCAGCAAACCCAAATTTTTGACCGTGATGTAGGTCGGGATGAGCCCGCCCTTGAACAGCATCGTGAACACGAAGATGAGCGTCAGAATCCGCCGGCCCGGCAGCTTCTTCTCCGCCAGCGAGTAGGCGGCCGCCGCCGTCAGCACGAGCGCCAGCAAGACCCCTGCCGCCGTATTGCGCAGCGTGACGCCGTAAGCATTGTAGATCAGCGAGCCTTTCTTCAGCAAATAAGCGTAGTAGTCGAAGCTCAGCGACGTAGGGAACATCACGAGTCCGTCTTTCTGGCTGAAGATCGAGTAGGGCGTCACCGATACCGAGATGACGTACCAGAACGGAATGACGATGATGACGGTAATGACGGTCAGAACGACGTAATTGGCGGCGACGAATGCGGACTCGCCTCTCGTAAGCTTCATCGGTCGATTCCCCCTTGCTAGAAAATGCCGGAATCATTGATGCGCTTGGCGATTTGATTGGCGGCCAGCACCATCGCAAGTCCGATGATTCCCTTGATGACGTCCGCCGCAGCCGCGAGGCTGAGACTGAACTGCTCGATGCCGATCCGGTAAATGTACGTGTCGAGAATGTCCCCCACTTCGAACACCATCGGATTGTACAGGTTGAGCACTTGGTCCAGGCCGGCGCTCATGACGAAGCCGACCCGCAGGATAAAGATGACGATGATCGTGCTCGCGATGCCCGGCAGCGTGACGTGAACGATGCGGCGGAACCGCGTCGCTCCGTCCATGACCGCCGCTTCGTACACTTCCGGGTTGAGTCCGGCGATGGCGGCCAGATAGATGACGGCGGCCCAGCCCATCTCCTTCATCGCGTCGGTCACGACGAGAATCGTCCGGAAGTAGGCGGGATCGGCGAGCAAGTACGCCGGCTTTCCGCCGAAAAACTCGACGATCTTCGCGAACAGGCCGGTCTCCGGCGAGAGCAGCAGCGTGATGATGCCGCCGTAGACGACCCACGACACGAACCTCGGCAGGTAGACCGCGGTTTGCAGCGTTTTCTTGAACCAGCGCCTCCGAATCTCGTTAAGCGAGAGCGCCAGCAGAATCGGGCAGATGAAACCGCTGATCATCTTGTACAGGCTGATAAGCAGCGTGTTGCGGAATGCGTGCAGGAACATGTCGGACTCGAACAGTTCCCGGAAATGCGTCAGCCCCGCCCATTTGCTTCCGGCGAAGCCTTGAATGACGTTGTAGTCCATGAACGCGATACTGACTCCGTACAAGGGCAAGTAATCGAACAGCACCGCCCAAGCGAGCGCGGGAATCAGCAACGCGTACAGCCACTTGTACTTCCAAACCCTCCTTAGCAGCCGCCGCTGCGGCTTCTCCCGAATGTCGGCCCGTCCGGCCGTGACAAGCTCCATATGGTGTTCCTCCATCCTTCTCTCTCACTTTCGCTCCGACAACGTCCGGCCGTCTTTGATTGAAAGTGCTTACAGTGATTAGGTTACCGGAAACGGAGCTTGCGGAAAACCGGAGCGAAGGACGATTATACCCGGGAAAAGTCGCATAGCGGAATCGGCCGCCAAGGGGGTTCTGCGCTTAGGAGAGCGGGTTTACCGTCAAATGGCGAACGTGCATCGCCACATCCGGGCCGACGCTCTTCAAGGCGAAGCCGATCCCGCCCGCCGTCAGATCGCCGTCCGTGAACGTCGCCGCGGGCGTTCCGTCGACGGACAGCGCGAAGGTATCTCCTTGAACCTGCAGCTTGTAGTTATGCCAGTCCGCGAGCGAGAAGCCCGGCAGCGCGTCGGCGATATTTACGGTCGTGCCGGCCTGAACGGCCGTTGAGGAATTCGGATACTTCCACAGCTCTACCGTACTCGCGTTTTTGAATTCCAAGAAATAATAGCTCGTGCTCGAAGAATACCGGAACATCGTCCGGAAGCGGTCTCCCTTGGCGCCGTATTCCAGGCTGTAATCCTGCGAGCCGTACGGCAGGGAACTCGTCTTCACGACCGCGCGCTGCGGGTACGTCAGATTCGTCGCGCCCGACAACTCGGCGGCCGTTCCGGTGCCCGACGTTTGCCATGCCGTGCTGCCGAACAGATCCCAATGGCCGAGTCCGCCGGTGAAGTCGTCCGCGAACAGCGGCTCCGGATCGGGGTTCGTGCCCGGATCGGGATCCGTTCCCGGCTCGTGCTCGGCGATCGTCCAATCGGCGAAGTTGTAGACGAGCTGCTCGTCGCCCTCCGTCGCCGTGAAGATGTCGGAGTTCCGGTCCTGCTGCAGCCAAGGCGTGTCGAAAATTTTAAACGACGAGTAATCGATCGGCACATTGTCGATTTTGTGCGTGTTGTTGTACGCGCCCGCCGCCGAATCGTAGGTGATGTCCATCGTGTCGCCGCTCAGGCTGTGATAGATCAGACGCGGATTCGTCTCGTCGATATGGCTGGCGTCCAGCGACGTGTTCGCCAGAACGGCGCTTTCGAAGGCGGCCAGGCTCGCGTATTCGGAAGCGTCGGCCGTCTCGAGCACCCAGCCGTTCTTGTCGGCCTGGCTCCGCAGGATGTTGTAGCTGTAGAGCAGCTGAGCCGTCGGATGCAGCTGCGCCGTTGTCTTCACCTTGTTCGACGGATCGGTGTCGGATTGATGGTACCAGGTCGCAGGCTTCACGAACTTGAAGGCGAAATACATCGGCCCCGCGTCGCTGAACACCCAGCCGCCTTGCTCCTCCTTGGCGACGATCGAGCCGGTGTCCGGGAACATCGCGTTGATGTAATCGTAGTCCGGGCTGTTCTCCAGCTTGAAAACGCCGACTGCCGCTTTGCCGTCCTGCATGATCCGATGGGATTCCGGCTGGTCGTAGTTGCCGATCGGCGCGGTTCCTTGGTCCGTAGACAGCCGGAACAGCGGATTCGGGGCGTCGGAATGCCAGCGCAGCACGACGGGAAGGTCCTCGAGCCAGTTGTCGACCCGGTTGTACTGCACCTCGGTGGCGAGGCCCCACGTCGGCTTCACGTACGCTTGCCGGTAAATGTTCATCGTGCGGCCGCTGGAATTTTGCTGGTTCGTTTTGCGGGATTCATAATCCTTGGCCGTGTTCTGCCCGATCCGGATCGCCATCTCCGGCGGCTGGTAGCTCATCCCGCCGTATAGCACGAAGCCCAGGTATTCCAGGTTGGGACGGTACAGCGAAGGCGACGAGCTGTCCGATTCGCCGACCGTCTGCTGGGCGCGGTGCGAGCCGAAATAAGCCCATTCCAGCGCGGTGTGGTTCTGCCCTCTCCAGGTCGGGTCGGTAGCTGCTACCGAATCTCCCTTCGCCCGGCTCTCCGAAGAGATCGGATACCCGTCGATCCAGTCGTTCGCCCACTCGAACCACATGACGTCCATCGCCATTTTGGCTTCCTGCCGGAGGTCCTGTTCATCCGAATACTGGTAGATGGCGTTCAGGCAAAGATACGTCATGAAGGTGTATTCCGGGCTCTCGTACTCCGCCCAGCCCTTGTGCACGCCCGCGTCGATCATCGCTTCGATGTTCGCCTTGTTCATGCTTTTGAGCGTCGCGCCGGAATTGCCGTTCAGGTCGGCCAGGTCGGGAAAATATTGCCCCACCAAATAGCCGGCCGTGTAGTTGCTCATGCGCAGGTTCTCCGTCTGCGGCAGTTCGGCGTAAGCATACGACGCGAAATACTGCCGGACATGGTCCATCATCGTGCTGCCGAATTGATCGCCTACCATCAGATAGGCATACATTTTGGCCACCGTTTTGTACTGCTCGTAATCGTAGCTTTGGTACATCGCGTCCAGCTTCTGCAGATTGGCCGCCACGTTCTGACCGTCCAAAATTTGCGCGACGTACTCGGTGATGTTAAGAGGGCCGCTCTCTTCCTGCATCGTTTTGACCTTGTTCCACAGCCATGCCTTGCGGGTCTCGATCGTCCCGGGGAAAGGCGCGTACGTGCTCTCGATCGGAGGCGCTTCGCCAACGCTCACTTGATCGAACGCAGCCGTCGCCTGCCTGGTGTTCGTATGGCTCGTCACCGCCAGCCCGACGTAGATCGTGTCCGGCAGGTTGATCGTCTCCCGCTTCAGCAGCGTCCAGTTCGTGCCGTCGAACGAATCGTAAGCGCTGATGCCCGTTTGGTCCCGCACCAGCCGCAGCCAATACGGCGCCGTCGTCGTCGACCCTGTCGTAAGGGTGGAGGCTCCGCCCGCCTGCAGCCGATCCTGGAAAACCGTGCCGTGTCCCGGCGTCAGCGCCGCGAACGCATAAGGCGACTGCTTATCCATGCTCGCGCGGATCATGATGCCCGCCTTCGTCCACTCGGCCGCATTCTCTACGCTATCGACATGCGCCACGATCTGGCCGTATCCCGTCCAGGGGCGGTAAGCGTAATGGAACGCATCCTCCGTTCCCCAAATATCGGCTCCGGAGCCCGTGACCGAATACGTGCCGGTATCCTCGTCGTAGCTCGCGCTGCCCGAGATTCCCACGCTGCCGATATCGCGGTCGCCGAACGGCGCGGGAAGCCCGCCGGGCGAAGGGTCCGTCGTCGCCGTTGCTTCGTTGCTCGGGTTCGACGCGTTTCCCGCCCCGTCCTTCGCTTTCACGGCAAAATGATACGTCGTGCTTGGAGACAAGCCGACGACGTCCGCCGTCGTCGACGTTCCGCTCGCCGTTGCCGCAAGCGTCCCGTCCCGGTAAACGTCGTAGGCGGTTACGGCCTGGTTGTCCGTCGCCGCCGTCCAGCTAAGGGATACGCTCGTATCCGTCTGCCCGGCGACCGTCAAGCCGGTCGGAGCCGACGGCGGTTCGCTGTCCTGGACGGTCCCCACCTCATATACCGCCAGATCGTCGATGGTATACGCCTCGTCCGTTCCGCCGGTGTCGACGCGGACGGAGAAGCCGAGCTCGACGGTCGATATGATGCGCTGACCGCCGTTCGGGACGATCGAGAAGCGGTACCCGGCGATGTCGCTGTCGTTCACCGTCTCAAGATCGCCCGACGCGTTCAGGTAGGCGGCCGTTCCCGTAATGCTCGTCGCCGCCACCGGGAAGCGGGGAACGAGGTTGTTGTCGAAGTTGCCGAACTGAATTTGCGCGTAGATGTCCTTGGCGACCGGCTTGTCGCTGGCGGCGCTGCGCTTCAGCTTGTATTCGAGAATGAAGTCCACGGCAGGGCTTCCGACCGGCTCGCTATAGACCTGGTTAATGCGGTCCTTCAGCGTGCCGCTGCTCATTCTCTCGTAAAAGTAGCTGGACACGTTCGTGCCGAGCGAGGCGTCGCGCAGCTCAAGCGCATTGTTGCCGCCCACCTGCACGATCTGCTGCGAGCCTCCCGACGGGGTATTTTGCTGCACGAGCGGACTCGTTCCGTTGTCGAAATGGACGTCCATATCCGCCGCAAGCAAATTGACCATCTGCGGTTCGGCCGGCTCGGCCGGCTCGTCCGCAGCCGCATGAAGCCCGGGAAGGCCGCCTGCGACCAGCGTCAAGCCGAGCAGCCAACCGGCGACTCTTTTGATTCTCACTTCGATCATCCTCCACTTCGAGATTGGGAATTGCGATTGCCTTTCAGAATGCCGAATGCCAATAGCCGATTCCAAACCGCTTCCTCTCGATGCTGCTCTTGATGTCGGTCACCTTCCGCTTCTCGTTGTCCGCTACCCCATCACCCCCTTTCCGGAGTGTCTCTCGCGTCCTGCCCCTTCCCATTTCCAGCCGTTCCGCCTCTTCGTATGCAGCTTCGTCCGGAGGGTCATCTGGTTGCTCTCTTGGCCCCGCTTCGGCGGCGATCTGCGATGAGTTCAGCTCCGACAATAGGTAAGCGCTTGCAGACAAGCCTAAAGGAGAAGCCGCATCGAATGCAGCTTCCTTGTTCCTGCTCCGGCGAAGGAGCTCCTACGAGTAGGATTCGAACCGCACCCGCAGCCAGGCCGAATGACGCTCTCCCGGATCGAGCGCGATGCATTCACCATGGCGAATGCAATCGCCGATGTCCGAGTAGCGTGAAGTGGACGGCTCCAGAGCGACCGTATAGATCTCTTCGTCGTTGCGGGACCAGTAGCGCAAGCAGGGGAACGTCGAGCGATCCCATTCGAGCCGCAGCCGCAAGCGCAAATGCGGATTGTCGATGCCCGCCTCGCCTTGCTCGAAACCGGCCAACGGAAAATAGCCGCTCTCCCCGTCCGGGCGGCGAGAGTCGATGCGATGCAAATCTTTGCGCCGGCCATCCGGCAGCAATGCTTCGCGCGGACTGTCCCCTGCCGCGTTGTCAAGCGCGCCCGGCGCATCGGCGAAAACCCGCGCCCCTTCCGGCAGATTGACTCTCGCCCGCTCGTCAACCAGCGGACTTCCGAACGCCGGGTGATGGGTCCAAATGAACCGGACCGGCTCCTCGCCCGTGTTCGCGACTTCTTCTTCCAGCGACAGCACGCTCTCCCCCTCGGCCAGGCGGAACGTCTTCACCGCCGACAGCGGAGCTCCGGCGAGGCTGACGCGGCAAATCAGGGAGACCTCGCCCTCTTCCCGCCGAATTTCATAATCCCAAGGGAGACATGCAGCCTCACCTTCCTGCGAGCGGCCGATCTCGCTATCACCGAACCGCGCCCGGTTCGGGAGGATGTCCTGCCAGCCGCCCGGGTACGGATCGGCGTAATGGACAAGCGGCTCTTCGTGCAAATCCCTGCCGCTCAAAATCTCCAGCCCGCTCTCGGTCTTGAGCAGCGAATCGACGTTCAACGGCTTATAGACCAGCTCCCATACGTCCGCTCCTTTGCCGACAAGAATAACCGCCCTTATCCGCTCGTTTTCCAGCCGGACCGCACGCACTCCCGCGATCCGCTCCTCGATCGCCTCGCTTCCGATCGGTTCCACGCTCCCCCCCGTTGGCTATCGAACGGATTCCTCCGTCATTTGCCTCAATACCGCGACTCCGTATCCCTCCAGAACCAATCCGGTCCCGCTCACAGGCTTCCGAAGCAGCAGATCGAACCATCCGCCTGCGGGCCCGATGTCGACTTCGACCGGCAGAGGGCGATGATTCAGCACGAACCAGACGCGGTCCGCTCCCCGGCCGCGAACGGCGATCTCCACGCCTTCCGGCGCACGGCTCAGCCCCTCCGACTCTGCAAGGCTCCATGGCGTCACCCCGCGACGGCGGCAAATGACTGGCAGAAGCTCCCGCAGGAACGCGTCCTCCGGATGCGTCGCCACATAATACGCTTCTCCGCGGCCGTACCGATGGCGGGTAACGGCCGGCTGCCCCGCATGGTAGTCCTCCCGGAACACGGCGAGCGCCTCCGCCCCTTTCAGCCGGACGACCTCGGCCCATTTGACCGCCTCATAAGACGGGTTCATTCCCCACGAGCCCAAACGTTCGTCCGCAGCCTCCGGGAGCAAGAAGCCGACGCTTGAACCGGCCTCCTTCACGGCAGCCGAAGAAGCCGCTTCCCGCGAGCCGAAACGATCGTCTTCACCGCCTCCAACCGCCGCCCCTTCCCCGCTCCAAGCGATCCGGTTGCGCATATCCGGCTCGAACGCATCCCACTCTTCGACCGTGATCCCGAACACGTCGTCGATCGGGCGCAGAAAGCCGCCGTGCTCCGCCACGTCGCAGCCGTTCACCATGCCGCTTCCGTAGCTCATGACGAGCGTGCCCCCACGCTCGACGAATTGGCGCAGCCGCTCCGGCACGCCTCCCTCGAACATGTACAGCATCGGCGCGACGACGACCTCGTAGCCGCTCAGTTCGTCCAGCGGGTGAATGACATCCACGGCGAAGTTCCCTTCATACAGCGGACGATAAAAAGCGGTCACCGTCTCGCGGTACGACACGTCGCGGCTCGGCCGGTTCCAGTCGACGAGCCAGGTCAGCGTCATGTCGAACAGCACGGCGACTCTGGACTGGACCTCTCCCGCTTTCTCCCTTCCCGCATTCTCCAGTCCTGCGCCCGATTCTCCCGATTCCAATCTTCCGGACGCTGGCGTAATCAACGTGCTGAGGGCGGAGCGGGAGATGCTCGCAGGCTCCATCCTTTCTGCTCCGATCAAGACCGCTCCCAGCTCCCGAAGCTCGCTTCCCAGCCCGAGAACCTCGCGGTAAATCCGGTTGTCGGCTTCGGTCCCGTGGCTGACGAGCGCGCTGTGGAACTTCTCGACGCCGCCCCGGCTCTGACGGAATTGGAAAAACAGCACCGCCTCCGCCCCCCGGGCCAGCGCCTGGTAGCTCTGCAGCCGCATCATTCCCGGGCGCTTGGCCGGATTGTACTCCTTCCAGTTGACGCTGCCGGTCGCCTGCTCCATCAGAAGGAACGGCTGCCTCTTCAGGCTGCGGAAATAATCGTGCTGAAAAGCCGCCCATACCGCATGATCCCGGTGCGGAGGATACGAATCCCAGGAGATGACGTCCAGATAAGGCGCCCACTGCGGATGAATCTGCCCCCGAAAATCCAAAGAATAAAAATTGGTCGTCACCGGAATGTCCGGCGTAATTCGCACGATCTCTTCCTTCTCCGCCAGAAAATTACTCAAGTTGCTGTCCGAGAGGAAGCGCTGATAGTCCAGACTGTGGCTTGTATGCGACATGCCCCCGAGCGGAGGCGTCACCTGCTCCCAATCCGTACGGGCGAGGCTCCACTGGCTGAGCTGCCACGCTTCGTTCAGCCGCTCCAGCGTTCCGTACTTGGCGCGCAGCCATTCCCGGAAGGCGGCGGCGCAATGATCGCAGTAGCAATGCACGATGTACTCGTTGTTGATATGCCACAGGACGAGGTGGCTCCGGCTCCCGTAGCGTTCGGCCAGCACCCGCGCGATCCGGCGGATCTCCCGGTCGTACGCGGGATGGTTGGGACAATAAGCCTGCCGGCTCCAGTGAACCGCCCGCTGCCCGTTCTCGCCCACCTTCAGCAGCGCCGGCTCCCGCTGGAACAGCCAGGCGGGCGGAGCGGCCGTCGGCGTCGCCAGGATAACGTCGATGCCTTCCCGCTCAAGCCGATCGAACGCCGCGTCCAGCCGATCGAAGTCGTATCTCCCTTCCTCCGGCTCGATCGCGGCCCAGCCGAACACGTTCAGCGTAACCGTGTTGACCCCCGCCTCCTTCATCAGGGCAACGTCGCGCTCCAGCGTCTCCGCCGGCCATTGCTCGGGGTTGTAGTCCCCGCCGAATCTCACGATGGGCTTTTTCCCTGCCAAGCTCATGCTCTCTCTCCTCTTCCGCAAAAGGCGGGCACCCGGTGCCCGAAGCTGCCGAATACCCGCCTGCTTTTCAATCCGATCCAGCCCTCCCGGTTTACTTCTTGCTCGCCAGGAATTCGTCGATCTGCCGTTGAAGCTCGATTTGAATTTTTTTGACGTTGCCTTCGGCTTCCTTCTTGAACTTCGCCCAAGTCGCGTCCGGATCGACCACTCCGTCGAAGATCGAATTGTAATACTTGTCCGCGACCGTATTGTACAGGGTGATCTCGTTCGTGACGGGAGTCGGGTCGAACGAGAAGCCGGTCAGAATGCTCGGCGTCAGATTCGCCGCATCCTGGGTGAACTTGTAATGGGCGACCGTATCGTCGTCGTAATCGGCGTTGATCCGTTCCATCGTCGGGTTCCACACCCAGGCGTACCCGAAGGCCGGATAGCCGGTGCCGATCGGTTTGTACTTGTCGTCGCCGATCTTCTCGTAATCCTTGCCCTCGATGCCGTAAGCGAGCAGATCGTAATTGTCCTTCTGCGCCGTCCAGTTCAGGAACATCATGGCGCGCTCTTTGTTCTTGCTGACCTTCGGAATCGCCAGGAAGTTCGCCTGCTTGAAGTTGGAGATATTCGCGCCCGGCTCCATCTTGACGAAGGTGACCGGCTCAAGCTCCGCTCCCGGAACGTTCTGGGCGAGGGCGCTCTGAAGCGCGGACGGCACGCCGTATTCGTTGTGGACGGCCACCGCGACCTTGCCGGAGTTGATGACCGAATCGACATCCTTGATCGCCAGCACGTCCGGGTCTATCAGGCCGTCCGTATACAGCTTGCGGGCGTCCTCGATCCAGGACCAGATCTTCGGCTCCATCTCGTCGAACAGGTTGTATACCTTGCCGTCGTTATTCTTGTAGTACAGCACCAGGCTCTGCCCGAGCGCGTCCGACTCCAGGAACTGCGGGTCGTACTCCATAAAGGCGCGGAACGAGCCCCACGTGACGTCCGTCTGGGCGCCCTGGCCGTAAGCAAGCAGCGGAATGACGTCCTTGTCGTTCTCTTTCACCTTATAAGCGAATTTGATCAGGTCGTCGTACGTTTGAATCGGCGGCAGCCCGTACTTCTCGCGCAGATCCTTGCGGACGAGATACGTGCGTCCCGCCAGATGCGAATTCGCCATCGGCATCGCATAGACCTTGCCCTGGAACGTGTTGGCGTCGAACATCTCCTGCGAGCGGACCTTCACCGCGTCCTGCCCGTACTTGGCGATCAGATCCTCCAGCGGCTCGTAATACCCGGCGCTGACCATCTGGTTCATGTGCAGCCACGGCGCGTCGAAGATCAAGTCGACGTCTTCGCCGGACGCAAGCATGACTTGCGTCTTCTGGGCCAGGTCGGAGAACGGTACGAATACCACGTCGAGCTTGACGTTGATCGTATCCTTCATCCGGTCCTCGGCTTCCTTGATCACGGCGTCCATATCCGGCGGCCGATCTCCCGGAATGACGATCTTCAGCGTGACCGGATCCAGCTTCTGCGCCGGAGCTTCGGCGGACGACCCCGCGCTGCCGGACGGCGAAGCCCCGCTCGCGGGAGCGCTGCCCGACGGGGACGCGTTCCCGGAATCGTTATTGCCGTTCGAGCCGCACCCCGCGGCAGCGACAAGCAGCAGCGAAGCCGCCGCCAGCGCCGTCATCCCTTTTCTTAATCTCATCGTGTGACCTCCTTGAGTCTACTGGCTTCTATTCTCAACCGGATGTCTCCGAGTCAAGACTACCCTTTTAGCGCGCCGATCGTAATCCCTTTGACGAAATATTTCTGAATGAACGGGTACAGGAAGATCAGCGGGCCGATCGTCACGCATACCGTCGCGAGCTGCACGCCGTACGTAGGCAGAGGCCGGGTATAAGCCGTGTTGCCGCCTACGTAAGCGCTGATGTTGATGTTGGAGATGAGCTGCCGGATCATCATCTGCAGCGGATGAAGCTTGTAGTTGTCGATGAACATGAGCGCCAGGAAGAAGTCGTTCCAATATTGAAGCGCATAGAACAGGGCGACGGTCGCGACCACCGGCTTCGAGATCGGAAAGATGATGCGGAAGAAGATCGTCCAGTCGCTCGCGCCGTCCACCGTCGCGGCTTCGTTGATCTCGTAAGGCAATGTGCGGAAAAAGGACACCATGATAAACGCGAAAAACGGGTTCAGCAAGTAAGGAAGAATGAGCGCCCACAGCGTGTCTTTCAGATGAAGCCAATTCGCGATCAGAATATAGAAGCCGACCAGCCCCGCGCCGAAGATCATCGTGAAGTAGGTCAGAAACGCCAGCACGTTGCGGTATTTCACTTTGGGATGAGCGAGCACGTAGGCGTACATCGCCGTGATGAGCACGGCCAGAACGGTGCCGGCGACGGTCACGGTCAAGGAGACGCCGTAGCTCGAAACGACCTGACGGCCGTGGAACAGGAAGCGGTAGGCATCGAGCGAGAAGACCTTTGGAATGAGCTGATAGCCATGCCGCTTGATCGCCGATTCGGCGGCGAATGAGTTGATCGCGACCAGCCAGAACGGCAGGAAGCAGATCAGGGCGAACAGCCCGGTGAACGCATAGATGAAACCGACGAACGTCTTCTCGGACAGGCTGCGGTCGTTCTTCGCTTTGACCGTTTTCAGGTGCCGTACCCGCTGCATGGAATTTTCCAACTCGCGCTCGCCTCCTTTCTTAGAATAGACTTGAATCTTTGTCGATTTTTCGGGCGACCGCATTGAACAGCACGATCGTGACCAGTCCCATGACGGATTGGTAGAGGACGACCGCCGAGGACTTGCTGAAGTCGCCCAGCTGCCGCAGCGCCCGGTAGGAATACGTATCGATGACGTCGGTCGTCGGATAGAGCGGCGCGGTGTCGCCGACGATGCCGTAGATCATGCCGAAGTCTCCGTAGAAAATTCGCCCGACGCCCAGAAGCCCGAGCACGATGAGCACGTTGCGGATCAGCGGAATCGTAATATGGATGATCTGCTGGAACCGCGTCGCCCCGTCGATCCTCGCGCTCTCGTAATACTCGCCGGAGATGCCGGTAATCGCCGCGAGGAAGATGATGGAATAGTAACCCGCGAACTTCCACACGTAGATGACCGTCAGGACGGCCGGCCAGATGCCGGGCATGAGGTACCAGTTGCGCGCTTCCAATCCATTGGACTGCAGCATCCGGTTGACGATGCCGTCCGTCGTGTTCAGGAAAGCGAACACCATCATGCTGACGACGAGCCAGGAGATGAAGTAGGGCAGGAAAATGAACGATTGCGCGATTTTCTGATACAGCCGGCTGTGGACCTCGTTCAGGAAGATGGCCAGCGCCAGCGCGATGCAGAGGCCGCAGACGATAAACAGGCCGTTCAGGAGAATCGTATTGAGCGTGACCTTATACCAGTCGCTGCTCATAAAGAAAAACTTGAAGTTGTCGAAGCCGGCCCACTTGCTCCCCCACAGCCCGTCCGCCAGCCGATATTTCTTGAACGCGATCAAGTGCCCGGCCATGGGCACGTATGCGAACACGACCAAGAACAGCAGCCCGGGGAGGGCCAGCGCATACAAATACCGGTTCCTCACGATCTCTCGGACCATCGCCACTTTGAATTTTCGTCTCCTCTCGCTGTCTTGTCTTGTGTCCCCAGCTTAAGGCGCGCCCGTTCGGTCTGTATAGTTCTCATCCGGGAAATCGGCCCGAAAACCATGCCAAAAGGCCGGAGTTCTCGATCCGGAAGTGGGTTCTCAAAGCGGAAAACCCGCGTGGGAGTAGGCATGAGCGCCTCGACTCTTCTCCGGGCCGCTTATCCTCCCTCTCACCTTACGTCGAAATCCCTTCCGCTCAGGCAATGGCGACTTGAACAGGAAATCCTCCCTTTATCACTTCTCAAATGACCATCCAGGCCTCGTAAACCGGAAAACCTCTTCTTATCTGGATCAGATCACGTCCATTACCGTCCATGAGCGAGAATATAGGGAGATTTTCCCTTCCAATAGCAAAAATTGACGCTGGAGGCTGGATTGTATGGAGATCTTCCGGTCCGGACCGCAGACGAATAGCTGATCTCGGGTTCCATTAGATACCGTTGGTCCCAAAAATAATGAAGGGAGAAGACATCCGAGACAGATTTCCTGAGGGACGGGGATTTCGAATGGATGCCAATGCGAGAAGAACGGAGCTCGGGACCGGTTCCTTGCGGCCCCCTGAGCGAGCGGGATTTCGATCTTAAGCCATTTGGAGAGACGTTCGGACACCTTTTGGGGCTTTAACGGAGCAAAGCAAAAAAGGACCCCGCATCACGCGGAGCCCCTTCCTTTCCTACAGCTGATCCCGGTACTGACTGGGCGTCATGCCGGTCGCTTTTTTGAAGATGGTGAAAAAATGGCTCTTCGTCTGAAAGCCGGCCCGTTCGCCGATGTCCGTCACCGTCCAGTCGGTCGTCCCCAGCAGCTCCTTCACCTTGGCGATGCGCTCCTGCAGGATGTAATCGGCCAGCGTTACCTCGAGCCCTTCCTTGAACACTTGGCGCACGTGCCGGGTCGACAGCGAGACGTGCTCGGCGATCTCCTCGATCGTCAGCATCGGGTCGTGAAGATGGTTCTTCACGTAATCGACGATCTCCGTCACGATCTCTTCCCGCCGGCTCCCGCCTCTGCGGTTGCTCAGGTCGTCCATGATGCCGAGCAGCTCGCGTTCCAGCCAGCCGCGCACGCCGGACAGCGTGTCGAACGACTCCAGCAAGCTCTCGATTCCTTCCGCGGATTCCACGGATGGCAGCTTGTTGAACGTCTTGAACAGCGTATACAGCATCAGCGAAAGCTGAAACTTGCTCTGCGCGTAATGAAGCGTCTGCATCTGCCCGAAGATCTGGTCCAGGCAAGCCGCCACCTCCTCCGCCTTGCCCATGCGCACGTGCTTGATCAGCTCGTCCAGCAGTTGGTCGTCCTGCAGCGGCTGCACGCTCCGCATATATTCCTCGAAGTCGCGCTCGACGTAGATCTTGTCTTCCCCGGAGACGAACTTCAGCATCGTCAGTTCGAGAATGTGCTGGTAGACGGCACGCAGATCGTCCCCGATCGCCTTCCGTTCGCTAACGGCGACCGTCACCTGGACGTTCGTCCACTGCCGAATCTGATTCTTGGCCTCCGTCAGCAGTCCCGTCAACCGGTCCCCGGATACCGACAGTCCCGACAGCAGCAGAACGAGATGGTCGCCGCCCAAGTCGACGGCCTCCGCGCTGCCCGCGGATCGGACGACCTCCTCCGCGATGTTGCCCATCGCATACTTCATCAGCTTGCGGGAAGCGAAGTCGTATTTTTCTTGAAAAGCGCTGTATCCATCGATCCGAAGAACGCTCAGGATCACGTTCTCGTCCCGAAGCAGGTCCGTCTGGCCGCGCAAATATTGCTCGACCGGCGGGATCAGCTTGCCCTGCAGCACCCACTGCCGCAAGTATTCCAGCTTGATCACGTTGCGGTGCTCCCGCATGGAGGAATCGAGCTGCGCCATTCGGTCCTCCAGCATTTCGATGCCGCCGCGGATCAACCGGATTTCCTCGGACGAGCCGTCGCCGGGCTTCTCCTTCAGGAGCGGGCCGAACTTCTGCTCCAGTTGGCTTGCGAGCTGCGAGAACGGCTTGTACGTTCGACGGGAGTTCCAGAACAGAATGGCCATGAGCAGCGCGACGAGTCCGATCAGGAAGGCGACCAGCTTCGTGCGGAACGCATGGAAGTCGGCGCGAATCTCCTTCAGCTCGGCCATCTGGTATACGATCCACCCTTGCGGTTCGAGCCGCGCATACTGAACCGACCACGCCTCGCCTTTGTAGCTCTGGGTGAAGCTTCCTTCGCTCTCTTTCACGCCGGCGTTCAGCTCCGGATACAGCTTGCCGTCGTCGGGAGAACCGAGCATCAGTTCGCCCCGATCGTCGAGAATAAACGACCGGTACCCAACCCCGTTTCCGTTCTCCTTCAAGAGGTACTGCTTCATCAAAGAATCGTCCAGCAGCATCACCAGGTAGCCATAGTAGACTTGGCCGGACGGAACGGTCGGAATCATGAGCGCCAGCCGCTGTTGGCCTTTCGATTGGTACACGAAGAAGCGCTGGTAGGAGTTTCGCGGCTCCTTCGCCAACGCCAGCAGCTCGGAATCGCTGAATTGATCGAACGAGGAAATGCCGTATTTCAGGTCGATCACGTGTTCCGTCTTCATGTTGAGCAGGTAGACGTTGTCCAGGAACGGCTCGGTCGTCGTATATTTGGACGCTGCCGTCAGCGCGTCGACCTGGAGCTGAGGCGCTTCCTCGCTCGCCGTCATCCACGCCTGAATGCTTTTGTCCCCGTACATGGTAAAACCGTAGGACATCAGCTTGTCCAGAATAAACTCCGCATTGTCGCGGGAGTGCTCGATCTCCGACCGGTTGACCTGGTCGATCTGCTTGACGGCATAGCGGGAGAACTGGTTCGTCATCAAGATGGCGAACGGAACGGACACGAGCGTGAACAGCAGCCCGAGTCCGAGGAAAATCCGAATATAAGATTGTCTTGGAACCAGCCGGTTCCGGCCTGCCGCCGACCGCAGCACCCGCATTCCGGATTGCCGCATGCAAGGACGCCCCCTGTCCGACAAAGGTGTCAATCCGCGATATCCAGTTGAACGCCCTTCTCCAGGCAAGCTTGCCGCAGCGCTTCCTCCGGCGCTTCATCGGTCACGATGCGCTGCACGCCCGAAAGCTCGGCGAAGGAGACAAGCACTTTCGCGCCGAACTTCGTATGGTCCGCCACGACCGCCGTTTCGCCGCTCTGGCGGATGGCGAGCTGCTTGATCTCCGCTTCGTACAGATTGGAGTTGCTGAAGCCGTGCTCGACGCTCACTCCGGTCGTGCCGAGAAAGGCGCGGTCGAACGCCATGCCGGCAAGCGTCTGCACCGCGATCGGACCGACGAGGGAGTGGGTGGACTCCAGCAGCGTGCCGCCGGTCATAATCGTCGGGATCCTCTTGCCGGCCAGCTCCGACGCCACGTTCAAGGCGTTGGTGACGACGGTCACGCTCATCCCGGCCGGTAGGGACCGGGCGATCTGAAGCGTCGTCGTCCCCCCGTCGAGAAAGACGGATTCCCCCGGCCGAATGAGCGCGGCGGCCTGGCGGCCGATCCGCGCTTTCTCTGCCGTAAGGAGGCCCGTTCGCTCCTTCAGCGCCACGTCCTGCCCGACGAAGATGGCGCCGCCGAACGTTCGGCGGACGGAGCCCGCCTCTTCGAGCTTCTCCAGATCGCGCCGGATCGTCATCTCCGTCACGGGGAACAGTTCCCGCAGATCGGCGATGCGCACCTCTCCCTCCTGGGAGATGCGATCCAGCATTTGCTGCTGTCTCGCGTTCAGAACGATTGTCTGCCTCATGCTCCATCCTCGACGATCACGGGCAGGCGGACGACGCCCGGGTCCGTGAAAATGTCGAATTCGTCCCGGCTCGTGCTGGAGAACTCCGAGACGATCGCGCCTTCCGGTCCTCCCTGGAACCAATGCTTCGTACCGGGAGGGATCGTATATTGCTCTCCCGGCTGCAGAACGATTTCATGGAACACCGTGTAATGGTCGCGGCTTCCCGGCGGAACGGCCGCCTGAATCGTCTCCGCCGCTTCGCCTTCCACATATAGATACACGCTGCCGTAGCGGCACCGGAACGTCTCCATCTTGCCCGGCTCGCCGTTCACCGGCGGATGAAGATGCTCGGGACACGTCTGTCCGGGAAAAAGAACGAGATCCTTCGCGCAGTACCGGTCCGTATTCACGTACGTGATCAGCTCGAGTCCCTGCTCTTCCAGCCGCCCGAGTCCGAAGCCGGCCACCTCGATCCGGCCGGCCTCCTCGGCGGTCAGCACGACGCCGGCGCCGGCCAGCATCTCCGCCGCCCGTCTCTGAGCTTGCTTCACTTCGCTTCGCAACATCTTCCGATCGCTCCTTCTTCAGCCTAAGGCTCTCTTATGCTCCCAAATGCCGAAACCGCTTGCACGTTCCCAGCCCGGAAGAGACGGAACATCCTCGCTCTGTTGCCAGCCCGCCCCGATCCGCTCCCGCACCTCGCGCCAGCTTCGCACGCCGCTAACCGCGTCCGCCCGCTCGACGCTGCACGCGCCGACGCCGACCGCCCCGAGCAGCGCTTCCTCGATCGGGAGCCCTTGCGCGAGCCCGCCGAGGAATCCCGCGATCGTGCAGTCTCCCGCTCCCGTCGTGCCGACGGCTTCGACCCGATAGCACGGCGCGAGCAGCTCCCGATCGAGCCAATCCGCGAGCCGATTCCCGTCCGGCGCGCAAAGTCCGATCCTCCGCAGCCGTTCCGGGTCCGCCGTCGTTCGCAAATAGAAGCCTCGGGCGCCCAGCTTTAATCCTACCACAGCCGCCCCCATTCCGAGCAACTGTTCCGAGAGAGAATCGAGCAGCGGACCGTCGGCGCAGATCAGCAGATCGTCCGCGCCATGGCGCTTGGCCAGCTCCCGATACCGGTCGGGACGTAGCATGAACAGAATCTCTTCGAAGCTGGGCAAGAATATGTCGACCCAAGGTAGAACGCGGGCCAGGATGGCCGGCCAGTCCGCCCTTCCCGCCGGAGAGGCGGGATCGGGCCGCGCCATGTCGAGCGAGACGGTCAGCCCTTGCTCCTTGACCTTGGACAGCAAGCGTTCCAGCTCCGCCCCGCCGTCCGCGTACATCCGCGCCATAAGCGGCGGATAGCCGAAATGGAACAGCTTCGCTCCCGCGAGCGATCCGGCGGGCATATCATCCGCCGCAAACGTGTCGTTAGCCCCGGTGCAATGCAGGAATACGCGATCGACCCCCGGCGGGCTGAGGACGACCGAATACGAGCTGCTCTCGCCCGAGGCGACGATCATGCCGTCGGCCAGCCCGTCGCCGTGGCCTTTGAGCAGATCGAGCACCAGGCGTCCGAACGGATCGTCCCCCACCTTGCCCATCAGCGTCACCGGAAAACCGAGCCGGTGCAAAGCCAGCCCGGTATTGGACACCGCGCCGCCGGTCGAGAGCAGCGCCGAGCCGACCTCGACCAGCTTGCCGGGAACAAGCATCTCGCTTAAGCCTTGCGCGGAGCCGCCGCCCTGCATCGACGGAATGATGTCCAGGCAAATATGCCCTGCGACCACAATGCCGCCGGCCGCCGGACTCACGCGAGACCCTCCCACTCGACCGTCGCCGTCCCGCCCGTGCGGTGAGATTCCAACGCCGCGGTGAACAGCCGGTGGCTGCCGGCCGCTTCTTCCGGCAGCGCGCACCGGAACGGCTGCTTCATGCCTTCCCGCCTGTGCGCGATCTCGTCGCAGAACGCCGCCCACATCTGCAGGATCGAATCGGAGAAGCCGAATTCGAAAATCGGGCCGGTAATCGTGCCGTAGGCGGAGCGGTACGGCGCGTCGGCGACGTGCCAGGCCTGCGGGCCGCCGGGCTCGTAGGGAAGCGAAGCGACTTGCTTCGGATTTTTGGTCGTGAACTCCGCCGAGAATTCCGTTCCCTGGATGCGAATGAACCAGGTGTTGGCGTGTCCGGGCGCGATCCGTTTCGTCGACAGCACCATCGGGAACGATTGATCGGCCGCCTCCATCTCGCAAGCCAGAATGGCGTTGTCCCACGTCTCGCACGGAGCGGTTCCGCCCTTGCCGTCCGGCCGCTCTTCCACGATCTTGGAGAGCAGCGCCCGCACGTTGGCCGGCCGCCAGCCGAACCGGAGCGGCAGGTGCAGCACATGCAGCCCAAGATCGCCCATGCAGCCGTATTCCCCGTTGGTCGCGATGCGGCGCTTCCAGTTGATCGGCTTCGTCGGATCGAGATCGCTCGAATGCCAGAAGCCCGCTTCCGCTTCGATAATCCGGCCGAACCGGCCTTCGTTCACCCAACGGACGATCTGTTGCGCCCCGGGGAAAAAGGGAAATTCCGACGAGCTGCGCACGACAACCTGCGGATTCGCCCGAATCGCCGCCAGAATCGCCTCGTTCGCGCTGCGGTCGATGCCGAACGGCTTTTCACCCAGTAAATGTTTGCCGGCATTAATAATATCGAGATAGATCTGCTCGTGAAGGTTGTGCGGAACCGCGCAGTAGACCGCTTCGACCTCCGGGTCCGCCAGCAGCTCCCGGTAATCCGCGTAAGCTCGCCGAACGCTCGGAACGCGCTCCCGGAACCACTTCGCCGCCTCCGGGTCGGCATCGCACACCGCGACGATGGACGGCTCGAAATCCGCGTCCGTCAGGTGGCACCAGCGCGCCGCCGCGCTGGCGAATTCCTTGCCCATGAGGCCGCAGCCGATGACGCCGAAACGAATGATTCGTTTCTCCATTTTACGCCCGCTCCCCCTTCAGAATGGCCAGTGCCTGCTCCGCCGTCGCCTCTTCGTGAACGATCGCCATCAAGGCGGACGTCATCGCCCCGGGATCGGAATGCTGGATCACGTTGCGGCCGTACACGATGCCGGAAGCGCCCTGCTTCATCAGTTCAACCGTCCGGTTCACGATCTCCTCGTCCGAAGCCCGGCCTCCGCCCCGCACGAGCACGGGAATGCCGGAAGCGGCTTCGATCACGCGATGATACTCGCCGACGTCGTCCGTCGGGTCCGCCTTGATCACGTCCGCCCCGAGCTCCACGCCCTGCCGGACGAGCGCCATGATTTTGCGCAGATCCCCGTCCGTCATGTAGCCGCCCTTCCGCTCGTTCGGCAGCATGACCAGCGGCTCGACCATGAGCGTCATGCCGTAGCGCTCGCATTCCGGCTTCAGGCTCATGATGTTCCGCACGCACTGGCGGTGCAGCTCCGGCTGGCCGGGCAGCAGCAGCAGGTTGACGCAGACGGCGACCGCGTCCAGGCGAACCGCCTGTTCGGCGGCGCGCTCGATCAGCTCGCTGAACAGAACGGACGGCAGCGCATCCCCGTAGATGTTGGCCGCATCCGTGCGCAGCACCAGCCCCGGCTTGTTCTTGCCGGGGATTTCCTGCAGCAGGCGGGCCTGGCCCGAGCTGAGCTGGACGCAGTCCGGACCGGCCGCGACGACCGTCTCGATCGCTTTCTTCATATTCTCAATCCCGGACAAAAACGAAAATTCGTTAAAAAATCCGTGGTCGATCGCAACGTCGAAACATTTGCCCTGCGCGCTGAACATCCGGTTCAACCGGGCCCTCGCAGCTCCCATGCGTTCGCACTCCTTTTATGTATAACATAATTATGTTCGTTTTTAACATTATCATATTTATAATGAACATTTCAACGGTAGATTTCCAAAAGAAAAAGCCACCTGAACAGGATGGCTTCTTCTTCGTGATTCTTAAGGCTGAGCCGGCGAGCTTTTCTCTTCTTCGGGAACGCCGCCCGTCTCCCGCTCCAGCCAATGTTCCATGAGCCGGTCCAGGCGGCGCAGACGGTCCTCGTAGGCGAACATGGCGGAAGTGATGACGAGCAGACGGGCTCTCTTTACCGCGTTCGACTCGGACGAAGCGATGATCCGCTCCGTCAGCCGTACGCCTTCCTCGATCGGAGGGGCGGCCGCCGCGGCGCCGGCCTTCATCTTGCCTTCCCATTTCCACAGCAGCTGCTCGTGATAGCCGCTCAGCGCTTCAAGATGGCGGTCAGCGTCCCGGTTCCAGTCGGCTTCGCTCGACACGGCCCAGTACTGCTCGTCCACCGCCTCGACGAGGTTCTCTCCCCGCTGCAGCGCCTGCAGCATTTCCTTGTAGACGACGAGCAGTCGCGTTTGCCTGGTGCGGGAACGCGGGAACCAGACCCGCTCCTCCGCGAACATGCGGTACTGCTCGTCGAGCTTCTTGAGCAGCGTTTGCAGTTGATCCCGCTCCTGATGGAAAACATTCTCCTTCAGCTCGTTGGACACCGACGTCCGCAGCAGCCGCGACAGCAGCGACTGCGCTTCCTGCACGAGCCGGACGAACCGCCCGCGGTGCTTCGGCGGGGCGATCGCCAGATTGACGGCGAACGCCGACGCGAATCCGACGAGCAGGCCGATCAACCGGTCGAGCGCCGCCGGCCACCCTTGGCTGCGGGCTTCCATAATGACGACGACGGTGACGAGCGTCAGGCCGATCGTATCTTCGATCTTCAGCTTCAAACAAAGCAGGATGACGAGAATGCACACCAGCCCGACCGAGATCGGCGTACTGCCGAGCAGCCAGAACGCGAGCAGCGCGACCGCCGCGCCCAGCACGTTGCTCTGCAGCTGATCGAGCACCTGCCTCCAGCTCCGGTGAATCGACGGCTGAACGGTGAAGATCGCCGTAATCGCCGCGAGCAGCGGGGAATCGATGCCGAGCCATTCCCCGACCCAGAGGGCGACCGCCACCGCCAGGCCGGTCTTGAATACGCGGGCGCCGATGATCATGCCGAAGTCCCGCTCCTCTCGGCGGATCCGACCGCCGCTCCGGTGCGATCCCGGTCCATCCTGCTCTTTTCCATATCCATCCGGTCCTCCGACCGGGTTATTCCACGTTCGCTATCCAACCGCTCAAGCGGCTCGGCCACTTCCGTCGTCCTCCTTGCTTCAAGCAACGCCTGCTGATCTTCCCTTGATTATATCACGACCGAAGCGCCGCTTGCTTCCCGCTCCTTCCGCTCGGCATCCTTGGGAACGTCGGGATATCGGAACGGGAACCGGATCTCGAACGTCGTCCCTTGGCCGAGCTGGCTGCTGACGTCGATCTTCCCCTCGTGATTGTCCACGATCTTGTAGCTGACCATCAGGCCGAGGCCGGTTCCTTTCTCCTTCGTCGTATAGAAAGGCTGGCCCATCTTGGCCAGTTGGTCCTTCGCGATGCCCGGCCCCTCGTCGGAGATCCGGACCCGGACGGAGTCGTTCTCGCGTCCCAGCCTCACCCGGATCGCTCCGCCGTCGGTCATCGCCTCCATCGCGTTCTTGATCACGTTGATGAACACTTGCTTGATC
Organism: Cohnella zeiphila; assembly: GCF_014212055.1. GTDB lineage: Bacteria > Bacillota > Bacilli > Paenibacillales > Paenibacillaceae > Cohnella > Cohnella zeiphila. The sequence goes on along the minus strand of NZ_JACJVO010000005.1, from coordinate 37,918 downwards.
TGATTTTCAACCCCGTATACCCAGAGGATGTCGCGGCCGAAATCGGCCTCGATCGTAATGTTCTGCAGAATCGCCTGCGCTTCGAGCAGCGTAACCGAGTCCTTCATAACCTGACGGACGTCGTGATACGAAAGATCGTACACCTGGGGCTTGGACAGCATCAGCAGCTCGCTGACGATATCTCCGATCCGGTCGAGCTCGGAGTTCATGATGCTGTAATAAGTCGCTTCCTTCCGGCCCGATTCGATCAGCTGGAGGAACCCTTTGAGGGAGGTGAGCGGGTTGCGGATCTCGTGTGCGATCCCCGCCGCAAGCTGCCCCGCGACGTAAAGCTTCTCGGAATTGATGAGCAGCTCCTCGTTCTTCTTCCGTTCGGAGATGTCCCGGATGATCACCTGGACGGCAGGCTCGTTCTCCAAAGTAGTCATCGTCTCCATAATCTCGGTATCCAGCACATTACCCTTCAGCGTGTGCCATTGCTGCTCCAATGGTCCGTACGCGCCGGTAAAAATCAGGTTGTGCAACCGTTCCCGAAATTTCTCGGCGTCTTCCTCTTTCAGAAAAGAATAAATCGGCTGGCCGATCAGCTCGTCAGGGTGGGAAGCTTCGAACATCCGCAGACCGGCCGCGTTGACGAACGCCCACCGCTCCCGCTTGAAGATGGCGATCGTGTCCAGCGAATTCTCGATGACGAGCCGGTAGCGCTCGTCCATCTGGTTCATTCTTTTATCGAGGTACCAGGTGGCCCAGGTCGAAGCCAGCAGCAGCAGTCCGCCGACCCCGATAATCGTAACCAGCATATAGCTGTTCTCTTCCAGCTTGTCCCATGTATAATAAGCGGAATAATCGATTTGCAGCGCCTTCGAGCCGATGATCTGAACGAGCACCTCCGCCGAGCCGAGCGTCAGCGCGGCCAGCCACTTGTTCCGCTCTCCCTCCGCTTCCGAGAGCTTGAACGCGGAGAACGTGCCGATGATGAGCGCAAGCAAGGAAGCGACGAGCAGCAGTGGGCGGAATCCGATTCTCTCGATCGGCTGGCCCAGCATGCTGAAATAGTTCATAAACCCGATTCCGAAGGAAAGAATGACGCTGCCGATCGCCACCCGATACCGAAACGTGTTTTGAATCGTCAGCATGATGAACGCCATCAGCGAGAAGAACGCCATCAGTACGACCGAGGCGGGCATGCTCCACGTAAAAAAAAGCGGCATGTCCAACGCCAATACGGCCACGAACTGCTTCGTCCACAATCCGATCGAGAAAACGAAGGCTCCTCCCGCGAGCCAGAAGCTCCGGAACGTATGGTTGCTGCTGCGCCTGAGGTTGCCAAGAAAATTGAACATGGTATAAGATGCGAGTATACTGATCGACAGTGCCAGCAGCAGGAAAAAGGCGGGCCAGATGCCTCCGGTACCGTTCATCATTTACACCCTCGCAATATGTGCTAATTTTTGGCGCATGTTGTAATGTATTTCGACGGTTTCCGGCAAATTCCTTTTCCAATCGCTATGCAAAATGGGAGGAGAATGCACAATGCTGCGTTCCTGGATGAAAGAATTCAAGACTTTCGCCATGAGAGGCAACGTCATCGACCTGGCGGTCGGCGTCATTATCGGCGGCGCGTTCGGGCAGATCGTCACCTCGCTCGTGAACGACATCGTCATGCCGCCGATCGGCCGGCTCTTGGGCGGGGCGGATTTCAAGGATCTGTTTTGGCGCATCGGGCCGATTCCTGACAGCTACAAAGGCGATCATTCGCTGGCTGCTTTTAAAGACGCCGGAATACCGGTTATCGCCTACGGGCAATTCATCAACATCATCCTGAATTTCCTGATCGTCGCATTTTGCGTGTTCCTGCTCGTGAAGGGGATCAATTCGCTGACGCGCAAGAAGAAGGAAGAGGAGAAGGCCGTCGAGCCGACGACGAAGGAGTGCCCTTACTGCCTGTCGGTCATTCCGCTGGCCGCCGTCCGGTGCGGCCATTGCACGTCGGACCTGAAAGCCGCGGCGGGACAGGAATAACGGATGGCCTCTGCGGAAGAGATGTTCGACGTCTACGACGAGGAAGGCCGTCCGATCGGACAAGCGACTCGCCGGGAAGCGCACGGCCGAGGATTGTGGCATCATACGTTCCATTGCTGGCTGGTCCGGCGCGGAGAGGACGGACGGGCGTACGTTCTGTTCCAGCGCCGGAGCGCGGGGAAAGACACGAATCCCGGCCGGTTCGACATTACCGTCGCGGGCCACTTGTCGGCCGGCGAGACGGTGCGCGACGCCGCGCGCGAGATGGAAGAAGAGATCGGCTGGAGCGTCCCGTTCGAACAGCTTGTCCCTTACGGAACGGTGCGGGAGGAGATGACGGGGGAAGTTCGCTCGATCCCCTTCATCGATCGCGAGCTGAGCCACGTGTTCGGCTGCTTGACGGCTAAGCCGCTCTCTTCGTTCCGGCTTCAGGCCGAGGAGGTAGCGGGCATCTACGAAGCAGATGCCGAGGAGCTGATCGCGTTGATGCGAGGCGAGCGGGCTTCGGTGGAAGCCCGCGGCTACCGGCTGGCCGGAGAAGAAGGCCGACTCGTCCCCGACGCGGCGCAAGCTGCGGCGGAAGATTTCGTTCCCCGCGACCGCTCGTATTACGTCGGGATTTTCCGCTTCCTGCGCGATCTGGCCGTCAGCGAATCGGCCCGCTGAGACGGCAGCCCGGTCCGTTCCAGCCGGATCGGAATCCAGGACAGGCGGCCGCTATGAACGGAGCCTTCCCACCACGTTCCGTCCTTCGGATGGCGGAACACAATCTCCAGACGGCCGTCCCCGTCCGAGTCCCACACCCGGAACGGACGGCCGTCTTCCACCGATCCGAACGCGGTGCTATCTCCGACCGCTCCCCATTCCAGTCTCACGCCGTCCTGGACGATTCCCGTCGCCAGATCGTCGATCGGCGTTTCGGGCGAGGCCAGCCACCAGGTGCGGTCCTGCTTCCGGTAATGCAGCACTTCCCCGTCCTCACGGTAGAATCGCCCGCTCCAGTAGGGCATCCCTTCCCGAAAGCGGCCAAGGCCTTCCCAGTTCTGCCACCAGCGGTCGACCATCCCGTGAATGTGATAGAAGACGGTACTTCTCGGTGAGATGTCGAAGTCGAGCAGGTCCGGTTCCCCGTACAAAGCGGCAGCCTCTTGGTGCATACAGCCATGAAGGCCCGACGCTTCGATAAACCGGCCGAGCTCATCGGAATTCGCAAAGGTGTCGGGCCGGTTCAGAATGCGCCATTCGGCCTGCCGGTCATAGCAGGCGGCTTGGCGGATCGGCTCCGGCACCGAGTTCCAGGGAGCGACCAGCCGCATGTCTTGGCCGGTGCTCGCGTACCATTCCAGCGCTTTCCGGATATACGCGCGGTGGAACGTCAGGAAATCCTGGCCGTACCCGGTCGGGAGTCGGTTCAAGTCCATAGAATGGCGGGCATGATGCCATCGTTTATGTTCCTCCAGCCAATTCTGCGGGAATCCCGGTATCGTCGGCATTGAGCAGCACGCTCCTGTTCGCTTGCCCTCCCTTCCCGCTTCCGGGAAGCCGGGCGTGCGTCATTTGCTGATAGAATATGCCGGGACAGGAGCCGGGGTGCCCGCCCGCCTACGTTCGCTCGACCGCATCTCTTCTCCGCAGCCGGTGCAGCCGATATACGTGCGTGACAATGACTTTGAGCAGCGCGTAGCTGGGCACCGCGACGAGCATGCCGAGCAGCCCGACCAGGCTGCCCATCGCCAGCAGGACGAGGATGATCGTCAGCGGATGGATGGCCAGCCGCTTGCCCATGATCTGCGGCGACAGTACCTTGTCCTCGATCTGCTGGACGATGACGACGACGATGATCGTCTCCACGACTTTCCACGGCGAGTCGATGAACGCGACGATCACGCTCGGCACCATCCCGATCAGAATGCCGACGTACGGGATGAAGTTCATGAGCGTGAGCGCCAGCGCGAGCAGCAGCGAATACTGCAGCCCGATAATCGAATATCCGATCACCGTCAGCACGCCGAAGCAGAGACTCACCAATATTTTCCCCTGCAAATAGGCGCTTAACGTGGAGTCCATCTCTTCCATGATCTCGCGGGCTTCTTCGTGATGCTTGTCGGGGACGAGCCGGAGCACGAGCCCGGGGAACCGGTCTTCTCCCTTCAGCATGTAGTAGACGATAAAAGGAACCGTCGACAGCAGCAGCACCACGTTGGAGACGAAGCCGATCACGCCGTTGACGGCGTTGCCCGTACTCGAGACGATCCGGTTGATCATCTCGGGAATTTTGGCGGACAGGTCGATCTGATGCTCCTTCAAATAACGCGCCGCCCATTCGTTCTGCTGGAGCAGCTGCACCTGCTGTTCCCCGAGCTTGATGAGCTCCGGCAAGTTGTTCGTCAAGCTTTCGAATTGGTCGCGGACGAGCGGGGCGATCAGCACCCCGGCAAGAGCGAGAACGCCGGCCAGCACCAGGAAAACGAACACGATCGCGAACGTACGGCTTTTGAGCTGCTTCTCCAGGTAGCGGACGGGCGGGCGAAGCAAATAATAGAAGATGGCGGACAGCAGGATCGGCAGCGCCAATGCTTTCAACGCCGTGGTGAAGGGACGAAACAAAAAATCGACCTTCGACGCGAGGAAGAAGATCAGCAGCACCACGATAATGCCGTAACCGATGCGAAAATATTTACCTTGAGGGATAGGAATCACCGACTTTCCGAAGCGCATCTACTATTAATACCTATAACCGCCGCAGGCCCTCCGCAAACTTCCAATGAGTCTTCAGATGAAAATATTTTGCAAGTTTCAAAGCGTTACAGCGTCGGAATTCCGGCCGCTTTGCGAATCTCGTTCGCCAGCCGGTTGAACTCGTCCTTGGACGCCTGATCCGGCGCCGCGTACCAGGCCGCCGACAGAAACCGAATGATCTTCTCCGCGTCTTCCTTGCTCATCTCGCTCTCTCCTCCCTTCAGGTCCCACCAGCCTTCGCCTCCGTAGGACCGGTTCAAATCCACGGCGACCGAAGCGACCTGCACGTTGTTCTGGTATTGATAGACATTCGCCCGGGCGCTTTGCTTCCCGCCGCTCCAGGCATAGGTCTGCCAGAAATGCTTGCAGGCCGCGCGCTTCGCCATCTCTTCCACCACGGCATAGGAGCCGTATACCCCGGCTTCGTAGCCGGGAATTTGCGCGGCCGCCGCTTTTAAGTACGCTTCGATCGCGTCGTAATCCTGCGCCCGCGCGTCGTAATCGACCGCGAAATAAATCGCGCTGCCCGCCGGCTGCCCGACCGCCTGCGCTTCCGCATAGGCTGCCGCTCCGTCGCTTCGTCCCGCGGAAGATCCTCCCGCCGAGCGGTTCGTCGTCGTCTCGAACACGGATAGGATCTTGAGCCCCGCGTTCGAGATCGCATCGGCCTCGGCTTTCGTCAGCCGCTTCCAGGCGTACTGCTGCGGAACGAGATACCGCGCCGCGAACCGGTAGTTCGCCGCGGCGATGCTCACGGCCGTCGCCGCCGTGAGCGGCGTCGAGCAGTCGATGCCTTGGGCCGTCGCCGCTCCGGTCGATCCCGGTCCGCCGTTTGCCGGTGCGTTCACGTTCGTCCCTCCTCCTTCCGCCGGTTTGACCGTGTCGTACTGATATAAAGAATAAGAGTCCATCAAGGCGATCAGCTTGTCGGCATATTGCGGATCGGTCGCATAACCGGCCGCCTCGACGGCCCGCGCCGCCGATCGGCCGTCCGTCCGAAGCGCCTGCACATATCGGCCGTTCGGTAGAAACAGCTTGGCGTGGTCGTCCACAGACTCGGTCCAGTCGTGATACGCCCGGAACGCCGCCGTCGTCTGAACCGCCCGGCCGTTCACGTACTCCGTCGTCGCCATCGTCACGCTTCCCGCCGGTCCCGTCCCTTTCATGCCGAACAGATTGTTGGCCTTCAACGTCAAGCCGCTGCCGCCCCACGCCGACTCCAGCGCCGCCTGCGCGATCGTCAGCGAAGCCGGCACCCCCGCCTGCTGCTGGCCGGTCAGGGCGGCCGGGAGGATTCGAGCAATGAAGGCGTCCGCCTCCGCTCGGGTAACCGCCATCCGACTTCCTCCCTCACTTAGCAAAATATGCTGCGAACGACCCGGGAATTCGGATTTGATCGATTCGCAGGTTGTCCTTGGATAGGCTATTCAGGAGAAAGCTTGAAGGGCACGGCGGGTGGGCGGGTGGAGGTTATTGAATCGGGCCGGCGGGACGAATCCAAGCAGCCCTTGCCCGGCCTTCAAAGAGCCTGCTCGGCAATTCACTTGCCGATTCCTAAGACTTCCTGCAGCTACTTCACGCCTAATTCGACTCGCCTTGATTTTCCTTTTCCGCTCCGGGCGGCGAGACCGCCTTGCTCTGAATTTGCCCCGCGGCCGCCGCCACCAAAAAGCCGTTCGCGATAGCCAGCCCGTACACCCGCCAATCCTCCGGATTCGCCCCGGTTGCAAGCTGCGCCATCGCGAGCACCGCGAACGCCACCAGCACCGCGAACACGTCGGTCGGCAGCTTCGGCAGCCAGCGGTCCATCAGACTCTTCGTGTACTGCACCACGAAAAAAGTCAACAAAGAAGCTCCCCCCATCGCGGAGAGAGCCTGCCAGGTAAAAAGCTGCGAATTGTTATCCATCTTAACCGTTCACCGCCTTAATCATTAAGCCCAACGCCGAGAGCGTAACCCCCGCCAGGCTGATCGTCGTCCCGACCAGCCATTTCGTCGTCTGCTTGTACCCGACAAGCTCCTCCCTCAGCTCGTCCAGCCGATGATGCGCCTCCTTAGCCGACAACAGCCCCTCCTGCGCAATCTCCCTCGCGCTGTTCATCAGGTCCAGCTTCGTCTCGACCCTGGTCAGGCGTTGGAGGATTTCGTTGGTTTCTTCGGGCATTCGCCCCACCTCCATCAACATAAGTATGCCGAACTCATGGTCCCACCTCAAATTCCCCAAAACTTTATTATACCGGCGACTCCGACACTATGTTCCCGTCGGGATTTCCAAGATTGGTCGCTGCGATCTGCGCAAGTACGAGCGTCCGATCCTCCTCCGACAAAGAGTAGGAGTCCAGAACGGCGCCAACGTTTGTCTCTCCGGCATTGTACCGCATCACGACGGCGCGAGCGATAATGCGTACGTTGTAAACTTCCATAGCCAAGAAAATCACCTCCGTTCTGACAAAAATGAAAAGCGGCCCCTAATGGGAACTCCTTATTTTGCGAGTAAGTCAGCGAAGGCTAACGTCAAGTCGTCAAGCGCTTGTTGCTGTTGTTCCAACTGGAGCTGCTCCAGCGTCTTCGGCGGCGGCGGCATGGTGGCCGCCTCGTCGTCCAATTCCTGCTGCGTTTTGAGTCGGCATGGCTCCCTTCCGCTCTCGTCCCGCATGTACAGGCAAGCGTCGGAGTTGTAGTTTCGCCATTGCTCATCGGTGATGGGGACTGCGCCAGCTGGAATGTTGTCACCGTGGATCTCGTCCACGTAGAAACCTGCGATATTGCCGTCATCAGTAAAAGCTAAATAATATTGCATCGTCTACCCCTCCTTAAAATCCCATTGCCATCCATCGGAGCGTTCGGGTCGTTGTCCCGCTCAAAGTACCAAATGTTACTTCATATGACGAATTGGTTAAATTACTCACCACTGCAGTATCAGAATTAACGGTCGTGCCCATTGTCACCACCATCGAGCGTACGCCATTTGGAAAAGTAATTGGAAATGGATTGCTTATTCTGACTGTATTAGACCCCACGGTAGCAGATCCATATTGGATAATGAGCCCGCTAGCAAGCTTTTGATAGCCGTTATAGTCAAAATTCGCTGGGTTATTGCCCGAAGTCCAGGCATTACCACCATTCGGGGCAAACCTTGCGGCAACAACACTATTAGTCGAATTCCACAACGATAAGTTTCCGCTTGTCTCAATTATCCATTGGTAAGTTATCTTGTCTGGGGCGTTCCACTCTGCGAATAACTGATTTGATCCACTCAGCGAGCGCTGTATGCGCTGAAAATCAGTAAAGGTGTTGGTGGCATCCGTTCTTGCGGGGTTTGGGAGTCTTGCAGAATTCCAAATCCTATTCCACGACCCCCATCCACCATTCCCTCCAACTTGGGCCGGGTTTCCAGCTCTGCTATAAACATCTATGCCGCCAAATGAAAATGCCATTTGAGCTATGGTATCCCCTCCGCCATGGAGAACTAGCAACTGACCATAGTCCACCCCACTTGGACCATTGACGAGATTATCGCCCAGTCGATATATTCCTGTTGCGGTGACCGTATTCAGATCAATTCCGCTAAGTAATGATTTGCTGACGGTTAAATCAGTCAAATGTAGTCCGTCTATGGTATCAGCGTCCAGTCCGCTACCAGCCCCATCTACCGTCTTGATCTTCGCTAGCACGTCGGCGGCTGTGTAGGCCGTAGCATTTAGCTTATTCGTGTTCAGAGCCTCGATTGATGTCGCCGGCGGCGTCCACCAATTGGCCTTTCCGGTGATCGCCTTGATCATGTTCCCAAGCTTGCTCCAGAGTCGTGTCGGCGTGTCTGCTCCTGAAGAGGCAATTATAGAATCATCAATCGTTCGAGAACCGACTACAGCATCTGTCGCCGCTCCAGCACCAGTCTTCTGAACAAATATGAGAGATGTTGAACCAAGCGTTATGGTACCTGTCGTTGCGAGTATCCACCCAGTTCCCACATTGGCGTTGCCTTCCTTGACATGAACGAAAAGGCCGGCGGCCAACTTGGCAGTGGTGTCGGCGTCAGGAGAGCGTGCCCAAGCATCGGCGGTTGCAATATAAATGCCGTTATCGCTGTCCGTTGCTTGGTCTTTAACCAGCACGCGATCGCCAGCGGTCAATGTAACGCCATCGATCGTCTGCAAACCAGATAGGTCGATATTTCCTGCCGTGGCGACTCGAACATCCGCATTGACAGCTTTCATCCCCAAAACTGCGTCAAGTTTATCCCAGTTGTCGTTCAGCATGGTCTGAATGTTAAAGATATCGTTGCCATCAGTAGCCGGATTCTTTTTAAGCAAATTCCATACCGTTGTAAAAAGCGGCATAAGATTACTCCTCCCTATGCATCCAAAAAAGGTACCTCAATACCCAATTGCGAACCAGTGGACCGGTCTTGCTACGGTATCAGATTGAAATACCCGACAACCAGTTGTTGAATAATTTCCAACACCTAAAGGTTTAGGACTATTACTCTCAACCGATGCCTGCACCGATAGGCAAGCCGTTGGAAATGGGATGGGGAAACTCACATCCGTTGGTGCTGAGTTCTGATATGCAGTCACGCTGCCCCATTGCATGATCATCCCGCTCGCAAGTTTTTGATAGCCATTGGTTCCAAAGCTGGCCGGACTGTTTCCAGTGTCAAAAACAGCATTTCCATTATGCTGTAAATTAGTTGTTATAATATTAAAAGTTTGGCCATCAATTGTTGCTCTTGGAGAAGAATTCGTATAAATTTGCAAAGAACCATCAGATGTTGAGTGTAAGCCAGTATCGCTATCGCCAATAGCAAGTGCAATAAAGGGTGAACCCCCAAAGCCATGATTATTAACATAGACATTACCATTAAAGGTTTGATTTCCTGTAAACACGTTTTCTGAATCAAGCTTTGCAGGGTTTAAGAGATTCCCAGAAGTCCAAAGCTCTCGCCATGCCCCCCACCCTCCGTTGTAATAGCTCCGCGAGAAAATTCGCAAAGCATCCGGATTATAGGAGATAAATGTCTGATTGCACCCTGAGCTTCTACTGACCTTCAGGTTAAAAGAAACCGGGAGTGGAACATTTGGCATTGTTGATGCATCAACATTTAGCGGGTTGTAGTATTCGCCTTCAGCGGTCAAGGAGTTTAAGTCTGTATTCGGCGGAACATAGATCGCCTTTCTTGCAAGATCTACGACGTGGATTCCGTCCACCATATCGGCGTCCAATCCGCTACCGTCACCATCCACAGTCTTGATTTTAGCGAGAACGTCAGCGGCCGTATAGGCCGAGGCGTTTAGCTTTCCAGCGTTCAAAGATTCAATTGATGTCACCGGAGCCGTATACCAGTTGCTTTTCCCGGTGATCGCCTTGATCATGTTGGCTAGTTTACTCCAAAGCCTTGTCGGCGTGTCGGCTCCGGAATCGGCAACAATCGAGTCATCGATCGTCCGAGAACCGATTACAGCATCCGTGGCAGCACCGGCACCGGTCTTCTGAACAAAAGTGAGAGATGTCGAACCGAGCGTAACGGTACCTGTACCTGTCGTTGCAAGTATCCACCCGGTTCCCACATAGGTGTTGCCTTCCTTGACATGAGCGAAAAGGCCGGCGGCCAACTTGGCAGAGGTGTCGGCATCGGGAGCGCGGGACCAGGTGTCTGTAGTGGCGATGTAAATGCCGTTATCACTCCCCGTTGTTTGATCCTTAACCAGCACACGATCCCCAGCCCTTAGCGTAACCCCGTCGATCGTTTGCAAACCCGAGAGACCGATATTCCCTATCGTGGCGGCCCGAACGTCCGCATTGATAGCTTTCAGACCCAACGCTGAATCGAGCTTATCCCAGTTATCATTCAACATGGTCTGGATGTTAAAGGTGTCGTTTGCATCCGTGGCCGGATTCTTTTTGAGAAGATTCCATACTGCTGTAAAAAGAGTCATGAGAATTACCCCTTTCTTTGCATCCAGGAAAGGTGAGAGTTTCGAGCAAGTCACCTATAAAAGGCATTAAGTCATTAATCGCTTGATCTTGTTGATTATTCTAAATGTTTTCCAGTTTTTTCGAATACTGATCACTGCCCACTCGGCTTCAAGCTCCTCTTGTGTCCGTTCGATACGTTGGCCATTAATCCATTTGTACCGATATTGCATGTGCTCATTGAGAAGGGGCTCTGTCCAGTAAAGATGAAATTGGCGCGGCCCGTCTTCACAAACCAGAATCTCATCATCTGCATGCTTTTCGGTCTGCCAATCAGCGTACCCATCAATGATTCTCTGATGATCATCAATTCGAATAAATAATTTGTATCCGCCCATGTCAGCCTCCTCTAATACTCCGCGTCAGCTGTCCAATGTAGTTTATATAGATCATTTTGTCCCCAATCTTTTACCATGTAGGATAGAGTCCCTGTTTGACCCGACTCTGAGCCTATATTCGATGCGACATCCACTCCGTTTACACTCCAGACGCCGGGATTACCGCTATCCGGTGAATACGTTTGGACAGTAGGGCTTATTCTTTTAGCAACTCTGAAGCGAATACCACATTCTACCGCAAAGTTTCCAGTAGCTTGTACACGGCCACCTATACGACCAACATCGGTAATAGTCCCCGGTGTGGTGGAAATATCGTAGCTTTTTTCAAAATACCGCTGACACAAAGTCAATTCTTCTGCAAATGAGCGCGGCTGAAATGGTAATGCCGTGTCACCTGCGTTTAACTGGACTTGAGCGATGTCGGTTGTTCCAGCACCTTGGAACGTTTCGGCGCTTGTTGCACCAACTCTGGATTGCCTATTCTTTCCCCAGACAAGATAAATTCGAGCGAGTAAGACACCATCCTCATTTGAACCATAAGTTTTTCCAATTAATGTTTTAGTTGTAAATGTATAACTGAACCTTTGCCAAGATGTTGAAAGTGTCCAGTTTATCCCCGGAATATCCTCAATATTGGATGGCATTCCACCTGTTCCATAACTTTGAAATAAGGTTGCTCCAATCCGCTTATTAGGAATATCACTTCTAGCCAAAAAAGAAAGAGTTACTTTCTTGTTTGTACCGCATAAGTACCATGTGCCAAATTCTATGTTTTGGTCTAAGGAATACTCCGAATCCGGCCCAAGCAACGTCCCTGCTCCAGACGAGGAAATGCGAGCATAATAGGATGCCCCTTGTATGTCACCTAGTATGCGCTCTCTACTTATTATAATGTTCGGAAAAGCCCCTCCATCTGCACCTATATTTGTCTTCCATCTATCAGCAAAATATCCACCAAGGTTCACGAAGCTCTTCCCACGCTGCCAAATATCAAAATTGCCATTAATAATAGCCTGTTGTGCCATATTGCGCGGCATATCATCCGCATACCCCTTAGTAGCCGCATCCGATGCCGCGGCTGGAGAATCGAATTGCGCCCGGCCGAAAACGTCCCGTTGAACGAGTCTGGACGCCGTAGCCGTTGATGTTGCCCCATGAACCCCATTTGTAGCGAAAATATGCGAGTTGGCAGCTTCAAGCGTCGTTGCTGGAGGAGTGTACCAGTTGGCCTTACCCGTCATCGCTCTGATCATATAAGCAAACTTGCTCCAGAGCCTTGTCGGCGTATCAGCCCCGGAGGAAGCGACAACCGAGTCATCAATCGTCCGAGTACCGATGACGGCATCCGTCGCCGCTCCGGCGCCAGTCTTCTGAACAAATGTGAGAGTTGTCGAACCCAGCGTAACGGCACCTGCCGTCGCCAGCATCCATCCTGTTCCCGCATTGGAGGAGCCTTCCTTGACATGCACGAAAAGTCCGGCGGACAGCTTGGTAGAGGAGTCGGCGTCGGGAGCGCGAGACCAGGCATCGGCGTCGGCAATGTAAATGCCGTTATCTCTGCCCGTTGCCTGGTCTTTAACCAGCACGCGATCGCCAGCGGTCAACGTAACGCCGTCAATGGTCTGCAGACCCGATAGGCCGATATTTCCCACCGTGGCAACCCGAACGTCCGCATTAACAGCTTTCATCCCCAGCGCTGCGTCGAGCCTATCCCAATTGTCGTTTAGCATGGTCTGAACGTTGAAGATGTCGTTCCCATCGGTGGCCGGGTTCTTCTTGAGCAAATTCCACACTGATGTAAAAAGCGACATGGAATTACCCCTTTCTATGCATCCAGGAACGGTGCGAAGTCCGTCAGGGGATGGGTTTGAAGTTGGTCGATTGTCATGGTCGATACTTCGCCGACGGTCAGATAGCGGAAGGCATACTGCACTTCCAAATGGGCTGGTTTGATCTCTTCAATCGCAGCTTTGATGTCGTCTATATTAGGCGGCAGGCCCAATGTATCCACAAACTTCACCGTGAACTGATAAAGCTCCGGCTGCTGAGTTACCTGAATGGACCCATTTTCAAAAGACTGGGCAACCTTCTGCAAGAGCTGAACGGTTACCGTTCCGGTCCCCCTGATCTTGGAAACAATCGCGCTCCGCCGCTGATCGATCGGCTTTGACTCGTCTATCGGGATGGCAAGCTCAGCCTCCCAGCGATTAAGCCCCCAGGTAGCGCTGGACACGAAAAACTGGTTCAGAATGTCGTCTAGCGCTGCCTGTAGTTGATCCAACTCCTGGCCTTCGGCGTCCATCATGGAGCGAATAACCTTCGAAGTCGCATAATAACCCGGAAGATAGGTCAACATCCGCTGCCCGGCGGAGCTGGTCATTGGCAATTCAATCATGAAACGTTAACCTCCCCCAGAACCGCAACCTCGCCGGCAGCCATCTCGATGTTTACGTTCTGCAATCCGTTGACCAGCAAATCCTTATAGTCGATAATCGGCGGAATGTCCAACAGGATGGCCGAGATCCGGGTGTAGCGAACCAATGGATCGGAGAAGGCTAGCTGCTGCAAATAAGCTTGGACCCCCTCCTCAATCACGGCCTTTACCGTGTCCATCGTGGTTCCGGTGGCAAGCGTCAACTTGGCGGAAATATGGATCGGTACCTCAGTCGATGCTGCAACGGTTACGATCGCGCCGATCGGAGCGAGACCCTCGCCGCCATTGGACGGCGCGATGAGCTCCTGCACGTCGGAGACGATTTTGGAGGAAGCCGCCTGCTTATCTTCGTCAAGAAGAGTAACCTTTACCGTCCCCGGCCCATCCCATAAAGGAGCGACCTGCACCCCGCCGACGCCCGGAACCGACAGCGCCCACTGGATGTAGTCCGCCTTGTTGCCGCTGGTTCCCGGGCTTTTCACCTTTGCCGAGTAGCGGGCTAAAAGCGACTCGTCATCTTCGGTTTCCGTCCCGCCCGTGGTAGCCGCTTCGTTCGTCACCGAACGAACGCCGCTCAACGCCGACACAATCAAAGTGATGGCTCCCGCCGCCACATTGCCCGCGCTTCCGGCTACAACCGCGTCGATGTCGACCTCGGCCGTCCCTTGTTCGTCCAACGCGGCTTCCTTCGAAGTTGCGAATTCGATGGAGGAGCTTCCCGTCACCGGGTCGGCCGCCGTAGCGAACAGGGTTCCGGCCGGAATCTTCGTTCCAGGTACGCCGTTTAATCGAACGGTGCCCGCCGCCGTCACCGCCGGCCGTCTCGTGAGCCCATGCTCTTCGCACCGCAAATCCAAATAGCCGCCGAACGTCGTCGAGGCGAACCCTCGCCGCAGCACCTCTTGCGCCCAGACGGCCGAGTTGAACAGCTCGTAGGCGGAAGGAGCGATGGCATCCCACACGAACGAGCCCTCCGACTTGTCCACATCCGCGGGAATGCGATCCAGCATTCGCGCCCGAATGTTTTCCTCCGTCTGATCGGTCAAATATTCCGGCAATACTGCCATCAAATCATCACCGCGCTTCCTTGAAGGATTCCGGTATCGTCCCGGACGTTGGCTACCTCGCAGCTGAAAGAGCAGCTATCGTTCTCCCAACTGAACGAGAAATTGCGGACCGAAGCCGTGCGCGGATCGGCCATCAGCGTCTCCGTCGCCATGCGCGAGATCTCGCTCTCCACCCCGGCCCGGGACAAGCCGAGCCCGATCAGGCCGTCGAACTCCTGCCCGTAATTGCGCGAGTACACCAGATAGCGGTAGCGCTCCGTCTGCAGCGCCTTCGAGCACCATTCGAGCCAGGCGTCCGTTCCTTCCGCTCCGGCGATTTTGCCGGTCGGGGTCAGCACGAACTCTCCGGCCTCATAATCGAACCGATAACTCCGCCCGAACATGACGGGGGCGCTGTCGGCAGGCGCGGCTTCCACTCCGGCATCCACCGTCGGAAAAAGATTAGCCATCCGCGCCCACCACCTTGCATACAACGACGGCATGGTTGCCGTCGTTGACCGGAATCGCCAGCACCCGGTCGCCCGGGCGAACGCCGGCTTGCCAGTCCACCTTCACTTCATCGATCTCGGTCTCGGGCAGATCGAACCGGGCCTCCTGCGCGGAGGAACCGGACACGGTAAGCGTGCCGGCCAGCGAAAAAGCCGGCAAATGAAGCTTCACCAGCCATTCGGCCAGCCCGTAATCCGGAATCTCGTATTTGAACGAATCCAGCTTCAGCCCCGCTTCCGTAATCGTGCCCAGCTCGGCCGGCAGACCGGAGACCGCCTGCGACGCGATGCCGCTAAAGCGTCCCTCCAGCGTGGACACCAGCTTTTTGAACGGATCAGACACAGAAGTCCCTCCTTACTTTCTCCTCGGCGGCCAGCTCCAGCTCCATATGCCCCGGCGTGCCGAGGCGATGAACCACATGCGTGACGATCAGATCCAGCCCGTTCAGCCGGACCTTGTCGCCGGCGCGGATCGTGTTGATGTCGGGAGCCGTCGCCGAAAACGTCTCTTGCATGCCCAGCAGCGCGTTTTTCGCCGCTTTCTTGGCCTCGTCGACCGTCTCGATCTTGCAGTCTTGGATGACTTTTTGCAGCGTGCCGTATTTGGCGGTCTCGCCTTTGACGAGCGCCAGCACCGGAGACAGCTTCTCGTCGCTTCCGCTTCCGAGCACCTTGACCTGCGTTACGGCGCCCTCCAGCGTGCGAAGCTGGGTCACTTCCTCCAGCCATTCCAGCTCCCACACGGTCCCGTTGCTCCCCAGCTTCACCAAATCCAGCCCGCCGGGCGTCATCCGGGGCCGGAACAGATCGCCGCCCTTGTCCACCGTCTCTCGCAAATCCTCCTGCAGCATGGAAAAGATCGACTGACTCCGCTTGATGTTCCGGGCGAGCGAGATGCGGGTGTCCTGAATGTCGCCCAGCGCGATGCTCCACTCCTTGGCGTACAGCTTCAGCCGCTGCGCGGCCGTCTGTCCGGCGGGCATCAGCCGTTCGTCCTCGGATTTGGCCAAATAGATCGTCGGATCGTATACGGTCAGGCTCAGATGCTTCGTTCCGGCGTTCGAGCTGGAGCATTCCCAGACGAGGCCCGGATTGAGCAGCGGGGACATGCCCGTCCCCCCGAACGGAACGCCCGAGATGCGGATCGTCTGGCCCGGCGCGATGGCCGGCAGGTCCGGCGTGACGGTCAGCGCGATCGTCGCCCGGTAGGCGATCTCCTCCAGCGAGTCTTCCAGCGTGATCTCTTCGACCAGCTCGCGTAAATAATAGCGGTCGGCCAGCACCACCTCGTAGTCGCTCATGGCATCACCAGCTTCTGTCCCGGCACGATCTTGTTCGCGTCGCTTCCGATCAGCGCTTTGTTTTTGTCATAAATCGCCTTCCACGACGAACTGCTGCCCAGCTCCCGCTTGGCGATGGCCGACAGCGTATCGCCCGCCTTCACCGTGTACACCTTCGGGACCGGCTTCGTATCCGGCCGCGCCGCCGCGGCCGCCGCCGCGGAGCCCGGCGCCTGCCGAACCTTCATCTCCCGCCAGGTGCGGAACGTCGCGTCGTAGAAGACGTCCCCCGGTTCCCCGCCCGAGAAAGTCGACGCATGAGCCGACACGTACACGAGCACATTGACCGCCGTCTCCGTAATGATGAGGCGCACGGGTTGCTTGGCGTTCATCATCGAGGTCAGCCGGTTCATCGCCTCTTGCGGATCGAGAACGTCGGCGTAGCGGCAGTAGCGGAGGTCGGCCACCTTCGGGAAAAAGGAGGAGAACGAGATCTCCTTCACCTTCTCCTGCTGCGCCACGTCGATCTCGCCGAGCGCGAGAATGTTGACGGTCTCGTATTGCTTTTCCCGGCTGATCCGAATCTCTTCGGGGTTGACCGGGAGCTGGAACTTCTCCCCGCTCGCTTCGACGAGGTAAATATCCAATTGCGTATCCCCCTTTCCGATGGGGTTCTGCTTATCTATGATCAAACTCGATTCTCGACCGTCTGCTTGATGGATGCCGCCATCCGGACGCCGATCTCGTTCGCGATCGCGTCGTAGTCGAGCTTCTGCTGCATCGACAGCTGCACGGCTCCAGCCGGGATCTGGACGTTGAGGTTGGTGGAGGCGTTGACTTGCGTTTTGGCAGCGGTAAAACTCTCGGCCGATTTGGCGGCAAAAGAATCGGTCGGCGTGGGCGTCGTTTCGGGCGCTTTTTTCTTCTTTTTGAAAGGGTTGAACTTCTTGAGGCTGCCGATCGCTCCTCCGATCTGGCCTCCGAGCCAGTCTCCCGCGATGCCGCCGACCGTGGCTCCGAGGGCCGTTCCGACACCGGGCGCGATTAACGTTCCGAGAGCGCCGAGCGCCGCCGCTCCCACATTGCCTCCGATCGCGCTGCCGATCGCCTTGTTGCGCTCCTTGCCCGGTTTGGCTGTGGCGATATCGGCCACGCTCATTCCAATGGATAATGGGGTGATCAATTTACCTGATGTTTTCAAAATTCGACCGGCAATGGATCGAAGCGGCGATTTGCGGGCTACAGTTTCCGCTGTTTGACTAAGTTCCGGAATCCCCTCTCCGGCTTCCTCGGCATTTACTTTGGCTGCCCCTCCGGATAACATCTTTTTCCCCAGAGACAGCAGTCTGTTGGCCCCGCCTTTTATCCAACTTTTAAACCCGCCCGACTTTTGCATAAGGTCTGCTGTTTTGGAGGTTTTCGCGAAGGATAGGTCGAGTGCGGCAGGCCCTGCCTTTTCCATGGCTTGTTCCAACCCGGCCCCCGCAAGAGCGGTTACAGTACCGATTTTGCCTCGTCCACCCCGAAAAACTTTTTTGCCTAATGAAGCGAACAGTCCTTTCCCACGGCTGAACAATCTCTTGATTCCGCGAGGCTTGGCCTTTTCTTCTGTCGGCAATGAGCCGGCGTCCCGGCCTGAATCGAGTTTTCCGGATGTGCCGTCCTTACCGGGTGCGCCATTTTTTCCCGGTTCTCCGGTTAAAAGGTTACCGAGGTTACTCCCTAAGAGCTCGCCCATGTTAGTGACACGCACATCATAAACTTCTTTTTTGGGGAGTAGAAATTTTAACGGGCTAAAAGCTTTTACTCCTGATAACTTTGTGAGAATCGAATCCCCGAAATCGGTGGCCACTTTAGCTAGCCGTTTTCTATAAGTATCCGCAATGTCCGAACCTAATTTATCAAGCTGATCCTTCCAGATCGGCTTTTTATCCTTGTCTTCCTTACCTTTGCTGTCACTAGTCTTCGTATCGACCTGTGTCATCACTCGTACCAGGGCATCAGCTTTTATGTTTAGCGAGACGTTTAATTTAATCGAAGCCTTGAGCCGCTCCAGAAGCCTAGCATCCAGCACGAATTTGGCGCGGATCGGAACGACCCACGCTTGCTTCGTCAGCTCCGTCAGCTTCAGCCGGATTTGCCGGATCGGCCCACAAAGGCAGTCGTTCAGCCGAACGATCGGCGTGATACGGACGCGGGAGAGCAGCTCGGCCCGTTTGCGAAGCTGCTCCATATACTTCTCCAATGAGCGGAGGGCCTGCCCGGTGCGACGCAGACCGTCGGCGTCGATGACCAGATCCACGCTCGCGATGTTTTCCGCGGACATGTCTTCAACCTCCTTTCCTCTGGGAGGCCGCCTCTTCCGCCTCCAGCTCGAGTTCCATGCTGGCCATCAGGAACAGCTGCTCGCCGCGCGGCAGCCGCCAATATTCGCCGGGGCGCAGATGGTGCCGCGTCCAGATGGCGTGGAGCATTCCGGCCAGCGCCCCGGTGCGAATCAGTTTTTTACGTCTTCAAGCTCCGTGTTGAAGCCGGACAGGTCGAGCACGACGTCGCCGAGAGCCGACAGCTCGCCGGCCAGCAGGATGCGCTTGATCACTTCCTCCGCGCTGCTGGCGGAGAACTTGGACAGCAGCTTGGAATCCCCCCAGTTCGGGGACACCGTGGAAGCGGCGATCAGCGAGACGTTGAACAGCTCTTCGTCAAGCCGCTCGATCGTCTGGCCGCGCTTCTCCTTGCGCTCGGTGCAACGCTCGCGGATGCTGAACACCTGCTTGCCGGTCAGCCCCCGCACCCGTACGGGAACGCCGAGCCGCTCCAGCAGCACCGACTTCTCCGGCACCGTATCCGCATCCAGCAGCCGCTGCAGCACCTGCTCTTCGCTCAATTCTTCGAACGACATGATGGTAGCCTCCTCTTTTGAAAATGATAGGGGAACGGCTTGTCCGTCCCCCCTGGCAGACTCTAACGAAACTCAGCGACGCTATGCCGGCAAAATCGAGGCTCGATCAAACGTAACGAAACGAGGAAAGCTTATTCGAGCCGATAACTCCCAATTGCCATTCGAAAATAGCAAATAAGCCTTCTACGTTTCGTTAGAGCGCCATCCGCACTCTTTTTCGCCGGATAAGAGCGTGTGGTTTCGTTAGCGCTCGAGGCGGGAGGGCGGTGGAAGCCGGCATTCGGCAGAGGCCGCCGGTCACGCCCCCGACAACAATCAGCTAGCCGAGATCGGGTCGAGAAGCTCGTAGCCCTCGAACGTGAACGCCGTCTCTTCGGCGACTTCCTCGCCGGCCGTCCAGTTGGCGAGCTGGAGCTTGTCCGCTACACAGCCCACCAGGCGGATTCGCTCGAACCCGTACGCTTCCGGATCGTCCAGCTTGTTGATGACGTCGAACTTGGCGAAGCCGCGCCGGATCATGTCGCTCGTCACCTTGTAGCCGCTCATCGTGCCGGTGCCCTTTTTGGCGCCGAGCTTGTGAACGGTCCACTCCGAGCCCGCCAGCTTCAGCTCGCGTTTCTCCACCTCGACCGAAGCTTCCAGGTGGTTGATGTTCGTCTGCCACACGCCGTCGATAAACACTTGCCCATACGTGCCGAGAATGGCTCTGGTCGGATCCATCATGTTCCGTTATCCCCCTTATTGCACGATAAACGTGCCGAAAATTTGCTCCACGACGTCGGTGAGACGAGCCTGCCACTTGAGGAACACTTGATCCGGCTCCGCGACGATGCTCGTATCCTCGGCCACGTCGAAGCCGTCCGCCTCGATGACGCCGGATTGGGCCAGCGTCTGCAAATACTGCTTGCAGGCGCCGATGAGCGCGAGCCGGCCTTCGGCGGTGTTGTTCACCTTGCCGATGTAGCTGTCCTCCGCCGTCCGCTGCAGGTCGGCGTTGATGGCGTCCATGACGCGGATCGTGCGGATCTTTTTCCAGGCGGAGTTCTGGTTCTGGCCGAGCGAGACCAGGGTGTTCACCCCGCGCAGCGCCTTGACCTGACGGCCGTCATGGACGAAAAGGAACACGCCGCCGCGAACCGCCTGCTCCTGCTCGCTGCGCGTCCATCGGCGCGTGACGTCGGCGAACGGAGCCGGGGCGTACGTCGTCGATTCGCTCAAGGCTTGGCCGGCGATCAGGCCCGCGACGTAGGCGGACAGCTGCGCCGAGCTGTATTCGACGTCGCCCAGCTTCGCGCCGACGCCGACGTTGACGACGCCTTCGCTGTTGAAGCCGGCGCTGCGCGCCGCCGCTTTGGAGACGGCGTCGGCCGCCTTGTCGTCCGCGGACGAACCGCCGAGAACGGCGATGACGCCCTTGCCTTCCGAGCGGATCCGCGAGATCCACGCCAGCGCGCTGGCGTTCAAGGCCGGATCGGTCACGCCATCCAGCGCAAACGCGTTGAACTCCTGCGTCTCGAACGCGTCGAACGCCGCCACGTAGTCCCCGTTGTCCACGCTCTCGATTCCGGAAAAACCGCCGGTCAGAGCCGCCGAAGCGACCGCCGCGAGCGAGCCGTTGCCGTCGCTGAGCTTCGTTGAGACGATCCACTTGTTCGCCGCGTCCCCGTTAATCGCGTCGGCCGCCGCCTGAACGGTGCCGGACGCGAAGGTGAACGTGCGAAGAAGCGTCGTTCCCTCGTACAGCTTGATATCCGTCTGCGCCGAATCGGCTGCGTTCGCTTGAACGGTCACCTTGAAGCCGTTGCCGCGCTCGCCGGTCATTTTGCCGGCCAGCTTCAGCACGCCGACCGGCGTATCGGCCGTCGTGTCCGCAAGCGTCAGCGACGCCGCCGCGTCCGTACCGTCGGACAGACGGTACGCCAGCACCTTGCTCGCTCCGCCCAGCAGCGCGAGGCGCGCCGTCGTATACGCGGTGGCGCCGCCCGTCTCCACGTCCGAGAACGTCTCCGCGATCTGTCCCTCGCTCGTCAGCTCCACGAACTGCCCGACCGGGCCCCAGTGCGCCCGCACCGGAACGGCCACCACGCCTCGCGCTCCCGGTACGATCGCCGCCGCCGCGGCGGAACGAAACGCCAGGTAAAAGCCGGGAAGAACCGGCATGTCCGTCGTGCTCCAATTGCCTCCTGCCATAATCAGTTCACCTTCCTGTTCATGAATTGTTGGATGGATTGCCGGGCCTGCTCAACGGTGAGCGGCGCGAAGCCGCGATCGGCGAAAGCCCCGACGGCCGCGATCGGAGAGACGCCGAACAGCTCTCTCGCCTGCCGAATGAGCTCGTCCGCCTCATATCGGACGACGGCGGCATTCGCCGGACCGTTTTCATTCGCCGAAGTCTGTCCACCCCCGACGGCTGCTGCCGCTTCCTGCGCGGATACGCCAGGCGCTTGCTCGGGTGCAACCGTCGTCTGCTCCGGCGCAGCAGCCGCGCTCTCCACCGGCTGCGCCTCCGCAGCCGCCTTTTTTCTTCGGATTGCCAATGTTTATCCCCCCATCGTTTGGTGGTAGACGACTTCTTTCATCAGCGGCGCTTCTCCCGACGATACAGCTTCCGGGCGCACCGTCCGGCGGGTCAGCGTGACCATGAGTTGGCCGGTCCTCAACGCGTCGGCCTCGGCCATAACCGCGCATTCCCGCACGGTGACGTACTGACGGTTCTCCGCGTTCAGCGCGATCTTGGCGTCCTGCTTGAGACGCTCGGCAATCTGCGCCGCCGCGTTCATTTGCTCGTTCGGCGTCCGCCCGAGCACATGCCCGAACACCATTTTGCGCACCCGGACCGAAGCCGCGTTCCCGTCCGCCGTCTCCATCGCCGACACCCGCCACAGAACGGCGGGAAGCCGGTAATCCTGCGGCCATTTGCCGCAGTAGACGCTCCAGTCCGGGTCGGTGCCCAGCGCCGCTTGCGTCCAGACGGCCAGCGCTTCCAGCCACTCGTCCGCCGACGCCGCGTCCGTCTGCTCCGCGGGATCGACCGCCGCCACCAGGAAGCGGAGCCCCCTCGTCAGCGCGTCCCGCTCTTCGTCGGTCCGGTCGGAACCGACCGTGCCGTGATACCGGCAGGTGAACACTTCGCCCGTCGCATCGTCGGTCAGCGTATGCCCGTCCAGCGCCTGCACGACCGCCTCGCCAAGCTGGTCGACCGAGGCGAACCCCGACGCCACCGATTGGTACGGCCACACTTCGAAAATCCTTCCGAAGCCCGCCCACCCGTTCAAGCCTTCGTCCTCCCCCTGGATCAGTACCAGATAAGGCTTGTCCGTCGCCGTGCCGTCGTCGTGCGATTCCAGCACCCTGCCGCCGATGCCGGGAATGGCGTCAACGAGCCGCCGGCGGATTCCGTCCCGCATGGATTGTCACTTCCTTCCGCGCCATGTGCGTTTGACCTCCCGTTGTTGCCGGATTCGATCGGACCGCTATCGGTCGTCTCATCCATTAGGTGGCAGCCGTGCGACATCAGCCGACCCGCATGATGACGACATGTCCGATATTGTGGGAGATTTTGCGCTGGGCCCGTGCCATGTACGTGCCGACGCTGGACTTGCTGACATGCAGCATGCCCGCGATCTCGGAGAAAGAGCAGCCTTGCCCATGAGCAAGCACGTAACAGTCCCGCTCCCTGGCGGTCAGACCGCGAAGCGCCGCTTCCAATCGAAAATGCTTCATCTCCGCGTCGCCCGCCTCTTGTTCGTCTTCTTGGTCGAACCATACCGCCGTCGGAAGGCGGGCCGGATCGGTCGGAATCTCTCTCTGATAGGAGGCCCGGCGCTCGATGCCTCTCCGGTTGCCGGGCCGCCGCCCGGTGGCCAGCCATTCGATGATATAAGAGCAGCTCGAGATCATCTCCATGAGCAGCTTCCGCTCGCGATCCGCCTCCAGCAGCTCGTTCATCTCCTCCATCGTCCGCACCGGCTCCATCTGCCGGATCCGGCGCGTCAGCCGGTCCGCGGCCCGCAGCAGTTCTCTTCTCGTCTCTTCGTAAGTTTCCAGCGTCGCCGGCCCCAGATCCGTCACACGAACGCGATTCTCTTGAATGTTCATCGTTTTCCACGCTCCTTTTGGGAAAATCGATATTTGCCATTTTGGCAAAACGAACGGTCTGAACGCTGCAATCCCCGCCGCCCTCGATGCCTCGCTTAACCAATTTGGCGAATATGGAACGATCATACATTACCATTTTGGCAAATGTCAATCCTTTCTCCCAAAAAATAATTCAGTATTTTACCAAACCGGAAAATGTGATACACTGTTTCTACCAATTACGGACAGAGGGTCGATAACCATGACGCTGGGCAGACGCCTTCGGGAGCGCCGGGACCGCCTGGGCAAAACGCAGCTGGACGCGGCCAGGGAGCTCGGAATCAGCAACGTGCAGCTCTCCCGCTACGAGTCGGACGATCGCAAGCCCGAGCCCGAGCTGCTCGGACGGTTCGCCGAATACTACCGTACGACGACGGATTACCTGGTCGGCCGGACCGACGACCCGACGATGGCAGGTCCGAACGCGAGAAGCGAGTTCGAGCGATTCGTCAACAACCCGGAGCATGGGGTGTTTTTCAAGGACTATCTCAACGCGCCGGACGAGAGAAAGGAAGAGATGCTCCGCTTCTGGGAGTTCATCCGGGAGAAGGAACGGGGACGCAAGCCGGAAGACCGGCAAGGGGAGCAATCCCGCTCATGAATGCCTGACAGGCCCGCAAGGGCTTTTCTTTTCCGGATAAAAGCGAACATACATTCCTATTCTTCTTGCGAGGTGCCGAAAATGATGAATTACTACAGACCGACTCCGCTGGAGCAGTGGATCGAAAATTTGTGGATCAAATCGGGAGTACTGACGCCGGGCCAGTTGACGATCGACGAGGTGGCGGGACGGCTGAACGTCTGGGTTCATTTTATGAACCAGCCCGGCAAGGCGCTCGAGTGGATGGGCATGCGGTCCGTGCTCGTCGACAGGCGGCTGAGCCGGGCCGAGCAGTGGGAGGAGTTCCTGCATGAATTGTGCCACGTGCTGAGGCACGCCGGCAGCCAGACGCTTATGCCGCAGCCGTTCCTCGAGAGTCAGGAAGCGGAAGCGAACCGGTTCGTGCTGTACGCGTCGATGCCGTCTTTTATGTTGAAAAGACTTCGCTTTCCCGACCGCCAGAGCGACGCCGCGGAGCTGATCGTCTCCCACTTCGGCGTAACGTATTCCCTCGCCTATCGCAGGCTGGAGCAGATCCGGCGGCGTACGTTCGAAGCCATTCTGTGGGAGGAGGTCGAGCGTCTGGCGCAAGCCCGCGGCGATGGCGATGGGGCGCCGGGTGCTGACGCAAGATCGCATCGACGGGCCTCTGCCGCTCTCGCCTCCGGTTTTCGCGTCGGGATCAATCCGTGAGCGTGGCATAGCGCCGCCCGGAGACAGGGGAGACGAGGGGTTTGGGCGCACCGAGTTAGCCGATAAAATCGGCTATCTCCCCCTCCGCACAGGCTTGGCGCACCGAGTTAGCCGATAAAATCGGCTATCTCCCCCTCCGTGCAGGCTTGACGCACCGAGTTAGCCGATAAAATCGGTTATCTCCCCCTCTGCACGGGCTTGACGCACCAAGTTAGCCGAAAAAATCGGCTATCTCCCCCTCTGCACGGGCTTCACGCACCGAGATAGCCGATAAATTCGGCTATCCCCTTCTTTTCCGGAGCCGCCCCGAGATTTCAAGCGCAACCCAACAGGCCGAAGCACGTCCGCATGAGAGCGCCTTCCTATGCGCGGACCGAACCTGTATACTGGGAGATGGCAATCATCTCCAGCCAGCAAAGGAGGTTTAATCGTGACGACAGCGCACCGGAAGCCGAACGTCTTCGTCGGCTGCTCCCGCGAAGCGATCCCGTATGCCCGGGCGGTCAGTTCGCAATTGGAATACATAGCGCATGTCAATCCGTGGTATGCCGGAACGTTCGGCGCGAACGACTACACGATGGAGGCGCTGGAACGGGAGCTCGCGGCCAACGACTTCGGCATCTTCGTCTTCGCCGCCGACGACGTCGCGCTCATTCGGCAGAAGCCGGCATTCATTACGAGGGACAATACTTTGTTCGAGATGGGACTGTTCTGGGGAAGGCTCGGCCGGCGCCGCGTGTTCTGTCTCATTCCCCGCGACCTGCCGGAACGGGACGACCTGATCCCGGGCGAGACCGTCTCCGAATTCCATTTGCTCTCCGATTTGCAGGGACTTACCTTGCTCGGATATCATATCCGCGAGGACGGGAAGTTCGGAGCGGCAGTCGATCCGGCTTGCGGGGAGATCTCCAGAGCGATCGAGGCGGAGAAGTGGTTCGTCGACCCCGGCCGGCTGGTGGAGCAGAAGCAGAGCATTCTTCATTTTTTCTGGGAGTATCACCGGAACGTCTCGGTTCGGGATCCGGAACAGCGCTATACCGCCTATGCGGAAGCGATCCGCAACTCCCTGCTCGCGCCGCCAGGATTCCGTATTACGGGAGCGGCGATCTGGAAGCAGTTCGACGACGAGATCATTCGCCAGGTCGGAGGCAACGTCGGCCGGGGCCGGTCCTTTCACCTGCAAGACAACGACGGCAAGCAGGACGGAGACCAGCGCATCTTCGTGCTCGACGCGTTCCGGAGCCGGGAATGGTCCTTTTTCAGGCGCCGAGAGATTGCGATCGTGTATATCCTGTGCTATCCTTTAGGCAAGGATCTGGTACTTTCCGTTCATATTTCGGGTACAATAGAATTAAACGATAAGCAGCTGGCAGAGATCGTGCAGATCAACGACGAACTGCTGATCACCGTCAGACATCTTGAAGGAGGGGATACGCCATGAGACAGCCGAACAAAGGGAAGGTGCGTCCCATCGCGTCCAAGTCTCCCCGCCGACTGATCGAGAAGGCCGGAGCGCATATCGGATTCCGGCGGCATCGCGCCGACGCGGAGCAAGCGGCGGGCGACGTCGTATATATCGGGCCTTCGGCGGACGGCGCCGACACGGAATACATCAAAGTGGTCAGCGGCAAGGTCGACGACCGCAAGCCCTCATTCGCTTAAAATCTTGGACAGCCCCGGCCGCGGCCGGGGCTTCTTTTTTTGCGCGCAAGATCTCAATATGCCGATACGCCGAGCCGCTCGATCGTCTGCTGGATGAACGCCGGCTCGTCCTGCGGACCTCGCGACGTGATCAAGTTGCCGTCGGCGACGACTTCCCGGTCGACGAACGTTCCGCCCGCCGCTTCGATCTCGCCCTGGATGCCGGCATAACCGGTCAGCGTCCGGCCTTTCAGCAGTCCGGCCGACGCCAGTACCTGAGGTCCGTGGCAGATCGCCGCGATCGGGATTCCCTTGCGGTCGGCCTCCCGGACGAATTCAAGCACGGCCGGGTCCTCCCTCAGCTTCGCCGGGGAACCGCCACCCGGAATGACGACCGCTTCGTAGTCTTCCGCGTTCGCTTCGGCTGCCGCCAGATGCGAGGTATAGGCGATCGTTCCCTTTTTCCCCTTCAATTCCTTGCCTTTCTCCGTGCTGATAATGATGTTATCGTTGCCGTTCTCGACGAGCGCGTCGTACGGATGCTTCATCTCGGAATCCTCATACCCGTCCGCCAGCAGAAAAGCGACTTTCCTCACGCTTTGTTTCATGCTCGTTCCCTCCCGTCTTTCGTTCTGAGACTGCTTCTTATCCTGCCCCAAAGATCCCGGAGAATGACGAACCTCCAAGCAAAACCGAGGATTCGGCAGGTCAACCTCAGTCCATGCTTTCTTTAAGCGGATACATTCCCCGATATGACCTTACCCAAAAAGCAATGAGCTTTGACTTGTTTTCAGACTTTTCATACAATGGTCACACAAAAGACAAAGAGAGGGCGCAAAAGACGGGAGTGACCGGAAATGAGATTGAAAGATGCTGCAGCGTTCGTCAAAGGCTTCCTTTATGCGTTTATCGCCATCGGCATGCTTCCATTCCAAGTGATAAGGAGTTTTATGGATCTGTGAAGACAATGTTCGCCCGCGAATGACCCCCGAATCCGTATGGATCGGGGGATTTCGCTTTTTTTGGGGCACGCTAGAGCCATGAACCCGATCATCCCTTTCGAGCCGATCCGTTCCGATACCGTCCCCTTGGGGGATTCATGGATCTACCAGATCAAATGGGACGGCGTCCGCATTCTCTCCTATTGCGACGACAGCGCCATTCGGCTGTACAACCGCAAAAAACACGAGCGCACCGCCCAATATCCGGAGCTGACCGAGCGAACGTATTGCCGTGCGTCCTCCTTCATTCTGGACGGCGAAGTGATCGCCCTCGCGGCCGACGGCAAGCCCTCCTTCCATGAAGTGATGAGGCGGGACGGCATCCGCAATCTGTCCAAGGTGCCTCAGGCGCGTCAGGAGGTGCCGATCTCCTATATGGTATTCGATGTGCTGTACGCGGACGGAGCGTGGACTCATTCCCTTCCGCTCCGGGAGAGGCAGCGGCTCTTGGCCGATCTCCTCGTCCCCGGTCCCTTCGTTCAACCGGTCGCGTCCCATCCGGACGGTCCGGCGCTGCTGGAAGTCATTCGAGCGCAGAAGATGGAAGGCATTGTTGCCAAAAACGCCGACTCCGCCTACGCGTTCGGAGGCAAGGACGAGCGTTGGGTCAAGGTGAAAAATTACGGCGATCTCGTCGCGGTCATCGGCGGGTATACGCTGAACGGCGGCATCGTCAACGCCGTCCTGGCCGGATTGTACCAAGGAGGCAGGCTGATCTTTATCGGCAAAGTCGGAACGGGCAAGCTGACCGCGCAGGATTGGGTCGAATTGACGGCCGTGGTCGGAAGCATCGGTACCTCCGAATGCCCCTTCGCCAGCCGCCATCCCGACATGAAGGGAGCGTACTGGGTGAAGCCGCTGCTGACCGCCAAGATTCAATATGCGGAGTGGAGGGTGGAAGAAGGGCGATCGCTGCGTCAACCAAGCATCCAAGCGTTCGTGCAGGTTCCTCCGGAGGAGTGTCGATTCGAATAAAACGCCCTAAAAAGCCAAAAACGCGGCTTCGGAATCCGAAGCCGCGCTCGTTTGAACAGTTAAGTGGTGCTGATGAAGGGATTCGAACCCCCGACCTACGCATTACGAATGCGTTGCTCTACCAGCTGAGCTACATCAGCAAGAACACTTTTATTATATTAAAGACTTCACCCCTTAAAGTCAAGCGTTTTGTCCCAGGTTTTTTCATCCATTTTTTTACGGCGTTAATTCCTCCCTAAAATTAGCGGATTTACTCTTGGGCTGTCATTTGTTATAGTAAGGACTACAAACATACGTTCCCATTCTACATCAGAGGTGTTCGATATGCCGCTTCCTCAGTATGAACCGATGAGCGCCAAGTCGATCCTGAATCCCGTCAAGGCGCCGTCCATGCCGTTCGATTGGTCGATCAACCCGTACCGGGGGTGTCAGCACGGCTGCAGCTTTTGCTACGCCCGCAGCACCCACGCCTATCTCGGGGAAGAGACGGACGATACGTTCCAGCGCCACATCTTCTGGAAGGAAGACGCTCCATCGATCCTGCGGGCGCAGCTCGCGAAGATGGGGAAGCGCGTGCCGCGCGAGGTGGCGATCGGAACGGCGACGGACCCGTACCAGCAGCTGGAAGGCCGGTCGAAGCTGACGCGCGGCTGTCTGGAGGTGCTCGCGGAATTCGGCGTCGCCGCCAGCGTCACGACCCGGTCCCCGCTTATCCTGCGGGACTTGGACCTGCTGACGAAGATGCCCGGCTCGTCCGTCAACGTCAGCATTCATTCGCTCGATCCGTTCGTCTGGCGGACCTTCGAGCCCTCCTCCCCGTCGCCCAAGCTTCGGCTGGACTGCGGACGCCGGCTCCGGGAGGCGGGCGTTCGCGTCCGCATTTTCATGGCGCCGATCCTGCCGTATTTGACGGATACCCCCGAGAAGACGGAAGAACTGATCGCCGCCTGCGCCAAGGCCGGCCTGCGCGAGGTGATGCCTTCGTTCCTTCGCCTCTCCACGCCGGACGTCAAGCTGTGGTTTTTCAACGTGCTGCGGACGTTCGATCCGAAGCTCGCGGAACGGTACGGTCGGCTGTACTGGCGCTCCAAACGCCTTCCCGACGATTATACGCGGCCGATCAAGGAGCGGATTCAAGCGCAGATGATCCGATACGGCTTGCGACAAGCCGAGAGCTACGCCGCTTCCTCTTCCGCCTCTTCCGAACCGGCGAGCCGCCGCCGGGCAGCGGACGGGGAGTCCGCACAGTCGCAGCAATTCCGCCGCCCCGCCGATCCTCCTGCCGATCCGTGCGCTCCCGTTCAGTTGACGTTGTTTTAGCTTTTTTATCCGAAGGACCGAATTCCCCCTCCCTCGCATAGGTTATATAGACCATCGCCCATGCCAAGGGAGGATTCGCATGAACGGCCAGACGCTGATGGTTCCGATCTCCGTCCGCCAGATCAAGGAACCTCATATTAAAGTGAACGTCCCCGTCGTCACGGGAGGCACCAGCCAAGCGGCCTTGAAGCGAATGAACGACGCCATCACGGCCGCGACTCAAGAGCTCATGAAGCAGCAGAGCTACCCGAGTCCGGACATTCAAGAGATGGACGGGACGTTCGAGGTCAAGACGAACCAACGCGGAGTGCTTAGCCTGTCGCTGTTGAATTATACGTTCACCGGCGGCGCGCACGGCAACACTTTGCAGAAGTCGCTTACCTTCGACGTCGAGACCGGGCGCAGCTACTCTCTGTCCGATCTGTTCAAACCCGACAGCGCCTACAAGAAGCGGTTAAACACCATCATCCAGGCGCAGATCAAGGCGCGCAAGCTGCCGCTGCTCGGCGAATATCCCGGCATCTCGGACGATCAGGACTTTTACATCGCCGACAAGGCGCTCGTCGTCTACTTCCCGCTCTACGCCATCGTCCCGTACGCCTGGGGATTTCCGTATTTTCCGATTTCGGTCTACGACATCGAAGACATCATCGACGAGAACGGTCCGCTCGGCCAGATGATGTATTAAGGACGAAAAAAAAAGACCTCCTCTTCCGCCGGCCGACGGGCGGAGTTCGGAGGTCACCTTGCGTCTTACCACTTGCTCGGATCGATATCCTTGGACGTCAAGCCTTGCCAAATGTTCGGCACCTGCACGGAGGAAGGATCGTTGAACACGAGGAACGCCGTCGGCAAGTACCGTTCGCCGTGTTCGGACGACGGCTTGTTGACGATATCGCCTCCTTCTTTGACGAGCACGGTAGACGAGCCTCCGTCCAGATTGGCGGCGATGACCGCTCCGTGTTCCAGCATGACCTGCTGACAGTCGTACAAGTCCGCCCCGATGCTGTAGCCCGGCTGGCGTCCGTCGATGACGAGGAACATGATGGAGCCGTCCTCCTTCTGCCCCATCACCGTTCGGGGTGCGATGCCCCAGCCGGCGGCATGGTTCTTGATCTGCCCCTTGCCGTTGACGATAATGCGCGGCGAGAAGCTGACCGCTTCGGAAATATTCAGCTTCAACAGCTCGTTGATCGTGTAGCGGCCCGCGATCATCTTCCCGTCCTTGTCGATGCCGACGACCTGCGTATTCTGATCCAGGCCGACGTCCCGATAGAAAACCTTGCCCCCGGAAATGACGAATCCGATCGGCTGGAAGCCGTTGCCCTTCCAGTTCGGGTCGGCGAAACCGCCGGCATTGACTCCCGCGATCGCGCCGGTGCGCGTGACCATGCTTGTGACCTTCTCGCCTTTGCCGACCTTGTTTGGAACGACCAGCCGAATCTTGGTCGGATCGCTGACGGTCAGCAGATAGCCGTGGTAGCTTTTCCCGTCGATCGTCTCGATCTGCGTGAGCGGCTTCTGCTCGGCAGGATTGTCGTCATTGGGCGACGGCGTCGCGATGACGTGCGTATCTTTCTCCTCGCCCATCTGCTCGAACTGCTTGGCGTATTCGGCCACCCGATCCTGCAGCCCCTTTTCGCCGATCAAATATTTCGCCCACTCCCGATGCTGGGTCGTGATGATCGTATCGGCAAGCCGCAGCCTGATCGAAGTGCCCGACGGCGTCATGAAAAACCATACGACAAATGCGATGGCCAAAACCAGCGCTCCCGCGACGAGCCAACCCAGAACCCGCCAAAAGCCGCGCTTTTTGCGTCTTTTCGCTTGCGCGGCGCGGCTTAGCTTCTGGCCTCCGGTTGGATTTCTTCGCGCGGAAGGCTGCGAAGAATTAGATGTTGTCGATAGCGGCGGCATTAGGCACGCTCCTTTGCGATAACTCCCGAAAACCCATCTAATATACGTAACGGATCGCAAACTTGTTTCGGGTTTACGCGTTTCGACGGCATTTCCCAGGAAATCCGCAAAGAAGCTGCTTTTTTCCGACAGGAACCGTATCATGGGACACGCGTATCGCGAAAAACGGCGTATCAGAGATTTTTCAGATGGTATACTGGAAGAGAAGACGCCGAGATTGGAGCATCGATCGACTGGACAAGGTTCGCGAACCGATCTTAAAATGGAAGAGGAGTGTTCCTTGATGGCCGCTGGCATCACGAACCCCAAGGTTGATGAGTTTGTAGGCAGATCCAAAAGATGGAAGAAAGAATACGAGAAACTGAGAGAGATCGTCCTGGATTGCGGATTGACCGAAGAATTTAAATGGATGCATCCCTGTTATACGTTTGAGGACAAAAACATCTTATTGATCCATGGATTCAAAGAATACTGCGCGCTTTTGTTTCATAAAGGCGCTTTGTTGAAAGATCCCCATGGGATCCTGATCCAGCAAACGGAGAATGTCCAGGCGGGGCGCCAGATCCGATTTGCCGACGTTCAAGAGATCGATGAGATGGAGCTTATATTGAAGACCTATATAGATGAAGCCATCGAGGTTGAAAAAGCCGGATTGCAGGTGGAATATAAGAAGCATTCGGAGTATACCGTTCCGGAAGAATTGCAAAATAAATTCGAGGAACTCCCTCCCCTGAAGTCGGCTTTTGAGGCATTGACGCCGGGACGGCAACGAGCGTACCTGCTATATTTTTCCGCACCCAAACAATCCAAAACGCGAGAGTCGAGAGTCGAAAAATATATGCATCGCATTCTCGATGGAAAAGGGTTAAACGATTAGGAATTTGCCTTTCTCCCACCCTAAATTCGGAGGCTGATCATCATGAACGATATGCGTTCCCGTTACCAGGTCGCAAGTCAAGTCGATACCTATCGCATTTACGAACTGTCGGACAGCGAGACCGATTCCCTCGTGCGGATCTGCCCGGAGCGCGGCGGGATCGTCATCGGCTGCAAGCTGCGCGGGGAAGAGCTGCTGTACCTGGACCATGCCACGTTCCTCGATCCGAACGCCAACATTCGCGGAGGCATTCCGATCCTGTTCCCGATCTGCGGCCAGCTCGAAGGCGGCCGTTACGAATGGGACGGCCAAGTCTACTCCATGCGCAATCATGGCGTCGCCCGCACCTCCGTTTGGGAAGTCGTCCGGCAAAGCGACGAAGACGAAGCGTCCATTACGCTCGTTCTTCGCAGCAACGAGGAGACGCTCTCCTCGTATCCGTTCGACTTCGAGCTTCAGTTTACATACCGGCTGAAGGACGGCAAGCTCGAGCTGGACCAAACGTACGCGAACCGTTCCGCGAGCCCGATGCCGGTTCAGGCCGGCTTCCACCCTTATTTCGCCACCGGCGAAGGGAAAAAGCTCGCTTACGAATCGGACGCCACGGAGTATCTGGACTATAACGACGGCAAGATCAAGCCGTTCGAAGGTACGATCGACCTGGGCGGCTTGAAAGAATCGGTCGCGCTGCTGAACGCCCGCACGCCTGCCGTCTCGTTCCCGCTGGCGGGCAAAGGCACTGTTCGGCTGGATTACAGCGAAGCGTTCCGCGCTGTCGTCTTCTGGAGCGTTGAAGGCAAGCCGTTCATCTGCGTCGAACCGTGGACGGCGCCGAACGAGGCGCTGAACCGCAAGGAAGGGCTGATCTCGGTGAAGCCGGGAGAACCGCTGCAGCTGCAGCTTTCGATCTCCTATTCGTGAACTCCCGGAACGAAAAAGCCCGGCTGACGGCGAACGTTCAAATTCGCTGTCAGCCGGGCTTTTCTATTCGGTTCGGGCTTGAAAGCAGCCCCTCAAGCGTTCCAGCGGCTGCTCCCAGGACGGAACGGCGAGTTCCTTCATATAAGCGAGCATCCCGCCCATCAGGATCCGGTCGGGCTCCGGCTTCGCGAATTCGGTCTCGAGCAGCGTCAACGCCGACAGAAAGTCGTTGCGGCGGCGCTCGACCGTAACGTCTTCCTCGTCCGCTTCGCTTAAGCTTTGTTCGATCGTTCTCCGCAGCTCGCCGGTCGCTCTCCGAACCTGATCCTCATAGCGGGGCTCGGCGTCCGAGGGGCCGCCTTCCTCTTCCGAGTACAATCGGGTCAGCACGGGTCTCCCCTGCAAACGGATCATCCCGGCGACGATATCGTCCAGCCGTTCCGTCAGAAAGGAAGCGAGCCGCCCCGTATCGATCTGCGCTCTCCCCAATAACAAAGCACGCGAATATTCCATCATCATGCCCCGGAAAAGCGCCGCACCGTCCGCCCAATAGGGCGCCGATTCCGGACCGTAAATGTTCTCGATATGGTCCCGTATCCAGCGGATATGCCGGCGAAGCATGTTGCGCAGGATCATCTGGATCTGCGGCTTGCTGCCCTCCGCGGAAACCGGCTCCCGCATCAGCATCAGCGGAAAATCCCGCTGTTCGGCCATCGTTTCGAAGTGGCGCTTCAACTGCAGCCGAAGCTGGTCTCGCGGGGGAAGCGGGCGTTCTTCCGGCAGCGGAGCCATTTCGGCCATCAGCCGCTCCCCGAAAGACTCGATCACCGACAACAGCAGATCTTCCTTCGACTTGAAGTAGAAGTAGATCGACCCTTTCGCCATGCCCAGCTCGTCCACGATCTCCTGGATCGAGGTCGCGCGGAATCCTTTGCGCGAGAAGCACTTCAACGCCGCCTCGACAATTTGCTGTTTCCGGTCGTTCAAACGATCCCCTCCGATTCCCGGACGGCCGCCGTCGTAGTCAAGAACGGCCGGCGGATAGCCGCCGGCGCGTTAACGGAACTATCTTAGCTTTCCGCCTTCGGCTTGCGGCGGAGCTTCATCAGAACTTCATAGGCGATCGGAACGATCAGCAGCGTCAGCAGCGTCGAGCTGACGAGGCCGCCGATCACGGTGACGCCGAGGCCGCGGGAGATAATGCCCGCGCTCTCGAACCCGAACGCCAGCGGCAGCAGCGCTCCGATCGTCGCCAGCGCCGTCATCAGAATCGGACGCAGGCGGGTGCCCGCCGCTTCCAGGATCGCTTCGCGGGTCGTCATGCCTTCCTTCTCCTTGTGGATGATCCGGTCGACAAGCACGATCGCGTTGGTCACGACGATCCCGATCAGCATCAGCGCGCCCATCAGCGCGGATACGCTCAGCGTCTCGCCGGTAATCCAGAGGGCGACCAGTCCGCCGATGATGGCGAACGGCAGAGCGAACATGATCGCGAACGGAGCGAGCGCCCCGCCGAACGTAAGCACCAGCACGAGGTATACGATGGCGATGGCGGCCGCGATGGCGATGCCCAGCTGCGAGAACGTCTCGTTGATCTGCTCGGTGACGCCGCCGAATTTCACTTCGACGCCTTCGGGCTTCTGAATCTCGTCGACCTTTTTCTGCAGCTCGGAAGAAGCTTTCCCCACGTCGGACTGCGTCGCTTCCGCGCTGACGGTCACGACCATGCGTCCGTTCTCGCGGGCGATCGAAGCCTGGGCCGTGCCCTCTTCGACTTTGGCGACGTCCTTGATCGGAACGTCGACGCCGAGCCCGGACTTCAAGGTCTTGTTCTCGATATCCTCGATCGAGCCGTAAACGTCGTTGTTCACTTGCACGTACACGTTGTAAGTGTTCCCGCCGTCTTCCACCGTCGTCAGAACCGGGCGGTCGCGCTGCGGCATGAGCGCCAGCGCGATCTGGCCGGTCGTCAGCCCGTAGCTGCTCAGCTTCTGCTGATCGGCCACCAACGTGTATTGCCCGTACGTCTTGGAAAGGCCGGTATCGATCTTCGTGAACGAAGGATCCTGCTTCATCAGGTCCGCGATCCGGTTGACGACCGGTTCGATATCCGACAGCTTGTCGCCGTATACGCTTAGGCTGAACTTGCTGCCGCCGAGCCCTCCGGACATGTCCAGCTGGCCCCATTCGCCTTCCGGAACGGTCTTTTTGAGCCCGGCCAGAATGTCTTCCTTCTTCTGATCGAAGTCCTTCACGTCCGGATTGAACTGCACGTAGAACAATCCCGACTTGGAGGAGCTTTGCTGAAGCGGGTTGCCGCTGCCGCCGATCGAATACTGCATCATCGTAACGTCCGGCTGTTTCAGCAGGTAATCTTCCGCGGCCAGCCCGCGCTTCTCCACGTCCTCAAGCCGATCGCCCGGAGCCGGGTTGTACGTAACGGCCATGTATTTGTCTTCCTGATCCGGCAAGAAGCTCGTG
This sequence comes from Cohnella zeiphila, assembly GCF_014212055.1. GTDB lineage: Bacteria > Bacillota > Bacilli > Paenibacillales > Paenibacillaceae > Cohnella > Cohnella zeiphila. The sequence goes on along the minus strand of NZ_JACJVO010000005.1, from coordinate 2,111 downwards.
CCGATGACCGGGACCAGCCCAAAGCTCGCAAACAGAATGACGAGCGCGACAATGACCGTAATAATCTTGTGGCGGAGAACGGAAGCCAATACCCGCCGGTAAAAGGCGGCCAGCCGTCCGGGCTTGTCTTCATGGTGAGCCGCCTTGCCCGGCTTTACGCCGCGGCGGAACAGCATGTGAGCCAGCATCGGAACGACGGTAACGGCGACGATCAGGGAAGCCAGCAGCGCGAACACGATCGTGAGCGCGAACGGCAGGAACAGCTGACCGACCATCCCGCTGACCGTGCCGAGAGGCAGGAACACGGCGATCGTGACGATAGTGGAAGACATGATCGGCAGGAACATCTCGCGCGTCGCTTCCCGCACCAGGTCTTTGCCCTTCAGCTTCTCGCCGGTCAGAGACATGCGCCGGTAAATGTTCTCGATGACTACGATCGAGTCGTCGACCACCCGCCCGATCGCGACGGTCATCGCGCCGAGCGTCATAATGTTCAGCGAGATGTCGAACTGGTTCAGCAGCAGCATCGCGATCAGCAGCGACAGCGGGATCGATACGATCGAGATCAGCGTCGTGCGGATGTTCCGCAGGAACAGCAGAATAATGATAACGGCGAACAGCGCTCCGAACAGCGCCTTGTTCAGCATCGTGTTGACCGACTGCTCGATCGGCTTGCCTTGGTCAAGCAGCACTTCCAGTTGGAGCTCCGGATGCGAGGATTGCAGATCCGACTTCACGTCTTTCACTGCATTTACGACATCGACGGTGTTGGCGTCGTTTGCCTTGACGACCTGGATCCCGATCGACTCTTTGCCGTTCGTGCGGGAGATCGAATCCGCCTGCCCGACCAGCTCGACGTCTGCCAGCTCGCTCAGCTTCACGGTCGGAAGTCCGGCCGCCGTGCCGGCTGCCGCACCCGTGCCGCCCGCACCTGCGCCAGTGCCCGCAGCCCCTGCCGCCGCCCCGGCGCCTGCTCCCGTGCCGGCATTCGCACCCGCTCCGGAGCTAGCTCCCGCTCCGGAAGCCGCTCCGGCTCCGGCTCCGGTTGCGCCCATTCCAGCTCCGGCGCCTGCCGAGGCGCCCCCGGCCGACGGGATGACCGGGATCGGCAAGTTGCGCAGATCGTCGATCGTCGCGACCCTTCCGTCGACGACGATCGATTTCTCCGTCGTGCCGAGCTCGAAGATACCCAGCTGAGCCTTCGTCGCGGCCGCCTGGATCAGCTGCTGCACCGTGTCCTGGGACAGCCCGAGCTCCTTAAGCTTGTCCTCTTTGAACGTCAGGTCGACTTCCTTGACGAATTGTCCCGACACCGAGACGGAAGCGACGCCCGAGATTCCTTCCAGATCCGGCTTGATCTCGTTGTTTACGATCCGGGTCAGATCCTCCAGGTCTTTCCCGCCGGAGACGCTCAGCGAGATGACCGGGAAGGAGTTGATCGAGAACTTCGACAGCGACGGATCCTGCGCCCCGGAAGGCAGCTTTACCGCAGCGATCGCGTCGCGGACGTTGGTCATCGCCTTGTCCATGTCCTGGCCGAAATTGAACTCGATCATGATCGAGGAGGCGTTCTCCATCGAAGTCGACGTCACGTTTTTGACCGCTTCGATATTTTTGAGCCTTTGCTCCAACGGAGCCGTCACTTCATCGACGACTTCATCGGGGGAAGCCCCGGGAAAAACCGTCGTCACGCTCAAATAAGGCAACGACAGGTTGGGGAGGCTCTCCTGCTTCATGTTCGTTCCGGAATAGAGGCCGGCCACGAGAACAATCAGAGTAATCATCCATAAAGCGAACTTGTTGTTCAATGAGAAATTGATGATGCTTCGCATATCCGCGCTCCTTTGCTGCCAAAGTCTGCATCCTACAGGTTGTCCAACCCGGCGCGGCCCATCCGTCCGGGATGTCGCCCCCATCGTATCGAACGGTCGTTCAAAAGTCAAACGACAATTTCATGTACGAATGCCGGACGCTTTACTCCGGTTATACGAGCCCTATTAAGCTTCGTTTCAGGTTTCTCGAACAATCGTTCAAGTTCACGAAAACGACACAGGAGCACCTTTTCTCGGGCAAACGGGAGCTTGACTGCGGCTAGAGTGAAGGGCTGACCA
>NZ_JACJVO010000049.1 GCF_014212055.1 Cohnella zeiphila | reverse complement strand
CGACGCGCTCCCGCCACTGCGCATGATCCTGGTCGTCCTTGGCGCGCCAGGCGATGTGATGAACCGTCCCCGCCCCGCCCGCCCCCCAGCTCATCGGGACGGCGTTCACGTCGATCAGGTTGCCCAGGTTGCCGGCCGCGCGGAACCGGATAAGCCCATTCTCTTCGGCGATCTTTTCCAGTCCGAGCACGTTCGCGAGCACGCCGGCCGTCTTCTCCGGATTGACGCTGTTCAGAACAGCGCCTCCGAATCCCTTGATCGCTTTGTCGGCCGGAACGCCGCCGAACGACCATTCGCTGAGCGGGCCTTCCTCCCGTTCGACGATTTCCAGCGCCAGGCCGTCCCGGTCCTCGAAACGGAGGTAGGTCTCCCCGAACCGGGTTACCTTTTCCACCGCCACGTCCAGTCTCTCAAGCCGGCTCTCCCAGAACGCCAGCGCCCCGGGCGGCACGGCGAACGTCGTCGCGCCGACTTGGCCGCCGCCGATTCTCCCTTTCCGGCTGCCGGGCGACGGGAAGAACGTGACGGCCGTTCCCGGATGCCCCATCTGGTCTCCGAAGTACAGGTGATACACTTCGGGAGCATCGAAATTGATCGTCTTCTTCACCAGTCTCAAACCAAGAACGCCTGCATAAAAATCGACGTTGATTTGCGGATCGCGAACGAAAGAAGTGATGTGGTGGATGCCTGCGGTTGCTTGAGTCATGAGAAACGCCTCCATTATCTTTATTTTAAGATATTAGGCGCGACGTTCGATCCGTATCCTTGATTCCGGATTCCCGATCCGTCCGGTGAAGAGCGTCTGTAATATCTTAAATTTGAGATAATCATACACCCTAATCTTCTTTTGCGCAACCCCCTTTTTTGAGTTTGTTTAAAAGCTTCCCGGTCAGCCTTCCCAAGCGTGCGGACGAACGAAAAGGCAGACGCCCATGCGAGGCGTCTGCCTCTTTCCGGCCGCTTAGCTTCCCGAATGGGTCAGACGAAGCACATCCAGCAGGCTGATCTTGCGCTGGGTTTGGTCGTGATAGAGGAACCCTTCCTCCATCCGGTCGACGAACAGCACGCCGTCGAGATGGTCGATCTCATGCTGCATGCATCGGGCGAGATAGCCGTCGGCTTCCATCTCGATCCACTCGCCTTCGCGGTTCATCGTCCGCACCTTCACATGTTCGGCCCGCTTGACGATGCCCGTAAAACCCGGATAAGACAGGCAGCCTTCCGGCCCCGTCTGTTCGCCGGAGCTCTCCAGAATCTCGGGATTGATGAGCTCGATCAATCCGCTCCCGCAATCCATCACGACCGCCCGCCGCATAATGCCCAGCTGGGTCGCGGCCAACCCGGCCCGCCCTGCTTCGGCGTACAGCGTGTCCGCCAAATCTCCCAGCAGTTTGATCGTTCTCGGCCCGAAGATTTCCACCGGCTTCGCCTTTTTGCGCAGCACCGGATCTCCGAACGGCACAATCGTTTTCACCGCCATTGCCTGCCTACTCTCCTCTCCCGCGTGAACGGCATGTCCATCCGGCTCGCTCAAGCGCCCATGACCTTCGTCGGCGTATGGAGCCACAGATCGCCCGGCGTACAAGCAAGAGCCGTACACAGGGCGTCCATCGTCTCGGCTTTCATCTGCCGGGGCGAGCCGTTGAGCAGAGCGCTGATGGAAGGGGCGGACAATTCGTAGCCGGCCTTCTCCTTCAGCAGCCGAGCCAGCGCCGCGCCCGTCCAGACGCCCCTCTCGGCCATGATCTGTCGCAGCATCCATACGAGCATAAACGTCACCTTCCGCGGGGTATTAGTCGTTTCCTTATTTATTTAGGCAACACCTAATATAACGAATTTTGGGCAAGCGCGCAAGCGACAAGCCGCCGCACCGCGCTTTGACGCGCACCCCCATCTCGCCTCGGCGGCTTCCCTGAGATCCTCGTACTCGGGAGCTTCTTCGCATCGATGCAAAACAGCCGCTTACATCGAAGCGCCGGCCGGCTCCTTGGCTAGACGGTCGGTTCGGAACGCCGGCGGTCCCGCCCATTCCGGGAAGGTCAGCGCAACCCGACGCTGTCACTGTCGGACTCCGCCGGCGTATCGGCCGCCCGGAGCGCCGCTTCCAGCTCGAGGAGAGCCTCGGCTTTCCGTTCGTCCGAGTACCCCAACCAATCGGCCATCGCGTCCGCGACGCCCTCCTTCCATCTTCGCACCGCCGCGATCTCGAAAAACAGCGCGCCGGTGCGCCGAATCCAGAAATCGGCCGGCGTGGCCGCCATCTCCCGCTCGACCGCATACTTCAGCTGCGCATAAAGCGCCGGAGGCAGGCCGTACCGCTCCGCCTCGTCTCCTCCCGCCTCCGCGATCCGGAACAGCTCCGCCGCGTTCGAGCCGTACCGGTCCGCCAGCCGCTCCGCTTCGCTCGGCGACAGCCCGGCCCGGACGCCGTCCCGCGCCGTCCGCTGCCGGAATTCCGGCCATGCCGCGGAACCGCCGACATCGCCGCCCGAGATCGGCAGCCGCTTCGTCACGCACGGCCGGTAGCGGCCTGCGCTTTCTCCGCTGCCGGACAGCTGCCGGACAAGCCGGTCGACGACGTGCTCGGCCATCTTCCGGTAGCCGGTCAGCTTCCCTCCGGCGATCGTATACAGCCCCGACTCCGAATGGAAAATCTCGTCGCGCCGCGATACCTCGGAAGGAGATTTGCCTTCCTCGTAAATGAGCGGACGCAGCCCGGCCCAGCTCGACTCGATATCCCGCTCGGTCAGGTTCAGCGCCGGAAACATGATCTGCGCCGCATGCAGCACGTAGTCGCGATCGCTCACCGTCATCCGGGGACGGGTAGGATCGCCCTCGTAATCGGTGTCGGTCGTGCCGACGTACGTCTTGCCGCCGCGCGGAATCGCGAACAGCATCCGCTTGTCGGGCGTGTCGAAGTAGATCGCCTGCCGCAGCGGGAATCGTTCCCGATCGAACACCAGATGGATGCCCTTGGTCAACCGAAGCGTCTTGCCGCGCTTGGAACGGTCCATCTCGCGAATCCGGTCGACCCATGGGCCGGTCGCGTTCACGACCGTTTTCGCGCGGACGGCGAACCGTCGGCCGCCGATCCGATCGGCCGCTTCCGCGCCGCAGACCCTGCCCTCTTCGTAGAGCAGCCGTTCAACCCGGGCGTAATTCAGCGCTACGGCGCCTTCCTCGGCCGCTTTTTTCATCACCTCGATCGTCAGCCGCGCGTCGTCCGTGCGATATTCAACGTAGAGGCCGCCTCCGACCAGGCCGTTCGGATTCAATAGCGGCTCCCGCTCCAGCGACCGTTCCCGGCTCAGCATCGTGCGGCGCTCCTCGCGCTTGACCCCCGCAAGGAAATCGTACAGTCTCAGACCAAGCGACGTCGTGAACCGCCCGAACGTTCCCCCCCGGTACAACGGCAGCAGCATTCGCTCCGGCGTCGTCACATGAGGCCCGTTCTCGTATACGACGGCCCGCTCCCGGCCGACTTCGGCGACCATTTTGACCTCCCCTTGCTTCAAGTACCGCAGTCCGCCGTGAATGAGCTTCGTCGAGCGGCTCGACGTCCCCGCCGCGAAGTCCTGCATTTCTAGGAGCGCCGCCTTTAAGCCTCGCGTCTGCGCGTCCAGCGCGATGCCCGCTCCGGTGATACCGCCGCCGATCACAAGCACGTCGAATTCCGTCTCCGAAAGCTCGCCGATCAACCGGTCCCTGTCCGTTGCCGAAAAAATCCCCATCTCGAATTCCCCTTCCCTCGCGCGAAAAACGGAAAAACCGCGAACAACCTTGCAATGCCCATAGGCTTGCAAAGCTCTTCGCGGTCTCTCCCGATCTCCGACCCCTGATTAACTTGTCTGATTGGTCCCTTGCTTATTGAAAAACGATGGCGGCCCGAACCGCCTTCTGCCAGCCTTCGTACAGGCGGACCGCTTGCTCCTCCGGCATTCGGGGCTCATAAAGGCTCTCCGTGCGGCGAATGGCCGCGAGTTCGTCCAGTCCGTTCCAGAAGCCGACCGCCAGTCCCGCCAGGAACGCGGCGCCGAGCGCCGTCGTCTCGCTGACCGCCGGCACGTCGACCGGAACGCCGAGCAGATCGCTCTGGAACTGCATCAGCTCGCGGTTGCGAACCGCCCCGCCGTCCACGCGCAGCGATCGCAGCGTAAGTCCCGAGTCCCGCTCCATCACGTCCAGCACGTCCTTGCACTGATAGGCGAGCGCTTCGAGCGTCGCCCGGACGAAATGTTCCCGCTTCGTTCCGAGCGTCAGCCCGAACACCGCCCCGCGGACGCCGCTCTCCCAATAAGGCGTCCCGAGCCCGACGAACGCCGGCACGACGTAGACGCCTTGGGAGCTTCCCGCCTGCGCGGCCAGCCGCTCCGAATCGGCCGCCGTCTCGATCAGCCGCATGCCGTCGCGCAGCCATTGGATGGCGGAGCCGGCGACGAAGACGCTCCCTTCCAGCGCGTAACGCACGCCGCCGTCGAGTCCCCAGGCGATCGTCGTCAGCAAGCCGTCTTCGGAACGGATCGCCTTCTCCTCGGTTTGCATCAGCATAAAACAGCCCGTGCCGTACGTCGTCTTGACCGCTCCCCGTTCATAGCAGCCTTGGCCGAACAGGGCGGCTTGCTGATCTCCCGCCATGCCGGCGATCGGAATCTCCCGGCCGAAGAAATGATGCGGAACCGTCGTCCCGTATACTTCCGAAGACGATCGCACCTCCGGCAGCATCGCGCGGGGAACGTCCAGCAGCCGCAGCAGATCGTCGTCCCAGCGCAGCTCGTGAATGTTGTACAGCAGCGTGCGGGAGGCGTTCGAGTAGTCGGTCACGTGGCGCTTGCCGCCCGTCATCTTCCACACGAGCCAGCAGTCGATCGTGCCGAACAGCAGCTCGCCCCGCTCCGCCCGTTCCCGGGCTCCCTCCGTATGGTCGAGAATCCACTTGATCTTCGTTCCCGAAAAGTAGGGGTCGACGACGAGTCCCGTTTTCTCCCGAATCGTCCGTTCATGCCCCTCGCTCTTCAGCTCCTCGCAGATGTCCGCCGTTTGCCGGGATTGCCAGACGATGGCCGGGCGAATCGGCGTCCCCGTCGCGCGGTCCCAGACGACCGTCGTTTCGCGCTGGTTCGTGATCCCGATCGCCGCGATCTGCTCCGGAAGGACGCCCGTTTGCGACAGCGCCGAAGCCGTCACGCCCAACACCGAGAGCCAGATCTGCTGCGCATCCTGCTCCACCCATCCGGGCGACGGATAGTGCGAGGCAATCTCCTGCCGGGCCGTTCCGGCCGGCGTTCCCGCCTGATCGAACAGAATCGCCCGGGTGCTGGTCGTTCCCTGGTCGATAGCCAGTACGTAAGTCTCTTTCGAATTCATTCCCTCACTCCCCCGACATGGATCGAAATTGCTTCCACAGCTCGGCGCTCGACGTCGTCACCGCGTCCGCGCCCGCCGCTAGCGCCAGCTCGACGTCGCGGGCGGTGCGGATCAGCCCTCCGGCGAAAATCGGAATGCCCGTCCGCTCGCGTACCTCGGCAATAATGGGCGGGATAATGCCGGGCAGCACTTCGATATAGTCCGGCTTCGTCCGCTCCAGCAGCACGTAGCTCTTCTCCAGCGCGTTCGTATCGAGCAGAAACAGCCGCTGCACCGCGATCAAGCCGTGCTTTTTCGCTTGCCCGATCACGCTGCCGCGGGTCGAGATCAGCCCCGCCGGCTTCACCTGCTGGCACAAATATTCCGCCGCGTACTCGTCGTTTTTCAAACCCTCGATCAGATCCGCGTGAAGCAGCAGCTTCTTCCCGTGCGCGGCCGCCAGCTCGACAAGCGGCTTCACCTGCCCGACATGGCAATCGAGCAGAACGATATACCGGTAAGGCAGCTTGAGCGCCTTCTCCAAGTCCTTCGCCTTGCGAGCCGCGGGCAGCAAAGATTGTCCGTAGAAAGCCATCGTTCCTCCTCCCCGCGCAAGAACAAAACACCCAACAAAAAAAGACCGCAACCGAATAACGCTACTTATTTGATCAAGTAGACGATCGGTGTGATCTCCCGTTCTCCGCCACGGCTATTAACTTAGGTTCGATTATAGGGCCGCGCGGCGGCATTTGTCAACGGTCGACCGCTCGGCTGCCGCCCGAATCGTATTCCATCGTGATCGCGCATCCTTTAGCCGATCGATTGCCCTACGACAATGAGCTGGTTGTCGTCTTTGATTTCGAGGGTGACAAGATTCGAGAATTTCGCGAATTCGTGGGCATGCCGTTAAAAAATTACGAGGGGTAGAAAAAGACGCGGACTTTTGAGGGAATGGGTTTTACGAATTCAGTTCCCTTGGACCGGGAGAAAAGTTCGTTTTTTCCTTCGGCGGTTCATTTCTCATGATCTGAGGTGGAATATAGGGTATGATCTGGTAAGTAAGCTTAACGGAAGCAGGAGCGAAGCCCGTTTGCGGCGAAGGTGGTGACGACAACGGATACGATCTGGCGGATCCGGTCCAGGCTCAGGGATTTCGCAGAGGGGGGATATCGCTGGATACGCCGAACGCTTGAGCGTTATCCCTGGATCAAAACCGTCTACACGGTATGGTGCTGGTTCTCTTTGCTCGTGTTCCTCATGGGGCTCTTTCTGTACCGGGACTCGCGCACGATGCTGGTCCAATATTTGTGGTCGTTCTACGTCATGCTTCAATTCTGGTTTTTGTGCCGGAGCAAAACGTTCAGCTGGAAGCAGGCCGCGATGTTCATGCTGATGGGCGTTTTCCTCGTCATTCCGGTTACGTCATGGACCGTTCTCGCGGCGCACGGAATCTTCGGCGGGCGACCCGACGATACGTGGTCGCAGGCCGTATTGACTCCGATCCTGGAAGAAGCGTGGAAGCTGCTTCCGCTCGGTCTTTTTCTTTTGTTCTCCCGGCGCGCCACTTCCATGAGCCTGGCGGACTACACGCTCGCCGGCGCGGGTGCCGGGGTAGGGTTCCAGCTCATGGAGGAGCTGACCCGCCGGTGGCTGAACTCCGGCATTATCGGGCGGACGTACGGCTACAGTACGACGCTGCTCGGCGGGGAGACCATCCATTGGGACTTCTGGACGCTCTTTCCCGGGCGGTTCGAAGAAAGCATTTTCCCGACGATCATGTCGGTGAGCCATCCGGTCCACACCGGGATGGTCGCGCTGGGAATCGGAATGGCCGTGCGCTTCCGCAAACGGCTGGGCAACGTGATTTTCGTTTTTCCCGCGCTGCTGCTAGCTTGGGCGATCGTAGACCACGCCGCTTATAACGGGCAATACGAATTGCCGGGCTGGTTTATGAGAATCAGCGACTGGACCGGCAGCGGGTACCGGACGAAGGGCGCCTTCCTCCTGCTGCTCGCGTTGGGGCTCTTCCTGGATTACGCCGCTCTGTACAAGGTAAGAAGCCGGCTGCCGATCAAGAAGGGCGAACTGTTCGTCAATCCGGTCGCGGAGCTGTGGTATTTGGCGGGATCGCTGCTCGCCCGGCGCGAACGGTTCGCCGGCGTCATGGCCTGGACGCGGGAGAGGCGGGAGATGGGTTTCTCTCTTCTCTACGGCAATCGGGAGGCGGCGTCCCTTCAGGAACGGCTGCAAACCCGCCTCTCTCTGCACTTCCGGGTAGCGGCCGGCATGACGGGCCTCTTAATGGCGGGACTCGTGATAGGAGGATACGCGGCCTACTGGCATGCCCATGTCCATCCTCCGGATACGGGTTGCTTCTCTTGCATGTTCGACTCGATGCAGGATTGGTGGGATCGGCTCAGCTTCCGGGAGAAGTCGGCCCTTGTGTTGGGCGCTTTCGCTCTGTCGCTGATGTTCGTCGGCTTCTGGCCGGCGCTCGGATTTGCCCTGACCGCTGCCAGCATTCCGGCGAGCGGCCATGAGATCGCCGCGGATATTCGAAATCCGAAGCGGCTGTTGACTCCCGAGAATGCGATTTCGACGCTGCTGGCGCTGGCACTCAGCCGAATCCCGTTCGGCCGGGCTGCCGAAAGGCTCGGCAAGAAAGGCAGGCTGAAGGAGTGGCTGGAGAAGCTGCTCAAACGGCGGAAGAAGCCGGAGCCGGATCTCCCGAACAAAGGCCATAAACCGGATGGCAAGGAGCCTCCGCGGAAGAAGCCCGACGAGACGCCGCCCCGGAGCGATGCGGACGATTATGTCCACTGGAGCAAGGCAAAGTATAGAGGAGTAGAGCTATACGACGGCAAGAACGGCGCGCTAGGGGAATTCGACGGAATCGATGTTGAAAAGGGGATTTTCTACGAAGCGAAGTCCGCGAAAGGGCTGGATCGCATCCACCCGAAAACGGGCAAACCCCAGCAGACGCCGCAGGAATTTACGGATAAGCAGCTCTACCAGAAAACGAAGGTGCGTATCCAAAACCTGCAGAAGGCCGTCGGAACCCGAAGGACGTCGGACGGAACGCCGGAGATTCCGACCCTTGACCAGATCAAGGGCATCCGCAACTTCCAGTTTCAATTGGACGGTGATTCCCCGGCGCTGCGGGCGGCCGCGGAGAACAGTCTGAACCGGCTGCGCCAGGAATTCCCGGATTACACATTTTCCATTCGGTTTGGAGTGAACTAAAATGTCGATCAGCGCCATTATCGTGGATCCCGAAGACGATTTCGAACGCTCGTTCATGCTGCCGGTGGCCACCGAGTCTTTTTTCCAAAAGTACTGGGTACCCGCCGTCGAGGAATTGAAGCTGGAGTGGGCGGAACTGTTCCAGGACGGTACCGACGTGCGGCGGGAGGACATTCCGGCTATTCTGGATGAGGTAACCCGGCTCAAGGAATGGGCCCGTTCCAAAATGGACGGAGACGACCGGGAACATATGCTCCGAAGATTGGAACTGCTGGAAGAGGAGCTGCCGAAGGCTTACAGGCGAGACGATGCCGTCGTTTATATCGGTTGATTCATTCGCGTTTCAAAGCGTTAAAAAGAGAAGCCCTTGGCGGGGCTTCTCTTTTTATGAGGAGCTACGACGCGGCGAGTCAGCCGATCGTAAAGCGGGAAAGCGACTCGCGAAGCTGATTGGAGACGGACTCCAGACGGCTCGACAGATCCACCAGGCCTTCGCTTACGCTAAGCTGTTCATTGCTGAGCGAGGCAACCTCTTCGGATGTCGCAGATGCTTCCTCGGCGACGGCGCTGACGTTCGTCATCGCGAGAGACAGCGTCGATTGCGCTTCCTCCAATTGGCTGACGGACTGGGTAGCCGCCTCGAGGCGCTGCACGAAGCCGCCCATATGGTCCTGCACGTTGCGGAAAATCTCGTTGGCGTCGCGAACCGATTCGATCTGTTCGCGGAACAGCGGGTAGGCGTCCGACAGGACGGATACCGTCTCTTCGATCTCGCGCTGAATGGTCGAGACGACATCTCCGACGACGGAGATGGACTGTCTCGATTGGTCGGCCAGCTTGCGGATCTCGTCTGCGACGACCATGAATCCTTTGCCTGCCGCTCCGGCACGCGCCGCTTCGATCGTCGCGTTGAGCGACAGAATGTTCGTCTGCTTGGTCAGGTTGCCGAGCACGTCGAGAATTTTGCGGATCGAGCCGGTGCTGTCGCGGAGCTTGTCCACCTTCTCGACCATCGAACGGGTCATCTCTTCGGTCTGTCCCGTCTTGTTCATGAGGCCGGCCATGTACTCGGTACCGCGCCGTCCGGCTTCCTCGACTTCGGTTGCCGACTGTCCCATCTCGCTGTTAGCCGAGATGACCATCTGCACCTGCTCGCCGATCCGGCCGGTCATCTCGCTGCCGCGTTCGGACTCGACCGCCAGGTTGGTCGCTCCGCCGGCGATTTCTTCGGTGGCGACGGCAATCTCCTTCGCCGACGTGGCCGTCTTCCGGGACGCTTCGGAGAGCGAAGCCGCGGTCGCCAGCACTTCGGCCGCGGATTCGGTCGTTCTCATGACCAGACCGGTGATCTGCTCCATCATCCGATTGAAGCTGTCGGCCACTTGCCCGATCTCGTCCTTGCGCTTCAAGTTGGAGCGAACGGTCAGGTTGCCGCGTTCGCCTTCGTTCATCAGCGTGCGCAGACGGCCCAGCGGGCGGCCGACGGACCAGACGATCAGCATGCCGATGCCCGCCGCGATCAGCGCGGATATAATGGACATGATCCAGGTCAGATTGCGAATGACCGCCGCGTCCTTCACCAGGATGGATACCGGAATGTTCCCGATCACTTCCCATTCTCCTGCCGTCGTCTTCGCGCCGACCGTCAATACCTGGACCTTGTCTTCCTTGATCGTGGAGGATCCGTCGTCGCCGGGCAAATCGTACGGATATTTGCCCGAGATTTCGTCGTCCTTCGGAGAGTAAACCACCGTTCCGTCCGGCGCGACGATGTAAGAGCTGCTGCCTTCGCCGAAGTTGACGGAGCCGATCAGGTCCTGTACCGAGCTCAGGTTGATCTCCATGACGAGCAAGTAAGGCTTGTTCGAATCGCGTCCGACGTTCATAAGAGCGCGGCCGACCGCAAACGTCGGCGCCGTCGACTTGCCCGAGATGCCTTGCTTCATCGTCGGAACCCAGACGACCCGCCCGGAAGCGTCGATCATCGATTGCTCGAATGCCGGCGGATTCGACTTCACGTCCGGCACGCCCCCGGAAGTCGCGGAACCGATCACGTCCTGGCTCGGATCGGTCGGAATCAAGTAGATGCCCGCCAACGAGTTGTCGGACATCATGACGGAGGACAGCTTCGTATTGATGGTCCGCTGGCTATCGAATTTCTCGTAATCGTCCGATGTCGAGACGGCCGTCGTAATGAGCGACATAAAATCTTGATCCGACAGGAATTCCATCGTCTTTCGCTCGTAGCCCGACAGCAATTGATCGAGGCGGCCGGCGGTTTGGATGGCGGTCTGGCGGCTGGAATCGGATACTTTGTTTTGAATGACCGATTTGGACTTGCTGTAAGAGAACACACCCAACGAGACGACGCAAACCAAAATTCCGCAGAAAATAAGAATGAACAGCTTCATGCCCACGGAACGAATCGGGTTCCCGAACCTTGTTTCCTTCAGCTGCTCATTGACACGGCGGGCGAATCCCCCAACGCTTTCGGAACTTTTCTTCCAGTTCACCGAATTCATTCGGTCACGCCATGCTGATTTCTTCATTTGATGCTACCCCTCCGGCTCATAGTGACGAATAAAAGCTGAACAAACCAGTTGGAATCCGTTCCAATCGGAGCGATTGCATTCCTTCTTCTTCCAAATGGATAGGCTTATCGAACTAATTCGACAAGCCCATGTCAAATCCTCTTAATCCCTTTTTTCTTTTTCGGCATGCGAATCCAATTTTATTAGATATATTTCAGATTCTTCGCCATAGGAAATCAAAACGCATCATGTCCCAAACATGAAAATAGCCCCGCCAAGTGGGGCTTAAGAACGAGCCCGGCTCGGGCACTTTGCGGGGAAACCGCAGCTAAAACAACGGCATCCGGCCGCCGTCCCTTCGGGCGAAGGAATCGGCGTCCGGATGCCAAGTCGGAATTCGTCTTATTTTTTTTGGCCTTGCTGCTTTTTCTCGTTCTGCTCGCTCGTCTGGATGTTCTTCTGATGCTGCTTGTAAGTCGAGGCGAACAAGTGCTGATTGGTGCCGTCTTTCTTCGTGACGTAGTACAAGTAATCGGTATCCGCCGGGTAGATCGCCGCTTCGATGGATTTGATGCCGGGACTCGCGATCGGCCCGGGCGGAAGTCCCGCGTGCAAATACGTGTTGTAGGGACTTTCAACCTTCAGATCGTCGTTCGTCAGCTTTTCCTTCTGCTTGCCTAACGCATACTGGACCGTCGCGTCGATCTGCAGCGGCATCTTTTTGTCCAGCCGGTTCTCGATGACGCTCGCTACGATCGGCCGTTCCTCGTCCAGCACCACTTCCCGCTCGACAAGAGAGGCGATCGTCAGCACCTCGTGCATCGTCAAGCCCCGATCCTGCATCGTCGTCTGCCAGTCGTCCGGCAGCTGATTCAGCTTGACGTCGAGCTCGGACGCCATTCGGTTGAGAATGTCGGTTACGGTCGAGCCTTTCTTAAGCTCGTAGGTCTCCGGGAACAGATAGCCTTCGAGCGGATATTTCAATTTGGAGTTCTTTGGAATATCCTTCGTCCAGGAAGACCCGGTAATCTGCTCCGGCTTGCTCAATGCCTGAAGGAAAGCCGTCTTGTCGACATAACCCGCGGTAGCCAGCCGGTCGGCAATCTGATCGGCGGTGAAGCCTTCCGGAATGGTGAAATGAACCGTATCCGCGGCGACCGTCTTGCCCGTGTTCAGCATCTCCACGATCTCGTCCCTCGTCAGTCCGGGCCGCATATCGTAATCGCCGGCTTGAAACTTCGAGCCCTCGTCCGAAAGCTTCATCCACATTCCGAAAAGGAAAGCATTGCGAATGATTCCGTCCTTCTCCAACTCTTCCGCAACGCTCTTCGCACCCATCCCTTTCTCGATCGTGACGCGCACCGGGGCATCGGCGGATTTGGCCGGACGGAGCCCGTTCCACACGTAGAACAAGACGGAACCGACAGCCGCGATCACGATGCCGACGGCGATCAGAAACGACCACAGCACCGGGTGGCCTTTCTTCCGCCGTCGGGCAGGGGCAGCTTTCTTCTCCTTTTCCTTCTCCGCTTGATCATCCGGGGCGGATTCCCGTTTCCTTCTGCCTTCAGGCGGAACAGGCGCCGGGAATTCTCTCGGGTGCCCGACATCCGGAGACGGTACGCGCTTCGTATCGCCTTCGTCGATCCCGATCTCCGTTTCTTCGGTTCCCGCCTTGCTGCCTTCGTTCGCCGAGTCGCCGACAGGCTCGGCCCGAACGGCGGTCTCCGCCGACGGGATCTCTTCTTCTTCAAACGAGCTCTTGCCCGAGCCTTCCGCCGATTCGCTATCTGCGGGGCGATTCCGGGAATCCCGCTCGTTCGAATAGATCGATCTCCATCCGGTTGGTTGATCGTCGTTCTCTCTATCCATGAAAGGCCTCCTCAAACCGCGCGCCGTTCCGGATCCGCCCGCCCGGCCGCCCTCGGAACGTCCCGAGGGCCTCGGCCGCCCGGTCGCTCGCTCCGAACGCGCCGAAAGAGCGGTCTCCCGCTCTTCCCCGCGCGAAGCGGATCTTGAAGCCTCGCGTCCGTCAGTCCGTCAGCGCAGCCCGCTTAGGGCTGTTCATCGCTGCCGAACTGCAGATCGTCGTAAGCTTCCGCCGCGTTCTCCCATTCTTCGTCGTCTTCGACCGCTTCCAGCTGCGGCATTCCCCGCTCGTCGGCCGAAATCCGCAGCACTTCGATATCGCCGTCCTTGCGCTGCGCGTCGGACTGGACAATCGCATACTCATGGCCGCCGACGCTCAGTTCGGCTAGAATCCGGCAGCGTACGGAATTCCCGTCCTCGTCCTCAAGCTCGACGAACGGTCCGAACGCTTGCCGCAGCGAGCCTGCACGGTCGCCGTCGGTACGGTCGTTATAATCCCCGCTCATCCGGCAACCGCCTCTTCCCCGCGGCCGTCCGCAGCGTTATTTGCCTTCGTCATCGGCTTCGTCCAACCCCGTCGTGAGCGTATTGAACGTCTCCTCGACCATATCCCACTCTGCCTGATCCTCGATCGGGAACAGCTTGATCTCCTCGTCTTCTTCCTCATAACGGAAGGCGAATACTTCCTGCTCCTCGTCCGTGTCTTCGGCCGGAACGAGCAGAATATATTTGCGGTCCGTGCCGTCGTCCGGCTCGAACCTCATGATCACTTCGAACGCTTCGTCATTGCCCTCGTCGTCCGGAATGTACAGAATCTCGGCTTCCTCTTCGCGTTCCTTGTTATCGGTCATCGCTAACCCCTCGTTTCTGTCGGGAATCCAAAAAATTTTGCAGCAGAATCGTCGCCGCCATCTTGTCCACGACCTGCTTCCGCTTGCGGCGGCTGACGTCCGCTTCCAGCAGCGTGCGCTGGGCGGCCACCGTCGTCAGCCGCTCATCCCACATATGCACGGCGACGGGAAGAGCCTGCTTCAGCTCTTCCGCGAACGCGATGCATATTTCGCCGCGGGGCCCGATCGTGCCGTTCATGTTCTTCGGCAGGCCGACCACGATGGCGTCCACCTCATTGTCGCGAACCAGTTCGCGAATCCGCTCCAGGTAGTCGCCTTCCCGTTTCCGCTCGATGACTTCGGCACCCTGGGCGGTCCAGCCGAACGCGTCGCTTATGGCGACGCCGATCCGCTTATCGCCGAAATCCAACCCCATCGTCCGCATCGTTATCGATGCTGCTGAAGGTAGAACCGCACGAGCTCCTCAATGAGTTCGTCGCGCTCTTTCTTCCGGATCAAGCTGCGGGCGTTGTTATGCCTGGGGATGTAGGCAGGGTCGCCGGACAACAAATAGCCGACGATCTGGTTGATCGGGTGGTATTCCTTCTCGACCAGCGCGTCGTGAACGGACAGCAGAATGTCCTTGGCGGAGATCTCCTCCGGGTCCGGAACCACGTCGAATTTTACGGTCATATCCAGATGATTTTTGTCCGACGAGCTCATCTTCAGCACCTCGCTTTCTCGTTACTACCCATCATATCACATTCTCCAGCCGACAGGAAATGAAGCGCCGCGGCGGGAAAAACCGCGATTCGGCCCGAAGGCCGGAGCCGGGTTCCCCGCCGGAGAGCTCCCGGCCGGCCGGAAGAAGCTTAAGCGTTCAGTTGCGCCTGCACGAGAGCTTCGGCCGCGGCGAGCGCCTCCGGCAGCTTGGCGGGATCCTTGCCGCCCGCCTGCGCCAGCTCCGGCTTGCCGCCGCCGCCGCCGCCGCAGATCGCGGCCAGCTCTTTAATCAGCTTGCCGGCGTGCAGCCCCTTGGCGGTCAGATCCGGCGTAACGGCGACGACGAGCTGAACCTTGTCGCCCTCCACGGCGCCAAGCGCCAGCACGGCCGAGCCGAGCTTCGCCTTCAGCTCGTCGGCGACGCCGCGCAGCG
>NZ_JACJVO010000048.1 GCF_014212055.1 Cohnella zeiphila | reverse complement strand
AAACATTAGCTGGTTTTTGCTGTTGTTGCTCAGGATCCCAACGCAAGGGAATTCCGCCTCTTATTTTTTCAAAGATCCGACGCGTCTGGAGAAGCCCTCTTAGAAATATCTCATTTCGCCGTAAAGAGAATGAGAGCTAAGAGGTTTGCCCATACTGATACTAGAAAACGAGTGTCAGGAGGACAACGGAGGATGTGGAAATGGGTCGAGTGGGCCGCCCGGCTGGTGGCCGGCGCCGTATTGCTGAGCTTCTTGTGCGTCTGGACCACCGGCTACATCGTGAACAGCTACGTACAGACGGTCTTGCAGGAGATGGATATTCCGCTGGACGTGCAGCCGTTCGCGCTGTCCGGCGTTTGGGGCAAGCTGTGGGGGGTGCACGAGCCGCCCAAAACCGCCGAGTCGGCAAGCGGGGAATCGGTCTCGCCATCGGAGTCGGCCGAGCCGACGCCGACGCCTTTGCCGTCCGGCACGCCGGATAGCGGTCAGACGCAGGGCGACGATTCCGCCGGAAGCGATTGGACATCGGATTTGCCTACGCCGACCCTGACCCCGACTCCCGCGGATTCGGGAGACGGAACCGGGCAAGCCTCGGACGACGCATCCGGATCCATCTCTTCGGGAACGGGCGACGAAACGGAGGGCCAAGGTTCCCCGGCCCCGCAAGGCGACAGCGGGACCGAGGCGGGGGCGGCCGGAGACTCCGGAACGGATGATGGCGCGGTACCCGTCTGGAACGCCGGATCGGCCGGGGAAGCGGGCTCCCTAAGCGACGCGGACCGGCAGAAGCTTTTCGCCGAAGTGGTGTCCAAGCTTAACGCCGATCAGCTGCAGCAGCTATCCTCTTATTTGGACGGCGGATTGACGGCGGACGAGCTGATCCAGGTACAGAAGCTGCTGAAGGGCGTCCTGACGGAAGAGGAGTACAATCAGGTGATGGAGAAGCTCCAGCCGACGTCGGATGCGCTAGTTCCATAGTCCTATCCATTCGAGCAAAACCGCCGAGACTCGGCGGTTTTTTCCTTTTTATGAGATATTCTTCATCTTGGATTTATTGATAGGTTCGTTAAAGATATGCTAAAGTTAAAAACAGGCTCCGACCGGAACCGGAATTACGTTATTAAACGGGAACGAAAAGGAGAAGCTCATGGCCGTTTTCAAGAATACGGATCGGACCGGCAAGACCCGAAACGTCCTGCGTCGAGGTCTTTCGCTCGTTCGATCAGGGTACTTGAAAGGACTAAACGCCTTCAAACCAAAGACCCATGTTTCGACAAAAACCGGCATTGCCCGCTATCGGACACCGGCGATCCTATCGGCCGCCGCTATCGTCGTCCTTGCGGGAGCCGCCTTCGGAACGAACCAATACGTTCAAGCCCATACGAATACGTACTACCAAGTAATGCTGAACGGCAAGCCGATCGGGGAGATCAGCAGCCAGAAGCTGGTCGAGGACGCCGTGAAGGCCAAATCGGAAGCGCTGGCGAAAGCAGACTCGAATGTCCATTATGAGCTGGATGACCATAAGGTTACATACGAGACTGTAAGTGCTTACAAAAAACAGCCCGACGACCAGGCAACGCTCGCGGCGCTTCAAAGCTCCCTGACGTCGCATGCGGTCGGCGTCAAACTGGTCGTGGACGGGAAGACGATCGCGATCGTCAAGGACAAGGAGACCGCGGACGACATTCTCGAGCGGGTGAAGGAGAAGTTCGTACCGGGCTCATCCGAGAAGAGCAATTCCAAGCTGTCGGTCCAGGCGCTGTCGTACAACGCGGCGAAGGAAGCCCAGCCGTCCCGCGTCGTCAAGTCGGTCAGCTTCGAGGAAGACGTGCAGACGATTCCGGCCGAGATCAACGCAAGCGATCTGAGCGATCCGGAAGACGTATACAAGAAGCTGACGACGGGCAATCCGAACAAGAAGACATACACGGTGCAGGCCGGCGATTGCATCGGCTGCATCGCCCAGAAGACGAAGGTGCCCACTTCCGTCATCTATGCGAACAATCCGTGGATCCAGGACGACTATATCCAAGTCGGCGATGTACTGGATATTACCCAGAATAATCCTGTGCTAAACATTCAGTCGGAAGAAGAAGTGACCCAGATCGAAGTCATCGACCCGCCCGTCGAGATCCGCAAAAGCGACGACATCAAGGCGGGGCAGCAGAAGACGCTGCGGGAAGGGACGAACGGCAAGCGCCAAGTCACTTACCGGCTGCTCAAGCGCAACGGGACGATGATCGAGGAAGAGCAATTGTCCTCCACCGTGCTGCAGGCGCCTGTCTCCACCATCATTCTGAAGGGGACCAAGGTCATTCCGAGCGAAGGCACGGGCAAGTTCGCTTGGCCGGTATCGGGACACAAGATTACCAGCTACTACGGCACGCGCTGGGGCCGCATGCACAAAGGTCTTGACATTGTCGGCAATCGGAACGTCATGGCCGCCGACAACGGCACGGTCGAATTCGTCGGCCAGAAGACGGGCTATGGCAATTGCATCATTATCAATCATAACAACGGGTTCGAGACGCTGTATGGCCACTTGAAGAGCTTCAACGTCAAGGAGGGACAGGTCGTCTCCAAGGGCGACGTCCTCGGCATTATGGGCGAGACGGGCGACGCCACCGGCATCCATCTGCATTTCGAGATTCATCTGAACGGGAAGCTTCGCAATCCGACGAGTTACTTGTAAGGTTAAGCGGAACAGAAGAGCAAACGTAAGAGACCGGCAGGGGCCCCTGCCGGTCTCTTACGTTTAACGGCGCAGTGAACATCGAGAGTCAATTGCAGGATACATCGATTCGATGTATTATTTATATCGAATCGATGTAACGGATCGATATAGAAAGGCGGTGTGCCGGAATGTATGATTTATTTGTCCTTGGCGAACTGATGGCAGAGGATAAGCACGGTTATGTTTTGCAGGAAAGATTGCAATACGCGGTAGGACCGAACCGAAAGATCAGTGCGGGCACGTTATATCCGCTCCTTACCCGGTTTGAGGAGAACGGGTGGATCACGCAGAGCGAGCAGAACGAAGGCGGCAGGGCGCGAAAGAGTTATCGTCTCACCGAGCTAGGACGCGAACGGTTTCACACGCTGATCGTCTCCCCAATTGAGAACCACACGGACGCCGAGCTTACGTTTCAGTTTCGGCTCGCCTATCTCCATTTTGTTCCCAAGGAAGCCCGGATTGCCTGTCTGAGGCAGTATATCCAGTATCTTCGGAATAACCTGAGATACGTCAACTCTTTATCCGAGATGATAGCTTCCAAAAAGATCGACGACAAGCAACTCTATCAGGTGATGCGCATGTTGGATCATCGCAAGCACATGATCCTCGCCGATATCGAATGGGTGGAGAAGGAAGCGGATCGAATCGAAACGGCCAAGGAGGGAATGGAATGAAACGTTTTTTGCTGTGTATGCCGGAAGAGTTGGTTGTCGCGGATGATCTTGGCGGCGCTTATCGGCTTCAGTACATGCTGCGGGGCATGCAGCCGACTTGCGCGGCAGCCGATCCCTTCGCGTCCGATCGGCTGTACTGCGGAACGGACGGGCAAGGACTATGGGTTAGCGATGACGGAGGAGATCATTGGACCTCGTTGCAAGATGGGATTCCCGACGGCACGATCACATCCGTCTTTGTTAGCCCGTCGCGAAGGAACGGCCGGTTCGGGGTCGTCTATGCGGGAACGGAATTAAGTTCGGTGTACGTCTCGGAGGATGGCGGAAGCCGGTGGACGGAATGCGGCGACATCCGTTCTCTCTCTTCTTATGCAAAATGGTCCTTTCCTCCGAAACCCGAAACTCACAACGTTCGAACCATCGCGGAGGATGCGGCGAGAGGCGGTCTTTATGTCGCCATCGAAGCCGGCGCGTTGATCCGGATGAGAGACAGCGGCGGGGAATGGATCGATACGGAGCCGGGTCATCCGCTGGACGCGCATGCGCTGATCACCCATCCGAAAAGGCCGAACCGCGTGCATGCGGCCTGCAGCGATGGCGTGGCCGTTCCCGGTCGCAGCGTTCTCGCAAGTCTGGACGGCGGCAATACCTGGGCGCCCGACAGCGACGGTTTGGAGCATCGCTATCTGTTCGGAATGGCTGTCGACTCCCATGATCCGGACATCCTGCTCGTTTCCGCTTCCGAGGATGCCCGTGCGGCTTACGATCATTCGGCAGCCCATTCCGTTATCTATCGAAAACAAGGCAGCCGGCCTTGGCGGAAAGTCCAACGGGGGCTTCCGCCGGCGCAAGGAACGATGGTCGCCAATTTGGCAGCCGACCCTGCCGAACCGGGCGTGTTCTATGCCTTGAACAACCGCGGGCTTTACCGGTCGGCGGATAGCGGGATCACGTGGAATGCCATGGAACTGGAGTGGAAGGAAGAATACATTCGCCAACAGCCTCATCGAAGGCATAGAAGCGCCTTGCTTGTCTTGAATAAGGATAGCGGCGGTTCGCGTTGAACGGGCATTATGTTAGAATAGAAGAGAATTTTAAATCGCTTCCCCTCAAGGAGGCTTCTTGCAATGCCTGGGAAAATATTGGTGGTCGACGATGAGCGGCCGATTGCGGATATTCTGAAGTTTAATTTGGAGAAGGAAGGCTACGAGGTCGTCTGCGCGTTCGACGGCGATACGGCGGTCCGCCTCGCGTTCGAGCTGGATCCGGATCTCATCCTGCTCGATCTGATGCTGCCGGGCAAGGACGGCATGGACGTCTGCCGCGAGGTGCGGGGAAGGCTGTCCACGCCGATCATTATGCTGACGGCGAAGGACACGGAGCTGGACAAGGTGCTCGGCCTGGAGCTGGGGGCCGACGATTACGTGACGAAGCCGTTCGGCACGCGCGAACTGCTGGCCCGCGTCAAGGCGCATCTGCGCCGCCAGCGGAAGCTGGACGCGCCGCGAGCGGAAGAAGAGTCCGGCGGCGAGCCGGAACGGCAAGGGCTGAGGATGTTCAACCTGTTCATCGACACGGACATGTACGTCGTGTACAAGAACGGCCAGCCGCTGGACTTGACGCACCGCGAATTCGAGCTCGTTCATTACCTGGCGCGCAACAGCGGCAAGGTGATGACGCGCGAGCACCTGCTGCAGGCGGTGTGGGGGTTCGAATATTTCGGCGACGTCCGCACGGTCGACGTGACGATCCGCCGGCTGCGGGAGAAGCTTGAGGACGACCCGAGCAAGCCGGACATCATCCTGACCCGCCGCGGCTTGGGCTACTTGATGCGCAATCCGAAGATGGCGCCGGGCGGTTATGGGGGATGAAGCTGCTTCAGCCGTTCCGCACGATACAGGCGAAGCTCATCATTATGGTGCTGCTTCTTATCCTGATCGCGCTGCAATTGATCGGGGTTTATTTTATCAGCACGATGAAGAGCTCGCTGATCAACTCTTTCACGAGCGGCCTGAACGATCAGGCGCGGCTGCTGACGGTGCTCGCCGCTTCGGAAATCCCCAAACAGGACAACGCCGGCAACGTGGAGGAAGGGACGAGCGTCTATCTGAGCCAGCTGGTAGGCAGCCTGTTCGGCAGCAGCGGCACCGAGACGCAGGTGCTCGATTCGAGCGGCCGCGTGCTGGCTACGTCGCTGGAAGAGCACCAGTCGTACGTGGGGCGCAAGAACACGTCGCTGCTGGTCAGCCGCGCGCTGCAGGGCATTAGCGACAATTCCGAGGAGATCATCGATTCCGACAACATTCGCAAGAAGGTCATCGCCAAGCCTGTCATGAGCGGCGACAAAATCGTCGGGGCGGTCTACATCGTCGCTTCGATGAAGGACTTGTACGTGACGGTGGAGCGGGTAAACCGCATCTTCGTCACGGGGATGCTGCTGGCGCTCGGCATGACGGCGCTGCTCGGCATTCTGATCGCGGGGACGATCACCCAGCCGATCAAGGCGCTGACCCGGCAGGTCGCGGCGGTCGCGGAAGGCCGCTTCGAGGAGCGCGTGCCGGTGCTCGGCAACGACGAGATCGGCCAGCTCAGCACCGCGTTCAACGACATGACCGACCGGCTCAGCGAGGCGCTGTCCGTCAACGAGGAAGAGAAGGAGAAGCTCGCTTCGATTCTCGCCAACATGAGCGACGGGGTGCTGGCCACCGACGAGATCGGCCGGGTCATCGTGGCCAACCGCCGCGCGCGGACGATGCTGGGGCTCGACGACATCGAAGGGAAGACCGTGTCCGAGACGCTGGACATCGACAAGCAGCCGGTGGCGGAAGCGCTGCAGGGAACGGAATCGCAGCTGCTCCTGCAGCGTTCGCTCGGGGAGGATGAGGACCCGCTCGTCTTCCGCGTGACGCTGACGCCGATTCGCCGCCGCGACAAAGGGGTGGTCGGCAGCATCGCCGTTCTTCAGGACGTGACGGAGTCGGAGAAGCTGGAGGAGTCCCGCCGCGAGTTCGTGGCCAACGTCTCCCACGAGCTGCGTACGCCGCTGACGACGATCAAGAGCTATGCGGAGGCGCTGGACGACGGCGCCCTCGAGGAGCCGCCGTTGGCGGAGCGCTTCGTCGGCGTCATCCGGAGCGAGACCGAGCGGATGATCCGGCTCGTGACGGACTTGCTCCACCTGTCGCGATTCGATTCGCGCCAGGCGCCGGTTCGCCGGCAGCAGACCGACATGGCGGAGATGATGGAGGAAGTGGTCGACCGCTTCTCCTTGCAGCTGCGGCAGAAAGCGATCACGGTCAAAGTGCAGGTGGAGCCCGATCTGCAGAAAGCGTGGCTGGACCGCGACGGCATCGACCAGGTGCTTGACAACCTCGTCTCCAATGCGATCAAGTACACGCTCGACGGCGGCTCGATCTCGCTCTCGGCCCGGCTGAACGAAGCCGGCCAATTGGCCGTGGCGGTGAGGGACACCGGGATCGGCATCCCGAAGAAAGATCTCGGCCGCATTTTCGACCGGTTCTACCGCGTCGACAAGGCCCGTTCGCGCAGCATGGGCGGGACCGGCCTCGGCCTGTCCATTGCCCGGGAAATCGTGCGGGCGCACGGGGGAACCATCTCGCTCGAATCCGAGCCGGGCGTCGGAACGACCGTGACGGTGATGCTTCCTCCGGCGCAGGAAGGAAGTGAGCATCCGTGATCGAGAAGGGCAAGACGGTTCTGCTCGCCGCACTGGTGCTGATCAGCTTGATCCAGAGTTATTTTCTCGCATACAGCATGCCCAGCATGGAAGCGAACGAGCGGACGGAGCAGGACTACGTGAAGACCGATTCGCTCGGCCCGGAGATGAAGGTAGAACAGCTGCTGCTGCCGGAGGAGCTCGTCGTCCATATGGGCGGGGACAAGCACACCGTGTTCTATCCGAACGATTCCTTCTACGACCGGGTGCTCGACAAGCTGGTGGCCCGCGAGTTCAAGGGGTTCCAAAGCGATTCGGTCGATTCGATCGATTGGGACCAGGTGCGGCGCGACGACCCGGGCATCGAGGTGCGGTTCGCGCGGGCGATTCCGTTCGAGCTGCTGCAGCGGGTTTTCAAGATCGATTCGAACTTCCTGTTCTCGGCCGACTCGATCAGCCGCATCTGGATCTTCGCGCGCAAGGACCGGGACGAGGTGCGGACGTTCTTCTTCAGCGCCGACGGCCGCAACGTCTATGAAGCGCTGCGCGCGGATTTGACGGTGCAGGACGTCAACCAGTATACCGGCTTCGGCCAGTACTGGACGCCGTTCTCGTACTGGCAGAACGGGGTTTACGTGCCGGAGAAGCCGAGGTCGTACGGTTCCGCGGACGTTCCGTTCACCCGCTACACGCCGGACCAGATCGAGCGCAACCTGTTTTTCGATCCCGGCACGACGCGCATGATCCAGGACCGGCAGGACGGAACGCAGATTTACACGGACGGCAAAAAAGGGCTGCAGATCGAGCAGGCCGGCGGATGGATGTCCTATACCGACCCGGCCGCCCCGACGGACAGCCAGAACGACCTCGGCGACAATATCGCCAGCGCCGTTCAGTTCGTGAACCAGCACGGCGGCTGGATCGGCAGCCACCGGTTCGTGCGAGGCGAAGGCACGTCTGCCGACAGCGTCATCCGGTTCCAGCAGTATTACAAAGGCCTTCCGATCCTGCCTGCAAGCGGCTTCCGCTTCGGCTACATTCAACTGACGATCCAGCAAGGGTTCGTCTCCTCCTACGAGCGGTCGCTGCTCGTTCTGAACGAGCAGGAGCGCAAGGACCTGGCTCCGCGGCAGCTGTCCGCCGGCAGCTCCTTGCGCAATAAGGTCCAGGCGGCGGCGGGAGCCGAGGTCGTCGAGTCGATCTTCCCGGCGTTCCGGCCGACGCTCCAGAAGGATTCCGTCAGGATGGAGCCCGTCTGGGCGATTCGGCTAGCGAGCGGCGAAATTCGGGCCGTTCCTTGATCGGCCTGAAGAAGTTCGAAGAAGCTCGAAGAAGCTCCAAGGAGAATCCCACCCGAAAGGAGAGATGCGAAGTGGATTGGGGACGGGCCAAAAGCGTGCTCATTCTCGCCTTCCTGCTGCTGAATGCCGTGCTCGGCTACCAGCTCTGGATGGAATGGCGGGAACGGATCGATTCGGCCGTCGACTGGACTTCGCTCTCTCCGGAGACGCGGCAGCTCATGACGAACAAGGGCATCCGGATCGACTCCGAGATTCCGACCGAGATGCCCCTGATGCGGGAGCTGACCTACCGCCTGAAGGATTCTCCGGCTTCCGCCGAAGGCGAACCGACTCCGCTCGATCCGCCGCCGAACACGAGGATCGTCTTCTCCGAAGAGGAGCTTCAGCAGTCGCTCGGCGGAACGATCCCGGAGCTGGCGAAATACCGCTTCGACAATCCCGGAAGCAACGAGAAGATGTTCGTGCTGAATCGGGTCGAAGGGGATTGGCCTATCTTCGACGTGCGGGTCGAACTGTACTATCAGAATCAGAAAATAACCGGCTACCGGCAAGACCGCATAGACTCCGTGACGTTCGGCAGCGAGAAGCCGCAGAAGGTTCTGCCCGCCACCCAGGCGGTCGACAAGCTGATCAAAAATTACTTGCCCGCCGGTTCGGCGATCAAGGAGATCGAGCTGGGCTATCACGGGCAAATGTTCGACTCGGAGACGCAAGTGTCGATTCCTTCTTGGAGGGTTTTGCTGGAGGACGGCGAAGTTTATTATGTTAATGCCAACAGCGGCGAAGTTGTCACCGACCGGGCCGATCCGTCGGGAGAGAAGCCCGCGGCGGACGGAGTTGCCGGGATCGGCGGGTAGCGCAAGAAGCATGGGAGAACGGGGAAACGAGAGGACAACATCATGGGACTGCGGTTTACGGTGCTGGCCAGCGGGTCGACCGGCAACGCGACGGTCGTGTCTTCGGACGCGGCGACGGTGCTGGTCGACGTGGGCTTAAGCGGCAAAAAGATCGAAGAGTTGATGAACCAGCGGGACGTGTCCGGACGCGATCTGGATGCGATCTTCGTGACGCACGAGCATTCGGACCATATTAAAGGGCTGGGCGCGCTGGCCCGCAAGTATGAGCTGCCCGTCTACGCGAACGAGAAGACGTGGGCCGCGATGGCGAAGTCGATCGGCGAGCTGGCGGACAGCCAGCGGCGGATCATGCCGGCGGACAGCGAGATGGAGATTTTCGATCTGCGGGTCGAATCGTACGCCATCTCGCACGACGCCGCCGAACCGGTCGGCTACTGCTTCCGTTCCGGCGGAGCGAAGTTGAGTCTGGCGACCGATCTCGGTTATGTCAGCGACAAAGTCATGAATCAGCTGAAGCATTCGGACGTGCTCGTGCTGGAGTCCAACCACGACGTCAACATGCTGCGGATGGGCCGGTATCCCTGGAACATCAAACGACGCATTCTGGGAGATACCGGACATCTGTCGAACGAAGCCGCGGGCGACGCGCTTTGCCGGTTGTTGTCCGGCGGCATGCGACGGGTGTATCTGGCCCACTTGAGCCAAGAGCACAATCTGATGGATTTGGCCAAGCTGACGGTGAATACGATATTGGAAGACAACGGTTTTTTCTATCAACGGGACGAATTCTCGATTTGCGAGACCTATTACGACCGTCCGACCGAATGGGATCTGGTCAAATCATAGCGTCCAGCTCGTCTTCCATCTCGGCCGCCTTCATCCGCATCTCTTCAGGCGATACGATTCCTTTCTCGACCAGCAGTTCGATCAGCGTGCTGAGCGCAAGGAGCTGGCGGTAATTGTCTTCTCTCAAGTCGGAGAGCTTGGCGGCGACGTCGAGGAACGAGCCTGTCCAGGCGGATGGCGGCATTGACATCTCTTCCTTTCATTACATAAGAATTATGAGAAGTCTATTCTTGCTTCGGTTCGGCAATTCTATTAGTATTTTAGTCAAAACGTGCGAAGATCATTCCAGCGATCTAAGCGATATTCATAGAGCGCGGCGGCGTGGGGGGCTTTCAGGGGCCTGGAGAAAAGGATGGTGCGGCCATGAGTTTTTTCGATGACGATTTTTACTCCACGCGGGTACCGCGGAAGACCCGCAGAGGCCTTGACAGACGGAGAGAGCCGTCTTTCGGCCGAAGCTCCATGCGCCAAGGCTCGGTCTTCCGCGTCGCGCTCTTCTCTTCGCTTGTCAGCTCGCTGCTGGTCGCCGTGCTCTTCACCCTTTTCCTGGACCGGGGCTCGGAGCCTCGCAGCGTCCCCGCGCTGGCGTCGGGCCAGCCGATCGTGGAGACGTCGGAACGGATCATCGACGCCGCGGCCAAGATACGTCCGGCCGTCGTCAGCGTGATCAACCGGCCCAAGCAGGAAGACGGAGGAGACGGCGCGGACGCACCGAGCGGCGACGATTCGCTGGAGAACGCAAACCTCGGATCGGGCGTCATTTTTCAGAAAAAGGACGGAAAGGCGCTCATCATTACGAACGCGCACGTCGTGGCCGATTCGGGCAGCGTGCAGGTCGTCATGGTGAACGGAGACCAGAAGACGGCGAAGATCGTCGGAGCCGATGCGATCTCCGACCTGGCGGTGCTGGAGGTGGACGACAAGGGCGTCGGCGCCGTGGCGACGCTGGGCAAGTCCTCCGGCTTGCGGGAAGGCGAGACGGTCATCGCCGTCGGCAATCCGCTGGGCCTTAGCGATTCCTTGACGGACGGTATCGTCTCCAACCTGAACCGCCTGCTTCCCGTGTCGATCAATCAGAACGGCGTCTACGATTGGGAGGAAGAAGTCATCCAGATCTCGGCGCCGATCAACCCCGGCAACAGCGGAGGCGCGCTGGTCAATCTGAACGGCGACGTGGTCGGCATCAACAGCATGAAGGTGGCGGACACGGGCGTCGAAGGAATCGGCTTCGCGATTCCGATCGACGACGCGGCTCCGATCGTGAACCAGCTGATCGAACACGGCAAGGTGCTCCGTCCTTATCTGGGCATCTACTCGATGGATCTATCCGTCTATCAGGCGGGACTTTCGGCAACGCAGGACGGGAGCTCCGGAGGGAGCGATTCGTCCTCGGACGGCCAGGACGAGGACCCGCTCGTCGTTCCGAAGGGCGTAAAGGACGGCGTCGTCGTGCTGGAGGCGGTCGGTCCCGCGAAGGACGCAGGTATTCAGCTGAACGATATCATCGTCAAGCTGGACGGCAAGCCGATCGACGGCATGCTGGCGCTTCGCAAGTATTTGTACGGTTCCAAGAAAATCGGGGATACGCTGGCCGTCTCGCTTTATCGCGACGGGAAACCGTTAGAGCTTAAAGTGAAGCTGGCTGAGCCTCCCGACGATGACGACGAATGATGAGGAAAGAAGGATCGCTCACCGAATGTACTGTGTGTGCAAAGAGCATGTAGAACTGGCCATCGACAAGTTCGTGGACGAATACGAGGATGCGCCGGATCTCGTCAATCTTGCGGAGACCCGGTTTACCGGCTGGACTCCGCCGGAGCGCTGCGAGTGGTGCGACGCTCCCGCCGCGATTCTTGTCGTCTAGCCGCCCGGCTTACGGGCGAGCGCCAGCCCCCGGTTCCGAAGGAAGGAGCCGGGGGCTTTTGTTAACCAATAAGAATTTATAAGTTCCCGGGGTCCCCGCAAAGTACCTGAATAAGCTTCGAAGCTAAGCCCCACTTTGTGGGGTTATTTTATGCCCTCTCATCCGTCCTCGATCGTGATCTCCGCTTCCGTTCCGCTAAGCAGACCGCCGCGGAAAGCGACCCGCACCCGAGGGCCGTAAACGAGGACGAGCCTTCGATAAACGTTGTAGATGCCCGTATGCCGCTTGAAGTACGGATCGGCTTCGTCGACTCCTTGCTCCAGCAGGCGACTGATCATGGCCAGCGCTGCCGGATCGGCTCCGACGCCCGTATCGCGAACGGCGATCCGCAGGGCCGAGCCTATCCGGCCGGCGGAGACCGTCAAGCGGAACTCCTCCGCGGACAACGCCGGACTCCACCCGTATTTGAGCGCATTCTCCACGAAGGGCTGGATGGACAGCCGCATTACCGGAACGTCCGTTAGCGCCGGATCGATCTCCCACTCCGTCCGCACTTCCTTGCCGTTGCGGTGGCGATGAATGTTCAGGAAATCGCGAATGTACGCGATCTCCTCCCGGAGCGGAGCCCAGCCGTCGTCGTTGCGGACGTTGTAGCGCATCATTCGCGACACGGTCTGCACCATGTCGCTGACGGCTTCCGCCTTGTTCAGAGCGGCATAAGCATCCAGCGTCTCCAGCGTGTTGAAGAAAAAATGCGGATTGGTCTGCGCCTGCAGCTGCAGCACTTCCTTCTCCCGTTCGCGCAGCTTGCTTTGATACACTTCCCGTTCCATCCGCTCGAGCTCGACGACCATCCGGTTGTACGTTTGCACGAGGAAGCCGATCTCGTCGTGACCGGCGGGCTGGGGAATCGGCTCGTAGCGGCCCCGGGGCAGCTTGCGCATGCCGCCGACCAGCTTGTCCAACGGCCGGAGAACCGCCTGCATGGCGGGAAAGGCGATGAAGCAGCAGAGTGCGAGCGCGAAGACCGCGATCATCAGCGTCCAGCGAAGCGACCTCCTCACCCCGTCGGTGATCGCGTCGAGCGGAGCGACCCAAACCAGCTTCCAGCCGCCGATCTTCACATCCTCGAGTACGGCTTGATAGGAGGCGCGCTCCGAAGTGAATGTCCATTCCCGTGCTTGCGGATCGTGCTCGGCAACGGCGCCGCGCAGCCGTTCCAGAAGCGGGCGATCCATCTGCTGGTTGGCGACGACCGCTCCGCTCTGCGGATGGTAGAGCAGGATTTGCCCGTCCTTGTCGGGGTAAGCCCCTCTCATCAGCTCCCGGAAATACTCGGCGCGGATATCGACGATCAACCAAGCGGAGATTTGCCCGCTGGACAGATCGAACGCCGGGCGGACGACCGACAGAATCTCTTCCGGCTTGTCCAGCAGATAGGAAGCCGAATGAGGCGGGCTTAGCGTCGTTTCCCGGATCTGCGGCAGGGCGGCGAAGAACGGGTCGGCGTCAAAAGGATAGATGTAATTCATTCTTTTCTGATAAGATTGATAGAGTATCTTGCCTTTCCGGTCGGTGTACACGACCCCGAGCAGCTCCGGATGGGACTGGATGAAGCTCTGGATCAGCGGCTCGAACGCCAGGGAATAGCGGGCTTGCGAGACGATGTCGGAGGCGGGCGTTTTCAAGTATTTCTGGAAGTTAAGATCGATCAGAAGCGGGTCGAGCGCATGGCTGACGCCGTCCGTGTATTGGGAAATGTTCTCGGCGACAAGCTGCGAATATTGGGAAGTGATGGCGGCGGAATGGCTCATGCTGGAACGGAACATCGTCTCGTACCAGCCGACGCTGGCGAGAGCGATCGGAGCGATCGACAGCGGAATCAGCACGCCGAGCAGCTTCAGCTTGAGGGATAGGCGGAGTCGGCGGCGGGGAAGACCTCCGGGCTGCGGCAACATGGCAACTCTCCCGATTAATTTGATGGGTTTAATATGATATTGTACACGAAAATGAGCCTGAGGGGGATCTCCCATGAAAATTTGCGTGGCCGACGACGAGCAGCGGGTACGGGAAAGCATCGTCCATAAGCTGAGGGGCTGCCATCCTTACGCAGAGGTGTTCGACGTCGGGTTCGGTCAGGAGGCGCTCGAGCGGATCGTCGCCGTGAGGCCGGATCTTCTGTTCGTCGACATTCGGATGCCGGAGCTAGACGGCCTGTCGATTCTGCAGGAAGCGAAGCGTCTGCGGCCGATGACGGAGGCGATCGTTCTGACGGGTTACGAGGATTTCGACTATGCGCGAACGGCGCTTCAAAGAGGAGCTCTCGATTATATGCTGAAGCCGGCGGACCGGGAGCAGTTGCGGCAGAGGGTCGCCCGGGTATACGAAGGGATGTCGGCCCGTTTCGCGGAGCAGGTCGGCGTCCGGCTCCGCGGGGATGCGGGAAGCGGAATCGTCCGCCGAGACGGGAATCTGTCGCTCTGGTTCGACGAGCGCGCCGGCAAAACGGTCCGGTTCCGCGAGTCCGGAGAAGAAGCGGAGGCGCTCGCGATCGGGAGCGTCCGGAACGGGGACGTCGAGGCCGACATCGTCCCCGCGGCGTCTTGGCCGTCCGGAACGGTCTTCTTCCGGCCGGACGAATTCCCGGGGGCGTGGGAAGCCGAGCTCGGGCGGTGGCAAGACCGCCGGTTCTATGGGAGACCGCCGGCGAGCGGAGCCGCCCGGCTCCATCCTTATGCCGTCCCCCCGGAGGCCGCTGCCGCTCGCCGCCAGGTGCTGCTGGCGGCGAAGAAAGGGGACCGGGAACGGTTGAACCGCTCCGCCGCCGACTGGCTGGGCGCCTTGGAGGGGATTCGCGCCGAGGCGTTGAAGCGGGAGTGCGAGAAGCTGCTGAATTGGCTGGACGAGGGACTGTTCGCGGAATCTCCGGCTTCCGGGTTGGGGAGCCGGACGGAAGACCGTGCGGCGGAGCTGGCGGTCTTGCGAACGTGGCCGGAGCTGCGGGGCTGGATGCTGAAAGCGTTGGATGCGTACTTGCCCCCGCGGCCGGTTGCGGCGACAGCTTGGGATGAAGTGCTGGGGTTGCTCGAGAACGGGGAGGGCCCGGGTCTATCGCTCGAGGAAGCGGCCTCCCGCCTGGGCGTTCATCCGGTGACGTTCAGCCGCCTGTTCAAGCAGCGGGTCGGGGTTCCGTTCGTCCGCTATATGGTAGAACGAAGAATGCAGAGAGCCCGGCTCCTGCTGCTCGCCGGCAACGACCCGGTAGCCGACGTGGCGGAGGCGGTCGGATATGCCGATCTTCGCTATTTCGGCAGCTTGTTCAAGCAGGCGTTCGGCATGACGCCGGGCGAATACCGCCGGCTGCACGGCACACGATCCGGCGGGCCGCGCTAAAAAGTTCGCCCAAGGCGCTAAATCATTCCCGCTGCCGCCGAACCGGCGCTACGGTATAATGCGGGGAAGAGAGATCGAGCGGCAAGACGGATGGGCGCCAAGTCTAATCCGAGTTACTCGATCCGAATTTAAAGATATGCCGCTGGCGACCGGACGACCGGAGAAGCGAAGACGAGCCTACTTTACCTTCAAGGGAGTGTCCTCATGAACAAAATCGCCTTCGGCCTGTTGTCTTCGGCCGCCGCCATTTCCTTGCTGTTAACGGGCTGCTCCTCCGAGCAGACCGGTTCTACGGCATCCGGAACGTCATCCGGCACCGCATCCGGCACAGCCGCCGCCGACACGGCGTCCGGATCGAAAGCGCCGGTCACCATTACCTATTGGAGCCGCTGGCCCGAATCGCGGCAGGCGATCGAACAGACGATCGCCGACTTCGAGAAGGACTATCCGAACATTCACGTCGATTTTCCCGATATCGTCTCTTCGCAGTATCCCGCCCAGCTTCAGGCCGCGATCTCCAGCAACAGCCTGCCGGACATCTTCGCCAACTCCAACGCCGTGCCGATCGACCAGCTGAACCGTCTCGGGCTGATCCACAATCTCGACGACGTGCTGACGGACGAGCGGAAGCAGCAATTTTACGACGGAACGTGGACGGAAGGGTACACGACCCTGGACGGCAGCGTCTACGCGCTGCCCCACTTCACGCCGCGCCGGTACTCGCACATGCTCTATTACAACAAGGACGTGTTGGCCAAGGCGGGGCTGACGGAGAACGACGTTCCGAAGTCGTGGGAGGACCTGGAGAAGGTCGGCGAGAAAATCCGCCAGGTCGGAAGCGACGTCTACCCGCTCATTCTCGGCATCAAGACGGATTGGCTGGTCACCGGCTATATCGGGCAGATGGCGACGGCGATCAAGCCGGAGGTTGTCCCGAACGACGGCTTCAACCTGAAGACCGGGCAATACGAATTCGATTCTCCGGGCTATGTGGAATCGGTCGAATTTCTCAAGAAGCTGCAGGACGAGAAGCTGCTTCACCCGAACAGCCTCGTCATCGATTACCGCGAAGCTTCCAGCCTGTTCGCCGCAGGCAAAGCCGCGTTCGTCATCGACGGCACGTTCCTGTCCTCGGAGCTTCAGCAGAACAACAAGTTTAACGACTTCGGCGTCGCGCCGCTTCCGACGAAGGACGGGAAGCCCTCCTACTACGCGTTCCAAGGGGAGACGAAGGCGACGGTGCACGTCAGCAAGAACACGAAGCACTACGAGGAAGTCAAGCTGTTCTTGAACTATTACATGGATCATTTCTACGTGAACCAGCTCAAGCTCGGCGTGGAAGGCTCGCCGATCGTCGAACAGAACAAGACGACCCAGGTCGACAATCCTCAGTTCTTGCAGGCGCAGGACATTCAGGACAAGGCGTTCATCCTGTCGCCCCATCCGTATACGCGCAACAAAGCGGCGGTGCAGGTGAACACGGAGCTGAACGGCAAGAAGCCGAAGGAGAACGTCGGGCAGATCGTCGAAGGATATTTGGCGGGACAGGTGACGGACTTGAAAGGGCAGCTGGCCCAGCTTAGCGCGGGCTACAATCAGGCGCTCAAGGAATCGATCGACAAAGTGAGCCGGTCGGGCGCGAAAATCTCGGCGACGGACTACCAATTCCCGAACTGGACGCCGTTCGAGCCGTACACGAGCGACAAATACGCGGAATTGGCGAAATGAGCGGGGCCGCGGGCATGGAGAACGGAGGCGGTCGGGGCATCCGGCGTCCGCGTTCCCGCCCGCCGTACCGTTTGGAGGAAAGGAGTTGAGTTCGCGCCATGTCCTTGGGAGCCAACGAGGCGATGACGGTCCGGACCGATGCGTCTCGCTCCGTTGTGACGCTTTCCCGCCGGAAAAGAACGCGGTACGCGTGGGCGTATCTGTTCGTTTTGCCGCAGGTCGTTTTTTTCGCCGCGTTCACGATCTATCCGATCGCGATGAGCTACGTCTATTCGTTCTACGAATGGAGCGGCATCGGTCCGTTGGAGGATTCCGTCGGATGGAGCAATTTCTCCGAGCTGCTGCGGGATCCTGCGTTCTGGAACGCTTTCCGCAACAGCCTGATCTACATCGGCGCGACGGCGGCGATCTTGCTCCCGTCGTCGCTGCTGCTGGCGCTCGTTCTCAATCGGGCCGTTTTCCGGGGCAAAGTGTTCTATCGGACGGTCTATTTCCTGCCCGTCGTGACCGCGGCTTCCACGGTCGGCATCGTCATGAAGTTCATTTTCGGCAACGAGAACGCGCTCGTGAACGGCCTGCTGCTTAAGCTGGGGCTGCTTTCGGAGCCCGTGCCGTGGCTGGGGCAGGCGGGAACGGCGATGGGCGTCCTGGTGCTCGTCGGGTCGTGGAAGTTTTTCGGCATGGCGATGGTCTACTGGCTGGCGGGCCTGCAGTCGCTTCCCGGCGAAGCGTTCGAGGCGGCCCGGATCGACGGGGCCGGAAGCGCGCAGGTGCTGCGATACGTCACGCTGCCGCTGCTGAGGCCGGTGGCCGCCGTCGTGCTGCTGCTCACCGTCGTGAACAGCATGCACGTGTTCGACCTGGTGAAGACGCTGACGGGCGGAGGACCCTTCTACGCGACGGAGACGGTCGATCTGTATATTTACAATTATGCCTTCAACACGAGCGGCTTCCCGCGGATCGGGTACGCTTCCGCGGCCGGCATCGTGTTCGGTCTCGCGATCTTCCTGCTGACGCTGCTGCTCGGCTGGCTCGTGCAGGCGTCCAGGGAACGCGGGGAGCGGCCTCGCCGCGCCGCCGCCGCGAGAGGAGGCGGGCGCGAATGAGGCGACTCGTCGCGAGACGCGGAACGAACGCGCTGCTGCACTTGGCTTTGTTGACGTTCGGCGCGCTGTGGGTCTATCCTTTTGTGTGGATGCTGTTCTCTTCGCTGAAGACGAACACCGAATATATCGCCTCCGGCATCCGGCTGCTGCCGGAGAGCGCCCAGTGGAGCAACTTCTCCCGGGCATGGCGGGTCGGCCACTTCTCGGCGTACTTCGCCAACTCGGCGATCGTCACGGCCGCCACCGTCGTCATCGTCGTCGTCCTGTCGGCGCTCGCCGGCTACGCGCTCGGACGCGTCCGCTTCCCTGGCGCCCGGGTGCTTCTGGCGGCGTTCACGGCGACGATGTTCATTCCGAAAGGGTACACGATCCTGCCGGTCTATCAGCTGATCAAGCACCTTGGCTTGCTGAACACGATGCCCGGCGTCATTCTGGCCGAATCGTCCGGCGCCCACGTGCTGTTCATTTTGCTGTACACGGCGCACTTCCGGTCGCTTCCCCAGGAGCTGGAAGAGTCGGCGGAGATCGACGGCAGCGGGTTCTTCCGGACGTTCCGGCAGATCATGCTGCCGCTCTCGCTGCCGATCGTGTCCACGACGGTCATCATGCAGTTCATCTGGACGTGGAACTCGTTCTTCGTCCCGCTGATCTTCACGCTGAACAAGCCCGAGCTGCGGACGCTCGCGGTCGGCATGTTCTCGTTCACCGGGGAGAACACGGTCGACTGGTCGGGCATGGCCGCCGGCGCTTCCATCTCGCTGATCCCGGTCATGGTCGTCTTCATTTTGTTCCAGCGCTACTTTATCAACGGCATCGCCGGTTCGGTCAAAGGCTGACCGGCGGCGGGCCGCGAACGCGAGCCGGACGAACCGCCGCGGGCGCGTCCGGCGTCGCCGCGGCTTATCCGGCGCAAGTAGACAAATCCGATCGCCGAAGGAGGAAACAGCATGTCAGGCAAACCGCATATCGTCATCTTCAACCCCGATCAATGGCGCGCCGACGTCATGGGGCATCTCGGCAACGAAGCCGCGGTCACGCCGAACCTGGACCGGCTCGCCGGGACGGAAGCCGTGTCGTTCCGCAACGCGTTCTGCCAGAATCCCGTCTGCACGCCGAGCCGCTGCTCGTTCATGAGCGGCTGGTATCCGCACGTGCGCGGCCACCGCACGATGTTCCATATGATGCAGGAGGACGAGCCGGTTCTGCTGCGAACGCTCAAGGACAACGGCTACGAGGTATGGTGGGGCGGCAAGAACGACCTCGTGCCGGCCCAGAACGGCTTCGACGCCTACTGCGACATCAAGTACAAGCCGGAGAAGCTGCCGCGCCCGGAGACGAACCTGCATGCCGCCGACGGCTGGCGCGGCGATCCCGAAGGAGACAACTACTATTCGTTCTATGCCGGCCGCCTGGAGAAAGCGCCGGACGAGGAAGCCTACTACGACGGAGATTGGGCGATGGTTCTCGGCGCGATCGACTTTATCCGCAACGCGCCGCACGACAAGCCGATGTGCATCTATTTGCCGCTTCTGTACCCCCATCCCCCTTACGGGGTCGAAGAGCCGTGGTTCGGCCGGATCGACCGGGATCGGCTGCCGGAGCGGACGCCCGCGCCGGATTGGGAGAAGAAGCCGAGCCTGCTCAAAGGCATCTACGATCGCCAGAAGCTGCAAGGATGGACCGAGGATCGCTGGCGGGAGCTGCGGGCGACGTATTACGGCATGTGCGCGCGCGTCGACCACCAGTTCGGGCTGCTGCTCGACGCGCTCAAGGAAGCGGGTCTTTACGACGACACGGCGGTATTTTTCTTTTCCGACCATGGGGACTTTACGGGAGATTACGGACTGGTGGAAAAGACGCAAAACACGTTCGAGGATTGTCTGACCAACGTCCCGTTCCTGATCAAGCCGCCGAAGGGGGTGGACGTTCAGCCGCGGGTCAGCGATGCGCTCGTCGAGCTGATCGACTTCCCCGCGACGGTGGAGGCGCTCGTCGGCCTGACGCCGGGGCACACCCATTTCGGCCGCTCGCTGCTGCCGGTGCTGGCCGGGGAACGCGACGAGCACCGGGACGCGGTATTTTCCGAAGGGGGACGGCTGCACGGAGAGACGCAGGCGATGGAGCTGGAGAGCACGTCGATGGGGACATCCGCCGGTCTGTACTGGCCCCGGGTGGGCCTGCAGCAGCAGGAAGGGCCCGAGCATACGAAAGCTGTCATGTGCCGAACGCGCGACTACAAGTACGTCAGGCGCTTCTACGAAAGCGACGAGCTGTACGATCTGCGCCGCGATCCGCGCGAGACGGACAACCGCATCGACGATCCGGAGCTTGCGGGCGTGCTGGCTTCTCTCAAGGAGAGGCTGCTCACGTTCTATATGGAAACGGCCGACGTCGTGCCCATGAAGACCGATCGAAGATTTTGAAGAGGGGCGCTCCTAGAGGGGAGCGCTTTTCGCGCTTACAGCGGACGGATTCGGCGGCGGAACCAATCGGCGGCCCACTTCCACAGGACGTTGACGGTCAGCCCGAAGGCGACGACGAGCCCGGACACGGTGACGACGAGAGCGATCCATTGGAACGGCGAATACGAGAGAACGACCGACCAGCGGATCCGTCCCTTCAAATCGTCGATGACCTGGTTCATGCCGTAGATGCCGCTGATGACGGTATAGATGGTGAGCACCGTCAGCAAGTAGCTGGAACGCTTCGAAGTGGAGTTCTCCTGGTACTGGAACAGATCGTTCAGCGTCTGCTTGACGTCCTCGAACAGCTCGTCGTTGCCGTACATTCGGCGCAATTGGAGGAAGATCTCGCGCCCTTGCGACTGAGACGCCACCTCCAGGAAATAGTACTTGGCCGAGAAGGCGGTGATGGAACGGATGAGCAGGGCGGTCTCCTCCGGATTCCGTTCGAGCTGGACTTTGGAGTAGGAAGTGGACAGCTTGAGCAGGACGATGCGATGGAACAGGTTCAGCAGCAAGCCGTAATAGTACTCGCCGTACATCTTCCCGGCCAGCCGGTCGGCCAGCTTGTCGGGAGCCCGGGTCAGGCAGCAGAAGCTGCTCTCGTCGGCCAGATAGAACGTGTCCGGCGCCCAGCGGTCGTAGCCGGTGTCCCGGCAATAGCCCCGGATGTATGGAAGATGGCTGGCGCTCACGTAGGGCTTGCCCTCCTCGTCCATGCCGTCCAGGCGGGTAGCCCGGTAGCGGTCGATCAGGGAGATGTCCTCCTGCTCGTCGAACAAGTACAAGGCGATCACGTACATGCGTTCGTCGATCAGCAGGGGGAGCTTCTCGAAGTACGTGTCGTTCATCGACGACCGGTCCAGAAACGGCATCGTTCGCGGGACGAGCGCCTCGAACAGGAACGATTCGACTTGGTCGTACGTCCGGCCTTCGTACACGACGCGGTCTTCCGGCTGCTCCCCGGCCGGATGCTGAAGCACGCGGAACCGCTTGGCGAATTCGACGGCTTGGGTCAGGGACAGCCCCTCCCCCGATAGCCCGACCCGGAGAGTCAGGAAACCCGTGTCGAACGGAGTGAGCACGACGTCCGTGGAATGAATGGCGAACCGCCACCGTGCCGACGGGGAAGCCAGTTCGGCTTCGGCGTTCAGCGCTTTGCTCAGCCGTTGAAAGCATTCGGGATTGTCGTCGTCCGGGTAGAGGATGTGGCTGGTGAACGGCAAATAGTAGCTCTCCATCTCCCGGTGGGACACCCGCCGCTTCCCGTAATAGCGGCGCTCGAGCGCCAGCTCGTCCAGCCTGAACGCGTCGTACCCTTCGCCCAGCAGCACGTCCCGCATCTTCCGCTGGCCGTTCGCTTCGAGCGAGAAGGGAAACAGGAATTGCAGCTGCGCTTCGCGAAGCTTTTTGTCCCGCAAGTCGAGCTTGTCGTTCATCTTCCGCACTTCCCTTCTGTTTACAGCGGCGTCTGCGCCTGCTTCTCGTCCTCCTGCAGCTTCTTCTTGTAGGCGATATCCCGTTCGAACGCCTGCGCGATCGCCGCACGGTCTCCGTAGACATAGAGAACGTCCCCGGCCTCCAGCTCCGTGTCCAGTCTCCGATCTCGGATCATGACCGTTCCGCGCTTGAGGACCAGCACGTTCAGATCGCCCTGGCTCTCGCTCAGGCCGGAGAGCGTTCGGCCCCGCAGGGGGGAGTCGGGACCGATCGGAATGTCCAGGAACGCGTCGTCGCCCGAGAACAGCAGCGCTTCCTCCACCGACAGCTCATGAATCTCGAACGTCATCCGGAACCGGCCGCTCATCCGGTTGTTCAGCCAGCGTCCGGCCGCGGGAGTCCGCAGCCCCAGCAAGGCCGCCAGCAGCACGGCCGCCGCCGCGGCGAGCCGCGCGAGCCGGAAGTCCCGGATCAGCAGGCTGCTCATGATCGAGATGACGACCGCGAGAGAGAACGCGCCGAACAGGATGAGAAAGATGCCGATCCGGCGCCGGACCGGGTGCCCCAGGATGAGCTCCGACTCTTGGGTGGTGAAGCCGGTTCCGGTCAGCAGCGAGACGACCTGGAACCTCGCCACCCGCCGCTCGAGCCCGGTCGCTTCCACGAGAACGACGGAGATTTCGATGACCAGCATAACGATGGCCAGATAGACCGCGATGATCGCCATGGCGTTCCGCCTTTCCCGGACCGTCGGGACCTGGCCGCGGCGAGGCCCGAACGGTTCCGCTCAACGGGATGCTTGTATTCTCCCTTTACCCCGGGACCCAAGGGGCGTAAGCAGGAGGAATTTGCCGAAAACCGCCTCGATCCCCGGGTCGAGGATGCTTCAAGGAGGGGTTCGATCCCTTTTGGAGGAGCTCTCCGAAAAAAACCAGAAAATCTCTGCCGAACCGATTGACAGCACGCGTTGCCCAGTGTAAAGTGTCAAATAGATTTCACATTTGGAAAGGAGGATTGCGTTCCATGCATAACGACATGATTGTTCCAACTTTTACCCGCCGCACTCGCCAATCGCATGAACGTAATCCATCCGCGCGGATCTAATCGGGTTCACTATCCCAGGCGCATGGTTACGTTACCGTAATCGTGCGCCTTTCTTACACGGACGGAAGGGAACGTGTGTTCCGGTCCGATGACAAGAGGCGTATCGCTTGCGGCGGTATGCCTCTTGTTTTTTGGACCTTCCGAATGGCGAAATTTCGATAGACAGAAAGGTGTGGGAGAGAAGAATGTTCATCGTATTGAAAAAGCTGAGCTGGTTCTTCAAAATGCATTGGCGAAGATACTCGCTCGCGATCGGGCTGCTCATCATCTGCGGCATCGTGGACGTCATCCCGCCGAAGCTGGTCGGTTTTACGATCGACGGCATCCACGACGGGACGATGTCGGGCGGCGCATTCGCCCAGACGCTGGTGCTCTGGGGCGCGCTTACGGTCATCAGCTACGGAATCACCTGCGTGTGGATGTATCAGCTGTTCGGCGGGGCTTTCGTGCTGGAGAGGCTGCTGCGGAAGCGGCTCATGCGGCATTTTCTGAAAATGACGCCGACGTTCTACGAACGCAACCGGACGGGCGACCTGATGGCGCGTTCCACGAACGACCTGTGGGCGATCTCGAACACGGCGGGCTTCGGCATCCTGACGCTGATCGACTCGTCTCTGTTCATGCTGACGCTGCTGTTCATGATGGCGGTGCTGATCAGCTGGAAGCTGACGCTCGCGGCGCTGCTGCCGCTGCCGATCCTGGCGCTGCTCATGACGACGTTCGGCCGCAAGATCCACGACCGCTTCATGCGGGCCCAGGACTCGTTCGGCGAGCTGAACGACCAGGTGCTGGAATCGGTCTCCGGCGTCCGCGTCATCCGCGCCTACGTTCAGGAAGAAGCCGACCGCGACCGGTTCCATGAGAAAACGAACGAAGTGCTCGGGCGCAATATCGCGGTCGCGAAGATCGACGCCTTGTTCGAGCCGACCAATAAAGTGCTGGTCAACCTCAGCTACATTATCGGGCTCTGCTATGGCGGCTATCTGGTGTTCCGCAGCGAGATCACGCTGGGCGAGCTCGTCTCGTTCAACGTGTTCCTCGGCATGCTGATCTGGCCGATGTTCGCCATCGGCGAGCTGATCAATATCATGCAGCGGGGCAACGCCTCGCTCGACCGCGTCAACGAGACGCTCGGCTACAAGCCGGACGTCGACGACGGCGACGGGCTCGTTCCGGTCGAGACGCCGGAGAGCGTCGAATTCAACAGCGTCACCTTCCGCTACCCGAGCTCGTCTATCGACAATCTGGTAGGGATCGATCTGGCGCTGAAGCGCGGGCAGACGCTCGGCATCGTCGGGCGGACCGGCAGCGGGAAGACGACGCTTCTGAAGCAGCTGCTGCGCGAATACCCTCTCGGAAGCGGGGAGATCTCCGTCTCCGGCGTCCCGTTGGCGCAGGTCGAGATCGACCGGCTGCTCGGCTGGATCGGGTACGTGCCGCAGCAGCCGATTCTGTTCTCGCGCACCATTCGCGAGAATATCCTGTTCGGCCGCGAGAACGCGACCGAAGACGAGCTGGAGCGGGCGCTCGCCCGGGCTTCGTTCGCCAAGGACATCCGGTTCCTCCCGGACGGGCTCGAGACGCTCGTCGGCGAGAAGGGCGTGGCGCTGTCCGGCGGCCAGAAGCAGCGGGTGAGCATCGCCCGGGCGCTCATCGCCGACCCGGAGATCCTGATGCTCGACGACGCGCTGTCGGCGGTCGACGCCAAGACGGAAGCCGAGATCATCGAGGGCATCCGCACCGAGCGGGCGGGCAAGACGACGCTCATCACGACGCATCGCCTGTCGGCGGTACAGCACGCGGACTGGATCGTCGTTCTGGACGAAGGACAGATCGTCGAGCAAGGAACGCATGAGCAGCTGCTGAGTCTCGGCGGCTGGTACAAGGAGCAGTACGACCGCCAGCAGCTCGAAGCGATGGTCGAGGCGTCCTAATCCTTAATCCGGCCTGACCGGACCGATCGAATTCCGAAAAAGATTGAAGGTGCGAATCCGTGGGGAAAACAGGCAAGCGATTGCTTCAATACGCCCTTATTTATAAGAAGCCGATTATTCTGGCGCTGATTCTGCTCGCGCTCTCGGTGACCGTCGAGCTGATGGGTCCGTTCATCGCCAAGCGCATGATCGACCAGAACATCCTCGGCGTCGAGAAAACCTGGTACGAGACTTCGGCGAGCGGCAAGATGACGGCCGAGTACGACGGCAAGTTCTACAAGCGGGAGGACCGCTTCTCGGCAGGCGAGCCGCGGGGAGCGGCGGCCCATGTGCTGCAGGTCGGGCGCAGTTACTATTGGCTGGCCGGTGAAGATGCCGCCCGTTTCGCGGACGGCGCTCGCAGCGTATCGGACGGCACGTTGACCGTGAAGGCCAAGGACGGCAGCGAGCAGGCCTATCCGGTCACGAAGCTGAGCGCGTCCGAGCTGTACCGCTTCTATAAGCCGGAGATGCCGAGCCTTCTGACGCTGGCGGCTTCTTACTTCGGCCTGCTGCTGCTCGCGGCCGTGTTCACGTACGGCCAGAGGCTGCTGCTGCAGACGTCGGCGAACCGGATCGTGCAGCGGATGCGCGAGGACGTCTTCGCCCATACGCAGCGGCTGCCGGTGCAATACTTCGACAACCTGCCGGCCGGCAAGGTCGTCTCCCGCATCACGAACGACACGGAGGCGATCCGGGAGCTGTTTGTCGCGGTGCTGGCGAACTTTTTCACCGGGGCGGTGTACATGGCCGCCATTCTGGGAGCGCTGTTCGTGCTCAGCCCGACGCTCGCGCTCATCGCGCTGCCGCTCGTGCCGATCCTGATCGTCTGGATCATCGTCTACCGCAAGTACGCGGCCCGTTACAACCATGTCATCCGCACGAAGCTGAGCGACATCAACGCGATGATCAACGAGTCGATCAACGGGATGCCGATCATCCAGGCGTTCCGCCGCCAGCGGCAGACGATGGAGGAGTTCGACGGGCACAACCAGGAGTTCTATACGTATCAGAACAAGATGCTCAGCCTGAACTCGATCACGTCCCACAACCTGGTGAACGTGCTGCGGAACATTATTTTCATCGGAGTCGTGTGGCTGTTCTGGGGGGACCTGTTCGGAAGCGCGGTGACGGTGGGCGTGCTGTACGCGTTCGTCGACTATATGAACCGGATGTTCCAGCCGATCGTCGGCATCGTCAACCAGCTCGCGAATCTGGAGACGGCGCGCGTATCCGCGGAACGGGTGTTCACGCTGCTGGACGAACCGGGCGTCGACGTGGCGACCGGAACGCTGCCGCGCTACAAAGGCGAAGTGTCGTTCGAGAACGTCACGTTCGCGTACAAGGCCGGGGAGAACGTGCTGAAGAATATCTCGTTCCAGGCCCGCCAGGGCGAGACGGTCGCGCTGGTCGGCCATACGGGCTCGGGCAAAAGCTCGATTCTGAACCTGCTGTTCCGCTTCTACGATGTGGAACACGGCTTGATCCGGGTGGACGGAACCGACGTGCGGGACATTCCGAAGCAGCTCCTGCGCCAGCATATGGGCATCGTGCTGCAGGATCCGTTCCTGTTCACCGGTACGATCGCGTCCAACGTCAGCCTGGATAACCCGGCCATCAGCCGGGAGAAGGTCGAGCAGGCGCTGCGTGACGTGGGCGCCTACGATATGTTCCGGAACTTGCCCGGAGGCATCGACGAGCCGGTCATCGAGAAGGGCAGCACGCTGTCCGCAGGCCAGCGGCAGCTCATCTCGTTCGCGCGGGCGCTCGCCTACGACCCGGCGATTCTCATCCTGGACGAAGCGACGGCCAGCATCGATACCGAGACCGAGGCGATCATCCAGGCGGCGCTCGACGTCCTGAAGAAAGGGCGCACGACGTTCGTCATCGCCCACCGGCTGTCGACGATCCGGCAGGCCGATCAGATTCTCGTCCTCGACCACGGCGAGATCGTCGAGCGCGGCAACCACGAGACGCTCATGGAGCTGAAGGGCCGGTACTACGGCATGTACCAGCTCCAAGCCGGCGGTGGCACGGCGGTGCTAAGCGCGTAATCACGGTCGATAGAACAAAGAAGCTTCGCCTCTCCAAGACGAAACGAGTCTTCAGGGCGAGGCTTCTTTTGCTTTGGCAAGATGATGTTGTTAGATGAGGTATAAGGCAAACGGCGACTCGAAGCGCAGAGGAATTTTGATAGCGACATCCGTTCCTGTTTTTAAGTAAATTTCGCGGTTGTAACCTGCTAATCTTAGATCAGGATAAGGTGCGCTCAGTACGTAACGGTCATGGGACATCACGAAATTTGCCTCGACAATTTGCTGTCTATCCCAGTAGCCATAGACGGTGATGGTTTTTGGCTTTTTAGAAACTTCATTTAGTCTTTGAGGGATTTCAATATAAATTTGCTGGAGCAATTGCATGAAAGATTGCGCTTGTTGCGTTTGCGGGTTCCTTTCTGTTTGACTGAGAAACGAATCAGAATTTAGAGCAATATCCAGGATAAGGCTTTTCTTTTCGGCATTATAATTGGACAAATTTGAGGCTATTACCACTGCATCGTCCTTTAGATAACTTTCATAGAGAGCATGGATCTGATCTTCGTTTGGAGTCGGTTTGGGAGCAAGCGACTGATGAAGAGCAAGGAACATTAGTACAAGAAAAGGAACCAGGAACACAACTCCCGC
The DNA here is from genome assembly GCF_014212055.1 of Cohnella zeiphila. GTDB lineage: Bacteria > Bacillota > Bacilli > Paenibacillales > Paenibacillaceae > Cohnella > Cohnella zeiphila. The sequence continues at coordinate 28,690 of NZ_JACJVO010000048.1, read as the reverse complement.
TGCTTTATCGCTGAGCTTTTTTGGTTTGTCCCGTCTGAAAAACATAAGAGAGTAGGCTAGCGAACCGCCTGCAACCGGAATGGTGTAGAGAGTAAAGACAATGGTGAAGAGGATGTTGGGTTCGGAGAAGTTCAGGTAAATTCCCGCGAGCCATACGGCCAGCAACAGATACATCATCTTTTGGAGCTTTGGACGCTTCTGCATTGGTTATTCCCGTCCCTTTTTTTTCGCTTGTTTCTCGGAAGAGAGGTGCTGATTGATGCTCCGTAAACGCCGGACGAGCATCACGTCTCATCGGCTACGGCGGCAAAGAAGTCAACTTGGTAATCGCTTGATCGTTTGAATTCTTTTACCAGCAATCGATTTGTCTCTCCGCTGTTATCGTCGCGATACTCCAAGTACCAGTTGTTATTGGAGCTTATCAGTCTTAAGTAGGGATACGGCGCAACAAGTTGAAAGTGATTGTCCTTCTTTTGAAAATGCGCAATGAACAACCGGGCTTCTCCCCAATATCCGTTCAATGTAATCGACTGGGGTATGCGCGATGCCTTTGTAAGGTTTTTTGGAATTTCGATATATTCTTGATACAGACGATCAAGGAAAGTTTGAGCCGTTAAATTGTATTCCAAGCCTGCAAGGAAATCGTTTGACTTGGTTTTCAAAGTTAATTGCAGTTCTTTGGTTGGCTTGCTGTATGTTACCTCAAGATCATTCAAATCCAATGATTCTGAAGAAGTGAAGTATTCTCGACTGATATAGGATTCTATTAATTTTTTATCCGGCATTACATAGCGGGGCTTCAAATCTTCCCGAATCTCAGCATATATAACTACGGCGACGGGAATCAGAAAAACCATGGCGAGAACTCTCCTGAAAGACAGCCACCTTTTGCTCGTTGAAAACAAGTAGATGGCGTACCCAAAGGATGCAGCTATGAAAACATAGTAGAAAATCGCTGCTATGGGGAATGCAATGAAGATCATAAGGGGTACGAACCGGATGATAATCCATAGTAAAAGAAGAAACGCCATGATGGAGTAAGCCAATTTGAAATCCCCTATTGGTTCATGATCAATCCTTTTAACAGTTACTATATCGACGGATTTTTGTATTTCGTTACGTTTATTACCATATCGCTAACCGACCGCTCCGGCTCGAACCCCAAAAAGGCCGTGTCTCCCGCGAAAGTTTCCCGCAGGGAACACAGCCTTTTGACGTCGTTAAACTACGAAGCGGGATAAGGACGTCCGCAGCTCGCCGGAGACGGACTCCAGCCGATCGGCCAGCCGAACGAGGTTATCGCTGACGGAGAGCTGCTCGTTGCTCAGGGAAGCGACCTGCTCGGAAGTGGCGGAGGCCTGCTGGGCGACGGAGCTGACAGTATCCATGGCTGAGGCCAGCGCGAACTGCGCTTCTCCGAGGCGGTCGACGGAGTCGGAGGCGCTGCCGATGCGGATGACGAAGCCGCTCATCCGCTCCCGGACGTCCCGGAACATCCGGTCCGCGTCGCGTACCGCCGCGGTCTGTTCTCGGAACAGGGGATTCACTTCCCGGAGAGCGCTGACGGTCTCGCCGATCTCTCGCCGGATCGAATCCGTGATCGTCCGGACATCCGCGATGGCCAGCTTCGACTTGTCGGCCAGCGACCGGATCTCGTCGGCGACGACCATGAAGCCTTTGCCTCCCGCCCCGGCACGGGCCGCCTCGATGGCGGCGTTGAGCGACAGGATGTTCGTCTTGGCGGCCACGTCCCCGAGCAGATCGAGGATGCGGCGGATCGCCGCGGCGCTTTCCTGCAACGCGTCGATCTTGGAGACCAGTTGGCGGATGCTCTCTTCCGTCCGTTCGGTCGTACCGATCAGACCGGTCATGGAAGCGGAGCCTTGTTCTCCGGCCGCTTCGACTTCCGATACGGCGAGTCCCATCGCCTCGTTGTCTCCGACGACCGAGCGGACCCGCGCGCCGATATTCTCGGTCATCTCGCTGCCGCGCTCCGATTCGGCAGCCAGGTGGACCGCGCCGGACGCAATCTCCTGCGTCGCTGCGGCGATCTCCCGCGCCGCTTGGGCCGTGCGGCGCGAGGCGTCGGCGAGCGAGGAGGCGGTCTGCAGCACCTCGTCCGCGGAGCCGTTCGTCTGCCGGACGAGCTCGGCCATCTGCTCCATCATGCGGTCGAAGCTGCCGGCGACTTCGCCGATCTCGTCCTTGCGGCGCAGTGCGGAGCGGACGTTCAGCCGCCCCTTTTCCCCGTCGTTCATCAGCAGGCGCAGTCGTTGCAGCGGCCGGGAGACCGACGCGAAAATGTAAAAGCCGATTCCCGCGGCGACCGCCACGGAGACGAGCGACAGGAGGACCGTCAGATTCCGGATGCGCTCCGAGGCGCCATGCAGCACGGACACGGGAATATTGCCGATGAGCTGCCAGCCGGGTTCGGCCAGTCCCGCGCCGACGGTCAGCGTTGCCCGCCCGTTCTGGTCACCGGTCGCATAGCCTCCGGAAGGCGGACGATCGAACGGGTACGGGGAAGCAAGCTCGCCGGCAACTGGGGAATAGACGATCCGGCCGTCGTCCGCGACGATGTATGCCGCGCTTCCCTCGCCCAAATCAATCGTGCCCAGCGCCTGTTCCAGCGCCAGCACGTCGATCTCGAAGGTGAGCCACATGTAGGGCTTGCTGGAGCTCATGTTAGAGAGCGGCCGGGCGACGACGATAGTCGGCCGGTTCTCGATCCCTGACAAACCTTTGCTCAGCGTCGGCAGCCAGATCGGATCGCCCTGCCGGGCTTCCAGCAGCGGAAGGGAGACGCTTCGGAGCCGCTGGGCCGCGGAACCGGCAACCGTTCCGATCGTCTCGCGTTTCTCGTCGGCCGGAATCAGGTAGATGCCGGACAGCAGGTTGTCGTACTGCAGCTCGGACGAGAGCAGGCTCGACAGCTGGCGCGCCGCCGAGCGGGCCTCGGGAGCGACGGCGTCGTTGGCCCGCGAGAGAAGATCCTGGAACCGGCTGTCGTTGAGCAGCTCGGTCGTTCGCCGCTCGTAACCCGCCAGAATCAGATCCAGCCGCGCGGCGGTCTGGGTTGTCGTGGCCAGGCTGGAGTCCGTCACCTTCCGCTCGATGACGGAGCGAGAGGTGTCGTAGGAGAACCAGCCCAGCGTCACGACGCAAGCAAGAATGCCGCCCGTCACGACCAGGAACAGCTTGGAGCCGACCGAGCGCAATGGGCTGTGGGCTATCCGGGCGAATCGGCTCATCGAACCGCGAGGTCCCTCGCTTCCGTCCAGTAAGTAGCAATCTCTTCCGACGTCAGCACTTTGCCGAACACGTTCGCGAAGTTATCCAGCGTCGCCTGATGGGCGGCCGGATTCGATCCGGCGACGGCGTCGGACACCATCGTCACGTTGTAATCCAGCATGAAGCCGTCGCGGGCGGTCGATTCGACGCACACGTTGGTCAGAACGCCGGTGAGCACGATCGACTTGCGTCCCATCGAACGCAGGATGAGGTCCAGGTTCGTGCCGATAAACGCGCTGAACCGGTGCTTCTCCACGAGCACGTCGCCTTCCTGAGGGACAAGCTTGTAGAACTCCGTCCCCCACGTTCCTTTCTCGATGATCGACATTTCCGTTCCGAACTTGTTTTTCCACGCCTCCGACTTCGTACTTTCCTCCAATGTCATGTAAACAAAGATGACGGGGACGCCGGACGAGCGGGCGGACGAGATCAACGTTTCGATCTTGGGCACGCACGCCTGAAAAGCGGGGATGTCGGCCATGCCGCCCTTCGCGGAAGCGCCGTCCTCATGGCAAAAATCGTTCTGCATATCGATAATGACAAGTGCCGTTTCCTCTGCATTTAGCCAAGTATTCATTCGAATTCCTCCCGAAAATTTAAATTTTTTACGAAGATTGTGTTCAGAAAACATGGATTCCAGCATCTGAAGACTACTCACCCGAGCATTTGTGTAATAAAATATGACATATACCGAGGAGGCGGATGACCATGGATATGGAAGGCTTGCACTCCTTCATTGCGGTAGCCCGCGAGAGGAGCATCTCCAAGGCGGCCCAATCGCTGCATGTCACCCAACCGACGCTCAGCGCGAGGCTTCGCAAGCTGGAAGACAGCTTGGGCGTCGCCCTGGTGGAGCGGGGCTGGGAAGGCGTTCGTCTCACGAAGCAGGGGCGTTTCTTCCTCACCTACTCCGTGCAGTTGTTCCAAGAGCTCGAAGAGGCGGCGGCTCTGCTTCGCAAGCGGGCGGCACGCGAGCTGGATCAGCCGATCGAAGCGGCGACGAAGGATACCCGCCTGCGGATCGGCGTCGAATCGTTCCTGTACCCGGCTTTTATGAATCCGGTCATTCAGGCGATTCAGCGGGTCGATCCCGAAGCCGAATGCAACTTCGTCAGCAAATCCTCCAATCTGCTGATGAACATGCTGGAGAGTGACGGCCTCGATCTGTGCGTCAGCTACATTTACCATCCGAAACCGAATTTGCAGTCGGTCAAGGTCCTGGACGACGAAGCGGTGCTGATGTATCCGTTCCAAGACTATCCGGACATTCAAGACGATCTCGGCAACGTCGGCTTGCTTTTCGATAAACCGTTCGTCCTGTTCGAAAACTCTCCGCTCCTGCTGTATCGCGACGTGACCGAGAAGGTGTTTCTGTATTTGTTCGGCCGCATCCCGGAACGGTTCCACATCGTCGACAACGTCTCCGTTACGATCGACATCGTCTCCAGCGGCTTCGGCTACACCTTCATGCCCGGCTCCAGCATCGCCCACCTGGCGGGCAGGCCGCTTCCGTTCCGCCGGGTGACGATTCCGGCGCCGTTCAGGGTCTCCCCCGTCTATATCAGCTACTCGGAAGCTTTGTCGGCCCGCCATCCGATCGCGGCGCTGATCGAGAGCATCCGCAGCCGATTGTCCGATCGGATCGAGGGGCGATTCTCCTAAGGGGCCTTGAAGGTTCTGGTTGCGAATGCATACAAGATGTCAAAAAGCGAATGGAGGTCATGGCCATGGATACGGTCGGCGTGCACTCTTTTATCGTGGTCACCCGGGAACGAAGCATCTCCCGCGCGGCTCAGGCGCTTCACGTTACCCAGCCCACGCTCAGCGCCCGGCTGCGCAAGCTGGAGGACGATCTGGGCGTCACCTTGCTTGAGCGAAGCTGGGACGGCATTCGTCTGACGACCGAGGGGCGGTTCTTTCTCTCCTACTCCCTGCAGCTGTTCCAGGAGTTGGAGGAATCCGCGACGCTGCTGCGCAAGCGGGACTCCCATGAGGCGGACGGCCCGATCGAAGCCGTCACCAATGCGCGCAGGCTGCGGATCGGCGTCGAATCGTTCCTGTATCCGGCGCTCACGCGTTCCATGATCGAAGGCGTTCAGCAGGTGGCGCCCGAAGCGGAATGCCGGTTCGTCGACAAGACGTCGGATCTCCTGCTGAACTTGATCGATTGCGACGGATTGGATCTGTGCGTCAGGTACAGAGGCGCGGAGAAGCCCCATCTGATCTCCCGAGAGCTGTTCGAGGACCGGTTCGTGCTGCTGTATCCGAAGGAAGGCTTCGAGCCGATCGGCGAAGACATGACCGGCGTAAGCCAACTGCTGGATAAGCCGTTCGTCCTCTTCGACAAAACCTCGCTGCTGGTGTTCCGCGAGATCACCCAACCGGCATTCATGCGGCTTTTCGGGACGGTGCCGGAGCGATTTCACATCGTGAACGACGTGGACGTGACGCTGGACATCGTGGCGCGGGGCTTCGGCTATACGTTCCTTCCCGTCGTCAGCATTCTGCAGCTGCTGGATGAACCGCTCCCTTTTCGCGTTGTGCTGATGGACCTGGACCTGCTGCGCCTGCCCCTCTACCTGACCTACTCGACCGCCGCCGGCGGTTCGCTCCACCCAATCGGCGATCTGGCCGATGCGGTCTACTCTCGTCTGCGAAGCCGCCTGGACACCCTCTATCCGAAGCTCGCCGCCGCATCCGCCGGGGGCTGAAGCCGGACGAAATCGCGGAATTCGGGATTCTCCAACTTGCGATTACCGGGTAACGCTTGGCATTACCATACCGGGTAACACCGGCCTCCGCCGAGAGCGCCGGCTCTCGGTTATTCCTTCGTACGATAGCGGCTCTCCTTGTAAGTCGGAGGAAGCAGCGGCTCGATATCGGTCAGATCCAATTCCTTCAGCCCGTTGAAAGCCGACATGAACCGCTCGAATACTTCCTTGTTCTTCGCGTCGGCATCGCTTGCCGCGGACGCTGCTTGCGAGGCGTTTTGGTGCTGTTCCATGGTTGATAACCCCCTGATCGAAATAATGGAATTAGAGCTCGGGATGACGCAGGTGCCACTCCGTGTTACATTCGTAGCCGTAGCCGATGCCGAGCACGGTCGCTTCGTCGAACGGACGGCCGATCAGCTGGAGATTGACCGGCATTCCTTCCGGAGAGAAGCCGCACGGCATCGACAGGCTCGGCAGCCCCGTCAGATTGGTCGGCATCGTGAACTCGGCCAGACGCAGCGTTCGGCTGAAATCTTCGGCCGTCGGCGCGGTCAGCGGCGTGGCCGGCGTCAGCAGGACGTCGACGCCGGACAGCGCGTCCAGGAAATCCTGCACGACCAGGTGGCGCGCACGCTGGGCTTGAAGATAAGTAGAGGCGGGCAGGTTCCGTCCGCTCTCGAGCATCATGCGGACGTCCGCGCCGTAGTCTTCCGGCCGGGATTCCAGCCACGGCTCGTGGTAGGCGACGAGTTCGCCCATCAGAATGGCCGACGCGGCGCTGCGGGCGTACCCGATCTTGGACAGCTCGACTTCGACGACCTCCGCCCCCAGCTCCTTGAACTTGGCGATGGCGGCTTGCACGGCGGTCAGGACGTCGGCCTCGACGTTGTCGTAGTAGTAACGCGTCGGGATGCCGATCCGAACGCCTTTCAGGCTCTCCGCATACTCCATTTTCAAGCCGGGAGCGGGCAGGTTCACGGTCGATTCGTCCTTCGGATCGAAGCCGGACATGGCGTCAAGGGAAAGGGAGGCGTCCAGGACGCTTCGGGTCAGGGGGCCGGCATGGTCAAGCGACCAGCCCATCGGCACGATGCCGTAGCGGCTGACTCTTCCGTAGGTCGGCTTCATGCCGACGACGCCGCAGCAGGCGGCCGGGATGCGGATGGAACCGCCCGTGTCGGATCCGGTTCCCATATAGGCGATGCCGGACGCAACCGCCGCTCCCGTTCCGCCGCTCGAGCCTCCGGGAACGCGCTCCAGGTTCCAAGGATTGCGGCAAGGGCCGAAGTGGACGCTGTTCGTGGTCGTGCCCGAAGCGAATTCATGCGTCTGCACTTTGCCCAGCAGCACCGTTCCGGCTTCCGCCAGTTTGGCGACGGCCGTGGAGTCGTAATCCGGCACGAAGTCTTTCAGAATCTTCGAGCTGGCCGTCGTGCGAATTCCTTTGGTGTAGTACAAGTCCTTGTGCACGATCGGGATCCCGTGAAGGGGGCCCTTGTAGTTTCCCTTCATCAATTCCTGCTCGGCCTGCTTCGCCTGCTCCATCGCGAGCTCGGCGGTAACGGTGACGAACGCGTTCAGCGACGGGTTGACTTGCTCGATTCGCGCGACCGCCTGTTCGGCGAGCTCGACGGGCGAGATCTCGCGGCTGCGGATTCGACCGGACAGCTCGTGGATGGTGGCGTAGGTCAGTTCGGGATGCATGGTTTTCATAAGACGTCGGCCTCCTCGATAGATTGGATTTCAGAATCTTGAAGGGCTGACGGGCGGACGACTGCATGTGAGCTTTGGCCGCCCGCAGCCAATCAAGACTCTTTGTGTGAAGAAATATAACATAAAATCCTCGATTTGCACCCATGGGAAGGGTATAGAATGTTTCAATATCCTCCATTCGCAAAGTTTATGTTAGTATTGGTGACACAAAAGGTTTGACAACGTGGAAGGAGGGAGCGGGGATGACAGAACTGTTGAAAATCGACAACCTGGTCACGGAGTTCTCCATTCAGAAGAAGAGGGTTTCGGCCGTCAGAGGCGTATCGCTTCAGGTACGTAAAGGAAAAACGCTGGTCATCCTGGGGGAATCGGGTTCCGGGAAGAGCGTGATGCTCCGATCGATCTTAAACCTGAAGCCGGCCGGAGCGCGAATTTCGGGCTCGATCAAGCTGGGGGAAGAGGAGCTGCTGACCAAATCTCCCAAGGAGATGGAAGGTATTCGGGGCAACCGCATCGCGATGATTTTCCAGGACGCGCTGTCCGCGTTGGATCCGCTGTACCGGGTCGGGGAGCAAATCGTGGAGACGATCGCCGCGCACCGGAAGATCGGCAAGGCCGAAGCGAAGAGCCAAGTGGCCGAGCTGCTGGGCAAGGTCGGCATTCCTTCGCCGGAAGAAAGGATGCGGGCCTTCCCGCACGAGATGAGCGGCGGCATGAGGCAGCGCGCCGTTATCGCGATGGCGCTTGCCTGCAAGCCCGACTTGCTCCTGGCGGATGAGCCGACGACTGCGCTCGACGTGACGATCCAAGCGCAGATTCTCCGATTGTTCAAGGAGATCCAGGCCGAATACGGCATGTCGATCGTCCTGGTCACGCACGACATCGGCGTCGCCGCCGAGATGGCGGACGATATCGCCGTCATGTACGCCGGCAAGATCGTCGAGTACGGCCGCGCCCGCCAGATTCTGTCCGCGCCGGCGCATCCGTACACCGTCGGGCTAATTGAAGCGACGCCGAAGCGGGGCCAGAAGGGCAAGCTCTCCGCGATCCCGGGGCAGCCGCCGCTCATTACCGCGATGCCCGAAGGCTGCTCGTTCGCGGATCGCTGCCCGATGGCCCGCAGCTCGTGCCGCGAAGTTACGCCGGCTTTCACTCATTACGGGGAGGCCCATATCGCCGCTTGCTATCTGTTGGAAGAGGAGCAACCCGTCGCTCAGTAATCGTCGCCAGCGCAACGGTAAGCAGTCAGAACAAAATAAGTCAGAAAAATCAGATAAATAAAGAGCCGTTGCGCTCTCTTTGGAGGGGTTAACATGAAACGCATGCTCGAACTCGCGAATGTCAAACGATGGACCGCCTTTTTGCTGATCGCCGCGCTGCTCGTCTTGTCCGCCTGCGGAGACGGAGGCGGGGGCGGGAACGCGGCGGCCGGAGGCTCCGCGTCCGCGGGGTCGTCCTCCGGATCGTCGGGGAAGAATCAAACCTTGATCATCGGCATGACGGCCGCCAACATTCCGGTGCCCGACACGTACCCGACCGAAGGGTACGAAGGCTTCCGGTTCGTCGGCTTCCAGCTTTATGACGGCCTGGTCGACTGGGATTTGACCAAGTCCGATCAGCCGGCCTCGATCAAGCCCGGATTGGCCGAGTCCTGGGAGACGTCGGCGACCGATCCGACGCTCTGGACGTTCCATCTGCGCAAGAACGTGACGTTCCATGACGGCACTCCGTTCAACGCCGACGCGGTCATTTTCGGCCTCGACCGGATCATGAATCCCAAATCGGAAAATTACGACGCCCAGCTTGCGGGCAACAGCGGGTCGGGACTTCGCTACGTCGACTCTTACAGCAAAGTGGACGATTACACGATCACGATCAAGACCAAAGGGGCTTACAGCTTCCTGTTGTACGACCTGACCAACATTCTGTTCGGCAGCCCGGACGCGATCAAGAAGAGCGGCAAGGATTACGCCAACCATCCGGTCGGCACCGGCCCGTTCAAGTTCGTCAGCATGAAGCAAGGCCAGGAGATGGTGTTGGAGAAGAACGAGAACTATTGGGGCGGCGCGCCCAAGCTGGATAAGCTTGTCCTGCGGCCGATCAGCGATCCGTCCGCCCGGCTCGCGGCCCTGCAATCGGGAGAGATCGACTGGGCGGAGGTGCCGCCGACGGAATCGATCGAACAGCTCAAAAGCGCGGGCTTCCAGATCATGACGAATCCGTACCCGCATATTTGGCCGTACGTGTTGAATCTCCAGGACGGACCTTGGAAGGACGTTCGGGTGCGCCAGGCCGCCAACTATGCGATCGACCGCGAAGGAATGAGCACCGCGCTGCTGAGCGGAGCGGCGACGCCGGCGACCCAGCCGATGTACAAAGGCCACGCCTGGTACAGCGACGACGCGGAGCCGTACACGTACGATCCGGAAAAGGCAAAGCAGCTGCTCGCGGAAGCGGGTTATCCGAACGGCTTCAAGACGACGTTCCTCGTGCCGACGAGCGGCTCGGGCAATATGTGGCCGCTGCAAATGAACGAATACGTCCAGAAAAACCTGAAGGCCGTCGGCATCGACGTGAAGATCGAGTCGATCGAATGGCAGACGCTGCTCACCTCCTACATTCAAGGCTTTCCGAAAGACAAGGAAGTGGGCGCGTACAACATCTCGCTGCCGACCATCTCGCCTTCGTTCTACTCCCAGTTCTTCGCGACGTCGGCGATCTTCCCGAACGGCATCAACATCGGAGGCTACTCCAATCCGCAGTACGACGACCTGATAAACAAAGCGATGGCCGAGTTCGATACCGCCAAGCAGAGCGAATATTTGAAGCAGGCGTCCAAGATTCTGGCCGACGACGCGCCGTGGATCTTCGTGGTTCACGACCTCAACCTGCGGGCGCTGTCGCCGAAGGTGAAGGGCTTCGTGCAGCCGCAATCCTGGTTCGCGGACTTGACTACCGTCTCCATTCAATAAATCAAGGAGGGATCGCGCATGGCATCGTTCGTCCTCAAACGTCTCGCCCTCATGATTCCGACGCTGCTCGGCGTATCCATCATCGTGTTCCTGATGCTCAAGATCGTCCCGGGGGATCCGGTCAACTCGATCGTCCCCCCGGACGCTTCCGAAGCGGAACGGGCGGCGGTGCGCGCCCAACTCGGCCTCGACAAGCCGATGATCGCCCAGTACGGCATCTGGCTGGGCCGGGTCGTCCAAGGCAACTTGGGCGACTCGGTCACCCGCCGCCTGCCGGTGACGGAGATGCTGCTCCCGGCGCTGAAGAACACCGTCATCCTGACCGCGGCCGCCGCCGTCACCGCCTTTATCATCGCGCTCGTCGTCGGCGTCTACAGCGCCTATTATCCGAACTCGCGAATCGCGGCGCTGTTCAACGGGCTTAGCCTCGCCAGCATCGGGCTGCCGAACTTCTGGGCGGCGCTGATCCTGATCGGCATTTTCTCGGTGACCCTGGGCTGGCTTCCTTCGTCGGGCATGAACACGGCGGGAAGCTCGGGAACGGGAGACCTGATCAAGCACCTGGTGCTGCCGACCGCCGCCACCGCGCTGTCCAGCGTCGGCATCATGACCCGAATGGTGCGGAGCACCGTGTCCGGCATCCTCAAGCAGGACTTTATCTTCGCGCTCCAGGCGAAGGGAGTCCGGCGGTGGACGATACTCCGCCACGTGCTGCGCAACGGCATGCCGACCATCCTGAACGTGACCGGGCTGCAATTCGGCGCGCTGCTCGCCAGCTCCGTTCTCGTCGAGACCGTCTTCTCCTGGCCCGGCATCGGGCAGGTCATCTATCAGGCGATCGGTCAGCGGGATTTCCCCGTCGTGCAGGCCGGGGTGCTCGTCATCGCCATCGCGTTCGTCCTGCTCAACCTGATCGTCGACGCGGTGCATGCGGCCATGGACCCGCGGGTCCGTCATGCGTAATACCGCTTCGCAGAATCCCCTCATCTCAGGAAGGAGAGAATCCCTATGGCGATAAACGCCCCAACGGCCGGAGGAACGGCCGCGCTGGCCACCGCCGGCCGGGAACCCTCCCGCGCGGCGCAAATCTGGAAGTCGTTCTCCCGGCGCAAAGTGGCGCTGGCCGCGCTCGTAGTACTGCTGCTCATCGTCCTCGCCTGCTTGCTCGCTCCCTGGGTCGCCCCGTACGGGCCGAATGACGGCGCCGTCACCGACCGGCTGAAGGAGGTCGGCAGCGCCGGGCACGTGCTCGGCACCGACGAGCAGGGCCGCGACATTCTGTCGCGCATTCTCTACGGCGGCCGGCTCAGCCTGCTGTCCGGCGTGCTGCCGGTGCTCCTCGCCAGCGTCATCGGCGGCGGGCTCGGCGTCGCCGCCGGCTACTTCGGCGGCTGGACGAACACGATCATCATGCGGGCGCTCGACATCGTCTTCTCGTTCCCGGCCATTCTGCTCGCCATCGGCATCTCCGCGGCGCTCGGCCCGGGCATCAGCAACATCATCATCTCCGCGACGGTCGTCTTCATCCCGCCCATCGCCCGGATCGCCGAGAGCGCGGCCAAGGAAGTACGGAAGGAAGAGTTCATCGAAGCGGCCAAAACAAGCGGAGCCGGAGCCGGCTTGATCGTTCGGTCCCACGTGCTTCGCAACATTTTCGGCAAAATCTTCGTGTTCAGCACGTCGCAGATCGGGGTCTGCCTGATGGTCGCTTCCGGGCTCAGCTTCCTCGGCCTCGGGGTGTCGCCGCCGACGCCGGAATGGGGCTTCATGCTGAATAACCTGAAGCAGCTTATCTTCGTCAACCCGGTCGTCACGATCGTGCCCGGCATCTTCATCTTCCTGACGTCGCTCTCGCTCAACCTCGTCTCCGACGCGCTCAGCGACGCGCTCGAACTTAAACGATAGGGGGCCCAGCCGCATGGAAACGATCCTCGAAGTGAAAAACCTCGGCAAAACGTTCCCGATCCGCAACTTCATCGGCCGCACCAAGGGCGGCGTGTCCGCGGTCGACCGCGTGTCCTTCTCTCTGGGCGCTCAAGGAACGCTCGGCATCGTCGGCGAGTCCGGCTGCGGCAAGTCGACGCTCGCCCGGCTGCTCATGCGGCTGATCGAGCCGGACACCGGCGAAGTGAACTATCGCGATCGCAACATCCTGTCGCTCTCCGGCGGGCCGTTGAAGGAAGTTCGCCGTCAAATCCAAATGGTGTTCCAAAATCCGTATTCGTCGCTCGACCCGCAGATGACCGTGCTCGACAACGTCGCCTTCTCCCTGTGGGCGAACGGCTCGGGCAAGGCCGAGGCGAGGCAGGCCGCTTACGAGTACCTGGACGCGGTCGGCCTGTCGCGAACGCACGCGGATCGCATGCCCGGCAGCCTGAGCGGCGGCCAGCGGCAGCGCGTCGCCATCGCCCGGGCGCTCATCCTGAAGCCGGAGATCGTCATCGCCGACGAAGCGGTGTCCGCGCTGGACAAATCCGTACAGGCGCAAGTGCTGAACCTGTTCCAGGACTTGAAAAAGGAGTTCGCCCTGTCTCTCATCTTCATCTCCCACGATCTGCACGTCGTGGAGTATATGAGCGACGAAGTGATGGTCATGTACCTCGGCCGCGTCGTGGAAAAAGGGCCGACCGAGCGCATTTTCGGCAATCCGGCCCACCCTTACACGCGGGCGCTGCTCGCTTCGGCTCCGTCGCTCGACGTCGAGCACGCCGGCAGCGGCGCGCCGGCTCTGGCCGGAGAGCTGCCCAGCCCGCTGAACCCGCCGTCGGGCTGCCGCTTCCGCACCCGCTGCCCGCTCGCCACCGAGCGCTGCGCGCGGGAGACGCCGGCGCTGACCGAAGTCGGCCCGGGCCATCAGGCGGCGTGCCTTTTGATCGAAGAGAGCAAGTCCGCGTAGGAGGGCGGGCGGCCCGATGCGAGGCCCCGACGCCGGGCGCTAGACGCGAGTTGCGAAAACGCGGGTTGTCCGACTCAGGCCGTCAGATCCGAACCCGAGACTGCACCATTCGACCCGCGCAAACCTGTAAAAATGCAGGAATTTCAGGCGATTCGCCGGTCTGTTGCGCCAATTCCTGCAAAAATGCAGGCAATTCACCCCTAACACACCCAAAGTGGCGATTTTCTCCCGAAAAGCCTGTATTTTTGCAGTTTCCGAAATTCACGGAACCCGTCGCCTATGCAAAACCTGCAGATTCGCAGGTTCTTGCGGCAGCGGCTTTCAACTAAAAGTAGAAGGGATGAAGGAACCATGGCTTACGAGAACATCGTCAACGTCGCCACGATCAACTTCAACGCGGAGTGGGGCAACAAAGCGGGCAATCTGGCCCGGATGAAAGGCTACATCAAGTCCGCGAGCGAGCGGGGAGCGAACATCATCCTGTTCCCGGAGACGGCGCTGACCGGCTACAACGTCAAGGGCGATTCGATCGAGATGCAGCTGGCGAACGCCGAGACGGTGCCGGGGCCGGTTGCGAATGAGCTGGCGGAGCTGACCCGCCGGTATGGCGTCTATGCCGTCATCGGCATGCCGGAGCGGGACGCCGCCACCGGCGACGTGTACAACTCCGCGCTCGTGGTCGGGCCGGAAGGGATCATCGGCTGCTACCGCAAGATCCACCCGGCGGGCAAGGAATCGATGTGGGCCAAAAAAGGCAGCGAGCCGCTGATGTTCGACACCCCGTGGGGACCGGTCGGCGTCGGCATCTGCTACGACACGTACTGCTTCCCGGAACTGTTCCGCTACTACGCCGCGCTCGGCTCGCGGCTCTACCTGAACCCGACCGCCGTATCCGACGTCCCGGGCTGGAACGAGCTCTACTATACGCTGCTCAAAGCGCGCGTGCTGGAGAACGGCTCCTTCGTCGTAAGCTCCAACCTGGCCGGCCCCGACCAGGATCTGCAGTTCCCGGGCGGCAGCCTGATCGTCGGCCCGAGCGTCACTCCGTTCGGCACCAAGTACTATGCGGAGCCGGTGGAGAACGACGAGGCGCTGCTGATCGCGACGCTGGACCTGTCCATCGCCGACAAGACGCGCAAGATGCTCACCCTGTACTCCGACAACCCGATCACCGGCATTCCCGACTGGCGCCCGGACATTTACGAGAAGCTTCTGGCCGGCGTCAAGCAGAATGAGAAGTGGGGCGGCAAGCCGGTTCCGGCGGCGGCCGGGGTATAAGGCAAGGCAGCAGCTTAACCAATCGAACGGCAAGAAGAATGCCCGTGCTGCGATCTTAGACATCGCAGCACGGGCCTTTTTTTGTTGTTTAGGAAATTATGCGATTAAATTTCCTGTGGATAACCGGGGGCTCCCCCAAAAGGAATCGGATTTATCTTCAGAGCATCACTTCACTTTTGGGGGATTTGTTCATAAGTCCGCTCAAGCTTCCAAAATGTTCTGACCGATATAACGCCCTTCGCGAAGGCCGCCCGGACAGGCGAACATGCCGCTCGCCACGTGCGAGACGTATTCGTTCAGCGCGTCCTTGCTCTGCATCAGCCGGAGCATCGGGATGAACTGTTCGTCCGGATTGCGCTGATAGCTGATGAACAGCAGCCCGGCATCGACATTGCCCGTTCGGGGGTCGACTTTATCCGTATAGGAATACGCTCTCCGATGAATCTGCTGCTTCGTCTGCTTGGCCAGGGCGACATGGGAATCGGCCGGCAGCTTGGAGGCGTCGACGGCATCGAACTCGCCCTTCGCTCCGAATGCGGCCCCGGACACCTTGAAGCGTCCGAACGTAGCCTCCTGGTCGGAGAGCGAGGTCCGGTCCCACGTCTCGATCTTCATCTGAATCTTGCGGTAAGCCAGATAGGAGCCGCCCTTCATCCAATCCGGCTCTCCGTCGCCAGCCCAGACGATGCGGTCGTAGCCGTCCGCGGAATCATGCAGGCTGTTCGCCGTTCCGTCCTTAAAACCGAACAGATTGCGAGGCGTCTTGCCGGGAGTCCCGCTGGCGAACCCTTCCTGCATCCAGTTCAGCGAGGCGGTGCCGACGGACAGCCGAATCAGGTTGCGCACGGCATGGAAAGCGACCTGCTGGTCGTTCGCGCAAACCTGCAGAACGATATCCCCCCCGGAGATCGACGGGTCGAGATTGTCCCGCGCCATGCGCGGAATGTCCTTCAAATGCTGCGGCGCAAGCCGGGCGATGCCGAAGCGGTCCTTGCCTCCGTCCCGAAAGAACGAAGGCCCGAAGCCGAACGTTACCGTCAGCTTCGAAGCCGGCAGATCCAGCGACTCTCCCGTATCCGTCGGGGGAACGAGCGGATTGTCGCCCGTCATCATCGTTCCGCCCGATACGCTCAAGTCGCAAAATTTGGTCCAGTCCTTCAGCATGCTGACCAGATCCGACTTGCTGTCGGTCGACACGCGGAAGCTGGCCAAATACAAATACGTTTGCTGCGGGGTGATGATGCCGGGCTGATGCTCGCCGTAGAGCGGGATGACGTCGTCTCCCGATTCGGCCGAGGCCGTGGTCTTCGAAGCCGACAGCGTGTTCCCTGTCGCCCCCAGAATCGCGCCCAAGCCGGAAGCGCCGAGCGCGATTCCCGCGCCGGCGGCTACCGACATCTTGATGAAGTCTTTGCGCGTGATGCCCGTTTGCTTGGATTCCAACTTATTCTCCTCCTTAGAGGATGGCGGCGGTTTGGGACATCAGATTGGACAGCTCGCTCAGCTGGTCGCTAATCTGGCGAATTTGATCCGTCGTCAACTCGTTGTACGCCACATATTGCCCGTTCTTCACATAGCTCGAGAGCGACTGCTCCATCTTCATAAACGCTTGGTCGAGCTTGTCGGCGAGGTCGGTGTTGTTCTCGTTCAAAGCCGGAATGATGGCCAGATACACCGTTTTGGAGCCGTCCACGTTCGCGGCCAGGTCGACAAGATCGAGGTGCGAGTATAGCTCTTCCTCGCCGGTGATCTTCGACGTCGCCGCTTCGTTCAGCAGCTCCATGGCGCCGGCGACCATCGCTTTCGGCTCAAGCTTGACGGTTTTCATCTGTGCCTGCAGATCCTTCACGTCCGTCATCAGCCGATCGGCGTACTGGTCCTGTCCCTCCAGGGAGTTGTCCTGCCACAGCGCCTTCTCGATGCGGTGGAAGCCGGTCCACGTATTCGGATCGTCGACGTCGGCGAGGCGGGCGTCGATCTTCGGATCGAGATCGCCGAAGCTCTCCGCGACCGGTTCGATATTCTCGTAATAGACGCGCGCTTTCGCATACTCCGTCTTCGCTTGGTCGGCATTGCCGGCTTTGACGGCGTCGACGAACGCCTGCGTCTGCGTCACGAGCTTGCTCGTCTGATCGGCGATGTAATCCTGGTATTTCACGACCGCTTGGTTCAGCAGCTCGGAAGAGCTCTCGGTCGTCGGTTTGGCATTCTGCAGCTTCGTTAAAGCGTCGGTCAAGCCGTCCGCGTTCGCCTTCAGCTCGTCAAAATCGATCTTGTCATAAGCGGATGCGGAGAAAATCGGCATTTCATACTTTTCCACGTCGGTATATTCGAGCGGAAACGATTGGCGAACGGCATTCTCAAAGGAAAGCCACGTGTCGTTGATCGACTTGCCGAGCGTCTTGACGTTCGCGGCGTCCTGCTTGCCGATCGCGTCCTGCAGCTGCTTTACGGCATCCAGCATGCTGGCCGCGCCTTCTTGAATCGCGCTGGACGGGCCCGAAGCCGACGCCGAAGCGGTCGAGGCAGAAGCCGATGCCGATGCGCCCTGGGAGGATGACGCGGAAGGCGAAGCCGAACCGGCGTTTGCCGGATCGTTCGAGTTGCTGCCGCATGCGGTCAAGGCTAGCAAGCCGGCCAAGCTAAGAACGCTCAAAGACGATTTTAACATAGAAAGGAACCTCCGATGGGTCGTAAATTTTGCCTATGAATGGGATACCGGGCGCTGGCGCTTGCCCGTCCAGATGGAGACGATCACGGCGGCGATCCCTGCGGCCAAGAACAAGAGCTGCGGCAGGGTGCTGTACCACGAGGGATACAAGCTCAAGGATGCGAAATCAGGCAGGCCGTCCTGAATCGTCGCGGGCAGAACGCCGGCCATCTGCAAGCTGTGAATGCCGGTGCCCATGAATTTGAAGCAAAGATAGAAGACGATCAGGCTCGATACCAGGAAAACGGGACGAATCGGCAGCCGGGAGCCGGCCTTCACGATCACCAACGCGGCGGCGACCAGGATGCCGAAGCCCGTCGCGATGCCGGCGGCGAGCTGGGCGCCCGGCATTTTGCCGGCCATGCCGATGAGGAAGATGACGGTCTCGAGTCCTTCCCGCACGATCGCGAAAAAAGCGAGCAAGCCGAGCGAGAACATGCGTCCGCCGGATAACGCCTGCGAGCTTTTCGAGGCCAAGTACCTGCTCCAGCGCTTCGCGTCCGAATTGCGATGGAGCCAGTAGCTCACGTACAGCAGCAGGACGCTGGCCAAAACTCCCGTCCAGCCGTTGATCAGCATGTTGTTGCGGCCGAAGGCGGCGGAGGACAACGCCAAGGCGACGACGGATCCGACCGCGACGCAAGTTGCGAGGCCCAGAGCCGAGCCGCCGACGACCCAGCGTCTCGCGGGCTTGGAATCGGCCTTTTTGGCGTACATCAGCAGAGCGCCGATAACGAGCAAGGCTTCGATGCCCTCGCGGATCGGAATGAGAGCCGCATCCCACCAAGAATAGTGCGCATCCGCAAGCGGAGCCAGCGAATCGATCATGCGGTCGAAGATCGGCCCCGCCTGCTCCCGCTTGTTCGGATCGCTCAAATAACCGTCGAGCAGCACGAGATCCCGTTCGGAATCGTTATAGACGCTCTGCGACTGGCTGACGACGTCTCCTTCGACGGTGAGCCACTGCTGCTGCAGCACCTTGACCTCGTTTCTCGCGTCGTCCCACTTGCCGTTCTTCGCGAGATCCGCGGCGCTCCTCAGCTTTAAAATGTAGGTGGAGAGCGTCAGCTGGCTTTTCCCGTTGTTATCGGTATAGGCGCCGTCCTTCAGATTCGTCACCGAGAAGCGGAGATTGCCGGCCTGAGCCTTCGCTTCGTCGAGATTCTCGCCGAGGAGCGCAAGCGAGATGGCCGCGATCTGGCCGTCGATCTCCATCGCCAGGTCGAGCGAACGGCTCTTCGCGTCGTTCTTGTCCGCCGTCCACCACTTCTTGACCGCCGCGAAGTCCTGCTTCGCCGAAGCGGTATCCCCCGCATCCAGATGCTGAAGAAGCATATCGATATCGGCGGATGCTTTCTCGGTGTCCGCATCCGACGCAGCCGCGTAAGACGTGCCGGGCAGCGCCGTCGCGGATACCGAGCATACCGCCGCAAGCCAAATCGTCAAAACAAAAAGGATCCTCGAAATCGAGCGGCTGGATCCCGTCATGGAGATGCCTCCTTCCAAGCCCATCGCAGCAAAAAGCCGTACTTGATAATGATTCTCACTCTAACTGATTATAGGGACGTCATGGCCCATCTGTCAATCGCGAAAAGGGAAATCATCCAGACAATTTTAAGTGCCCGGAGACGCGAATTTTCCGGAGGCTCCCGTTGTGGTACGATAGGGGCATTAAGGTTTTCTGAAAATGGAAACCGTTCAAATGAGGTGCTTACGTGTCAGGCTTTGCATCATTGGGAATATCGGAGGATCGAACGGCCAGGCTGTCCGCTCTCGGCATCAAGGAGCCGACTCCGGTCCAGAAGGCGGCGATTCCGCTCGTTCTGCAAGGGAAGGACGTGATCGGCCAGGCGCAGACGGGGACGGGGAAGACGCTTGCGTTCGTGCTGCCGATGCTGGAAAAAATCAATACGCGATCCGACAAGCTGCAGGGGCTGATCGTGACCCCGACCCGGGAGCTGGCGCTGCAGATTACGGCGGAAGTCAAAAAGCTTATCGGCGAGGAGGAGGGGGTTCGCGTGCTGGCCGTGTACGGCGGTCAGGACGTCGAAGCCCAGCTGGCCAAGCTGAAAGGCAACGTGCATCTGGTCATCGCGACGCCGGGGCGGCTGCTCGATCACTTGCGCCGGGAAACGGTGCAGCTGTACGGCGTCCAGACGCTCGTGCTGGACGAGGCGGACCAGATGCTGCACATGGGCTTCCTGGGCGAGGTCGAGGAGATTCTCCGGAACACGCCGTCTCAGCGCCAGACGCTGCTGTTCTCGGCGACGATGCCGGCGAAGATCCGGGAGCTGGCCGCGCGCATTCTGCGCAAGCCGGAGGAAGTGACCGTACGCGCGCCGCAGGTGACGGTGAAGGACATCCGGCAGCTCGTCGTCGAGACGACCGACCGGGGCAAGCAGGCGGCGCTGAAGGCGATGATCGACGAGACTCGGCCGTATCTCGGCATGATTTTCTGCCGGACCAAAAGGCGGGCGAGCACGCTGAACGAGGCGCTGCAGAGCGCCGGCTATTCGTGCGACGAGCTGCACGGCGATCTGTCGCAGGCGAAGCGGGAGCAGGTCATGAAGCGGTTCCGCGAGGCGAAGCTGCAGCTGCTCGTCGCGACGGACATCGCGGCGCGCGGACTGGACGTGGAAGGCGTCACCCACGTCTACAATTACGACATACCGCACGATGTGGAGAGTTACATCCACCGCATCGGACGCACCGGCCGGGCCGGCGAATCCGGCATGGCGATCACGTTCGCCGCTCCGAAGGACCGTCCGGAGCTGGCGAATATCGAGAGCGGCATCGGCATGGCCCTCGAACGCCGCACGATCGGTTCCTCACCGCTCGGGGCCGGCGAGGGGACGGTGCGCCGCGAGCCGGGAGCTAGCGGCGGCAGAAGCAAGGGCGGCCGCGGGCCGAGCACCGACGGCGGCAGGGGGCAGGGCGGCCGCGAGCGGGGATCTGTCGGCGGAAGAAGCACGGGCGTCCGCGGGAAGGCATTCGGCGGCGGAAGGAGCCAGGACGGCCGCGAGCCGAGAGCTGGCAGCGGCGATGGCAGAGGCGACCGCGGGCCGAGCACCGACGGCGGCAGGGGGCAGGGCGGCCGCGGGCAAGGATTCGGCAGCGAGAGGAGCCTGAGCGGCGGCGAGCAGGGATTCGGCGCCGCAAGGAGCCGGGGCGGCCGCATGGCAGCGACGGCCGCCCATGGCCGCACGCGCCGGCCGGGCGAGCGGCCCGCAGGCGAGCCATCGCCGCGCGGCGGCGAGTATGGCCGCGGCAGCGGTGCCGGGCCGGGCCGCCGCGAGCGTGCCGCCGATGCGCGGACGCACGGCGGCGAAGGCGGAGGGCCGGGCGAGTGGACGCGCCCGGCCGGTCGGGCACGCGCCGCCGGCGATACGGCGGCGCGGCCCGGGGAGCGCGGCCGCGAGAGCGCGCCGGGCGGCCGCAATGGGGTGCGGGGCCGCAGCGACGGCGGGCGGCCCGCGACTGGCGGCCGCGGCGGCCAGCCCGGCGCCGCGGGCCGAGGCCGTTCGGGCGCCGGCAAGCCGGGGCGCCCGGGAAGTGGCGGCGGCGGGCGCGGGCGCTCGCGCTAGGCCGGCTGTATTTGCACCCTCCGACGTATGGTCGGGGGGTTTTTGTATTTATAGATGCGACAAGTTCGCTTATCCTGCACCCATTCCCACCTCGTGTCCCCAAAGTCTCCCTCGCGCTAACGAATCCTAGCGTTCTTATTTGGCTAGGAGGCCATTGGATTTCACTGTAACGAAACGAAACGACCTTATTGGCTCCAAAATGTCAGAAAGGCGGCGGCATTTTGCTCCATAAGGTCATCTGGTTTCGTTACATTCTGCAAACGGCCGATTTGGACCAAATAGCGCCGCTCAGATTCGTTAGGGCTCGGTTGGGCCGCCACTGGTCTCATGAACCGATCCTTTGGGCTATCTCCACCAGGGTCGGACATTCGCACGGTTCCTTCAACCGATTTTCTCGGTTTCCTCGCCTGTCCGAACTGTCACGAGGTATGGTTATCGGCTTTTGCAGCAATCTCCACCTGTTCGGACATTCGCACGGTAGCTTTAACCGTTTATCTCGGCTATCCTCGCCCGTCCCATCTGTTGCGAGGCTTGGTTAATCGATTTTTTGCAGCTATCTCCACCTGTTCGGACATTCGCACGGTAGCTTTAACCGTTTATCTCGGCTATCCTCGCCCGTCCCATCTGTTGCGAGGTTTGGTTAATCGATTTTTTGCAGCTATCTCCACTTGATCGGACATTCGCACGGTACCTTTAACCGATTATCTCGGCTATCCTCGCCCGTCCGATCTGTCACCGCGTTCAGTTGACCGATTTCCTCGGCTATCTCCGCCCACGTGGGCTTCCAAAGAGGTGCCGTTATCCGAAATGTTCGGCTATAACCGACCACAGGGGCAGCCATACGGCTCCTTTAGCCGATATTAGCGGTTATCTCTCCCAGTTCGTTCAACCACGAGAGCCCGTTAGCCGTTTTTTCGGCTTTCCCTACCTATCCGGACAGTCGGTATACGGCCAAAAAGGCCGACCCCAGGGAGAAAAACTCCCGGAATCGGCCTTTTCGCGCGCGCTCAGTAAGCCCGCTCGTATTGCTTCTGAGGCGCCGTCTGCGCGCCGGTGGCGCGGAGGGCGTTCAGCGCCCAGTATGGATCGCGCAGCATGCCGCGGGCGACGGCGACGAGGTCCGCATCGCCGTTGGCGACGGTCGCCTCGGCAAGCGCGGGGTCCTCCAGCATGCCGACGGCAATGACGGGCACGCCGAGCGTCTCCTTATAGGCGCGCGCGAACGGAACCTGGTAGCCCGGATAGTTGCCGGGCTTCCGCTCGCCGGCCGGCGGTCCTTCGCCGCCGCTCGAGACGTGGAACACGTCGACGCCCGCGTCGCGGTAACGCTTAGCGATCTCGAGGCTGTGGGCGAGATCGTACCCGCCTTCCATATATTCAATCGCGGAAATGCGCAGGAACAGCGGCATGCCGGCGGGCATGACGCTTTTGACGGCTTGGATGACTTCCGTTCCGAACCGCGCCAAGTCTTGCCCGTACTCGTCGCTGCGGTTGTTGATGGCGGGCGAGTGGAACTGGTGAATCAGGTAGCCGTGCGCGCCGTGAAGCTCGATCATGTCCACGCCGGCTTCGATTGCCCGCCGAGCCGCGTCGCGGAACTTGCCGACCATTTCACGTACTTCCTGCGTGGTCAGCGGCCGAGGTTTCTTATACCGGCCTCCTGCGGGGATGTCGGACGGGCCGACGGGGACGGGCGCGTCTTCCGCCTTCCGTCCGGCATGGGCGATCTGAATGCCGAACTTGGCCCCGTATTGATGAACTTCATCCGCGATTCGGCGAAAAGCGGGCACGTGCTCGTCGGACCACAGGCCGAGATCGTAGTCGGAAATCCGGCCGTCCGGCTCGACGTCGGTCATCTCCGCGATAATGAGCCCGGTGCCTCCGACCGCGCGGGATACATAGTGAACGTAGTGCCATTCGTTCGGAACGCCGTCCTTGGCGTCGACGGAATATTGGCACATAGGCGCCATGACGATCCGGTTTTTGAGCTGCAGGCTGCCGATCGAGAAAGCCTTGGATAAAGCGGATGCCGCCATTTTTCTCTCCTCCTCTTGTCTCTATTGCATGTTGCCCTGTCTGACGATATTGTAATCATATTAATTCACTCTGGGAAGTAGTGATATAAAGTTCACATTATTTCCGAAAGGAAAGTATTGAAGCGGAAGGGGTTTTCCGGGATGAACGCATGGGAGGAAACGATCACCTTGGACCATGACGACTCCGACGAATTGTGCCCGATCGTCTCGGCGCTTGAGGTCATCGGAACGAAATGGACTTTTTTTATTCTGCGAGAATTGTTGCTCGAAGGTACGAGAAGGTTCGGGGATTTGCTGAGGGCTATGGACGGCATCAGTCCGAAGACGCTGTCCGTCCGGCTCCGGGAGTTGGAGGACCGCGGCATCGTGTCGCGGACCGTATATGCCGAAGTTCCGCCCCGGGTGGAATATACGTTGACGGAGCTGGGCAAGCGGCTGGAAGGTATTTTTCTAGAGTTGAAGCGGTTCGGGCTCCTTCTGGAAGAGAAATAACGCAGGGGCGCACAGCCGAAAAAATTTTTTTTCGCCGACCGGTCACATCGGCGCGGTCACATCCGTCATGCATGCAAGACCCCACTAAGAGAGGAGCTGGAGCCCATGGACGAACACAAAGCGTTGGCGGAGCAGTTCGAGGCCAACCGGGCCCGACTGCAGGCGCTGGCATACCGAATGCTCGGATCCCTGAGCGATGCGGACGACGCGGTCCAAGAGGCGTGGCTGAGGCTCAGCCGGACGGATGCCGGCGAGATCGGAAATATCGGCGGATGGCTGACGACGGTCGTCTCGCGGGTGTGCCTCGACTTTCTACGCTCGCGGAAGGCGCGGCGCGAAGAGTCTATGGAGGTTCATGCGGCGAAGCAGGCCGCGGACCGCAAGGCCGGAGGCGATCCCGAGCAGGAAGCGCTGCTGGCCGATTCCATCGGCCTCGCGATGCTCGTCGTGCTCGGCACGCTGAATCCCGCCGAGCGCATCGCGTTCGTGCTGCACGATGTTTTCGCCGTGCCGTTCGAGGAGATCGCGCCTATCGTCGGGCGTAACGAAGCGGCGGCCCGCAAGCTGGCCAGCCGGGCGCGCCGCCGCGTGCAAGGAGCGAAGACGGCCTCAAAGGCCAACCTCGGCATGCAGAGGTCGCTGGTCGACTCCTTCCTCGCCGCCGCCCGCGCCGGCGACATCGACTCGCTGCTGAAGGTGCTCGCGCCGGACGTCGTGCTTCGGGACGACCGCGCCGCCGCCGGAGACGCTTCGGGCGAAGTCCGCGGCTCGGAGGACGTCGCCCGGAGATTGACGTACGGACGCGCCAAAGCCGCTCGCGCGGTGCTCGTGAACGGAGACGTCGGCATCGTGATCGCCCCCCGCGGGCAGCTGATGATCGTGCTGGCTCTGACTTACGCGGACGGTAAAATCGTCCGAATCGACCAAATCGCCGATCCGGCTCGCTTGGGGCAGCTCGAACTGGCCGTTTTGAGCGAATGACAGGAAAAAGCCATTTCGAATAAGGAGGACATTCAAATGACTATCGTCTCGATCGTTGTGCAATCTTTGCTGGTGGCGTATTACGTATTCTCCGGATCGGCCAAGGTCGCGGGGGCCAAATACTGGACCGATATGTTCGCCCATCTCGGGCTGCCGCAATGGTTCCGCGTCGTCACCGGCTTCGTCCAACTGCTCGGCGCCGCGGCGCTCGTCGTCGGCTACTGGTACGCAGGTGCGAACGCCTGGGCGGGAATCTGGCTCGGGATCACGATGCTGGCGGCATTTTTCGTGCATGTCAACGCGAAGGACCCGATCGGCAAATCGTCGCCGGCACTCGTGTTCGCCGTCCTGAACGCCGTAGTGATCAGTTTGAACGCAAGCGACATGACGAACCTTTTCTAATCGGCATCGTACGTTTGGGGTTCCGCCGGCCGCATGTTACACTTGGGGAAAGGGTAACGGAAGGAGCAAGGCAGCATGGCAGGCAGCGGAAAAAATCGCGCGGACGTCCGTCCGGGCATGAGGGTGGACATCGTTCTCAAGCAGGATCAGCGGACGGGTGCGTTGACGCGCGGAACGGTCAAGGATTTGCTGACCAACTCGGCATTTCACCCGCACGGCATCAAGGTTCGCCTGACGGACGGCCAGGTCGGCCGGGTTCAGGCGATCCTGGACGACGGGGAGTAAGGCGGGGAGGAAAGTACGCGTTTGGGCCTTAGGGAGGCACGAACGAAAATTCAGGATTGCGCAGGTGGCGATCCGGGGCGCCGTTGCGATGATGTCATCGCGACGGCGTCTTTTCTCGTATGCGCAAACGAATGAAACCTCACGGCAGCTTTTCAAATTGATTTTCCTGCATTTCGATTAACGCCAGCTTGTAATTGAGCTTTTCCAGCGTTTTCAGGAGCAGCGAGATTTGATCCTCCACTTTGCTTTTCTGGCGCGCCGGCAGCTTCTTCCTTTGCGGCAGCGTACGATCCCCGATTTTGTAGAGCTCCGTGTATTCTTTGATTTCGGCCAGCGGCAAGCCGGTCGAACGCCCGTCAGGGACGCCGATACTGAAACATCGTAGCCGAAATTCGCATTCGCACAGCGTGAAGCTGATGCGAACGAACATCGCAAGCAGGCCGAATCCGGTACGAGTTTGGCGGAGAAGGGACGTCGATGAGATCCGAGTCTTCGTAACCGAAGGGGAACGTTAAGGGGGTGTACCCTACAGGCCGCCGCTTCCTCGACCCTGCCGCTTCTCTGCGACAAACAAGCTGCCGTCGCTCTCCAGCTCCGCGTAAAATACGTCTTCGACCGAACGAGCTCCCGACTTCTCCAACTGGCGATCCAGCCATTCGCGGTTCAGGCCCCATTCCTGCAAATTCCGGGCGACGACTTTGCCGTCGACGATCAGCTCGGTGGGCAGGTAAGGGCGGGGCTGCGGCGCGATCTGCAGGTCCTTCTTCTTGACGGACTCCTCCTTCTGCTTCTTCAACACGCTGAGCCGGCCGTTCGGCTCAAAAATCGCGTAATCGACCTCACGGATATTGAACACGTCCTTGTCCCGCAGCAGCATCGTCAAGTCGTCCATGTTCAGCTTGCTTTTCCGAAGGGCTCTCTCCTCGATCCGGCCCTTCTTGATGACGATTGCCGGTTCCCCGTCCAGCAGCACCCGCGCCTTGGGAGATTTGAGGCTGATCAGCTCGATCGCCAGCGTCAGCATCGCCCAGACCGCGAGTCCGGTCATCCCCGCCAGGACGCTTATGCTGTGGGAGACCGCCAGCTCGCCCGCGATATTGCCGAGAGCGATCCCCGTGATATAGGTGAAATAGGTAACCTGCCCGAGTTGCTTCTTGCCGAGTATTCTCGTGAGCAGCAGCAGGAACGCGAATCCGAGCAGCGTCCGGAGCGTCGTGATCCCGATCGTCTCCATGGCCCATCCCCTTCGTTCCGGAACGTTTGCCTCATTTTGCCCGTCGGTCCCTTTGGGGATACGCGGCGGCGAACGGCAGCCGGGGGATCGGCGATCCGTAAAGCAGGACAGGCCGAATGCAAGAACGGTATGGTAGAATAATAGAAAAGAGGAACCCGAAAGGAACATGCCCGTGAAAACGCTGGTCATCGCGGAGAAGCCGGACATGGGCCGGAACATCGCGTCGGTCATCGAGCCGAAGGCGCAGAACAAGCGGAATTACCTGGAAGGCGAGCGGTACATCATTACGTGGGCGATCGGCCACCTGATCGGATTGGCCGAGCCGGACCGGTACGACGAGAAGTACAAGAAGTGGAATTTCGGAGACCTGCCGATCATTCCCGAGGAATTCAAGCTGCTGCCGAATCCGAAAACGAAGGATCAACTGGCGATCATCAAGGAGCTGGCGCAGCGGTGCGATTCGCTCGTCAACGCATGCGACGCCGGGCGGGAGGGGCAGCATATTTTCTCGCTTATCCGCCGGCATCTGAAGCTTCGCCATCCGGCGAGACGGCTGTGGATCTCCGACCTGACGGCGGAGACGATTCGCAGGGGCTTCGAGGAGCTGAAGGACGAGACGGAGTACGCCAACCTGACCGAGGCGGCGCGGGCGCGCAGCGAGGCGGACTGGCTGGTCGGAATGAACGGCTCGCGCGCTTTTACGACGAAGCATAACGAGCTGCTGTCGGTCGGGCGGGTGCAGACGCCGGTGCTGGCGCTCATCTACGACCGGCAGAAGCTGATCGAGGCGTTCGATTCCCAGAAGTTTTATGAGGTCCGCGGCGTTTTCGAGCAGGGAACGACGATTTATCGCGGACTGTGGCAGGGCGACCGGATCACCGAGCCGAAGAAAGCCGAGGAGATCGCGGCGAAGGTGAAGAACAAGCCGGGCGTCGTCGAGAACTACGAGGTCAAGGATACGAAGGAATATCCGTTCCGGCTGTACGACCTGACGCTGCTGCAGCGGGAGGCGAACGGCAAGTACGGTTTTTCGGCCAAAAAGACGCTCGACACGGCTCAGGCGCTCTATGAAAAGCACAAGGTCATCTCGTACCCGCGCACGAACAGCAACTACGTGAACGATCAGAACATTCCCGAGATGCACCGCATCCTCGATTCGCTTCGGAGTACGCAGGAGTATGCGTCCATCTGCGAGAAGGCCGAGAAGCGCTTCGTCCATAAGAACAACAAGGCGGTGTGCAACCCGGCCAAGGTCGAAGACCACCATGCGATCCTGCCGACGATGAAGCGGGCGGGCGCGCTCAGCCCGGACGAGCGCAAAATTTACGACCTGATCGTGCGGCGATTCCTGTCGCATTTCTATCCGGCGGCGGAGTATAAGGTGCATACGGTGCTGACCCTCGTGGAGGAGGAGCGCTTCAAGACGACGATCAAGCAGCTGCTCTCGCTCGGCTGGAAGGTCATCTACGAGGGCGGAGCGGATGAGGGCGGCGGATCGGCCCAAAGGAAAGGGAGCCGCAAAAAGGCCGACGCCGAGGAGAAAGAAGACGAGGAAGAGGAGACGGACGGCGTTTTCGAGCTCGACGCTTCGCAGCCGGTGCATTGCGCCGACGCCGAAGTGAAGGAGAAGGAGACGCAGCCGCCGAAGGCGTATACGGAAGGAACGCTGCTCAAGGCGATGGAGAGCGCGGGCAAGCAGATCGAGGACGAGGAGCTGCGCGACGCGATGAAGGACAGCGGGCTCGGCACGCCCGCGACGCGGGCGGCGACGATCGAGCGGCTGAAGAATGTCGGATACATCGACATGCAGGGCAAGAAGATCGTCATCACGGCCAAAGGCCGCACGGCGGTCGAGCTTATCCGCGGAGCGGGCGTGGAGCTGCTCACGTCGCCGGAGATGACCGGCCAGTGGGAGCGCCGGCTGAACGAGATCGCGCGCGGGCAGGCGTCGGCGGAGCAGTTCATGAACCAGGTGAAGCGGTTCACGGTGCAGATCGTCGACAAGGTGCGCGTCCAGCAGCCCGCGGTCAAGACCGCTTTCGCCCGGCCGGCTGCGGAGGCGGCCGGGGGTTCCCGCCGCCGCGGCGCCCGCGGAGCGGCGG
>NZ_JACJVO010000047.1 GCF_014212055.1 Cohnella zeiphila | reverse complement strand
TATCAAGGTGCAAGCTTTGAGCGTTTTTGCGGCAACATGAGGACAAGCAGTCGGACTTGGCGGCGTAGCTCAGCTGGCTAGAGCGTTCGGTTCATACCCGAAAGGTCGGGGGTTCGATCCCCTCCGCCGCTACCAACCTCATATCCCCTTTATGGAGGCTTAGCTCAGCCGGGAGAGCATCTGCCTTACAAGCAGAGGGTCGGGGGTTCGATCCCCTCAGCCTCCACCATCTTTATGCAGCATCTTGCTTCACCTCGCGGAGCCGTGGTGTAGAGGCCTAACATGCCTGCCTGTCACGCAGGAGATCGCGGGTTCGAATCCCGTCGGCTCCGCCATTTTATTTTAAAAATCATTTCCATGTATGGCTCGGTAGCTCAGTTGGTAGAGCAGAGGACTGAAAATCCTCGTGTCGGCGGTTCGATTCCGTCCCGAGCCACCATTTGTTTGATCCGGTATAAGCAGGCGGCGTTATGCGCATGCTACCGGCGGGCTTTGTGGAGGGTTAGCGAAGTGGCCAAACGCGGGAGACTGTAAATCTCTTCCTTCGGGTTCGGTGGTTCAAATCCATCACCCTCCACCATTTCATCTCAAATTTCGAGCCATTAGCTCAGTTGGTAGAGCACCTGACTTTTAATCAGGGTGTCGAAGGTTCGAGTCCTTCATGGCTCACCACCCAAACAAGCACAGACGCCGGGGCGTCTGTTTTTTGTTGCATTAGATCGAAACGCCAAGGGAGACGCCTTGGCGTTTTTTTATTGCCGAATGGAGATATTGTCAACGCTTTTGGAGAAATCGTCGGTCCGCAGAGCGGATTTTCGCCATTCGTTTTCTGATATTGTCCATATCCCCCCAGTCCCAACGTCCGTTAGTCTGAAGGCGAGATGCATCTCACTATTCGACTGGCGGAGGTTGGGAAATGAGAAGACTTTTAACCGCTACCCTGATCGCTATCATGACGGGCACGCTGTTAAACGCATGTTCTTCCAATGGCGACAACGAAAATAAAGGGGACGCGCAAGGATCGCCGAGCGGCTCGGCGGCTTCTGCAACGGCAGGGGCGAGCGCAAGCGAAGGAACGGGCACGGGCGCCTATCCGATTCAGACAGACAAGACATTAAGCTACTGGGCTGAAATGAACGGCAACATCGTCGGCACGAAAGCGGCTCTGGACGAGGTGCCGTTCTTCCAGGATTGGCAGAAGAAGACGGGAGTCAAGCTCAAGTTCACGTCTCCGCCGGCCGGTCAGGCTCAGCAGACGCTGAACATCATGCTGGCTTCCGGAGAACTGCCGGACATGATCGAGTATGACTTTCTGAACGGCTACCCGGGCGGACCGGAGAAGGCGATCAACGACGGCTATATTTTGAAGCTGAACGACCTGATCGACAAGGACGCTCCGAATTTGAAGAAATATTTGCAGGAGCATCCCGATATCGACAAGATGATCAAGACGGATCAAGGCAGCTATTACGCGTTCCCGTTCATTCGCGGCGACGAGTACTTGCAGATTTATCAGGGGCCGATTATTCGCAAAGATTGGCTCGACGAACTGGGCCTGCCGATTCCGGAGACGATCGACGACTGGACGGCAACGCTGCGGGCCTTTAAAGAGAAGAAAGGGGCGACGGCTGCCCTTACGTTCAACAGCAAGCCCCGGTTTTTCAACGATGGAGGCAACGGCGCGTTCATCGGCGCGTTCGGCGTGAACCGCGGCTTCTATCAGGAAGACGGCCAGATCAAGTTCGGGCCGGCCGAAAGCGGCTACAAGGATTACCTGAAGCTGTTTCAGCAATGGTACAAAGAAGGGCTGCTCGATAAAAATATCGCGACGGCGGACTCCAAGGCGGTGGACAGCAATTGGGCTTCCGGCCAGACAGGGGCGTCCATCGGGAACGCGGGCGGAGGCATCGGCAAATGGCAGCCTCTCGTGGCGGCGCAGGACCCGAAAGCCGAGTTGGTCGCGGCTCCGTATCCGGTCCTGAACAAAGGCGATACGCCGAAGTTCGGCCAGCGCGACAATCCGTACTCAAGCGGCGGCATGGTCGCCGTCACGACGAAGACCAAGGATCCCGACCTGGCGGTGAAGCTGCTGGATTACGGCTATAGCGACGAAGGCCGAATGTTCTTCAACTTCGGCACGGAAGGCGTCAGCTACAACATGGTGGACGGCTATCCGAAATACACGGATCTGCTCATGAAGAATCCGGACAAACTGGCCCCGGCCCAAGCGATCTCGCTATACACTCGCGGCAGCTATAACGGTCCGTTCGTTCAAGACAAGCGCTATGCGGAGCAATATTTCGCGTTGCAAACGCAGCGGGATGCCATCGACGTCTGGAAAAAGACGGACCAGGCGAAATATGCGCTGCCTCCGCTGACGCCCACGCCGGAGGAAAGCTCGGAGTTCGCCACGATCATGAACGACATCAATACGCTCGTGGACGAGATGACGCTCAAGATCATACTGGGCGACGAATCGGTCGATTCGTTCGACAGCTATGTCGCCAAGATGAAATCGCTCAATCTGGATCGGGCGATCGAGATCGAGACGGCCGCGCTGAAGCGGTACAACAGCCGGTAACAACCGAGAACGGAAGAGAGGGGCGGAAGAAGCCGCCCCTCTTCATTCAACAGGGAGGGAGAGTCGCCCGATGGCAAATGCGCAAGCAGCGCTGGGAAGCAAGCGGCCGGCCGGGGGCGCCGTGCGGAGGAACCGATTCGCGCGCGATTTTGGCGTCAACAAATATTTGTATCTGATGATGGTGCCGGTTATCGCCTATTACGTCGTTTTCCACTACGCTCCGATGTACGGCGCCTTAATCGCGTTCAAGAATTACACCCCGATCAAGGGGATTCTGGGCAGCGATTGGGTCGGTCTGGAAAATTTCAGCGATTTTTTCCACAGCTACTACTTCTGGCGCATTCTGAAAAACACGATTCTGATCAGCGTGTACACGCTCCTCTTCGAATTCCCGGCGCCCATCTTGCTGGCGCTGCTTCTGAACGAAATCCGCAGCAAAGCGTTCCGGCGCGCGGCGCAGACGGTCACGTACATGCCGTATTTCATCTCGCTCGTCGTCGTATGCGGCATCATCACCGATTTTACGAACTCGGATGGCGTGATCAATCATCTCTTTACTCTTTTCGGCTACGACGGCCAAGCGATGCTGCAGAAGCCGGGCTTGTTCCGACCTATCTATGTGTTATCCGAGATCTGGCAGCATGTCGGCTGGGAGTCGATCATCTACGTCGCGGCGCTGATGAACGTCGATCAGGAACAGTACGAAGCGGCGAGGATGGACGGAGCAAGCCGGCTGAAGCAGATGTTCTACATTACGCTTCCCGGCATCATGCCGACGATCGCCATCATGCTCATTCTCCGGATGGGCAATCTGATGAATGTCGGATTCGAGAAGATCATCCTGCTGTACAACCCCGGCACGTACGATACCGCCGACGTGATCTCTTCGTTCGTCTATCGGAAGGGCCTGCTCGAGTTCGGCTGGAGCTACAGCTCTGCCGTCGGCCTTTTCAACTCTGTCATCAATCTCGCCCTATTGATCACGGCGAACGCCGTGAGCCGGCGAGTCAACAACAGCAGCTTATGGTGAGGTGAGCTTGTGAAAAAGGAAGCGGGTTTGGGGAGCCGGGCGTTCGACGTCATCGTCTATACGATTATTGTGTGCCTGATGGCCGTGACGCTCTACCCTTTGCTCTACGTCCTGTTCGCGTCGTTCAGCGACGCCGGGCAGTTCGTCGCGCACCGAGGGTTCCTCTGGCGGCCGGTCGGGTTAAGCCTTAGCGCATTCGATAGCGTTCTGCGCAATCCGGGCATTCTGCTCGGCTACCGCAATACGCTTTTTATCGTCGTGGCCGGCGTGGCGCTCAACCTGATCGTGACGGCGCTGGGCGCCTATGTCTTGTCGCGCAAAAACGTACTGTGGAACAACGTCTTCATGTTCATGATCGTGTTCACGATGTTTTTCCAGGGCGGGCTCGTGCCGCTCTATCTGGTCGTCAAGGGAGTGGGGCTGCTCGATTCGCTATGGTCGACGATCATTCCGTTCGCGGTCAGCACGTTCAATCTCATTATCATGCGTACGGCGTTTCAAGGAATTCCCGACAGTCTGGAGGAATCCGCAAAAATCGACGGAGCGAGCCACGGTACGATCCTGACGCGCATCGTGCTGCCCCTCTCCATGCCGGTCATTGCCGTCATGATTCTCTATTACGCGGTCGACAAGTGGAACGGCTGGTTCTATGCGTCGGTATTCATCCGCAGCCGCGAACTGTTCCCGCTGCAGCTCGTGCTGCGGGAGATTCTCATCGCCAACGCGACGGACAGCATGTCGGCGGGCGCGGCCGCAGGCGACCGCTTCCAGCTCGGCGAGACGATCAAATACGCGACGATCGTCGTCGCGACGGCGCCGATCCTGTGCGTCTATCCGTTCGTGCAGCGCTTCTTCGTCAAAGGCGTCATGGTGGGATCCTTGAAGGGTTAGGACCCGAGCGGTTTGATATGGATTGCCCGCAGCCCGGACGGCTCTAACCGTCCGGGCTGCGGGCGCGCCGCGGAACCGGCTTTTCGTGGACGATTTCGTCAATGGCATTGTACATTTTCGCCATGTGCAGCGAATCGGGAGGGGGCTATAATAGAGAAACCCGAAGGAGGCCGTCTCCTGTCGCTCCAGAATCGACGAATGCGAGGAGAGCCGAATGAAGATGCGGTCTTTATGGCAAAAGCGCCAAAGCGTGGTGTTTACGTGGATCGTCTCTTACAGCGTCGTTCTGTTCGTTCCATGGATCATCAGCCTCGTGATCTACTCGCAGTCCAGCGACGCGCTTCGAAGCGAGATCACCCGGGCGAACGATTCTTTGCTGAAGCAGGCGCGTTACACGATCGATACGCAGATCGATCTGATGAAACGGCTCAACATGGAAATCACTTGGAATATCAAACTGCAGAATCTCATGTATACGACCAAGTCCCAGGGGGACGCTCAATTTACCGCCTATCAGCTTACGAGGGACCTGCTCACTTATCAAACGTCCTATGCTTCGATCGACGAATTCTATGTTATGTGGGAGAAGGAAGCGGCGGTGCTGCGCGCCGGCAACGTCCGCGATTTGGAAACCGCTTTCGCGACGATTCACGATACGGGCGCGATGACCTACGATCAATGGATCGATACGATCCGTCATTCGGAGAGCAACCAGTTTCTGCTGCTTCCCCGCATGGATTCGGCCTCGCCGCAAACTGCAATCGCCTACTTGACCCATCTGCCCAAAGACTTGAACGGCAGAGAGACGGGAACGGTCGTCGTCATGGCGGACGTCTCCCGCTTTCAGAAAGCGATCGAGAGCATCTCCGGCTTCAGCGGGGCCCAAGTACTCATTCTGAATCGGGAGAACGAGGTGCTGTTGTCCAACCTGCCGGCTACGGTCGATCAGGCCCGGCTCGTCCAACGGCTGGCTGACGGCGACGGCATGATGCAGGACGGCGATTACGAACTGTTCTCGATTCCTTCTTCCGTCTCCGACCTTAAGTACGCTTTGGTCATACCCAGCCGCATTTATTGGGAGAAGGCGGAATACGTCCGCAAGTTCGCGTATGCCAGCATCGCGATCAGTCTGCTCGGGGCGGGCGTGCTCACCTGGTTTTTCGTGCGGCGCAATTATTCGCCGATTCAGGAGCTCGTGCAGGCCGTCTCCGATAAAAGCGCGAATGCCGAGCGAACCTACGGGAACGAGCTTAGCTTTATCCAGCGAGCCATCTCGCAGGAGCGCGACGAGAAGGAGAGCATGGCGCTGCAGCTGCAGATCCACCAGCACGCGCTGCGCTCCAACATGCTGAATCGCTTGATGAAGGGAAGAATGGATTCGCCGATCCCTTACGAAGAAGCGTTCCGATCGTTCGGCATGAAGCTGCTGTCCAATCGCTTCGCGGTCATTTTGCTGGTCGTGGAGAACGCCGATCCGCTCTCTTCGGGTTTGCCGGGGATAGATGGCCAAGGGCGGACCAAGCTGACGCAGTTCATCATCACGAACGTGGTGGAGGAGCTCGCGGGACGCCGCCAGCATGCCGGATATGTGGCGGAGATTGACGATATGATAGTATGCCTGGTCAACTTCGCCGACACCGAACCGGCCCGGTTCCAGGAAGACTTATATGCCATCGCAACGGAAGCGCAATTGTTCCTCCTTCGTTTCCGGACCGACCTGACGATCTCGATCGGAGGCGTTCACGAATCGTTCTCCGGCATTGCGGAAGCTTATCGCGAAGCCGTCGACGCGATGGAGTACAAGATGATCCTGGGCAAGCGGGAGATTATTACATACGACGATATCCGCATCGATCCCGCCGACAATCTTCAGTTCGGCTACTATTATCCGCTGCAGCTGGAACAGCAGATCATCAACTGGATTAAGGCCGGAGAGTTCGATCAGGCGTCCCGGTCGATGGACGAGATCATGCGGCGGAACTTCAACAAGCCGGTCGGATCGTTGACGCTGGCCCGGTGTCTGATCTTCAATTTGGTAGGCACGATGGTCAAAGCGATCAACGAGATCGGCGGCGGAGAGAGCAGCGTTCTGGGCGGCAATCCGCTGTGGATGGACAAAATTATCGCTTGCGATACGATCCAGGAGATGCAGCGGGAGCTGTTCGCGCTGCTCAAGGAAGTCTGCGCGTTCGCGGAAGCCAAGCGGGACAAGAACGTCTCCGAGGAACGCGCTGCGTCGCTGCGTCAGTTGGCGGCCCGGGTCATTCGGCATATCGAGGAGGAATATGGCGACGCGAGCCTGGGCGTCAACTCGATCGGCGAGAAGTTCAATCTGAAGGGGAGCTATCTGTCGAAGCTGTTCAAGAACGAGACGGGCGAAGGCCTGCCGGATTACATCAATAAATTCCGGATCGAGCGGGCGAAGGGAATGATCCGGGACAGGCAATGTTCCATCGGCGAAATCGCGCGGCTCGTCGGCTACAACGAAGCGGCGACGTTCATTCGCGTCTTCAAGAAATACGAGGGCGTAACGCCCGGCAAGTTCAAGGAAATGATCGGTGCGGAGTGCATCTTGGAACCGACAAGGGGGAGCATCGGATGAAGACGAAGGGGGCTTCGGCGGCGCCGGCCCGGCTGCTGGCCGCCGTCGGACTATTGCTGCTGCTGAGCGCTTGCTCCCGGCCGACCCTCATGCTTCATGCCGGTACCGGCGACTCGGACGGCGGACGGGCCGAAGCGAACCGGCTGACGTACTGGGCCGAGCTGAACAGCAATGCGGCCAGCATCAAACCGACGTTTCAGGAGATTCCGTTCTTCCAGGAATGGCAGCGGCGGACGGGAGTCGATCTGACGTTCCTCCAGCCTCCTGCCAACCAGGCGAACGAATCGATGAACGTCCTGCTTGCTTCCGGAGATCTACCCGATATGATGGAGTTCCAATGGGACACATTCCCCGGCGGACCGGACAAGGCGATCGCCGACGGGTACATTCTCCGGCTGAACGACGTGATCGACCGTTACGCGCCCCATTTGCGGAATTACCTGAACGAGCATCCGGACATCGATAAGATGGTCAAGACCGGCTCCGGCAACTACTATGTCTTCCCGTTCATCCGCGGAGACGATCGGCTGCTTACGTTCCAGGGACCGATCGTCCGCAAGGATTGGCTCGACGAGCTCGGTCTGCCGATTCCGGAGACGATCGACGAATGGCATACCATGCTGAAGGCGTTCAAGGAACGAAAAGGCGTGAAAGCGCCGCTGACGTTCCTGGGCGTACCTTCGCCGCTGTTCGGGCTGGACGGCGGCGCGTTCACCGGCGCATTCGGCGTCCGGAACGGCTTCTATACAGACAACGGCCGCGTCAAGTTCGGGCCGATCGAGCCGGGGTACAAGCAATTCCTGGCGCTGTTCCGCGAATGGTACGAGGAGGGACTGATCGATCCGAACATCGCAACGGTCGATACGGAGACGATGGATACGAACATGCTCTCGGGAAGAAGCGGCGCCACGATCTGGAACGCCGGAGCGGGAATCGGCACCTGGCAGCCGTTCGTCCAGCGGAAGGACCCGGCCGCGCGGTTCGCGCCGGCTCCCTACCCGGTATTGAACAAAGGGGAACGCCCGAAGTTCGGGCAGCGCAGCTATCCTTACGGCGGCAGCGCCGGCGTGGCCATCTCGGCCAAGAGCCCGAACGTCGAAGAGGCGGCCCGCATGCTCGACTATGGCTATAGCCCGGAGGGCCATCTGCTGTTCAACTTCGGCGTGGAAGGCAAAACCTACGAGATGAGGAACGGGTACCCGACATACACCGGCCTGATCATGGACAACCCGGACAAGCTTCCTCCTTCGCAGGCGCTCGCGATGTATACGCGGGCCAATTACTTCGGACCCTTCGTCCAGGACGTCCGCTACTTGGAGCAGTATTTCGTTCTTCCCGAGCAGAAGGATGCGGTCCGAATCTGGTCCGATACCGACGCGGCGCTTCATCAGCTGCCGCCGATCTCCATGACCGAAGAAGAGAACGCGGAACTGTCGGCGATCATGCAGAACGTCGACGCTTTGGTGGACGAGATGTCCCTGAAAATCATCTTCGGCCTCGAGCCGCTGGACAGCTACGACGAATACGCCGCCGAGATCCGCTCGCTCGGAATCGATCGCGCGATCCGCATTCAGGAAGAGGAGATGATCCGTTACGACAGGCGATAGTGATTTTGTTCTTTTTTGGGAATCGTAAAGGGTAAATCGCCGATTCGGCCGACTGGAGGAGCTGCGGATGATTTACCTTTACGCGCTCGGCTATTCCTTTTTCCTTGTCCTGATTCTGGTTCCCGTCGCAAGAAGGATCGCGCTCGGGATCGGGTTCGTCGATCGCCCCACGCACCGCAAGGTCCATACGTCCCCGATCCCCCTCAGCGGCGGATTGGTCATTTATATCGGAGTGATCCTTACCGTCTTTTTGTTCCTCGGCAACAATCCGCTCTTTCGGACCTTGGCGATCGGAGGCGGCCTGCTCGTCGCCATCGGCCTGACGGACGACGCCTTCAAGTCGTTCGGGAAGGAGTTCCCGGTCTGGCCCCGGCTGCTGCTCTACATCCTCGTCTCCCTGCTTCCCTTGGCGTTCGGCGTCTCCATTGAGGGGATCTCGGCGCCGTCCCGGTCGGCGATGATCTTGTTTTCCGACGGGTGGACCGCCTTTTTTACGGCGTTATGGGTGTTCGCCCTGGTCAACATGATGAACTTCATCGACGGCATCGACGGCCTTGCCTCCGGCGTCTGCGTCATCTCCTCCCTGACGTTGTTCGCGGCGTCCATCCTCGGCAACCAGGGCGCGATCGCCGTCATCGCGGTGGCTCTGGCGGGAGCATGCCTGGCCTTCCTTACCTACAACTTCCATCCGGCGCGAATCTTCATGGGAGACGCCGGAGCGACCTTCCTCGGCTATACGTTGGCGGTTACGGCGATCGAAGGAACGCTGAAGGGGGCGACCTTCCTGTCGCTGTTCGTTCCCGTGCTTGCGCTCGGAGTGCCCATTCTCGATACGGTGATCGTTTTTTCGCGGCGGCTGTGGGAAGGCAAGGGGCTGCACCGGGCGGACAACCTGCATACGCATCACAGCCTGATGAAATGGGGATTGACCCAGGTTCAGACCGTCTCGTTCCTTTATCTGATCGCGGCGGTGTTCTCACTGATGTCTATCGTCATTGTGCTCATCCTAAAATAGCCGTCTTGCCCCGTTCCCGTTGGATTATGCTACAATGTGGATAACCACGGACGAAGGGCGTGCTGCCATGAACAAGTCAAAGTTGCAACGGCTGCAGCAATTGGTGGGCGCACCGGTTGAAGTTCGCGTCATTCCGAGAACTGAATGGGAGCAAGCGGGAGGAAGCAAGCATCCCGAGACCGGCGACTGTCTGGAACGGGCCGATTCAAGCTGGCTCCTGGCGAAGGCGGACGGCTCCGAGTTCAAAGTGATCGACATCCGCGCGAAGTTGACCCCGCTGGAGCGGGAATTGCTGGGCTGGGCGCTCAAGCCCGTGAACGCAAAGCCGCAAGCCGGAGCGTCGGACTCCGAACGGCAGGCCCGCAAGCTTGGGGATTGGATCGAGCAGTGCATCGCGGCCGGAGACGTCAGGGCCGAAGTGCCGAATCAATTCGAGCTGCGAAACCGGCTGTTCGACGGAATGATTCCGTTCCTGCTTCAGAACGAGCAGGCGGACGATCGCGAGCCTTCCTATGCGGAATTGGAGAAAGTATTCCGGTCGTTCATCTCCGACGACATGTTCCTCGTTCCGCTGCGGGAGCGCGAATGGCTGGTACTCGGCTCGGACCGGCTGCTCGCGGAAGTCGATTCTCCCGAGGAAGACGCCCCGGAGCAGGATGAGACGAAGGAAGTGCTCTATTCGCTTGCGACCGGGCTGCACCAGATGTTCACCGAGGAGTGGGGCGGGGAATGCCATGTCGCCGTAGGCATGCCGATCATTCCGACGGAGAGCCTTGTCCAGACGGTATCGACCCTGCGGGAAACCGTCTATCTCGGTAGGCGCTTCCATATCGGCATGCAAGTTCATTTGCCGTGGATGGTGCACCTGGAGCGCCTGCTGAGCGGCATCCCGGAATCGACGCGCGCGCGGTTCATGGAAGAGATGATGGGGCGCCCCGATCTGTTCACGGAGCCGGAGACGATTACGACGCTGGACGCTTTTTTCGCCATGGACTGCAACGTCAGCGAGACCGCCAAGAAATTGTTTATCCACCGCAACACGCTGCTGTACCGGCTCGATAAGCTGAAGCAGGAAACGGGACTCGACGTTCGCTCCTTCAACGACGCGGTGCTTGTCCGAATCATGCTGCTATTGTACAAAGTTACGAAAAGGAAATGAATTTTTTGTACGCTTTGTGCATAGTCATTCGCCGCCCCTCTGCGGTAAGATATTGCTGTACCTTAAACGAAGAGTTAGGGGGAACTTATACATGGCAGGCGTACGTTTGGAACATGTTTATAAAAAATACCCGGGTTCCGACAAAGCATCGGTAACGGACTTTAACCTCGACATTCAAGACAAGGAATTTCTCGTTCTGGTCGGACCTTCCGGTTGCGGCAAGTCGACGACGCTGCGGATGATCGCGGGCCTTGAGGAAATTTCCGAAGGCAAGCTGTACATCGGCGACCGCGTCGTGAACGACGTCGCTCCGAAAGACCGCGACATCGCGATGGTGTTTCAGTCCTACGCGCTGTATCCGCACATGAACGTTTATCAAAATATGGCATTCGGTCTGAAACTGCGCAAGTTCCGCAAAGACGAGATCGACCGTCGCGTTCGCGAAGCCGCTCGCACGCTCGAGATCGAGCACCTGCTTGACCGCAAGCCGAAGGCACTTTCCGGCGGTCAACGCCAACGCGTCGCCTTGGGCCGCGCTATCGTCCGCGAACCGCAAGTGTTCCTGATGGACGAACCGCTGTCCAACTTGGACGCCAAGCTCCGTACGCAGATGCGCGCGAACATCTCCAAGCTGATGAAGCGTCTGGAGACGACTTGCATCTACGTAACCCACGATCAGATCGAAGCCATGACGATGGGCG
Organism: Cohnella zeiphila; assembly: GCF_014212055.1. Classification (GTDB taxonomy): domain Bacteria; phylum Bacillota; class Bacilli; order Paenibacillales; family Paenibacillaceae; genus Cohnella; species Cohnella zeiphila. The sequence continues at coordinate 31,807 of NZ_JACJVO010000047.1, read as the reverse complement.
ACCGCATCGTCGTCATGAAGGACGGCTTCATTCAACAAGCCGCTACGCCGGAAGAGCTTTACAACCATCCGATCAACCTGTTCGTCGCTGGCTTCATCGGCGCTCCGGCCATGAACTTCATCACCGGCCAACTGGTGGAAGAAGGCGGCAGCGTGCACTTCAAGGCGACCGGCGTCAACGTCGAAGTTCCGGAAGGCAAGGCTAAGGTTCTTCGCTCCAAAGGCTATATCGGCCGCGAAGTCATCATCGGCGTTCGTCCGGAAGACCTGCACGAAGAGCCGGTGTTCATCGAAGCTTCTCCGAAATCGATCGTCAACGCCAGCATCGAAGTGTCCGAGAACCTCGGTCACGAGATGTACCTGTATCTGAACGGTCTGGGCAAGGACAGCGTCATTGCCCGTATCGACGGCCGCTCCGGCCTGCAAGAAGGCCAGAACGTCAAACTGGCGATCGACATGAACAAGATTCATGTGTTCGACACGGAATCGGAGCTTAACATTCTCGAGAATTAATTCTTAATATAGAAGACGCCTGGCCTAATGGCCGGGCGTTTTTTGTTCGGGGCCCCCGTAAAGTACCTGAATAAGCCTCGAAGCTAAGCCCCGCTTTGCGGGGTTATTTTGCCGGGGAGGCTTTTCGTTGATTTCCGATGCTTTTTTAGATACGATGAAGATGACTACGGGAAGGGAGCTGTACGATGGCAAAAAAAGTGAGAGTATCCGAGCTCGTGCAGCAATTTCAATTGGAAGTGGTCGCCGGAGGGGATGGGCTTCGCCGGGCGATCGTGACGGACGACCTCAATCGGCCGGGCCTGGAAATGGCCGGTTATTACGATTATTATCCAGTTGAACGCGCGCAAATTCTCGGCAAGACGGAACTGGCATTCCTGGAGACTCTCTCTTCCGAAGAGAGATTGGAGAGAATGGAACGGATCTGCACGGACGAGACGCCGTGCATCATCATCACGCGCGGACTGGACGCGCCGCACGAGCTGGTCTCGGTGGCAGACTCCCGCAGCTTCCCGGTACTGCGCAGCAGCGTCGCCACGACGATTCTGCTGAGCCGGATTACGACATTCCTGGAGAAGAAGCTTGCTCCTACCGCAACCATCCACGGGGTACTGGTCGACGTTTACGGCGTCGGCATGCTGATTACGGGAGGTAGCGGCATCGGCAAAAGCGAAACGGCGCTGGAGCTCGTCAAGCGCGGTCATCGTCTCGTGGCCGACGACGCGGTGGAAATCAGGCAGACGGCCGATAACCTGCTGTACGGCAGCGCGCCCGAGCTGATTCAGCACCTGCTGGAAATTCGCGGCCTCGGCATCCTGAACGTGATGACGTTGTTCGGCGCCGGCGCCGTACGCACGCAGAAGCAGATCAGTCTCGTCATCCGGCTGGAAAATTGGCAGCAGGAAAAACAGTACGACCGCCTCGGCCTGGACGAAGAGACGACGAAGATCATCGAAGCGGAAGTACCGCTCGTTACCGTCCCCGTACGCCCCGGACGGAACCTGGCGGTTATCCTGGAAGTGGCGGCGATGAATTTCCGGCTCAAGCGCATGGGATACAACGCCGCCTTGCAATTCACGAATAAGCTGACGGAAGCGATCGCGGACGAGGATTACGAGTAAGCGGGACTCGGAGGAGCATTCGGATAGCAAGAAAGACCGGGAATTCAAGGATTGGAGAGAACATGGCAGCAGAGACTAACATCGATACCGTACTGTTCGACTTGGATGGAACCATAATCGATACGAACGAATTGATCATCGAATCGTTCCTGCACGCGCTGAAGGACATCGTTCCCGAAGCGTTCGGGAGGGAGCAGATTATCCCGTATATGGGGATGACGCTGGTCTATCAGATGCAGCAGTTTTCCGGGCGGGAGCAGGTGGAAGATTTGGTTCGGGCGTATCGGGAATATAATTTACGGCGGCATGACGAGATGGTGACGCTGTTCCCGGGTGTGGCGGAGGCGGTGTCCGCGCTTAAGGAGCGCGGATTCAGGCTTGGGGTCGTGACGACGAAGATGCGCGACTCGACGGACAGGGCGCTGCGCCTGCTCGGCATTCGTTCGGCGATGGACGTCATCGTCACGCTGGACGACGTGGAGCATCCGAAGCCTCATCCCGAGCCGGTGCTCAAGGCGATCGCGGCGCTCGGCGCGAACCCTTCCGCCACCGTTATGCTGGGGGACAGCGCGGCCGACATCCAATCGGCGGCAAGCGCGGGCGCGATTCCCGTCGGCGTCGCTTGGTCGCTCAAGGGAGAAGCGGTGCTGAGAGAGGCGGGAGCGAAGCACGTGGTGCAAGACATGAGACAGCTGCTGACACTATGCGGATGGGAGAAGATGCCGGGGTGAGACGGGTGGAACGCTATCCGGTGGACGGTCCCAATGCGCTGTGGCAAGTGTACCGGACGGTATCCCGCTGGAAAGCGGTCCGCAACTTCGTTTTCATCCATCTGGCACGATATTGTCCGGAGCTGTCGGTCAAAAACTGGATTTACCGGCGCGTCCTCGGCATGAAGGTGGGGCGGACGACTTCGTTCGCGCTGATGGTGATGGTGGACGTGTTTTTTCCGGAGAAAATCACGGTCGGGGACAACTGCATCATCGGGTACAACTCGACGCTGCTCACGCATGAGTACCTGATCAAGGAGTATCGGCTCGGCGAGATCCGGATCGGCTCGAACGTGATGATCGGAGCCAACGTGACGATTCTTCCCGGCGTCACGATCGGAGACGGCGCGGTGGTCGCGGCCGGAGCGGTCGTGCACCGGGACGTGCCGGCGAATGCGCGGGTCGGGGGCAATCCGCTGAGGGATCTCGGTCCGGCCCGCGAAGATGGCGTTAACGATTGAAGGAAGGTCGGGAGCGGGATGAAGATTCGCAAATCGTTGGCGTACGCCTTATGCGGGGGGCTGCTGCTGGCGGCCTGCCTCATGCTGCACGGGATTTGGGGTTGGGCGGTTCGTCCGGCGAACGCGGGAGCGGCCCATCACGTTTGGACGCGATTGCAGCCGGCCGCCTACCGGTCGAAAAAGTATTATTCAGGCAAAGTGATCGTTCTGATGTACCACGACGTCTCTCCCAAGCCGCTGAACGACAAGACGCTGACGGTCGACCGCTTCGAGACGCAGCTGAAGATGATGAAGGACGCCGGTTTCCATTGGATTACGATGGACCAGTATCTCGACTTCATGACGAAGGGGAAGCCGGTACCGGACAATGCGGTGCTGCTCACGTTCGACGACGGGTATGAATCGCTTTACCGGTATGCCTATCCGCTTCTCAAAAAGTACCATGCTCCGGCGGTCAGCTTCCTGATCGTGGAGACGGTCGGCAATCCGGCCGTCAAGGGCATCCCGAAGGTGACGTGGGATCAGGTCAAGGAGATGCAGGCGAACGGATTGGCGTTTTACAGCCACTCTTACTACTCGCACATAGAGATGCCCGTCTCCGCGAGCGGCAAGCGGGTCAGAGGCATTCTCGCCGCTCCGGTCTACGGACCGAAGAACGGGGTCAAACGGACGGAGACGCGCCAGGAATATTTGGCGAGAATCACGACCGACCTGGATAAGGCGGATCGGAAGCTTCAGCAGGAGCTGGGCAACTCGCGCGAGGCGCTCGCCTTCCCGTATGGAGACTATTCGCCGGATCTATTGAAAGTGTGTCGCCAACTGGGGATCGATGTGACGTTTACGGTCAAGAGAGGGATTAACGGTCCCCGCGATTGGAACGGATACCGCGTGAACGCGGGCGGCATGGCGGACGATCCGGCCGCGCTGCTGAGCGACATGGAGAAGGCGATTCCTCCCGCGAAGAGCCAACGGACTCAGGCGGCGGCATAAACGGGAGCATGGGGGAAAGAAAGCCGGGACGAATGGGAGACGAAGGCGGCGATATCCGGGATCGGGGCGCCGCCGTCTCTTCCGCTCGATCCCGGCTTTTTCTCGTCCTGGAAAGCCTCGTTCCGCTGCGCGAATCGGAAGATGCCGATGTGCCGGAAAAACGGACAAGACCTCCGTTTGACGGGCGGTTGACGCTCTACCCCTTTCATGGTAAAGTACAGAAAAGTCTTTATTTTGGCAGCATGGTAACATGGTAGTACTTTAATATAATAAAGCAGTGTGGATCGATAAAAGAGGTGAGATCGCGATGTCCAAACCGAAGGGCTTCGAGAAGCCGGTCGGCGTGAAGGATTATTTGCCCCATGCGGTGTCCAGGCTGCGGCGAATCGAGCGGGACGTGCTGGAATGCATGCGGCGGTGGGGATACGAGCAGATCATGACGCCCACCCTGGAATATTACGATACGGTCGGCGTGGCCAGCGCCACTTCGGACCAGAAGCTTTTTAAGCTGTTGAACCAGCGAGGAACGACGATCGTGCTCCGTTCGGACATGACGTCTCCGATCGCGCGCGTGGCGGCGTCGCTGCTGAAGGATCGTCCGTTTCCGCTGCGGCTCAGCTATCATGCCAACGTGTTCCGGGCTTTCGAGGAAGAAGCAGGCCGCGACGCGGAGTTCTTCCAGACGGGAGTCGAGCTGATCGGCGATCCTTCCTCGGAAGCCGATGCGGAAGTGATCGCGCTGGCCATCGCTTCCTTGCAGGCGGCGGGCGTGCCGTCCTTCAAAATCGCGGTCGGCCATGTCGGCTTCCTGAACGGGTTGTTCGGAGAGGCGCTGCCGGGCCGGCTTGAGGAGCAGGAGAGTCTGAAGGCGTGCCTGCTTCAGCGGGATTACGTCGGCTACCGGGAGACTTTGCGTCGCCTGGAGCTGGAGGATGCGGTCCGCGCCGAACTGGAAGGCCTTCTGCGGCTGCGGGGAGGAGCGGAAGCCGGCGAGCAGGCGCTGCAGATGTGCGGCAGCGAGGATGCCCGCGCGGCCATTCGGCAGCTTCTCGAGGTGTGGGAGGCACTTGGGGCTTACGGGCTTCAGCAGCATGTGATGATCGACCTGACGATGATCGGGGACTTCTCGTACTATACGGGCATGACTTTCGAAGGGTACGCGTCCCATCTCGGATTCCCGGTATGCAGCGGCGGCCGTTACGACAACCTGCTCGCGCAGTTCGGACGTCCGGCCGCGGCGACGGGCTTCGCGCTGAAGACGACGCGGATTCTCGACATCGCGGAGAAGGAAGAGCCGGAAGGCGCCGGCCGGACGCTCGTCGCGTACACGCGCGAGCAGCGCCGCGACGCGCTGCTCGAAGCGGAGCGGATGCGCGCCGACGGGCTGGCGGTGACGACGCTGGCGCTGGCGGCAGACTCGCCGGATTGGGCGGAGCTGCGGGAGAACGCGTCCCGGACGGAGACGTTCGCGTTCCGGGACGCCTGGTACGACAGCTTGCTCGTATACGGTATGGGAGAGGGGGAGAAAGCATGACGGAGAACGGCGCGCTGATGGTGGCGATGCCCAAGGGCCGCATCTACAAGCAGGCCAGCAAGCTGTTCCGCGAGGCGGGGCTGCCGATTCCGGAGGACTTCGACGATTCCCGCAAGCTGATCATCCCGGTGCCGGAAGCGAACATGGCGTTCATCATGGCGAAGCCGGTCGACGTGCCGACGTATGTGGAATACGGAGTGGCGGATATCGGCATCGTCGGCAAGGACGTGCTGATGGAAGAGAGCAAGGACGTCTACGAGCTGCTGGACCTCGGCATCGCGAAGTGCCGGATGTCGGTGATCGGCCTGCCGGGCTGGAAGCCCGTCATTCATCCCCGCGTGGCGACCAAGTACCCGAACGTCGCCTCGCAGTATTTCCGCGAGCGCGGCCAGCAGGTGGAAGTGATCCAGCTGAACGGCTCCATCGAGCTGGCCCCGCTGATCGGCCTGGCGGACCGGATCGTCGATATGGTGGAGACGGGGCAGACGCTGAAGGAGAACGGGCTGGTCGAGATGGAGACGATGTTCTCGGTCACGAGCCGGCTTATCGCCAACCGGGTCAGCTACCGGCTGAAGAACGACGCGATCCAGGACTTGTGCGACCGGCTGGGGCAGCGGCTCTCGGTGGGAAGGTAGCCGGCGGTCTTCGGACGCGGGCATGCCGGGAGGCGGTTAGAGTAACGCGGAAAAGTCGAGTTAGTTTGGCTCAAAGAGCGAAAATCGGCTGAGTAACGCGGAAAAGTAGAGTTAGTTTGGCTCAAAGAGCGAAGTGCGGCAGAGTAAAGCGGAAAAACCGAGTTAGTTTGGCTCAAAGAGCGAAGTGCGGCAGAGTAAAGCGGAAAAACCGAGTTAGTGTGGCTCCAAGAGCGAAAATCGGCTGAGTAACGCGGAAAAGTCGAGTTAATGTAATTCATAGAGCGAAATTCGGCTGAATAGCGCGAGTGAGTCGAGTTGCAAGGAGAAGCATGCGGCAGGATGTAAGCTGCATATAAGCAAAGAAGGAGGACATGGCCATGTACATCGGTTCGGCGCAAGGGTTCCGCTTGGAGCGGGAGAACGAGTACGGAACGCCCGAGCAGAACGAGACGGTTCGCGAGATCGTCGAAGCGGTGCGGCGAGAGGGAGATGCCGCGCTGCTGCGCTACACGGAACGGCTCGACAAGGTGAAGCTGCGGCCGGAGGAACTGCGGGTGACGCGCGAGGAGATCGAAGCGGCGTACGACAAGGTGGAGCCGGATTTTCTGGCGGCGCTTCGCCAGGCGGCGGCGAACGTGACCGCGTTCCACGAGAAGCAGAAACGAACGTCCTGGATGGACTCCAAGCCGGACGGAACGGTACTCGGCATGGTGGTGCGCCCCTTGAAGCGGGTCGGCTTGTACGTTCCCGGAGGCAAGGCGGCATATCCGTCGTCGGTGCTCATGAACGTGCTGCCGGCCAAAGTCGCGGGCGTGCCCGAGATCGTTCTCGTCACGCCGCCGTCCACCGGCGGGCGCGAAGGCATCGATCCGTACATTCTGGTCGCGGCCGCCGAGTCGGGCGTGACCGAGATGTACCGGATCGGCGGCGCGCAGGCGATCGCCGCGCTGGCTTACGGGACGGAGAGCATTCCCGCCGTCGACAAGGTGTGCGGGCCCGGCAATATCTACGTGGCGCTGGCGAAGCGCGCCGTGTTCGGCGCGGTCGACATCGACAGCATCGCGGGGCCGACCGAGATCGTCGTGCTCGCCGAGGATTGCGCCGATCCGCGGTACGTGGCCGCGGATATGCTGTCGCAGGCGGAGCATGACGAGATGGCGTCGGCGGTGCTGGTGACGACGTCGGAGGAGCTGGCGAAGGCGGTCGAGGCGGAGCTGGAGCGCCAAGTCGCGACGCTGCCGCGGCGGGAGATCGCCGAGGCGTCTCTTCGGCAGTACGGCGCGATACTGACGGTGGCCGACATGTCCGAGGGACTCGCGGTCGTCAACAAGCTGGCGCCGGAGCATCTGGAAGTGATCGCGAACAACCCGATGGAGCTGATCGGGGGCATCGAGAACGCCGGCGCGATCTTCGTCGGACCGTACAGCCCGGAACCGGTAGGCGACTACTACGCCGGACCGAACCACATTTTGCCGACGAACGGAACCGCCCGGTTCTCTTCTCCGCTGAACGTGGACGATTTTCTGAAAAAATCGAGTCTGATCCGCTACAGCCGCGAAGCCCTTCACAGGGATGCGGCGGGCATCGCGACGCTGGCCCGGCACGAAGGGCTGGAAGCCCACGCCCGGGCGGTCGAAATCCGATTGGAAGGTGGAGAAGCGAAATGACGGTTGGAGCGCGCACGGCCGAGGTAGCCCGCAAAACGAACGAGACGGACATCAAGCTGTCGTTCGGCGTGGACGGCACGGGGTCGGTCAACATCGAGACGGACGTTCCTTTTCTGAATCATATGCTGGACCTGTTCGCGAAGCACGGACAATTCGATCTTAGCGTCGAGGCGCGGGGCGATGTGGACATCGACGACCACCACACGGTGGAGGACATCGGCATCTGCCTCGGGCAGACGCTGCGGGAGGCGCTGGGAGACAAGGCGGGGATCAAGCGCTATGCCAGCGTGTTCGTGCCGATGGACGAGGCGCTGGCCCAGGTCGTCGTCGACATCAGCAACCGGCCGCATTTCGAATATCGGGCGGAATATCCGTCGGCGCATGTCGGCAGCTTCAGCACGGAGCTCGTTCATGAGTTTCTGTGGAAGCTGGCGTTGGAAGCGCGGATTACGCTGCACGTCATCGTCCATTATGGACACAATACGCACCATATGATCGAAGCGGTGTTCAAGGCGCTCGGCCGCGCGCTGGACGAGGCGACCTTGATCGATCCCCGCGTGAAAGGCGTGCCCTCGACGAAGGGAGTGCTGTAGCATGATCGCGATCATCGATTACGGCATGGGCAACCTGCACAGCGTGAGCAAGGCGCTGGAGCGGCTCGGCTGCGAGACGGCCGTTACCTCTTCGCCGGAGGAGATCCTGGCGGCGGACGGGGCGGTACTGCCCGGTGTCGGCGCGTTCGGCGACGCGATGCGCAACCTGCGCGAGACGGGGCTGGATGCCACAGTGAAGGAATTCGCGTCGCTCGGCAAGCCGCTGCTCGGCATTTGCCTGGGCATGCAGCTGCTGTTCGACGAGAGCGAGGAGCACGGCCGGCACGAAGGGCTCGGGCTTCTGCCCGGGCGGGTCGTCCGCTTCGAAGGGGATTATAAAGTTCCGCATATGGGGTGGAACGAGCTAACTTTCGCGCAGGCGTCGAATCCGCTGTTCGAGGGCTTGCAGCCGGGATACGTTTATTTCGTGCACTCCTACCATGCATTGCCGGAGAAGCGCGAGGATTTGCTGGCGACGACGGATTATCACCAGCCGGTGACGGCGATCGTCGGGAGAGGTTCGCTGTACGGCATGCAGTTCCACCCGGAGAAAAGCGGGGAGCTCGGAATGGCGCTGCTCCGCAATTTTACCCGACTGGTGCCGGCCCGATCTTTATAAATACTCTAAACTCTATCAATCGAAGGATGGAGATGCGGCATGCGTTTCAGACCTTGTATCGACATCCATCAGGGCAAGGTGAAGCAGATCGTCGGGGAGACCCTGCAGGAGGACGCCTCGAAGGTCGTCGAGAACTTCGTCTCCGCCCAGGATCCCGGCCATTACGCTAAGATGTACAAAGAAGACGGGCTGACCGGCGGACATATTATCATGCTTGGCGGCGGCAATCGCGAGGCGGCGGTTCAAGCCCTTCGCGCGTATCCGGAAGGGATGCAAATCGGCGGCGGCATTACGGCCGAGAACGCGGCGGAGTATCTGGAGGAGGGGGCGTCGCACGTTATCGTCACCTCTTACGTATTCCGCGACGGCCGGCTCGACACGGACAACCTTCGCAAGATCGTGGCGGAGGTCGGCAAGGAGAGGCTGGTGCTGGACCTCAGCTGCAAGGAACGGGACGGCAAGTGGTATGTCGTGACGAACCAATGGACGCGCTTCAGCGACTTGGAGCTGAACGAGGCCTCGATTCGGGAGTTGGAGAACAGCTGCGACGAATTCCTTATACACGCCGTTGACGTAGAAGGCAAGCGGGAAGGCGTGCAGGAACGGTTGGCGCGCCATCTGGCCGAATGGGTCCGCATTCCGACGACATATGCCGGCGGGGCGCGCTCGCTTGCGGATTTGGAACGTTTTCGCGCGATCACCGGCGGCCGGCTGGACATTACGATCGGCAGTGCGCTCGACATCTTCGGCGGAGCGCTCGCTTACCGGGAAGTCGTGAACTACTGCCGGCGGCTCCCGTGACCGCTGAACCGCAGAAGGAGGCAATCCCATGTTATCCAAAAGAATTATCCCGTGCCTCGACGTCAAGGACGGGCGAGTCGTCAAGGGAGTCAATTTCGTCAACCTCCGCGACGCCGGGGATCCGGTCGAGCTGGCGGCGCTTTACGACCGCGAAGGCGCGGACGAGCTCGTCTTTCTCGACATCTCGGCGTCCGTCGAGGGGCGGGCGACGATGATCGAGGTCGTCCGGCGTACGGCGGGTGAGATCACGATCCCGTTCACGGTCGGCGGCGGCATCTCGTCTACGGACGACATGAAGCGGCTGCTGCGGGCGGGAGCGGACAAAATCGGCATCAACACGGCGGCGATCCGCCATCCCGATCTGGTCACGGACGGGGCGCGGATCTTCGGCGCCCAATGCATCGTCGTCGCCATCGACGCCAAGTTCAACGCCGAATGGGGCGAATGGGAAGTGTTCACGCACGGCGGCCGTAATTCGACCGGCATCAAGGCGCTGGAATGGGCGAAGGAAGCCGAATGTCGGGGCGCGGGCGAATTGCTGCTGACGAGCATGGACGCCGACGGCACGAAGGACGGCTTCGACCTGCCGCTGACGGCGGCCGTCTCCGGCTCGGTCGGCATTCCCGTGATCGCCTCGGGCGGCGCCGGGAGCGCGCGGCATTTCGCGGAAGTGTTCACGGACGGACGGGCGGACGCCGGGCTGGCCGCGAGTATTTTCCACTATAAGGAAGTCACGATCCGGGACGTCAAGGACGCGCTGCGGGCGGAAGGAGTGAACGTGAGATGACCTCATCGAATCTAATCGAACAAATCAAATGGAGCGCCGACGGCCTCGTGCCGGTCATCGTACAGGATGCTGTCAGCAAGGAAGTGCTTATGCTGGCCTACATGAACCGCGAGTCTCTGCAAAAGTCGCTGGACAGCGGGGAGACCTGGTTCTGGAGCCGCTCGCGCGGAGAACTGTGGCACAAGGGCGAGACGTCCGGCCACACGCAGCGCATCGAATCGCTGCGCTACGATTGCGACGGCGATACGCTCCTGGCGCTGGTGAGGCAGAACGGCGCGGCTTGCCACACCGGGGCGTACAGCTGCTTCTACCGCGACGCGGACGGCGAGCTGCCCGAGGAGACGCGGCCGCAGCCGGACCGGTTCGCGGCGCTCGGCGGGCTCGAAGCGACGATCGCGAAGCGGCAGGCGGAACGGCCCGAGGGCTCGTATACGACGTATCTTTTCGACAAAGGGCTGGACAAAATCTTAAAGAAGATCGGCGAGGAATCGGCGGAGGTCATCATCGGCGGCAAAAACGGCGACCGTCAGGAAATCCGCTCCGAAGCGGCCGACCTGATCTTCCATCTGATGGTGCTGCTGCGCCAGCAGGACATCCCGTTGGACGAAGTGCTGCGGGAGCTTGAATTCCGCCACCGCAAGCCGGTCAAGAAGAACTGACGCGGACGGCGCGGCGGCGAGAAGATGCGGAAGCGGCGCCGCGAGAAGCCGGTTTTACGCGCGCGGGGACGTTCGATCGCCGCAAATTGGGCGAGACGAGCTTTTAATTATCCCCCCGTCTCATGGTATAATAAAGTCGAATTTCGGTAGAACGTGACGAGTACCGAACTTTTTTGGAGGGGCGCATGTACACCAGCAGCAAGCTTCGCATTTTCTCAGGATCGTCCAATCCGCTTCTGGCCGAGAACATCGCAAGCCATCTCGGATTGCCGCTTGGGAAAATCAAGCTTTCCCGTTTCAAGAGCGGGGAAGTTTATGTCCATTACGAGGAGACGATCCGCAACTGCGACGTGTTCCTCGTGCAGTCTTTTTCCCACCCGATCAACGATTACTTCGTCGAATTGCTCGTCATGATCGACGCGGCCAAGCGGGCGTCGGCGCGGACGATCAACGTCGTGCTGCCGTATTACGGCTATGCCCGGCAGGAACGCAAGGCGGCGCCTCGCGAGCCGATCTCGGCGAAGATGGTGGCGGACGTTCTGACGACGGTAGGCGCGCACCGGATCGTGACGATCGATCTGCACGCCGCGGCGATCCAGGGATTTTTCAACATTCCCGTCGATCACCTGACCGCGCTCGATCTCATCAGCGATTACCTCAAGGCGAAGAACATCCCGAATCCCGTCGTCGTTTCGCCGGACGCCGGACGCGCCTCTACGGCGGAGAAGCTGGCGAACCAACTCGATTCTCCTTTCGCGATCATGATCAAGAAAAGGCCGGCGCATAACGAGTCGGTCATTACCCACGTCATCGGGGACGTCCAGGGGCAGACGCCGATCATTATCGAGGACCTGATCGATACGGGTACGACGATCGTCAATGTCGTCGAAGGCTTGAAGGAACGCGGCGCCGAAGACGTGTACGTCTGCGCGACGCATCCGCTGTTCTCGGGAGACGCGTTGCGCAAGCTCGACCACCCGAGCATTCGCGAGGTCGTCGTCACCGACACGATCCTGCTGCCGAACGACCGCTCGCCGCGGTTCAAGACGCTGTCCGTCGCCCCCATGCTGTCGGAAGCGATCCGCATCATCATGGAAGGCGGCTCGATCAGCACGCTGTTCAAGAACGCGGGCGTGTGAACCTGTGATTGCTTCCCGTACCGCAGCATAGCGCCTTATGGAGAGACTTCGCTCTCCGCGCCGCTTATTTACCGAGCGGGCGGGGAGCTTTTTATCTTTAGGGCGCCGCCTGACGCCGTTGCCTAGGCAAGCCCTGTCGGTCTTTTTGTTTTAAGGAACGCTCGCGCTGTGTTATAATCGGAATGACGCGACCGGCGCAGCCGGCATTTTTGAACGGGCTTATGCACGAAGAGAAAGAACGGAAGAACGACCAACCGGGGAGGTGCCTTGCCTGTGAGTCAACGTAAGCATGCGATGAAAACCCGACGTCCGAAGGTGATTCCTTTTTCTTTGGACGCGACATTTTTCTTTGAAAGGGCCGTTCAGTCGCTGGACCGTTACCATTACGACAAGGCACTGAAGTATTTCCGCCGCGCGGTCGAATACGAGCCGGACAATCCGGTCAACCACTGCAACATGGCCGGAATCCTGTCGGAGATGGGGCGCTACGAGGAGTCCAACGACGTGCTCCGTTCCGTGCTGGACCGGATCGATCCGGACATGACCGAGTGCTACTATTATCTCGCGAACAACTACGCCAACATGGAACTGTACGAGGCGGCGGAAGACGCATTGGTCCGCTACCTCGAGAACGATGCCGAAGGCCAGTTTCTCGAAGAGGCCGACGAATTGCTCGACTTGCTCCATTACGAGCTGAACCGGCCGACGAAGCTGTCGACGATCAAGTCCAAGGAGAACCTGTTCGACCACGACAGGGCGCGCGAGCTGCTGGAAGCGGGCCGGTTCTCGGAGGCGGTTCGCCTGCTGGAAGATATTATCGTCCGTCAGCCCGACTTTCTCGCGGCCCGGAACAATCTCGGATTGGCATACTACTACATGGGATTGTTCGACAAGTCGGTCCAGACGATCTCCGAGGTGCTCGAGGCGGAGCCGGGCAATCTGCACGCGCTCTGCAATCTGGCGATCTTTTATCAGCATTCGAATAAAGCGAAGCAGCTGGCCCGCTTGATGGAAGTGCTGCGCAAGACGGTGCCTTTCCACCCCGAGCACGTGTTCAAGCTGGCGACGACGCTTGGCATCGTAGGGGAGCATCACGCGGCGTACCGCCATTTCCGCAGGCTGCTCCGGACCGGGGAGCTGACGGGCGAGCCGAGCTTGCACCATTTCGCCGCTGTCGCCGCCGCCAACATCGGCCGCTACGACGAGGCGCAGCGGTTCTGGCAGCAGGCGGAGCGTCTCGATCCGGAGTCCGAGGTGCCTCCGTTCTACCTGCGGAAGCTGGAGCGAATCCGAACCGGCGAGGAAACTCCGCCTACGCATTATCACTTCCACCTTCCGTTCGACGAACAGTTCCGGAAGTGGGAGAGGTCGCCGGAGATGGTGTCCGAAGCGTTGAAGCGGGACCCGCTGATCCGCTCGTCCTTCTTCTGGGCGCTTCGGCACGGCGACCGCCGCACGAAGACGCAGGTCATTCAGGCGCTCGGCCTCGTGGCCGACGACGAAGTGATCGACGCGCTCAAGGCGTTCCTCGTCGATCCCGGAGAGGACGACGAGATCAAACGCGTCGCCGTGCTGGTGCTCCGCTCGATCGGGCTTCAGGATCCGCTCACCGTCGCGTTCAGCGGCCGGACGCTGACCTTGGAAGCCCGCCGGCGAACGGCCCGGCTTCCGGTGTGGGATACGGCTTGGCAGCACGTGCTGGAGAAAGCGATGGAGCAGATGTCAGGACTCTACGACGTCGTGCAGCAGCATGACATGATGACGCTGTGGGTCGATTATCTGTCCCGCGTCTATCCGCAGGTGCCCAAATTGCGCAACGCCGAAGGCTGGGCCGCGGCGCTCGAATACTGGACGGCGAAGATGCATCGGCAGACGATCACGTACTCCGACCTCGTCCGCCGTTACGGCGCTTCGCAGGCGAGCATCAGCCGGTACGCGAACCGGATCGACGAAGCGTGCGGCATCCGGGAGAAACTGAAGATGTCGCTGAACCTGTCTTTGTTCAACGAACAAGGATAGGGGGCGCGCTTCGCGCAACCGTTCTATTTTTATCATGGCATGGGCTTGGCGTCCCGCTAGGGCGTGGCTTCAGGGGCTTAAGGAGGAGCAGAAACTATGTACAAGAGCATCATTATCGGAACGGGGCCTGCCGGACTGACGGCGGCCATTTATCTGGCTCGGGCGAATATGAACCCGCTCGTCATCGAAGGACCGGAGCCGGGCGGTCAGCTGACGACGACGACGGAAGTCGAGAACTTTCCGGGCTTTCCCGAGGGCATAATGGGTCCGGAGCTCATGACCAATATGCGCAAGCAAGCGGAGCGTTTCGGCGCCCAGTTCCGGACGGGATGGGTGAACTCGGTCGAGCTCGCCAAACGGCCGTTCAAGCTGCTGCTGGAAGGCGGAGAGACGCTGCAGGCGGAGTCGATCATCATCTCGACCGGCGCTTCGGCCAAGTATCTCGGCATTCCCGGGGAGAAGGACAACGTCGGCAGAGGCGTCAGCACCTGCGCGACTTGCGACGGCTTCTTCTTCCGCAACAAGAAGATTATCGTCGTCGGCGGAGGCGACTCGGCCATGGAAGAGGCGAATTTCCTGACCCGGTTCGCTTCGGAGCTGATGCTGGTGCACCGCCGCGAAGAGCTTCGCGCCTCCAAGATCATGCAGGATCGGGCTCGCGAGAACGAGAAGATCAGCTGGGGCCTGAATCGCACGCCTCTTGAAGTCATAGCGGGCGACCAAGGCGTAACCGGACTCAAAGTGAAAAACAATGACACGGGCGAGGAAGAGGTCATCGACGCGCAGGGAGTATTTATCGCGATCGGCCACACGCCGAACACGAAGTTCCTGGGCGGCCAGGTCGAGACCGACGAGCACGGCTACATCGTGACCAAGCCGGGCTCGTCGGAGACGAACGTGCCGGGCGTGTTCGCCTGCGGCGACGTGCAGGACACGAAGTATCGCCAGGCGATCACCGCCGCCGGGAGCGGCTGCATGGCCGCTCTGGACTGCGAGAAGTTCCTGGAAGGCTCGATGGTTCAGGATTGGAGCGTTTCGCTCGGATAAGCCCCTTCGACCCGGAGAGAGCGGTCCGGGGCGTTTCTCGGACCAAGTTTCATTATTCCATTTTCGAGGTGTCATCATCATGTCCCAAGCTTTATACGTTGGCGTCGACCTGGGCGGTACCGCCATCAAGGTCGGTTTGTGCAATGCCGCGGGGGATCTGCTTCGCCTATTCGAAGGTCCGACCCAAACGGAACAAGGAACGGAAACGATTCTTAACAATATCGCGGCATATGTGAAAGAGCTCGTTCCTCCCGGCACGCCGGAGTGGGAAGCCGTGGCGGGTGTCGGAATCGGAATCGCCGGATTTCTGGATATTCCGAACGGCATCATTCAATTCTCGGCGAATCTTCCCTTCCGGGACGTGCCGGCTAAGCAGATTATGGAGGAGAAGCTCGGCAAACCGGTCAAGATCAACAACGACGCCAACGTGGCCGCCCTTGGAGAAGCTTGGGGCGGCGCCGGACGCGGGGTGGATAATTGCGTCTGCTATACGCTGGGCACCGGCGTAGGCGGCGGAATCATCTTGAACGGACGCCTGATCGAAGGGTTCAGCGGAATGGCCGGCGAGCTCGGGCACATGTCGGTCGTGCCGGACCTGGAAGCGATCCAGTGCGGGTGCGGCCAGATGGGCTGCCTGGAGACGGTGTCTTCCGCGACCGGCATTATCCGGATGGCGAAGGATGCCGTTGAACGGGGCGATAAGACTTCGCTTGCGTACGTCGAGAACATCATGGCGAAGGAAGTGTTCGACGCGGCCAAGGATGGGGACGAAGCGGCTCAGCGGATCGTCAGCCGGGCGGCGTACTACCTGGGCAAATCGATGGCGGCCATCGCCGTCGTCGTCAATCCGCAGCGCTTTATTCTCGGCGGCGGCGTGAGCAAGGCCGGAGATTATCTGTTCGACCAGATCCGGGAAGTGTTCGTCAAGCTGACCCCGGAAGTGGCGAGCAGAGGGGTCGATATCGTCGCCGCGGAACTCGGCAACAACGCGGGAATCGTCGGCGCCGCGGGCCTGTTCCTTCGCGCGTGACGAAGCTGCGCCTGAGCCGCCCGACCGCCGGCGGACAGGCGCTTTATTTTAAGAATCAATAGTTCCGGGGCCCCCGCAAAGTACCTGAGTAAAACTTCGAAGCTTAGCGCCGCTTTGCGGGGCGTTTTGAAGGCAGCCTGTCGGCAGGGAGGAGAAAGCATGGAACCGTTAAACGCCAAACCGACGCTGATTATCGTGACGGGCATGTCCGGCGCCGGCAAGACGATCGCCGTTCAGAGCATGGAAGATTTGGGTTACTTCTGCGTCGACAATCTGCCCCCGGTGTTGATCCCGAAATTCGCGGAACTGATCGACCAATCGCAGGGCCGCATCGGCAAAGTCGCCCTCGTGATCGATCTGCGGGGACGCGAATTTTTTACGGCCTTATCCGAATCGCTCAACTACATTCGGGAGCACTACACGCTGCATAGCGAGATTCTGTTCCTGGACGCGACCGATTCGGTGCTCGTTCAGCGGTACAAGGAAAGCCGCAGGCGCCATCCGCTTTCTCCGGAAGGAATGCCGCTCGAGGGCATCCGGCTGGAGCGGACGCTGCTGGAGGACTTGAAAGGCTGGGCTACCCAAATCATCGATACGAGCAATCTGAAGCCGGCCCAGCTCAAGGAACGGATCATCTCGCGTTTCTCCAACCTGGACCGCAGCACGATCTCGATCAACGTGATTTCCTTCGGCTTCAAGTATGGCGTTCCGATCGACGCCGATCTGATCTTCGACGTCCGCTTCCTGCCCAATCCGCACTACGTCGAGAACCTGCGGCCGCTGACCGGTCAGGATCCGGACGTGTACGACTACGTCATGAAATGGCCGGAGACGCAGACGTTCCTGGCAAAACTGCTCGATATGCTCCAGTACCTCATCCCGCTATACCATAAGGAAGGCAAGAGCCAACTCGTCATCGGCATCGGCTGCACCGGAGGCAAGCACCGGTCGGTGGCGCTGGCGGAATATCTGGGCCGCATGCTCGGAACGAGCGAGACCGAGACGGTGCGGGTGAGCCACCGCGATTCCGATCGCGAGCGACATGGTTGAGGTGAGGGGATGGGATTGACGAAATCCAAGGGACGGGTACCCCGTATCGTCGTGATCGGCGGCGGAACCGGGTTGTCCGTCATGCTGAGAGGACTCAAGCAGAAACCTCTCGATATTACGGCGATCGTGACCGTCGCCGACGACGGAGGGAGCTCCGGCATTCTGCGAGAGGAGCTGCAGATGCCGCCGCCGGGGGACATACGCAGCGTGCTGGCGGCCCTGGCCGAAGCCGAACCTCTGCTGGCCGACATGCTTTCTTACCGTTTTAACAACGGGAAGGGATTGGCGGGCCATAGTCTGGGCAACCTGATTCTGGCAGCGATGACCGACATTACCGGCGATTTCGTGACCGGGATTCGGGAGTTGAGCCGGGTTCTGGCCGTCCGGGGGCGCGTGCTGCCCGCGGCGAACCAGGCGATCGTGCTCAAAGCCGAGATGGCGGACGGGACGGTCGTGACCGGCGAGTCTTCCATTCCCAAGGCGGGCGGTTCGATCGCCCGGGTGTTCATCGAGCCGGCCGAAGTGGAGCCGCTTCCGGAAGCGGTGGAAGCGATCGAGCAGGCGGACGCGATTCTGATGGGGCCGGGCAGCTTGTACACCAGCATCATTCCCAATCTGCTCGTGCCCAAGCTTGCCGCGGCGATCGTTCGCAGCTGCGCCGTCAAAATTTTCGTATGCAACGTGATGACACAGCCGGGAGAGACCGACAACTACACGGTAAGCAATCATCTTGACGCCATTCAGGCGCATATCGGGCATCAAATATTCGATTATGTCATCGTCAACGACGGGGAAATTCCGACCCAGGTACACACGATGTATGCCGAGCAGGGTTCCAAAGCCGTCCATGTCGACATGGATGAAGTGACCCGCCGGGGCTACAAAGTGATCGCGGATACGCTCGTGCTGTTCCGAACTTACTTGCGGCACGACGCTTCCAAGCTGAGTCAACACATTTATCAGCTGGTGTCGGATTGGATGGAAAGAAAGGGGTGAGTGCCCGTGTCCTTCGCGGCGCAAACCAAGAAAGAGCTGACGCTGGTGGACGCGGAGCCTTGCTGCGAGCGAGCCGAGCTGTCGGCGCTGATTCGGATGAACGGCGCCGTTCAGCTCACCAACAAGCGAATCGTGCTGGATATTTCGACCGAGAATGCCGCGATCGCCAGGCGGATCTATACGCTGCTGAAGCGGCATCATGACGTGCCGACGGAGCTGTTGGTCCGCAAGAAAATGCGCTTGAAAAAGAACAACGTGTATGTGGTTCGGGTTCCGGCCGGCGTCGAGCCGCTCCTGAAGGAACTGGAGATCGCCGGCTCCGGCTTCCAGTTCCACCCGTCCATCGACAAGGAACTGGTTCGCAAGCCCTGCTGCAAGCGGGCGTACTTGAGAGGGGCGTTCCTCGCCGGCGGATCCGTCAACAATCCGGAGGGTTCCTCGTACCATCTGGAGATCGCTTCGATGTATGAGGAGCATTGCCGAGCGCTTGTCGATCTGGCCAACAAGTTCCATCTGAACGCCCGGTTTATCGAGCGGAAGAAAGGCTTCATCTTCTACATCAAGGAAGGCGAGAAGATCATCGAATTCCTGAGCATCATCGGCGCGCACCAGGCGTTGTTCAAGTTCGAGGATGTAAGGATCATGCGCGATATGCGCAACTCCGTCAACCGCATCGTCAACTGCGAGACGGCGAACCTGAACAAGACGATCGGGGCGGCCGTGAGGCAGATTGACAACATCAAGCTGCTGGAGAAGGAAGTCGGCTTGGAAAACTTGCCGGACAAGCTGCGCGAGGTGGCGGAGATCCGGCTGAAGCATCCCGATCTGAACCTCAAAGAGGTCGGAGATATGCTAAAGGGCCAGGTGAGCAAGTCCGGGGTAAACCACCGCTTGCGCAAGATCGACGAGTGGGCGGAAAAAATCCGGAACGGCGGAGCATAAGCGTCTGGCGTAAACGTTGTCAACAATGCTATAATAGGTGACAGACCTTAAGCGGAAAATGAATGAAAGATAGGGGGTATCCGTTCCATGACGAAACAGCCGGTGGTTGTTCGGCTTAAAACGGGGCTTCACGCCAGACCGGCGGCTTTATTCGTGCAAGAAGCCAATAAATTCTCCTCCGACGTCTTTGTGGAGAAGGACGACAAGAAAGTCAACGCCAAGAGCATCATGGGGATCATGAGCCTTGCGATCAGTTCGGGTACCGAGGTCGCCATCAGCGCGGAAGGGTCCGACGCCGAGCAGGCCGTAACGGCATTGGTCCAGTTGGTCAGCAAGGAAGAACTCGAGAATCAATAAAGCTGTTGAAGCCGCTCTAAGCTCCCGCAGGGGGCTTTTTGCATTTTTTTTGCAGTTTTGCGGCGGAGGCTGCAACATTGGGCCGTCCCTTTGCGTCGGGTAGACAAAACATGGAAAGGGGATTGGGAAAAGCATGCGCAAACTCGGATGGCAAGCGCCGGCGATCGTGCTGGCGGCCGTGCTGGTCGGCTGGCTTGGATTCGGAGGCGGCGGCAAAGGGGAGGTCGGTACGGTGTCGGCGGAGACGACGAACGCGGGAGCGGCGTCCGCCATGGCGGGAGTGACAGGCTCGGCGGTCAATACGATCACGGTCGGCGCGGAAGGCTCCGTCAAGGTGGAGCCGGACGTCGCTTACGTGAACTTCACGGTCGAGACGAGAGGCAAGACGGCGCAGGAAGCGCAACAGGCGAACGCGGATGCATTCGCATCGGTGGAGAAGGTGCTGTACACGACCTATTCCATCGATAAGAAGGACGTGCAGACGACCGGCTTCAACGTGCAGCCCGAGTATAACTACACGGACAAGGACGGCCAGGTGCTCAAAGGCTATGTGGCCGACCATAACGTGCAGGTAACGTATCGCAAGCTGGAAGACGTCGGGAAGCTGATGGACGCGCTGTCCGCGGCCGGAGCGAACCGGATGAACGGCGTGACGTTCGATACGGAGAAGCGGGACCAGTACGAGCTGGACGCGCTCAAAAACGCGATGGCGAACGCCGCCGCGAAGGCCGGGGTTTTGGCGTCATCCGCCAACCGGCAGCTTGGCGTCGTGCTGAACGTCGTCCAGGGCGATGCCGATACGGTTCCGGTCGTTCAGTACGGAGCGATGGCCAAAGTCGCGGCCTCGGCCGATTCCGCCGCCTCGACGTCGGTGCAGGCGGGCCAGATCGAAGTGAATGCCAAAGTAACGGTTCAATACGAGATGAAGTAGCGGCGGGCGGTTTGCCGGAAGGTTACGCTGCAAAAAAACCTCTCGCGATTCGTTCCGCCCTGACGGGCGGCCGGTTCGCGAGAGGTTTCTTTTTTTGTTACGGCTTTTTCACGAGGACAGGCGCTTTGCGGTACTTCGTCGCTTGCTCGTAATCGTACGCCATGCCGAGAAGATCGGCCTCGCTCCACATCTTGCCGGTAAACGCCAGCTCGAACGGAGCGCCGCTCTTATAATAGCCGGCCGGGACGGTGACGAGCGGCACGCCGGCCAAGTTGATCTCGGAGACGGTCGTGGCGCCGATGTTGTCTTTGCTCGAGAGGAGCGGCGTTTCCTTGAACATCTGCGGATAGACGAACGCATCGAGATCGTACTTGTCCATGACGTCGTCGATGATCTGCAGCAGCTGGGTACGGGTATCGATGAAGGCGGACAGGTCCGGCTGGCTGTCGGGATCCGGCAATTTGCCTTTGTAGCGGTCGAATACCGAAGGGGTCTCGCCGGTCTTCTCGATCAGTTCCTCTACCGAATGGATCGCGGCGTTCGGACCTAGCCGCTTCAAGTAGTCCTCCATGTCGTAATAGACGGAGTCGATCCCGTTGGCCGCCGATTTTACCGTCGCGGCGAAGTCGGTGCCGGCGAACGGATTCGTCACGACGGTGGCGCCCTGCGCCTTCAATTCCTCGATGGCGCGATCGTAGAGCGCCTCCGTCTCCGGGGTCAGGCTCTGATCGCGCCAGCCCGGTCCGTACAAGCCGATTCGCTTGCCTTGCAGTTCTTCATTGTTCAGCTTATACGTGTAACCGTCCTCCGGAATGTTGCCGATGGACGCAACCGTCTTCGGATCCTCATGCGTGTAGCCGGCAATGACATTCAGCATCAAGGCCGCATCGCGCACGGTCCGGGCATGCGTGCCGATGACGTCGCGCGTGCTTCCGCCGAGCGGCACGACTCCGGCATTGGGCACAAGCCCGAACGTCGGCTTGATGCCGACCAGATTTTGCGCGGCGGCGGGATTCTGGATCGAGCCGCCGGTTTCCTCCGCGATGCCGAGCATCGCGAAGTTGCCCGAGACGGCCGTCGCCGTGCCGCTGCTGCTGCCGCCGGGGACGAGCTTGCGGTCGACGGCGTTGTACGTATCGCCGTCCCAGCTCGTCGATGCGCTGGTGCCGGAGCTGCTGAAGGCGGGGATGTTCGTCCGGCCGATGATGATCGCGCCGGCGGCCTTGAGGCGTGCGACGACGGGAGCGTCCTTCTCGGGAATGAGCTCGATGCCGCCTTTCTCCTTGCTGAGCGGCGCCCAGCCCATCGTCGAAGGGAAGCCGGCCATGTCCACCGCTTCCTTGATGACGATCGGCACGCCGGCCAGCGATCCGAGCGTTTCGCCGGCCGCGCGGCGCCGATCGATATCCCGAGCCTCCTCCAGCGCTTTGGAGTTCATCGTCGTGAAGGCGTTATAGTTCGATTCGTAAGTGCCGATTCGATCCAGATAAGCCTGCACGACCTGTTCGGTCGTATAATCGCCGTTCTTGTAGCCGGCTTGAAGCTCATCGAGCGTAATCTCTTCGAACGGGAACGACGAGGCCGTTCCGGCCGCATTGGCCGAGGCTAGCGGGAACAGCAGGGTGAAGGCGAGGGTGAGAACGAGTGCGAGCGATAGGCGGTTTGGGAAGACGAACGATGAATGCCGATTCTTTATCATCTTTAGCTTAGCTCCTCCTTCGACATCTCGATAATCCCGTTTGCTTCGGCAGCAAAGGTGACCTTCTATCCGTCAGTCTGTTAAGTATCGATCCTCCTCTCTTCTCACAAAAACCTAACATAAAATAGAAAGGTTATGTGAGTCCATTCTAGTTAAATCCAAATTATATGTAAATATTTCTAACGTACTAAGTTAATTAGTATAATGGTGAGAGAAACGCAAGATTATTGTCGAAAAACAAATAAGCGCCTCCCTCGATGGGGGCGCGTGGATGGTGTCGGCTTTCTTGCTTATGCCTTAAGAGGATGCTCCAGCTGGCGAAGCTCGATCGCGTCCTCCAGTAATTCGATGAATTCGGCGGACAGGTTCATTCTCTTCGCTTCCCGATATACTTCCAGCAGATGCTCGTCCTTCAGGGGACGGAGCAACGACGCTTTGTCGCTTAGGCTGCGGGCGGAAATCATATTCGGTTGGTCCAAAGGGATTCGGTTGCCGGCACTCTTCGAAGACGGAACCAGGCGAATCGATTGTAGACGGCTCATGAGGAGATCCCCCTTTCGCGGGATTTCTAGTCCGTAGCTAGATATGGTTGTATATGGAATCTCTCCAAAACCAGCATACCATGTCGCGGCCGTCTCGCAGAGGGGGGATTCAGATTTTCGAATTTCTGTTGACACGACGACCAAGGTGTGGTAAGGCCCCTCGCCGGCTAAAGCGGCAAGGGGCCCTGAGTTGCTGCGCTTCTTTTTCCGCGCTTCCTTACAGCTTCTCGATCACTTTATCGACGAGTCCGTACTTGACGGCTTCCTCGGCTTCCATAAAGTTGTCGCGGTCCGTATCCTTCTCGATCTTCTCGAGCGGCTGGCCGGTGCGCTCGGACAAGATGCGGTTCAACTTGTCGCGCATCTTGAGAATGCGGCGGGCGCGAATCTCGATATCGCTTGCCTGGCCTTCCGCGCCTCCCAGCGGCTGATGGATCATTACTTCGCTGTTGGGCAGGGCATACCGCTTGCCCTTGGCGCCCGCCGTCAGAAGGAAAGCGCCCATGGACGCGGCCATGCCGACGCAGATGGTGGAGACGTCCGGCTTAATGAATTGCATCGTATCGTAAATGGCCATGCCAGCCGTAATCGACCCGCCGGGCGAGTTGATATACAAGCTGATATCCTTCTCCGGATCGTCCGCCGCCAGGAACAGCATCTGGGCGATGATCGAGTTGGCGACGACGTCATTGACTTGCGTGCCAAGGAAAATGATTCGGTCCTTGAGGAGACGGGAATAAATATCGTAAGCGCGTTCTCCCCTGTTGTTCTGTTCGATGACCATAGGGACGAAACTCATGCGGCGATTCCTCCTTTTGATAATGGGGTGACTTCATTCTAATGGATCGGTCTTTAAAAGTCAAAGAAAGTCAAACAAGCGGCAAAAGAAAAAACGACCTGATGATCAAGCCGCTTCGGTTTCTAATCCATATGGCGCGCCCGTAGGGAATCGAACCCCAATCTCAGGCTCCGGAGGCCTGCGTCATATCCGTTGGACCACGGGCGCATGACTGATAATGCGACAGCAAGAGTTATTATAGGGGATACGGAAGGAAAAAGCAAGCCCATACCGCAAAGGAATCGCGGCAATATTTTGAACCATGTGCCCTTGCAAGAAGCGGCGACTTTCGCTAAAATAAAGGCGTGGGACTTAAATGGATGTAGCGGGACGTTTCACGTCCAGCCAATCCGCCCGCAATCGTGCCGAGGCCAACCGGCATCAGGGAGGCCCAAACTTTGCGGAATATCCTTCACATTCAGAAGCAGCTGGTGCCCGACGTGCTGCAGGTGCTGCAGAAACGTTACGATATTCTGCATCGCATCCTGGTCGCGGGCACGATGGGGCGCCGGGCGCTGGCGACAAGCCTCGACTTGACGGAGCGGACGCTTCGCGCGGAACTCGACCTGCTTCGCGAGCAGGGGCTGCTCGACGCCGGAACGGCGGGCATGACGCTTACCGAAGCGGGCCGGCGGCTGCTCGAAGAGATGGAGCCGATCGTCAAGGACCTGTTCGGCCTGTCCGAGCTGGAAGAGGCGATTCGCTGCCGTTTCGGCTTGCGCAAGGTCGTCGTCGTGCCGGGCGACTCGGACGTCTCGGACGAGGTCAAGCGCGAGCTGGGCCGGGCGGGCAGCCGCGTGCTGAGCCAGTCGCTGTCCCCGGGAGACATCGTCGCCGTCATGGGCGGAACGACGATGGCCCGCATGGCGTCCCACTTCAAGGTGAGCGCGCCGCTCGCCGACAACTGGTTCGTCCCCGCCAGAGGCGGATTGGGCGAGAGCGTCGAGTATCAGGCGAACACGATCGCTTCCGAGCTCGCGAAACGGACGGGGGCTCGGTACCGGATGCTGCACGTGCCCGATCACCTGAGCGAGGAAGCCTATCAGACGATGATGCAGGAGCCCAACGTGCGGGAAGTCGTGGACATGATCCGAGGCGCCCGCATCGTCGTGCACGGCATCGGGGACGCGGCGACGATGGCGCGACGGCGCAAGCTCGACGAAGACACGTTGCGCGAGCTGGTCAAGGACGGCGCGCTGGCGGAAGCGTTCGGCTATTACTTCGACCGGGACGGCGCCGTCGTGCACCGCATGGCGACCGCCGGGCTGCGGCTCGAAGATATCGAAGCCGCCGGGACCGTCATCGGCCTGGCCGGCGGCCGCAGCAAGGGAGAAGCGATCGCGGCGGTCATGCGGTTCGGGCACGACGACGTGCTGGTCACCGACGAAGCCGCCGCCGAGGAAGTGCTTCGCCGCTCGTAGCGGCGGACGCTTCCTCTTGGAACAAGTGGTCTTGGCGCATCCTTGCGCCTGCTATAGATCAAAATAAAACATTGATCTTCAAGGAGGAAACCATCATGGTGAAAATCGGTATCAATGGTTTTGGACGCATCGGCCGGAACGTTTTCCGCGCTTCCCTGAACAACCCGAACGTCGAAGTGGTCGCCATCAACGACCTGACGGACGTAAATACGCTGGCTCATCTGCTCAAATACGACACGACGCACGGACGCCTCAAAGGAACGGTGGAAGTCGCTGAAGGCGCGCTGATCGTCAACGGCAAGACGGTAAAAGTATTCGCGGAGCGCGACCCGGGCAACCTGCCGTGGGCTTCCGTCGGCGCCGAGATCGTCGTCGAATCGACCGGTATCTTCACCGCGAAGGAGAAGGCCGAGCTTCACCTGAAGGGCGGCGCGAAGAAGGTTATCATCTCCGCTCCGGCAACGAACGAAGACATCACGATCGTTATGGGCGTCAACAACGACAAGTACGATCCGGCTCAACACACGATCATCTCCAACGCTTCCTGTACGACGAACTGTCTCGCTCCTTTCACCAAAGTGCTGAACGACCAATTCGGCATCGTCAAGGGCATGATGACGACGGTTCACTCCTATACGAACGACCAGCAAGTGCTGGACCTGCCGCATAAGGACCTGCGCCGCGCTCGCGCTGCCGCGGAGAACATTATCCCGTCCTCCACGGGAGCTGCCAAGGCGATCGGCCTCGTGCTGCCGGAGCTTAAGGGCAAGCTGAACGGCATGTCGATGCGCGTGCCGACGAAGAACGTCTCCGTTACGGACCTCGTCGCCGAGCTGAAGGTATCCGTCACCGCCGAAGAAGTGAACGCCGCGCTGAAAGCCGCTGCGGACGGCCCGCTCAAAGGCATCCTGAACTACAGCGACGAGCCGCTCGTATCGAGCGACTACAACGGCGATCCGGCTTCTTCCACGATCGACGCGCTGTCCACGATGGTCGTCGAAGGCAACATGGTCAAGGTCGTCTCCTGGTACGACAACGAGTGGGGCTACTCCAACCGCGTCGTCGACCTGGCTGCTTTCGTCGCCAGCAAAGGCCTCTAAGCCTCAGAATCATATCCGGAACATTAAAGAGGAGACTTCGCGCTCCTCTTTAAATCCGTTTTTGCGCCAGACGAATTTAGCAGGAGGTTAGAGAGCCGACCATGAATAAGAAAAGCGTACGAGACATCGACGTCAAAGGCAAAAAAGTGTTTGTCCGCGTTGACTTCAACGTGCCCCTCGAGAACGGGGCCATCACTGACGATACGCGGATCCGCGAGACGCTGCCGACGATCCGCTTCCTGATCGAGAAAGGCGCCAAGATCATTCTCGCCAGCCACCTCGGCCGTCCGAATGGGCAAGTCGTCGAAGAGCTGCGCCTGACTCCCGTAGCGGCCCGCCTGTCCGAGCTGCTCGGCAAGCCGGTCGCCAAGGCGAACGAAGCCGCGGGCGAAGCGGTGAAGGCGCAAGCTGACGCCCTGAACGAAGGCGACGTTCTGCTGCTGGAGAACGTCCGTTTCTATGAAGGCGAAGAGAAGAACGATCCGGCGCTGGCCAAGGCGTTCGCCGAATTGGCGGACGTGTTCGTCAACGACGCGTTCGGCGCCGCTCACCGCGCGCATGCTTCCACCGAAGGCATCGCCCACCACCTGCCGGCCGTATCCGGCTTGCTGATGGAGAAGGAGTTGGACGTGCTCGGCAAAGCGCTCAACAATCCGGACCGTCCGTTCACCGCCATCGTCGGCGGCTCCAAGGTCAAAGACAAGATTGACGTCATTAACAAAATGATCGAGATCGCCGACAACATCCTGATCGGCGGCGGCCTCTCGTATACGTTTTTCAAAGCGCAAGGCTACGAGATCGGCCAATCTCTGTGCGACGATTCCAAGCTGGATCTGACGCTGGAATTCATCGAGAAGGCGAAGAAGCTCGGCAAGAAGCTGTATCTGCCGGTCGACGTGGTCGTGTCCGACGATTTCAGCGCGAGCGCGAACACGAATATCGTCGGAGTGGACGGCATTCCATCCGACTGGGAAGGCATCGACATCGGGCCGAAAACCCGCGAGATCTACGCGGACGTTATCAAGAACTCCAAGCTCGTCGTCTGGAACGGACCGATGGGCGTGTTCGAGATCGAGCCGTTCTCGCACGGCACGCGCACGGTGGCGCAAGCTTGCGCCGACACTTCCGCCTATACGGTTATCGGCGGCGGCGACTCCGCGGCGGCGGCCGAGAAATTCCACCTGGCCGACAAGATGGACCATATTTCCACCGGCGGCGGCGCTTCTCTCGAATTTATGGAAGGCAAAGCTCTTCCCGGCGTCGTGGCGCTGAACGACAAGTGAGGCGGAGGTAGACGATGAGCAGAACACCGATTATCGCAGGCAACTGGAAAATGTTCAAGACCGCGGCGGAGGCCGTCGCATTCGTCGGCGAAGTGAAGGGCAAGGCGGAAGTGGCCGGCGTCGAGAGCGTCATTTGCGCTCCGTTCACCGCGCTTCCCGCTCTCGTGGAAGCGGTCAAGGGAACGTCGCTGAAGGTCGGCGCGCAAAACCTTCACTTCGAAGACAACGGCGCGTTCACCGGCGAGATCAGCGGCATCATGCTGAAGGACCTCGGCGTCGACTACGTCATCGTCGGACACTCGGAGCGCCGCCAGTATTTCGCCGAGACGGACGAGACGGTGAACAAGAAGCTGCATGCGGCGTTCAAGCACGGCCTCACGCCGATCCTGTGCGTCGGCGAGAAGCTGGAAGAACGCGAAGCCGGCAAGACGAACGACGTGAACCGCACGCAGACGGTCGCGGCGCTGGCCGGACTGAACGCAGAGCAAGCATCCCAAGTCGTCATCGCTTACGAGCCGATCTGGGCGATCGGAACGGGCAAGTCCTCGACGGCGACGGATGCGAACGATGCGATCTCCTACATCCGCAGCGTCGTCGGCGAGCTGTACGGCGCCGAAGTCGCGGGCAAGATCCGCATTCAATACGGCGGCAGCGTAAAGCCGAACAACGTGGCCGAGTATATGGGCCAATCCGACATCGACGGCGCCCTTGTAGGCGGCGCCAGCCTGGAACCGGCTTCCTACGTGGCGTTGGTCGAGGGGGCGAAGTAAGATGGCGGCACCGAAACCGGTCGCGCTGATCATCCTGGACGGCTTCGGCTTGCGCGAGGAGACGCACGGCAACGCCGTGGCCCAAGCGAACAAGCCGAACTTCGACCGTCTGTGGGCGACCTATCCGCACACGCAATTGACGGCGCAAGGGGAAGCGGTCGGCCTGCCGGAAGGGCAGATGGGCAACTCCGAGGTCGGCCATCTGAACATCGGCGCGGGCCGCATCGTTTACCAGGATCTGACCCGGATTACGAAGTCGATCCGCGAAGGCGACTTTTTCACGAACGAGACGCTGCTCGGCGCGGTTCGCCACGCCAAGCAGAACGGCAAGAAGCTGCATCTGTACGGTCTGCTGTCGGACGGCGGCGTGCACAGCCACATCGCCCACTGCTTCGCCCTGCTGGAACTGGCGAAGAAGGAAGGGCTCGGCGAAGTGTACATCCACGCGTTCCTGGACGGCCGGGACGTCGCGCCGGACAGCGCGATCGGCTATCTGACGCAGCTGCAGGAGAAAATCACGGAGCTCGGCGTCGGCCGCATCGCGACGGTTCAAGGCCGCTACTACGCCATGGACCGCGACAAGCGTTGGGACCGCGTCGAGAAGTCGTACCGCGCGATGGTCTACGGCGAAGGACCTGCCTATACGGATCCGATTAAGGCCGTTAAAGATTCCTACGAGCAATCGGTCATGGACGAGTTCGTCGTGCCGACGGTCATCGTCGGAGCGGACGGCAAGCCGGTCGGACTGGTCGAGTCGGAGGACGCGGTCGTGTTCTTCAACTTCCGCCCGGACCGCGCGATTCAGCTGTCCAACGTATTCACCAACGAAGATTTCCGCGGCTTCGAACGCGGAGACAAGTTCCCGAAGAACTTGTACTTCGTCTGCCTGACGCTGTTCTCCGAGACGGTCGGCGGCTATGTCGCCTACAAGCCGAAGGAGCTCGACAACACGTTGGGCGAAGTGCTGGTGCAGCAGGGCAAGGCGCAGCTTCGCATCGCCGAGACCGAGAAGTATCCGCACGTGACGTTCTTTTTCAGCGGGGGACGCGACGTTCAGCTTCCGGGCGAGACGCGCATCCTCATCAACTCGCCGAAGGTCGCGACTTACGACCTGCAGCCGGAGATGAGCGCTTACGAGGTCGCGGACGCCGCGGTGAAGGAGATCGAGGCGGAGAAGCACGACGCGATCATCCTCAATTTCGCGAATCCGGACATGGTCGGCCATTCCGGCATGCTGGAGCCGACGATCAAGGCGGTCGAAGCGACCGACGAATGCCTGGGCAAAGTCGTCGACGCCATCCTCGCGAAGGGCGGCGTGGCCGTCATCATCGCCGACCACGGCAACGCCGACATGGTCATCGACGATGCGGGCCGTCCGTTCACGGCGCATACGACCAATCCGGTGCCGTGCATCGTGACGAAGCAAGGCGTAACGCTGCGAGACGGCGGCATTCTGGCCGACGTCTCGCCGACGCTGCTGACGCTGCTCGAGCTTCCGCAGCCGAAGGAAATGACCGGCAAGTCGTTGATCAAGTAAACGCAAAGGTTCGCAACGTTTAACCCCATTTATTTTTCCAAAAGGAGATGTTTACTCATGACGATTATTTCCGACGTGTACGCACGCGAAGTATTGGACTCCCGCGGCAATCCGACCGTGGAAGTGGAAGTTACCCTCGAATCCGGCGGCTTCGGTTCCGCCATCGTTCCGTCCGGCGCCTCCACCGGCGCTCACGAAGCCGTTGAGCTTCGCGACGGCGACAAGAACCGCTACCTCGGCAAAGGCGTCGAGAAGGCAGTCGAGAACGTCAACAGCATCATCGCTCCGGAAATCATCGGCTACGACGCGCTCGACCAAGTCGCGATCGACCGCAAGATGATCGAGCTGGACGGCACGCCGAACAAAGGCAAGCTGGGCGCCAACGCGATCCTCGCCGTCTCCATCGCCGTCGCCCGCGCCGCGGCCGACGCGCTGGACATGCCGCTGTCCGCTTACCTGGGCGGCTTCAACGCCAAGACGCTGCCGGTTCCGATGATGAACATCGTGAACGGCGGCGCTCACGCCGACAACAACGTCGACGTGCAAGAGTTCATGGTTCTGCCGGTCGGCGCTCCTTCCTTCAAGGAAGCTCTGCGCACGGGCGCGGAAATTTTCCACTCTCTGAAGAGCGTTCTGAAATCCAAGGGCCTGAACACGGCCGTCGGCGACGAAGGCGGCTTCGCTCCGAACTTCGGCTCCAACGAAGAAGCGCTGTCGACGATCATCGAAGCGATCGAGAAGGCCGGCTACAAGCCGGGCGTCGATGTGTTCCTGGGCATGGACGTCGCGTCCACCGAGTTCTACAAGGACGGCAAGTACCATCTCGAAGGCGAAGGCAAGTCCTTCACCTCGGCTGAGTTCGTCGACCTGCTCGCCAGCTGGGTTGACAAGTATCCGCTGATCACGATCGAAGACGGCTGCTCCGAAGACGACTGGGAAGGCTGGAAGCTGCTGACCGACCGTCTCGGCGGCAAGATCCAGCTCGTCGGCGACGACCTGTTCGTCACGAACACCGAGCGTCTGGCTGCCGGCATCGAGAAGGGCATCGGCAACTCGATTCTCGTCAAGGTGAACCAAATCGGCTCCCTGACCGAGACGTTCGACGCGATCGAGATGGCGAAGCGCGCCGGCTACACGGCCGTCATCTCCCACCGCTCCGGCGAGTCCGAGGACAGCACGATCGCCGACATCGCGGTCGCTACGAACGCGGGTCAGATCAAGACCGGCGCTCCGTCCCGTACGGACCGCGTCGCGAAGTACAACCAATTGCTGCGCCTGGAAGACCGCCTCGGCTCCACCGCCCAATACGCGGGCAAGAAGGCGTTCTACAACCTGCGCGACTTCAAATAATCGGAACACGGCAATAAAGACGAACCTTCTGCGCTTGCGCAGGGGTTCGTCTTTTTTTGCTCGTGGAGCTGCCTTGCTGCCGGCAGTCCTTCATCCGCTTATCCGTCGATATCCTTTTTCCTCAGGCGGCAGCTCTCATCTGCTTGCTTGATTTAACCTCGTTATCCCCTCGGCTCAGGAATCACCTCAAGCAGGCGTTCCCATTTTCCTTTCATTCGAAATCCCCGTCCCTCAGGAAGCTGCTTCTCTAATCGCTTAGTAATGGATCGTCTACACTAAGTTGGACAGAAAAAATGAGGGGGAGTAGAATAGATGAAACGATAAGGAGCGGATGAGCCGTGTCCCAACCCAGAAGGACCTTTACAGATGAATTTAAAAAACAGATGGTGCAGCTATTCGAGAACGGAAAATCGAGGTCCAGCATCGTCAAGGAGTATGGTTTAACGGCCTCCGCCCTGGACAGGTGGATTAGCCAAAGCCAGCAGACAGGATCCTTTTCGGCTAAGGA
This sequence comes from Cohnella zeiphila, assembly GCF_014212055.1. Lineage (GTDB taxonomy): Bacteria > Bacillota > Bacilli > Paenibacillales > Paenibacillaceae > Cohnella > Cohnella zeiphila. The sequence goes on along the minus strand of NZ_JACJVO010000047.1, from coordinate 102 downwards.
TAATCGCACACCGGAAGAAAATGAACTGCTGTCACTGCGCAAGGAAGTTCAGCGTCTGCGGATGGAAAACGACATTTTAAAGCAAGCCGCGCTGATCATGGG
>NZ_JACJVO010000046.1:113999-114403 GCF_014212055.1 Cohnella zeiphila | reverse complement strand
GATATGTACTGCTGGAAGAAAACGTAACCGAAGAGGTGATACGGGAAACAGCGGGCTCTTCTCACGGAAAGGCATGGATCCAGGAAAAGGTGGAACGCGTTCACGCCATGCCAGTGCCTGAAAAGCAGAGCGCAGCTCAACGGACGGCACTGTTGTGTATGGTGGAGATTCTGCTTGCCCAGCAAGAGCAACTACGCCATTTAGAAATAAAAATCGAAGAGGCGTCCATGGAAATTTCAGAAGTAGGGCTGCTAAAGAGCATCCCAGGCATTGGAGATAAGCTGGCGGCGACCTTAATTGCTGAGATTGGCGACGCGAGTCAATTCGAGAATCCCAAGCAGCTTGTCGCTTACGCAGGGTTAGACCCGAGCGTGTACAGCTCTGGACAATTCGTAGCGTCCAGC
>NZ_JACJVO010000046.1:0-113855 GCF_014212055.1 Cohnella zeiphila | reverse complement strand
ACAAACATTAGCTGGTTTTTGTATGACTGCTTTTAAAAAATGGTTCGATGCATGGCATGGTTTGTCCAATCGAAATTCCATAACCGTAAATACAATATACCATTCCATAGAGAAAGGGGGGAACCAATATGGCAATCGTCACTTACAACGCAACGTCCGTAACCCCGATCACGGGCGGCGTGCAAATCCCGATACCCCAGACGCCTCAAGGCGTGGGGCTGGTGACGGTCATCGCGTCCGTTCCGTCGATCCCGAACACGGTCGAGCTGAAGGCATCGGTAGGCATCCAAGGCAATACGGGGACCGGCAGCGTACTATTCCGTTTGTTCCGAGATGGACAAGAAATCTACTATTCCCGGCAAGGTATCGAATCGGGCGAAGAGCAATTTGCTCTGGTCGGCATACAGGCGTTGGACAACGCCGCGCCCGGCCAACATGCGTACACGCTTTCCGTCGAGAAAGTGGATGCCGGCTTAACCGTTTCGGTAATCGGACCCGTCAACCTAAGCGCGACAGTATTCAGCTAAATCTAATCTTTTTTTAGCGGCTCTCGGACGAGCTGCTTTTTTTTATGCAACTTCCCATCGTGCTTAAAAATGAAATTAGTACAAAATGAATATAAAATCATTCCATTTTATTCAAAAAGGGCAGGACTATAATTAAGTACACGAGACACCTTCAGATGATGTTAAATCTTATGGCTAAAGGAATGATAGAAGTGAAAGCGGTTTTAAAAAGAGACTTTTTCTTATATTTTCTCCTGCTGCTGCCCATGGCGTATATCTTCATCTTTAAGTATGCGCCTATCTACGGCGTGCTGATGGCTTTTCAGGACTATAACATTTTTGAGGGGATCGGCGGAAGCGAGTGGGTCGGGTTTGACGTTTTCAACTTCATTTTTCACCAGGACAGTTTTTATCGCGCACTTCAAAATACGCTTGTCTTAAACCTTCTGGATCTGGCAGCGGGATTTCCGGCACCGATCATCCTGGCCATCTTATTGAACGAACTCCGGTATGCGAGATTCAAGAAAGTAACCCAAACCATTCTTTACTTACCTCACTTCTTATCATGGGTCATTATCGGAGGCATGGTCTACCTGATGTTCTCCTCGGGCGGCATGGCGAATAGCGTCTTGTCCAGATTTGGTCTGGGGAATATCGACTTCCTCTCTCAAAAAACAAACTGGCTGATCATGTATACGGCGGTCGGGGTATGGCAAAGCGTCGGATGGGGGACCATCATCTATTTGGCGTCCATTATCGGAATCAATAAGGATTTATATGAGGCTTCGGATATGGACGGCTGCAGCCGGCTTCGGAAAATCTGGCATATTACGTTGCCCGGTATTAAACCGACGATTATGATGCTGCTTATTTTGCAGATTGGCAGAATGGTCTCGATCGGATTCGATCGTCCGTTCGTAATGGGCAATTCCTTGGTAAGCGATTATTCCGATGTCATCAGTACCTATGTGTACAGGATCGGTATCGGATCCGGCGATTTCTCGCAGGCGACAGCAGTCGGACTGTTTCAATCTGTCGTAGGGTTGATCTTTTTGGCGGCGGCAAATTATGGCGCTAAAAAAATCGGCGAGCAGGGAATTTGGTAAGGAGCGTGACTTGGATGAGCGGCAGGAAACTGAATTGGACGGATCTGATTATTATCATCTTCATTAGCGCGGTGGCGATTTCTTGTCTTGTTCCTTTCTTATATATGATTGCGCTTTCTCTCAGTTCAAACAACGCCATTACTTCGCAGAAAGTTTCTCTTTGGCCGGTTGGCTTCACCATCGAAACCTATAAAACGATCTTAAGCGATGTTGAAATGATTTATACGCTCGGATATACGATCGTGCTTACGGCGATATACACCATTTTCTGTATGTTTCTAACCGTATGCGCAGCCTATCCGCTTACGAAGAAAAGATTAAAGGGAAGAAACTTTCTGCTGACCGTCCTGGTGATCACCATGTACTTTAGCGGAGGCTTGATCCCCAGCTATCTCCTGGTCAAAAACCTGGATATGATGAACACGGTGTGGAGCCTTATTTTACCGGGCGCGATGAGCGTTTTCAATGTGATCATCCTCAAAACGTTTTTTGGCTCGCTTCCGGAAAGCTTGGAAGAATCGGCATCCATTGACGGCTGTAACGATCTTGGAATTCTCGTGCGAATCGTACTGCCGTTATCTTTGCCCTCGATCGCAACGTTAAGCCTCTTCTACGCGGTCGACAGGTGGAACGGGTTTCAGGACGCCCTCTTTTATATCACGAACAAGAATTTGTATCCGATGCAATTAAAGCTGTATCAAATCATAACGGCGAATCAGCAGTTGGATACCCAGCAAGGCGAAGGCAGCGTCGGCGCCTATATTGTTCCGGAGTCGCTCAAAGCGGCGAGCGTTATGTTTACGACCGTTCCGATTTTGGTTGTCTATCCCAAGCTTCAAAAATATTTTGTCGAAGGTGTATTGACGGGAGCCATTAAGGGGTGACAAGTATGATCCATGGAGAGGGGGTGATGATTTCGCCGGTCGGGAAGAGGAAAGCGGGTTAAGGCTATATGGCTTTGAAATGACTAACGAAAAAGGCGAGGGGAACCATGAACAAGAAACGAATGACGGTTTTATTGCCGGTTTTGACGCTGCTCGCAGGCGCCTTGGCAGGATGCGGCGGCAACGACTCCGCGAATGAAGCCCAGTCCACATCACCCGCGGCGTCAACTTCCAATGCGGGAGCAGCGCCCTCGGGGGCGCCGGTTACGCTAACGGTTGAAGTATTCGACAGAGGCATTCAGGGGCAGCCGGACCTGAACAATAATACTTGGACAAGATATATCAACGATAATTTTGGGAAGCAGAATAATGCCATTGTCAAATTCGTTCCGGTGCCCCGGTCGCAGGAGATCGATAAGCTTAACGTTTTGATGGCGGCGAACGAAGCCCCCGATATCTCCTTTACTTATGATAGCGCAACCGTATCCCGATACGCTAAAATGAATGGCATAATGCCGCTGGATGATTTGTTGGACAAGTATGGAAAGGATCTAACGAATTATCTGGGGGAAAAGGTTCTGTCATATGGCGTTTTTGACGGGAAACAGGTGGCGATCCCGGCCAAACGAACTTCGCTGGCCTGGATCGGCATGTTTATTCGCAAGGATTGGCTGGATGAATTGGGAATGCCGATTCCGACGACAAGAGATGAACTCTATAACACTTTGGTGGCCTTCCGGGATAAAAATCCGGGTCACGTAGACGGCGTGATCCCTTGGGGGTTGGCGGCAACCGGCATGAATTACGGTACCGGAAATTTGGCGGAGTCCTTCTGGGGAGAACAGTCGGAGGAAGATTTCGTTACAACTCCAAACTGGTTGAAGCCCGGAAACAAGGATGCGCTCAAGTTCCTCAACAAGCTGTATAATGAAAAATTAATCAGCCCCGATTTCGCCTTGGACAAGACGGCCAAGCAAGCGGATGCCGACGTGACCAACGGAAAGGTCGGATTCTTCAGCGCCAACTGGGATTATCCGCTGCGCCAAAATATCAGCGAGCCCTTAAAGGAAAATGTGCCTGATGCAAACTTTGTTCCCATTGACACCTTTAAGAATTACGAAGGAAAATACAAGAAAATCGCGTACAATGAAAATGGCGTGAATGTCTTTATTCCGAAAAGCAGTAAAAATGCTGAGCTGGCCATCAAATACCTGAACTGGATGTCCAACCCCGACGTTTTGTTTTTCCTGCAATATGGTAAAGAAGGGGTTAATCACAAGATGGTGGACGGGATTCCGCAGGTGATCAATCAAACGGGGGATAACATGCAAACCAGTTATCTCAATCTCGATTATACCCTGGTCGTAAACGGCGTGGAGCTCGGCGACCCCGAGAAGAACATTAAGGCATTGGCCGCTACGGCTCCCGGACTCAAAGCTGTGGCTGAACAATCTTACAAAATCAATACGACGGATACGTACACAGGCTTCTTCTATGATACCCCGAATGAGTCCAATATCAAGTTCGGTAAAACGCTTGGGGATATGAGCAATCAAATGACGGATAAGCTTATCGTCTGCAAGCCTTCGGAGTTCGACAGCTTATACGATAAGCTGGTTGCAGAATATATGGCGGCAGGCGGGAAAGCGGTTATGGATGAGAATGTGAAAATCTACGAAGCGATGCAAGCAAACAAGTAACCATAAACTTCAATACAAAAGCCTATGGATCGTTCAGTCCATAGGCTTTTCAGGGGGTACCCATGTATAGTGTGATCATTATAGATGATGAACCTTGGGCGATTAAAGGCATACGGAACGCGTTTAACTGGCAAAAATACGGCTTCGAAATCACAGGCCAGTTTACAAGCGTTTATAAGGCAATCGAGTTTATGGACAAGGAACGTCCGGATCTTGTGTTTACGGATATCAGAATGCCGGAAATTTCAGGCCTTGACCTGATGAGGCTCACCAAAGAAAGGGGAATCGATTCTGAGTTCGTTATTGTAAGCGGTTTCTCCGAATTTGCCTATGCACAGGAGGCCTTAAGATACGGTGCCCTGGATTATTGCTTAAAGCCCATGGATATCGAGACGGCGGATCCGCTAATCGAGAAGCTGATCTTGCACTTTTCCAAAAAGAGAAGCATTCGGAACAACCTGATCCTGGAGGCGCTGACCTCGGCCGATAAAAGCGAATTAAATCGGTTAACGCCCTTTTTCGACCCCTCATCGGACGATTTCTTTCGGGTGCTTGTCATTTATTCATGCAGCGAGAACCAGAATTATAGAGACTTATCGTTTTTCGATCGCAACCGTATGTTGGAAGTAGAACTGGGATCGACCAAGACGCTATATATTCTCAAGAGCGTTAAAAGTTCGGATTTGTACGATCGGTTGGACGGCGCCGTCTTCGCGGGGGCGGATATCAAATCGGCAGGGATCAGCAGCGTTTCGGCGAGCTGCAGCCATATAGCCAAGCTGATCAAGGAAGCCGATCTCGCGGCATCCCAAATCTTTTTAAGCGATGATCAGGGAGTATTTGAATACGAGCCAAAGCTTCCGGCGGTAAAGCCCTTGATGGATGAGGTTTCATCGATCATTCGGGAGAACAAGTTCGAGGAAATGGACGACATCATGGAAAGGATCGTGAATTTCTTCAAGCACCGTCAATTAGGCATGGGAGAGGTGGTTTACTTATGGAATCAAGTGGTTAGCTTGCTGGTGGGTACCTATTACGAAGAGCTGAAAGATATGGAGCTTGATTTTCTTAATTATTCCGAATTGAAAGATCGCTTTGAAAATTTCGAGTCCTTATGCAGTTTCCTGCATGACATTTTTATATACATCAAGCAATTAAGCGACCCGTCCGTCCATGAAGGCGATATCAACTCTTATTTTACCCAGATGGTGAAGTACATTGACCATCATTACGAGCAAAAGCTTTACCTTAAAGATTTATCGGCCCGATTTTTTTTGAACCAAGTGTACTGCTGCCAGCTTTTCAAAAAAAATTTGGGCAAAACCTTTTCGGAATACGTTACGGAATTGAGGATTAAAAAAGCCTGCGAGCTGCTGAAGCATACGGAGTTGTCCATTGAAGAAGTGGCCTCGAAAGCAGGGTATGCGGATTACTACTATTTCAATAAAGTATTCAAGAAACAGTGCGGAATCACGCCCACGAAATTCAGAAAAAGTTGAGGGTCCGGGATCGGAGTGGGGAGTTTGCGGATTAGTAGACTGAAGCTCAAACATCAGATACTGCTTATTTTTTTATTCTCGATCATCATATTCACAGCGATGGAGCTTTACTTCTACTACAGCTTCTATAATTTGACCCAGAAAAGGGCCGTAAATTTCGGAAATAAAATCATGGAGCAAACACGCCAGAAAATAGATTCCGTTTTTAACGATATCGAGATCAGCACGAACATAGCCGTAAATAATCGGAAGGTCCAGGAGTTTACCATTGCGGACGACGATTATAAAAGGGCGTTCGATTTCGGCAACTATGTCACGGATCTCATGGAATATATGAGATCTTTTAATTCTTACGTGAATGGAATCATGGTAAATGACAATCAAGGCAGACGAATTTACAGCTTGGCTACCGAAAAGGGCGACATTATTTTTTCCAAACAATATGACGAATTTATCAAGTCCTATAAAAACGCTAGCCAATCCGGCAAAGGGACGTTTACAACGATTTTGAAAGACGAGAAGACGGGAAACGAATATTTCTTTTATACGGCCCCGATCATTGAATCGATCGGCGGGGTTCATTTTTCTCAGCAAACCGGCTATTGCTCCGTGATGGTGAATACGGAGAAGCTGCAGGAGCTTGTGGAAAATACGGATTTGACGCCCCACTCTACTTTGTATCTGTTAAACAGCCGCAATGAGATTATTTTATCCAATCAGGCAGATTCCCGCGGCGCTTTATTCAAGGAGATCCTCGCCATCGATCGGGATCGTTTGACCAACGGCGTCAAAACCAAAATCAACGGGGAAGACGTCATCGTTCAGGAAAAAGGTCTGGAGCAGGCGGCAGGCTGGCGGATCGTAAGCGTCATTCCGGTGCACGAATTGACAACCGACATGAACGACATTAAAAACGTGAGCATTATCGCCGGAATTGGCATCATCGTGAGCATGATGATTTTGGGCTCCTTCTTCTTGAATAATTTGACCCGGCCTGTCATGGGTCTGGTAGCCGACATGAAAAAAATCGGCAAAAGAAATAGAGGGTTTCGGATCAAAGTGCGCTCGACCAATGAAGTCGGCGTCTTGGCCTATAATATCAATAGCATGATCGACCAAATGGAAGAGATGTCAAGCAACATCTTACATACGCAGGCAAGATTGTATGAGTCGGAACTCAGCAAGAAGCAGGCTGAATTTTCGGCTCTGCAAAGTCAGATCAACCCGCACTTCCTGTATAATACTTTAAATTGCATAAGCAGTATCGGGCTTGAATACGGCAGCAAGGAGATCGCGCAGATCACGTCCTGCATGTCCAAGATCTTTCGATACAGCATTAAAAAGGACGACCTTGTGTTGATCAATGAGGAAATTCAATGTATTCAGGCCTATATGAAGATTATCTCCATTCGGTACGAAAACAAGTTTCTGATGGAAGTTGACGTGGAGGACAGGCTGCTCGGAATGAAAACGCCGAAAATGATTCTGCAGCCCATTGTTGAAAATTCCGTCTATCATGGACTTGAAAGCATGGACGCAGGAGGCCAGCTTCGCGTGAGCGGCCATATCGATGCGAATGGAGATGTATGTTTTCAAGTAACCGATACCGGGAAGGGGATCGGCAAAGACGAGCTGGAGAGCATGAAGACGAAGCTGAGCGCGGAGGATTCGGAGAGCGCGACCCATCTTCCGGAAGGGAGAAGTATCGGTCTTTCCAATATCCATAACCGAATCAAGCTGCTGTTCGGCGAGGGCTACGGGGTGGAGATCGAAAGCTGGATCGGTTGGGGGACGACCGTGACCGTAAAGATTCCTACCTTATCAGCCGGACGATCTCCATGCATCCCTTCAGTGCCATCAAGACGGTTATCGCCTTCAGCCAAAGGATGACGTCCGGCTGATAGACGGTCGCAATATGCCATATCGGCACCACTTGAGTCGTGCTCAAGATCAGAATAATAATCAGACCTGCAAAATTCAGAATCATTCTGGACACCGCTTTGACGGATATTTCGGAACGGCCGGAATGTCCGGGACGCAGCGGCCCAAGGCAGCGCATTGCCGTTCGAACGGCCGCATAGAGGAACCAGGCGCTGAGCAGCAGGATGAGCCCGTTGACCAGCAAGTATTTCTGCGAAATGCTTAAGGAAGAATCCCCTGCCGGTTTTCCATTCATCAAGTTGACGACTCCGGAAGCGATGTGGGTCGTCGTGATGATGTGCGATTTGAATAAAGTGGAGTCGATCGCGTCAAGCACGTTGGAGAACACGATCACTCCCAGCTGCCGATCCGGAACGAGATAAGCCTGGGCCTGGAAGCCGATCGAGCCGCCCGGCTGACCGATAACCGGCATACCGTTGATGCGGCCTGTCATCCAACCCATGGCGTACGTTCCCGGAGCGGGTTCGGTCTGCATCAGCCGAATCCCTTCCGAAGAGAGGACGGAACGATCTTCATATCGGCCGCCGCTAAGCTGGGCTATCAAATAATGGCTCATATCCTCCGCGCTTGTATACATGTACCCCGCCGGCACATCCCCCGGAATGTAAACATAAGGACCGTCGTAGGCAGCGTTGTATCCGAATAGCCGCCGGTAAGGCGCAGCCAGTCCGTGAGCAGCGGCGTCATCGAGGGTCATGAAGCTGTTGTTCATCGACAAGGGGCGGAAAATATGTTCCTTCACATAGTCGCTATAGGACTGGCCGGATACTTGCTGCACTATATAGCCGAGCAGTACATAATTCGCGTTCGAATATCTGTAAGGATGTTCGGCCGGTCTGGTTTGCTTCAAAAACCTTTCCGCATAGGACCATGCGTTTTTCTCCAGCGCATCCTCATTCTGATCTTGATCGATCGCGCTGGACACCGTATTGCGAAAAGTCGAGATTTGGGTAAACCCGCTGGTTTGGTTAAGCAATTGACGTGCCGTGATGAACTCCGCTCCGCTAATCTTGGCGGGGAGATAGCGCCGGATCGGCGCATCCAGGTCGATTTTTCCCGCCTCGGCAAGCTGCAGAACGGCCATGGCGGTAATCGACTTGCCGATCGAGCCTAATCCGAATGGAGTTTCCGGCGTGACGGGACGGCCCGATGAATCGGCTCGGCCATATCCCTTAAGGTACAAAATGCGATCTCCCTGAACAATCGCGAGCGAGAGCCCGGGAAGATGCTGCCGCTTCATTTCGTGAGCAATATATGCATCCACTTCGGAGAAGACGGAAGCTCCGGGTTGCGCCGCCTGCAGGCTTCCATTGCTTTGCGCCGATCCGAACAGAGGGAAAATGGCTAGACCGCACAAGAGGATCGCTATCGCTCCGAGTCTAAATTTCATTTCATCCCGCCCCATCGCCTCATTTTGGAGATTTGGTTAGACCCTGCATAATAAATTCCGCTAAATATTGGATCATCTGCGGAAAATAATGAAGGCCGATTTCCTCTTTATGCGTATCGAGGTAGACCAACGAATCCAGGAAACCTGGCAGAAGCTCCTCGTCGATATCTTCTCTGATTTTCCCCTCGGCCCTCCACTTTCTAAATAAATCCAGGTAAAAACCGCGAAAGGAATCGATGTTTGTGCCGTCTTCATTCCGATAGTACTGTTCGAGCTCTTTATAGAAATCCTTACGATACCACTCGCCCAGAATGGGGTTGGTATGAATCGCCTCGAGATTCCCCTCGATCAATTCGCGAATGACCTTCGCCGGCTCCCGATCCAGATCGATCGATTCCATAAGCCGTTTCTTGAGGTTCTCGTTCTCTTGGATATAGATCTCCAAGAACAGCCGCTCTTTCGAGGCATAGTAGTTGTAGAAAGTACCGACTCCGATGCCGGCCGATTGGGCGATTTCTTTAATATTCGTTTTCTTGAATCCCTTTGTGCCGAACAGATTCTTTCCGATTCTGAAAATTTCCTCTCGGATATCCATGGGTCCTCAACCTTATGAATGAATATTTTTAAATTCATTCACATTAAATCATGTGCTTGCCGTGCTGTCAAACAGACAAATGTGGCGTATGATTCAAGTAAAAGGTTGGAAAAGAAAAGAGAAGGGGACTCGGAGATGGAAAAAATCCGCGGATTCATCGAACAGTGGCTGAAAGCCGAATCCTTTCCCGGATGCGTGCTGGACATTGAAATAGACGGCGTGAAAGTTTTTCAGGAAGCTTTCGGACACTTCGGCCGGCCGGAAGATTCCAAGCCGATGAACGTGCGGACGGTGTTCGACGTCGCTTCGCTGACCAAAGTGGTCGTGACTCTGCCTTCGATTCTGCTGTTGGCGCAAGACCGCATGCTGTCGCTGACGGATCCCGTCAGGAAGTTCGTCCCCGAATTTCGGCACCCGGAGGTAACGATTCGGGATTGTCTGATGCACCTTTCGGGTCTGCCCTCCGGCGTTCCGGGATTCCGGGAACGAGATTCGGCAAAGGATATCTGGCCGGAGATTCTGGCGCTGGATTTGGTTCATCGCCCCGGGGAGCGGGTGCTTTACAGCGACTTGGGCATGATTCTGCTCGGCGTCGTCGTCTCCCGCGTGTCGGGCCGGACGCTGGATCAGTTCGCGAAGCGGCGAATCTTCGAACCGCTGGGCATGAAGGATTCCCTCTTCAATCCTCCCGCTTCGGAAAGGATCGCGCCCACGGAATGGGACGGGAGCCGCTGGCTGACGGGAATCGTTCACGACGAGACGGCCTACCGTCTTGGCGGCGTCTCGGGGAACGCGGGATTGTTCTCTACGGCGGACGATCTGTCCCGTTACGCAAGGCTTTGGTTGGATCCGGAACGAAGCCGACTGCTGGAGCGCAAATGGGTGGAGGCTTGCTTCCAAGCGCCGGTTCAGGGACGGGGATTAGGATGGCAAATGTGGCTGGGCCAAGAGGAAGCGCCTAGTTGCGGTGAAGGGTGGTCGATCGGTTCTTACGGACATACGGGTTACACGGGAACCAGTCTGTGGATGGATCCCGCCCGGAGGCTGTCGGTCGTCTGGCTGACCAATGCGGTCCATTACGGTAGAGACAATCCGATGCGGCAGCTGCGCCCTATTCTCCATAGCGCCGTGCTGCAAGATTTACATGGCCTATGTTGACCTCAAAGTCGGCGGTATGTTACCATTTTGAGCAATAAGGAAGGGTGCTGAACGTGCTGTATATCAAGTATGGGAAGCTCGTGCGAAAAGTCAGCTCCGTGCAATCGTACGCGATGAAGCGTTGTACGGAGCTTAATCGGGAGGCGTAACGCTTCCTCCATTCATCGGCCGAACCGTCTTTCAATAAAGCGTGGATCCCTACGCTTGTTTGAGCATGACGATTGGGCCGGTGAACCGGGATTAAGGGCCGCCGACAGCGTTTTGTCGGTGGCCCTTTGTGCGTGCGGCAGCGATTTCGACGGGTGATCGTCTATTCGAAATCGGATGATTGGCGCCAGGCAGAGGGCAGGTATCGCGATGCGATGCCGGACCTCTGCCTTTTTATTTTCAAGGAAATGGGGAATCGAGATGAGTTTGCTTAAAGTCGAGAACTTGTCCCACGCATTCGCGGACAAGAAGCTGTATGATAACGCCTCCTTCGAGCTGTACAAAGGCGAGCACATGGGAATTGTCGGACAGAACGGCTCCGGCAAGAGCACGCTGATCCGAATCTTGCTCGGAGCAACCGTGCCGGATCAAGGCGCGGTCAAATGGCAATCCGACGCGAAGATCGGCCACTTGGACCAATATGCCGAAGTAGACGGCGGGCTGACCGTTTCGGAATACCTCCATACGGCGTTTGCGCATTTGTACGCGATCGAGGAGAAGATGAACCGCCTGTACGAGGAGAGCGCCGCTTCCGGGGATGAAGCTTCCTTGCTGCGCGCGGCGGCGTATCAAGATCGGCTCGAAGCCGAAGATTTCTACACGGTCGACAGCCGAATCGGCAGGATTGCGGCCGGGCTGGGCCTCGACGCCATCGGAATGGATCGTCCCGTTCGCGAACTGAGCGGCGGGCAGCGGGCCAAGGCGATACTGGCCAAGCTGCTGGCCGAAAAACCGAACGTTTTGCTGCTCGACGAACCGACCAACTTTCTGGATCAAGATCATGCGGAGTGGCTGGCGGGCTTTCTGACCGCTTTCGACGGCGCCTACATTGTCGTGTCGCACGACTTTGACTTTCTGGAGAAGATCTCTTCCTGCATCTGCGATATCGAGTTCGGAACGATCCGCAAATATTACGGCAAATATTCGGATTTCCTCCGGCAAAAGGAGCACTTGAGGCAGGATTACGTTCGGCGTTATGAAGCGCAGCAAAAACAGATCGAGAAGACGGAGGAATACATCCGGAGAAATATCGCGGGCGTCAATACCAGAATCGCCCAAGGACGCCGAAAGCAGCTCGACAGGATGGAGAGGCTGACGCCGCCGGCTTTCGTCCATCCGCCATCGATCCGTTTCCGGGAAATGCCGATCTCGGCTACGGCCGTTCTAACCGTTCAGAAGCTGGAGGTCGGTTACCGCTCGTCGCTGCTGCCGGAACTGAATTTTAAGATCGCGGGCGGAGAGAAGCTTGTCATTGCCGGCTTCAACGGAATCGGCAAGTCCACGCTGCTGAATACGTTGGTCGGACGTCTTCCGGCCATGGCCGGTTCTTGCCGCTTCTCGGAACAAGCCGCGGTCGGGTACTACGAGCAGGAATTGACATGGGAAAACGATACGTTGACGCCGATGCAAGTCATCTCGGAGCGATATCCCGGCTTGAACGCGAAAGAAATCAGGCGCCAGTTGGCGCTGTGCGGAGTGAGGGGAGACCATGCCGCGCAGCCGGTCGGGACGCTAAGCGGCGGGGAGCAATCGAAGGTGAAGCTGTGCAGGCTGCTGCTGGCTCCCTGCAATTTTCTGATCCTGGACGAACCGACGAACCACCTGGACGCGGAGACGAAAAAAGCGCTGCAGAGCGCTTTGGCGCGGTTCTCGGGGAGCGTGCTGCTCGTCTCTCACGAAGAGGGCTTCTACAAGGGTTGGGTCGATCGCATTCTCCGATTGGAACGCGCCTAAAAAAAAGGACGGCGACAGGCTGCCCCGCGGCAGCCTGTCGCCGTCCCCTCAAGAAAGCTCAATCCCGATCGACATAGAAGTTTCGATCGCCGATCTGGATGTCCTCCACGTTGTCCTTGCCGGACGAGTCCGGATGGAGGAAGATCAGGTAGCGAGCCTTCGTTCCGTCGTCGAAACTCAGGACGATAGTGTTGCCGGAGATGGCATAGGTACCTTTCTTGCTGTCGCCAGCGCCCGAGTTCGTCTCGGACGAGCCGGTATCCAGCGTTCCGAGAGTCAGATTTTCGCTTTGGAACGTGCCGTCCCGGTTGAAGGTAATCCATTCCTCCCATGAGGACGAAGCGGAATTGACTCCGACCATCCCGGAGTAGCCCCGGTAAACGTATTCGCCGTCCAGCTTCAACGACCCGCTTATCGGCTTCACCTTGGTCAGCAGGATGTCGTCGATGATCAAATTCCCCTTTGGCGATACCTGTACGTCGTGCTTCTCCGAGCCGCCGACCGTCAGGACGCCGTCCCGGATCGTATAGGAGCTGCAGGCCGTTTTCCCGCAATCGATCGTCTCCGGACCTCCCGAAGCCGGCTCGCCGACGACGATTCGGTTGTTCGGGAGAAAGGTGTAGTAGTCCCAGCAGGCTCCGCCGCATTCGTATCCGGAGATATCCGCCCGGTATCCGTAGTACATGCCGCTCAGCTTTTGAAGATCGGCCTTGACGGCAGGGGTCGGTTCTTCGTCCTGTCCGTCGGAGCCCTGCTCCAAGGAAGCCAGATACTTGTCGATATATTCGGCAGCTTGCTCCTTCGTGATTCCCAATCGGGCGAGCATCTCCTCGGTGAAGACCGTAATCTCGCGGTGGACCGCATCCCACACGACGAGCGCTCCCGTCGCCTCCCCGACGAAACGCAGCGGAACGAGCGTGTTGCCGTCGATTGCCTTCGCCTCGACGTTTAACGAGACGGGCTGTCCGTCGACGACCGCCTTCTTGCTTCCGAGCGTCAGCGTGAAGGCTCGATCTCCCTTCTTCCCATTGATCTCGTTGCCGCCCGGCTTCCAATCCAGCGCGACGCCCATCGCTTCGAACAATGGCCGGATCTGCACGAGGGTCGTGCCATTTTCGGTATAAGGCTGTACTTGAAATGGAACGAGACTCATGTCGACGGCTACTTTGATCGGGGCCGACTCAGCCGCGTGGGCCCGCGATGCGCCGAGGACCGCGAAAGCGAACAAGAAGAAGGCGGCGACCGTCAGCATTCCCGTTCCCTTTCGGATGATGGTGCTCCGCATGGAACCTAATCCCTCCTGAACCAGGCGATTTTTCCAGACTGACCCATTATATTCAGGAAGAAGCGGAAAATGTAGCGTCTCCGGTCCCGACTTTGCCTTCGTGCCTGCGATGAGGGCTTGGGAGCTTTGGGACTGCCGGGTCTTTGGTCTCGCTTGATTGCAGTCGGCCTTTCTATCGCTTTGATCCTATTGGGCATCCGTTCGAAGAAAAAATCGGCCCGGAGGCCGGCAGCTGCTGCAAGAGTGTGTTCGATTGGAATTTTTCTCTGTGCAACCGGCCTTCCGTGCGATAAATTAAGATCGCAGGAGGTGCGTGCGGATGCCGCCGAAACGGCTGGACTGGATGGACGGCCCGTGGGAGATCAGGGTGCACAGCGCGAACAGCTCGTCCTACGATTCTCTCCACATGGAGCAGCGATTGTATCCGGACTGGATTATCAGCTATGTCAAAGAAGGCGACGTCACGACGGTGATGGGCGGCGAGAAGTATCGGGTCCGCGCCGGCGAAGTGATGCTGCATCCGCCGGATCTGCCGTTCGGCGAGTTCAACGACGGCGGCGGGGTCCACTTATGGATGCATGCGCGCATTCTGTGCGCCCATCAGCTGGATCTGCTTCAATTGGCGCGCGTGGCGCCTGTGGTCGCCGTGGGCGATCCGGCCCGCTTCGAAGCGGGCTTCTACAAGCTGATGTCCATCTGGGAGAGCCGCGAGACTCCCTTGCGCAAATTGAAGCTGTTCAGCGCGGCCATGCAGCTGATGGAGCAAGTGCTGTCGGGATGGGAACGCGCCGGATTCCCGGAGCGCTCCCCGGCGCTGGACGGCCAAAGCGACCGCTTCGCGCGGCTGATCGGCCAGATGGCGCTTCGGCTGTCGGAGAAGCTGAGCCGCGAGGAGCTGGCCGAGCTGGTCCGGCTGAACGCCAATTATATGGACCGGGCGTTCCTGAAGCAATACGGCCTGACGCCGATGCAGATGCTTCGGGGCATGCGGCTGAGCCGGTCGAAGCAGCTGCTGGAGCAGGGCGAGGATTCGCTCGAGGCGATCGCGCTTCAATGCGGGCTGACCGACGCCTCCTATTTATGCAAGCAGTTTCGCAAGCAGTTCGGGCTGCTGCCGGGCGAATATCGCGAGAAGATCGGACGCGCGAAGAACGAGGACGTCTACAAGGATGCGAAGGGAAGCGGACGGGAGAACGATCGCGGAAGCCCGTCGGCGGACCGGGTGTAAATAATACAATAAGATGTGGAATCGCTTTCGTGCAGGCCGGTTCCCGTCGGCGGATAATGAAGACAGTTTCCAAGCGAAACCGAAAACCGCCGAAGGAGTGGAAGAACCATGAACGCCGTGCACGAAGGCAGGAACGTCCGAATCACGGACGAACAGATGAAGCATTACGAGGAACAAGGCTATATCATCTTCGAGAATCTGTTCGGTCCGGAAGAGATTGACGAGGTACGAGGCCCGATCGACGAGATGGACGCCGAATCGGAACGCGCTCTGCAGGCGAAAGGCAAAGACGGGATCAGCCAAGCCGGTCAGATCAACTTTACGGCGGGACTAAACTTTCGCGATCCGAAGGTTCAGCGATTTATCGCCGATCGGCGCCTCGTCGACATCACGACCCGGATTCTCGGCCCGGACATCCGGCTGTACTGGGACCAATCGGTGTACAAACGGCCGGAGGCGCCGCGGGATTTCCCTTGGCATCAGGACAACAGCTACGTGCCGACCGAACCGATTCATTATGTAACCTGCTGGCTCGCGCTGGAAGACGCCACGCTGGAGAACGGCTGCATCTGGGTACAGCCGGGCACCCATCGCAAAGGATTTGTGCCTCATATCAAGACAGATATCGGTTTGGTATGTTACTATGGCGATATCGAAGGGACGCCGGTCGAATTGAAGAAAGGCAGCATGGTCGCGTTCCATTCGCTTCTGTTCCATCGCAGCACGCCGAATCGCAGCAAGACGGACACGCGCAAAGGCTACGTCATGCAGTATTCGGTCGAAGGCTCGTTCAATCCGAACACGGGAGCCATTTTCCGCAACGGACCGCTCATCGCCAAGAACGGACAGTCCTGCTACGGCGGATTCCTGTCGAAGGACCAGATCTGAGCGAAGAGGCCCGTGCGGAGCGTTGCCGGAACGGCGAGCCGGAGCCGGAATCCATCTCAAACAGGAAAGCCATTTCGGAAGGAGACGGAAGATGAGTATCGCTGCGGAAAGCATCGTCGGCAACGCCAAGCATCGTTATCAGGTAACGGAGAACTGGGCAAAGCTGCCGGAAGGCATTGAGCTCGGGTATACGCACGGGATCGTGACGGATAAGCGGAATTATGTATACGTTTTCCACACGGGCAGTCCGTCCGTGCTCAAATTCGACGCGGACGGCAATTGGCTCGCATCTTGGGGCGAGGAATTCGCGGGCGGCGCGCACGGATTCTATCTGCACGAGGAGAAGGACGGCAGCGAGCGGTTGTATATGACCGATACCGCGAGAGGACTGACCGTCAAGTCGAACCTGCATGGCGAGGCGCTGCTGACGATCGGCGCGCCGGAACGTCCCGATCTGTACGGCGAGGGGCGGCGGTTCATTCCGACGGATGTGGCCGTCGATCCGGAAGGCTTCATCTATATCGCGGACGGCTACGGCGAGTCCTGGATCCATAAATATACAGCCGAAGGCGAGTATTTATTCTCGTGGGGCGGCAAGGGATCGGAGCCCGGGCAGCTGAATTGCCCGCACGGGGTCTCCATCGACCTTCGCCGCGGCGAGCCGGAAGTCTATGTAGCGGACAGGGGCAATCATCGCATTCAAGTGTTTACGACGGAAGGCCGTTTGAAGCGGATGTTCGACGACGATCTGGATATGCCGTGCAGCTTCTTCTTCGCCGGAGATGAGGTGTACATCCCGGATCTGCACAGCCGCGTGACGATTCTGGACCGGAACGATCTCCTGATCACCCATCTGGGGGAGGACCAGCAGGCCTACAAGCAGGAAGGCTGGCCGAACTTGCCCAAGAGTTATTTCCGGGCCCGGAAGTTCAGCTCCCCGCACGGCGTCTGCGTCGATCGGGAGGGCAGCGTCTACGTGGCCGAGTGGACCGTGGACGGCCGGCTGACGAAGCTCGTTCGCATGCGGGACGAATAGAATCCGAATCGAAAAATCACGGCGAAAAAACGGCAGAGATGCCGTTTTTTTTGCTGCGAGTCAACTTCTTGCGGATATAGGGGTTCAATCGGGGGCTCCAAGCTGCGAAGCATCGCTTCACTTTTGGGGGATTCTTCTTGCACCATAATTTTCTCCACTCCGTCTGGCTAACATCGTCCAATTACATCCGTTTCCGGAATTCTTATAATAAACCCATAACAGCGCTTACAATAAGAGCTGAAAACTTTAGAGGGGGGAACGAGTTGAAAAAAAGAATGGCAGTTATGTCTTCCTTGGTTCTGGCAGCGGGACTGGTCTCGGCCTGCGGTGGAGGGACCTCAAACAACGATTCGTCGAATGCGGGCGGCAGCGCAAGCGCTTCCGGCGGAAGCGAGGCGGCCAAGCCTCAGAAAGTCGAGTTAAGTCTCATGTTGACGGGCCTCGGGCGGTTTAAGGAACAATTCGATCAATACCTGACCCAGTTCGCGGCAAAGGAGAAGGCGGAGAAAGGCATCGACGTCACCTACAATCTGGAGCTGCCTTCGGACGGCAACCTGCTGAAGACGCGTCTGGCCAGCGGGGACGCGCCGGACATCTTCTCCTTCCATGCCGCTTTCGACGGTCCGACATTCGAGAAGGGCGGGTACTTGCCGGATCTCTCGAACGAACCGTTCGTCGGCAAGCTGATCGATACGATCCGCAACGTAGTGACGATCAACGGCAAGGTTGTCGGGGTTCCCATGGAGAGCTTCTCCTGGAGCTACCTGTACAACAAAGACATTTTCGACAAATACGGATTGAAGGTGCCGACCACCCTTTCGGAAATGAAGCAGGTCGTCGAAACGTTGAAGAGCAACAAGGTAACGCCGTTCATGCTCGCCTACAAGGATGCCAATTTCCCGGGGTGGCTTACGCAATTGAGCTTTGAAGCCGTCGCGGCCAAGCAGGTTCCGGATTGGTGGGACCGCATGAACAAAGGCGAAGCGTCGTTCTCCGAGCTGAAGGATAAAGGCATGTTCGACATCATCGACCTGGTCAACGCCAACGGAACGAAGCGTCCTCTGGAAGTCGGGGCGGACGACGGTTTGGCGAAATTCGCCAACGGAGAAGCGGCGATGCTTGTGACCGGCACCTGGTACGCCGACAGTATTCTGAAGGCGAATCCGAATTTCAAGCTGGGTCTCGGGGCGCTTCCGGTCAACGACGATCCGAATTCCACGATGGTGAACCTGGCCGTCTCCACGACGCTGACCGTCTATCCGGAAAGCCCGAATAAGGCGGTGGCCACCGACTTCCTGAATTATCTTCTGGACGACCAGGACTCTTCCGCCTTCTTCGAAAGCCTGAAGTTTAACAAGGTCGCGAAGAACCAGCAGATCGAAGCGTTCCCTTGGACGGATGAAGGCAACAAGTACGTAGAAGCCGGCCACTCCTATCTGGACCAATCGATTCCGCAATCGGCCAACGAGGCGCTCGGCAAGATGTCGCAGTCCTACTTCGCCGGCGATACCACGCAGGATCAATTGGTCGCCGAGCTGGATAAGCAGTGGAAGAAGTCTATCGAGATTCAAAAATAATCGGTTGAGAAGGCGGCAGCCTCGGCGCTGCCGCTCTTCTTTTCCCAGGTGGTGAATCGCTTGTATCGAACGCTAAGGGCCAAACCGTGGCTATCCCTGCTGGCGTTTACGGCGCCGGCGCTGCTGTTCTATGCGGTCTTTCTGCTCATTCCGACGATCGGCGGCATCTTCTACAGCTTTACCGATTGGAACGGCCTGTTCCGAAATTATCACTTCGTCGGCTTCGGCAACTACGTCGAAGCTTTCACGTCGGATTCGCGATTTGTGTATTCCTTGTTCTATACCTTGAAATACGTGGTTGCGATCGTCATCCTGCAGAACGTGATCGGGCTGCTGCTGGCCGTGCTCGTCGAGAGCCGGATGCGGACCAAGTCCCTGTTCCGGACGTTGTTCTTCCTGCCGAACATGTTCAGCGTCTATATCAGCACGCTGATGTGGACCTTCATCTTCTCCACGGTATTGCCGCAGCTCGCCGAGAAGACGTTCCTGCATTTCCTGGATCAGCCTTGGCTCGGCTCCTCTTCCATGGCATTCGTCTCGATCCTTCTCGTCTCGGTATGGCAGGGAGCCGGTTACTTGATGGTCATTTATATCGCGGCCTTGCAGGGAGTGCCCCAGGATTTGCAGGAAGCCGCCACGATTGACGGAGCGACGCCCTTCCGCAGATTTATCCATATCGTATTGCCGATGATCATGCCGGCCATTACGGTGTGCTTGTTCCTGACCTTGAACGGCTCCTTCAAAATCTTCGAAGTGGTGTATGCGCTCACCGGAGGAGGTCCGGGCTACAGCACGGAGGTTATCGCCTTCAATATTTATCAGGAAGGCTTCGCGCGGGATTTGCGCTACGGATACGCGACCGCGAAGGCGATGATTCTGTTCGTCATCATTCTGATCATTACGGTGACCCAAGTCTCGGTCCTGAAGAAGCGCGAGGTAGAAGCATGAGAAAATCCCGTTTGTTTTTCTCGCTTGTCATCTTGCTGCTGCTGATCGCTATCACCGTCTTCTTCCTGTTTCCCATCCTGCTGGCGATTATGAACTCGTTCAAGACGCAGGGCGAAATGTTCAAGTCGGTCATCGAATGGCCGAAGACGCTGCACTGGGACAATTATAAGTACGTTCTGACCGAGGCTCATCTTCCGCGCAGCCTGTACAACACGTTCGTGATTACGTTCCTGTCCATCGTCGGGATCGTCGTATGCAGCGCCCTGGCGGGTTATAAATTATCGCGTACTCCGGGGAAACTAAGCTCCGCCATCTTCTTTTTGTTTCTGGCGTCCATGCTGATTCCGTTCTATTCGATCATGTTCTCGCTGATCCAAATCTCGACGAAACTGCATATCGATGGGTCGATCTATCGCCTCCCGCTCGTTTATATCGGGCTTGGCGTCAACTTCGCGGTGTTCTTGTATCACGGATTCGTCAAATCCGTTCCGAGAGAGCTCGAGGAATCCGCGCAGATGGACGGCTGCGGGCAGCTGCAGACGTTTGTCCGAATTATTTTCCCGTTATTAATTCCCATTACCATGACCATCGTGATTCTTGATATTCTATGGGTATGGAACGATTTCATGCTGCCGCTGATCATGATCACCAATTACAAGAGCTATACGCTTGTTCTGCTGGCCAGCACCTTCTTTAGCCAATATTCGAACGAATGGTCCTACATCTTAAGCATTCTGATTCTTGCGTCGCTTCCGGTTATTTTGATCTACCTGATCTTCCAGAGATATATTGTAAAAGGAATCGCCGATGGCGCCGTCAAAGGCTGAGAAAAGCCATTCGGCCAAAGGAGGGCCTTTCGTGTCCAATCTTTATCCGCCTGTCCCCGAGGATCGGCGGGTCCGTCGCTTGCAGCCGCCGGACGGCCCGATCCGCATGGTGCTCGATACCGACACGTTCAACGAGATCGACGATCAGTTCGCGCTGGCCTATACGTTGCTGTCGAAGGAAAGGATCCGCCTGGAGGCGATCTACGCCGCGCCTTTTCATAACGAGCTGTCGGACGGTCCGAAGGACGGCATGGAGAAAAGCTATGACGAGATCGTCCGCATCCTGGAGCGAATGGGAGAGTCCGCGGAAGGCTTCGTCTTCCGCGGCTCCGAACGTTACTTGCCGGGACCGCAGGAGCCCGTGGACAGCGAAGCGGCTCGCGACCTGGTCGCCAAGGCGATGGCGGCGCCCGATGACGAGCCTCTGTATGTCGTCGCGATCGGAGCGATCACCAATATCGCTTCGGCGATTCTGCTCGAACCGCGCATCATCGAGAAGATCGTCGTCGTCTGGCTCGGCGGCCATGCGCTCTGGTGGAACGATGCCACGGAATTCAATCTGAAGCAGGATGCGGCGGGCGCACAGGTGCTTTTGGACTGCGGCGTGCCGCTTGTCCTGATTCCCGTCCTCGGCGTCTCTTCGCACCTGGCGACGACGCTGCCGGAGATCGAGGCGCACGTCCGGGGGAAGGGAGCCATCGGCGACTTCCTGGCCGAGCGCTACGCAAGCGTTGTCAAGGACCACTTCGGCCGCTCCAGGGTGATCTGGGACATCTCGACGATCGCCTGGCTGCTGAATCCGGATGCGGTCCCGACAGAACTGGTTCACAGCCCCGTGCTGACCGAACGTTTGACCTGGAGCAGGGATACGAGCAGGCACTTGATCCGCTGCGCCACGTACGTTCATCGCGACGCCGTATTCCAGGACTTGTTCCGCAAGCTGGAGCGATCGGCCCCACAACCTAATTCCCGATAGGAGTGTCGGATATGGAACGCAGGATTTTAAACGTAGGCTTGATCGGTCTTGGGGAAGTCGCCCAGATCATTCACTTGCCGGTACTGCAATCGCTTCCCGAATATTATCGCATCACGGCCCTCTGCGACATCTCTTCCCGGCTGGTCGAACACCTCGGGCAGCAATACGGAGTCGAAGAGCGTTATACGAATGCGGCCGACCTGGTAAGGCAAGAGGATATCGACATCGTATTCGTCTTGAACAGCGACGAATATCACGCCGAATGCGCGATCGAGGCCATTCGCCGGCGCAAGCATGTGTTCATGGAAAAGCCGATGTGTCTCACCTTTGAGGAGGCGGATGCCATTATCGCGGAGCGGGACCGGTACGGCGTCACCGTGATGGTCGGCTATATGCGGCGCTATGCCGCCTCGTTCGTGGAAGCGGTCAAGGAGATCGGAGGCTTGGACCGGATCGCTTACGCCCGGGTCCGGGACATTATCGGGCCGAACCACTTCTTCATCCGTCCGACCAGCCGGACGGTATCGTTCGACGATATTCCGGAGGCGGCCAAAGCCGACCGGAAGGAGCGGGCGGAACGGTTGGGCTTCGCGGCGACGGGGCTTGCGCCGGATTCGCCGTTGTTCGGCGTCTACCGGTTCCTGACCGGCTTGGGCAGCCACGACCTGTCGGCGATGCGGGAAGCGCTCGGCATGCCTGCCGGAGTCTTGGGAGCGAAATTCTCGCAGCAGCAAGGAAGCGTATTCTTGACCGTTCTATTCGACTACGGGACGTTCACGGTTACGTACGAGACCGGGATGGATCAGCAGGGAAGATTCGATGCGCATATCGAGGTGTATGCCAGCCATAAATCCGTGAAAGTTCAGTACGATACGCCTTATATCCGCCATTTGCCGACCAAATGGTACGTAAACGAGACGTCCGGCGAGAATTACAAGGAATCCGTCATGAGGCCGACGCTGACGGACCCTTACACGCTGGAGCTCAAGACGCTGCATGAGATCATCGCGGAGAAGCGGACGCCGAAGACGACGCCGGAGGATTACAAGAACGATCTGATCGTGTTCAAGATGATTATGGATAAGCTGCAGTAAGCGATGCCGAACCGTCTGCGCCTGAAGCTGCTCTCCGCCTGCCAATCGCTCATCGAGTCGTTCTCGGGAAGCATCAAGAAGAAGATGTTCCTGATGATGGTGCTGCTGACCTGCTTGCCGCTGATCGTGCTCACCTTGGTCGCCATTCATAACGCCCAGAACCAGCTGGAGGCCGAGATTACCGAATCGAATCTGTCCAAGATCGAGTGGTCCGGGGAATATCTCGACGATCAGCTCCGGGTCGTGGACCAGATTCTGTTCGCTCTGATGAACGATCAAGTCGTCTCGCAATATATGGAATCGGAGCAGCGATCCGACGATCCCGTCGACTTCCCGACGCAGAACGCTCTGTTCGAGAAGTTGTCCGCGCAATACGTCGCCAATCTGAACAGCTTCGACGAACTGATGCTGTTCAAGAAGGATGCGGACAGGGTGTTCTCGGTTCGAAACGGCGAGGAGCGCATTCTTCAGGGGCAGGATACGAACGTTCCCTGGCCGTCGCTTGGCGGCCGCAAGGCCGCTTATGCCTTTAACGCGGATCCGGAGCACTTTACGATGTACCGCCCGATCTACCGGTTCATCGACCGCAAGCTGATGGGGGGGATCGCCGTTCAAGTCAAGTGGAGCTTGTTCGATCCGATCTTCGAATCGCTGGAAAGCGGCGACAACAATGCGATGCTGGTCATCGACAAGACCGGACAGCTCCGGTACGAACCGTTCGGAACGGAGGCCGAGACCGCGGCGATCCCTTCCGTATGGGAACACGTCAAAGCTCATCCGGACCGCCATTTTTACAAGAGCGATCATTATTACGTCTTCTATCAGTCTATCGCGGACGGCGCCATGACGCTGGTGAAGCTCATCCCGACCAGCGTCGTCTCGGACAGCAGCCGAAGTACGGTATCGTTCAGTATCGTTATCGTGTCCTGCTTGATCGGCGCCTCCGTCGCCGTGTCCATCCTGCTGGCGAATAAAGCGGCGGCTCCCATTCTGAAGCTGGTCCGGGCCATCTCCTGGACGGAAGAGACGAACAGCGACGTGTATATCGATCACAACCGGAGTGACGAGATCGGCTTGCTGGAGAAGAAGTACGCCCAGATCATTCAGTCGCGCTACCAGATCTACATCGAGAAAAGAACGGCTCAGTTGAAGGCGCTTCAGGCGCAGATCAATCCTCATTTCCTGCACAATACGCTCCAGTCGATCGGCGCGATGGCGGTCGTGAAGGATGTTCCGGATATCTATCACATCATTCAGGCGATCAGCGGCAACATTCGGTACACGATGCACCTCAGCAACAATCTGGTCGCGCTGCGGCAGGAGATCGACCATGTGCGCAACTACCTGCTGATCCAGAACTTCCGGTTCAAGGATAAAATCGCCATCGAGTGGGACCTGGACGCTTCCGCCGGCGAATGCCTGATTCCGCCGCTCACGCTGCAGCCGATCGTGGAAAATGCGTTCGAGCACGGCTTCCGGCGCAAAAAAGGCGATTGGATCGTCCGTATCCGGACGCGGCGCGATCTGGACGGACTGCGCATCGAGATCGAAGATAACGGCGTCGGGTTCTCGCAGCAAACGGAGCTGGAGCTGAAGCTGAGCTTGTCTCGCAACATCGAGGAGATCATCGAGAATCAGGAAAGCATGGCGCTCAGCAACATTCAGGCACGCATCAAGACGCAATTCGGACAGGAGTACGGCTTGGACATTCAGGGCGCGCCGGATGCCGGCGCTCTCGTGATCGTGACATTGCCCAATCTTTCGGCGCAAGGAGGCGAGTCTCATCGCGAATCTGATGATCGTGGAGGATGAGCCGTGGACGAGGGAATTGATCAAGCAATTGGTCCGCCAAACCGGCCTTGGCATCGAAGTGGAAGGGGAAGCGGACAACGGCGAAGACGGCTGCCGGATTCTTCAGGACCTGAAGCCGGACATCCTCATCCTGGATATGCAGATGCCGCTGCTGGACGGCGTGGAATTGCTTCGCTTCCTGAAGGAGGCGCAGCCGAATATTCAAGTGATCGTCCTGAGCGGTCATGACGATTTCAAGTACATGCATCAAGCGGTGCGGTCCGGCGTCGTCGAATATTTGCTGAAGCCGGTCGATCCCGAACAGCTGAAGCAGGCGCTGCAGCTGTGCCTGGCCGGTCTCGAGCATCATCGCCGCCAAATCTCGGCCGCCCTGGTGACGCTGCCGCCCGAGATGCTGGCCGCGGTGAACGACAGCAAGCGGAATGTCGCGACGCATTTGAACGAGCTTTCCGCTGCTGCGACAGAAGAAGCGTTGACCGACTGCATCCGATATTTGGACTCCCATTTTCCGTGCGATTCCGGTCAGTGGCTGCGGGTCTATCACGAGTTTCTGCTGACGCTCGAGCATTTTGCGGCGATGGAAGGCTTGGAGCTGAACGATCTGCTGCGGGAAAAGGATCTGCAGGCGCGAGCTCCGTCCCATCTGAATGCATCGAATGTGTCGGAAGTTCTGACGGCCATTTACCGGGAGGCGATGGACAGCATTCTGACGCGGCGAAGGGACCGGAAGAAGGTCAATCTGCAGCAGATCTTCGACTATATCCAGCATCACTATGCGGAAGGCATCTCCCTGGAATCCGTGGCGAACCGCTTCTATGTGAGCAAAGTCTATTTGAGCCAAACGTATAAGCGCCAGTTCGGAGAGAACGTCATGGAGCAAATCATTCGCCTGCGGATGGAAGCGGCCCGGTCGTGGGTCATGCAGGACGACGCTCAAATCAAACATATTGCGGGAAGGGTCGGCTATGAGGACGTCTCCTATTTTCATAAGCTTTTCAAAAAACACTACGGGATCTCGCCTGCGGAGATGAGACTGCAGGCCAAGGCCGCCGCCAAGGACCCGGACCCGGCTTGCAAAGGAGAGTGCCGAGTTGAATAGAGTCACGTTCGGCGACGTTTACACGGGGAGCCGCAATTCGCATGTCGCGTTTCCGCTCGGCGGGATCGGGGCGGGCATGTTCTGCCTGGAGGGGACGGGAGCCATGTCCCACTTCTCCTTGCAGGGCGCGCCGGATCTGACCCATGAACCGCTGATGTTCTCCGCGCTCTGCGTGAAGAGCGCGGACGGCAACGTCGCCAGAGTGCTGGAAGGTCCGGTTCCGGACTGGAAAGTGTTCAGTCACCGGTCGGACCGCTTCGTCGGACCAGGCAACGGGCTATTCGGCAAGCATTACGGACTTCCGCGATTTCAAGAGTGCGTCTTCCATACCCGATTCCCCTTCGGGACGGTCGAGCTGCGCGACCCTCGCTTGCCGGTGAACGCATCCGTCACCGGCTGGAGCCCGTTCGTTCCGTTGGACGCCGATTCGTCGAGCCTGCCGGTCGCCGCGCTGGAATTTACGTTCGAGAATCTGACGGATCGCACGCTAGAGCTCGTGTATTCGTTCCACTCGGCAGCGTTTCTGGCGGCCGGCGGCGACGCGCCTCATCGGGCGTTTTGTTCGGGCTCCGGCAAAGGTTTCGTGCTGGAGCAGCCGCCGCCAGCCGAAACGCCATGGAGGCAAGGGGCGTTCAGCGCCTTCACGGATCATCCGGACGCGACGGTCGATTGCGCCTGGTTCAGAGGCGGGTGGTTCGATCCGATTACGATGATCTGGAAGGAGATCGCTGAGGGGCTCTGTCAAGAGAAGCTGCCCGTCGCAGAAGGGAAGCCGAGCCCGGGCGCGAGCCTGTTCGTGCCGCTGAAGCTTCAACCGCGGGCAAGGGAGACGGCCCGCCTTCTGTTGTCCTGGTACTTTCCGGAGACGAATCTGACCGTTGGAGTGCCCGCGGATCGGCAAAGCCATAACGGGAACGATGCCGATCGCGCGCCGGATTTCCATCGGCCGTGGTACGCGGGAAGGTTCGCGGATGTTACGGAAGTTTCCGCTTATTGGCTTCGCAACTATGCGAAGCTGCGAGAGGAGAGCCTCCGGTTCAGCGACAGCTTCTACGGCACTTCCATGCCGCCCGAAATCGTGCAAGCGGCGGCGGCGAACCTGTCCATTCTGAAGTCGCCGACCGTTCTGCGGCAGACGGACGGCCGTTTATGGGGGTGGGAAGGCTGCGAAGATACGCGGGGCAGCTGTCACGGCACCTGCACGCACGTCTGGAACTATGCCCAGTCGATCCCGCACTTGTTCCCGGAACTGGAGCGCGGCATTCGCGCCGCCGAATTCACGGAAGGCCAGGATGAACGCGGACACCAGAATTTCCGCGTGCCGCTGCCCATTCAGCCGGCGGACCACGACTTTCATGCCGCCAGCGACGGACAGCTGGGCGGCATCATGAAGGCGTACCGCGATTGGCGGATCGCCGGGGATACGGAGTGGCTGCGGGCGCTTTGGCCGAAGGTAAAGATCAGCCTGAACTACTGTATCGAGACCTGGGATGCCGAAGAGAGGGGCGTGCTCTCCGAACCGCATCACAACACGTACGATATCGAGTTTTGGGGCCCCGACGGGATGTGCTCGTCGATCTACTTAGGAGCGCTGAAGGCGGCTTCGCATATGGCGCAAGCGCTCGGCGAACCCGCCGGCCGGTACGAGACTTTGTACCGCAAAGGCAGGGACTATCTGGACGGCGAACTGTTCAACGGCGAGTATTACGAGCAGCGGATCGTGTGGGAGGGGCTGCGAACGCCTTCGCCGACGAGCGGTCAACAAGCATGGAACGTCGAATATTCGGCCGAAGCCCTGGAACTGCTGAGGACGGAGGGACCCAAATACCAGTACGGGACAGGATGCTTGTCGGACGGCGTCATCGGGGCGTGGCTTGGCGAGATGTGCGGGCTGGGCGATATCCTGGACCGCGACAAGGTGCGGAGTCACCTGCTCAGCGTGTACAAATACAACTTCAAACGCGATTTGTCCGAGCATGTCAATCCTCAGCGCCCCGGATTCGCGCTCGGCCGCGAAGGGGGTCTGCTGCTGTGCACGTGGCCGAAGGGCGGACAGCCGTCTTTGCCATTCGTATACAGCAACGAAGTTTGGACGGGAATCGAATACCAGGTCGCTTCCCATTTGCTGGCGCTTGGATGCGTGGAAGAAGGCTTGGAGATCGTCAGAACCTGCCGCAGCCGATATGACGGGCGGACGCGCAATCCGTTCAACGAGTACGAATGCGGTCATTGGTATGCGCGGGCGATGGCGTCCTACGGCCTTATCCAAGGGTGGAGCGGCATTCGTTACGATGCTTGCGAACGGACGCTGTGTCTCTCGCCGAACGTCCCCGGGGATTTCAGCAGCTTCCTGTGCACGGCGAGCGGTTACGGAATCGCCGGCGTGCGCGGCGGATTACCGTTCGTGGACGTCGTATCGGGGAAAATCGAGATCGAACATCTTGACGTCCGGAAGATGTTGGGTTAGAATCGGAATGTAAGTGAGCACTTGCATTCTGGGGAGAGAGCAATGGGAAGCCATCCAAGCACCAGCGACAAGCTGCTGAACGCGGCCATCGAACTCATGGCGGCCAAAGGCTACGACGGCACGACCACCAAGGAGATCGCCGTTGCCGCCGGAGTGAACGAAGTGACGCTTTTCCGGCATTTCGGAACGAAGCAGAAGCTGCTGGAGGCCGCCTTCCAACAATATCACTACGCCGAAGAGATGACGAAGCTGTTCCGGGAATCGCTGAGCGGGGAGCTGCATTCCGATCTTCTTCTGATCAGCCGGACCTACCACCGGATCATGAACCGGAACCGCAAGCTGTTCTTTATCGCGCACAAGGGCAGCAGCGTGCTTCCGGACGAAGTGTATCAAGAAGCGGCGCGTCATCCCCGTCATCTGAGGGACCTGTTGACCGGCTATTTCCGTACCATGGCGGAGCAGAAGAAGGTCGTTACGCCGAATCCCGAAATGACGGCCATGTCCTTCATGTGGATGAATTACGGCTCGTTCATGAGCGGCTTGAAGGCAGACGAGACGACTCCGGAACGAATGTTGAACGATTTTATCGAGGAAAGCGTCCGGTTGTTCGCTAGGGCCTTAACCCCCTAGCTTTTTTATAAAACAAATTGCAAGTAAGCACTTGCAAACATTTTAAGAGGAAAGGTGAGATCAAACATGTTTGAAAAAGGATTCGCTCACGAAAAGAAGCGTCAACGGGTGTTCGATGTGGAGATGGCATATGTGGAGGCGGGCAGCGGCGATCCGATCGTTTTCCTGCACGGGAATCCTTCCTCGTCCTATCTGTGGCGTCATCTTCTTCCTTATGCGCTGGATTACGGCCGCTGCATCGCTCCCGACCTGATCGGGATGGGAGATTCCGGCAAGCTACCGAACAGCGGTCCGGATTCGTACCGGTTCGTTGAGCACAGACGCTATCTGGATGCTCTGCTCGAGCAGCTTGGGGTTCGTCGGAATGTCATCCTGGTGGTTCACGATTGGGGGTCGGCCCTCGGCTTCGATTGGGCGATGCGCCATCCGGACGCGTTGAAAGGCATCGTCCACATGGAGGCGATTATCCGGGCCCGCGATTGGAGCGAGATGCCCGAGACGGGGCGCGCGATCTTCCAGAAGCTTCGGTCTCCGGCCGGCGAGCAGATGGTGCTGGAACAGAACTCTTTTATCGAAGTCAACCTGCCGCTGACCGTCTTGCGCAAGCGGACGGAGGAAGAGATGGCCGAATACCGCCGGCCGTTCCTGGAGCCGGGCGAGAATCGCCGGCCGATGCTCTCCTGGGCGCGGCAGCTTCCGATCGGCGGGGAACCGGCCGACGTGTGCGAGATCGTCGACGCTTACGGGAAGTGGCTCGCGCAAAGTCCCGTCCCGAAGCTGTTCGTCCGAAGCGACCCCGGCTTGCTGCCGCCATCGCATCTCGATTTTGTCCGTACCTGGCCGGCGCAGACCGAAGCGGTCGCCAAAGGACTTCACTATCCGCAGGAGGACTCCCCGGAAGAGGTTGGCCGAGCGCTCGCCGCTTGGCTGAGAGATTTGAGCTGAGATCAAGAGAGGAATTCCCCGAAAACGCCCCTGCAGGCCCGGAAACGGCCTGAGGGGCGCTTTTGTTCCGACGAAGCGGAAAGATGGCCGATGCCCCGCCAAATGTCCCTGCAGAATCGGGGAAGGTGTACGCCGGCCGGCGCAATTGTACCTACCGGAATTGGCGGTAAATGGCTATTATTTTGCCTGTGGCAAGCGCTTTCATAAACAGTGGAGGGGGTGCGGCGGAAGTTTCGATGGTCTCAAAAAAAAGATAAGGGAGATGACTGCAGTGAACCGGATGTTTCGCCGAACGGGAACGGGCTTGCTGCTCTCCGCTCTTCTGGCCGCCCAGTTCGTCTGGGTCGGCACGAGCGGCCAGGAAGCGAAGGCGGCCGATAACGGGCTCGCCCAGAAACCGTATATGGGGTGGAGCAGCTACAGCCTTCAAGTGTATAACCCGAACGGAATCGATTGGGTGACCGCCGACCGGGTGAAGGCTCAATCGGATGCGATGCACGAGAAGCTTCAATCGCACGGCTACGATTATATCAACATCGACGCGGGCTGGAGCGGAGGCTCCGACGAGTACGGACGGCCGGTGCCGAAGGCGACTCTGTACCCGAACGGGTTCCAGGAAGTGGTCGATTATGTTCATCATAACGGACAGAAGATCGGCCTCTACATGATTCCCGGAATGTCCAAGGACGTCTATGAGAAGAACCTGCCGATCAAAGGCACTCCTTATCACGCGCAGGATATCGTGGTCAAGCCGCTGACGACGGCGGATTACTGGAACATCGATTACAAGATCGACTTCTCCAAGCCCGGCGCCCAGGAATATGTCGATTCGATCGCGGAGCAATTGGGCGAATGGGGCGTCGACTTTATCAAGTTCGACAGCGTGACGCCGGGCTCCGGCCATAACGATGAGACCATCGACGCCCGCGACGATGTGAAGGCCTGGTCGACGGCGCTCGGCAAGTACCGCATCTGGTTCGAGCTGAGCTGGGCGCTCGACCACAATTACGTCGACTACTGGAAAAAGTACGCCAACGGCTGGCGCGTCGACTGGGACGTGGAAGCCTACAACCCGGATGTCGGGATGACGCAATGGGGCAACATCGCCCGGCTGTTCCCGGATGCTGCGTTCTGGTGGCGCGACGCCGGGCCCGGAGGATGGAACGACTTCGATTCGCTGGATATCGGCAACGGAGCGACGTCCGGTCTGACGAAGGACGAGCGGCAGACGGCGATGACGCTGTGGGCGGCTTCGTCGGCGCAGTTGTATACCGGCGACGATATCGCCAATCTGGACGATTACGGGCTCAGCCTGCTGACCAACGACGAAGTGATCGCCGTCAATCAGGCCGGACACCCGATTCACCCGGTATCGACGGCCTCGGATCAGCAGGTATGGTACGCCAACAACGGCGATGGCACCTATACGGTAGCCTTGTTCAACCTCGGCAGCAAGGGCGCGTCGTTCGGCGTCAATTGGAACGACATCGGCTTAAGCGGCGCCGCCTCCGTCCGCGACTTGTGGAGCCATCAAGAGCTGGGCAGCTTCGACGCCGGCTACGGTCCGGTAACCTTGGAGCCGCACGCGTCCCGCCTGTTCAAGGTCACCGCGCTCAGCGGCGCCTCTACCGTAAACGATGACGATAATTACATGAAGTACTCGGGAGATTGGACGCGCAACGGCGGCAATGAACTCGAGAGCGACGCCCAGGATCTGTCGGTCATCGTGACGGATTCGTCGGCTTCGGGAGCCGGCCGACAGAACGGCGATGCAGGCAGCGACGGCCATGCTTCCGACGCGAGCGGCGATACGCCGCCGGATCCGGGCGAAGGGGCTGATTCCGCCCCCGTGTCTCATACGGTTCTCCTGAACGATACCGATCCGGCGATTCAGTACGCCAACCGATGGGGCTACAGCGGCGACCGGTCCTTCGGAGATTACGGAGGCGACGTCCATTATGGGGAGCCGGACGACGCCAGCGGAACGCAGCCGGAGATGACGTACGCCTTCGACGGGACCGGCATCGAAGTGCGGGCCGAGACGAGCGACAGCAGCGGCAAGCTGGACGTCTATGTGGACGGCGAGTTCAAGGAGACGGTCGATACCTACAGCGTGTCCCAGACGGGCCAAATCCCCGTTTACGGCATAGCGGGGTTGGAGCAGGGGCCCCATACGCTGCGGATCGTAAGGAATCCGGACGGCGGACATTATTTCCTGCTCGACGCCCTAAAGGTGACGGCGGATTCGCTGCTCGGCACTCCTTCGGCCGGCAGCTTCAACCAGGACCAGCCGGCCGACATCACGGTGGCGCTGCCGTTCGGCGCAAGCTCGCTCGCCGGTATCCGGAACGGCGATTCGTCGCTGCAGAGCGGCACCGATTATACGGTGGACGCGAATGTCGCGACGATCAAGTCGGCCTACTTGCAGCAGCAGCCTTCCGGCGATTCGGTCGCGCTCGCCTTTGAATTCGCCGGCGGCGATACGCAGCTTCTGCCCATCGCCATGGAAGGCACGTCGATCAGCCCGACGTCGGCGAGCTTCGACAAGCGGCCGACCGCGCAAGCGGACGTCGCGGTGTCGCTGACGCTGCCGGATGGCAATAGCTTGACCGGCATCCGGAACGGCGACGCGTCCCTGACGGAAGGGGAGGACTACGCGGCGGACGGGAATACCGTCCGCATTCTGAAGTCGTATCTGTCTTCGCTGCCGGTTGGAAACGCGAGCTTGACGTTCGAGTTCTCCCGGAGCGGACCGCGGACGCTGGCCGTCGCGGTGAGCAATTCGGCTTCGCCGGGCCGGTACGAGTTCGTGAACAACAACGACCCGAAGATCAAGTACTCCGGCGGCTGGAACGGCAGCGGCGGCCGAGGCCTGGGCGATTACGGGGACGACGTCGATTGGACGGAGACGAACGACGCGTTCTTCGAGTACACGTTCCAGGGAACGGGCATCGACTACATCACGGAGGTGGACCAAGGCCAGGGCGACGTGGAAATTTTCCTCGACGGCGTCAGCCAAGGGACGTTCAGCACCTACGAAGCGAACGCCCATAACAAGCCGCAGATGACCATCTATTCCGTCAGCGGGCTGGCAAGCGGCTTGCATACGCTGAAGGCGGTCAAGAAGACGGGGCAGTTCATGCTGCTCGACGCGCTGCGCGTGCAGCTCCCGGATCTGATCGACGTCTCGTTAACGGACTTCGATAAGGCGCCGGCCGCGCAGGCGGATGTGATCGTCAACGTGCTTGCGGGAACCGACGGCCTTACGGCCATCAAGAACGGGGCGCAGACGCTCGTTCAAGGCGCCGACTACACCGTCTCGGGCAATCAAGTGACGATCAAGAAGGAATATCTCGCTTCGCAGCCGGCCGGAACGACGAAGCTGACGTTCGCGTTCCGCGGCGATTACGGCGACGACGTGCATGCCGCGGCGGCCGACGGTTCCTCGTTCGAGTACACGTTCAAGGGAACCGGCGTCGAGCTGCTGTCGCCCGTCGGGCCGAAGCAAGGCGACATGGACATCTACATCGACGGCGAGCAAAAGGCAACGGTCAGCGCGAATGCCGCGAAACGCGGCGCGCAGGTAAATCTGTACCGCAGCGATTCGCTGCCGAGCGGCACGCATACGATCAAGGTCGTCAAATCTTCGGGCGATCTGATGCTGGTCGACGCGCTGCGATTCGACGTCTCTCCTTGGATCGCAACTCCGCCGGTGTCGCCTTCGGGCGAAGGAGGCGTCGCGACCGGAGCGGATTCGATCCCGGTCGTGCGCACGACGCTGCCGGACGGAACGAGCAAGGATGAAGCGAAGCTGACTGCCGATCAAGCAAAAACGTGGATCGACCGGCAAAAAGCGGCCGGAGCAAGCGCATTGACAATCTCTTTCCCGACCGCGAACGGCGGGGCGTCGCTGACGAACGCGACGCTGGACCCGGAATCGGTCGCTCTGCTCGCGGATAGCGGACTGGACCTGGAGATCGACGCGGGGAGCGCGAAGATCCGCGTTCCGAACGCTTCCTTGCGGGGTTGGGATGACGAAGTGCATTTCAACTTGACGCCGGTCGGATCTGCGGACGAAAGCTCGCAGATCGAGACGCGCGCCAATGAGGAGACGGCCGTCATTGCCGCTTCCGGCGGCAAGGCGACGCTCGCCGGTCGTCCGGTCAAGATCGAGACGAACCTGGAGAACCGCGAGGTTATGCTCGTTCTTCCGCTGGACGATACGGATGCGCAAGCTTCCGGGTCCGGGCGGATCGGCGTTTATATCGAGCACGAGGACGGTACGAAGGAATTCAAGCCGGGCACCGAGGCGGCGTTCGATGAAGGCAAAGGGGTTCAGTTTACGACCTCCAAGTTCAGCACGTTCGCTCCGCTTCAGTTGGATGATGCGGCGTCTGCCTCCCGTTCCGCGTATATTCGCGGCTTCGCGGGAGATCTGTTCAAGCCGGATCAGGTCATCACCCGCGCCGAGATGGCGGCGATTCTGACCCGCGTCGCCGGCCGCCAAGCCGATGATGCCGGCAACAACCCTTCGTTCCGCGACGTCAAGCCGGGCTACTGGGGGGCGAATGCGATCGCTCAAGCGGCGGCGCTCGGACTGATGAACGGTTACGGGGACGGGACCTTCAAGCCGGAGCAGCCCGTGACCCGCGCCGAGATGGCGGCTCTCGCCTCGCGTCTCGCTCCAAGCGCGGCCGAAGCGGGAACCGGCTTTGCCGACACGATCGGCCACTGGGCGGAGCAGGCGATCAAGTCCGCGCAGGGAGCCGGCTACCTTCAGGGCTATGCCGACGGCACGTTCCGGCCGGAACGGGCACTGACTCGCGCCGAAGCGGTCGTCATCCTGAACCGGGCGCTCGGCCGGGTACCGCGAAGCGATGAGGCGCAATCGCCGTGGAAGGACGTGCCGAACGGCTACTGGGCGGCCCGCGACATCGCGGAAGCTTCGACCGATCGCGCCGCCGGTTCGGGCGCAGGCAGCGCAGGACAGCCGGCCGATTGAGACGAACGTCAAGAGGATTAGGAAGCAACCGGTCCTGCCGAATTCGGCGGACCGGTTGCTTTATGCTGTCCCTTTGTCATCGGTATCGCCGTTCAGTAAAATAAAGATAATGACGATAAATGGAAGGAACAAGGAGGAAGCAACGGATGAAATCATTTCGCAATCCGATCGTTGCAAGAGCGGCGGACCCTTGGGTGCTTCGGCATTCGGACGGCAATTATTACTTCATGTACACCCAAGGCGGGCGCCTCGAACTGACACAATCCGCGAGCCTGACCGGCATTGCGAGCGGCCGCAAGAAAACGGTGTGGGCTCCTCCGCCGGAAGGCCCCTACAGCTATCATTTATGGGCTCCGGAAATTCACCGGCTAAACGGCAAGTGGTATATCTACTATACCGCCAATGACGGCAGCGGCGGCGACGCGTCGCGGCGAATCTGCGTGCTGGAGAACGGAGAGTCGGATCCGCTCGAGGGAGACTGGGAATGGAAGGGAGCGCTTGCCACGCCTGTTCCCGGACTGGACGGAACGGTGATGCCGCTCGGGGACGATCTGTATTTCCTGTATGCGGGCTACGGCCATTTTCCCGATTACGGTTCGGCCTTGTATATCTCGCGAATGGATAATCCTTGGACGTTGAGAGGGGAGCATGTTCTTCTGTCGGCACCGGCGATGGAATGGGAAAAGCAGGGCGGTATGGCCATTAACGAAGGGCCGGTCGTGCTTCGGCGCAACGGCTTCGTGTTCCTCGTTTATTCGGCCAGCACGACCTGGTCGGAAGATTACGCTCTCGGCATGCTGACGATGAAGGAGAACGCCGATCCGATGGATCCGTCCGCGTGGACCAAATCGGCCGAACCCGTATTTCGCAAAAGCGCGGAGAACGGCGTCTACGCAACGGGACATAACAGCTTCACCCTGTCTCCGGACGGGAAGGAAGACTGGATCGTCTATCATGCGTTGCCGGCTCCGGGAACGGATACGGCCCATCGGTCGACGCGCATTCAGAGATTCGGATGGAAGGCGGACGGAACGCCTGATTTCGGCATTCCTCTGGGCGAAACTTGCGATATTCCCGTTCCGTCGGGGGAATAAGACAGGAAGATCCCCCCCGTCGCGGACGGCCGAGATCGGTCCGTGCCGGCTGCCTAGGTCGGGAGGCGGGGGGACTTCCGGATCGTGTCGATAAAATGCTGCGCCGCGGCGGACAAAGGTTCGTTTTTGCGCGTCCAGATCGCAATCGTATTTTCCAGATGAACGTCCTTTACATTCACCCGGCACAACTCTCCGCGTTCCACATGCTCTCTGACCGCCAGCGACGACACGAAGTTCGCGCCATACCCGGCGATGACGGCCCGGATCGCTTCGTGCAAGCCGTTGAACTGCAAGGCGATGCGAGGGGAGGGAGCGTTGTAGGTTCTGCACAGGGACAACAGCCGCGCTCTCGTCGAGCTTCCTTCCTCCCGCATGACGAAAGGCTCCCGCATCATATCCTCCAACTTAACCGTTCGGTTCGCATATCGATGGCCCGGCGCGACGACGAACCATAATTCGTCCCGGAACAGGTGCTCCGTGCCGATCGTGTCCGGATTGTCCTCCGGGAGGCCCCCGTAGATCGCTAGATCCGCCTCGCCCTGCTGCAGCTTGCCGAGCGCTTCGCTCGAGTTCGTCGTGATGATGTTCATCTCCACTTGCTCATATTGCCGCTTGAACATCGCGATCCATGCCGGCATCAGGAAATGCGCGGGCAAATAAGTCGCGGCGACGCGGATGCGCCCGTTCAAGCCCGAGGCGTAATCCCGGGCGTACTGTTCGATCTGCTGCTCGACGGCGAACAGCCGCTTGGCCAGCAGGGCCGCCGTCTCTCCCGCGTCCGTCAGCGCGACGCCTCTTCCTTGCGGTTTGAGCAGAACGAGGCCGAGCTCTTTTTCGAGTTTTTTGACCTGCGCCGTGATCGCGGGCTGGCTGATCTTCAGCGTCTCCGAAGCGCGCGTAACGCTTCCGGTCAGGGCGATCTCATGGAACAGCCGCAAGGCGTGAAGATTCATGGGGCATCTCCCGTCCCGTCTCAAATGATAAGTTTAGTGTATGAGTAATTGATAATTATATATTATACTTATGATTTTCATTGATTTAAACTGGGGTTGCAAACAAATGAATGCAAAGGAGACGGGATGGCATGAAGGATGCGAATACTTGGAAAAAGGTCGACGACTACATTGCGGAACGTCTTTTGCCGTACGATCCTGATCTGGAGAAGGTGTTGTCCGCGAACCGGGAGGCAGGGCTGCCCGAGATCGACGTGACGCCGACTCAAGGAAAGCTTCTTCACATCTGGGCGCGGATGCAGGGAGCCAAACGGATCCTGGAGATCGGCACGCTGGGCGGGTACAGCACGATTTGGCTGGCCAGAGCGCTTCCTGCGGACGGCAGCATCGTGACGCTGGAACTGGACCCGCTTCACGCCCGCGTCGCCCGCTCCAACTTCGCGCTGGCCGGCGTCGAGCGGCAGGTCGAGCTTCGAACCGGAGAAGCGTTGGCTCAATTGGCGCAGATGGATAAAGAAGGGACGGAACCGTTCGACCTGATCTTCATCGATGCGGATAAGCCGAACAATCCTTTCTATCTGCAATGGGCCCTTCGGTTCTCGCGGCCGGGAACGGTCATTGTCGGCGATAACGTCGTGCGGGACGGGGAGATTATTCGAGCGGACAGCGAGGATCCGCGAGTCATCGGAGTCCGGTCCTTCTTCGATCTCCTCTCCCGGGAACCCCAAGTGACGGCTACGGCAATCCAGACGGTCGGCAGCAAAGGATACGACGGCTTTGCCATCGGAATCGTGCATGATTAGAATCATGAGATCCAGGAAATATCGAGGGAAAATTCGTATCGCCGGGGGATGGCGGCCGTTCCTTTCGCAGAGCGGAAACACGCCGATCCGGCGTGTTTTTTTTGCGCTGCCGAGATCGTGAACATTCTCTCATTTAAGGTTCCTTTAAGGTTCCCTTAAGCAAACGTTCAGAATCGCTGAGTAAGTTATGAACCTAAGAAGGGAGGGGGATGAACCGTCATTTCGGACGGTCGATTTATCACAAAGATTGAAGGAGGATTCAAACAAATGAAAAAAACTTATTCTTTGTTGCTTGTATTGGTGCTTGGTGCTGTGATGCTGGTAGCCGCCGGATGCTCTTCTTCCAGCAATAATGGGAATACACCTGCAAATTCGAGCACGGATAGCATAGAATCGCCTGCCTCGAGCGCAGACGCCTCGGTCGACTCCGGCGCGTCCGACGATACCGGAGCAGGCGCCGCTTCGGACGGAGCCGCATCCTCGGATGCAGGCGGCGCGGAAGCCAGCCCTTCGGCTGACGCGAGCGCCAGCGCGGTGAGCCCGTAAGCAGGCAAGCGCATGAAAGAACAAGGGGGCGCGCGTCCCCTTGTTCGGCAAGACCTCGCTCTAGAACCGTTCCCGTGCAACGGATCGCTCCAGATGATCCTTTATTTCCATCCTCTCGATTCCGGATTTTTCGCAAGATCCCCTGTTTCAAATTTGCCCGAACGGTTTAATTTATTGGTAAGCGCGTCAATTCTGCACCCCCTGACGGGGAAAACCAAAGGAGGACATTCGTATGCCCAAAGCGGTGGATGTCAACTTGGATGCGACGGAAATGGTGCTGCAGTTGGAGAAGGAGAAAGAACCCGTGACGATCCAGTACTCGAAGCTCGACCGGCTGGAGAAGGTCAAGGAACCGGTGAGAAAGCTGCTTCGGACGATTGAGGTGAAAGGCATCCGAGTCTCGGTCAAAGGAATGGATGAGCCGATCGTCATCACCGCCGACAAGCTGGGGGATTACGACAATATCGAAGATTACCTCATTAAAGTCGCCGAGAAGTACGACGTCGCAGTGGAAGCATAACCGCTAAGAAGCAGCGGAATAGAGAGTCCCTTCCTTGCTCCAGCGATCAAGGAAGGGGCTTTTTGCGTCCGAACGGTTCGTTCGTTGCTTTCGGGTACAGGGTCGGATATGCTAAGGCGGGAGGGATGATAGGATGGATTGCCGAATCGGTTGCGCCGCTTGCTGCATTGCCGTTTCCATATCTTCTCCGATCCCCGGCATGCCCGAAGGCAAGCCTGCCGGGATCCGCTGCATACAGTTAACCGAAGACAACCGGTGCCGCCTGTTCGGACAAGCCGAGCGGCCCGCCATTTGCGTCAGCCTGCGCCCGTCCGAGGAGATGTGCGGACCGACCGACGCGGACGCTTACCGATACCTGGAAGCGCTCGAACGGCTGACGAAGCCGGGGGAATAGCCGCCGGCCGAAGATCCCTCCGGGTGAATTCGCGCGAGGATCGGGTCGGGACCTATCCCTTATGTTTTCCTGCCGGTCTCATAGCTCCGATCTTTTTTCCATCTGCCGACGATCCACAGCAAGAGCGGGAAAAGGAAACCGAGCGTCAGGATATAAGGAGGAAACACGGTGGAGTCCCATCTCTGCCAATAGACGACGTCGGGATAGACGACGAGCGAGAACACGACCATGATCATTCCGCAGGGCAGCGTGATCGTCCGATAATTTTTCAATCTCAGGATCTCCGATAAGCTCGTTACCCAACTATAGTAATAAAACGTAGTCTTGATGTACGTCGTGACAAACCACAAGCCGGCCATGATCGCTTCGATCCGTTGAACGAAGTTGCCGATATTGATCTTTTTGACCAAGGCATAGCTCGGAAACATGCTCCTCGACGTAATATTCGGACCTAGAACCAAGACGCATAACAAGGTAATCAGAACCACGCACATCCCCCCGATCAGAGCGGCGGCGATCATGCCGGGCCAAGCCTTGTCAGGGCTCTTCACCCTGGGAAATACCGAGAACAAAAACACGATGGGCATATAAGCCGTCCCGGCGAACGAAATCCCTGCCCAAACGACAGGCTTCCAGCCGGACTCGAATACGGGAAGCATTCGGTCGACATGAATTTCCGGAGCCAGCGTCAGTACCAATACGCCAAACAGAATAACGAACCATGGAAGCATCAACTCCGAAGCCCGGGCGATCGTCTCCAGCCCCATTCGTACCCCCATGACGACCACGAGGGCGAACAGGGAGCAGGTGATCGCAAAAGGGGTGCGCGGCAGGAAGTGAAGTTGGAAGAAGTCCCCGACATAGAATAGAACGGTTGCCGTGCCGATAAAGGCACCGAACATATGAATGACGGCCAGCAGCGTTCCGAACCATTTGCCGAAAACGGCCTTGCAGATGCCGACAAAGGTTTTATCGGGAAACAGCCGCCATAACAAAGCGTACAATCCGACGACGATCACGCCGATCGCGACGCCCGCGATCGCCCCGATCCAGGCATCCTGGTTGGCGATCGCCGCCAGTCCCGCCGGAATGATCAAGACCGTGGTTCCGACCGTGTACAAGAACGCGAGCACCATCAATTGCCGGCTGTGTATTTTCCCGTTATCGTTCACCTTCCCGCCCCCTCATTCCCCAAGCTACTCGAACAGATTCTTCATCCAATTGCCGATCGGCCGATAAACGGCCGCAATCCAATCCAGCGGATTCGGAATCGGCGCTTTCAAGGCCGCGGCTATGCTTAACGGCGTTCCGAGAAGCAGCAAGAGGGTGAAGATCCACAAATCTTTCTTGTGCCCGGCGAGCGAAGGCAATTCGATGGCGGCGCAGATGCCCGCGGCGGCAAGAAGTCCGGCAATCGCCCACATTCCGGTCATTCCCTTCCTTTTTCCTTGAACGAATTGCCGAGCGTGCCGGTTCGCTTGATTTTCACGTTAACTTTTACGTCTACGACGGCAGTCTCGAAATGCTTATCCCAATCCGATCTTAGCGATTTCCATGCGCCGGGATCGCGACGGTGAACGGCTTCGCCGAAGCCGAGGAAGTCCGTTTTATACTTGCGCTGCGCTGCTTCTATCGTGCCTCGAACAATTTCCTCCAGCGTTTGTTCGGATCTCCGCTCCAAATCTTGAACGGTTTTCGTTTGAGTCAGATCCATTCGGCATTGGACTTCCCCCACGTTCTGCTCGACGTTCAGTTCGACGGCCAGGCGAGGACGCCCTCCCTTGACGGAACCCCTTATGCTGGCCTTCGAACGGGTCACTTCGACCGCGACATGCCCGCCGCCCGGACAAGGAACATGGCCGACCGTATCCCTTACGTTATTTACCGCGTAGTTATAGCCCTTGCTCTCCCGTTCGTCTAACCAACCGATCAATCGATCCTTGCGAAACACCGCCAGACCGGAATTTTGCAATTGAGCGGCGGGACGAACGGACTCGACGTTTTCTTTGGTTTCTCCCGCCTGGCCGTCTCCGATGACGCTGATGCCGCTGAGTACCGGGTTATTGCCTTCATTCTCGTAATCGCCTATGAATTCGTCCAACGTAACCGCCCTGACGGGCGCCCACGCTTTTTCGGCCGTTTGAATGGATTCGAATATTTTGTTGGCCGGAATTTTTTCCAAGGGGGTTAAGACGCCTAGCGCGCGAGCCGCGGTCGTCCCTTTGGCTACCAGAAGGTAAAAGTCCGTCCGGGGCTCGTAATCTCTGGACAGCAGGTCCAACGCGTCGCCGATGCCTTCCCGCGCCAATGGTTCCCCGAACACGACGGCGCGGAGATGGGCCGCGTAAATTTTCCTGGGGCTGACCGTCGTCATTTTGCGAATGGCTTCGAATATCGTGACTCCCTTGGCTTGATATATCGTAACGGGAACTTGACCGCTGGTGCCTCTCTTATCCGTGACTTCTCCGGGCTGCACGACCTGAACCGTGACCTCGTAAAGGTTGTCCGATTTGTCGATTCCCATCGCGACGGAAATAGCCAACTCGTTCAGCTCCCGCCGGTCCCAGCAGCCCGTAAGCGGCAAGAGAAGAGCAAGCGCCGCCAGCAGCGAAAGCCGTTTGCGGGTCATGGTCGGCCTCTGTTCCTTGTCCGTCTTTGACGGACCGGATCTCGCTTGCCGAACATCGTGGGCCGGGTCTTCATATTCCTGCGGTTCGCGCGCAGGATGACATCCTTTTGGTCTTTCAGGCTAAACGGTCCAACCGGAGCCATGTAGGGCACGCCGAAAGAGCGAAGGCTGCTCAAATGCAGGATCAGCGCGATCAGCCCGATGAAGATGCCGTACAGGCCGAAAGCCGCGGCGAGGCCCATGAAGATAAACCGGGTAATTCTCACGGCGATCGACATGTCGAATTCCGGGATCACATAGCTGGAAATGGCCGTAATCGATACGACGATGATCATGCTCGCGGAGATGATCCCCGCATCCACGGCGGCCTGCCCGATGACGAGCGTTCCTACGATCGAGACGGCCTGGCCGACGGCCCTTGGCATTCGAACCCCGGCTTCCCGCAAAATTTCGTAGGTCGCTTCCATGATCAACGCTTCGACAAAAGCGGGAAACGGCACCCCTTCGCGCTGAGCCGACAAGCTGATCAGCAGCTGGGTGGGCAGCATTTCCTGATGATACGTCGTAATCGCGACATATAGCGCGGGAACGAGCGTCGCGATGAAGAGGGCGAAGTACCGGAGCACCCGGATCAGCGTGCTGATATCGGCGCGGTGATAGTAGTCTTCGGCGGCTTGAAAATATTGCACGAACAGGGCGGGCGCGAGAAGCACATGCGGGGTTCCGTCGATCAAGATGGCGATCCGGCCTTCCAGCAGAGAAGCGGCGACGACGTCCGGCCTTTCCGTATTCTGAAGCGTAGGGAAAATGGTGTACGTTTCGTCTTGAATGAACTCTTCGATATAACCGCTTTCCAGAATGGCGTCGGTATCGATCGACCCGAGCCGCCGATTGACCTCATCCAGCGCTTTTTCTTCGACGATTCCGACAATGTACATGACGGAAACGTTCGTTTTCGTCACTTGGCCGATTTTTCGGCTTTTGAGCACGAGCCGCGGATCTTTGATGATCCGCCGAATCAAGGCGGTATTGACCCGGATATTTTCGGTGAACGCTTCCTTCGGCCCCCGGATGACCGTCTGGCTGGTCGGCTCGGTGACCGCTCTCTGTTCCCAACCGGCCAAGGAGATATGGAAGCCTTCGGCATACCCGTCCGGGATCACGACGACGCTTCCGCCCATCAGCGACTCCGAAGCGGTCGCGAGACTGTCCACTTTATGGATCTGGCCGACCGTCAGAACGGAATTTTTCAATCGGTCAAGCAGCGAAGCCTCATCGGACTCGTTGCCGCCGCCCTGCGGTTCGGCATGATGCATCAGCGGTTCCATGACGAACTGATGGATCGATTTTTCTTCGGTCAGCCCGTCGAAATAAAGAATGGCGATCTTCCTCGGAATGCCCTTATCCCCGATTCGAAACTCGCGAACGACAAGGTCGTCGCTTCCGTTCAGATGAGATCGGAGGTTGTCTATATTGGCTTGCAGGCTGGATTGAAAACAAAGATGGGTATCCATGTCGGTTCGACCTTTCCCGTCATCCGGATGATGTAGAACATTATTGCCTTGCCGGGATTCATTTAGACGAAGATTCGGTCGCGCGGGGGCCG
Source organism: Cohnella zeiphila (assembly GCF_014212055.1). GTDB lineage: Bacteria > Bacillota > Bacilli > Paenibacillales > Paenibacillaceae > Cohnella > Cohnella zeiphila. The sequence continues at coordinate 70,776 of NZ_JACJVO010000046.1, read as the reverse complement.
GGCGTCGCAATTGACTTGGAACGGCCGCGAGTTTAGTATAAACTCATCGCGCAGACTGCGTTTCCAATCGGTTAAGATTCGGAATCCGACATAAACGGAGGCTGGAATGGGGAAGAAGCTGCCGGAAATCGACGAAGCGATCGCCTATATTCACCGGCATATGGACGAGCCGATTCAGCTTGCGAGCTGGTCCCGCCATGTCGGATACAGTCCCTACCATTTCATCCGTCTTTTCAAGACCCAGACGGGACTCTCGCCGCATTATTACCTCTCTTCCATTCGATTGCAAAGAGCCAAAGATTTGTTGATCCGCACGTCGCTGCCCGTGCGCGATATCGCGATGCAGGTCGGGCAGCAAAGTCTCGGCTCCTTCACCACTCGTTTCGCGGAGAAAATCGGCGTGACGCCGGCGATTTTTCGCGAACAGCAAAATCATGTCGGGTCGCATTTGGAGTCGTTGATGGATTTGTCCGAGCGAGGCGTCGCCGAGAGAATGGGGACGGGCGGCGCCGAAGTCGGCGGGACCGTGCGGTCCGAAATTCCGTTCCAAGGCGCGGTGTTCATCGGCTTGTTCGAGAAGCCGATTCCGGAGAACGTTCCTCTGCACGGAACCATCCTGCTGTCTCTCGGCGGATTTCAATTTTCGAACGTGAAGCCGGGGACTTACTACTTGATGGCGACCTCGGTCTCATGGGGGATGAGCTCGCATGATATCCTGCTTCCGCATGCCACGCTCCGGACGCGGAACCACGAGCCGATTATCGTCGAGTCCGACGAAGATTCGCACCGCAAGCAGGTAACGCTTCATCCGCCTCATCCCGACGATCCGCCGATACTGGTCTCCTTGCCGCTCTTGATGAGCCGTTTTTTGGCCAGAACGTCGTCCTTTTTGCTCTAGAATCCGCCCGCAGACCGAACGGCAATCCGTTCCGCGGGCGGTTTTTTCTTTCTCCGGAAATTTTTACAATGCAATTGCCGTTCAAATTCAGTTCATAATCGGGGGATATGATCCCTGTAACAACCGATATGAGGAGGAATTGCCATGGATTCTCCAATCAGGAACGACGTTCCGGGCCAAGGAGGCTGGGCCGTCGAGGCGCGCGGGCTTAGGAAAGCGTTCGGCGACAATCAGGCGGTGGACGGAGTCGACTTGAACGTCCGCGCCGGCACGATCTACGGGGTGCTCGGTCCGAACGGAGCCGGCAAGACGACGACTATTCGGATGCTGGCCACTTTGCTGAGACCGGATGCGGGCTCGGCGCGCATCTTCGGGTACGACGTGATGAAGGAATCGCAGATCGTGCGCCAATTGATCGGAGTCACCGGCCAGTACGCGTCGGTGGACGAATCGCTGAGCGCGACCGAGAATCTGGTGATCTTTTCCCGGCTGCTGGGCTTGGGACGCGGGGAGGCGAGGCGCAAGGCCGCGGAGCTGCTGGAGGAATTCGGACTTACGGAAGCGGCGAAGCGTCCGCTCAAGAATTTCTCCGGCGGCATGCGGAGAAGGCTCGATCTGGCGGCCAGCCTGATTGCCCAGCCGCCGCTGATCTTCCTGGACGAGCCGACAACCGGACTGGATCCGCGAACTCGCTCGCAGATGTGGGACACGATCCGCCGCTTGGTCAAGACGGGCTCTACCGTGCTGCTTACGACGCAGTACCTGGATGAGGCGGATCAGCTGGCCGACCGGATCGCGGTCATCGATCGCGGACGGGTCGTCGCGGAAGGGACGGTGGATGAGCTCAAGGCATCGATCGGCAATTCGTCGCTGCAGCTTCGGATTCAGGATTCGCGGGACATTCAGAGCGCCCGCCGGATCGTGGAGCAGGTGCTGAACGTTCGCTCCAGCGTCTCGGCGGAAGCCGGCAAAATCACGGCGCCGATGGCGGACGCCGACCGGGTAACCGATTTGCTCGTCTCTCTTCGGAACGAAGGCGTTCGCCTGGCCGAGATCAGCGTGCAGAAGCCGACCCTTGACGAAGTGTTCCTGACGATCACCGGACACGGCGTCGAACGGAATCAAGCGTCCGATTCCGATGACGAATCGAAGAGACTGGAGGAGGTTGCGAGATGAGAACGACGGCCCTGGAACGGAATGCCGCCAGACCGCTGAAAAATCATACGAGCTTCGGCCAATCGGTCCGCCATTCGCTGACGATGGCCTATCGGGGACTGCTGAAAATCCGGCGAACGCCCGAGCAGCTGTTCGACGTTACGCTGCAGCCGATTCTTTTTACGCTCATGTTCACGTACATCTTCGGCGGAGCCATCTCCGGCGACGTGCACAGCTACTTGCCGGTGATCATTCCCGGCATCCTCGTGCAGACGGTCATTACCACCTCCATCGTCACCGGGGTGCAATTGCGGGAAGACATGGACAAGGGCGTATTCGACCGGTTCAAATCGCTGCCGATCGCGCGTATGGCGCCTCTGGCCGGTGCCCTGCTGGCGGACACGATCCGGTATGCGATTGCGACGGTGCTGACGTTCGCCATGGGGTACATCATGGGCTATAACCCGGACGGGGGCCTGGGGCATGTCGCCATTGCCGCGCTTCTCGTCATCGTCTGCTCTTGGGCGATCAGCTGGATCTTCGCCTTCTTCGGCGTCATCGCCCGTACCGCCTCAAGCGTGCAGGGCATCTCCATGATCGTGCTGTTCCCGCTTACCTTCCTGTCCAACGCCTTCGTGCCGGTCGACACGATGCCGAATTGGCTGCAATGGTTCGTGAAGGCCAACCCGATCTCGCATCTCGTGACCGCCGTAAGGGATTTGACCAATTCGGGAACGGTAGGCAGCGACCTGGCGATTTCTCTCATCGGAGCAGCGATCATCGTGGCGATATTCGCGCCGCTTACGGTACGCGCCTATATGCGAAGGACCTGATCCGTCCGGGCGCCGGCCTCCGCCCGCGAGCGCCGGCGCTTCTTTAGGGTTTCATCTTAAGCAGGCCTTCGTCCTCGATGACCGTATGGAACGTAAGGTTCAGCTTCATCCGAGGATAATAATCCGTCCTCCAGTTTGCCAGGCGATCGCGGGGAATCCGGTTTCGGAAAAATTGCCCCACTCCCAAAATATCGGCCCCTTCCGCTTGAAGCCTGGCGAACATCCGTTCGAAGTTTTGAGTCAACAATTGCTCCAGTTCTTGTTTGACCATGGCCGTAGTCGGAGAACCTTTCGTTTCCAGAACGGTCACCTTGAGGTTGATACGGCTGTTCAAAACCGCCCTGCCTCCTTTGACAGAACTGTGGTGAGACAGACGGTCGGTATCGATCACGACTGCCGCATGATTCATGACCTCGATTTTCCCCTGCGCGCTCAATCCGTTAAAGGCGTTGAACAGCAGCGTTTCCTCCGGGGTAATTCGGCCGACCATCTTGCCGTTCTTGATGACGGCCGAGCCGGTACTTGTCATGGTCGTCGATTCGCCGGACTTGATGATGGGGACGGCCACGTCTTTCGTAAACGAGTGAAGGCTTTGGAAGATCTGCCAGATTCGCGTTTGCGCCAATTGAGGCGACCAGCCGGCGTTTTTCTCGAAAAAGTTATAGATCTCCAGGCCGCCTGTCGTCGAAGTCGATTTCAACGTTTGGAACAAACTCCCGATGCTTTCGTCGCTGATCGCCGCGATGGTCTTGGAGGCGATGTCGCGGGAACGCATAAAGCTCGAGACGCTGTCTCCCAGGCCTCGTTCCGCAAACGTCCGGTCGAACACGATGACTTTCAGATGCATGAGATCGACCTCGAGCTCCAGATCTTTGCTGATCCGATCGATAATTTCGTTGATCGTCGACCCTTTATCCGAGACGATTCTCACGCTACTACTGCTCTGAGTGTTTTGCGGAATGAGAAGATGGATACGGTAAATGCCCTCCTTGTTCTCCAAGCCCATCGCAATCGGCAGCGCCCGGTGATTGATGTCCCGGATATCCCAGCATCCGCACAAGACGATCAGCATTCCCGCCATCGTCATCGATTTCAGGGCGATGCGAACCGGCAACTTCGCATTCATATGCCAGCCGCTCCTTTGCGGCGGCGACGAATTCCGAGAACGAGGGTAGTCAAGGGAATGACCGCCACGACATACAGCCGGAGATAGGTATTCCACCAGAACAATCGTTCAACCATTTTCCAATTCGGAATTTGCAGGCAAATGACGAATACGACGGCGGCCAGAAGCAAACTCGCGAGGTCGGGCCGGACAAACGGCAGCACTCGCCGAATCATAAGCGTCGTCTTCCACATGACCAACGAAATAAAGAGCAGCGCAAAACAAATGACGGTGATCATGAAGAACATCGTGACCCGATCGAACATAAGCCAGCTGATATCCGCCGTATCGACCGCCATGATGAAGGGAAATTGGAACTGGACGGCCGTGTTGCGCCCGAATGTCAGAAGCGGAACGTAAACGGAGACGAAGAAAAAGGGAAGAAGCACAGGGGTGGTCCAAAGGACGGCCCGGCGCTTATAAGGAACATAGGGAGGAATAAAGCCCAGGAACAGGAACCCGCCCGCGAACGCAAAAAAACTGAGCAAATACGGCCGTTCCAGAACGAAAGAGAACGAAGCCGACCGCTTGTCCATAATCGGATAGAGGTAATGCCAGTCCGCATTCTGGAAAGAGACGCTGAGGACAAACAAGAGCAAAGGAAAAAACAGGATGGCGGCCAGAAGCCCCGTACGGAACATCGCTTCGACGCCCATAAACGAAATCAGCCCGGCAACGGCCAAAAAAAGGGCCATCACCGCCCATAGCGGCGTGCTGTCCAGGAAGATAATCGTCACGATCTCCGCATAAGCGCGAACCGTAAGAATGAGCATCATCAGGAAGTATAGCGAGACGGGAAGCAGCAGGATCCAAGCCAGCGCTTTGCCCGCGCCGGCAAAGATATCGATGATGCTTTGCGACTTGAAATAGCTTAATCCCTTCGTATAGATGGCGATCACGGCGACGTGACAGGCGAATCCAAGCAGAATGGCGCACCAGTGGCCAACGGAAAGACTCTCGATAATATCGGTCGGATACATGAAAAATATAAGCCCGATATGCGACAGGAGATATACGGCGATCACTTGCATGCTCTTATCCATTCGGGCTCCTCTTATTCTTCCAGCGTGATGCATACGGCACTCCGAAAGATTTTACACTGGCCAGGTAAGCGCTGACGATCAGAATCCCCACGAACAGCCCCAAAACGCCGAAGATCGCCGACAGGAGGAGCAGCAGGTACTTGGGGACGCGAATGGTGATCGCATTGTGAAAGCCGACTGCGGTAAAGCTGGCGATCGTCGTGGCGGCCAGAATGATGATGAGAACGTTGCTGACGAGCCTGGCTTGAACGACCGCCTGCCCGAGGATGATGCCGCCGACCATCGTGATCGTAGGGCCGATCGATTTGGGCAGTCGGATGCTGGCCTCGAGCGTCAATTCGAGGACGAACAGCAGCAATAACGTTTCGACAAGCGACGGATAAGGAACGCCTTCGCGGCTCCCGGCAATCGACATGGCCAACTCGATGCGGAGAACGTCGGGATTCACGGATACGAGCGCGACATACAAACCGGGCATCAGCATATTGGCCAACACGCCGATGATTCGCAGCAGCCGTACGGCGTTCGCAAGCAGGAGCGGATAATTCCGATCGTTTACCGACGAGAAGACGTCCGTGATCATGCTCGGAAGAATGATGGCGAAAGGATAGCGGTCGAGCAGCAGAACGACTTTGCCCTGCCCGAGCGCCGCGGAAGCGTTGTGGGGCAGTTCGGTCGTATTGAAACGGGTCACCAACGACCACTTGGGAAACTCGAACACATCTTCGGATAATGCGATCAAGTCCGGAATTTCTTTGTCCAGATGAGCTTCGATTTTCCGGCAAACGGCCTTCAAAAGCGAGGAGTCCGTATGTTTCTCCATATAGATCAGGGTCAGCTTTCTGTTCTGATCTTTGCCCATTCGATACGAACGCGTTCGCAAAAGGTCCGAAAGCATGTGCTTCTTGAGCATACCCAGGTTGGTGTCGAGATCCTCGTTGAAAGAGCTGGCCGACCCGCGCAGCACGCTCTCGGTCGTCGGGGCTTCGATGGAGCGGGACAGCGTGCGGGAGACCGGAACGATCCGGAGGTACCCTTCGAAACATTCGGCTTCGGGCACAACGAGCAGACAGCCGTCGGAAATCGCCGTGAATACGGCTTGTTCGTCCGCCCGGTCGATCCTCTCGCCCAGTCCGCTTGCCAGGGCGGACAGCGGGCGCTCCGAGTCGGCGGCATGGCGCGCTTGCTGCTGAAGCAGCATCATCGTTTGGGGCAGATCGATCAGCGAGAAGTACCCTGCGAGCATAACCGGCTGGCCGGCGATCCACATGCGGTGAAGAAAGAGATCGGGATCCTGTTTTTGCTTGGCCTGCAAAAATTCCAATACGTCTATCGCGAGTCACCTCCCGCAGGTTGATCAAATTCGGTTCCAGTATTTACCGAGCGGTCCCGCATTATGCAAGCAGGCCGCGCTCCTTCGTAGGAACGCGGCCTGCTTGATAGAATGTTGGATTCGCGGCGGCATTCAGCCGGCCGGAACGTTTGCCTTTTGCCTGGTTGCGACATTCAACCGGTTATAGAGATTGCCGACGGCGATACCCGCGATAAGCGTGGCGAGCGCTTGCTCGCCGTAGTGGCGGGCCGCTTCGCGGTAGACGTCGTCCGGCACCGGATCGGGACGGTCGCTCAGCCGGGTCATCGCCTCGCAGAGCGCCAAGGCCGCCCGCTCCGCCTCGGTGAAGTCCGGCGATTCTCGCCAGGCCGGCACGGTTCGAACCCGTTCGGCCGTGTCGCCGGCCGACAAGGCGTTGCGCGAATGAAGGTCGACGCAGACGCCGTCGCCGTTGATCTGGCTGGCCCGGAGATAGGCCAGGAAGAGCGTCCGCTTCGGCAAGCCGCACTGGTCGGCAGAAGCGAATAACGATACGCCCAAATCTTGCAATGCATGAGCCAGATTGGGTACGATCGTGACCGGGCTGTTCATTCTGGATTCCATGGATAACGCTCCTTCGTCGGTGGTTTGGAGCCGGTGTTACGGCCCTGCAATACGATGACGATTCGAAGAGCCGGAAGCGTGACAGGCTCGGAAGCTTGATCTTCTGTCACAGAAGCGGCGGTCCCGAGCGTCAATTCAATAGAAGCGTTCGAATAGGAGAAGGATGAGCCGATGAATGAACAGGAACGGTTGGCCGAGCGGTTCGAGGCGCATCGCCCGCACCTTCAGGCGGTAGCGTACCGGATGCTCGGATCGTTTGGCGAGGCGGAGGACGCGGTGCAGGATGCCTGGTTCCGGCTGTGCCGCGCGGATGCGGGCGGCATCGGGAACCTGGGCGGCTGGCTGACGACCGTTGTCTCGCGGATATGCCTCGACCTGCTCCGGTCGCGAAAAGCAAGGCGCGAAGAGCCGCTTGACGCGCTGCCGCCCGAGGCGTTCGAAGGCGGAGGCGAGGATCGCGGCGATCCCGAGCGGGAGGCGCTGCTGGCGGATTCCGTCGGCCTCGCGCTGCTGGTCGTGCTCGGCAGCCTGAACCCGGCGGAGCGGGTCACGTTCGTGCTGCACGATATATTCTCCTTGACGTTCGCGGAGATTGCTCCGATCGTCGGAAAGTCCGAAGCCGCGGTCCGGCAGCTGGCGAGCCGGGCGCGCCGCCGTGTGCGGGGAACGGAGCGGCCCCGCGCCGATCAGGCAAGCGATCGCCACGCGATCGAAGCGTTTCTGGCCGCCGCGCGTGCGGGCGATCTCGATGCGCTGGTCGCGGCGCTCGATCCGGACGTCGTACTGCGGGACGACCGCGGCGCCGGCAAGCCCGGAATCGTCCGGGGCGCCGAGACGCTGGCCGCGCAAGTGGCCGGACGCATTCAGGCGGCACAGACCGCCCTCGTCAACGGGGCGGTCGGGGTCGTCGCGGCTCCCCGCGGCCGGCTGCTCTACGTTCTGCAATATACGATCCGGAACGGGAGGATCGCGGAGGTCGATTTGATCTCCGATCCCGAACGCATCCGCCGCTTGGACTTGAAGGTGCTTGCCGAATAAAGGCCGAGCCGCTCGCGGATTGTTGGAATTCGCAGAACCGCCCCTAATTGTTGTACAATAAAGAATATTCGAGCAATGGGGAGGAGCTGTGTTCATGAACAAGGAGCAGTTGGAACGAATTCGCACGGGCAAAGGATTTATCGCCGCGTTGGACCAGAGCGGAGGAAGCACGCCCAAGGCGCTGCAGCAGTACGGCGTCGAGCCGAGCCGCTATTCGGGCGAAGAAGAGATGTACGCGCTCGTGCACGAGATGAGGACGCGCATCATCAAGAGCCCGGCGTTCGACGCGGAGTTTATTCTCGGCGCGATCCTGTTCGAGAACACGATGGATCGGAAGATCGACGGACAGTTCACCGCCGATTATTTGTGGGAGAAGAAAGGCGTCGTTCCTTTTCTGAAGGTGGACAAAGGACTGGCCGAACCGGCGGACGGCGTACAGCTGCTGAAGCCGATGCCCGATTTGGACACCCTCCTGGCGCGGGCGGTCGTTCGGCATATTTTCGGTACGAAGATGCGCTCCGTCATCAAAGAAGCGAATCCGACCGGCATCCGGAACGTCGTGGAGCAGCAGTTCGAGATCGGCAAACAAATCCTGGCGGCGGGCCTTGTCCCGATTATCGAGCCGGAGGTCGACATCCATAGCTCGGACAAGAAGGAATCCGAGCGGATCCTGAAGGAGGAAATCCTGAAGCAGCTGTCCGCTCTGGACGAAGGCGCGACCGTCATGCTGAAGCTGTCGATTCCGACGGAAGACGACTTCTATCGCGACCTGATCGAGCATCCGCGAGTGGCGCGCGTGGTCGCGCTGTCGGGCGGCTACGACCGGCAGGAAGCCAATGAACGGCTGACCCGCAACCACGGCTTGATCGCCAGCTTCTCCCGCGCTTTGGCCGAGGGGCTGTCGGATCAGCAGACGGACGAGCAGTTCAACGGGACGCTGTCCCAATCCGTCCGCTCGATCTACGAGGCTTCGATCACCTGATCCGCACGCCATGCAGCTCCGCATCGCCAAGCAAAGAAACACGCCGATTGCCGGCGTGTTTCTTTGCGTTCTCGGCGCGTTCCTGCGCTGGCTGGAATTCGGACTCCGAACGGTTCCTGCCTAAAGTACTTCCCCCGGGATCGGAGCCCCCTTGAACGGAGCATTCTCGAACGGGGCCTCTTTCGGGAGCCCTCTCGAACGGAATTCCCCCGAACGGGGCACCTTTACGGAGCCTTCTCGAACGGAATTCCCCCGAACGGATTCTCGAACAGATACTCGAACAGGTACTCGAACGGATACTCGAACAGGTACTCGAACGGATACTCGAACAGGTACTCGAACGGATTCTCGAATGAATTCTCGAACGGATTCTCGAGCGTAGCCCTCTCGACCGGAGCTTCTGGCTCGCTGTCCCAACTCCCCGAGCTAACGAAACGTACAAACCTTATTGTCCCGAAATCGGCGCCTCTGCAACGCTAACGAATCGTAGCGACGCTATTGGGCTCATTTGCGGGCTTGGGTCGACCAAATTCAGCGATAGCGTCGCTGAGTTTCGTTACATTTTCCAACCTGCCGATTTTAGACAAATAAGCGCTGTTGGTTTCGTTAGCCGTCCGTAACGACAGCTTTGTTTGTCGTCAGTCATGAATGCCTGCTTGCCATCGGCACGGACAGAAGCTGGAACCCGACAAGTTTGTGTAAGCTTCCTCAAACCCTAACGAAACGTACAAACCTTATCGTCCCGAAATCGGCACCTCTGCAACGCTAACGAATCGTAGCGACGCTATTGGGCTCATTTGCGGGCTGGGGTCGACCAAATTCAGCGAATAGCGTCGCTGAGTTTCGTTACATTTTCCGACCTGCCGATTTTAGACAAATAAGCGCTGTTGGTTTCGTTAGCCGCAGGTAGAGTAGTATTGCTGCTAAGCGCTACTGGTTTCATTAGCCGCAGGTAGAGTAGTATTGCTGCTAAGCGCTACTGGTTTCGTTAGTCGCAGGCAGAGTATTGCTGCGAAACGCTATTGGTTTCGTAAGCCGTACGTGCGGTAGCGCTGGTTGCCGCCAATGACGGACAGAAGCTGGAGTTCGACGAGGCTGTGCAAAATTTTTCTCGCATACGTCGGAGTCACGCGAAGATGGCTTGCCAGCTCAGCCGGCGTGAATGGCCGGAGCAGCCGTCTAGCGTATCTCATCGTCTCTGCTTCCAGCCAATTCAACCTTTCTTGGGGTGCCCCCGTCGAAACGAACTTCCCGATGAAGGAGAGGACCAATTGTTGGCAGCGCTTCGGTTCGTCCGTTATGGAGAGGTAGGCGACCGGAAGAAAGAGCCAATCGTCCAGCGCCAGCAGGCAATGCCGCCAGCATAAGTCTTTGAACCGTCTCACGTCCAGGTCTCTCGCGTGGGGGCCGAAGCCTTGAATCTCGATCCCCCCTTTGGCGTCGCCTCCAGGCATATACGCAAGATCCAGATAACGGTAGCCGTTGTGGAAATCCCGCACCTCCCATTCGGGATGCAAGTGGTTGAAGTTCCTTACGGCGGGGTACCAGACTATCCGCAGAAATTCGCGAGTGCCGTGGCCGAGCCCCTTCTCCAGCATTTCGCGTCTCCGAGGGTTGTCTTCCCCGACAATCTCCGAATGCAGCCATTCCTCATATGCCTCTTCGAATCTGGACATCTGATCTTGTCCTTTCTATGCAAGATGGGCAAGAAACCGAAAAAGCCGCCCCGGCACATCCACCCCCGGAAAAAGGGCGGAATGTTGCCGGAGCGGCGCGTGCTTCGCGACTGATGGACTCTTTTTTCAGTATAGCGGACCAGGGGCAAATATCAAGCGCCGCCTTCGGAAGAAGCCGCAGAAGAATGCGAGCGGCAGCTTGGGAAGGAACGGCTTTAAAGCGGAATGCTGCCGGAGTCAGCAATCTCGCGAACGCAGCGGCAAAACGGCAAGTCGAGGAATCGAGCGGCCCGGCATCATGAAACGTCGGCTTGATGAGCATGAAGCGGAACGACGTCATGAAACGTCGGCTTGATGAGCATGAAGCGGAACGACGTCATGAAACGTCGGCTTGATGAGCACGAAGCGGAATGACGTCATGAAGCGTCAGCTTGATGAGTACGAACGAAAGGCCGATGACGGCTGCGTTAAGGACGGCGAGAATAGAGGCGGCTTTTAGTGTAAATGAGGAAAAAACACTTCGCCGCCCGATGCTAGCCTTCCGGCCATTGATAAGGGTGCGAAGTGTTCGAGTCGCGTACTTCCGTCATGACGTCTGTCAGAGAGAGGCCGCGTTCCCTCATGTCGTCCACATAAAAGTCGGCCCGGACGAGCCCTTTGTGCAAAACGACCGCCCGGTCGATCACGTTCTCGATCTCGTCGATCAGGTGCGTGGACAGGAGCACCGTCTCGCTGCCGGTCAGTCCCTGGACCATTCGTTTCAATGAATCGCGCCGCGAGAAGATGTCCTTGCCGACGAACGGCTCATCCATCAGCAGGTAGTCGGCCCGTTTGGCCAGTCCGGCGGACAGCTCCAGCTTCATCTTCTGCCCTTTGGAGAACGTGCGGATCTTGCGGTCGGCCGGCAGCTCGTAATCTTTCAGCAGCTTGGCATAATAGTTCCGATCGAACCGGGGGAAGAAGTCGGCCAGAAACTGCCCGTACCGGTCCGGCGTCAAATCGGGCAGGAAGCTGCCCTCTTCCGTGACGAACGCGATGCGGTCGTACGCCTCCGTCGGCGGCTTCCCGTCGTACGAGATTTCGCCGCTCCACATTTCGCCGATGCCCATCATGCTTTTGAGCAGGGTCGTCTTGCCGCTGCCGTTCTCCCCGAGAATGCCGACGATCTCGCCGGTGGGAATCGTCAGGCTGTGGACGTACAGCAGGGCGCTGCTCGCGGGATACCGCTTGTCGACGTACTTCAGCTCAATCATTCGCGTTCCCTCCTTCGGCCGACAGGGGCTCGACCGTCAAGTTCGTCCAGCGCCTGAAGTTCATCTGATCATAGTTGTAAGAGCCGGCAGAAGAAGTGCGTCGATGGATCGCTTCGATGTTGTCGTCGTTCAGATCGCTCACGATCTCTCCCTTATAGAGCAGCTTCGATTGCTTGAAAACGTAGACGTACAGATGCTGCGGAAGCAAGTTGTCGTAAGAAAGCGCCGCTCCGTCTCCCGGCGGCTCGCGAAACGATTTCAGCACGTAAAGCTTGTCGTTCCGGTAGCTCAAGTACGTGAACTCGTCAAAGCCTTCCTTACCGTCGGCGGAAAAGTCGGCGTTCATTTGATGAACGATCCGGACGCCGTTCGAGAAGTCGAGACTGAGCAGAAGCGGCCGTTCGGATGTACGGCTGCGGAACACCAAGCTCAGAACGTCGGAATCGGGATCGCTAAAGGCTTCGTACGGTTCGCTGTAAGAATCCTCGGCAGCGGATCCGGCTTCCGCGCGGTTCGGCAGACGGAAATTCGGAACGAACGCTTCCCCGAGCAGCTCGCCGCTGCCGCTGTCATAGCCGCGAACGACGAGCCCGCCGCCCTCGACCGACAGCAGAGCCAGCTTATCGCCGACCGCCTCCAGGCCGAGCACCTCGATATTCGGCGGCTCGGGCGATTCGTTCGCTTCCAGGCTGATGTCCGCGATTTTGCGGGAGTCCGGCCATTCTCTACTCACCCACGCCGCGGTTCCCCACTCGGCGAACGAAAGCTCGTAAATGCCGCTCGTGCCCGTATAATCGGACGACACCGGCACCGTAAAAAACACCTTGTCGCCGACCTTCGCCAGGCCGTATTCCACAACATTGGCGTAGGTAGCGGTATTGTCGCCCGGATTGCGGTCGGAGATCGACGGCGAGACGCCCGCGACGCCGACGGGTTCAAAGTACGAGCCGCCGTCTTTTCGCTTATAGGAAGTAATATCGTAAGGGCCGATTCCCCCGACCTGATATTGCCAGTCGCCGATCCGTTTGTCCATGCCCGCCGCATAGCGATATGAATCCACCTGTTGCGGCTGCCGGAAAAGGTCCGTGCTCGCGGAGATTTGCCCTTGCGCCAAGCGGAACGACGTCCGGTGATAGCCGTCTTCGAGCCTGCCGACGATCGCCACGTCGTCCAGGGCGTCGCGGCTTCCGCTTAAATCTTTAAGGGCGAACGTTCCGTTATCTTTCATCGCGTACGTATTCATTCCCACGCCCGCCAGCAACGCGATCGCCCCCGCCAGGACGGGAAGAGCCGCGTGCCTTTTCAACTTCGTCCACATCGCGAATCCTCCTCTCTTAGGCGATCGATCCTTTTCTCATGATTCGAAGACTGTGCCAGACAAACCAGCCGCTGAACGCCAGAAGCGCCAAGCTGCTCGGGTACAGGCTTCTGGGCAAGGTTGTGTAGGCGACTTCGTCCAGGCGGAAGGAGACCGCTCTGTACAGAACGAACGCGGCGACCGCGATCAAGGCGAAGCCTCCGAATTTCCGGCTTCGCTCGCATAGGGCGCCGTAGTAGAAGCCGGTGGCGATCGCCAGAAGCATGCTGCAGGACGATAGGATCCGGCTGAAGTTCAGAGGCAGCAGCAGGCGGAAAAATTCCGAACGCGCAAAAGCCAGGAACAAGCCGTTGCGCATGGCAAGCGAGCCGGCGGGATACGCCTTCGCTTTGGCCGCCACGAGCTCGTATCCGAGCCGAATGCTGACGATCTGCGCGGCGATCAGAAGCAGCAGGCACGTCGCGAAAACGATCAGCTTGCTGAAGTAAAGCGATTCCCGCCGGACCGGCAGCGTCAGATACGTATAGACGCTTTTGCTTCCCCAATAGCCGGCATATACGGATTTCAGGAAATAGGCGCATAAAAGAGCCAGCAGCAGGAGGAATAGAAGAGGGCAGCCCGAGGCCGCGTACAAATCTTCGTAACGCGCATGATTCGCGAAGGAGCCCGCGTCTCCCGCCGCCGAATTCAGCAGAAGAAGCGGAACGAGAACGGCGCCGGCGCACAGCAGGGCGACGAAAGCCATCCACCTTCCGAATTCCGCGTTGAGAAGACGATACAAGCCGCTCAAACGAATCCCCCCAATTGTATGAATAGGATAGTACAAGGCAGTCGCAGCGAATCCGCATCATCTGTCTTTATCGCCGTCCGCCGGGCCGTCAGTCCCAGAACTCGCTGATCAGCTCGACGACCGATTTGAACGACAGCTGAATCTCTTTGGCGGATTCGACGAACGACTTGACGAGTTCACGCGTCAGTTCGGCTTCGATCCGGCCGAAGATCTCGTCGTCCACGTAGATGACGCTGCCCTGCGTGCTGCTCGTGCGCACGAACCCTTCGTCCTCCATGAGCTTGAACGCTTTCTGCACCGTATTCGGGTTAATGTTCAGCTGCGACGCGACTTCCCGCCGGGATGGCAGTCTGTCTCCGGACTCCGCCCGGCGGAGCAGGATTTGCCTTTTCACGTACAAGACCGCCTGCAAATAAACCGGGTCCCGGTTGTTCAGCTTCAGTTCATGGAAGCTCAGCATGCGCACAATCACCCGCCTTCCCGCATGATTGTATTATGCATATAGTACAATGAAGCTGTCAATGGTCCATTATACATGCGGCCCCTTGCGCTCCGCTCCATTATGGCGCGATGGCCCTAACCGTCTTGAGGTCAAATATGCTATACTTCTTCGTCGCCGAGAGCGATAATGGAAATAAAACCGTTCACGTCAAAGGAGGATTCGACGATGTCCGCAAGCAGCCATAAGCCTGCCGGCTACCAAAGCGTTACGCCTTATTTTACGGTTCGGGACGCCGAGGGGATGATCGCTTTTCTGCGGCAAGTGTTCGAGGCGGAGGAAATAAGCCGCCATGCGGATGAAGACGGCCAAATCGTACATGCCGAAGTCCGCGTCGGCGATACGATCGTGGAAGTGTCGGCCGGCAACGAGCGGTTTCCGCCGCGCGGCAATTCGCTTCACGTGTTCGTCGAAGATACGGATGCCTGCTGCCGGCGGGCGATCGAGGCGGGGGCTTCCTCGCTCTACGAGCCGGAGGACATGCCTTATGGGGAAAGAAGCGGCGGCGTAGAGGATCCGTACGGCAATCAATGGTTCATCGCGACTTTCCTCAAGGGAGAGGGTCAGGGATACTGACCTCCGAAGTCCGCTCGTTCGGCAGAGAGACTGCGATCCGTCGGGAATGCGTTCTCTTTTTCTTGCGATCGATCCAATCGTCAACAAAGAGTGTATAATCGAAGGCAGACCACCCGAGCGGAACGGAGGAGCGCGAGTGAGGACGAGCGGTGAGAACGCGACGATCGGCCGGCGGCTGGCCGCCTTCCTGTGGGATTACGCGCTGATATCCGGCTATCTGGTCTGCCTGGTCGGACTCTCTTATGCGGCGAAGCCGCTGCTGGTCCCGTTGTTCGCGGGCAGCCCGCTGAAGGCGGAGGCCGTCGGCTTCGCGTTTATTACGCTGCCGGTGTTTCTATATTTCGCGATCTGCGAAGCATCCAGAGCGCATGCGTCCTGGGGCAAGCGGAAGACGGGCATTCAGGTGGCCGGCTCGGACGGAGGGCCGATCGGCCTCGGGCGTTCCCTGGGAAGGTCGGCGCTCAAATTCGCTCCTTGGGAGCTGGCCCATTTTACCGTCTGGCACCTGACCCGCCCCTCCGCGGTTCCCGATGCCGTCGTGAACGGCTTGCTCATCGTTGTCTACATCCTCGTTTTTGCCTACTTGCTAAGTCCCCTTTGGAGCCGGAAAAGGCAGACGATCTACGACCGGATCGCCGGAACCGTCGTCGTCACGCATGGCGCCCCTTCGAATCGAAAATACAAACGTCCTTGAAATTGACGAGCCGCGAGAGAAGACCGAGCAATTGGTCGCGCGCTTCCTGCGGCAGCGGCTCGATCAGTGCGTCCTTCACGGTCTTCGCGGCGGCGCGCGCCTGCTTGACGAGCGGCGGCGCGTGCTCCGTCAGCCGTACGATCGTGGCGCGGCGGTCGTTCGGGTCCGGCACCCGTTCCAGCATGCGTTCCTTCTCCAGCGCGTCGACGAACTGGGTGACGGTAATCGCCTTGATGCCCATCGCCGCGGCCAGATCGCTCATTCGCATCGGGCCCGAATCGGAGACGGCGATCAGGAGATGCAGCCGCGGTCCGGTTAGAAAAGAAGGGATATCCATAGACGAAAGCCGCGTCTCGAATTCCCGCTTCAGATAGTGGGAAGTGCGCAAAAGCGCGTCCAGCACGTCGATCTCGCCGTCTCCGGCCGGAACATCGGAAATAGACATGTCAATTCCTCCTTGACGTGCGCTTATATACTACGTATACTTACAATCAGTAATATTTTAATAAGGTTGCTTAATTTAAACATCCTGCACAACCTTGATTGTACACCACGTCAGGATCGTTGGAAAGCGACAAAGGGAGGGACCCACGTGTCCAAAGGCTCAAGCAGGCTTCCGCTCGCGGTGGCCGGGCTGATGCTCGGCATCCTGATCTCCTCGATGGACAACACGATCGTCGCGACGTCGATGGGAACGATCGTATCGGATCTGGGCGGGCTCGACCGCTTCGTCTGGGCGACGTCCGCCTACATGGCGACGTCGATGGCCGGCACGCCGATTTTCGGCAAGCTGTCGGATATGTACGGGCGCAAACGGTTTTTCGTGTTCGGAGCGGCTGTGTTTCTCATCGGCTCGATTCTGTGCGGGCTCTCGGGCGACATGGTTCAGCTCTGCCTTTACCGCGCGCTGCAGGGCGTCGGGGGCGGGGCCATTACGCCGATCGCGCTGACGATTCTGTTCGATCTGTTTCCGGCGGAGAAGCGGGGGAAGGTGTCGGGCTTGACGGGGGCCGTATTCGGGGCGTCGAGCATTTTCGGCCCCATGCTCGGCGCCTTCGTCACGGATTCCCTCGGATGGCGCTGGATCTTCTACCTCAACGTGCCGCTCGGCGTCATGGCGTGCCTGTTGGCCGTCCTTTTCTATAAAGAATCGGTGGAGCGCGCCAGGCAAAAGATCGATTGGCTCGGCGCGGGAACATTGATCGGGGCGGTCGTCAGCCTCCTGTTCGCGCTGGAGCTGGGCGGCGGAACGTATGCATGGAACTCCGTCTTCATTCTCGGCCTATTCGTCCTGTTCGCCGTCCTGCTGGCCGCCTTCCTGCTCGCCGAGAAGAGAGCGGAAGCGCCGATCGTCTCGTTCCGGATGTTCCGCGATCGTCTGTTCGCGGCGAGCAACGCGGCGGCATTGTTTTACGGCGCCGGCTTCGTGATCGCCACGGTCTATATTCCGCTCTTCGTTCAAGGCGTCTTCGGCGGATCGGCGACCCGATCCGGCGTCATTCTGATGCCGATGCTGGTAAGCGGCGTCTTGTTCAGCCAGCTCGGAGGCCGGCTGACGGCGAGAATGAGCTACCGGAGCCTGATGCTCGGGTCCGCGCTTCTCTACTGCGGCGGCATTTGCGCGCTCGGCACGCTGGGGCCCGATACGCCCCGGCTGACGGTTACGGCCTATATGATCGTGACCGGCATGGGGGTCGGCTTATCGATGTCGGTCCTGGCGCAGTCGGCCATTCATTCCTTCGACATGCGCCGGCGGGGCGCCGCCACCTCTTCCGTCATGTTCCTGCGCTCGCTCGGCATGACGGTCGGCGTAACCGTCTTCGGCATCGTACAGCGCAACGAATTCGCGGGCAGGCTGGCGCAGACGTTCGGAGGCGCGAACTCCGTACCGGACGGTACCTCGCTCGATCCGCGAGCGGCGCTGACGCCGGACAAACGAGCGCTGCTCCCGCCGCAAACGCTGGACGGCATCGTTCAGGCGCTCTCCTCGTCGATCGCGCGCACGTTCCTCTGGGCGCTGATCCCGGCCGCGCTCGCGCTCGCCGCCGTTCTGCTCATGCCGGGCGATCGGGTTCGGGCCGCGCGGGAAAAGACGGTCGACTCCCGCGGATAAGCCATCTCCTTGGGATAGCGAAGCTTATCCGATCGGCGGTTCGGCAAGAGCCGGACGGCAAGCCGTCTCATCCGGCGTCATCGACGCGGACGAGACGGCTTTTTTGGCATGCACGGGCCTTGATCTTTGGGATTTGCCGCAAATTATACGCAACTGACCGCGATTCGAAGAATGCTGGAAGCAAGCGCCACAGTTTGTAACCAAGCCATAATGAGCGGCCGATATTTTTCGTAAATCCGCGGAATTATTTCAGACTATTTGCGCAAAACGGATTGACCGTTTGCTTATTTTTGCGTATATTATGCTTATCATTTGCCGCAAATTGCATTCATTTTTACGATGGTGGGGGAGACAACTTGAACAAACGAATTCGAGTGGCGCTCGTCGGTTTGGGAGATATGGGGGCCGGACACCTGTACGGCTTCGATAGAATTCCGGAGTGCGAGATTACGTGGGTGGCCGATTCGCACGAGGCCAACCTCGCGCGGGCAATGGGATATCTGAAGCACAACAAGCCGCAGGTGTGCGGCACGCACGAGGAGCTTCTGGCACATGCCGACGATTACGACGCGGTCGTCATCTCCGTTCCGAACTACTTGCACCGCGACGTTGCGCTTCCTTTTATCGCTTTGGGCAAGCCGGTGTTTCTGGAAAAGCCGGTTGCGCCGACGCTGGCCCAATGCGACGAAATCATCAAGGCGGCGGACGAGCGCGGCGTTCCCGTGCAGATCGGGCTCGTCTACCGTTACTCCAACGTGTATGTCCGCATGGCCAAGGAATTGGAGCAGGGCCGGTTGGACGACGTGACGATGATGTGGTGCAAGGAGTTCCGCGATCCGTTCCCGCCCGTGGACTGGTTCTACGACGAGACCAAATCGGGCGGAGCGCTGGTCGAGAAGGACTGCCATCACTTCGATATCTTCAACTGGATGATTCGGGCGAAGCCCGTCCGGGTGTTCGCGTCGGGCGGTCAGCATGTCATCCGCAAAGGCGAAGACGCGGTCATCACGAACCATTACACGCACTACTCGCCCCGCACGATGAACGCCAGCACGATCGTCGATCACGCCTGGGTGACCGTCGATTACGACAACGGAAGCAAAGCGATGCTCGGCCTCTGCATGTACCTGAAGCCTTACAACCTGATGGACGAAGGGCTCGAGATCGGCTTGATCGGCCGCAACGGCGCCCAGATGGTGGCCAAGAAGGACAAGACGCTCGACATCTTCGGCGGCGCCGACTTCACCCGGGAGCATATCGACCTGGACATCGTGAGCGATTCCGTGGACGGAGGCCATACCGGGAGCCAGAAGCAGCGCTACGCTTTTCTGAATACCGTCCGGACCGGAGAACGTCCGTTTGCGGACCTTCAGGTCGGCCGCGACGCGCTGCTGATCGCCCTAGCGGCCGAACGTTCGGTCAAGGAAGAACGCTACGTTTATTTGAACGAACTGCGGTAATGCCCGAGGAATAAGGGGGGAGGGGAAAAGAGTGATTAAAAGGTGGAGGGAAGAAGGGGCGTTCCTGCTGTTCATCTCGCCGTGGATCGTCGGCTTTCTGGCCTTCTTCGTCGGTCCCGCGTTTACGAGCCTGATCTACAGCTTCGCGGATTACAATGCGATCACGGCGCCCCACTGGATCGGATTCGGCAATTACGAGAAGCTTTGGTCCGACGAAGTGTACCTGCACAGCTTGCGCAACACGCTGTACTTCGTGTTCATCGGGGTTCCCGTCACCGTCGGCTTTCAGATTCTGCTGTCGCTTCTGCTCAACATCGAACTGCCGGGAATCCGCACTTTTCGCACGCTGTATTATTTGCCCTACCTGGTTCCGCCCGTCGCGACCGTCGTCATCTGGCTCATCCTGTTCGGCTCCGGGGACGGCGTCGTCAACTCCATCCTCCTTTGGTTCCAGGGGGCCCGGATCGACTGGATGGGCAGCGAAGGCTTGATCAAGCCGGTCATCATCACGATCGGCATGTGGATGTCCGGCGGTTCGGTGCTCGTCTTCCTGGCCGGGCTCAAGGGGATTCCGAAGCCGCTGTACGAAGCGGCGAGAATCGACGGCTCGGGGCCGATCCGGACGTTCTTCAACATTACGCTGCCGATGCTGACGCCGACCATCCTGTTTACCGTCGTCATGCAGATGATCTACTACTTCCAGATGTTCACGGAAGCGATGCTGCTCAGCAAGGGCGGACCGGACTACGCTTCGCAAACCTACATGATGAATACATACCAAGTCGCGTTCCGCGATCTCGACTTCGGCTATGCGATGGCTCAGTCGTGGGTTTTGTTTTTTATCATTCTCATCATTACGGTCGCCCTGATGAAGTCCTCGAATCGCTGGGTCTATTATGAAGGCGACGAGAAAGGGGGCGGCAACAGCTGATGCGCACGGCCAAAATCGTCAATCGCTCCACGCAATACCTGTTTCTGCTCATCGGCCTTCTCCTCTTTATCGGTCCGCTCCTTTGGCTGATCTCCACGATGCTGAAGACGCAGGACCAGACATACGTTTTCCCGCCGAAGCTGTTTCCCCATCCGTTCACGCTCAGCGCTTTCTCCCGGCTGTTCGAGACGATGACGCTGATGCCGAGATGGATTCTGAACTCGTTCATCGTGTCCGGCATCAACGGGATCGGTACCGTTCTGTCGAGCTCGCTGATCGCTTTCGGGTTCGCCCGGACGAAGTCGCGGATGCGCCCGGCGCTGTTCGTCATCGTGATGGCGACGCTCATGATCCCGTCCCAGGTGACGCTCATCCCGATGTACATCATGTTCAGCAAGATCGGATGGTACGACACCTGGCTGCCGCTTACGGTTCCCGTTCTGCTGGCGAGCCCGTACTTCATCTTCCTGTTCCGCCAATATTTCCTCACGCTGCCGCGAGAGCTCGACGAAGCGACTTACGTGGACGGAGGCGGTTACTGGACGATCTACCGAAAGGTCATTTTTCCGCTGTCCGGTCCCATTCTCATCACGGGCTTCATCTTCTCCTTTGTCTTCACGTGGACCGACTACTTCACGCCGCTTATCTTCATCCAGTCCGAGAAGCTGCAGATGATGAGCGTCGGCTTGCAGCTCATCATGGGCAAAAACTCGCAGGATCTTCCGATGATGGCCGCGGGCTCGTTCCTTGCTCTGCTGCCGATCGCCGTTATTTATTTCACAGCCCAGAAGTACTTCGTCGAAGGCGTCGTCATGTCGGGAATCAAATAAGAAAAAGGGGAGAGTGCATCCATGGCGTCCAGAGGATTCGCAATCCGAGCGAAGTGGTTGTTCCCGCTGCTCGGAGCCAGCCTGGCATTGACCGCTTGCGGAGGGAACAACGACAAGGGCGCGGCGACGGGCTCGCCGTCAGCTCCTTCCGCATCGTCCGCTTCCGAATCCGCGGGTTCGGGCGATCCCACGTCGCTGAAAGCCAAGCTTACGTTCATGCAGTGGGGGACGCAGGAGGAGGTCAATCAGACCAAAGAGCTGCTCAAGCTGTTTAACGCGAAGTACCCGGACATTCAGGTCGACGTCGTGTCCAAGGATTGGGAGACGTACTGGACTGCCATTACCGCCCAAGCGGCGTCCCAATCGCTGCCGGACGTATTCAAGATGGATGAAGCGTATCTCGACAAGTACGCCAAGCTGGGCGCGATGAAGGATCTCACGGATCTGATGGCCCGCAACTCCTTCGATGCGTCCGAGTTCGAGCCGAACGTCATGAAGAAGCTTCAATCGGGCGGCAAGCAATATGCGCTCCCCCGCGACGCGAATACGATCGTCGTGTTCTACAACAAGAAGCTGTTCGCCGACCCGAAGACGAATCCGCAGGGCGCCCCGGTGCCGACGGGCGAGATGACGTGGGACCAGATGACGGACATCGCGAAGAAGATGACGCTCGACAAATCCGGCAGAACGGCCGCGGATCCCGGCTTCGACGCTTCGAGCATTTCCCAGTGGGGGCTGATGATGGACGCCGCGGGCTCGGCCGACTCCGTTCTCGAATCCCAGCTCTGGTCGAACGGCGCCAAGCTGGTGAACGACGACGAATCGTTCGCGATGAACAGTCCCGAAGCGCTTGAGGTGCTGACCCGTTTCCGCGACCTGATCACGCAGCAGCACGTCGTGCCTACTTTCGGCCAGGCTCAATCGCTGTCCAAGGATCCGTTCCTCTCGCTCACCACGGGCAAAGTCGCCGTCAGCTTCGGCGGAAGCTGGAACACGAGCGAATACAAGACGGCCGGCATCGATTTCGAAGCGATTCTGCCGCCCAAATTCAAAGAAGAGAAGACCGTCGTGCAGGAGACCGGCTACGCGATCGGACCGACGACGAAGGAAGAGCAAGCGGCGTGGACGCTCGTCAATTGGCTGTCCGGTCCGGAAGGCCAGATCGCGCTGGCCGAGCAAGGCCAATCCGTTCCCGCCAACAAGAAAGCGTCGGACGCGTTCCTGGCGAAAGACGAAGGCTACGACAAGCAAGTATTCATCGATTCCCAGAAGTACGCGATCCCCGTGCCGTTCTTCGACGGAAAGGAGAAGCTGCTGTGGGACATCATCCCGCAGAAGCTGGCGAATCCGTTGTCCGGCAAGGGCGATCTTCAGAAAGCCATAGAGGACATCCAGAAAGCGTACGGCAAGTAATGCGTGTTTTTAAACGATCAGGGGAGGTTGCAACCATGCAACAGAAGACAGTCGTCAAGGCCATGATTCCGCTCGCTGCACTGGGACTCATCTTATCCGCATGCTCCGGCAATAACTCGAATTCGAACTCCGGCTCGTCCGCTTCGTCGTCGCCGCCCGCATCCGGCAGTTCCGGTCCGTCCGCAAGTTCGTCATCAAGCCCGTCCGGCAGCCCGTCCGCCAGCCCTTCGGCATCGGCCGACGAGCCGTCCGGCAAAGTGACGTACATGATGTGGGGGACCGAGGAGGAGGTCAACCAGACGAAGGATCTGCTCAAGAAGTTCAACGAGAAGTATCCGAAGGTTCAGGTGGACGTCGTCTCCAAGGACTGGGGAACCTATTGGACCGCCATCACCGCGCAGGCCGCTTCAAAGAGCTTGCCGGACGTCTATAAGATGAGCTACGCTTATGTAGACAAGTACGCCAAGCTCGGGGCCATGAAAGATTTGACCGATCTCATCGCCAGCTCCGGGTTCAACCTGAACGATTTCGAACCGGGCGTGCTCGCCGCCCATCAATCCGGAGGCAAGCAGGTGTCGCTGCCGCGGGATTCGAACACGATCGTTCTCTATTACAATAAGAAGATGTTCGCGGATCCGAAGACGAATCCGCTCGGGGCGCCGGTTCCGACGAACGACATGACCTGGGACCAGCTGATCGACATCGCGAAGAAGATGACGATCGACAAGAGCGGCAAGACGGCGGCCGATTCCGGCTTCAAGCCGGATCAGACGACCCAGTGGGGCTTCGTCATGGACGCGGCCGGTTCCGCCGATTCCGTGCTGGAGCCAGAGCTGTGGTCGAACGGGGCCAAGATGGTGAACGACGACGAGTCGCTGGCGCTGAATACGCCGGAGGCGAAGGAAGTGCTGCAGAAGTTCGCCGATCTCGTCGCCGTCGATCACGTGACGCCGTCGTTCAGCCAGAGCCAGACGCTGTCCAAGGATCCGTTCCTGGCGCTGGCGACAGGCAAAGTCGCCATGAGCTTCGGCGGCAGCTGGAGCGCGAACGAGTACAAGAAGGCGGGCATCGAATTCGACGCGGTGCTGCCGCCCAAGTTCAAGGAGACGAAGACGGTCGTTCAGGTGGCGGGCAACGCCATGAGCCCGAATTCCAAGAACGAACCCGCCGCCTGGGCGCTGCTCAGCTGGCTGGCCGGACCGGACGGGCAGATCGCCCTTGCCGAGCAAGGCCAATCGATTCCGGCGAACAAGCAGGCGGCCGCGGCTTACCTGGCCATCGACGACGGCTACAACAAACAGACCTTTATCGAAGCGCAGAAGTACGCCATCACCGCTCCTTTCTTCGACGGCAAGGATAAGCTCATGTGGGAGATCGTGCCGCAGAAGCTGCAGCAGCCGCTGTCGGGCAAAGGCGACATCGACAAGGCGATCGAGGAGATCAAGAAGCTTTACGGGAAGTAAAACAGAGCGAATCTGACCAGTAAGGGAGGATGCGGAGAAAATGGCGATATCGAACCTGACGCGGCGATGGCTGCAGGCGGGATCGGCTGCTATTCTCGCATCCTCTCTGGCCGTTCAAGGAGCGGCGGCTTCGGCTGCCGCTCCTTCGGCCGGAGAGGATGCGGGATTCAATGGAGAGCCGGGGCAATGGAGCGGCATTCCGAGCGCAAGCGTGGAGCTTGCGCAGACGCTGGAGGAAATGAAAGCGGTTCAGCAGGACGGCAAGCTGAAGCTGCTCGTTCGCGGTCCGGGCTTGGACCGCAAGGGCATCTGGTACGTCGACGCCGACGGAGACGAGAAGACGGGGCTTCCCGCGCCGTATTGGGCGAACGGCGGCGGCATCGATCTCAAAATCTCGCAAGGAGTCGTATGGAAGGCGACAGGCGGCAAATGGGTGCGCGCGGGAACCGCGGAGACGAAGACGGCAGGGGACGTCATGGAGGCCGAAGCGGATCTGGACGCGCTCGGATTCGGCGGCGGCTCCGTCGCCATGAGAGCCGCGTTCATGCTGGAGGGCGATCAATATTTGCCGGCGCCGGGCAAGACGATGCTGGTCGTTCCGCCGCCGGCCGGATCGGCGTTCGGGCCCGACGTTCAGGTGACGGTGGACGCCGAGGCGGACGATTGGAGCTCCGTCGAACCGGCCGCCCGATCTGCCGACGGCAAGACGACGCTTTATGCCGCCGAGGAGGGAAGCAGCCTCGTGCTGCTCGTCACCGGGAAGCTCGCGGAATTCAACGATATTTATTTGGATACCGACCGCAGCGGCGATACCGGCTACGGGGACGTCGGCTGGCCTTCCTTCGGCGGAGACTGGCTTGTCGAGAACGGCGGGCTGTACCAAAGCACCGGAGCCGGCTGGAATTGGGGGCCGGCGGACGGCACGGGCATCGAGTACAAGCAGGCGGGAAGCGGCGACTCGAGCACGGCGGAGTATCGCATTCCCCTGTCGCTGATCGGGCTGGCCGCTCCCAAGCCGATCGCCGTCGGCTTTACGTCGAGCGGCGTAACCGTTCCCGCCGCGGACGTCCGGCCGCCGCTGGTCGCGCCTTCCTTGCCCAAATTGACGGCGGACGGGGACCCGTCGGAGTGGGCATCCCTGCCGGTAACGGCCGAAGGTTCGGGCAAGGTGAAACTGCTCAAGGCGTTCGCGGACGAGAAGGTTCTGTCCGTCATGGCCGGAGCCGAGTCGTTCGACCAGGAGACCAACCTGTTCATCGATTCGGATAACGACGCGGACACGGGCTACAACGGCTGGGAGTACAAGCGCACGGGCGCGGACTACCTGGCGCAGAACGGCAAGCTGTACCGGTATACCGGTCCCGGCTGGGCATGGGAGGAGCTTGGCCCGGCCGAATGGAAGGTGTCCGGGCAGGCGGACGCCGAAGGGCTGAAGAGCCTTGAGGTTCGGGCCGACCTATCGGCCTACCCGAACGCGGGAGCTTCGATGCGGGTGGCGATCGGAGTCGGTTCCGATTATGCGCCGGCCGTCGACTCCGAGGGCGAGTATGCCTTGGCGACGGGGAGAGGCGGCGCTCCGGTCAAGATCGACGGCCAAGCGGACGACTGGGACAATATCGACGCCGCGGCGAAAGGAACGGGAGAGAAAGTCAAGCTGAGCGCGGCGCAGACCGCCGACAAAATTTACTTGCTCGCGGAAGGCTCGGTCGATACGCGCAACGTCTTCTTCCTCGATACGGACGCCAGCGCCAAGACCGGCTTCAAGAAGACGGATTGGACAGGCACCGGGGCTGACGCGAAGATCGAATACAACCAGCTGTATCTTTTCGACGACAAGACCGGAAAGTGGAAGGAAGCGGGGCCCGTCAGGGCTGAAGTCCAAGAGGGACGCGCGCTGTTTTATTTTTACCGGGATCAGCTCGGCCTGAAGAAGACGGGGACGCTGTCCGTCGGTTACGTCGGCCGCGGCGCTTACCGTCTCCCCGCGGCTGGCCAGGGGCCGCTCGTTCTCAAATCTTCCGTCCCCGCCGCTTCCGGCAGCGCGTTCGTCCCCCGGGAAACGTTCGGCGTGCTGGACAACCCGTTGATGGGTTGGGTAGGCTGGTCGGGCAGGGGAAGCGAGGAATCGAAGCTGGCGCAGCCGCACAAGCTGGTCTATGCCAATATCTCCTGGCAGGCTCTTGAACCGGAGAAGGGCAAGTTCGACTGGGCGGGCATCGAGAAGGAGTTCCAATTCGCCAAATGGAAGGCGGAAGGAACGCGAATCGTTCTCCGCTTCGTGCTCGACGATCCGGGCGATCCGGACATGGACATCCCCCAATGGCTGTACGACGAATTGGTACAGGCGGAAGGGGAAGACGGCGCCGGCAAATGGTACGATACGCCCGACACGGTCGTCGGCAAAGGATTTGCGCCAAATTATGCAAGCCCGACCTTGATCGCGGAACACGAGAGGGTGCTGACCGAGCTTGGCAAGCGCTATGACGCAGATCCTTTCGTAGCGTTCATCGAGATCGGAAGCCTCGGGCATTGGGGCGAGTTCCATAACTGGCCGGAGGAAGTGTCCGGCGCGTTCCCGAAGCTCGCGGTATCCGACCAATACGTGGAGCAGTACCTCCACGCATTCCCGCATAAGCTGATCGGCATGCGCAAGCCGTTCCCGATCGCCGCCGACAATCGGCTCGGGCTGTTCAACGATGTGTTCGGCAGCAAGGGATCGACGGACGAATGGGTGAACTGGACGAAAGAAGGCTGGAACGAGATCGGCTCCTACGTCAATGAGGGGCAGGATCCGGAAGCGGTGCAGAACGCCTCCAAAATGCCGGACTTCTGGAAATACAACTTTTCGGGAGGAGAGTTTTATAACGGCGACCCGCTTCTCTCCTTGACGGACGATACGATCATGGAGACTTTGCGCCAAACCCGGGCCAGCCATACGTCCTGGCTGGGGCCGTCTTCGCCGGCGCCGTTCGTGCTCGGCAAGGACATCGACGAAGAAGTGCAGGCGAACATCGATCTGGTGCTGGGCACGATGGGGTACCGTTTCGTGCTGGAGTCGGTGTCGCATGACGGCAAGAGCCGGCCGGGCAGCTCGCTGTCCGTTCGGATGACCTGGAACAACAAAGGCGTTGCGCCGTTCTACGAGGAGTGGCCGCTGGCTCTCGCGCTGATCGACTCCCGCGGCAAGCTGGTGAAGGGCAGCGTACAGTCTGTCGATGGCGCGGATCTTCCCGATTGGCTGCCCGGACGGCAGGAGCTGAAGGCAAGCTACAAGCTGCCGGCCGGCCTGGCCGCAGGCAACTATCGGCTGGCCGTGGCGATTCTGGACCCGGCGACGGGCAAGCCCGGCATGCATCTTGCCGTCGAAGGGGAACGCAGCGACGGCTGGACGACCCTCGACCGGCTGCAGATCGTGAAATAACGGACCTCCGGGAAGCCGGATCGGCCCCAGGAAGGACCCGAGCGCCGATCGCCTCAAGCGATCGCCGGCGCCCGGGTTTTCTTTTGCGGCGGGAAGCTCCCTCAAAGTTGACATGGTTGTGACCGTTCCGCTATGATGAATGTAAACGTTTGGCGCAAATAGACAAAACAGATATCCAAAGGAGTGAGAGACGTGACAACGTTGAAAGACGTCGCCCAGCACGTTGGCGTCTCCATATCGACGGTTTCTCGCGTGGTAAACAATGAGGCTACCCGCTCTGTCAATCCGGAGACCCGGCGCAAGATATGGGATGCCGTCACGGAGCTCGGCTACCAGCCCAACAAGTGGGCGCGGCAATTGGTCAAGGGCGGCCAGAACGCCCCGTCGGTCGCGGCTCGCGTCGGCTGCATCGTAGCGGTAACGCAGAACAAATACAACCATCCTTATTTCTCCGGCATTCTGGAGGGAATCGAGAAAGGGCTCGTCGATAACGGCTACGAGTTGGCTT
This sequence comes from Cohnella zeiphila, assembly GCF_014212055.1. Taxonomy (GTDB): domain Bacteria; phylum Bacillota; class Bacilli; order Paenibacillales; family Paenibacillaceae; genus Cohnella; species Cohnella zeiphila. The sequence continues at coordinate 42,781 of NZ_JACJVO010000046.1, read as the reverse complement.
ACGTGCAGACCGGAGACGATCTGCGCAACCCCGCGACGCTGCATCGCATTCTTCACGAGAACGTCGCGGACGGTCTTATTCTCGTCGAGGGCCTGGAGCCTTCCCTTTACGAGATGCTGCGCAAGTCCGTTCCCTATCTCGTCGGCGTGGACGTGTCGGACCCCGGCATTCCGCGCGTAACCTATGACCGGGTGGAGGCGGCCAAGGCCGCCGTGCAGCATCTATTGGACCAAGGGCACAAGCGCATCGCTTTTATCGGAGGTTCCGGCTTGTCTCAGGATATGGTGAAAGAGAAGCGCTACAGAGGATACCGGGAAGCGCTTCGGGAAGCGGGGATCGAGGCGCTGCCCGAATGGATTCTGAACTCGCATTGGGACGTGGAGACGAGCTACCAAATCACGAAGGAGCTTCTTCAGAGCGGGAAGAAGCGGCCGACGGCCATCTTCGCCGCCAGCGACATGATGGCGATCTCGGCCATGCGGGCGGCGAACGAGTGCGGCTTGCGCATTCCGGACGACCTGGCGTTCGTCGGCATCGACAATATCGAGATGTCGGCTTACAGCTCGCCGCCGCTCACGACGGTTCACATCCCCAAGTTCGAAATCGGCAGCATCGCCGCCAAAACGATGATCGACTACATTCACGGCAAGTACCCTCTTCCGGTCAAAATCTCGGTGCCGTTCGAGCTGAAAGTCCGAGCTTCCTCGGTGTCCGAGTCCAAATCATAGAACGGCCAGCCGAAAGCGAGCCGAACGGTCCCATGGGTTTTCGTCCCGAGGGATCGTTCTTTTTTGTCGGCGCAGTTTTCCCGAAGAGCCGCTTCCCGGTGCATGATCGCCCTGTCTCCCGCGGATATTAACGGCGTGGTGATTATGGTGGAACGGGGAGCATACGCCGGTGGAGGAACGCGAGCTCAAAGGATGGAAGGCGGGGCTGCCGCTTCGAAGAAAAGCCAGGCCGCCGAAGCTGAGGAAGCAGGATATTACGGTCGTCGATACGAGATCCGCGCGCAAAGCCGTGGTGGCGACCGCGCTCGGCAACGCCATGGAGTGGTTCGACTTCGGAATTTACTCTTATTTGGCGGTCACGATCGGCAAGGTGTTTTTTCCGGCCATGAGCGGTCCGGTTCAACTTGTGTACACGTTCGCCACGTTCTCCGTCGCCTTTATCGTACGTCCGTTCGGAGGCTTGTTTTTTGGAAGGCTCGGGGACCGGTTGGGGCGCAAAAAGATATTGACGGTCACGCTGCTGATGATGTCGCTCGCCACGCTGAGCATCGGGCTGATTCCGAGCTATGCGTCCATCGGCGCGACGGCATCCGTCCTGCTGCTCCTGGCCCGGCTGGTGCAAGGATTCTCCACGGGCGGCGAGTACTCCGGCGCGATGACATTTATCGCGGAGTCGACGCCGGATAAGAAACGGGGATTTCTGTCCAGCGGCCTGGAGGTGGGGACGCTAGCCGGCTATATTGCCGGCTCGGGACTCGTGACGCTGCTCACGTACCTGCTCGGGGAGAGCGGCATGATCGCCTGGGGGTGGCGGATTCCGTTTTTCGTGGCGGCGCCGATCGGCCTTGTCGGTCTCTACTTGCGCAACCACTTGGAGGAGACGCCCGCTTTCGAAGCCATGGAGCAGTCGAAGGAAAGCCGGAAGTCGGCTCCGCTCAAGGAGATGCTGTCGGTCCATTGGCGGGCGCTCGCGATCGGCATGGTGCTCGTCTTCTTTTACAATGTCGTCGATTACATGGTGCTGTCCTACATGCCGTCCCATCTCACCGCGGTGCTGGGGTACGGGGAGACGAAGGGGCTTCTGCTCATTCTGATCGTCATGTTCATCATGATTCCGATCGTGCTGGCGATGGGCTTTTTCAGCGACCGGGTCGGCAACAAGCGGATTATTCAGGGAGGCTTGATCGGGCTGCTCGTCCTGTCCTTGCCGGCCTTCCTCTGGATCGGCAGCGGAAATAACGGCCTCGTGTTCGCCGGCCTGCTTTGCTTGGCCGTCTTCTTGGCTTGCTTCCAAGGAACGATGCCGTCCCTGCTGCCTGCCCTTTTCTTTACGGATGTGCGGTACGGGGCGCTCGCCATCACGTACAACGTATCCGCTTCGCTGTTCGGCGGCACGACTCCGCTCGTCATGGCCTGGCTGATCAATCTGACGGACAATCGGCTCGTTCCGGCATATTTCCTGGTCGGCACCTCGATCATCGGGCTGGCGGTTGTGACCATGTATGTAACGGAGACGTCCGGACGGGCGCTGCGCGGCTCGGCGCCGGCGGTGGAGGAGAAAAAGGAGATTCCGGACATTCTGGAAGAGCCGGAAGAAGCGATGTGGTGGTACGAGGAGCAGGTACAGCTCGAAGAAGCAGGCTCCCATCCGGAGTCCGACCGATAGCCGGCGCGGCACGCCTTGTTTTTCTCTTGCGGAAGCCAATGGTTGCTGCGGCTTCAGTGGCACCGGGGCGTGCCGTTTTTTTTCGGCTGCAAGGCCGAGTATTTGACTAATATACTATAGGGGGGTATACTATAAAAAGCGAGTGGATAAATTCGTCAGACGAGGAGCGTTGCGGCAATGAGGAAAAGATGGACTTTATACGGGATCCTGCTGTTGGTCGTTCTTGCTTTAAGCGCATGCGGAAAAAATACGAGCGATTCGGGCATGTCCGACATGGAAAGCATGGAAAGCATGAACCATTCCGGGTCCGGAGAAGTTCCCGCAGGGTTGAAGAAGGCGGAACATCCGGCCTTTCCGGAAGGCAGCCGCGCGATCATCAAAGCCGAACATATGGAAGGTATGAACGGAGCGAAGGCGACGATCGTGGGCGCCTACAGCACGACCGCGTATGTCGTATCGTATACGCCGACGACGGGCGGCAAGAGGGTGACCGGCCATAAATGGGTCATTCACGAGGAAATCAAGGATGCCGGAGACAAGCCGTTCCAACCCGGGGACGAGGTCGTTTTGCAAGCCGATCACATGGAAGGAATGGACGGAGCGAAGGCGACGATCGATTCCGCGGAGCAAACGACGGTTTATATGGTCGATTACATGCCGACCACGGGTGGGGAAATGGTGAAAAATCATAAATGGGTGACGGAGAGCGAACTTTCGAACGAGAGCGATGCCGCCGGCGGCGGCAAAATGTCAGGTATGTAGTCTAAACGGCCGATTGCGGCGTCACGTATGAATATTCGTACGGTCTCCTCGGGTTCGATTCCCGATGGGGACCGTTTTTTCGTTATCGCGAGAAAGTCACAAAAACGGCAACAAGGGCACATTACTGCATAGTCAGACTTGAGATACGAAATGTATCCTATTGGTGCATGACTTGTCAGGAACCGATCAGAGAGGAGATGAAAGGATGAACGGGAAGTTCAAATGGCTGAAGACGCTCGGCGTCGCAAGTCTGCTTCTCGGCGGCTTGAACGGGCTGCTCGCGTCGGCGGACCGGGCTGGGGCCGCGGCCGGAGACGGAACGGGAACCGCCGTTGCGTTCGACAGCTCGGGCAAGTTCAAGGACACGTTGGATTCGCTCGACCATGTGTTCAAGGCGGCGGGAGTCGCCGCGGCGGACGGGAAGGTAACGGGTCCGGGCGATCTGTATTACTATGCGGGCGATACCGAATTCAAAGGAGTGACGGTTGATGTAAACGCTGTCAAGTGGTCTTTGAATTACACCGGGTCCGACGGATTGAAAGTATTTGAGGCGAGCTACGACAGCGCGACGGGGACGTTCACGGACGGCGCCGAGGTGACGATGGTGCGGAAGCTGAAGCCCGACCTGCTGACCGACCGGAACCAACTGATCGCCAGCTACGTATCGGGTCCGATCGAGGCGGGGACCCGCTACCTGCATGTTCGCCTGCCGGAGTCCAGCTATTTTATCGATTCCTCCAGCTACGGCAATTTTGCGGTCGATACCATTACGATGACGAGCAAAGCTTCAGCCTCCGCCGCCAACGATTACGTGACGGATTCGTTGAAGGACTTCTCCGGCTTGGCGCCGGGAGCCGATCCGAGCAATTTGAATGCGGTCGGCCTGACGGACCCGGGACTGATCTGGGACGCCCGGACGTTCGGCAACCTCAGCTACGTCGAGCGTAAGGACGCGACGCTCGAGGATCGCGCGCTGACGTACGAAGTGCCCGAGGGGAAAACAGCCAAGAGCGTTTATGCGGAGGGCTACTTCAATTTTGTTCCGTCGGCGTACTTCCAAGTCTGGGCGTCGGCGGACGGCGCGAGCTACACGAACGTGACGCAGAGCGGCTCTTACCACCTGCCTTCCGTGGCCTACGACAGCAACTGGCTGCCGGTGACGGTCGACATTCCGAGTCTGCCGGCGGATACCCGGTTCGTGCAGATCCGTCAGCTGGCCTTTACTTCCGGCGAGCTGTACGGCATGAAGCATCCGCGGATGACCGGAATCGCCATCGGCTACGGCGAGCCGGCGGACGACGGAGGCTCGGAGGAGACGCCGGGTCTAACGACGATTAAGCAGGCGGGCGGCCCGGTCTCGATCAACGGCGCCGTCGAATTGGATGACAGCGGCAAGCCGACGGGCGAATGGCAGGGAGCGAACGCCATCACGCTGGCGGGCATCACCGATGCGAACGGCGACGATCACGGCGCGAAAATTTATTTCCAATACGACGCCGACAATCTGTACGTAGGCGCGCTTATTCAAGATCCGACACCGATGATCAACGAGAATACGGGCAGCGGGATTTGGGCCGGAGACAATCTGGAGCTGTTCGTCGGAACGGAGGATCTGGATTACAGCCAGCATCCGGAGCTGAAAAATACGATGCTGCCGAGCGACGTTCAGGTCGTCCTGAGCGGAAGCGTCAGCAACGGTCCGCAATCGTACGTATACCGCAATTCCGCGTTTATGTATCCGCCGATTCCGCTCGAGGCGGCGAAGGAAGCGAGCGGCTTGGGCTATACGCTGGAAGCGGCGATCCCGCTTAGCGAGCTCGGCATCTCGAATCCGTGGGACGGCAAGAGCATCCTGCTGAACGCGGTGCTGAACGACGGCGGATCTCCGAGCCGGGGCCAGTGGGGATGGACGACGACCGGGGAGACGCTCAAAAAAAGCAGAGGCCAATGGGGCACGGCCCGTCTGGAAGCCGGTTCTCCTCCGGCGCAGAACATTACCGCCGAAGCGAACGTCGACGAGTCGAACCGGATTACCGTGTCCGGCCGGACCCTCGACGTCGCCGGGAAAGACGTGACGCTCCGGGTGACCGATCCGAACGGCGCGACCGCTTACGTGGATCAGGCTCCGAGCGACTCGGATGGGCAATACGCCTTCACGTTCCCAATCGTCGGCGACGCCTACGCGAGCGGGTCCTATACGGCGGCGGTCGGCGGGGACGGCGTCGTCCGGCCGACGAGCGTAACGTTCGAATTTACGCCAGGGGATGAGGGAACGGAGCCGAGCGGCGGGCTGCAAGCGACGATTAGCGGCCCGGATACCGCGGCTCTCGGCAGCGAGATCCGGCTTCAGGCGGGCGTGCAGGGCGCCGGGGACCGGAAATTCAATATGATGCAGGCGGAAATCCATTACGACAAGGAAAAGCTTGCGTTCGATACCGATCCGCAGGACGGCAGCCGCCTCGCCGCCGATGTCGTGACGCCGGCCGTTCCGGGACTGAGCGTGCTGGACGCCGCGATCAAGCCGGATTCGGGCGCCATTCTGGTGCTGCTGGGCAGCACGGATCCGAACTTCGCGGCGCAAGGGCCGTTGTTTACGGTACGCGCCAAGGCGAAGCCGGACGCCGGGACCGGGGACACGGTCGTCACGATGCAGAACTTTCAGCTGTCCGACGAATCGGACGTAGCGGCGGCTGCGGACGGCACATTCTCGATCCGTCTGACGGCAGCCGACCATTCGGCGCTGGCGGCCGCCATCGAAGGCGCCAAGACGACGCTTGAAGGAGCGGTGGAGGGCGGCGGCGTCGGCCAATATCCGGTCGGCAGCAAAGCCGCGCTGCAGAGCGCCATCGACACGGCGCAGGCGGTTGCGGACCAGGCAGATGCCACGCAGGAAGAGCTGGCTGCCGCGCTCGCCGCGCTGAATCAAGCGGTGGCGGCGTTCCTCGGCAGCGTCAATCCTCCGGTCGTCTCCGCGGACAAGACGGCGCTGGAGCAGGAGATCGCAGCGGCGCAAGCGATCGTTCAAGCAGCCAAGGAAGGAACCAAGGTCGGGCAATATCCGAAGGCGGCAAGAGATGCGCTGCTCGCTGCGGTCGGGCAGGCGAACGGCGTGCTGCAGAGCCCGAGTGCGACGCAGACGGTTGTCGATCAGGCGGTCGCGGCGCTGCAAGCGGCGGTTCAAACGTTTAAGACCAAGCTGATTGCGCTTGTGCCCGGAGAACTCCGGCTGACGATCCGGGATCTGTCGGTCCTGGCGAAATATTACGGCATGAAGTCGGACGATCCGCATTGGACGGAGATCGCCCAGGCCGATCTGTTCGACGAAGGCGAGATTACGATCCGTTCGCTAGCGGGAATCGCGAAGATGATCGTCGACGATTGGCTGAACGAATAACCGCGGCCGAAGTCCGCAGCCTGCCCTCCGGGGCGAAGCGCGAAGGCGTTCCGTCCCGGCGGATGGGGCGGACAGCGGAGAGGAGAGGCACGGCATGGTGAAAAAAGCGCTCGCACTGCTGCTTCTGCTGGGCTTGGCGTTCTCGGCCGGACGGACGGCGGGAGCGTACGCGGAAGGCAAAGCTTCCGTCACGCTGTCCATCGACCGAACGAACTCGGCCGTCGGCTCAACTCTGAAGGTGACCTTGACCGGACGCTCTTTGTCCGACGTTTACGCGTACCAAGCCGTGCTCCGATACGACGACAAGCGTCTCAAGCTGAAGGGCGCCGCCGGTCCGTCGGACGGCTATGCGATCGATCCGATCGTGAAGAACGGCGAGATCACGATCGCGCATACGAAGGTCGGCAATCGGCGAGGAGACAGCGGCACGCTGACGCTGGCTACGCTGACGTTCGCGGCGGTGGCGCCCGGTCAGGCGCAAATATCGCTCGCGGAGACGAAGCTGGTCGATTCCGGCTTGAACGTCGCGACGGTGGCGGGAGGCGGCCGTGTGGGCGCGGCGATTGGGGGCTCCCAGGCCTTAAGCGACATCGCCGGCCACTGGGCGGAAGCCGCCATTCTCCGGGCTGCTGCGCTCGGCATCGTGCAGGGCGGCGCCGACGGCCGCTTCATGCCGAATCGCCCGGTGACGCGGGCGGAGTTCGCGGTCATGCTGGCCCGGGCCCTGCATCCGGAAGCGGGAGCGGGAGCTGGAAGCGGGCGCGTGTTCCGGGATTCGTCCGCCATTCCGTCCTGGGGGAAGGAAGACGTCGCCGCCGCGGCGGGAGCGGGCTGGATCGGCGGCTATGCCGACGGCCGGTTCCGTCCGGCCCAGCCGATCACGCGCGCCGAGCTCGCGGCGATGGCCGTTCGCTCCTCGGGCGGGAGGCCGGCCGGCACGGAGAAGCTAGCAGTTTACGCCGACGCGGATCGAATCGCCGCTTGGGCGCGCCCTTCCGTTGCGATCGCCACTGTGAGAAAGCTGTTGAGCGGAAGAAGCGGCGGGGTGTTTGCGCCCGACGGAGCGACGACCCGCGCGGAAGCGGCGGTTGTTCTGCTGCGAATGATCGATGCGAAGACAAGCGAAGGAGGATAACGATATGAAGGCAAGCAAGCGGTGGAAGGCATGGCTGTTGGCCGTCGCCTGCTCGTTGGCGCTCCAAATGGCCGCCGTCGGAATCGGCGGCGCCGGCGCGGCCGAGGCTTCGGATGCCGGCACGACCTACTACGTGGATTCCGCAGCCGGCAACGACAGCAACAGCGGGACGAGCGCCGGCCAGCCCTGGCGAACGCTGAGCCACGTCAGCTCCGTGGGCGGCGCGGGCTTGTTCCGGCCCGGCGATCAAATCCTGCTGAAGTCGGGCGGCGTCTGGAATTCGTCGTTCGACGTGACGTTCTCCGGCAGCGCGGATGGGCAGATTACGATCGGCTCGTACGGAGGAGACGCCAAGCCGATCATTAACGGCGGCGGGGGAAGCTACGCGGTCCGGATCGAGAACCGCCAGTACGTCACGCTGCAGGACATCGAGATCACGAACTACAATGCGGCGAATTACGACGATTACAAGTCGGATTTTTACCGGCGGTCCGGCGTCTGGGTCATCTCCCATCACGAGGGCCCGATGAGCTCCATCGAGCTCAAAAGCCTGGACATCCACGACGTGACCGGCATCTCCGTCAGCGGGGAAGACTGGGTGACCGACACGGACGGGGAGACGGTCAACAAGAACGCCAACGCGGCCATCCAGGTCAACGCCTGGGAGTGGGAGCCGAACGTCGCCGCGGACAAACATGCGTATTTCAACGGCCTGACGATCGAGAACAGCTACATTCACGATATCCGCACGATCGGCATCAACGTCGACGGCTACATGAACGATACGGCGCTGTACCATAAAAATATCGTCGTCCGCAACAACACGATCGACAAGACGGGCTCGGACGGCATCGTCATCGGCGTGGCCGAAAATCCGCTCATCGAGAACAACGCCGTGTACGACGTCGGCATCAACTCGTACGACTTTAAATGGATCGCCGGCGTCTGGGTTTGGAAAACGAACGGCGCTACTTTCCGTCATAATGAAGTGGCCCGCGTGCATTACCTGAACGCCGCGCAGACCGACTCCTCGGCGTTCGACACGGACATTCAGGCGCAGGGCGACCATATTTTCGAATACAACTACTCCCACGACAACGCCGGCGGCTTCGTCATGGACATGGGCCAGCTGCAGAACGGCACGAACTATTACCGGTACAACATCAGCCGCAACGACCGGCACTTCCGCGCGTCGGGCAACACGGTGGAAGTGCACGACAACGGCGTTTTCTACAACAACGTGTTCTACAACGACAACGGCGACGGCATCCTGCTGTCGGACAATCCGAAGTCGACGTACATCAACAACATTTTCTATACGGCCAAAGGCAGCAAATCTTACCCGGCGGGGCCGGCTTTCTACAACAACGATTTCTACGGGTCGACGCCGCCGAGCCAGGGCGTCCGCAACCTGAGCGTCGATCCGAAGTTCGTCGATCCGTCCGGCGGAGACGGCATGGACAAGGCGAACGGCTTCCGCCTGAGCGCCGACTCGCCGCTGATCGGGGAAGGCCGCGTCGTGGACGGGAACGGCGGCCTGGATTTCGGGGGGAACCCGCTGTATACGGGCTCGCCCGACATCGGAGCGTTCGAAGATCCGGCCAGCACGAAAAGCGATTCGACGCCTCCGGACGCGCCGGCCGGCCTTCAAGTCAAGGGGCGGACCGACACGACGGTGACGCTGGCGTGGACCGCGTCCGAGAACGGCGTGCCGCTGGATGCCGACATCTTTAACGCGGCGACGGACGAGAAGCTGGCGTCGGTCATGATGGGCAATTCCGTTACGTTGACGGGGCTGAGCGCCGACACCGATTATTCGTTCTATGTCGTGGCCCGGGACTTGTCGGGCAACGAATCGGCGCCGAGCAGTCCGGTCGCGGCGCGGACGACGAGCGCGGCCGTCGTCGTGGACGACGCCGACGCGGCCAAGGCCGGCACGTGGACGGCGGCCGCCGGAGGCTACCGGGACGGATATGTTTTCGCCGCGAAAGGAAGCGGGACGAAGACGGTCACCTGGACGCCGAACCTGGCGCAGGACGGCTATTACGGCGTGTATATCTGGCTGCCTCCTCGAGCCGGCAACGAGAGCCGGGCGACGAACGCCGCCTTCCGCGTGCAGTTCGACGGAGGATCGAAAGCCTATACCGTCAACGAATATACGTCGGCAGCGGGGCAATGGGTGCTGCTCGGCAACCACAAGTTCAAAGCGGGCACGGAAGGTTCGGTTGCGGTATCCGATTTGGCCGACGATAAAGTGGTGGCGGATGCGGTGAAGTTTCAATATTTGGCCGATTTCGGACCGGACAGCATCTCCAAGGTGGCGATCATGGCCGACAAGCCTCAGCTCAGAGTCGGAGACAGCACCTCTTTGTCCGTTGTCGGCTCGGACGAGAGCGGCCGGACGGTCGATCTGCGGGCTGAGGGCGTTGCGATCGCCTATTCCAGCGACGCTCCCGCGATCGCGACCGTATCGGGGGAAGGGATCGTCGCCGGGCAAGCGGCCGGAACGGCTCATATTCGAGCTGTCGTGACCCTAGGCGGGAGACAGCTCGCTTCGAACGATGCGACCGTCATCGTCGGCAGCGGGCTGACGGTGACGGTGCCGAGCTTCACGGACGGCTCGGGGGCGCCGATTGCGGCACTGCAGCCGGGCGGCATCGTGAAGGTGTCGACGACGATCGTCAACTCCACGGACGCCGACCGGAGCGTGACGCTTATCGCGGGCGTGTACAATGCCGACGGGCTGCTGCTCTCGGACACGGAGAGCGCGAATGTCAAGAGCTTTACGACCGGTACGCTGACCGCTACGCTCGTCCTACCCGCCGATCTTGAAGGGGCGAGCATACGGGCGTTCGTATGGGACGGCAAAGGCACGATGCATCCGCTTCTTCGCAAGACGGAATTTTCGGGCTGACGGAGTAAGGCACGGCCGTACCACGGCCGCGGCGCCTGCAATGGCGGAGTCGCGCAAAGGAGGAAGCTCGCCGGGGGCGGCGAGCGTCAGGCGGTGCCGCTATGCTGGCCGGGCGAAGTTTGCGGGAGCGGTTAACGGATCGCGGTTCCGCTAAAATATCCCGCGGCTTCGTTTCGGGCGTCTGGTTCGGAATATTCGAGAAAGGAGGGGGCAGAATGGCGAAGCCCGCACCAAAAAATCCGCCGCATTCGGATGCCGGAAGATCGTCGGCGACAACGCTCACCTCTTCGGCCCCGCCGAACCGCCCCGACGGAAAACCGCCGGCTCCGCCGCGCCCGGCTGCCGGAACGACGCCGGTACCGCCGAGGCCCCGCAAGCGGCGGCTGCGGGGGGCCGTACTCGCGGCCTCCGCATTGCTGCTGGCCGCCGTCGCGATCGCGGCGACGCCGGGAATTCGCCATCAAGGCGGCGAGGCGGACATCGTCGCGACCGTGAACGGCGAGCCGATCGCGCGGCAGGAGCTGCTTCAGGCGATGCGGGAGCAGAAGGCGAAGACGGCGGCCTATTACCGGGCGCAGCGCGGCGCCGATGCCGGGCCGGACTTCTGGACGGCGCCGCTTCGGGGCGAGGCGCCGATCGAGAAGCTGAAGCGGGATGCGCTCGCGCAGACCGTGCGGCTCAAGGTGCAGCAGATGATGGCCCGGCAGGAAGGGCTGACGGACGACATCTCCTATGCGTCGGTCCAGAAGCGGCTGAAGGCGGAAAACGAACGGAGAGAGAAGGCGGGGAGCGGTCAGTCAGACGTATACGGGCCGCGGCAATACAGCGAAGCGACTTATTACAGCTTGCTCAATTCCAATCTCTTGGGCGATTTGAAGACCAAGCTCGAAGGGAAGATGACCTGGACGGACGATCAGCTTCATTCGTACTATGAGGCGCACCGAGCCGATTTCGCGGACCGGGACGCCATTCGCGCCGATACGGCGACGGTCTCTTTCTCTTCCGGGTCGGGGCCGGACGAGGCCGATGCGGAGAAGATCGTTCGCGAGATCGCGGACGGCATCGATCAGGGCCGCTCCCTCGCCGAGGCGGCGAAAAGCTATGAAGGCGAGGCGATTGTCGGGACGGTCTCGATCGATGCCGATACGGCCCGGGAAATCTCGCGGAAGATGCCGCTGCTTGCGTCCAAGCTGCAGAGGCTTCAGGCCGGGCAGAGCACCGGCCCGTTCCTGGAGAACGGCGCCTACGTCTGCGCGGTCGTCGTTCAGCGGACGAAGGGCGAGGTCCGCCCGTTCGAAGCTGTGAAGGGCGTCATCGAGGCGCGGCTTGCCGACGAGGCGTACGAGGCGCTTATCGATCGATCCGTTGCCGCCGCGAAAGTCGAGATTCGCCCGAAGCCGTATGGCCGATTGAATTCCGGGACCTTCTAGCGCTATCGGACCGGCCCGATTATTACCAGAATCGGGCCGTCTTTATTAATTCCTTGCGCTGGTCTATAATTACTCTTGCTCAAGCAAGCAACGCGACACGGAAGCCTAGCGCGAGGTGGTTGCCATCGTTCGAAGGAAACGTACGCTACGCTACAAGTTCATCGTCGGATTCATTATCGTAACCGTTCCGCTGATCGTCTTTTTGTTTTACAACAACGACTATGCGATGAACGTCGTGCGGGAACAGGTGTCGCAATCCAACGGAAGCTGGATCGCCACGCAAGCGGCGAAAAAGGATATCGCGCTGGAACAAACGCTCAGCTATCTGCTCAAGCAAGCGACGGGCAATACGTCATACTGGAATTTGTTAGCGCTCTCAACCTACCCGGAGAGCAGCGGGGACTACTTTTTCGCGAAGCAGTCCCTGCTTCAATCGTTCGAACAGGATCAGGACGCCTACAAGGAAGTGGATACGTTCTTCATCTACCTGGATAAGCCCGAGAGGCTCATTACCAGACAGCGGACTTACGACGAGATCGAACGATATCACCGCGTGCTGGACGGGTATCTGGCCGATCGGAAGACGAGGCAGGTGCACCGGTGGGACATGATCCGGGAGGGAAATACCTACTATCTAGTCCGTTTGGAGCAAGTGTCGGATTCCGATGTCTATATCGGGGCTTTGATCCAGGCCTCGAAGCTCGTCGACGAGCTGCCGACCGGGGCGGAGAATCCGGAAATGGAGGAGCTGCTCGTTTCCGGGGACGGCGTTCCGCTGACGAAGTCGTCGCTGACCGCTCAGGACGTGGAGAAGATCGAGAGAAGCTTGCGGGAGCCTGGAGACGAGGCGTATCGCAAGTTCAAGCGTTCCTCCGACGGAAGAGGCTATCTGGCCGTAAGCGCGGACTTCGCGCAGGCCCCGATCCATATGGTTGCGATCGTTCCGGAGGAGACGCTGCTGAAGCAGCTGTTCTATTTCCAGTGGGCGATCTACCTGATTCCCGTTCTCGGGGTGATCGTCATCCTGTTCTATTCGTTCTTCCTGAAGCGGACGCTGCTGCGGCCGATGCAGGCGCTCATCTCCGGGATGAGAAGAATCAAGTACGGCGATCTCGGCGTCCGGCTCGCGGAAGAGTCCACGTTCGAATTCGCTTTTCTCGCCGATACGTTCAACGGCATGGCCGGCCAGATCAATCGGCTGAAAATCGACGTATACGAGGAGATGCTCAAAAAGCAGGAGGCGGAGTTCAAGCATCTGCAGGCGCAGATCAATCCGCACTTTTATCTGAACTCCCTGAATATTATTTACAGCCTGTCGGCCCTTCGCAAGAACGATCTGGTCGAGAAGATGACCGAGCATTTGGCCGACTACTTCCGTTTCATTACGCGGGCGCACCGGGAGTTTATCACGCTGGCCGAAGAGATCGGGCATGTCGCCAATTACCTGGAGATCCAGAAGCTGAGATTCCCCGACAAGCTGGCGTTCCGCATCGATCTGCCCGAGCGGTATGCGGGCTGCGCCATTCCTCCGCTGGTCGTGCAGTCTTTCGTGGAGAATGCCGTCATTCACGGCATGCCGGAGGGGGAGAGCCTGTTCGTCATTTCCATCGCGGTCTCGGCCTCGACGGACGGCGGCGAAGGCTGCGAGATCGCGATCGCCGATAACGGCTGCGGACTCGCGCCGGAGAAGCTGAAAGCGCTTCAGGACGACGGAGATGGCTTGGCTGCGGGACAAGGAGACGGACGCGGAGAACAGGGAGCCGGCGGTCTCGGCATCTGGAACGTCAGGCGGAGACTCGGCCTGGTCTACGGGAATCGCGCCGGCGTCCGGTTCTTCGCCGGGGAGCCGTGCGGGACGGTCGTCCGCGTCCGAATTCCGGTCGAACACGAGTATGAAGGAGGGGGCGGCGATGTTTAACCTGCTGGTCGTGGACGACGAGAAATATGCCGTCGAAGCGATTCTGAACTGTATCGATTGGCCGTCCGTCGGAGTGACCGGGGTGTTCAGCGCGTATGGGGCGCGGACGGCGATGGAGGTCATGAGCCGGAACGCCGTCGACATTGTCGTCTGCGATATCGAGATGCCCGGCAGCAACGGTCTGGAGCTGCTGGAATGGATCAACGAGCACTCGCCCGGCTCGCTGACGATCTTCTTTACCGGGCATGCGAATTTCGCCTACGCGCAGCAGGCTGTGCAGCTCGGCGGCTTCGACTACCTGCTGAAGCCCGTGAAGCACAAGCAGATCGCCGAAGTCGTCTCCCGCGCGTGCGAGAAGCTTCGGCAGGAAAGGGAGCAGAGGCAGTACGCGGAGCGATACGAGAAATACGCCCGTCTGTGGGAGACGCAGAAACCGCTGCTGTGGGAGAAGTTCTGGCAAGACATCCTGGGCGCGCGCGTCATGATGCAGGGCGACCGGCTGACGCAGGCGATCGAATCGTACGGCTTGCCGATCTCTCCGCGCACGCGGGTCCGGCCGATTCTGCTCAGCGTCGAGCAATTCCGCGAAACGTTCAGCGAGCGGGACGAGAACATCTTGGAATATGCCCTGTGCAAATGCGCGGAGGAGATGTTCCTGGACGGCCGGCCCGGGGCGGTCATCCGGGATGCGGGAGGCGCTCCGTTCGTTCTGCTGTACGAGGACGAGGAAGGCCGCGAGCCGGACGACCGGGAGCTGAAGAGCATCTGCCAAGCTTATATGCGGGCGGCGTCCGAATATTTCTACTGCCGTCTGTCCTGCTATGTGGGCGAGCCGTCGGCCGTCGGCGTTTTGACGGAAACTTACGACGCCCTGCTCGAGATGGAGCGCGGCAACGTGGCGGATGGAGAAGCGGTCCTGTTCTTGCGGGAACGCGGCTTCGGCCGCTCCGTTCCGGTCAAGGAGCAAGCGCCCGTCCATATCGATTGGGCGGAATGGACCGTGCTGTTCGAGTCCGGCAAAAAGGCGGAGCTGACGGAGCGTCTGAACGCCGCGTTCAAGGAGATGGCCGATTCCCCGGCGACGGGCGAATGGCTGGAATCGGTCTACCACCTGCTGCTGCATATGGTTTATCACGTTTCCCATCGGAAAGGCTGGTCGGCCCAAGAGGTGGTCGGCAGCAAGCTGCTCGCCGGCGAAAGCTTCGCCACCCGGTCTCCTTCCCGCCTGAAAAGCTGGGCGGAACGGCTGCTCGCGACCGGCATGGATTACTTCGGCCAGCACGAAGGAGACCATCTCGCCAATATCGAGAAGGTCAAGAAGTACGTACAAGAGCATATCCGGGACGTCAACCGGGAGGACCTGGCCGCGCACGTCTATTTGAACTCCGCCTATCTGTCGCGCCTGTTCAAGAAGGAGACGGGGCAGTCGCTGATGGATTTCATCATCGTGACGAAGATGAACCAGGCCAAAATCCTGCTGACCGAGACCAACGAGAAAATCAGCGATATCGGCCATTCCTTGGGCTACGAGAACTTCTCCTACTTCGGCAAAGCGTTCAAAAAGACCGTCGGCATCACTCCGCAAGAATACCGCAAGCGGTATCAGGGCGTCATCGGCTAGCCGGTCCGTCCCGCGCCGCCGAACCCCCCCGCCTGCGAGCAGGAGCGGGGGGTTTGTCATAATAACGTCATGTCGGTCACGTTTATTCCTATCGAACGAGAGCTTTCTTTTTTTACAATATCGTTGAAAGCGCCAACAATAGGCCGATTCGAAAGCGGGGTGAGGGAACTGAACGCGGAAAGGAAGAGCAGTCGCTTGACATTCGGCCGCAAAGTCGCGAAAAACCGCTATTTGCTGCTGATGATGATGCCCGGCGCCATCTACTTGCTGATCAATAATTATTTTCCGATGTTCGGGACGGTCATCGCCTTCAAGAGCGTGAACTACAGCGTGGGGATCCTCCGGAGCCCCTGGGTGGGCTTCGACAACTTCAAGTTTCTGTTCCGAACGTCGGACGCCTGGACGATTACCCGCAATACGCTGCTGTACAACGCTTTGTTTATTGTCGTTACGCCGATCATCGCCGTCACGTTCGCCATTCTGCTGAACGAAGTGCGCAACCGGCTGGCGGCCCGATTCTATCAGAGCATCATGTTTCTTCCGTACTTCCTGTCGGCGGTCGTCGTCGGTTACCTCGGCTACTCGCTGCTGAGCACGGAATTCGGCTTCATCAACACGAACCTGCTGAAGCCGCTGGGCGCGGACGCGATCGCCTGGTACAGCGAGCCGAAGTATTGGCCGTTTATTCTGCCGATCGTCTACATCTGGAAAAACATCGGGTACTCCACGGTCATCTACTTGGCGGCGGTCATCGGCATCGACAACGAATACTACGAAGCGGCCCTGATGGACGGCGCTTCCAAGTGGCGCCAGGCGATCAGCATCACGCTTCCCCAGATCCGGCCGATCATCATCATTCTGGGGTTGATGGCGGTCGGGCATATTCTCAACGCCGATTTCGGCCTGTTTTACCAGGTCCCGCTGGACGCCGGAGCGCTGTATCCGACCACGAACGTCATCGACACCTACGTCTATCGCGCCCTGCTTACGCTAGGAGACATCGGCATGTCCTCCGCGGCGGGGCTGTACCAGTCGGCCGTCGGATTCGTACTCGTGCTTACCGTCAACCTGGTCGTTCGCAAATTCAGCAAGGAAAGCGCCTTGTTCTAAGAAAGGAGCGACGGATCGATGAACGCATCCGCGCAGTCGTCCCCGGCGGGAGTATCCGTGCCGGCCGCAAAGCGAATCAACGCGATCTCCCCAGGTTCCAATGCCGTCATCAACGTGTTCTTCATTCTGTACTGCTGCGCCTGCCTGTTCCCGATTCTGCTCGTTCTGTCCGCTTCCTTCTCGGACGAGAACGCGATCGCGCTGCACGGCTATTCGCTGATACCCCGCGTATGGAGCACGGCGGCGTATCACTACCTCGCTTACGATCTTCACCGGATCGCGACGGGCTACGGCATCTCCATCGCCACCACGGTGATCGGAAGCCTCGCCGGCATGATGATGACGGCTCTCTACGCTTACCCGCTGTCGAGAGCGGACTTCGCCTTCCGGGGCTTTTTCTCCTTCTTTATCTTCTTCACCATGATCTTCGGCGGCGGTCTCGTTCCTTGGTATCTGGTGTACACGAACCTCTTCCATCTGAAGGATACGATGTTCGCGCTCATCGTGCCGGGCCTGCTCATGAACGCGTTCCTGGTGCTGACGACGCGGACGTTCTTCCAGCAGACGATTCATTCGTCGATTCTCGAGTCGGCCCAGATCGACGGCGCCGGAGAGTTCCGGATCTTCTTCCGTATCGTGCTGCCGCTGTCGCTTCCGGTCATGGCGACGATCGGCTTGTTCTACACGCTGGCTTACTGGAACGATTGGTTCAACAGCCTCGTTTTCATCAACAAGGACAGCATGGTCAACCTGCAGTACATGATGTACAGGGTCATGCGCAACCTCCAGTTCCTGCAGGCCAACGCCCAGAGCTCTTCGTCGGTCGGGGCCGAGGAGATCGCGAAGATTCCGAACGAGACGGTCCGCATGGCGATGTGCATCGTCGGTATGGGTCCGATCGTGCTGGCGTATCCGTTTTTTCAGCGCTACTTCGTCGCCGGTCTGACGGTGGGCGCGGTGAAGGGCTGACCTGGAACAGCGGGTTTGGGGAAAAGAGAGGCGGGCGATTCGCATGGCCGTTTGGTCGATCAACCGGCGCAGAGACGGATTTTTACGCGACGGGAAGCCGGTTTTTTATTTGGCGGATACCGTATGGAGCGCGTTCTCGAATACGTCGCTCGAGGAGTGGGAGCAGTACCTGAGCTACAGGCGCCACCAGCCGTTCAACGTGCTGCAAATCTCGATTCTACCGATATTGCACGATACGAGCGATACGAATGTGAACGGTTGTCCTTTTCGACAGCATTCCGACGGCTCTTGGGACTTCTCCCGAATCAACGAACCGTTCTTTGAACGGGCGGAGAAGATGGTCCGGATGGCGGAGGATGGCGGCTTTACCTGCCTGCTGGTCGTGCTGTGGGCGAATTACGTTCCGGATACGTTCTTTTCCCGCAATAACCCGAGCCATATCATGCCTCTAGAGTTCGTCAAGCCGTATACGGAATACGTGGTCCGAAGATTCGCGGCCTACAGTCCCGTCTACGCGATCAGCGGGGACACCGACTTCGGCTCGGATCGGACGGTACGCCATTACTTGACGTCGCTTCAAGCGGTAAAGGACATAGCGCCGGACGCGCTGACGACCCTGCACCTCATGGGCGCCGCCGAGCTGAACGTCGAAGAGTTCCTTCGATCGGACCTGCTCGATTTTTATATGTACCAGTCCAGCCATGACAAGGATTCGCAAGAGGGAGCCTATCGGCTGGCGCAAGCGTTCTACGCCAAGCGGGAGAAGCGTCCCGTCGTCAACGGCGAGCCTTGCTACGAAGGCCACGGGCACGGCAACAAGTACGGCCGGTTCGATGCCTTCGACGTGCGGAAAGCGTTCTGGTGGAGCGTTCTGTCCGGCGCCAAAGCGGGGTTCGCCTATGGTGCGCACGGACTGTTCTCCTGGCATCGGACGGGCGCCGCGTTTACGAGCGAAGCCTGGTCGAAGATTCCGTACGATTGGCGAACGGCGCTGCGGATGGAGGGGGCGTGGGACGCAAGCTATTGCAGCTGGCTCTTCGAACGATACGGATTGTACGACATCGAGCCGGCCCAGGATCTGCTGCTGACTCCGTACGAGCAAATCCGCGCGGCCGCCTCTCCCGGCCGGGATCGACTGGCGGTCTACATTCCCTATAGCAACGAGTTGCTGCTTGACGCGGATCTGAGAGATTTCTCCGTGGAGATGGTCGAGCTGGACGGGAAGCGGATCTGGAGGCCGGAGCTCGAGTTCGCGGACGGAAGAACGCGGATTCGAATGCACGATTTTAATGCGGACGCCGTTCTGTTCGCCGCGCGGCCGCCGTCCGGAACGGAATAGGCCCCGATCGTTCGTTTCTCTTGCAGATCGGGGATCGGTCATATTAACGTTAGTTCGGTCATCTTCGTTCCTATTCGATGCAAGCGCTTTTCTTTTACAATGGGGCTGGAAACGCCGTCATTTCATTCAATCGGGAGGGTTCGTATGAGAAGCATCGGTAGAAAAGGATTAGCCGCGTGGACGGCAGCTTTTGCGGTGACCGTCATGCTGACGGGCTGCAGCGGGAAAAGCGGAGGAAACGATTCGAACGCAGGAAATGCGGGAGCCGGCAGCCCGTCGGCAGCGGACAGCGGCGGCAGCCCGTCCGCGAGCGCAAGCGGCAGCGCGAGCGCGAGCGCCGGCGACAGCGGCGCCTCCGACGCGTCGAAGCTGGCCCCTTATAAAATTACCTGGTACGTTCCCGGAGCGGCCGCACAGAAGGATCAGGCTCTGGTCAACGAGGAAGTGAGCAAGTATCTGAAAGACAAAATCAACGCTTCCTTCGACCTGGAAGTGATCGACTGGGGCAGCTGGGACGACAAGATGAACCTGAAGTTCGCGTCCAGCGAGCCTTTCGACCTCATGTATACGGCCAACTGGAACGGATTCGCCGCCAAAATCTCGCAGGGCAACATCATCGACATCTCGGATCTGATCGACAAGTACGCGCCGGACGCCAAGGAAGTCATCGATCCGCGGCTGCTGGAAGGCTCGATGGTCAACGGCAAGCACTACAGCCTCCCCGTCAACAAGGAAATCGCCAGCCAGTGGGGCGTCCTGCTCCGCAAGGATCTCGTGGATAAATACCAGATCGATATCTCCGCGATCAAGACGCCGGAGGATCTGGAGCCGATCTTCGACACGATCAAGCAGAACGAGCCGGGCGTGACGCCGTTCTACTTGAACAAGGACATTTCGATCCTCAACATTTACAACACGAACACGTTCGCCCATTTCGACGGGGGAGCCGGCACCTTAATGAAGGGGACGACCGATTACAAGCTGGTGAACGCTTACGATACGCCGGAGATCAAGGGCGGCTACAATCTCATGCACAAGTGGTACCAGAAAGGCTATATCAACAAGGACGCGGCGACGCTTCAGGATTTGAGCGGCGGTCTGAAAGCCGGCAAAGCGTTCGCTTATCCGGAACAGCTGAAGCCGGGCAAGGACGCCGAAGTCAGCACGGCGACCGGGCAGCAGTGGGTGCAGGTGGAGCTGACGCCTCCGATCATCGGCACCGGCGATACGCAAGGGTCGATGGTGG
Organism: Cohnella zeiphila; assembly: GCF_014212055.1. GTDB lineage: Bacteria > Bacillota > Bacilli > Paenibacillales > Paenibacillaceae > Cohnella > Cohnella zeiphila. Next base: position 22,549 of record NZ_JACJVO010000046.1, on the reverse strand, counting down.
CCATCTCCCGGACGTCCAAAGATCCGGCGCGGGCGATGATGTTCCTCAATCTGCTCTACACCGACAAGTACCTCGTCAACCTGATCGCATTCGGCATCGAAGGCAAGCACTACGTCAAGGTCGACGACAACACGATCGATTTTCCGCCGGGCGTCACGGCCCAAACTTCCGGCTATAACCTGAACCAGGCCTGGCTGTTCGGGAACCAGTTCAACGATTATTTGTGGAAAAACGAGGACCCTCAGAAGTGGGAGAAATTCAAAGACTTCAACAGCAAGGCGCAGATGGACCCGCTGCTCGGGTTCGTGTTCGACCCGACGAACGTCAAGACGGAAGTCGCGGCCATCACCAGCGCCGGCAAGGAGTTCAGCTCGGGGCTCGGCTCCGGCACGCTGGATCCGGAAGTGTACTTGCCGAAATATATCGACAAGCTCAAGGCGGCCGGCATCGATAAGGTCATCGCCGAGGAGCAGAAGCAGGTCGACGCTTGGCGGCAGACGCAGCAGCAATAAGGGGAGCCTACGCGACTCGCGAAAGGATGGCTTGGGAGCATGGAGAAGAGAGTTCTGACGGAGGAGCAGATCGCGCAGTTCCTCGAGCGCGGTTGGGTGAAGGTGGAGCAGGCGTATCCGCGGGAGCTGGCCCTTGAATGCCAGCAATACATCTGGGATCAGCTTCGCCGCTTCGGCGTCGACCGGGCCGATCCGAACACGTGGCGACAGCCGATGTACAACTTGCGGGAGGCGTATCGGGGAGGCGCGTTCGACCGCTGCAACACGGAGCGGATGGCGGACGCGATCGAAGACCTGATCGGCCGCGACCGCTGGATCGACCGCGGCGTATACGGCAAAGAAGAAGTCGTCGGCACCTGGGGCTGGTGGCCGGTCAACTTCTCGCTCGGCGCCGAGATGCCGTGGGACGTGCCGACGGAAGGCTGGCATTGGGACGGAGGACACTTCCGCCATTACGTGGACAGTCCCGATCAAGGCTTGCTTTGCTTGTGCATCTTCTCGGAGATCGGCCCGCGAGGCGGCGGCACCTTGGTCGTGGAAGGCTCCCATCGCGTGGTGGCGCGGTTCCTGGAGAAGCATCCGGAAGGGCTCGAGCCGCAGGAAGGCATCGATATGCTCAATCTGGAGCATCCCTACTTGGCGGAATTGACCGGGCAGGCGGGCGCGGAAGTGGCGGCGGGGGTCGACCGCGTCAACCGCTTCATGAACAATTGGCATACCGACGCGGACGGCTTCAAGCTTCGCGTCGTCGAGACGACGGCATCGCCCGGAGACGTCATCCTGTGCCACCCGTTCCTGTACCATGCGGCTTCCCAGAACCACTCCGGCGTTCCGCGCTTCATGTGCAATCAGAAGACCCCGCTGAAGGAACGGATGAACTTCGACCGGGCCGATCCGGACGGCTATTCTCCCGTGGAGATCAGCATCCGCGAGGCTCTTGGCCGGCGGTAAGACGCGAGAATCGGCGGCAGATGGCCTGAGAATGCTCATTGTTAACACGGTTTCGCAACTTCCTTTACTCGGTCGCGATCGCGGAGAGGAGCGGCGGCTCAACTTCGCGCCGGGTCGCAGAGGGTTCAACTTCAACGTGGAGAGCAGCGGCGCAGTCGGCCGCTGCTTCTCTTGCTTTCGTCAACCCTCCGTCCCCCTCACGGTGACTTTAATTGGCAATCGAGCATCTTCAGCGGTCAAAACTGCAAAAATGCAGGTTTTTTCCCCGAAATCAGTTCAATAAGACGAAAAACCTGCAAATGTGCAGGTTTTTCGGGCGTCAACGCCTGATAAAGGGGTGAAGATGGCCAAAAAGATGCACTTTTGCAGGAATTGTCCCAGGCTTATGACTTCCTCCAGGAAAACCTGCACATTTGCAGGAATTTCTCGCCGTTACACTCCCATCACTCCAAACACCGGCATCACCTCAAACTCCGGCATCTCTCCGAACTTCCGCGTCACTCCGAACTTACCATAGTAAACTCGGTTCGATCCGCCCTAGTTCATATTTCACAATATGTTTGCCGGTCGCGCCGGCCGTTCCGGTCAGCCATCCCTTCTCGCAAAGTTCTTGCAGCGTCCGAACGGCGGTGCGATGGTTCATATCCAGATAAGTCTCGACGTCGATCGGACGAATCGGGCGCGCGAGCCGGTAAGCCAGACGCACGATTTCCTTTTCCGCCAATGGCTTCAGACCGTCGGGAGACCCTTTCGGTTGATAGCGGCTTAGCACCATCCGCAGCAGCATGACGCACAGCTCGGGACGGTGCGCGACATCGTCGTAGGCGAAGGAGACAACCTGAAAACCCAACGCGGCCAGGAACGTTTCCCGGTTCAGCTCCCGGCAGTACTTTTCCCTGTCCATATCCCGGACGTGCGGCCCGAAGCCTTTGATCTCGATGACGATTCTCGCCGCCGGGGTTAGCCAGGCGAAGTCGCAGAAATAGGAGCGGCCTCGCCAATCGAGCACCTCGAATTCCGGATGCAGCTCGTCAAAGTTTCCTTGCAGCGGCCACCATACGTTGCGGCAGAACAACTTCTCCGCATCCTGATGTCCGCGTTCCAGCCGCCCCCGCCGCTCCCCCGTCCTTTTCTGCAAATGGTACCGGACAAATGCTTGGTGCGCCTCTTCGAAGTTCATCTCCGCCAGCTCCTCTCTTTCGCAACTCATAGAAAAAGAACGCCCCGTCTTCATCGCCAAGCTTCGCTTGGGAAGAATTCCGGGACGTTCTTCGTCTCTGCTCCTATTATAGAACGCGATCGTGCCGGCGGTCCATTCCCGAAAATCAGGACTCCGCGAGGCCGGTCAGCCGCTCGCTCAATTGCCACAGCCGCTTCCGGAAGTCGCGATCGTAAGCCTGAGGATCGGCGCTTGATTCGCGTTTCTTGTCGTAATACTTTCCCGTCTCGTCAGCAAGCTCGGGAGCGGTCGCCAGCCGGACGACGCAGTCCGCGCCCGATTGAACGCTGCCGAATCCGATCGGAATGCTCTCGCGGACCATCTTCGTATTGAGCAGGGAACCGGGATGGAGGCAGTTGACAGCAATCCGGTCCGCCATCAGCCGCTCGGCCAGCTCGAACGTGAACGCAACGAGCGCCAGCTTGCTTCGCTTGTATGCGTCGAACGGATCGTAACCGCGTTCCAACATAAAGTTGTCCAGCCCGATCCGCGACTGGCCGATAGAAGCGACATTCACGATGCGGGCGGACGCGGAAGATCGCAGGATGGGCAGCAGCAGAAGGGTCAGCAGAAACGGTGCCAAATAATTGACGGCCATCCGCAGCTCGTAACCGTCCGGGCTTAGCGCTCGGCGCTTGTCGCTCAGCTTGCCCGACCCGATGCCGGCGTTGTTGATCAGCACGTCGAGCCGTTCCTCTTGAGCAGCCAATTCCTCAGCCAAGCGTCGCACTTCCGACAGGGAGGAAAAATCCGCCACATAGCGGCGAAGCCGGTCATTGCCGGTTCGCCGCGCGATTTCCTTCCGTACCGCCTCGCATTTATCGGGGTTGCGTCCGTGCAGAAGAACCGTAGCGCCCAGCCGGGCCAGATCAGTTGCTGTCTTTTTGCCGATGCCGTCCGTCGCTCCCGTGACCAGCACGACTTTTCCATCCATCGACGAAGCCTCGGTCATGGCTTCAAGACGCAGTATTCGAGCCCGCGGCACCGGGATGCGTAGGCGATCGCTTCTTCGATCCGCGAGAGCGGGTACGCAACGGGGCGGAACGCGTCCAGCCTCAGAAGCCCGGACCGGATCATCCGCGCCACTTGCGCCGGCGCTTCCCGCGGGTACATGGACGAGCCCTTGATGTCGAGTTCCTTGACGATCGCGTTCAAGTAGGACACCGGTACCGGCGCGATTACGCCGCCGAGAAAGACGGCCGTCCCCCGCTGCTTCAGCCGCGACATGCCGGCTTCCAGCAGCGCGGAGCTGTTCACGATGCCCACGGCGTCCACGAGAAGATCCGCTTCTTCGACTTCTTGGGCGAGCGTCGCGGCATATTCCTCTTCGGCGCCCGGAAGCGGCACGGCGACAATCCGCCGCGGATCGAGCGAAGCCAGCGATTGCAAGACCCCGGCGTTGCGGCCGACGGCATAAATCTTGTCCGCTCCGAGAGCCAAGGCAACGAGAACGGAGGCCGTCCCCAGGTTGCCGGTCGCTCCCGTCACGACGACGGATTGACCCGCCCGAAAGTCACCCCGGAGAAACGCACCGTAAGCGATGCAGGAATAGTACATGCAGGCGAGCTGTTCGTCGGCATAGCCGCCCAAATCGTCGATCGGAGTGACGCTTTCGATCGGATAGACCGTCTGCTCGGCGAACGTCCCTTCTTTCCATTGCTCCAAGAGATGGCCGCAGTTCGGCGTCATCCCGATCCAGCCTTTGAGAATCCTCTCCGGAGCATCGGCGTTGTTGCGGTCTGCGATCAGGGGGCTGCAGAACACTTTCTGTCCGGCCCGCAGTCCGGTCACGTCGCCCGCGACCTCTTCCACGGTCCCGATCGCGCACAGTCCCGGCGTATACGGGACGGGCAGCGGGAACGGAAATTGCCCTCCGACGACCATATGCGTAAACGAGAGAATCGGCGTCGCCAGAACGCGGACGCGGATGCTGGAGGGCTTTAGCTGCGGAGTCGGGACGTCGGCGATCTCCAACCGAGTGCCTGGTTGATGCAAAATGGCTGCTTTCAAGGGGAATTCCTCCTTCGACTGTGGGAATGTGTCCATCATAAAGGGGACTTGTTGAAGGAGGAAGGCGGGCGTTTATCGCAGGAGCGCGGATCGTGGGAGTGGGAGTACCAGTTAAGGAGAAGAACGGCAAGTCCCCGTTTCTCGCCGAGCGTCCCCCGCGCAAGCTCGACGACCTGGCGCATGAGCCGGCTCGTCGCGGCCAGTCGCCTGGAAAGACAAGCGGCTGCGGTTTTTTTTTGGCAGGGGCGACTTCTTTGACTTCATGGTCCACTTGTATTGCTTTAATTAAATGGTTCTCAAGCCATTGGACAATACCGTTACGATCAACGACGGAACGCTGTATTTACCAGTTCGACGTGCTTCAGAAGAAAGGTTATATTCGCAAAACCGAAGTCGTCCAATCCGAGAACCGTCCGGAGAAAACGATTCCCGAGGACAAGAAAGAAGCGGTGCGGCTGCTCACCGGCCACGCTTATTCTTCCATTAAGAATGACGTCGAGTGGCTCCGCAAGCTGCCGTCGACCGTTCTCCGCAAAAGCGAAGCGGCGGAATCGCATTAAGCCGGGACGGACTCCCATCCGGGTCGGAAAGCCGGGAAGCCGGCCCCCGTCACTCGGATCGAGAAGACTATGCGCAAATCAATGGACCGTCTTGACCAGTCCTCCGTCGATGATGTAATCCGCCCCCGTAATCATCGCCGCCCGGTCGGAAGACAGGAAGACGATCAGGTCGGCGACTTCTTCCGGTTCGGCGAACCGGCCGAGCGAGATGCCGCGATCCTTGGCGAACTCCCGAATGTTCTCTTCTCCATCGGGAAGCCGGCCCGCCCACATGTCCGTTCGAGTCGGGCCCGGGGCCACCGTGTTGATCCGCACGCCCCGGCTCGCGAATTCTTCGGCCAGATTGCGGGACAGATTGGTGACGGCGGCTTTGGCGGCGCTGTAAGAAATAATGTAAGGATTCGGCAGCTTGGCGTTCATGGAAGACACGCTGACGATCGAGCCGCCCCGCTCGGTCAGCAGGGGCAAGGCGGCGCGGGTCATCCGCACGACGCTCATCAAGTTGACGTCGAGCATCTCCGCCCACTCGGAATCCGCCAGCGCCAGGAAGCCGGCTCCCCCTCTGGGGTCGGTCGCCCCGATGTTGTTGACCAGAATGTCGAGCCTTCCGAACCGGGAAGCCGCCGCTTCGGCCGCCTGCCGCGCGCCTTCCTCCGTCGCCGTATTGGCGATGACGGGAAGCACGCCGTGCGAAACGGCCAATTCGCTAAGCCCGTCCGATAATTGTCTCGCGGCCGCCGCCACGTTCGCCCCCGCTTCGGCGAGCGCCCTGACCGTCGCCAATCCGATGCCGCGGCTTGCTCCCGTCACGATGGCCGTTTTGCCCGTTAACGTTATGTTCATCTTGAATCCCCTCCGTGAAGCCATTATGGCGGCGCGGCCGAATGTTGAAAAGTACGCATTTTTTCCCGACTTAGTCCGGTTTTTCGTACCATGGGCCAAGAAGCCGCCCTGTTCACGGAGCGGGACGAATGTTATATTACCGGAATAGGAAGAGACGGCGGAACCGGCGGGAGGAGACGGGAATGAACGAGAGAAGAAGCGATTCGGCGGAGACGCAAGGAATTTTGGCGATTCTAAGGGCGATCGGCGGCAAGTGGAAGCCGTTCATTCTGTTTATTCTGCTGCAGGAAGGGACGAAGCGGTTCGGGGAGCTGCGGCGTCTGATCCCGGAGGTGAAGCAGGGGATGCTCGCCGCGCAGCTGCGGGAGCTGGAGCAGGACGGCCTGATCGACCGGAAGGTCTACCCGGAGGTTCCGCCGCGGGTCGAATATTCGCTGTCCGAGCACGGCCGGACGCTCGGTTCCCTGCTGACCGACATGTGCAGCTGGGGCTTTGCGCATCTTGAATTTCTGAAGGAGTCGCCGGGACAACGGCCGGGACGCGGGAACTCGTAACCGCGGCTCCGGATGTCGGCCGGCGTTGCCTTAACTATCGCCTGAAAAAAACGCCTTCGGCGCCACCTGCGCCGAAGGCGTTTTTCACGCTGCCTGAGATTAATTTTTCACGTAAACCCGGAAGTAATCGAGGCTGAACTTAGCCGGAAATGTGCTCGTCGTCGGGTTGGAATTGGGATCGCCGCCTATCGCGAGATCGATGAGAACCTGCGGCGCCGGTCCGAACCAGTTGAAGTTCGTCCCTTTGACCAGCGTGCCGTCCACCCACTTCTGAATTTCTCCTTCTTTCCAGACGAGCGTGTACAGATGGTAATCGGCGGAGAAGTCGGTCCCCGGATGCCATACCCACTGGTTCGTCATAATGTTGTAGTAGTTGTCGCCGACGCCGGAGCCGTGGTCGTACCCCGTCCAATCGTATTGATTCTGCGTCGGGGAGTTGAAGAACTCGAAGATATCGATCTCCGAAGCGGTCGTTCCCGTTCCGCCGGGGGAGTACAGCCAGAAAGCGGGCCAAGTGCCGGTCCCGTTCGGAATTTTGGCGCGCAGCTGGAAGATGTACGTCTTGCCGTCGGACGGATAGAACGTCTCCTTCGTCGCGATCTGGCCGCTGCTGATGCCCCCGTCATAGACGCCGCCGAGATTGGCCAGCGCCGTCAAATCCAACGTGTTCGCGGTCAGAACGTGGTTGTTCGCGTTGATCGGCTGGTATCGCTGCCACTCGTGGTTAATGACCGTCGTGCCGGCGATGCCGTAGGCGTTGAACGAATTCGCAAGCGAAGTCAGGCTGTTCACGTTCCGGGAAGTGCCGAACGAGTAGTCTCGATACAAGGTGTACCCGGCGAGACTCGGGCCTTCGGAGGAGACCGGCGTCGTGCCGTCGGAGACGATGAGCTGCGGCGCGCTCGAGCCTTCTTTGGAGGAGAAGACGACTTCGTCTCCGGAGGTCGATTTTAGGATGATCGAATACGTTCCGTTGGCGGACAAGAGCGAGCCCACATGGAAGGAGTAGACCGTTCCCGCCACGAAGGTCGTGCTTTTGGAATCCAGCAGGCTGCCGACGTCGGGCCGGTTGTTCCAGGCCAGGTTCGATTCCGTCCACGAATTGTTGCCGGTGCCTGCATAAGCGCCGACCGTCGCCGTTCCTCCCGTCACGCATTTGACTTTCAGAATGGCGTCAGTGATCGTGCCCGCTCCGCTCACTGTAAACTTCAGATACGCTTTCTTGTCCTGCGCGCCGTAGACATTCAGGCCGGTCGTCGAGCTGCCCATAAACGTCGTTCCCCACATCCAGGCATCGTCGGACGCGTTCGAAGCCAGCGATTTCGCGTTCGCCTCCCGACCGAGCGGGATCAGCAGAACGGAGAACGCCAGGACCGCCGTCAGGATCGCCTGTAAAGCGGTTTTGAACCTTCCACCCATAACCGATTCCTCCTTTGCGGATTTGGTGTTGCCGGTGCAACGCCAGTATAGCGCAAGGCGGAAAATGCTTACAGGATGGAAATGTGACTCTTTTAACGTTTTGATGACAACTTTCCGGTTCGCGGCAGGAGACGACGGAGACGCGCTTAGGTCTCCGTCATGATTCCGCCGTTGACGTGCAGCACCTGGCCGGTAACGAACGAAGAATCGTCCGAAGCCAAATACACGTAGGTCGGGGCCAGCTCGAACGGCTGCCCGGCCCGCTTCATCGGAGTCTCCAGTCCGAACGTCTTCACGTATTCGGCGGAATAGCTGGAGACGATGAGCGGCGTCCAGATCGGTCCCGGCGCGACCGCATTGACCCGGATTCCCTTGTCCACCAATTGCAGCGACAGCGAACGGGTGAACGAGACGATGGCGCCCTTGGTCGAGGAATAGTCGACGAGAAGCGGAGCGCCGGCATAAGCGGTGACGGACGCGGTGCTGATGATCGTGCTGCCCGGACAAAGATGGGGAAGCGCCGCTTTGGTCATATAGAAGTGCGGGAAAATGTTCGTGCGGTACGTGTTCTCCAGCTGTTCGTCGGAAATGTCGAGGATGCTGGTTTGCGGGAACTGGACGCCCTGATTCAGGACCAGCGTGTCGATTTTTCCGAAGTGGGTAAGTGTTCTATGAACGACTTCGGCCGAGAAGGCCGGGCGCCGCAGATCGCCTTCGATCGGCAGGCATTGCCGTCCGTATGCGGCCACCATCTCCGCGGTCGCCATCGCGTCTTCGCGTTCGTACAAGTAAACGATCGCCACGTCGGCGCCTTCCTTGGCGAAGGCGATCGAGACGGCGCGGCCGATGCCGCTGTCTCCGCCCGTGATGATCGCGACTTTGCCGGCCAGCTTGCCGCTTCCCCGGTATTCGGGATTATCCGAGATCGGTACGGGATTCATCAAGTATTCCAGACCCGGCTGCCGGTTCTGGTGCTGGGGCGGGAACGTAATCGGCACTTGCTTGCATTGGGTCATCTGACTGTAATACGGATAAGTCGGAATCACGCGGTTTCCTCCATTTTCGTCGTTTGATCCAGGATATTCGCCTAGCCGGACGTTGGTGACGGGACGGGAATGCCAGAGGAGCTCGGCGGGGCAATCTAGAAGCGGCGGCAATTCATGGCGCGTTTGCGCCGAGGAGGTTTTCCAACGATGACACTGATTACGAACCGGCCGGCCCAAGACCGGTATGCCGCGGGGGCGATCGCCCCGACGCTTGGACAGTTCCTGTACGATTGCTTGAAAAAAGAAGGGATCACGGACGTCTTCGGGATTCCGGGAGATTACAACTTCAGCCTGCTGGATACGCTGGAGAGGGAATCGGGTATCCGCTTCGTCGGCGGGCGCAACGAGCTCGGGGCGGGGTACGCGGCGGACGCGTACGGACGGCTTAGGGGAATGTCGGCGCTCATCACGACGTTCGGCGTCGGCGAGCTGAGCGCCTGCAACGCCGTAGCCGGCGCGAGCGCCGAGTCCGTTCCGCTTATCCATATCGTGGGGACGCCGAAGTCGGCCGACCAGAAGGCTCATAAGCGGATGCATCATTCGCTGCTCGATGGCGATTACGGGCGGTTCCGGCGCATGTACGGACAACTCTGCGCCTATACGGCCGATCTGACGCCCGAGAACGCGGAGCTGGAAATTCCGGCGGCCATCCGCATCGCCAAGCGGATGCGCAAACCGGTCTACTTGTCGGCGGCGACCGATCTGGTCGACAAGCCGATCGTCCGGCATGCCCAGCCGGCGGAACAGCCCGCCATGACGAATCCGAACGCGCTGCAGGCCGCGCTGGCGGCGATTCGCGGGCTGCTCGGCGGCGCGGATTCGGCCGTGCTGCTGGCGGACCTGATGACGCTTCGCTTCGGCTGGAGGCAAGCGGCGCGCCGCTTGGCCGAAGGCTGGAACGTGCCGGCGGCTTCGCTTCTGCTCGGCAAAAGCGGGTTCGACGAATCGCATCCGAACTACATCGGCCTATACGGCGGAGCGTTCGGGAGCGAGCAGGTGCGGAGCGCCGTCGAGAGCGCCGGCTGCATCGTGGCGGCAGGCCTCGTCTGGACGGACCTCAATACGGCCAACTACACGTCTAAGCTCGATCGGCTGCGCCTGATCGACATTCAGCCGGAATCGGTGCGGGTCGGGGAGGCGCTGTTCGAATCTGTCATGGCGGATGACCTTCTCTCCGCTTTGTCCGGAATCGGCTGGCGCAGCGCAGCCGTTCCGCCTTCCGTCACGTTCCCGTACGACGCGCCGTTCGGGGAGCCGGATCAGCCGGTCTGCGCGGCCTCGTATTATCCGCGCTTTCAGCGCATGCTGAGGGAACGGGATATCGTGGTGGTCGAGACGGGCACTTTCTCTTACGGCATGGCACAGCTTCGTCTGCCGGCGGGGGCCGATTACATCGGCCAGCAGGGCTGGCAAAGCATCGGCTATGCGACGGGCGCGGCGTTCGGCGCTTGCATGGCGGCCCCGGACCGGCGGGTGCTGCTGTTCGTCGGAGACGGCTCGCTGCAATTGACGGTTCAAGAGATCAGCTCGATGCTGGCGAACGGCTGCCGGCCGATCGTGTTCATTCTGAACAACGACGGCTACACGATCGAGAAGTATCTGAACGTCAAGACGTCCGGCCAGGCGTACAATCAAATTCCTTCCTGGCGGTACACGCTGCTGGCCGAGGCGTTCGGCGGACAAGCTTTTACGGCGCAGGCAAGGACGAACCGCGAGCTGGACGAGGCGATCTCGGCCGCCGAGCGGGAGCAGGCGCATCGGCTTAGCATCATTGAGATGATCGTCGCCGATCCTTTGGACGCGCCGGAGTATGTGCACAAGCTGCGATCGCACCTGACGGAGCAGGAACGGCTTATGAACGGGTGAAAAAAGGACGCGGATCTTACGGGCGAGGGGCGGCCCGCAAGATCCGCTTTTTTTCGCGTGCCGGCGTATGTTATACCTGATAGAGAAGGGAGGGGAAAACGTGAAAGTCAAAAGAATCGTCGCCAATATCGAGACGGACCGCGTGGCCGACGCCCGGCGTTTTTACGGAGACGTTCTCGGCCTCGAGCTGCTGATGGACCACGGATGGATCAACACGTACGGCAGCGAGGAACGGATGGGCGTGCAGATCAGCTTCGCCTCGGAGGGCGGCTCCGGCACGCCGACGCCGGACTTGTCCGTCGAAGTCGACGACGCGGATGCCGCGCTGGAGCGGATGAAGCAGGCCGGATTCCCGGTCGAGTACGGTCCCGCGGACGAGCCGTGGGGCGTTCGGCGCTTCTTCGTGCGGGATCCGTTCGGCAAGCTGGTCAACATACTCGCCCATCAGCCGAACGGATGAGCGCAAGCGGCGGAGAGACCTCCTACCGGGTCTCTCCCCGCGAATCCGCCGGGCGCAGCGGCGGTACGACCGCCAGCCATCCGGCCCAGAAGCAGGCGCAGGCCAGCGCATAGACGCCGGTCAGCGAGAGCGCGTCCTTCAGAATGCCGGCGCAGCCCATGGACAGAAGCATGGCGCCGGTCATGAGCGGCGTGCGGATGCCGGTTACCCGGCCGATGTACGCCGGATCCGTCTGCCGCATGACGAGCGCGTTGTTGCCGATGAAGATGGCCGGCTGCAGGAACGCCAGGACGAACTGTGCGGCCATCGTCAGCCACAATACGGCAGACCGGCCGGTGACGAGAATGCCGGCCCCGTTGACGAGCAGGCCGAGCGCGAGCAGCCTTGCGGGTGCGACTTTGGCGGCCAGCAAGAACGTCGCCATTCCCCCGATCATCTCTCCCACTCCGTAAGGAACCGTAATCCACGGCAGGTTTTCCGTAGACAACCCCAATCGTTCCGTCACGACGAACATCCCGAGCGGCGAGATCAGCCCGACTCCGAATCCGACCAGCGCAAAGCAGAGACTCAGACGAAGAAGATCCGGCTTCCTCCATACATAGCGAAGGCCGTCCGCCATATCGCTCAGCAGGGAAGACCGAACTGGGGCTTCCGCCGCCTCGCGCATAGCCGGGTCCGCCGGAATGAACCGCAAGGCAAGCGCGGACAGCAGGAACGCTGCGCCGGTCAACAGCAGCGCCGGCTTCATGCCCCATTGCCCGTAAACGAACGTGCCCAATACCGGTCCCGCCGTCAGAAAGACGGACATGATTATTTGCAGCATCGACATGCAAATTTGCGCGTCCTCGTCCCGAACGTGCTGCTTGAACAGCTTCATGCCGGACGGCTGGGCAAACTGCGACAGGATCGAGGAGACGAGCGTGGCGGCGAACACGGCCTGCCAGGAGCCGGCCGCGAACTCTCCGAGAACGGCAAACACCGATATTGCGCTTAAGATCTCGCACCGGACGACCGTCTTTTTGGGACGCCACCGGTCCGCGAACACGCCGCCGATGAACGAGAACGCGAAGATCGGAGCGTATTCGGCGACGGAGATCATGGAGACGGCGAAGGCGTCGCCTCCCGTCCGCTTCATCGCCTCCAGCAGAACGGCCAGATTGCGGACCCAGATGCCGAATTGGGAGAAGACGTTGGATAACAGGATGGAAGCGACATAACGGTTTCGCAGCAGCGACAGGGAACGGGACATTCGAATTTTCTCCTCCTTGGATCGTCGTAGGGACCATCTTACGGCCTCCTGCAAGGGGAGAGTCAACTCCGTTAAAAGAGGTAGAAATTTTCAAAAAAGAGGGATAGAGAAAAAGGAAATTCCCATGGAAAAGAGGGATAGAAATTTGGCGAATCGTGTGATTAATTAGGGGGTGAATCGCAGCTAGCGCGGCTGTGCGATTTCATCAAGCGGAGGTGTTGGCCATGAGTACGCCGTATTTGGGGGAAATCCGAATGTTCGCGGGCACGTTCGCTCCGCAAGGCTGGGCCCTGTGCGAAGGGCAGCTTTTGAGCATTTCGACGAACTACGAATTGTACATGCTGATCGGCACGCTCTACGGCGGGGACGGCGTCACAACTTTCGCTCTGCCCGATCTGCGGGGCCGGGTCCCCGTCCATTACGACGATTCCGAAGATTCGCTGGGACTTGCCGTCTCGGGGGGAACGGAGAACGTGACGCTTCTGGCGGACGAGCTGCCGGCTCATACTCATCCGCCCTATGCCTCCATGTACAACGGGAACGCTCAATCGCCGAGCGGAGCGGTCTGGGCGGTCTCCCCGAATTATGCGGACGGATCGGCTGGCGCTCCCGTCGCCATGAACGGGCAGCTGCTGGCGAACGCGGGAGGCGGATGGCCGCATAACAACGTCATGCCTTCTTTGCCCATCTCTTTCATTATTTCGCTGGATGGCCTATTCCCGTGACCGGACAAGGAGGAATTCGATGAGTACCCCGTATTTAGGCGAGGTTCGCCTGTTTCCCTACGTGCGCATCCCGTCCGGATGGACGCCTTGCGAAGGGCAAGTGCTCCAAATTCTCGACAACCGGGCGCTTTTCTTCGTGATCGGCAGCGCCTATGGAGGAGACGGCCACACGACATTCGCCCTCCCGGATTTGCGGGGGAGGGTTCCGATCCATGCCGGAATGGCCTTCACGCCCGGAACTTCCGGCGGGGAAGCGTCTCATACGCTGCTGGTGAATGAAATGCCTGCGCATACGCACCAGGCATCGGCTTCCTCCGATCCGGCGACAACGGCCGATCCGGCGAATGCGGCTTGGGCGCAGGCGTACAGCCCGTATGCCGAGGCCATGTTATTGACGCCGATGAATCCGGGAGCGATCAGCCAGGCGGGCGGCGGCCAGGCTCATGAGAACATGCAGCCTTATCTGGCGCTCGTTTATTGCATGGCGACAACCGGAAATTATCCGGAATGACGAGGGGGGCTAAGCGATGGCCAATGCTTTTATCGGGGAAATCAGGGCGTTCGGAGGTTCGACCGTGCCGAACGGGTGGGCGCCATGCAACGGCCAGCTGCTGAACGTCGACGATTGCCCGAAGCTGTTCGCCGTAATCGGCAACACCTACGGCGGTGACGGTAAAACGGAATTTGCGCTGCCCGACTTGACGGCGCAGGCGCCGATGGGGGCGGGAAGCGGCGAAGGTCTAACCCCCCGCCAGGCGGGACAGGCGGTCGGAGAAGCGACGGTCGCGCTGCAGATCGCGGAGATCCCTTCCCACGGCCATACGGCCATGGCCGTGAGCGAGATCGGGGACTGGACCGATCCGACGAACGGCTTCTGGGCGGAAGGAGCCGCCGTCGGCAGACCGCCTGAGCAGCCGCTGCTGTACGGAGGCGTTCCCAACGTCGGAATGTCGCCGGAGGCGATTGCGACGGCCGGGGGCAATCAGCCCCACAACAACATGCAGCCGTATGTGGCAATGAATTTCATGATCTGTCTGGAAGGCGACGTTCCGACCCCGGCCTGAGCGCAGGCGGGGAGATTGGCATTTTCAAGAGGAGAGATTCGAATGAAGCAAGCGGGAGAGAAGCCGAGAGAGAAGATAGGAGGCTTGTGGATCCGAACGGCGTTCCTGCTGCTGCTGGCGGTTGCGATCGGTTTGCCGGCCATGTCGTCCGGAGCTTTGGCGGCAACGACGGGAACGGCGGACGGCACGTACGATTTCGGCGGGGCTTTCGGACCGGACGCCGGCGGATACAAGACGGTCGGCGACAAGTTTCTGATCAGCAGCGGCTTCGAGCATGACGGGAGCGGGACGAAAATATGGTCGGCCGATCAGCAAAACGCGGGTGATCTGGGGAACCTTGTGATTAAAGCGGAGAACACGTATGTCAACCGGGGATTTACGTTCAAGGATTTGGGAATCAGCGCGGTTGACAGCAGCGCCGGGCAAGTTCTGAGCTTCTTGAATATCCAATTGTTTGACAAAAGCGGCAACCCGATTGATTCGTTTAGCAACTATAGCAGCGGAAAGTCGACGATAACCCTGTCGACCGGCACGCTTCAACTCTCGGCGCTGCTCAATTCGGGGGCTCGCTATGATTATAAAAACGTCGTTACGATTGTTATCGTATGGCAATACGCGAGCGGAATCGCGCCTTCCAATTTGAACTTCGACAATATCACCGTCGCGAATGTGAAAAGCGCCTACTTCGTCACCTATAATGCCAACGGCAGTACGGGCGGCAGCTTGCCGACGGACAATAACGATTATTCGGCGGGCGATACGGCAACGGTACAGAGCGCCGGCTCGCTGACGAAGACCGGCTACACGTTCGCGGGATGGAACACGGCGGCGAACGGAAGCGGGACGGGCTACTCGCCGGGCGCAACCATGACCGTCAACGGCAACGTGACGCTGTTCGCGCAATGGACGGCGATTCCGACGTATACGGTGACGTATAACGGCAATGGGGCCACGGGCGGCACGGTGCCGACGGACAGCGGCGCGTATTTGTCGGGCGCGACGGCGACGGTGAAGGACGCCGGGACGCTGGTCAGGGCCGGTTACGCGTTCGCGGGTTGGAACACCGCGGCGGGCGGAGGCGGAACGAGCTATGCGGCGGGGGCGCCGCTGACGATCGGTTCGGCGAACGTGACGCTGTACGCGCAGTGGACGGCGCTGCCGACATATACGGTAACGTATAACGGCAACGGGGCCACGGGCGGCACGGCGCCGACGGATGGCGGCGCGTACCTGTCGGGCGCGACGGCGACGGTGAAAGGGGCCGGGACGCTGGTCAGGGCCGGTTATGCGTTCGCGGGCTGGAACACCGCGGCGGGCGGAGGCGGAACGAGCTATGCGGCGGGGGCGCCGCTGACGATCGGCTCGGCGAACGTGACCCTGTACGCGCAGTGGACGGCGCTGCCGACATATACGGTAACGTATAACGGCAACGGGGCCTTGAGCGGCACGGTGCCGACGGACAGCGGCGCGTATTTGTCAGGCGCGACGGCGATTGTGAAGGACGCCGGGACGCTGGTCAGGGCCGGTTACGCGTTCGCGGGCTGGAACACCGCGGCGAGCGGAGGCGGAACGAGCTATGCGGCGGGGGCGCCGCTGACGATCGGTTCGGCGAGCGTGACGCTGTACGCGCAGTGGACGGCGCTGCCGACGTATACGGTAACGTATAACGGCAACGGGGCCTTGAGCGGCACGGTGCCGACGGACAGCGGCGCGTATTTGTCAGGCGCGACGGCGACGGTAAAAGGGGCCGGGACGCTGGCCTGGAGAGGGTACTCGTTCGTGGGCTGGAACACCGAAGCGGATGGCAGCGGGCAAACTTATTCGGAAGGCTCCGGGCTGACGATCGGCTCGGCGAACGTGGTATTGTACGCGAAGTGGACGGCGCTGCTGAGGTATACGGTGAAGTACAACGGCAACGGAGCGATGGGCGGCAGTGCGCCGACGGACAGCGGCGTGTACTATCCGGGGGATTCCGCGACGGTACAAGGTGCAGGGACGCTGGCCTGGAGAGGCTACTCGTTCGCAGGCTGGAACACCAAAGCGGACGGCAGCGGGCTAGCCTATACAGACGGCTCCGCTCTGCCGATCGGCTATGCAAGCGTGATGCTGTATGCGCAGTGGACGGCGTTGCCGACGTACACGATAACGTATGACGGCAACGGGGCCGCGAGCGGCAGCGCGCCGACGGACAACAACGATTATCTCGCGGGCGATTCGGCGACCGTAGAGGACGCCGGGACGTTAACGAAGCCGGGCTATGCATTCGCGGGCTGGAATACGGTCGCGGACGGCAGCGGCTCAAGCTATGCGACCGGCTCCGCGCTGGCGATCGGTTCGGCGGACGTCGTGCTGTATGCGCAGTGGACGACGCTGCCGACGTACACGATAACGTATGACGGCAACGGAGCGACGAAAGGCAGCGCGCCGACAGATAGCGTCGCCTATCTGTCCGGTGCGACCGCGACGGTGAAAGATGCCGGGACGCTGGCGAAGACCGGCTACTCGTTCGCCGGATGGAACGCCTCAGCGGATGGCAGCGGCACAAGTTATATGGTCGGCTCTGAGCTGCAGATCGGTTCGGCGGACGTCGTGCTGTATGCGCAGTGGACGACGCTGCCGACGTACACGATAACGTATGACGGCAACGGAGCGACGGAAGGCAGCGCACCGACAGATAGCGGCGCCTATCTGTCCGGTGCGACCGCGACGGTGAAAGATGCCGGGATGCTGGCGAAGACCGGCTATACGTTTGCCGGGTGGAATACGGAAGCGGACGGGAGCGGGACGAGCTACGCGGCCGGCGCAACCGTGACGGTTACCGGCAACGCGACATTGTATGCGCAATGGTCTGAAACGCCGACAGAGCCGGCCGGACCGATAAGCAGCCCGATTCCGTCCATACGCTGGGCGATCGTGGAAGCCGGGACGGACTCCTCCCTGCGAGAACAGGCGCCCATTGCCCGAATCGTCGAAGCGGACGGCACCAGGACGGATGAGGTCGACCTGGATCTTCAAACCGCCGATTCCATTGTCGAGCTGGCGCGAACGAACGGCAAAGATACGGTTCGGGTCATCGTCGGCGAGCTGCCCGGCGATCCGGCGGACCGAGTGTTGGTCCGCTTCGCGAAGGAAGTTCTGGATCGCTTGAGTCAAGCGGTGTCTGTGGAGATCGATGCCGCGAATGCGACGCTTTCCTTCTCCCGAGCGGCGCTGGCCGCTTGGCAGGGGAACGAGCTTCGCATCGCGCTGGCGCCCGTACTCGAGGCCGACCGGCAACAAAACTTTATCAGCCGTGCCGCCGAGTCGGAGGCGCTGAAAGAGGCGGCGGGCGAACAAAGCGCGCAGTGGATCGGAAGCCCGACGGCCATCGGGACCGGCGCGGATGCCCTGCCGGCCTGGCTGCTGTTCCCGCTGCAGGAGAGCGGCTTGCCGTCCGACGAGGCCGAGCGTTCCGCCTTCCTTTCCTCCTTGTCCGTTTACGTCGAGCATGAAGACGGCGGGGGCGAACTGTTAGCCGGGAAAATCAAGTACGATGACGACGGTCAACCCGTGGGCGTCGAAGCGGAGAGCCCTCTGGAGAGCTCCGACACGTTCGCGATCGTGAAGCTGCCGGAGCAGCGGCATCTGCCTTACATGAAGGGTTTCTCGGACGGCACGTTCCGGCCCGACGCTCCGTTGACTCGGGCCGAAGTGGCCGCGATGCTGGATCGATTCCTTCGGATGGAAGAGACGGCGGAAGCCGAACCGAACCGCCGCTTCGCCGACATCAAGCCCGGCTATTGGGCGGCGGAGGCGGTCGCGGCGGTAAGCAGAGCGGGCCTGATGACGGGGGATGCGAACGGCTTGTTCCATCCCGATGCCGGCGTGAGCCGGGCGGACATGGCGGCGATCGTCGTCAGGTGGAAAAAACTCCCGACCGACGGCCAAACCTCCTCTTTTACCGACACCCAGGGTCATCGGCAGGAAGCCGGCATCGCCGCGGCGGCCGAAGCGGGGTATCTGACCGGAGACGGCAGCGGAGCGTTCCGTCCCGATCGGGTGCTGACCCGCGCGGAAGCGGTCGCTCTGTTCAACCGACTGGAGGGCAGGGGACCTTTAACCGGCGTCTCGAAGCAAACCTGGTCGGACGTTCCGCCGAGCCATTGGGCATACGACGAGATCGAGGAAGCGACAGTGGCGCATACGGTCAAGCGCGGGGATAACGGAACGGAAGTTTATTCGGATTGAACCGCACCTTGGGAAGGACTGCCCGCGGCATTTCGCGGGCGGTCCTTTTTTCGCGAGAAAGGGGCTAGGCCAAAATAAGGGTGCAGGAAGAGGGGCTCGAAACGCAGCAGCCGGTAACGAAACTTTACGTTCTTATTCGACTCCGGAGAGGCCGATTTGCATTTTAACGAATCACGGCGATCTTATTTGCCCCTTGCGGTCCGGAAAACGGAGCCTGTCTGCCGAATAAGGTTCACTGGGTTCGTTACGTTTCGCAAAGCGTTGTTTTCATCGAAATAACGTCGCTTGGATTCGTTAGGTTATCGCTAGGTCGGACCTTGGGCGCTGCATCCGAAAAGGCAAACGAACGCCGGTTTCCCGGCCTGTCTTACGCCTCCCGGTTCCCGCATACAAAGGCACGGAGCAGCCGCTCAGCCTTCCGCCCCGTAGTGCCGCTGGACGGCCTTGCGGCTTTTGAGTCCGAGCTTGCGGTAGATGTTCTTGCAGTGGGTTTTGACCGTTTCCAGCCGAATCGACAGCTCGTCCGCAATGGCGGCGTTGGAACGGCCGGCCACGATCTGCTGCAGCACTTTGTATTCCTTGCCGGTCAGCTTCTTCCGGGCGAAGCGGTCCTTATCCACGAACAGCTCCTGCTCGCTGCGCAGCTCCAGCAATTGGCCGTAGAAAGCTTGAATGTCCGGCGATAAGGATCTCCTCGTCCTTGCCAGCCTCTCGAACTTGGCGAAGAGCGAAGCCGCGGTGTCCCATTCGTCGAGAAAAAGCTGAAAGTAACCTTCCTTGGCGCCGATGCCGAGGGCGGTTTCGAGCTTGCGAAGCGCCGTATTTCCCCTGCCGTTCCCATCGTAAAGCACGGACAGGAGCAGCTGGATTTCCGCGATGTAATAGTGCAAATACCAGGATTCGGCGAATTGCAGCAGCCGCTCCCCGAACGCGATCCCTTGCCTGGGCTGGCCCAGTATAACGAAAGCGCGAAGCAGCGTCAGGTACTCGAACATGCAGCGGAGGTCCAGAACGCCTTCCGGGTCGAGCTTCTGGTTCCGCAGCCATTTTTTCGCCAGGGGGAGCTGTCCCGTCCTCATCTGAAGGCGCGCCTGACAGGCGTCCAGAACGGCCGTCCCTTCTTCCTCCGCGTTCTTCTCCAGCAGCTTCCGGGTCTCGTCCAGCAGAACCTGCGCGGCCTGGTGCTCTCCGTATGCGCATCTCAATTGGATGAGCAGCAGGGAAGACGGCATGATGATGCCGGGATCCATCAGATCGAGACCGATGCGCCTGCCGCCCAGCAGCGATTTCTCCGCTTCGCCCAGCCGGTTCCTCTCGTAGTAGCACTCTCCGAGAATCGTCTGGATAATGCCGTAGCCTTGGTTGACGCCGTTCCACAGCGGTTCGGCATACCCGTAGATGGCGATGGATTGGTCGATCGCTCCCCAATAGCCGACATTGCTTTTGAGCAAAGAGCTTCCGTACGGTTCGAGAGTGTTGGAATGGTTATAGAGATAGCCCGGACCGTTCAAGCGCGCCGCCGCTTCATGCATCAGTTGCAGGCCCCTTTCCGTTTCCCGGCGAAGCAGCAAAATGCGGGAACGAATGGTCGCGATATAGCCGCGCAGATCCTCTCCGGTCGGAGCGAAGGCGTAATCTTCCTCCGTCATGCCTGCTTCCGCGAGGTCCAGCACCGTCTCCGACGCCGAGATGCGATGAACGGCGACCAGCAGCCAAGCATAGAACATGGCCAGCGACGGCCGGCCGCTCATCTCGGAAGCGGGAAATTGTTCCATCAGACGAATCAGCGTCGAGCGCGAATGCGACAGGGTCGCGGCGATATCGCCCAGCAGCAGTTCCGCTGCCCGCTCGTAGTCCGGGATCAGCAGCGCGTGCTGTATCGCGTCGACCAGCAAATGCTCCTCCTGGGCCCAGCGGCTGATTCGTTCGTGCATCGTCAAGGGGGCGCTTTTGTCTTCTTCCTTCAGCCGCTCGCGCAGGAAAAAGGCGAACAGCGGATGATACCGGTACCTGCCGTCGTTGCTTCGGTGCAGGAACAGATTCGTCTGCAAGAGCCGTTCGAGGCCGAGATGGCAGGAAGCGTCTCCGGTCAGCCGCCGCGCCAGCTCCGCGTCGAAAAAGTCGGGAACCGACGTAAGCAGCATCAGACGCTGAAGCTCTTCCGGATGCCGCAAAAAAACGTTGTTCAGAAGCACGCCGCGAACCTCGGAGGGGAGCGCCGCAAGCGCCGCCGATTCGTTCATCGGCTCGGCCCGGATTCCGTCCATCAGGGAGGCGAATCGCTCCACCGCCAGCGGCCAACCGTCCGTAAGCTGATGCAGGGATTGCCAATCGTCCGCTTGGAGCTGCGAGCCGGTGCGGCCTCGAACCCCCTGCCGGATCTCGGCCAGGTTCAGCTTCAGATGATCCAAGGAGACGGTGAACGGACCGGGGGAGAGACGGAGTAGCCGGTCGGAGAACGGCAGGCTCTCCCTGCTTGCGATGCAATAGCGCACGTTCGCGCCCGCGCGCTCGATCAAATAAGCGATACTGTCGTGGATGGCCGGCTCCCGGATGGCCTCGTAACGGTCGAAGATCCAGCGAATCTCTTCATTCCGCTCCCGAAGCGCCGCCGCGAGCTTGTCCAGCAGTCCCGGCGGCAGGGAAGCCGGCGGCTCGGGAAGCTCGGATGCCCATTCCTCCCCCAGGAACGGCATCGCTCCGAGCAACCGTTTGAACCACCGGCGAATGTCGTTGTCCTCCGGTTCCAGCGACAGCCAGCCGACCGTGCAGCCGGGTTCGAGAACTTCTTTCCAGGCTTCGAGCAGCATCGTCTTGCCATAACCGGGCGGGGCGACAATCGCGAGCAAGGGACGGCGCGCTTCCCGCTTCAGCAGTTCGAGACAGCGGGCGGAATAGGAGGCGGGGATGGTCGATAGGGAAGATGAGGCTTGCTTAGTGGGCATTCCGGACCTCCTGGCGGTGCTGCCAAATCGTATTGCTATTATTATAACTCCGAAACGCCGCTTCGTCTGTAAAATAGAGGGAAACCGATGTCGAAACGGGAGGAGAGAGAGCGAACGAAGGCGTCCCTGCGCGAAGCGGTCGGATCGTTCGATTGACTCGTTACTGCGGGGCAGGCTATGATTAGTAGCGTATTTTATTTAGTGAATCAGTAAACGAGTAAGAGGAGGCCGGCGGCCGATCATGAAAATACCGACGACGCTGAAGCACAAGCCCGTCATTGTGGCGGAAAATTACGAGAGCGTGGACGGAAGGTACGCGAACCATTCCGATGCCAAAGGTCTTTCGCTCGGATTGGCCCAATGGAACGACCGGGGAAAAGTCGATATTTCCGCCAAAGTGTGGCGCTACACGGGAGAGAAATGGTCGAGGCAGTCGGAGGAGCTTCCGCTGCATCGCGTTCTCGATCTGGCCATTCTGGTAGCGAGAAGCCTGGAGCACTTCCGCGAGGCGTACCGCTATCCGAAGCTCTACGATCCCGAGCAGCCGGCCATCGACCGGATCGGCCTGCAGGGCGATGCGATGACGGTTGCCGTTTGCACGGACAACGACAAGATAGACGAAGACGTGAAGCTTTTCAGCCAGGCGCTGAACGACGACGGAGAGCTGATCGGGGAGCGGCTGCGCACGCTGTCCCGCCTTTTGCGGGAAATGGGCTACTGACTTAGGACGGTATTGCGCGCAAGGAACAAGCATTTCCGGTTCCGAGCGGGAAATTCTCCCTTTAAATAGCCGATCAAGCCTCAAACGACGCGATAAGCGGGAAATCCTCCCTATAATTGTTCGGTTTTGCCGCTCTAAGGCGGTAAAGGTGGAAATAAAGGGAGGTTTTCCGGTTCGC